>NZ_JBIWDT010000016.1:0-2184 GCF_044762185.1 Lysinibacillus sp. NPDC097162 | reverse complement strand
TGTCCAAAATTTTGTTTCGTTCACTAACGAAGTTAGCTAGTAAAAACTATATTGATTACGTTTTGCTTGTTCAGTTTTCAAGGTTCATTTTGTTAACTGTTTTGTAAGAGTTAACTTTTATATAATAACATGTTTTTGAAATAATGTCAAACATTTATTTTGTTTTTTTATTTCGTAGTTACATGTCGTAACAGCAACTTTTATATAATAACATCTAGTTTATAAGTCGTCAATAGGTTTTATCATTTTTTTAGAATTTTATATTCTAAACCTAGGCCATGTCTTTAAGAATTGAATAGTACGGTTCCTACCTATCTCTAGTAAAGTTTCCTTTGTCTCCTCATTTAAATCAAATTGCGTAGCGCTATAATCATCTACCGGAATAAAAACAATATCTCTTTCATGTCTTCTTGAAATATATCTTTCATCATGTGCCCCTTTCATAGTTGCAAATAACGCTTCAAATAAATTTAAACCATTCTTTATTACTTGAGGACATTGTTCTTCACTACTTCTACTTAGTTTAAGACCAAGTACTGGTCGCTTTTTGCGTCCTTCTTTATCATCAAAGATCCATAGAGGGAAATTACTTAATACACCACCATCAACAATGACTGATTCGCCTTTTCCTGTTTTTAATGTAACCGGTTCAAAGAAAAATGGAATACCACAGCTCATACGCAATGCACTAGCAACAGAAAAATTACTAGCATCGATTTGATACTTGTGTAAATCATCTGGTAAAACAATAATTCTACCATTTGATAAATCCGACGCTACTAATTTCAATGAACCTTCGGGTATATCCGCAAAAGTGTAAACTCCCTTATCCGCTAATTTTTGAAAGAACCATTTTTCTAATGCTTTCCCTTTATACAAGCCTAAATGGTTATAGACATTAATCCATTTCATAAACGGCAATGGCAGAAATGTTTTTCGAGGGTCTAATAATGAAGGTACATCCAACTCTTCAAGCATACATTCAATTTCTTTACCACTATAACCAGCAGCAATAAAAGCTGCTAAAATAGCTCCAGCACTTGTTCCTGCAACCCGTTTAAAGTGGAAATTTTCAGCTTCTAATACTTGATACGCTCCAACTAATGCGAACCCTTTCAATCCCCCACCAGAAAAAACACCATCAATCCACAAAATTCCCTCTCCTTTTTCAAGTAATGGTTACATTATAGGAAACTAGCAAAAAGATTAGAACTTAAAAAAGCGAAATTTGTCGATTTAGTAAAGCAGTATAATACTCAACTCTGTAAACAACTTGTGTGCCTAAATTGGAATCAACGTTTAGCAAATATTTTGTTATAATGCATTCTTTAACTATAAAATTTTAGCCGTATCGACCCTCCTTACTTATAGTTAAAGAATAGGGGAAACACAGTTCCTTAGTTTTCACCTGTGTAAATTTAGCATGATGGCCAGAAGTCCATATTCTTCATTAATTAAAAAGAACCCCCTTGTATTAAACAGCCTTCATAGAAATTCATATATAGGCACTAGTAGGGACTAGCAATTCTGCTATGTAAAACATCACTTTATAAAAAACCAATCTTAACTGAAAAGGCAGCAATGACAAAGGATAAACCCCTTTCATTACTGCCTTTATCTTTTAACAACTGAGTATTATAAAAAGGTACTTACTGAATAAAATTACTATTCATCATATAAATCGTAAGTTATTAGAACGATCAAAATATAAATCTTATAAAAATACCAAATCTTAAATTGCACAAGTGATTAATATCTGCAATTTCTCTTAAATATGTATAAATATATATAAGCATCTGAAAATACGCAATAGTGTTAACACCATAACTTTGAAAAAATTTAGTATTGCTTTCCCATCTGATATAAATACGCATCAATTACAAACTCATCACAACACTTATCTCTTCAATAATAAATGATAGATTGTTACCCCCCTTGGGAATCTATACTTACAGATAGAACTTTTTCTGAATCTATATGGTGGTCGTATTTACTCGAATACCCCTAACGGGCTTCTAGCATCATCTATCTTTCGCAATTCGTTTAATTACACAATCGTCTCTATTAAATCTTTATTTTTAGATAAAACAAAAAAACAGCCAGCTATTGCTGACTGCTTTGTGTGCCTAGCGACGTCCTACTCTCACAGGGGGAAGCCCCCAACTACCATCGGCGCTAAAGAGC
>NZ_JBIWDT010000015.1:0-2273 GCF_044762185.1 Lysinibacillus sp. NPDC097162 | reverse complement strand
TTTTTTGGTTAAGTCCTCGATCGATTAGTATTCGTCAGCTCCATGTGTCACCACACTTCCACCTCGAACCTATCTACCTCATCGTCTTTGAGGGATCTTACTTACTTGCGTAATGGGAAATCTCATCTTGAGGGGGGCTTCATGCTTAGATGCTTTCAGCACTTATCCCGTCCACACATAGCTACCCAGCGATGCCTTTGGCAAGACAACTGGTACACCAGCGGTGTGTCCATCCCGGTCCTCTCGTACTAAGGACAGCTCCTCTCAAATTTCCTACGCCCACGACGGATAGGGACCGAACTGTCTCACGACGTTCTGAACCCAGCTCGCGTACCGCTTTAATGGGCGAACAGCCCAACCCTTGGGACCGACTACAGCCCCAGGATGCGATGAGCCGACATCGAGGTGCCAAACCTCCCCGTCGATGTGGACTCTTGGGGGAGATAAGCCTGTTATCCCCGGGGTAGCTTTTATCCGTTGAGCGATGGCCCTTCCATGCGGAACCACCGGATCACTAAGCCCGTCTTTCGACCCTGCTCGACTTGTAGGTCTCGCAGTCAAGCTCCCTTGTGCCTTTACACTCTACGAATGATTTCCAACCATTCTGAGGGAACCTTTGGGCGCCTCCGTTACCTTTTAGGAGGCGACCGCCCCAGTCAAACTGTCCGCCTGACACTGTCTCCTGCCCCGCTAAGGGGCATGGGTTAGAATTTCAATACAACCAGGGTAGTATCCCACCGACGCCTCCTTCGAAGCTGGCGCTCCGAGATCTCTGGCTCCTACCTATCCTGTACAAGTTGTACCAAAATTCAATATCAGGCTACAGTAAAGCTCCACGGGGTCTTTCCGTCCTGTCGCGGGTAACCTGCATCTTCACAGGTACTATAATTTCACCGAGTCTCTCGTTGAGACAGTGCCCAGATCGTTACGCCTTTCGTGCGGGTCGGAACTTACCCGACAAGGAATTTCGCTACCTTAGGACCGTTATAGTTACGGCCGCCGTTTACTGGGGCTTCAATTCGCAGCTTCGCTTGCGCTAACCACTCCTCTTAACCTTCCAGCACCGGGCAGGCGTCAGCCCCTATACGTCACCTTACGGTTTTGCAGAGACCTGTGTTTTTGCTAAACAGTCGCCTGGGCCTATTCACTGCGGCTCTCGTGCGCTTGCACGCTCAAGAGCACCCCTTCTCCCGAAGTTACGGGGTCATTTTGCCGAGTTCCTTAACGAGAGTTCTCTCGCACACCTTAGGATTCTCTCCTCGACTACCTGTGTCGGTTTGCGGTACGGGCACCTCTCACCTCGATAGAGGCTTTTCTTGGCAGTGTGAAATCAGGAACTTCGTCCATACGGACTCGCCATCACAGCTCAACGTTACAGTGTGCGGATTTGCCTACACACACGCCTTACTGCTTGGACGCGCACAACCAACGGCGCGCTTACCCTATCCTACTGCGTCCCCCCATTTCTCAAACGGTGAGGAGGTGGTACAGGAATATCAACCTGTTGTCCATCGCCTACGCCTATCGGCCTCGGCTTAGGTCCCGACTAACCCTGAGCGGACGAGCCTTCCTCAGGAAACCTTAGTCATACGGTGGACGGGATTCTCACCCGTCTTTCGCTACTCATACCGGCATTCTCACTTCTAAGCGCTCCACCAGTCCTTCCGGTCTGACTTCAACGCACTTAGAACGCTCTCCTACCACTGACATCGTAGATGTCAATCCACAGCTTCGGTGAATCGTTTAGCCCCGATACATTTTCGGCGCAGCGTCACTCGACCAGTGAGCTATTACGCACTCTTTAAATGATGGCTGCTTCTAAGCCAACATCCTGGTTGTCTGTGCAACGCCACATCCTTTTCCACTTAACGATTACTTTGGGACCTTAGCTGGTGGTCTGGGCTGTTTCCCTTTTGACTACGGATCTTATCACTCGCAGTCTGACTCCCGTGTATAAATATCTGGCATTCGGAGTTTGTCTGAATTCGGTAAACCGGGATGGCCCCCTAGTCCAAACAGTGCTCTACCTCCAGTATTCTCATCACGAGGCTAGCCCTAAAGCTATTTCGGAGAGAACCAGCTATCTCCAAGTTCGATTGGAATTTCTCCGCTACCCACACCTCATCCCCGCACTTTTCAACGTGCGTGGGTTCGGGCCTCCAGTAAGTGTTACCTCACCTTCACCCTGGACATGGGTAGATCACCTGGTTTCGGGTCTACGACCACGTACTAATTCGCCCTATTCAGACTCGCTTTCGCTGCGGCTCCGCCTT
>NZ_JBIWDT010000014.1:0-5583 GCF_044762185.1 Lysinibacillus sp. NPDC097162 | reverse complement strand
CAGGGGGAAGCCCCCAACTACCATCGGCGCTAAAGAGCTTAACTTCCGTGTTCGGTATGGGAACGGGTGTGACCTCTTTGCCATCATCACTAGACTATTTTCGGTTTCCAATTTATAACGTATCTTGAAACCCTTATGTATTTCGTTTTGAAGTTGTTTACCTGTCCTTCAAGACAAGAATTATTGTATAACGTTTATCAACATAATGCAACCCTTTTTTATAAAAAAAAGAAATTACTACTTTTTGAAGATATTTTTGTTATGTGAGAGAAATAATCGCTCTGCTAATCATTATAGCAATTGTTTTTTCAAAAGAAAACATTTTATTACATAAAAATTAAAAAGTTTAGTTTTAGCAAATAGAATAAAGAATATATTTAAACTACCAAACACAACTACTGTCCTTTTGATAATCTAGCGGTAAACAATTCAAGAGCACATCACGAATTTGCCTGATTGCAGTTTCCCCAATAATCTCGTAGTTAAAACTACTTCGTAACAATTATAAATGCAGGTGTTAGCTTTCTGTAGGCATTAGGTAAAGTTCACATTAAATGCTGGAGTTTATTAACATATGACAAATTCAATCTCCTATCTTTCGTTCCGTTTAACTTACTTTAAGAAAAGCTTTGATTTTCGCTGAAAGTGGCGACTCTGAGTGAAAATCTAAAGCTTTTTTTTAAATATTTCCCTACCATTATTTTCGTTTAGTATTTCGCAAAAACATTCGTCAGTGCAGCAAGTAATTGATCAATTTCTTCGAATGTTGTTGTTGGTCCAAAGGATATTCTAAAAAATTGACGTGCCTCCTCCATCGTATAGCCCATTGATAAAATTGCTTTCGTACCAGATTCACTGTGTATATCACAGGCACTACCAGTTGAAATACAAATACCTGCCTCGTTTAATTTTAACAATACATATTGCCCTTCCACTTTTTCCATTATCAAACCGCATATATTAGGCAGTTGCTCTACACTGTCAATCAATTGACAAGCTGAAGGTAAATTTTTTCGTAAATATTGACGTAGCAAATCATAATGTTGACGCTCATATTGATAATTTTCAATGGCTGCCGCAAACGCAACAATGGCAGGTGTATCTAGTGTTCCACCACGTAAACCTCGTTCATGCGTTACACCAGGCGTTAATGCTGGAACTCGAATTTTCGGATTTATAAATATAGCCCCACACCCTTTAGGTCCTCCTATTTTATGGGCTGAAATCGTCATCGCATCTACGTATGCACTAAATGAATTTGTTGCTAGTTTACAATAGGATTGCACACAATCTACATGGAAAAATATATTTTCGTTATTTGCTATTATTGCAATTTCCTCTACAGGTTGGATGGAACCTATTTCGGAATTTACATGTTGAATCGTTATTAATGCTGTATCTTCCCTTATCGCCTCACGAACTTGTTCTACATCGATACATCCATTAAGCTGTAAAGGTAATTTCGTGATGGTAAACCCCATTTTTTCAAGTGTATTTAATGCTGCATGAACGGATGTATGTTCGGCTTGTGATGAAATAATATGCTTTCCTTTTTTTGAAGCTAAAGCAAGTGACAAAATTGATATTAAATTTCCCTCTGTTCCGCTCCCAGTAAAAATAATCCCATCACTTTCTACACCGAGAGTCCCTGCTACTATAGCCCTTGCCTGCTCAACAAAATAATTTGCTTGTCCTCCTAAATCGTGTAAGCTCGCACTATTTCCATAATACCGTTTTGCAACGTCACAATAAGCCTGAAGTGCATTACTCGACATTGGAGATGTTGCTGCATAATCCATATAAATCATCTTATTCTCCCTTTCTAGTCATCAAGTCTTGTTTTCCTTTTTATTTTATGTAAAGATATGTGTCAAGACAACTGTAAAGAAGGTATAGCTATGGATGTAAAGACAGACATACTCATTATTGGTAGCGGCATTGCGTCTCTTCAAGCTGCACGACTACTCGGACAATATTTTCAAGTACAGATTGTTACAAAATCCTCTGTTAAAACAAGTAGCTCTTATCGTGCACAAGGAGGAATAGCTGCTGTTACTAGTCCAGAAGATCATATAAAGTTTCATATCACTGATACACTGTCTGCTGGTGAATACCATCATGAAAACAAATTTGTTGATGTACTTATACAGGATGGAATGACGATTATCCAACAACTGCTATTAGATGGATTACCAATTGATCGACTAGATAATGGCGAACCTGCCCTTGGCTTAGAAGGAGCACATAGCCATCATCGCATTTTACATGCTGGTGGTGATAGGACTGGTCAAATACTGATTGATTACTTGCTTCAGCATCTATCTCCAAATGTTCACGTTAATAGCAACGAGATGGCATTCGAGTTGTTAATGAATACGGATGGTGCTTGTATTGGCGTGCTGACAAAAAGCGATAAAGGAATAAAACGTTATTTTGCTCATCACGTCATCCTTGCTTCAGGTGGTGCGGGTGCTCTCTACTCAAGTACTTCTAACTATGCCACGAATACTGGAGACGGTATTGCATTAGCGTATCGTGCGGGTGCTGCCATCAGTGATATGGAATTTATGCAATTTCATCCAAGTCTATTATGGTGTAATGGTGAAGCTAAAGGATTGGTTTCTGAAGCTGTTCGGGGTGCTGGAGGAATTTTTGTTAATGCAGAGCGTCAACCGATTATGGCAGGTGTGCATCCGTTGCTCGATTTAGCACCACGTCATGTTACTGCACACACGTTATATATTAAACGTACATTCGGGCAAGAAACGTTTATTGATATTTCAAGCATTCAGGGATTTGATAATAAATTCCCTACTATTACAAAACTTTGCATAGATAACGGTATTGATTTACAAAACGGTCTAATTCCTGTAGCTCCAGGCAGCCATTTTTTAATGGGTGGTGTGATTGCTGATGATACGGGAAGAACCTCGATTTCTAATCTTTATGCAGTTGGTGAGGTTGCTTGTACAGGGGTTCATGGTGCAAACCGTTTAGCTAGCAATTCATTACTTGAAGGCATAACATTCGGTCAAAAAATGGCTCAATTTATTATAAAAACTGGTTGTAAGCAAACTAATTTCACGCTTGCTGTTGCTCATTGCCATCAATCGATGCCTGCTTTATTAACAAAGGAAAACTTACAACAAACAATGATGCACACATTGGGCATCGTCCGAAACCCTTTGGATATGCAGCTTTTGATAGAACAACTACCTTCATTACAAATTCTACGTCAAGTTAATGTAATGGGCTTAAATCAACAGCAACTAGAACTTTACATGATGCATATTGTTGCATCATTGATGGTACATGCTGCCATCACACGAACAGAAACTCGTGGTGCCCACATTCGGAATGATAAGCCTAACAGTGAAGCAAAGTGGGCACAACGCTGGATTATTTTTCAACAAGGACAAATGAAAGTGAGGAATTCATTGTATGAATATCATCAAACTCGAGGAAATGCTCAAGCAATTTTTTAATGAAGATATAGGAGATGGGGATTTATCAAGCGAGCTGATCTTTTCATTTGAGCAAATAGGTTCTTTTTCGTTTTATGCAAAAGACAGCGGCATTTTTTGTGGAACACCTATTATCGAACATGGATTTCGTTTACTCGATCCCTCCATGCATATAACTATGCATAAAAATGATGGTGATACCGTGAATTTCGGAGATGTTCTTGCTGTTATTAAAGGACCTCTACAAAAATTATTATTAGGTGAGCGAGTCATTTTAAATCTTATTCAACGCATGTCTGCTATCGCCACTGCAGCCAATTTAGCAGTTCGTGAAACAGTAGGAACCTCTGCGAAAATTTGCGATACACGCAAAACAATTCCTGGATTACGTATGCTCGATAAATATGCTGTACGAGTAGGTGGTGCCTATAATCACCGAAGTGGCTTATACGATGCTATTATGCTCAAAGATAATCATATTGCTTTTGCAGGAAGTATTACTGAAGCCGTACAAACTGCTCGCAAAAAAATTGGGCACACTGTAAAAATCGAAGTGGAGATTGAAACGAAAGCACAATTAGAAGAAGCTATATTAGCTGGGGCGGACATTATTATGTTCGATAATCGTACACCAGACGAAATACGTGCTTGGCTTCAAATTGTTCCAGCACATATCGCTACTGAAGCTTCTGGTGGCATTACATTAGAAAACCTCAATGCTTATGCAAAGTCGGGTATTCAATGGATTTCTTTAGGTGCATTAACTCACTCTGTAAAAGCTTTTGATATTAGCGCACTTGTACAAATGAAAGGAGAGCATACACTTGTCCATCACTAGTTTACTACAACAAGCTTCACTTCTTCCTGAGCATTATCGAACATTGTCAACAGAAGAAATGGAATCTCGTATTCGAGCTATTAAAAAGAAATTAGGTAAGAAACTCTTTATACCTGGACATCACTATCAAAAAGATGAAGTAATACAATTTGCTGATGCTACGGGAGATTCCTTACAGCTTGCTCAAATATCAGCTACTAATAAAGAAGCTGAGCATATTGTTTTTTGTGGTGTGCATTTTATGGCAGAAACAGCCGATATGCTAACTACTGAGAAGCAACATGTCTACTTACCTGATATGCGTGCAGGGTGTTCGATGGCAGACATGGCAGATATTTATCAAACAGAACAAGCATGGCCTATTTTACAGCAACTTTTCGGCAATACAATTTTGCCATTAACATATGTTAATTCTACTGCTGCAATTAAAGCATTTACTGGACGTCACGGTGGCGCCTGTGTAACCTCCTCCAATGCAAAAGAAATGGTAAAATGGGCATTTTCACAAAAACAACGTATTTTATTTTTACCAGATCAGCATTTAGGAAGAAATACAGCGTTCGATTTAGGTGTGCCTCTCGAAAATATGGCCGTATGGAATCCACATACGAATACGCTTGAAACAGATCAATCGCCAGAAAATATTCAAGTAATATTGTGGAAAGGACACTGTTCAGTCCATGAAGGCTTTACAGTGCAACATATAGCAATGGTTCGTCAATCACATCCAAATATGCGTATTATCGTTCATCCTGAATGTAGCCGTGAAGTTGTCGCTGCTGCAGATGATGCAGGCTCTACAAAATATATTATTGATACTATTAATAATACTTCAAGCGGATCAGCGTGGGCAATTGGAACAGAAATGAATCTAGTAAACCGCATTATTCAACAACATCCTGATAAACATATTATTTCTTTAAACGAAAACTTTTGCCCTTGTCTTACAATGAATCGCATTGACCTTCCACATTTACTATGGTCACTTGAAAGCATTAATCAGGGCCAGCCACATAACCGTATTCAAGTGGATACGTCAACGGCAAAAGAAGCTCGTAGCTCTCTTGAAAGAATGCTGTCACGTGCGTAAGCAAAAAAATCGTCTACCTATTTAGTGGTAGACGATTTTTCGTATTTCTTCTGTTAAAAAAAGCACAGTCGATGTAAACAATTACATCGACTGTGCTTTAGTATGACCCCTACGGGATTCGAACCCGTGTTACCGCCGTGAAAGGGCGGTGTCTTAACCGCTTGACCAAGGGGCCAATGGCGGAGAAGGAG
>NZ_JBIWDT010000013.1:0-31158 GCF_044762185.1 Lysinibacillus sp. NPDC097162 | reverse complement strand
GATGTCCAAAATTTTGTTTCGTTCACTAACGAAGTTAGCTAATAAAAACTATATTGATTACGTTTTGCTTGTTCAGTTTTCAAGGTTCATTTTGTCGCTTCGTATTTCAGCAACTCTTATATAATACCATCTTTTCAAATCAATGTCAACAATTTATTTTAATTGTTTTTGTTTTATATAATAAGTTGTTGTTTCAGTTGTTATCTTAACGACTCTTATTACTATATCACAACATTTACAGTTTGCAAGTCTTTTATAAGAAAAATATTAAAAAAGTTATTCCTAGCACACCTGGAATTCCTAATATTGCAATTGTGAACACTGAAAACAAGTTGATAGGGACGTTATATCCGCCATATCCAACACCTAAATGGATAATGAATAATAATAAAAACGCAAATGCAAAACGGAACCAAAAAACAGATATCCCTTCTAATACTTTTCCTAATTTAACATGCCTTCCTACTATATAAAGAAAAAGAAGCGCTACAGGCACACAAACACTTACAATTACGATCCACGGCATCCAATTGCCTCCTTCGATAATAATTATGTAAGTTTATGATTCCCATGTCGCTTCTATAACTCTCGACTATTATTTAATTAACACTCGCCGAATTCTAGCTTCTTTAAATAAATAGAAATGTATACTCTCAGCAGCTTTCCGTTGAGCAATAATCTCTAAATCATAATCATTTAATAATTCTTCAATTACTTTCGCTTGCTGTAAATCTTCTTTTGTTTCTTTAATAAGATTAACAAGCTTTTCATCAAATTCTTTTTTTAGCTTTCCTTTATTGCGGAAGAACATCTCAATCCCTCACTCATAACTCTCGGCGGCCTTCCATTGCCTTCGATAACGTTACTTCATCAGCATATTCTAAATCTCCACCTACAGGTAATCCATGCGCGATACGAGTTGTACGGATGCCTGATGGTTTGACAAGACGAGAAATATACATAGCTGTCGCTTCACCTTCAATAGTAGAATTAGTTGCTAAAATAAGCTCCTGTACAGTTTCATCTTGTAGTCGAACTAAAAGTGAGGCTACATTAATATCCTCTGGACCGATACCATCCATCGGTGAAATAGCTCCTTGTAGCACATGGTACTTACCATGGTAATCACGCATTTTTTCCATTGCAATAACATCTTTAGTATCTTGGACAACACAAATGACAGAAGCGTCACGTTGTTTGTCAGTACAAATATGACATGGGTCTATATCGGTAATATTGCCACAAACAGAGCAATAGCTTAAATTACGCTTTGCCTCTATTAAAGCTTTTGAAAAGGATAGAACGTCATCCTCTTTCATTGTTAACACAAAAAACGCCAGTCGGGCCGCGGTTTTCGGCCCGATACCTGGCAATTTCATAAAACTATCGATTAATTTAGATATTGGTTCTGGGTAATACATATTGTTACCTCCTAGAATGGAAGGTTCATGCCTTGTGTGAATTTACCCATTGTTGCATTTGTTTTTTCTTCCACTTTTTTAAGTGCTTCATTCGTTGCAACAACAATTAAATCCTGTAGCATTTCGATATCGTCAGGATCTACTACTGAAGTATCAAGATTCACATCTACAACTTCGCGTTGACCTGTAACTGTTACTTTGACCATACCGCCGCCAGCAACACCTTCAAATTGTTCTACATTTAAAGCTTCTTGAGCTTCCATCATTTCTTTTTGCATTTTTTGCATTTTCTTCATCATGCCTTGCATATTTCCCATTCCACGCATAACCTATTCCTCCTAAGTAATCAGTCTTCAACAATTTCAATAAAATCCTTACCAAATAGCTTTTCCGCTTCCGTCACAAGTGGATCTTGTGATGCAAGTGGTTGTGCATCATCGATAAATGGTTCTTCTGGCATTTCTGCCGGTGGTGGTTCTAATAATTCAACATTCGGATCATCATTAACTAGCTGTTCTTTCTTTTGTTGTAATCCATGATCACGAATGAACTCTTCACGCAACTTTAACCAAGTTTCTTCAGGTGCACAAAGCATTTCATACATCGTGCCCGTCTGACCTGCAATTAATTGTGTGAATTGTGCTTTTAGCATTTGATTATCAGCAACCATTTGACAATGAATATCATACTTGAATTTTAACACAAAAGCACTCGAAGATGCCGCAACAGGTTCAGCTTCTGCTAAAAGAGCTGATTGTGACTTTTGCAATTGATTTAATGCTTGCGCCCATACAGCTTTTAAACGCTGGACATCTTGCTTTGTCGCATCCTTAAGCACTTCTTGTATACGTCCAGTAGGCGCTTTATAGCCGTTTGAGCTTTTTGCGCGAGGACGTTGTTCTTTTGCAGATTGAACAGATTGTGATGGTGCACCACTTTGTAATTGCGCTGACAATTGTTGCACCATTTGTTCAAGTGCAACTATTTTTTGTGCAAGCTCTGGACTCATTGCCGCTTCGCTTGACGTAACGTTGTGATTTACTACCCCACCTGAAAACTGAGTCATTTTCAGCAATGCCGTTTCCAAATAAATTTTTGTATGATGAGAGAAACGCATTTCTTGTTGTGTTTTCGCTAAAATATCAATGTATCCATAGAGCATATCCGGAGCAAAATCATGTGCCAACGCAAACACACGCTCTTCCGGTGATACTAGCTCTAATAGTTCAGCTAAATTCTCACTCGTTTGCAAAAGAAGCAAATCGCGGAAAAAGGTAATTAAATCTTCCGACAAGCGCAATGGATCTTTTCCATCTGCAATTAGCTGTTCTAAAAGTGCAAGCATTTGTGCAACATCTTTCACCTTTAACGCTTCTGCTAAATCATAGAAAACATCTTGACTAATTGAGCCAGTAACTAAGAGCGCATCTTCAAGTTTCAGCAGCTCACCACTGAAAGATACAACTTGATCTAACAAACTCAATGCATCACGCATACCGCCAGCAGCTGATTGTGCAATTACTTTAAGTCCTTGTTCTTCAAATGGCAGCTCAATGTCTTCTAATACAACCTTCATACGGTCAATAATATCGTTGGTTGAAAGTCGTTTGAAATCAAAACGTTGGCAACGTGAAATAATCGTCGCCGGTAATTTATGAGGTTCTGTTGTTGCTAAAATAAATACCGCGTGTGGTGGTGGTTCTTCTAACGTTTTTAAAAGCGCATTGAAGGCACTTGTAGACAGCATATGCACTTCATCTATGATATACACTTTAAACCTGCTACTTGCAGGTGCAAAACGTACTTTTTCAATAATGTCACGTATTTCTTCCACACGTGAATTTGAAGCCGCATCAAATTCAATAACATCTGGGTGTGAACCATCTGTAATGCTTAAACAAGTTGCACACTCATTACACGGTTCGCTTGCTGGAGCATGCTCACAGTTTAAAGCCTTGGCAAAAATTTTGGCTGTACTTGTTTTCCCGGTTCCACGAGGTCCTGAAAACAAATATGCATGAGTTGTTTTATTCGCTAGGAGAGCATTTTGCAGCGTTCTTTTGACATGTGCTTGACCTGACATTTCTCGGAATGATTGTGGTCTATACACACGGTAAAATGCTTGATACGTCAATGATTTCCTCTCCTCTTCTTTTTAAATATTATTAAAACCATTATAGCATCGGCTACCTTGTTTATAAAACAGTGGCCTTTTTTGAATATAAAAAAAACGCATTCGCCTACAGTAGACGAATGCGTTCGAATTGGCAATTTAATGCCGTGCACCTTTCTTCGACAGCCGCACATAAGCGTTACTCTTGTCGTTAGCTCAGATTAGGCAACCCCGCGGCACATGAATAAGGCCACTTAATGCTGCTTCCTTCCGGACCTGACATGGTTCATGGGTATCCATTGCGCAGGACCCAATCGTCAACACTACGTGCAAAAGGCAGACCAAACAATACGGACAGCCTCGAAAAAGGAATTCAGTCTCGCTAGAGCGGATTGCGAGTTACAGGACACCGCTACCTTCCCACCTAGCACGGCAATAACTAGTATACTTTCAGTTTTCATAAATTGCAACGAATTGCACAAATTATTTAAATTCGTTCTTACGAAATAATATAAGTAATATCAACAATCATTATTTTTTTAAAAAAGATGTTGACGGAAAAATTAAAACATGATAAATTAGTTCTTGTCGATAAGACACCACAGCAATATAACATGGAGGTATACCCAAGTCTGGCTGAAGGGATCGGTCTTGAAAACCGACAGGCGGGTAACACCGCGCGGGGGTTCGAATCCCTCTACCTCCTCCATTTTTTAAAATACCGACTACATAATGTAGCCGTTTTTTTTTGCTCAAAATTGTATGTCATACTTATTAAATACCACTTCCTTTTAGGTTGTGGTATTTTTTTATTAGCTATTTTGCTCTACTAATAATTTAGGGAGGATTTTAAATATGTACTCGAAGTTTCTTTTATCTCGCACTTCCCTCACATGGATTTTATTAATTGCTATCTTAACAGCTCTCGGTAGTGAAATTAAAATTATCCCATTCGCTGATACTTCTTTTCGTTTTGGGTTGGGAACTATAATTTTCTTTTTATGCACACTGCTTAAACCAACACCTATTATTTTTGCTGGTATCGCAACAAGCATTGTAACTACTGCTTTACGAGCAGCTATTAGTTTCTACACACAAAACATATCAATATTAGAAGGTATTTATATTCATTTACCTGCTGCTACATTTTATTTATTATTTGCACTATGTCTGCAATATTTAAATATTCATCAATATCGTGAAAAACCACTTAAGTTAGGATTACTTGTAGCTTTAAGTGAGGTTATAAGCAATTTAGCGGAACAGTTGCTACGTTTCTTTGTACAATCGTATACAATTTTATTCTTTCATGACCTACTCATCCTATTAGCAGTTGCTCTGTTACGAAGCTTTTTTGTTGTCGGTATTTATAGCTCTATTTTAATTGCTGAGCAAAAAAAGCGCGTACAAGAAATACTTACTATTGGTTCAGACTTATATGTAGAAACACTTTATTTAAAAAAGTCTATGAATCATATAGAAGCAATTACCGCTAATGGATTTGATTTATATCGCCAATTAAAAGCTCAGGGCAATCGCTCAGAAAGTTTACAGGCACTTCATATTGCCCAGGAAATTCATGAGGTAAAAAAAGATTCCCAACGTATTTATGCAGGTATTTCTAAGATTGTCGGCGATAAGAGCTTTGGCTCTCTAAGATTATCAGAATTATTACATTATATAGAAGACGGTAATAGTAAATACAGTGAATTACTCGGTAAAGATATACAATTTAACATTACTTTAAAGACCGATTTTCTAACGAATGAGCATATTGCCCTTTTAGCACTACTAAACAATCTTACTGCCAATGCCATTGAAGCAATAGAAGGACAAGGTGTCATATCTATTGATATTCAGCAACAAGAGGTTGATACTGTAATAACAGTAAGTGATGATGGTAAAGGAATCACCGAAAGTGATCTTTCTATTATTTTCGAACCTGGCTATACGACAAAATATAATGTCGAAGGTGTAGCAGCTACAGGAATCGGACTTTCACATGTTGCTGAATTAATTTCTAAATTAAACGGCTCCATTTCAGTTGAATCAAATAACTTTAAAACAGTGTTTAAAATTATAATTCCTACGCAAACTATTCAAACGGGAGAGACTTAAATGAGGTATTTTATTGTAGATGATGATCGTGCAAGTCGCGTGATGCTAAAACAAATTATTGAAGATAGTGGTTTAGGTACAGTCATCGGTGAAGCACGTAATGGAGTGGACGCCATTCCTCAAATATTAATGACACAGCCAGAGTTTGTGCTAATCGATTTACTTATGCCTAAGCTTGATGGTATAGCTACAGTGGAGCATCTTCTTCAAAATCGATTTGAAGGACAGTTTATTATGATTTCTCAGGTTGTAAATAAAGAAATGGTTGGCGAGGCGTACGAACAAGGTATTGACTTCTTTATCCATAAACCGATTAACCGTATTGAAGTTGAAAATGTTTTACGTAAAACTACAGAACAATTCCGCCTAAAAAACTCTCTTTTAGTTATTCGGCAATCGCTGACTAACATCGACCTAAGTGAGCAGATAAACAATAAGGCCACTTCACGAGATCATATCCAGTCTATTTTAAATGATATGGGTATTGTCGGTGAGATTGGCAGCGAGGATATTATAGCGATTATTGAAACATTACTAGCACATCAACATAAGATTGCACCACTTCCTCCTTTAAAAGAGCTTTATGAGGAAATAGCAGCTGTTACAAAGGCCACTCCAGATGAAATATTAAAAGAGAGCAAAGCCATTGAACAGCGAGTGCGTCGAACAATTTTAGCAGCGATGATTAATCTCGCCAATTTAGGGGTAGTTGATTATACAAACTCAGAATTTGAATACTATGCACCTCGATACTTTGATTTTAAAGAGATTCGTCAGCTCATGACACAGATTGAAGACCATGGAAATCGCAAAGCAAAGGTCAATATCAAGAAGTTTATACAGGTGTTATATTCAGACATTTTAACAAAAGTAAATTAATTTTCTCGGATTTTGTCGGATTTTATAAGTCCTCCGTATTATTAAAGTAAGGCATGTCCTAAAAATTTTAATATAGGGGAGGAATTAAGATTTTGAAAAAGAAATTTAAACTCAGTTTAGCCGCTCAGATTCTAATCGGTTTAATTTTAGGGATTATTGTTGGTGGTATCTTTTATGGTAACCCCAAAATTGAGACATATTTACAACCATTAGGAGATATTTTTCTACATCTAATTAAGATGATTGTGGTACCTATTATTATTTCGACTTTAATTGTTGGTGTTGCTGGAACTGGAGACATTAAACAGCTCGGCAGATTAGGCGGAAAAACGCTTATTTACTTTGAAATTATTACAACAGTAGCAATTGTTGTTGGTTTACTTTCAGCAAACCTGTTTCACCCAGGTGCTGGCATAAATATGAACGAACTTTCGCAAGGGGATATTTCGAAATACGTTACAACAACTGAAGAAGTACAGCATGAAGGACCGTTTGATATTATTGTAGGCATTGTACCAACAAATATTATTCAATCAATGGCTGAAGGCAATATGCTTGCTATCATTTTCTTCTCTGTTATTTTTGGTTTAGGGGTAGCTGCAATTGGAGAGCGAGGAAAACCAGTTTTAGACTTCTTCCAAGGTGTAGCAGACGCGATGTTCTGGGTAACTAACCTTGTAATGAAATTCGCTCCAATTGGGGTATTTGGTTTAATTGGTGTAACCGTTTCCAAATATGGGTTTGCTTCCCTCATCCCGCTCGGTAAGCTTGCAATACTTGTTTATGCAACGATGATATTCTTCATCTTCATCGTACTTGGCCTTGTAGCAAAATTTGCGGGAGTCAACATTTTCTACTTGATTAGAGTATTAAAAGACGAATTAATTTTAGCGTTCTCCACTGCTAGTTCGGAAGCCGTATTACCACGCGTAATGCTGAAAATGGAGAAACTAGGTGCACCGAAAGATATTGTTTCCTTTGTTATTCCTACAGGTTATTCCTTTAACTTGGATGGTTCAACATTGTATCAAGCGATCGCTGCATTATTCATTGCCCAAATGTATGGTATTCATTTAAGCATTGGGGAACAAATTACGTTAATGCTAGTATTAATGGTTACATCTAAAGGGATTGCAGGTGTACCAGGCGTATCATTCGTAGTATTACTTGCAACTTTAGGTACTGTTGGTATTCCAATCGAAGGCTTAGCATTCATTGCAGGTATTGACCGTATTCTTGATATGGGACGTACAGTAGTAAACGTAATCGGTAACTCTTTAGCGTCATTAGTAATGGCGAAATGGGAAGGCCGCTTCGATAAAGAAAAAATGAAAAACTACTTTAAAAACAATGAAAATTTAGCTTAATACCAGAAAAAATCCTCACGATGGACTAATGCATCGTGAGGATTTTTTTATTTTCCTAGTACTTTATCTAAATACGCAATAATAGACTCTTTGCCGTTTGCATGTGCTTCTTGAGCGCGCGCTTCATCCTTTTCCACTTTAAGCTCAGCTGCTGCTACAATGCGCTCCGCATCCTCTTGTGGGACAACAATGACGCCATCGACATCGCCAATAATATAATCACCAGGCTGCACTGTTACACCGCCAATAGCAATTGGCACATTGACTTTACCGCCACCATTTTTATTACCAGCAGCAACAGTAGTACCAAGAGCAAATACAGGGAAATCCAACTCTCGAATCGCAGCAATATCACGAATAACACCGTCTACTACAAATCCTTGTACACCAATACCTTTTGCTAAGGACATAACAAAATCCCCTGCAACAGCTCGATTTGTATTCCCCTTTGCATCGATAACTAAAATATCGCCCTCTTTAGCAGCTCGAATCGCTTCAAGTACAGCTCCATTTTCCCCGTCTGGTAAACGTACAGTAACCGCTCGCCCTGCTATTTTAAAATGATTCGCTAACGCTTTAATATTACTTCGTAAATTTGTATGGCCCCCGGTTGCATCTGAAATTGCTGTAGTTGGTAAATGTTTAAAACTTACTTCCACCTTTGTCATGCACAACACCCCTATTATGATTTTTGAAGCCCTTCCACAATTATTGTAAATAAAACGCAACTACTTTTTCAATATATTCAGAAAACTTTCGGAATTATTTATGGTGAAAATAGATAATCGATGTTGTTTCCTCGAATGAAATAGCTAATTCCTCGGTACCCTACCTGCACTAACTACTTTTATCAGAATTTAAAAAAGCCTGAGGCATTGTTGGCATAATTGCCACTTGCCGCACGCTTGTTTTAAATTATCTCAATAAATTGTTTTGATCGTTCATCTAATGCCTCTGCAGCAGAGGCAATTTCAACAAAATCACTTGTCGTTACATTTATTTGTCCATTAGACTTTTCAACTTCTTCAGAAATGCGTGTAATGCTTTCCGTAACTTGCCCGATTTCACGAACAATTCCTTCCACATTTTCTTTCACTTCTGAAATGGATTGCTCAACTCTTACTGAAAGTTTCCGAACCTCTTTCGCTACAACATCAAAACCTCTTCCATACTCACCAGCTCTTGCGGCTTCAATTGCTGCATTTAAAGCGAGTAAGTTTGTTTGAGATGCAATACCTTGTATAGTTTTTACAATACCTTTAATAGATTCCGCCTGATTTTGTAATTGGGCAAGATTTTTTACATTCTCCGAAGATTCCTTTGATACTTGTTGAATAGTTTCAAGTAAACTCTCACTATTTTTTATGCCTGCCTCTGAACGACTATACAGCTCGGTGGACATTTGCTTCAACTGATCTGCTACATTAACTATCGTTTTTTGACGATTAGTAACATTCGTTGCGATTTTGGATACGCCAATGACTTTTCTTGAGTTATTCTCAAATACAGGCATATAGGTCGCCTCGAGCCAAACACTATTACCTAGTGCATCCTTTCTCTCAATTTTATCCTGATAGCTATTACCTGCTGCTAGGTTGCGCCAAAATTTTTCATAGTCAGGGCTTTTTGAAAATTTAGGAAAGCAAAATTCTCTATGGTCTTTTCCGATCATTTGCTCTACTGAATAGCCCATTGTTTTCGCAAACAGCTCATTTACATAAGCCACTTTACGATGCATATCAAAACGGATAATAGCTATATTGCGTTCTATTGCTTGAACGACTAAATCATCCGTGACTTGTGTATCAATTTTATTCATAAAATCCACCTCCGTCGTCCTAATTTACTAGTGTGGGTCATCCTGTATTTTCTTTTATAATAAATTAGATTGTTATATATTATAATATAACTAATTGTATATTAAAAATACTATAAATTTTCATTTTTGGTACTTTATTCACACCATCGTTATTCTATCAATGCTAAAACTTCTTCCGCTGTTGTAGCTACACGAATTAATGCTTTGTGTTCTGCACGGATAAAGCCTTCCTCTAGCATTCGATTAAAATGCTGCAGTAGTGCATCATAAAATCCATTCACATTAAATAAAATAACGGGTTTTTCATGCAATCCGATTTGAGCCCATGTAAATACCTCAAAATATTCGTCCAATGTACCGCCACCACCTGGCAACGCAATAAAGGCATCCGCTAAATCCACCATTTTTGCCTTTCGTACATGCATTGACTCTACGAAATGAATTTCTGTTAATGAAGCATGAACGACTTCATGTTTTTGTAAATGGGTCGGCATTACGCCAATAACTTCTCCACCTGCTGTTAATGTAGCATCTGCAACTTTCCCCATTAATCCTATTTTAGAGCCTCCATATACAACACCATGACCATTTCGTGCTAAAACCGTTCCTAACTCAGTTGCTTTTTCAGCATAAATGGGATTAACGCCTAATCCAGAACCACAATATACCGCGATTTTCATACTCGTTCCTCCTATTACAAAAGACGCGATAACAATAGGCTTCGTATTGTCTCACGTCTTTTGGTCTTTTTATTTTTTATTTAGTCTTACAATTTTTACTTTAAAAACAAATCATGACTCGTTTACGCCTGCCGCTTTGCTTTCGGCCAGAACGCATGGATTTCCTTACTTTAAAGATATACGATTATATCGTACTTCTCCTATTTTCGTAAATGACTTGTTTGCGCCTGCCGCTTCGCTTTCGGCCAGAACGCGTAGTTTTCTTTACTTTAAAGCATTGAAAAAAATACTCCTATTTTCGTAAATGACTTGTTTGTTTTAGCATATGACTGATGCGGCTCACAATTGATTCAATCGCGTCAGGATTTTTCATTAAATCATAATCATTAATATCTAAACGTAGGACAGGACATGAATTAAAATTATTGATCCAATCTTCGTAGCGCTCATGCATTTCAATCCAATAATCATTTGGTGTTTGCTGCTCCATCTCACGACCACGTTCTTGAATACGACCAATTACATCATCAATCGGCCCCTCTAAATAAACTACTAAGTCTGGGTGTGGGAAATAAGGTGTCATCACCATGGCATCAAATAAATTACGATATGTCTCGTAATCTATTGGACTCATCGTCCCTTTATCAAAGTGCATTTTTGCAAAAATCCCTGTATCTTCATAAATAGAGCGATCTTGCACAAAGCCACCGCCATATTCGAAAATACGCTTTTGCTCTTTAAAACGTTCAGCTAGGAAATATACTTGTAAATGGAAGCTCCATTTTTCAAAGTCATCATAAAATTTATCTAAATAAGGATTTGTGTCTACTTTTTCAAATGATGTACGGAAATTTAACGCTTCTGCCAGCGCCTTTGTCATCGTGGACTTTCCTACACCTACAGTCCCAGCAATTGTAATGACCGTTTGTGGGGGAATTCCATATTTCTCTCTCAAATTCATTGTTGCAAGCTCCTTTGTTGTAACGTATCTTCAATTGTTTTTAAAACATATTGTAAATCTTGCGGGTTTTTTACAAAATCAAGTTGATCTCCGTTGAATCGAATAACGGGAATTTCAGGATGCAACTTCTCAAAATGTTCAGTAAAGGTATGATAATCTGCTACCAGTTGCTCCATGTATTCACGGGAAATCATTTTCTCAAATTCACGCCCCCGTTTGGCAATACGTTGCATTAACGTATCTACACTAGCATGTAAATAAACAACTACATTTGGCACAGGCATACCTTTCGTTAAAATTTGATAGATTTCTTCATACTTTTCATACTCAGCAGGTGCCAACGTACGCTTCGCGAAAATTAAGTTTTTAAAAATATGATAGTCCGATACCACTGCTGTTTTTTGTGCTAACCGCAATTTTTTGATATCTGTTAATTGCTTATAGCGATTACATAGGAAGAACATTTCCGTTTGGAAGCTCCATTCCTCAATATCTTCATAAAACTTATTTAAAAACGGATTTTCGTCTACTATTTCCTTTAATAGATGGTAATTAAATGTCGCTGATACCTCTTTTGCCAAAGAAGTTTTGCCTACACCAATCGGACCTTCTACCGCAACAAATGGAACCGTCACCAGAAGTTCCTCCTTTATGTTTAGAATTCTATGAGTCAATTATGCCCTTATTTTAAGGCTATACTGTATAAAACTAAAAATGAATCAGTGCTTTTCATTGTATCATAGTGAGAAAATGAAAAACAGAATCAACGTGAATCTCAATTTTTAACATTTTTTAATATGCACACTTGATAGATAATGCAATAAAAAAAGACCCACCGTAGTGGGTCCAGACTTTAAATAAATACTGCTATAGATTTCCACTACGGTGGGCGCATTCCACGGGCTTACTATAAACTTTCCCCTCGTAATTCCTCACTTTTCTGCTTCTTATGGTACTGCATTCTAAGCACGTATCTTCGTGGACTTTTATTTAGAAAATTGTTTGAGAATTGTTTGAGTGCCTGACACTATAATTTCACTCGTTGTAAACGTAAGGCATTTAATACAACAGATACTGAGCTGAATGCCATAGCTGCGCCTGCTACCCATGGTGCAAGTAGACCCATGGCCGCTATAGGAATACCTAATGTATTATAAGCAAATGCCCAAAATAGATTTTGTTTAATATTGCGCATTGTTTTACGACTCATAATGATCGCTTCCGCAATGCTATTTAGATCTCCACGAATTAACGTAATATCAGCAGCCTCCATTGCGACGTCTGTACCTGTACCAATAGCCATTCCAATATGTGCTGTTGCTAATGCTGGGGCATCATTTATACCATCCCCTACCATCGCTACATTTTTGCCTGCAGCTTGAAGTTTTTTCACTTCATCGGCTTTTCCTTCTGGAAGTACTTCCGCGATAACATGATTAACACCAACCTCATCTCCAATTGCCTGTGCAGTCCGTTTGTTATCGCCCGTCATCATAATGACCGTAATACCCATTTCCTGTAAACGATGAATAGCTTCTTTGGAAGTATCTTTTACCGTATCTGCTACAGCAACAAGACCAGCATATTGACCATTAATAGCAGCCAACATTGCTGTTTTACCGCTCTCTTCGAAATGCTCCATTGTTGGCAATATATGCTCAATATTAATATCGTATTGTTGCATTAATTTACGTGTTCCGATTACAACACCTTGACCAGAAACTGTTGCTTGCACACCATAGCCTGGAATTGCCTCAAAAAATTGAACTTCGCCAAGCTCGATACCTTTATCCTCAATTCCTTGAACAATTGCTTGTGCTAACGGATGCTCGGATTGTTTCTCCGCTGCGCCAATTAATGAAAGAACATGTGCTTCCTCTTGATTGGCTGCTAGTACGACGTCCGTTAATACAGGTTTTCCGTGTGTAACTGTTCCTGTTTTATCGACAACGACTGTATCAATGCGTTGCGTTTGTTCTAAATGCTCGCCACCTTTAAATAAAATACCAAATTCGGCAGCCCGACCAGAGCCTGCCATAATAGATGTTGGTGTCGCTAAGCCAAGCGCACAAGGACAAGCAATTACAAGCACAGCAATTAAAACTTCAAGTGCCGGTGTAAACTCTCCTGGTTTTACCCATAAAATCCAAATAAGGAAAGTGACAATAGCAATACCAACAACAATTGGTACGAAAATGCCGGAAATTTGGTCTGCTAAACGTTGAATAGGTGCTTTTGAGCCTTGTGCATCTTCAACGACTTTTATAATTTGTGCCAGTGCTGTATCACGCCCAACTTTTGTAGCCGACATTTTCACAAAACCATTTTTATTAATTGTTGAACCGTATAATAAATCGCCTTGCTTTTTATCTACCGGTAGACTTTCCCCAGTTAGCATTGATTCGTCAACAGCCGTTGTGCCCTCTAATACAGCACCATCAACTGGAATTTTCTCACCCGGCTTCACTAATAAAATGTCACCTATTACAACTTCCTCTAACGGTATTTCTTTTTCTACGCCGTCGCGCACAACAATAGCGGATTTAGCTTGAAGTCCCATTAGTTTTTTTATAGCTTCCGATGAGCGACCTTTAGCTTTTGCCTCGAATAATTTACCTAATAATATTAACGTAATTAAAACGGCACTCGTTTCAAAATATAAATGCGGGCCGTGATGCGAATTAATTGTGACAATTGCTTGATAAACACTGTAGAAATATGCCGCAGAGGTCCCCATAACGACAAGAACATCCATATTGGCACTTCCATTACGTAGTGCTTTATATGCCCCTACATAAAATTGTCTCCCAATAATAAATTGAACCGGCGTAGCTAACACTAATTGCACCCAAGGATTCATTAAAAAATCAGGGACATATAAAAATGATGTAAAAGAAAAGTGACCAACCATCGTCCAAAGTAACGGTAGCGAAAGAATGGCAGAGAAAATAAGTTTTTGTTGCTGTTGTTTTATAGCCTTTTCTCGATAATCTTCGGTTGCTTGCTCATCTGCCTTCTGGTGAGCCCCATATCCTAATTTCTCTACCTTACCGATAATGTCAGATACAGCAACTTCTGTTGGATTAAATTCGATTGTTGCTTTTTCAAGAGCCAAGTTTACAGAAGCCGTTGATACGCCTGACAGTTTATTTAAACCTTTTTCTATGCGTGTGGCACATGCAGCGCACGTCATCCCTGTAATATCTAGTTCTGTTTTTTGTTTCACCACACCATAACCTAATGCTTCAATCTTTTTTTCAAAATCTGCTTCACTCAATTTTGCTGGATCATATTTTATAGAGGACTTTTCAAGCGCTAAGTTTACAGTTGCTTGCTCGACACCCTCCATTTTTTTCAATCCCTTTTCTATTCGAGTAGCACATGCTGCACAAGTCATACCTGTAATTTGTAAATTTGTTTCCTTGAAGTCAGAACTCATTACCTTTCCTCCTCTTTATATACCGACTAGGGGTATATAGATTTGAAAATAATAGAGTGCTTTTTGAGCACCCTACTTTTCTTATTCTACCTCATAACCTTGATCGTCAATCGTTTCTTTAATTTGCGCTAGTGATACTTGTGCATCGTCAAACGCTACATCTACCAAACCATCAGCCAAATTTACTTTTACTTGTTCTACACCAGCTAGTGCACCGACACTTTTTTCTACTGAATTAACACAATGTCCACATGACATTCCTTGTACGTTTAATGTTACGTTTTGCATAAATACCTCTCCTTTAAGTTAAATTAAAATGCTTTATAAGAGTATATACCCTAAAAAATTATTATTTTTTCATTAATTTTTGAATGGTCACTACTAATTCATCTAGGACCGCTTCATCACCTTCAGATAGGCGATCTACGACACAGCCTTTTAAATGACCTTCTAATAAAATTTTCGCTACGCTATTTAAAGCTGATTGCGTGGCAGACAACTGCGTTATAACATCATCACAGTAAACGTCCTTTTCAATCATCCCCTTAATGCCTCGGATTTGACCCTCGATTCGATTTAAACGAGTCGTTAAATCCTTTTTTACGCGCTCAGGGTGGTGACTTTTTCGACACGACGCAGTTTCTCCCGTATGACAAGCATCATCTTTCACTGTGTCTTCCAACTGCTTCACCTCCTATTTAATTATAATCATACTATACCCACGAAGGGTATGTAAAGTAGGCAATTTATTTTTTCTAATTTTTTTAATCATGATCGTGATGAGCTTGCTCACTTTTTATATTACATAAAATTGACTCATCATGACGATTTGCTACCGTTTCCAATTGTATCGTTACATGCTTTATGCCCTTATGTTCAAGATTATGTTCAATTTCGCGTAATATATGCTCGCTTTCCCCAATGCTTAGTTGGCTATCGACAACTGCATGACAGGAAAGTGCATTTGTGCCACTAGTAATCGTCCAAATATGAAGGTCATGGATACTTTGTACACCTTCATTTTGCTCGATTATTTGAATGATTTCCTGTACATCAACATTTGACGGAGTTCCTTCCATAAGTACATGGATAGCGGCCTTTGTTACAAAATATCCACTCCGTAGTACCAATACTGCCACAATGACACTTGCGAGCGGATCTGCCCATCCCCAGCCGAAAAACATAATAACTAATGCAGCGATTATGGCACCTACAGAGCCAAGCATATCGCTAAGAACATGTAAAAATGCTCCGCGCATATTTAAATTGTCTTGTGTATCGCCACCGCGCATCATAATCCAAGCAACTAAAATATTTATTAGAAGGCCAATTACACTAATAATTAGCATCCCTGTCGTTGCCACTTCTGGAGGATTTGCAAAACGCTCAATTGCTTCATAAAAAATAAATAATGCGATTAATATTAATGTCACGCCATTTAATACTGCAGCTAAAATCTCGAACCTTTTATAGCCATATGTTTTACTAAAGCTAGCTGCTTTTTCTCCAAACATAAAAGCAAGTAGTGCTATTGCTAATGAAATTGAATCACTTAGCATATGTCCAGCGTCTGATAAAAGCGCCAAACTATTAGTTAAAACCCCACCAATCGCTTCAACAACCATATAACTCGTAATGATTATAAAGGATAACAACAGTACCTTTTTATTTGCGCCATGTGTATGATCATGGCCGTGATCGTGATTATGCCCCATAGTTTTCCCCTCCAAAAATTTATTAATACAATACTTTTAGTTGTGCGTCGCGTGTTCAATTGCTTGCTTCAATAAATTCATGATGTGATCATCATCTTTTGAATAATATAAGCTTGTTCCTTCTCTCCTAAATTTCACTAATCTTAAATTTTTTAAAAATCGTAACTGATGAGATACTGTTGATTGACTTAAGTCTAATATTTCAGCGATGTCATTGACCGAGTGCTCATCTGAACATAATAAATTTAAAATGCGTATTCTTGTCGGATCACTCAATGCTTTAAACGTTTGAGATACCACAAATAGCGTTTCTTCATCTAAGTGCTGTCCCTTTCCGCTCTCTACTTCTACCTGTTTTACTTGTTCATCCATTTTCCGTTCCCCCAATATTGTATTTATATATGAGCATGTGTTCATATATAAATATATATGGTTATTTTAGGAATGTCAATTCAAAGCAAAACACAAAACTCCACACGCGTGATACACTATTTGTAAGGAGAGATACTAGTGGATAATTATGAAACAGACGTTATGTTTATGGGCCAAGCCTTAGAAGAAGCTAAAAAAGCTGCCTTGCTTGGCGAGGTGCCAATAGGAGCCGTTCTTGTATATGAAGGAGAAGTCATTGCTAAAGCACATAATCTACGTGAAACAACCCAAAATGCTACAACGCATGCTGAATTAATGGTTATTCAAGAGGCATGTAAAAAAATAGGTAGTTGGCGCCTTGAACAAACAACACTCTATGTCACATTGGAACCTTGCCCCATGTGCGCAGGTGCCATTTTGCAGTCACGAGTGCCGCGTGTTGTATATGGTGCGAGAGATATTAAAGCAGGGTGTGTCAATTCGCTCTATCATTTATTAAATGATGCCCGTTTTAACCATGAATGTGATGTTACAGAAGGTATTTTGGCTGAAGACTGTGGTCAAATTTTAACTGACTTTTTCCGCGTATTACGTGAACGAAAAAAAGCGGAGAAAAAGGCACGTAAAATGGCTGAAAGCACAGGATCTTGTGAATCATTGTAGGTTAAGTTCCTTTGCTCTAATAAGAAAAAGGTACCTCAAAACTTATGAGGTACCTTTTTCTTTTCTATGATTATGGGGATGGCGATATATATGAAATGTGTCGTAGCAGCGACAACATCTTCATAACAAAATAATAGTTTCATGCTAGCAAAAATTACTGTTTAAAAACACACTCGCCTTCAATATAAGTAGCAAGTGGCTTCACATTCATAATCTGGTCTTGTGATATTTCACGAAGGTCTTCCGCTAATACAACGAAATTCGCTTCATAACCCTCTTTCAGCTGACCGACCTTTTCCATACGTATCATCGTTTTTGCATCCGCCGTATAAAGCTGTAATGCTTCTTCTACTGAAATACGTTCTGCGGCACCTAAATCTGTCCCATCATATGCAGTACGTGTAACAGCTGCCTGAATTGTTACGAAAGGATTGGATGCTTCTGCCCAAGATGTCGCAGGTGCGTCTGATGATAAAGCTGTAGCAATGCCTTGCTGTAAAAATGTTTGCACACCATATAACGTTTGCGTTTTCTCTAAGCCGAGATTTTGTAAGTAGCTTTCAATTTCACAAAATAAGAAGATTGGCTGTGGCACAAAGCCGATGCCCCATTCAGCTGCCTTCTTCAAGGCACTCTCTGACGGCATTGCAGCATGTTCGATACGAACAGATGGCGCATCTGTTAACCACGCTTCTTCTTCATAGAAAGTATTAACAATTAAGTCTATAGCTCTGTCGCCCATTGCATGAACGACTAATTGAATACTATGCTTCCTTGCTTCAATAGACGCAGCTAAAAGTTCCTCTTTTGTCGTCATGGCAATACCTGTTTCAGAACTGTTTAAAAATGGCTCAGAGACAAGCGCTGTACGTCCCGATACACTACCATCCGAAAATAACTTAATTCCGCCTATATATGCACCTGCTTGGCGATCTAAATTTTCTTCTACTAATAGATCATGGTTTTGTATATCATCCCATACATAATTAACAGCGACACGTTGCTTCAAACCTTTAGTACGCGCCTTACGATATAAGCTTAAATAATCAAGCGGACTTACCGTTGCCATCATTTCTGTAATACTTGTTACACCATAGGAAGCTAAAATATGAGATAGTTTCACAAGTCTTGCTACAATTTCATCTTCAGATGGTGATGGTAAATGTTGCAGTACTAAATTGCGCGCATTTTCACGAAGCACGCCTGTCGGCTCACCGTTTTGGTCTCGGTCAATTTGTCCACCTTGCGGATTAGGAGTGTCCTTTGTAATACCTGCAATTTCTAATGCTTTACTATTAACAGAAATAATATGTCCACATGTACGCATGACGATTACTGGTAATTCTGTTGATGCACGATCTAAATCTGCCTTTAGTGGTGCACGTTTCTCAGCCAGCTTTCCTTCATCGTAGCCCCAGCCTAAAATCCAACCACGTTGACTAGCATCGTAATTTTGTAAAGCTACAATCATTTCTTCGATTGAAAGAATTTGTGGTGGTAGGCAAGCTACTTGCTCAAGCACATCCGCCAACATTATTGGGTGCATATGCGCATCGATAATACCTGGAATAATAACTTTTCCTTGTAGGTCTATAATTTCTCCTTCATATGAAGGCATATCTTCTTCTAAACCAAGCCATTTAATCTTGCCATCAGCAATCACCATTGCTGTAGCAGATTGACATTCGGAATTGGCTGTATAAATTTTTGCATTACGAAAGATTTTCATTATTCTTCAACTCCTATTTCTTCAACACCAAGGTCGTTTTCGTTAGGTCGTCGGCTTTCACTACTATATGTAAAAAAGCACCTAGTCAAAAGCCGATGGGATGGCATCATCCAATCGAATCCACTAGACTGTAGTAGGACAAAAGTTAGTGAGAACTGGCATGTTAATAGCAAGTTTTTAAATTACTTATGTTACAGGCGAACAATACACTGTCCCCCTTAATCATCATCAAAACTCACATAAGATTTATCTAAATCATAAAAAATTTTTAGCAATGAAAAAAGGAGATAAATTTTTATCTCCTTTTTGTAAAAAAAATTTTACAACAACTCATATTTTAAACATTTATATTTAAGTAGCTGACGTGAGATACCTAATCGACGGGCTGTTTCTGCTAAGCGCCCTTCTGTTTCACGCAATTTTTCAGCAATGATCAGGCGTTCATAAGCTTCTGTTAAATCTCTTAAATGTCCTGAATGGATATTAGGCATGGACGGCTGAGCTTTTTGCTGCACCGTTCTTACAATGCGCTCTGGAATATGCTCCAGTAAAATTTCTTGTCCTGTTAAATTGTTATAGGCCGCTTCTAGAGCATTTTTTAGTTCACGCACATTTCCTGGCCAATGATATTCATAAAATAATTGAAGTACCTCTTCACTATAACGAACATCTTTTTGAATTGTATGCTCATTATAAAATTGAATATAAGAATCAAGAATAGCAGGTATATCTTCTTTGCGCATATGAAGCGGTGGCAAATCTATTTGCATAACGTTCAGACGATAAAACAAATCCTCACGTAATTTTTTTTCTGCTAAAAGTTTATCTAAATCTTCATTGACCGTTGTAATATATCTAATATCTAACGGCTCTCCATTCAGCGATTTCAAATCTACCGCATGCAGTAATTTTGCCTGTAATGATAAATCCAGCATATTTAACTGATCAATAAGTAAGGTGCCCCCATTAGCCTCCTGCAGTTTTCCTTGTTTCCCTTCAGCCTCGATACCGTAAAGCTGTGAAAAAATATTATCCTCTGTCAATGTGGAACAATTGAGCACAATATACGGCTTCGTAAAACGCTCGCTTTCATTATGAATACCTTGCGCTATAATATCCTTCCCTGTACCTGTTTCCCCTGTAATCAGAATAGATGAATTTTTCTTTGCGCCACGGCGAGCCTTCTCAGTTTGAGCTTTCATTTCTGCATTCACAGAAATTAAATCTTCTAAACGGTAATTTGTATGGTTATCTCGATATAATTTATGTCCGAGGAAATGATCCAAATATTTTATTTGTTTACTCTCATAAAAATGCTTTGAAAACTCAATAGCGCCAATAATTGCTCCACCTTCGATAATTGGATAGGTTGAGCTTAGCGATGTATAACTAAAGCCATTTAACGTCGTCAGAACCTGTTCAAAGTAAATGATTGGTTCCCCTGTTTGCAGTACTTTAAAAATTGTACTTGTTTCAGTTGATAAATTTTGATAGCTATCAGTCACGGTTTTTTGGAAAAATTCATCTGGTGTTAAGCCAATCTCTAACAATATATTTAAATCTGCTAAATCATAAAAAATTGCGCAGCCTTTTTCATCGGTAATTAACACATTATCAAACTCTCTTAATGCTTGTGTAAATTGATGTAGAACCATGAATTTTCTCCCCCCTTGTCCCCATGAATTATACTCATTATAACGAATTTTCTAAAATAATGAGAGATTTGAGCGCTAAAAAAGCAAAAAAAAGCTATTTTAGAAAATCTAGAACCAGATTAACTAAAATAGCTTATCGTACTGTCTTTGCTTTTACCTGTGGAATTACTACATTTCTGTCAGTAGAAGCTTGTAATTACGGATCTGTGACCACAGTAATTTGTTATTTTGGTGCAATCACTGTTTTTCCGCCCATATATGGAACTAATACCTCTGGAATCACTACACTTCCATCGGCTTGCTGATAGTTTTCAAGGATAGCAGCCACTGTTCGACCAATTGCAAGACCTGAGCCGTTTAATGTGTGAACATATTCTGGTTTTGCATTAGGCTCACGGCGGAAACGAATATTCGCACGGCGCGCTTGGAAATCCTCAAAGTTTGAGCAAGAAGAAATTTCGCGGTACATATTTTGTGCCGGAATCCAAACTTCTAAATCATATTTTTTTGCAGCTGTGAAACCTAAATCAGCTGTACACATTTTTAACTTACGGTAAGGTAAACCTAATAATTGCAGTACTTTTTCAGCATGACCAGTTAATAATTCTAGTTGCTCGTAAGATTCTTCAGGTTTAACAAAACGTACTAATTCTACTTTATTGAATTGGTGCTGGCGAATTAAGCCACGTGTATCGCGACCTGCAGAGCCCGCTTCTGAGCGGAAACAAGCACTATATGCTGCAAAGCCCTGTGGTAAAGCTTCAATAGGAAGAATTTCATCGCGGTAGAAATTCGTAACTGGTACTTCTGCTGTTGGAATCATAAAGTAGTCTGTATCATCTACTTTAAATACATCTTCCTCAAACTTAGGCAGCTGACCTGTACCTGTTAAGCTGTCTCGATTCACAATAACAGGTGGTAGCATTTCTTCATAGCCATGCTCTTCTGCATGTAAATCCATCATAAAACTCATTAATGCACGTTCTAAACGAGCACCTAAGCCACGGTAGAATAAGAAACGGCTTCCAGTTACTTTTGCACCGCGTTCAAAATCGACAATTTGTAAATCTGTTGCAATATCCCAGTGTGCTTTAATGTCGAAATCAAAAGTTGGTACTTCGCCCCAAGTATATTCCTCAACATTATCGTCTTCAGTAGTACCAACTGGCACAGATTCATGTGGAACGTTTGGTAAACGCATCATCATATCTTTAAAACGATCTTCTACTTCATTTAGCTGTGTATCTAACTCTTTAATCTCATCGCCAACCTGACGCATACGAGCGATTACTTCATCAGCATTTTCTTTATTACGTTTCATAATAGAAATCTGTTCAGACACTTTATTTCGTTCAGCTTTAAGCTCTTCTGCCTTTGCGATTAATTCGCGACGCTTCGTATCTAAAGCTTCAAAATCGTCTAAGTTTCCTAAATCCTCGTTACGTGTTAATAGCATTTCTTTAATTTCCGCAAAGTTATCACGGACGCGTTTAATATCTAACATCGTTCATACCTCCAGTAGTAGATTTCATAATGATGGGTGTTTTATTTATGATGGAACACAAAAAAGCCCTCATCCCATGAAAGGGACGAGAGCTACCCGCGTTGCCACCCTAATTGACCAGACACTTTGCCTAGTCCACTTATCTCATAACGGCATTTCAGCCGGCGACAGCCTACTTCATTTACTTCGACTGCGCAACTCCAGGACGGATTCACAAGTGCTTTTATCAGCTTCCACCAACCGCTGACTCTCTAAAAAAAACGTGCTTGTTACTACTTCCCATCATCGTGTTTACTTATTTAAATTTTATCCTACTGTACTATATGATTCGAGATTTTGCAAGTCACACCATAGACGTCACAAAATATTCGAGAATACGCGAATCTGTCGTTAGTTCAGGATGAAATGAACATCCAAGTAAATGCCTATCACGTGCTAGCACAATTTTACCTTCATGCACAGCTAACACTTCCACACCTTCGCCGACTGACACAATATGCGGTGCTCGAATAAAAACAGCAGATATCGCTTCACCAATTGCTGGAACATCCAATTTCACTTCAAAGCTATCTACTTGACGTCCATACGAATTTCTAGCAACAACAACATCCATGACAGCTAAATGTGGTTCATGATCGACCAGCTCTTTTGCAAGTAAAATGAGACCTGCACAAGTACCGAACATCGGTAATCCTTGTTGTGCAAGTGTCCGTATTGGTTCTAGCAGGTCATAGCGATTTAGCAACTTGCGCATCGTCGTACTTTCTCCGCCAGGTAATACTAGACCATCAATCCCTACTAGCTGCTCCGTATGCTTTACTAAAACCGTTTGACATCCAAGTGCATCTAACATTTGTACATGCTCTCGAACAGCACCCTGTAATGCTAACACACCGATTATTTTCATGTTACCAGCCTCGTTCTTGCATACGTTCACTTTGACTCAGCTGTGCAATATCAATACCTTTCATCGGCACGCCAAGCTCCTTTGAAATTTCTGCAATCAATTGATAGTCTTTATAATGTGTCGTTGCTTCGACAATGGCACGAGCAAATTTCTCGGGATTTTCTGATTTAAAAATACCTGACCCGACAAATACGCCATCTGCACCTAATTCCATCATAAGGGCCGCATCTGCTGGCGTCGCAACACCACCTGCTGCAAAGTTTACAACTGGTAAGCGACCAAGCCTTTTAATTTCTCGTAATAATTCAAAAGGAGCACCTAGTAATTTCGCTTCTGTCATTAGCTCATCCTCAGTCATTCCGACAACTTTTCGCACTTGCGCATTGACCTTACGAATATGACGGACAGCCTCTACAATATTACCTGTACCTGGCTCACCTTTCGTTCGAAGCATAGACGCCCCTTCACCGATACGACGAGCTGCCTCACCTAAATCACGACAACCGCATACGAATGGTACTGTATAATCACTCTTTAATAAATGAAATTCCTCATCTGCTGGCGTTAATACCTCACTCTCATCAATATAATCAACGCCCATAGCTTCTAATACTCGCGCTTCAACAATATGACCAATACGTGCCTTTGCCATTACTGGAATAGTGACTGCTCCCATAACCTCTTCAACAATACGCGGATCTGCCATGCGCGCAACTCCTCCAGCCTTTCGTATATCCGAAGGTACGCGCTCTAACGCCATAACAGCTACAGCCCCTGCCGCTTCAGCAATTTTTGCCTGTTCTGCATTTATGACATCCATAATTACGCCACCCTTTTGCATTTCAGCCATCCCACGCTTCACTAATTCAGTTCCTGTTTGCTTCATTATTTTCTACCTCCACCTTTGTGATAAAATTTAGTATAATAGAAATTGACCATATCAAAATATTCAGTTTACAAAATAATTATAAGGTCAGGAGAATAATCGCTCATGGATATGCTCTTATTTCAGCTTGAAAAAGATGGTGGAAAACCGCTATATGATCAGCTTTATAGCGGTATAAAGGAAGCCATTACTACAAAGAAAATTACCGTTGGAGAAAAATTACCTTCAAAAAGAAAATTAGCAGATTTTTTAAACATTTCTCAAACGACTATTGAAATTGCCTATGCGCAGTTACTTGCTGAAGGTTATATTATGTCAAAATCGAGGGTCGGTTATTTTGTTGAGGAAATTGATGAACTTCCATATATTCAGCAAGACACATCCACATACCTAACAGAGCAGCCTCGGAAAAAATCATATTCCATTGATTTTAACCCTGGTTCCATTGATATTGATGCCTTCCCATTTCAAACATGGCGAAAATATGCAAAAGAGCTATTTGATGATGCCTCGAAGGAACTATTATTAACTGGTGAGCCACAGGGAGAATTAGCATTACGTACGGAGATTGCTAATTATTTATATCAATCACGTGGCGTTATTTGTAGCCCTGAGCAAATTGTTATTGGCTCCGGTACTGAACAATTACTTCCGATGATATTACGTCTCTTCAGTGAAGATACATGTTTTGCGCTCGAAAATCCTGGTTATCCAACAGTGCATCGGATGTTTCTACAACATAAGCGAAAAGTTTGTCCAATCTCTGTAGACGATGAAGGAATTCTTATTCAGGAATTAGAAAAAACAACTGCCAACGTTGTTTATATAACGCCATCGCATCAATTCCCTACTGGCGCTGTATTATCTGCTACAAGACGTGCCCAGGCATTGAATTGGGCCGCACAAAGCCCATCACGATATATCATTGAGGATGATTATGATTCCGAATTTCGTTATACTGGAAAACCAATTCCTGCTCTTCAAGCATTAGATCGCAATGACAAAGTCATTTATATGAGTACCTTTACAAAATCATTAATGCCATCTTTGCGAGTTGCTTATTTTGTACTTCCACCAAAGCTGCTAGCTACTTATAATGACGTCTTTAATTATTATTCATCGACAGTACCTAGATTTGATCAGCACATTGTAGCCAATTTTATGCGAGATGGTCACTTTTCAAAGCATTTGAATCGTATGCGAAAAGTATATCGAAAAAAGCATGAGAAGCTAACTACCATTTTAGAAAATTATTCTACTCAAATTAAAATAACGGGAGAGCAAGCAGGCATGCACATCTTGCTCAACGTTCAGCATGAATTATCCGAGAAACAATTACAGCACAGTGCCAATGCTGCAGGAATAGGTATCTATCCATTATCAGATTATCGACTTGATGAGGATACAGCCTCACAAGCTCAATTTTTACTTGGCTTTGGCGGTATACCTGTGCATGAAATTGAAACATCCGTCGAGAAATTAATGAATTGCTGGGCAATACAACGTAAACAACCATCTACATCACGATTAAAGTGATAAGATGGTTGTGCTTTTTATCCATTTTCTTTTAGTTGAATATTATAATGCTTAAACCACGTATGAATTTGCCCTAAATAGGCTAAGAGTTGCGGACCAGCCATTAATTGTCCATACCATGGCACTTTAAATGAACTTCCTCCAGACTCAATTAACTCTACTAGTTTTTGTCGTTCAAAAAATTCATGAAGAACTGAATTTTTATCGTTTAATATTTCTTTTAACCACGTTTGAACACCTGCAGTATAAATAGGATGATACGTTTTCGGATATGGATTCTTTTTGCGATATAACACTTCCTCTGGCAATAAATGTGACATCGCTTTTCGAAGTAAGCCTTTTTCCATACCGTCTAAATTTTTCATTTCCCAAGGAATATTCCATGTATATTCTACAAGCCGATGATCTGCAAATGGCACACGCACCTCTAGACTCGCGCCCATACTCATCCGATCTTTTCGTTCTAGCAATGTTTGCATAAACCATACCATGTTTAAATAAAACATTTCACGGTGCTGTGCTGCCTCTGAACTTTCCCCCTCGAGATATGGTACTTCTCCAATCGTTTGATCATATACTTGCTGTGCGTAATTTTCCACGTCTAACTTGTTGCGCCATTCCTGCCGTAACATAGCTGTTCTTTCTGGAAGTGATCGAATCCATGGAAAGCCGGTAGTCTTTTCTTTAAACCATGGATAGCCACCGAATATTTCATCTGCACATTCCCCCGATAAAGCGACCGTAAAATCTTTTTTTATTTCTCGGCAAAACCATAGTAACGAGGAGTCAACATCCGCCATACCAGGAGCATCTCTGACAATGACAGCTTCTATTAATAAATCGATTAATTGTTGCTGTGAAATTTGCTCAGCATGATGCGTTGTATCAAATGAGTCGTTCATTTTTTTAATCCAATAAGTGTCAGTTGAAGTTTGAAAAGCGTGTGGATTAAAGAAACGTTCGTTATCCTCATAGTCGATAGAGTACGTATGAAGTTTGCCTTTATTTTGTTGCTGGAAGCTATTTGCCGCAATACCGGTAATAATACTAGAATCTAAACCTCCAGACAGAAATGTGCAAATTGGTACATCTGATACAAGTTGTCGTTCGATAGCATCTGTCAGTAAATAGCGTACATGATCAATTGTCTCTTCCAATGACTCTTCATGTTTTTTGCTTTGAAGCTGCCAATATTGCCATATACGTACCCCGTCTCTTGAATACCTCATTGCGTATCCTGGCCGTAATTCATTAATATTATGAAATAGCGACTTACCAGGTGTTTTAGATGGTCCTACAGCCATTATCGTAGCAAGCCCTTCTGTATTAACAATTGGATGGACTGCTGGATGAGCAAATAGCGCCTTTACCTCTGATGCAAAAAGTAACCCTTCTTGCTGCTCCGTATAATACAAAGGCTTTACCCCAAGACGGTCACGACACAGAAAAAGTGATTCTGTTTGTTCATCCCACACGCCAAAAGCAAATATGCCATTTAAATAGTTCACACATTGTTCTTTCCATTCAATATAAGCAGTTATTAATACTTCCGTATCTGACTGAGTTGTAAAAACATGCCCTCTTGTTTGCAGTTCTTTACGTAATTCTTCTGTATTATACAGCTCGCCATTATATGTAATGGCATAGTTTACGCCATCATGTTTTTTCATCATCGGTTGCTTGCCACCTATTAAATCGATAACCGCTAACCGTCGATGGCCAAATGCAATATGTTCATTACACCAAGTATTTTCATCATCAGGGCCTCGTTTACTTAATGCTTGCGCCATTGACTTCATGATTTTATCACTTGTTCGTAAATCCTTTTTAAAGCTAGCCCACCCTGTAATACCACACATTTAGCCACATCCTTTCGCCTATTAGCGTATGCACATAGCCAGTAAAATGTGAAAAAGAACACGTTATGCTTTTTCAAACATAAACGTGTTCTTTATATTAGTATTTAAAATAATCCACCAACAAAGTCAGTAATACCGCCCCATAAGCTGCCGAAGAAGTTACCGATACCTTGGAAGAATAGAGCAATGCCACTTGCACGTTCAACAGATGCAATTGTCACGACGTCAGATGCAAATTCCTTGCCATCGATAAAGCCGTAATCCTTACCTTCTGTGCGCTCTATAACGACTTTACCTACTACCGTATCTTTCTTAACTTTAGCTTCAAGGCTTTTTTTATCTAATACTAATTTAGGTTGATATAATTCTTTTTCAGAAGATTTCACCATAAATGAAATTGGTTCTTTCACAGCGATGGCAACTTTATCTTCTTTCCCTTTTGTAACTTTTACAGTCTTTTGGTCTTTAAATTTATAGTTCGCTGGGATAATTTCATGTTTTGTAAATTGTGAAAAGCCGTAGTTAAATAATTTTGCTGTAGCATCAAAACGTGCTTTATACGAACCTTGTCCATTTGCATCTACAGCTTTCATTACAACTGCAATTAAACGTGTCCCGTTGCGTTCTGCAGTACCTGTGAAGCAATGTCCTGCAAAGTTTGTAGTCCCTGTTTTCAGGCCGTCTACGCCTTCATATTGGAATACTAGACCCGGCAACATAAAGTTCCAGTTTGACATCTCAATTGCATCATCTGTACCTTCACGGAATGTCTTTTTTGTAATCTTAGATGTTTCTAAAACCTTTGGATGGTCTTTTAATAAATGATACGCTAATTTTGCTACAGACTTAGCTGGCATCACATTCTCGTCTTCTGGGCCAGTGCCTGCTGGTTGCATACCGAATAAATCTGCATTGTTAAGACCAGTAGCATTTACAAACTTATAGCCTTCAAGTCCAAGCTCTTCTGCCTTTTTGTTCATAAGTTTTAAAAACTCAGTTTCTGTACCAGCAATTGTTTCTGCAATAGCTACTGTCGCTGCATTTGCAGAATAGATAGCCATCGCCTCATAAAGTTCACGAATTGTATATGATCCGTCTCTTCGTAATGGTACATTACTTAATGCACGATTTTGAGACATGCGATACGTATAATCTGTAACATGATATTCTTGATCCCATTTCACCGTACCTGCATCGATTGCATCCAGTAGTAGATACTCTGTCATCATCTTCGTCATACTAGCGATACCTAGTGAAGTATCTGCATTTTGTTCATATAAAATTTTTCCTGAATCTGCGTCGATTAGAATCGCAGCATCTACTGTAAGCCCTAAATCTGTTTCTGCATTTGCTTTCGCAGGCATACCTGCAAATATACTAAATAATAGAACAGGAATTAGGAGCAAACGTAATACGGTGTTCATTGTTTTTTTCACCTTCATTGCCCTCCAAAAAATAATCTTGTCCTCGACATTTTATCATAGATATCATCCTACGTGCGCAATCTGTATCATAAAAAATGCCCCCGTGCCATCTTTGTAGACGATACGAGAGCATAAAAGTTGCTTGAAATTTATTACATTGAATAGTTTGGTGATTCTTTAGTAATTTGAACATCATGAGGATGTGACTCACGAAGACCTGCACCTGTCATACGAACAAACTGAGCTTTGTCACGTAAGTACTCAAGGTTAGGAGCTCCACAATAACCCATACCTGCTCGAATACCACCGATCAATTGATAAACTGTATCTGCTAGAGGACCTTTATAAGGAAGTCGACCTTCAATTCCTTCAGGCACTAATTTTTTCGCATCCTCTTGGAAATAACGATCTTTTGAACCTTTTTCCATTGCCCCAATTGAACCCATACCGCGATAAACTTTGAAGCGGCGACCTTGGAAAATTTCAGTATCCCCAGGAGATTCAGAAGTACCTGCAAGAAGTGAACCAAGCATTACGATGTTACCACCTGCTGCAAGGGCTTTTACGATATCTCCAGAGTATTTAATACCACCATCAGCAATAATTGTTTTACCAAGCTCACGAGCTACTGTAGCGCAATCATAAATAGCTGTAATTTGAGGTACACCTACGCCTGCAACAACACGAGTTGTACAAATTGATCCTGGTCCAATACCAACTTTCACTACATCTGCACCAGCCTCAAATAGTGCACGAGCGCCGTCTCCAGTTGCTACGTTACCAGCAATGATTTCTAGTTCAGGGTATGTCTCACGGATAGATCGAATTGTTTGTAGTACGCCCTCTGAGTGTCCATGAGCTGTATCGATTACTACGATATCCACTTGTGCTTCAACAAGCTTCTCAATGCGAACCATTGTATCTTTAGAAACACCTACTGCTGCGCCTACTAATAAACGACCATGTACATCTTTCGCAGCTTTCGGGAATTCAATTACTTTTTCAATATCCTTAATTGTAATTAAGCCAGTTAATTTACCATCTTCATCTACAATAGGAAGTTTTTCAATTTTGTATTGTTGAAGAATTTTTTCAGCATCCTCTAAAGTCGTTCCAACAGGAGCCGTAATCAAATCTTCTTTTGTCATTACATCTTCAATTTTTAAAGAGTAGTCAGAAATAAAACGTAAATCGCGGTTTGTAATAATACCAACTAGTTTTTGGTTTTCCATGCTATCAACAATTGGAACACCTGAAATTCGGTATTTCCCCATTAAATGTTCAGCATCGAAAACTTGGTGGGTTGGAGTTAAGAAGAATGGGTTTGTAATAACGCCATTTTCAGATCGTTTTACTTTTTCAACTTGTTCTGCTTGCTCATCGATTCCCATATTTTTATGGATAATACCGATACCACCTTGACGTGCCATAGCAATTGCCATCTTAGATTCTGTTACTGTATCCATACCTGCACTGACCATTGGAATATTTAATTTAATCTTTGGTGTTAGTTGAACTGATAAATCAACATCTTTCGGTAATACTTCTGAATGAGCTGGTACTAATAATACATCATCAAAAGTTAAACCTTCTTTGGCAAATTTAGATTCCCACATTTTCGTAACTTCCTCCTATAGTTAAAAGAATATTAATTGTAAGATTAACAACGAGTCATGCTACTGTCAAGAAACTTATAAAAGAAAGACAATTCAGATATTTTAATCTAGTAAAATTTATACCCTATTCTGCATTTTTAAGACCGATTTTCTATATTTAATGTACGATTTTCTCTACTTAATATATTTTTTTCGTAAAAACCTAACTACCTTTAAAAGATTCAAATCCATAATGATTTAATTGCAGATTACAAATATTTTATTCTTTCATACAAAATATTTTCACACATTTTAACAAAAATAGGAGCAACGAGATTCATAGTAGAGTGCCGACAAAGAGGATTGTAATTAATTTTCAACCCAAATATAAAAAAACAGCCAGCTATTGCTGACTGCTTTGTGTGCCTAGCGACGTCCTACTCTCACAGGGGGAAGCCCCCAACTACCATCGGCGCTAAAGAGCTTAACTTCCGTGTTCGGTATGGGAACGGGTGT
>NZ_JBIWDT010000012.1:0-57152 GCF_044762185.1 Lysinibacillus sp. NPDC097162 | reverse complement strand
GCTCAAATTGTTTTGCTGGCATCAATTTTGATGTCCAAAATTTTGTTTCGTTCACTAACGAAGTTAGCTAATAAAAACTATATTGATTACGTTTTACTTGTTCAGTTTTCAAGGTTCATTTCGTTACCAGTTATTTTCAGTAACTTTTATATAATAACATTTTCGATTTTCTTTGTCAACAACTTTTTGAAATATTTTATCCCCTTAAGAAGTGACAACTTTTAAATCTTACCACTATGTAATGTTGGTGTCAACACTTTTTTGTGATGTTATTAATAGTTTGTAATACTTAATGTTGCGTCGTCTTAGCGACAAGTAATAATTTAACACGATTCTATAATCTCTGCAAGTGTTTTTCTACAAAAATATCATTTTATAAAAAAAACGTCATTAGTAAGCTATTAATAGCTTATTCTAGCTACAATGTTTTTGCATTTATTGTTCCTCTAAAACATTAATTTTACTATACCTCTGTTTTTGTAATTTCACAATAAAATAAGGAGACCCTTTTTATAAAGGATCTCCTTATATAAGATATTATTTTGTAGTGTGGCGCATTGTTGGGAATAATAATACGTCACGAATTGATGGAGAGTTTGTAAGAAGCATGATTAAACGGTCGATACCTATACCTAAACCACCTGTTGGCGGCATACCGAATTCTAAAGCTTCAATAAAGTCATTATCCATTTCGTGTGCTTCGTCATTACCAGCTTCTTTTTCAGCTAATTGCGCCTCAAAGCGTTCGCGTTGATCGATTGGGTCATTTAGTTCTGTAAAGGCATTTGCATGCTCACGTCGCACGATAAACAACTCAAAACGATCTGTAAATCGCTCGTCCTCTGGATTTTTCTTCGCTAAAGGAGAAATTTCTACTGGGTGACCGAACACGAATGTTGGTTGCACAAGAGTTTCTTCTACTTTTTGCTCGAAGAATTCGTTAATAATATGGCCGACTTCATGCGCAGCCTTTACTTCTACTCCATGCTCTTGAGCAAGTGCCTGAGCTTGTTCTTTCGTCATCGGTTGCCAGAAATCTACACCTGTAGCTTCTTTAACAGCATCTACCATGTGAACACGTCTCCAACCAACTGCTAGGTTGATCTCATCTTCACCGTATTGAACTAACGTTGTACCAAGTACTTCTTGTGCTACATGTGCAATTAAGTTTTCTGTTAATGACATAATATCTTTGTAGTCCGCGTAAGCTTCGTACAGTTCAATCATTGTAAACTCTGGATTATGACGAGTTGAGATACCTTCGTTACGGAATACACGACCGATTTCATAGACTTTTTCTAGTCCACCAACAATTAAACGTTTTAAGTGCAACTCGATAGCGATACGCATATATAGTTCCATATCAAGTGCGTTGTGGTGAGTAATGAATGGACGAGCCGCTGCACCACCAGCAATAGTATGAAGCATTGGTGTTTCCACCTCTAAATAACCTGCGTTATCTAAATAGTTACGAATAGCACGGATAATTTTAGAACGTGTAATAAATGTATTTTTGCTATCTTCATTTGTCATTAAATCTAAATAACGTTGACGGTAACGTTGTTCTACATCTTGTAAGCCATGGAATTTTTCAGGCATAGGACGTAGCGCTTTTGTTAGGAATGTAAATCCTTCAGCTTTTACTGAAAGTTCTCCCACTTGCGTACGGAATACGTTACCACGTACACCAACGATATCGCCTAGGTCAGCTTGTTTAAATAAGTTATAAGCATCTTCACCAACATGGTCCTGGCGAACGTAGATTTGAATTTGGCCACCTAAATCTTGAATATGTGCAAATCCAGCTTTCCCTTTACCGCGCTTTGTCATAATACGACCTGCGATAATAACTTCTTGTAAGTTTTCTTCTAGCTGTTCTTTTGTTTGATCTGCGAATTGTTCACGCACTTCTGTAGATAAATGTGTACGTTCAAATCGACTACCAAATGGATCTTGTCCGTTCTCTTGAATAGCAGTCATCTTTTGACGTCTCACCAAAAGCTGATCATTTAACTCTTCTATGTTTGACACTTGTTTCACTCCTTATTAAATTGTCCGCGTTTACGTCCATAATATTTCTATTGTACACAATTTTAATGCTGTATTCATCTGTTTCGGTTTAATTTCCAAAAGAGTTAAAATTATTAATAATTCCAAAAATTAAAGTGAGCATAAAAAGTTTTATTCCTTATACACTAGTTTGTTCTATATCTTTCTTTCCATGAATCACATAAAAAAGAGGCATCTCAAAATAAAATTGAGACGCCTCTTTTCACTTTATACGATTAATTCTTTCTGCTCTGGCACAAAAATTCCAGACTCAAGCTCTTCATATTCTTGCACAATCCCATTTAGTATAGCACGTAGCTCTACTGCTGTTTCCGTTTGGTTAATGGCACTACGAGCTTTACCATTACCGCGAATACCTTTTAAATACCATGATGCGTGTTTACGCATTTCGCGCACAGCCACACTCTCGCCTTTTAGTTGCAATAGACGTTCAAAGTGCAGTAAACATACATCCATTTTTTCACGAACCCCAGGCTCGTCTTTTAACTCACCTGTTTCAAGATATTGAACGGTACGATAAATCATCCACGGATTACCTAATGCCGCACGTCCTATCATAACCGCATCCACACCCGTTGTATCAAGCATACGTTTTGCATCTTGCGGTGTTTCAACGTCACCATTGCCAAGCACAGGAATATTTACATTTTCCTTTACTTGACGAATAATATCCCAATTCGCTTTACCTTCATACATTTGCACACGGGTACGACCATGAACCGCTACCGCTGAAGCGCCAGCACGTTCTACAGCTTGTGCGTTTTCTATTGCAAAGACATGCTCATCATCCCAGCCGATACGCATTTTTACGCTGACTGGCTTTTTCACAGCATCTACAACTGCTGCTACCATTTCGTAAATTTTATTTGGATCTAAAAGTAAACGAGCGCCTGCTTCACACTTAATAATTTTATTAACCGGACAGCCCATATTAATATCAATAATATCAGCAGTTGTGTTTTCGTCTACATACTTCGCCGCTTCTACTAATGTCGTTTTATCTCCACCAAAAATTTGTAATGAAAGGGGGTTTTCTCGTTCATCGATATACAGCATACCTAACGTTTTTTCGTTTTTATTAACGATCCCTTTATCACTAATCATTTCGGCATATACAAGCCCTGCTCCGAATTCTTTTACTGTTAATCGGAAAGCAGAGTTACAAATCCCAGCCATTGGTGCTAAGACGACACGGTTGTCCATGACAATATCGCCAATTTGAAACGGCTTCTCAGTTGTCTGACTCAACGTCGATTTCCTCCTTCTACGGGCTTTTACCCTACATTCCTAAAGATCTATTGTTAATGCTTAGACAGTTATTGTTAAGTTAACCACAAATAATAAGGCATCACCCACTTATGCTCGCTACTTCATAGACGGCATAAATCTCGTATCCGATGATTCCTTCCACAGCATTATGCCTTCCTCTTGGCAATTTAACTGTTTCAGCGTTTCATGCGCTCGTTGTAATTGCTCTCCTACTGGTGTAGGCGTAATTTCTATTAGTGGCACTAATACGAAAGCTCGTTCATACATTCTTGGATGTGGCACAAGCAAACTCTCTGTTTCAATATTTTCGTGATTGTAGAGCAAAATGTCAAGGTCAATGATTCGAGGTCCCCATCGAAACTCTCTAACACGACCTAGCTCATTCTCTACTGACTGACAAACCTTTAGCATTTCCGAAGAAGAGTAGCTTGTTCTAATATAAACCGCAATATTTAAAAAATCTGCTTGGTCAGTGTAACCTACAGCCGCTGTTTCATATATAGAAGATATACGGACAACCTCTACCCCTTCTTCTCCTATCAAAAGTTCGATAGCATGCTGAAGGTTTTCATAGCGTTCACCAATATTTGTTCCAATTGATAGATATACATCATTCATTAGAAATCACCTCTAATAAGCTCAACTGAAACTTCTTTATAATAACCATGTATTGGAGGATCTGGTTTGATGAGCTCAACTCGAACACCTTTCACCTTGTCAGGATAAGCAGAAAGTATACTGTTTGCAATTTTCGATACAAGTGCTTCAATTAACTTAAATGGTTCACCTTCAACAATGTCACGACATAGCTCATACACTTCCGCATAATTTACAGTGTACTTTAAATCATCTGTTTCTCCCGCCTCGGTCATATCAACTGCAAGCGAAACATTGGCACGAAAGCGTTGACCAAGTGTTGTTTCTGCCGCTAAAACACCGTGGTAACCATAAAACTGCATGTCCTTTAAATGAATATAGTCCATTATGCTTCCTCCTCATATACACGTTTGCCGACTAACACATCTGTCATCTGCGAAGCACGTGCCATTTCCTTCACATCATGCACACGAATCATATGGCAGCCTTTTTCAATACCGTAAACAACGGTTGCAGTCGTACCTTCTATTCGTTCTTCTACAGGAAGCTGTAATACATTGCCGATCATCGATTTACGTGAAGTTGCTAATAACACCGGGTAACCCATGTCCACTAAATCAGCAAGGTGCTGCATCATTGCAATATTATGGGGTGTTGTTTTAGCAAACCCAATACCTGGATCTAAAATAATATGCGTGTCCGGCACACCCGCCTTTTTCGCAATTGCGATACTTTCTTCAAGATCAGCCTTTGCTGTTTTCCAAAAATCAGTTCCGTAGTCCATATTTTCACGATTATGCATTAAAATTATAGGTACATTTAGTTCTGCAGCAACCTGTGCTATTGCAGGTTCTGACTTTGCACCCCAAATATCGTTAATAATGTGCGCACCCGCTTCAATTGCGGCACGCGCTACGTTCGCTTTATAAGTATCAACTGAAATAATCGCTGGCACTTCTGCTATTAGTGCCTGAATTACTGGTACAATGCGAGCAATTTCATCTTCATCAGAAATGCGCTCATAGCCAGGGCGTGTCGATTCTCCGCCTACATCAATAATTTTCGCACCATCAGCGACCATTTTTTTAGCTTGTTCTACTGCCGCCTCGACGTTATTGTATTTTCCTCCATCTGAAAAAGAATCCGGAGTGACATTTAAAATACCCATTACGTATGTTTCGCTTGTATAGTCTAATGTAATCCCGTTAATCGTTAACGGTGTTATATATTTTTCTAGCATTTTGACGCTCCTTCTATTCTTGTTCCACTTCTTTGACAAACGCTTCATGTAAACGCAAATAAATAGGTCCTTTATTACCTAACAACTGTATATCTTCTATTCTGCAAATGGGAACAAGCTCTTGCACAGAGTTTGTAATAAAACATTCGCTACCTTGTTCCACATCATTTTTAGTAAAAAGACCTTCTTGTACTTCAATTCCAAGTGATTGTGCGCGCTCAATTACCCACGCTCGTATAATCCCTGGCAAAATACCAGCTTCTAATGAAGGCGTATATAGTATATCATCTTTCATCCAGAAAATATTTGATGTGACACCTTCAGCAACATAGCCTTCTTCTGTTAAAAAGAAACCTTCCTGTACGGCTAATGAAGGCATTTCAAATCTTCCTAAAACGTTATTGCCATAATGATGTGACTTTACACGATAGACTCCTTCAGGCGTATTGCGTCTTGTCTCTAGCCATTGTGCTGTTTTTTCTTGCCCACGAGGTGCATCAAGTAATTCCTTACGAAAGACAATAACATTTGGTTGCGTATACTCCCTCGGCTGTAACCCAATACCATGCTCACCAGCAGAGACATTTACACGAAAATAACCATCTGTTCCATCCGCCGAAGCATTTAGTTGTTCAAAAACAGCAAGCAAATTCTGCTTTGTATATGGCATGTGAATATGGAATTGCGATAGTGCCGCTTGTAATCTTTCCATATGCGCATCCCAAAATAGCACTTTTCCATTGTAAGTACGAAATGTCTCAAAAAAACCTAACCCATATAAAAAGCCGTGGTCAAATGGTGAGATTCGTAATTCATCCGCCGCTACGTAGTTTCCATTAATCCAGCACTGCATTTTACTTCGCTCCTTGTACGTACAATTCGATAAAATGACGCAGCAGCTTTTTCCCCTGTTCCGTCATAATAGATTCCGGATGATATTGCACACCTTCAATTGGATAGTCTTTATGGCGAATACCCATAATTTCTCCTTCTTCAGTCCATGCAGTTACGTCAAAGCATTCTGGTAATGACTCTTTCTCCACAATAAGGGAATGATAACGTGTTGCTTTAAACGGATTTGGCATACCTGCATGTAGACCTATTTCCGCATGTAAAACGGGAGACGTTTTACCATGCATTAAACGCTCAGCACGAATTACATTACCACCAAATACTTGAGCAATTGCTTGATGTCCGAGACAAACACCTAAAATAGGAATATTTCCCACGAAATATCGAATGATGTTTAAACTTTCACCAGCTTCGTTCGGACTACAAGGTCCTGGTGAAATAACAATCATATCTGGCGCAAGTTTTTCAATATCTTCAACTGTTAACGAATCATTTCTTTTCACTATTAACTCATGTCCAAATTCTCCAAAATACTGCACAAGATTATATGTAAAAGAATCATAGTTATCAATCATTAAAATCATTTTGCTCGCTCCTCTGCCATTGCCTTAGCCTGCCACATTGCTTTTGCTTTATTTAAAGACTCTTGGTATTCTCTTTCTGGAACAGAATCTATAACAATACCTGCACCAGCTTGTATATGAGCCATTCCGTCTTTTACAAATGCTGTTCGAATAACAATATTCAATTCCATATCCCCTGTATAGCCTAGCCAGCCAATGGAACCTGTGTATAATCCTCGACGTACTGGTTCCAGTTCTTCAATAATTTCCATCGTACGAATTTTAGGTGCCCCCGTAATCGTACCGCCTGGGAACATTGCTCGCACAACATCTGCATTTGTCTTTCCGTCAGCTATTTCACCACGTACATTTGACACAATATGCATGACATGTGAATAGCGTTCAATCACCATAAACTCGTCTACTTCAACAGTACCGTATGCTGAAACTCTCCCTAAATCATTACGCTCTAAATCTACAAGCATTACATGCTCAGCTCGTTCTTTCTCGTTATCAATTAATTCTTTCGCCAATGCAATGTCTTCCTCTTCTGACTTTCCTCTCGGACGCGTACCTGCTATTGGTCGTGTTGATAACTCATTACCTTGGCGCTTCACTAACAACTCAGGAGATCCCGACACAACAGCAAACTCAGGCGCTTCAATATATGCCATATATGGTGACGGATTAAACGCACGTAATGCCTCATAAACATCCATTGCAGTAGCATTTAACTTTTTAGATTGACGCACCGATAAATTCACCTGAAACACGTCACCCTGTGCTATATACGTTTGGATTTTTTCCACTGCATCTTCAAAATCTGTTCCTGCGAATGACACAAGTAATTCACTTTCATCATTCACCACTTCAACAGCACTTGTCTTTTCAAATTTCCGTAAATGTAAACCTTCCTGTGCCGCAACTTGCCAAGCTTGTGCGCGCTCCTCTAAATCTACATCACTGTCTGCTAACTTCATAAGCGTCACTTCATTTGTCGTGACATCATGTACCGCCCAACAGTCAAATAAATAAAAATAAATATCTGGCACCATTAAATCATCCGATGCCACTATAGGCAGCTCTTCAATTTTTCGAGCGTAATCGTAAGACACAAAGCCAATTGCACCACCCTGAAAAACTGGTAGCTCATGGTCATAAGTTAATTGATAGGTAGCTACTAATTGTTCTAGTAAATCAAGCGGCTCGCCTGTTAACATTTCACTGTTCCCATTTCTCCACTTCACTAGCAGACCACCTTCAATTGATTGGGCTGTTGCTAAAGGTTGCCAAGCAGCAATCGAATAATGCCCCCCACGTCCACTCTCTAAAAAAACATGGGCTTGTTCATGTTCTGTTTGCTTCTTATAGCTATAAAAAAACGCATCTGCGTCCATCTTCATCGTTTTGGTTGATAATGTATTCACGTCGCTATTCCCCTTTGAATCATATGATGTGATTCCATCTTAACTAGAAAAATGAAAAGATGCGAATTTTTTTTGCTAACAAAAAATAACTATAAACACCCCACTAATTACAACCGATTGCAAGCACAATGCAAATACCATTTAGTAACAACCGCACCGTTTCTTTCACAAAAACGCAAAAATAAAAAGACTCCTATAATAGGTGTCCCTTTAGAGTATAGACAAACTGTTAATTTCGGTTTCATGCACTCCCTTTCACAAGTTACGTCTCCAACTATTTTTGGTGGCGCCTGCCGCAAATATTGATTTTCCTGCTGGAGTGTCACACATCCCACAAAACGCAGCGTGCTAAAAATTTCGAGCTAAGTATAAACCCACTTCTTCTGTCTAAAGTAGTTTTCGCAAAAGGACAAACATTTAAGATAAGTCATTTATTTTCACGCGTCGTCACCGCCGTTCCAAAAAAAGTAGGCAAACTCTATAAATTGAGTTTGCCTACTTTTTACAAGACTCATAGGTGAGCCTTTTTATATTCAAATTAGTCTTCGAATTGATATAAAGGTGTAGATAGGTAACGCTCACCGTTTGAAGGTACAATTGCAAGAACATTTGAGCCTTTACCTAAACGTTTTGCAGTTTCGATAGCTGCATAAATCGCCGCTCCTGAAGAAATACCGCATAGAATACCTTCTTCACGCGCAACTTTACGAGCTACATCAAACGCAATTTCATTTTCCACAGGGAATACTGATGAATAAACATCTGTATCTAAAACTGCAGGCACAAATCCAGCACCAATACCTTGGATTTTATGTGGACCTGGTTGGCCTCCTGAAAGTACTGGAGAGTCTTTCGGCTCAACAGCAATAATTTCGATTTCTGGATATTTCTCTTTTAATACGCTACCAGCACCTGTAATCGTACCACCTGTACCAACGCCAGCAATAAACGCATCCAATTTTAAGCCATCAAATGCTTCTACGATTTCTGGACCTGTAGTTAAACGGTGTACAACCGCGTTAGCTGGGTTTGTGAATTGTTGTGGTAAAAAGTATCCGTGTTCTGCAGATAATTCTTCTGCCTTTGCAATAGCGCCTTTCATACCTGCTGGTCCAGGTGTTAACACTAAATCGGCACCGTATGCACGCAATAGGTTACGGCGCTCTAAACTCATTGTTTCTGGCATTACTAAGATTGCTTTATATCCTTTAGCTGCAGCGATCATTGCTAATCCAATCCCTGTATTACCTGAAGTAGGTTCAATAATAGTGCCACCTGGTTTTAACGTACCGTCTTGTTCAGCAGCTTCGATCATCGCTAACGCTAAACGGTCTTTTACAGAGCTTCCCGGGTTAAAATACTCTAATTTAACATAAACAGTACCTTCGTTCTCACCTGTTGCATGATTTAATTTCACGATTGGTGTTTTACCAACTAATTCAGCTACCGAGTTTGCTAATCTACTCATTTATTAATCCACTCCTAATCCCTACTATTTTTATAGGTTTTACTTATTTTGTATTTTATCAATTTTTTAGTTGAATTGTCAATCAATAAAACTTATATTTTCAGAATATTTATTAGAAGCCAGAAAGTACGATACTCCCTGGCTTCCTTTTATCATTTCTTTGCCTCACCATAGTACCAAGTTGCCTTAAACTCCGACCAAAATGCTTCTGGTGTTATAGATTGTTGCAATTGCTCCAACGCAAGCTCTCGTTCGATATGTTCTTTCACATCGTCATATGTAAAGGATTGACCTTCTATTACTTCTTGAACTTGCACAATTCCGTAATGTCCGTTATCTAGCTTAAATGCCTTACTAACCTCATTAGCTGATAAAGCTTTCGCTGCCTTCAAAATAGCTGGATCAATATTGCCCTGCTTTTCAGTTAGGAAACCGATATCTCCACCTAAGCTAGCTGATGCGCTATCAATTGAAATTTCGCGTGCAAGCACAGAAAAATCAGAGCCATTTTTCAGTTCACTTAACGCTTCGTCAGCTGCCTTCTTTGAATCCACCTCAATGAAATTCGTGCGATAGCTTGTTTCAGTATTGTATAACGCTTTGTTTTCTTCATAGTATTTTTTTATACTATCTTCTTTAATAACTACATCTTTAGTCAGTACTTTATCTAAAATAAGACCTGAGCGAATTTTCTGTTTTAGCTGCTCAGCTGATAAATTTTGCAATGCTGTATCGAATTTGTCTTGAGCTGAACGCATTAACGCAAGCTCTAAATCAATTTCTTTTTCAGACACTTTTATTTTATATTTATCTGCTGCCTTTTCCATCACTGATTCATTCACTAAATTTTGGAGTGTCTCTTTACCATAGCGTTCTTCCATAGCAATCATCCACTCTTGGCGTGTTATGACATCGCCATCAACGGCAGCGACTTGTTCGTCGCTACCGATTTCCTGACCGTTATTTGGAATTAACCAAGCAATGAACCATAAAAGATTTCCTAATAATAATATGGTAAAAATTATTAAAGCCGGTTTTGTTTTTAAACGGCGTTGCAATAAAGGCGTTTGGTTTGATGTTGAAGATGGTTGTGGTCTACGATTACGCGTTGAGCTCATCAATAAACCCTTCTAATTCTTCTTTTGAGAAATGGTATGTTTCTAAGCAGAAGTGACATTGTGCTTCTGCCTCACCATCTTCATCGATCATTTCTTGAATTTCCTGTGAACCTAAGCCTAAAATTGCTGCTCCAAATCGCTCTTTTGAACATTGACATTTAAATTCAACCGGCATTGAATCTAAAATTTGGACTTTTCCTTCTCCTAATACAGCCTCTAAAATTTGCTCTGGTGTAAAACCTTTTTCAATCATTTTTGATACAGGTTCAATTGTTGCTAAATGCTGTTCGATTGCATCAATCGTTTCTTCTTCACAGCCTGGCATAAGCTGAAGAATAAAGCCACCCGCTGCAAGAATTGAATTATCCGGATTTACCAATACGCCTAGTCCTACAGATGAAGGCACCTGCTCAGATGTAGCAAAATAGTAAGTAAAGTCTTCTGCAATTTCGCCAGATACAATAGGTGTTTGTCCAGAGAACATATCACGTAAGCCGAGATCTTTTACAATCGTTAACGCACCTTCTGACCCAACACCAGCTCGTACATCTAATTTGCCTTGTTCATTCAAGTCAAAATGCACGTGAGGGTTTGTCACGAAACCGCGCACTTCACCACGTGCGTTACTGTCAATCACCATAGGACCGATTGGACCATTGCCTTCGACCTTGATTGTGATTTTCTCTTCACCTTTTAACATAGCACCCATCATTACACCAGCCGTCATTGAACGACCAAGAGCTGCCGACACAACAGGCCAAGTATTATGACGACGTTGTGCTTCCCCTACTGTTGCAGTTGTACATGCTGCAAAAACACGCACCTGCCCATTGAATCCTAACCCGCGAACTAAATAATCTTTCATAAATGAAAAGTCCCTCTTTTCTTATTGGTTACGTTTATATAATTTATATAAACCTTTTAATGTTAAAAATGGATCAACTACATCTATAGCTTGCGTCTCTCCAGCAATTAAATTTGCTAATCCACCTGTTGCAATAACAAGTGGCTCTTCCTTACTTTGTGCTTTTATGCGATTAACAATGCCCTCAACTTGCCCAACAAAACCATAAAAAATGCCCGCCTGCATCGCAGAAACGGTAGTTTTTCCAACAATATGTGTAGGACGCAGTATTTCAATACGCGGTAACCTAGCTGCCTGCGTATAAAGTGCCTCAGTTGAAATGGAAATTCCTGGTGCAATAGCGCCGCCCATGTAATCGCCTTTTTCATTCAAATAACAATATGTTGTCGCTGTACCAAAATCCACAATAATTAACGGCGCTTTATAAGCATCTAGTGCTGCTATAGCGTTTACAATACGATCCGAACCAACCTCGCGAGGATTTTCATATTTAATATTTAATCCTGTTTTTACACCTGGTCCAACTATTAGTGGTTTTTTACGAAAATACTTTTGACACATCGATTCTAATGAAAACATAATTGGTGGTACAACCGAGGATATAATAATGCCAGTAATTTGTTCAAATGAAATGCCTGCATGATTAAAAAAAGCAAGTACTTGCATCGCATATTCGTCTTCTGTTTTACGAAGATCTGTTACCATTCGCCAATGGAAAGCTAGCTGGTCATTGGTATCATAGACTCCCAATACTATATTTGAATTTCCTGCATCCAAAACTAAAATCATGGACGATGCCTCCATATCAAATTCACCTTTATGCCATGTGCTAATTTGCATTTAACATTAGTGCAAATCCACTTCCATGACTAGTCGCTCCTACTTTATTTTAAGAAGGCGCTTCAATGAACGCCAAATAAAGTTTGAACACTTTAGAAAATGATACCACACTTTTAAGTCAATGAAACAGCATTCCTACTTACGATAAAAGGAGCTACTCTACATTTTAGAAGGTAGCTCCTTAATCATTATTTAAAATTAAATTTTTCAGGATCAGGACCACAACGTAGACCGTCGTTCATTGCATCTAACTGTGCCATTTCCTCATCTGTTAAAGCAAAATCAAAAACATGTAAGTTCTCTGTCATACGTGCTGGTGTCATTGTTTTTGGAATTGTTACAACATCATGCTGAACATCATATCGCAAAACAATTTGCGCTGGTGTTTTACTATATTTACTTGCTAACTGTTGAATCAACTCTTCCTCTAACAATGAACCATTCATTAAAGGTGACCACGCTTCTACTTGAATACCGTGTTCTTTACAGTAGTGACGCACTTCTTCTTGCGTTAAATGAGGGTGGAATTCAATCTGATTGATGACTGGAATAACCGTAGTTTCTTTTAATAAAAGTTCTAAATGATGCACATGGAAATTACTTACACCTATCGAACGAACACGGCCGTCCTGATAAATTTTTTCAAGTGCTTTATATGCCTCAATATAGTTCGTATCTAAGCCTGGCCAATGAATTAAATATAAATCTAAATAATCTAAGCCTAGTTTTTCTAAACTACTATCATATGCGGCAAGTGTCTCTTCATAAGAAAGTCCATCATTCCATACTTTAGAAGTTACAAAAAGTTCATCGCGCGAAACGAGTCCTTCATCAATTGCTGCGCGAATTCCTCGCCCAACACTTTCTTCATTACGGTACACTTGCGCAGTATCTATACTACGGTAACCTTTTGCGATAGCAGTTTTAACAGCCTCAGCCAAATCATCTCCATCTGGCACACGGAAGACACCATAGCCTACTAAAGGCATTTCTAGACCATTGTTCAATGTTACATTTCCCATGTTCAACACTCCAATCCATTATGCAGATGCATAATATACTATTTATATCCTAATGCTTCATACTAAAAAAAGGCAAAGAAAAAGACTGCTTATGAAAATTCATAAGCAGTCTTTTACGTGATTACTCACGTTTTTCGTCGATTCCTTTTGGAGAATCAGTTTGATCCAAACCTTCTTTTGGTAAATCCGCTGTTGTTGGAGTTGGCGCATCACTTAGCAATTCTTTTTCAAGAACAGGTTTTCCGACTTTTTCTAATGACGGTTGTGCTTCAGCTTTTGGCGCTTCGTCTTCAGCGTTTTCCACCGCTTCCGGTTCTGGCAGGACACCATGATCACGTAAATGCTCAATTTCTTGCGCATTTAATGTTTCTTTTTCCATTAATGTTGTCGCAATTAAATCAAGTAACTGACGGTTTTCTGTCAGAATACGTTTAGTACGTTCATATTGCGTATCGATAATTTTTTGCATTTCTTTATCGATTTCATAAGCAACTGAATCAGAGTAGTTTTGATCTGAATTGAAGTCACGACCAAGGAATACATTCCCTCCTTGACTTGACCCAAACTGCATTGCTCCAAGATTTTCACTCATACCATATTCAGTAACCATAGCGCGCGCAATACTTGTTACCTTTTGGAAGTCATTATGAGCTCCTGTAGATACTTCACCTAGCACAATTTCCTCCGCCACACGACCACCAAGTAGTCCTGCAATACGGTCTAAAAGCTCTTGTTTCGTAGTGAAGAAACGCTCTTCCTTCGGTAACATAATTGCATAACCACCCGCTTGACCGCGTGGTACAATCGTTACTTTATGAACTGTATCCGCTTCATCAAGTTCTAGACCAACTACAACGTGACCAGCTTCATGGAAGGATACAAGTTTTTTCTCTTTTGCTGAGTAAACGCGGCTAGCTTTTGCTGGACCTGCGATTACACGGTCAGATGCCTCATCGATATCTGCCATATTAATCGAACGTTTACTTTTACGAGCAGCTACAAGAGCGGCTTCGTTTAATAAGTTTTCTAAATCGGCACCAGAGAATCCCGGTGTACGTTGTGCTACAGCTGCTAAATCCACTGAATCAGAAAGTGGCTTATTGCGTGCATGCACTTTTAGAATTGCTTCACGACCTTTTACATCAGGATGTCCTACTGTAATTTGACGGTCAAAACGACCTGGACGTAATAACGCTTTATCTAAAATATCTGGACGGTTTGTTGCAGCGATAATAATAATACCTTCGTTCGCACCGAAGCCATCCATTTCAACTAGTAATTGGTTCAATGTTTGCTCACGTTCATCGTGTCCACCACCAAGACCGGCGCCACGTTGACGACCAACAGCATCAATTTCATCAATGAAAATGATACATGGAGCATTTTTCTTTGCATTTTCAAATAAATCACGCACACGCGAAGCACCTACGCCGACAAACATTTCTACGAAGTCAGAACCTGAAATCGAGAAGAATGGAACGCCAGCTTCACCAGCTACTGCACGAGCAAGTAATGTTTTACCTGTACCCGGAGGACCTACAAGTAAGATACCTTTTGGAATACGAGCACCAATTTCAGTGAATTTGCGGTGATCTTTTAAGAAATCTACAACCTCTACAAGCTCCGCTTTCTCTTCATCTGCACCCGCTACATCAGTAAAACGAACTTTTTTCTTTTGGTCATCATAAAGCTTAGCTTTACTTTTACCAAAGCTCATTACTTTATTGCCGCCACCTTGAGATTGACTCATTAGGAAGAAGAATAAGAAGATGATAATGATGAATGGAATAATACCTGTAAAGAACTGTACCCATCCACTCGTTTCTGGTGCTTTCAAGAAATCTATATTGCTATTCTTATCCTTAGCAGCTGCATCGATTCGATCCATCAATGATTGGTTATCACGGGGAAGGTTAACTGTAAAACTTTCGCCTTTTTCATAACCTTTCATGGAACCTTCAACAATATATACTGATTTATCAGGTTGAATTTTTGCTTCTGTAATTTCATTCTTATCAAGAGCTTCTAAAAACTCTGGGTAAGTAATTTCATTCGTCGGTGATTTACCACCGTTGAAAGTACCAAATATACCAATGATCACTAGGAAAATCAGTAAATAGAATATGGTATATCGAAATATTCGATTCATCTCCAGCCTCCTCATTACAAACAGAAAAATTATAAGTAAAATCTTAACATATCATGATTTCATCATACAACGAAAAGCCTTACTTAAAAAAAGTTTCGTTCGAATTTTGTCGAAATCTAAACATATTTATTCCTACTAATTAAAATCCCAGCCTATTTGCACCCGGTGATTCCTTTTTGGCACAGCTTTTGTGTGCCCGTAATTGAATTGTATCTTAACAACACAACACCTATGTCAGCCGCTGGAGGCATTAACTTGTACCCACTCGTAAAATTGAGTGGATATTTAAGCATTAAAACGAATAAACTTCCGGTTTTAAAATACCGATGTATGGTAAGTTGCGGTATTTTTCCGCGTAGTCTAAACCATAACCAACTACAAAGCCATCTGGAACTTTGAAGCCAACATAGTCAGCAGCAAGATTTACTTTTCGTCCTGACGGTTTGTCTAAAAGAGTAACAATTTTGATTGATTTTGCTTTACGATACTTAAATAGATCTACTAAGTAGCTAAGCGTTAATCCGCTATCGATGATGTCCTCGATAATTAATACGTCACGCCCTTCAACACTTGTATTTAAATCCTTTAAAATCTTTACTTCGCCAGATGAAACAGTGGCATTACCGTAGCTAGAAACATCCATAAAATCTAGCTCAATAAAAGAATCGAAACGTTTCATCAAGTCTGTCATAAATGGCATCGCACCTTTAAGTACGCCAACAGCTAACGGGAATGAATCTTTATATTCCTCTGTTAATTGGGCACCTAGCACAGCGATTCTTTCTTGCAGTTGTTCTTCAGTAATCATAATTTTTTCGATGTCATTTTGTAACATATCGATTCCTCCTCGTGTTGTTTCAAAAATTTTCAACCTGTATGTAGGTGAAATATTTTACAAAGACCATTAGTCTACGATGAGCACTGTATCATCGCTTGGCTGCGGGGTAGTTGAAAAGTAAATACCCATACGCACACCAATTACCGCTACGACCTCGTCAGATTGAGAAATCAGTAACGGCCAGCTATTTCGCTCATTTAAAGGAATCTTTTCATCTATAAAAAGGCGAGATAAACGTTTGGGCTTATCCATTCCTTTTAACAGCATTCGGTCTCCTTCCTTACGTGCCCTAATATAGAGTGGAAGTGTAAGTTTATTAGCGTTAAAGTAAAAAAGTTGTGCAGAGTCCGTAAGCAATTCAGGTGCTAATTCAGATAGCCGAACGACAGATAGATGAGCACCATTTGTCAATATCGTCCCTCCATCAGCAGTCAAAACAAATCCATTTTCAGGATAAATTTCACTTTCTAATGTTTCGCTTTTCTGAATCGTCAATTTGCCATAACGGCGAACTGCTATAAAACCTTCTGGCAAGTGAATTTCAGCATACCCAGATGTTGTTTCACAAAGCTTTGAAAGCGAAGTTAAGATAGCATAACTTTGTATCGTATTTGAATCTTTGTAAAGATAGTTTAATAGTATTAAAATGAGCCTCCTTTGTAAAGCAGGTGCTACCATTTCAAACGTTTCTATCTCCATACTATACATATTTCCATTGTATAATTTTACTGTTTTTGAAAATATGTCTTGCGCAAGTGTCATTAAGTACGCATCATCCTCTTGTAAATGCTTTGTAAAACGACTCGTCTGCTCAGCTACCCGTGGGTTTTCCGCTTCCAATAGTGGTACTACGTGGTGTCTAAAGCGATTTCTTACGTAGGAATCTTTCGTATTGCTCGCGTCTTCACGATAATTCAAGCCTTGCTTCTGTAAATATTCCCTTATTTCGGACTTTGTAACCGTTAAAAACGGACGAATTAATGATTTTCCTTCAAAAAAACGCTGTGAGCGAATACCTTGCATACTATTCATCGTGGCATTTTTCGTCAGGGCCATTAATACTGACTCCAGTTGGTCGTCCGCATGATGTGCAGTTACAAGCTTGGTTGCCTTCGTTGTATGTATGATCTCTCCAAAATAACGATAACGTTCTCTACGACAAATCAGCTGTGAGTTGCCATTTTCTGACGCTATAATTTCTGGAATTGGAATCGCTGTTGAATGCAAGACAATACCATATTTATCACAATATTTTTGCACAAAAGCTCGATCCTCAGCTGATGCCTCACCTCTTAACATATGATCGACATGCACTGCCTCGATTTCAATCCCCCATTGTTCTTTTGTTTTAACAAAGTAATGGAGTAATGCCATTGAATCTACACCACCCGAAACGGCGATGAGAAGATGATCGTCTTGCTGTAGTAATTGCTCTTCATCAATAAATTGTTTAACTTTTAATTCAAATGACAAACGCTTCTCCTCCCCTTTTCGTTTTCTGTTATGACGATTTACTCATGGAATATTGAACCGGTTTAAATACCGCCCATGTTGGTACGACGTGGGTAACTTCTAACATCAACACTGTACAGTCATCTTCTATTTCATAATACGTCTGGAAGGACTGCATAATGGTTGTTAATTTATCTTGGATTGTTTTATTTGTGCTTGCTACCTGTTGTGCGAACGCTAAAAATGCTTCTTCCTGTTCATCCCAATCGGCAACACTTGAAAACAGACCATCTGAATGCATAAGAATGACGTCGCCTGCCTTAAGCTTTCTTTTTTCAGCCTCAACCGCTGAAATCGACAAAAAGCCGACTGGCGCTGCGTTACTTTCTACTTTCAACACCTCTTTACCTCGTAAAATATAGGTGGACATTCCCCCCGCCTTCCACGACCATAAATCACCATGTTGTAAATCCACTAGAGCAAAATCAAGTGTTGCATACATATCATCTTGTTGTTTAAGTGACATCACATAATGCAATGTATGCATAGCAGTCTCGGGATTCATATTAAAATTCAAGCATTCCCGCATTAAATGAATCAATTTTCTACTCTCATGCTGTGCTTCTTTACTCTGACCCATACCATCGGACAATAATATTGCAAATAGCCCTGGATGCAGTTGAAACAGCGCATGGGAGTCACCAGAGTAGAGTGTTGCATCTTTTGACATGCTATATATATCATACTCTACTTCAAAGCTAATAGCTGACCTAAAGCTTACTTGTATGTGACGAAATGGTACATCACATTCAACTACTTTTTCAATTTCAAATGGTTCATCAAAAATATCGTATAAAATTGGTAAAATCATACGTTCAGCCAATGTCGTATCCTCTTCCCAATCGACACGTGCAGGTGCTAATGCACACACTATTTTTCGCGCTCCTGCCTTATTGCTCAGCACATCAAGTTGAAAACATTCTATATGGGCATCCTTCAATCGTTGCACAATATCCTTCTCCACACTAACGAATGAGATCGTTTCTTCTTTCATCTCAGCGATGAGCTGATTAAGGTGATTACTCATATCACGTAGCTGTAGTGCGATCATTTTTTTACCATGAAAATACTGGCCATTAATACGCTCTCTATAAAGTTCAGTATCTAACTCCTCGAATATTTTCGTTGATTTAACACATTTATAACGTATTTGTTCTTCTACTCGGTGGATAGCTGATTCCTTCCCTACCCCTTTCATATGAAACCAATCCGTCATAAGCTTGTCCATGCCATTATTTTGTGCCCCCCAGCACCGATCATGGCGAAAACAGCTTAAACATGTATTCATAGGGGCTACTTCCTCTTTCACCGCTACAGGGGCTGTCATAAAGCGTTCAAAGACTAGCTCTTTCATGAAATGAACAAAGTGTTGAAAGTGCTCTAGCTTAAATGTAACATGCTCTGTCAACCAATGCTGCCTTGCTAATAACACTTCTTCCCGTTTTGGAAAAAGCTTATTCCGTACTTTATCTGAATAGCTTTTAGGAATAACTAAAAAAATAATACTGCCTATAGCAATTGAAGTGAAATACACGCTATCTAAAGGCAATGTTGCATCATAAAATAAAAAAAACACACTTGGCAAAATACTACCGATTGCCACACCAAATCTTCCTGCACGTGCTCCCATACCTGCACAAAGACCTGTTAAAGTAGCTACTGATAGCATCCCTGTAAACGATAGCTTGGCCACCCCGATAAGCGTTCCGAGTATCGCTCCTATAACTGTCGCTAGTGGCACACTTCCTACAAATGCACCAAAACAAATTAGTAGCTGCAATAAAAAAATTGGCAATGAAAAATAGCTAATGACGACCGCTTGCATTCCTGTTAGCATAGCTGCAAATACAACTAGTGCTGAGCCAAGCCGTTCATATGTCCAATTGCTTGTAAACCACTCATATGAGTTGACGAAAAGCACTTGCATAAATAACGTCATAATAAGTGCTAATGCTACCTCACACCCTACATAAAATTGCACAAGCACCGGCGGAAGACCCTGGTACATGATGCCCTGCCACAATACTTGCACGCTTAGTACAGCAAGAGAAACGGCAATGCTTTGAGGGAGTCGCCAATATCGGAAACGCATTATACACTCGTACATGCCTATTTGTAATGCTAGAATGAGGACTTGTCCAAAACCTAGGAAATAGCAGCCTATTAAACCGCCAAATAATACGAATTTCGCATACTCTTTATACTTACTGCGAATTATCGCCCAAAAAGGTACAGAGAAAGGTACAGCTGCTTCAAACACAACAGATTGAGCTAAAAAGAAGGATGTTAAAAAAAATAGGGAACCTATAAATAATTGCCTTTTTCTCGCCCCCGATTTTTGGTCGTCTACATTCGCTGTTTCATACCATTCAACACTAGTCATTTCATAATCCCCTTTCTACACTTTTTCGTTATTATAAGAAATTATGTGTGGAAAGATTGTCTGACGATGGCAAAAAAAAATATAAACATTTCGACGAATACATATGCATAAATACGATAAATGTCAGTAACTACTAAAAAAATGGGTAGCTGTACTTGTTTGCAGTAATTATTTTTCGCAATATTCCACTATTAACTGTATTTATGGTACTAATGTCAATTTTCGCGTTCAAATTATTCATTTCTTTGTCTTTTCATTAAGCTAATACACGTTTTTTCAACTTTATTAGATTTTTATTAAACTTTTTTTATAAAGATATTGACACTTTGTTTAATGGATTGTATTATTTAACTTGTCCTTTAAAAAGACATGCGGAAGTAGTTCAGTGGTAGAACACCACCTTGCCAAGGTGGGGGTCGCGAGTTCGAACCTCGTCTTCCGCTCCAATAATATTTTGGCGGCCTAGCTCAGCTGGCTAGAGCGTACGGTTCATACCCGTAAGGTCGGGGGTTCGATCCCCTCGGCCGCCACCATAATTGGCCCCTTGGTCAAGCGGTTAAGACACCGCCCTTTCACGGCGGTAACACGGGTTCGAATCCCGTAGGGGTCATACATGTAAAAACGTCTCAGATGTACATCTGAGACGTTTTTTTATTGTTTCGGACATAGTAATAAGTATCGTTAGCATTTTAGTATGCTTACCTTCTCAAAATATGGCATACTTATTATAAAATGCACATGTTACTAGGAGGTTCACTGTCTTTGGGTTCATTAACTAAAGCTGCTTTAACATGCGGGAGTGGCTCAATGATCATTCTCGTATCAATACTTATCAACTTACCCTTTGCCATTCAAATTTTCTTACTTCTTGCAGGTCTCATCATAAGCGTATATGGTGTGTACTTACTCGTAAAAATGGTGACTAATCCTGTAGAGAAGACACCTGAAACAACATCGGAGCAACCTGTGTCAGCTCCAAAGAAGAAAAAAGGACCGACTTCAACTTTATAGGTACGCCCTATCCAAAATCGTACTTCACCACGTAATTTCAACTACATGAAATTACGTTTTTTAATTCCAGTAATACTAACTGCCCTTTAGCTACTATATCGAATTTGTGCTTTCAAACAAAAAAGATTAGCCTTTGTTATAAGCAAAAGCTAATCCCCGTTCTATTTAATACACTTTTTCTACGATTAAAACAGTCAGCAAACTACCCTCTTCTAGCCCCGCGACCACCACGTTTTGACTCTGTAGCACGTTTTAATGTTGCTAGACGTTCATCACTATCTTTTAAGAAACGTGCCATTTTTTGCTCAAAGTTTTCCTTCGGCTGATGGCGTTCGTTACGATCATTAGAACGATTGTCACGACGCGGACGTTGAGGACGCTCTGGTCTCTCAACTTGAGGCTTTGCTTTACGGATTGAAAGACCAATCTTTCCATCCGCTTCAACATTCATCACTTTTACTTCAACTTCATCTCCAACTTTTAGATGCTCATTGATATCTTTTACATAATTGTCAGCAACTTCACTGATGTGTACTAAGCCTGTTTTGCCGTCTGGCAGCTCAACGAATGCTCCAAAATTTGTGATTCCTGTTACTTTACCTTGTACCTTGCTGCCTACTTCAATTGACATAAAAAAAATGCTCCTCCTTAAAAATTAAGCGACTCTTTTGAGCCATGTAATCAATTTAATCAAACTTTTTACTTCAATAAGTTTCTCTTTTCATTATATATAACTAAAAAAGTGTGTCAACAATACATAGCTTTTCAGTCGTCTTTTTTATCTTCCTTATCAGGAATAATGAAAATAATTTCACCTTCTTCTGATAGGAAGTACTCTTTGCGTAAAAGCTTTGCAATATACTCATCATCTTCTAATTGTTTAATCTTAAGATTTAACGAATCCTGCTCATCTTTTACCTTTACCAAATGCTGAGTTGCCTCTTGTTTTTTCTTTTCTTTTTCAGCTAGCGTCTCAGATTGATGGACTAGAATATTTATGAGGAAGGCGATAATGACGACTGGCACAATCGCAAAAAAAACAATACGGCGCATTTTTCGTTTACGCGATTGCACTTTACGATTCATAGCTTTATCCGTGTTACGGACATAGTCATTATCAAGCTTTGTGTAGTTTTGTTGTTCATCTTTTGATGAATGACGTTTAGTCATGCCCGCACCTCCGAAGTTATTGTTGTCTTTTATTATACTTGATATATCGAAATTTTTTTAATAAAGTGTAGGACAAATACGAATAAATTTTGACAAAAGGTCTTAAGACGAATGCACCAATTTTCATTAATATGTGTAGGATTTGTCGAATAATAGCGATTATTAAACGTACGATAAACCAAAATGGTTTCCATGTTATATTCACTATTATACGTGCAATGAAACGTAAAAAGGTTTGAAAAAAGGTTTGATATAAAAATATACCAGCAATCTGCGCAAGCGGGTCGTAAGCCCGCCATGCGCCATCTTTTAACCAAAACAATAAATAATACGTTAACCCTCCGAGCAGAATCCAAGTCAACAATTCTAAAACCATCATCCACTTTCGGAGGCTTGACCTTTTTGGAGTTGAAAAAACAATGAGCCTTACACTATCAATAATAAATCCAACTGCGATACCGCTCACAACCATGACTAATAGCTGAACGAATTGCTGACTAACAATCATCCAAACAATTTATGAAGGAAACCTTTCGAGAAGCCACTTTCCTCCTCGTCATACTGCAAGGTTTTTACAGTTCCTTCAAGCGTCAATAACCCTTTGTCAACATCTAAGTGAACGATATGCAGTTCCTCTCCACGAATCAATAAATGCCCTTGGGACGTCTTAATAAAAAACTCTTCCTGATCAAAGCGTTCAATTGATTTTACAGAAGTCATGTCCATTCTTTTACGATTACGAATCGTTAAAATATGTTCTCCAGATGGAATTGTGTAACGATTACTTTCTTGATGTAGCGTCATTTTTTTCCTCCTTTAGTCGTCCTAGCTTCTGTTCACTTTATGCGGACAACCTTAAAAGCATGACAAACTTTATGAAAGTTGCCTTACTTTTATTAAGAAAAAATTTTTAACGTTACTAGCAAATCAATTACAACTCAGTATAATTGCGCTCAGATTTTTTCGAGCACAATTAAAATTTGAAACATCTGCAGGAATCTTTAACTTGGTTCAGCCAGCATTTAAACCCTAAGAAATCCGTATTGGCGTTTATCCCCATAGTGAACTTCTGCTGAAACAAAGTGAAAATTAGTCTTCGTCATCAATAAATTCAGGCTCAACCTTTTCAAGACGCTCTTCTTTTAATATTGTAAACATCTTTGCTGCATCTTCTTTTTTTACAGTATCACGTAACTCTTCCACGCGAGCTGTGACAATTTTTTGGCCAAAACGAATAGCTAGTTCATCGCCAGCCTTCACACTACTACTAGCCTTCGCTACTTTACTATTAATCGTGATACGACCTTGGTCAGCGACTTCTTTTGCTAACGTACGTCGTTTTATTAATCGTGAAACTTTTAAATATTTATCTAATCGCATATTATTACTCCTTCTCAAGTTGCTTTGCTTCATGCCAAAAAGCATCTAATTGTTCCAGTGTATAATCTGAAAATGGCTTACCACTAGCTTTTACTTTCGCTTCAACATAGCCAAAGCGTCTTGCAAACTTCTCATTTGCATGCAACATGGCCTCTTCGGGTGATAGCTTGTAAAAGCGAGCTAAATTAACGAGCGTAAATAACACATCCCCAAATTCATCGAGACGCGTCATATTAGACCCTTTCGCCACTTCATGACGGAATTCCTGCCACTCTTCTGCAAACTTATCCCATGCGCCATCTACATCTGGCCAATCAAAACCAACTTTAGCTGCCCTTTTTTGATAATTGTACGCTGTTTGCAGTGCAGATGACGCTCGATATTCCTCTTCCAATAACGGCTTGCCACTAATCCCTTTTTCTTCAGCCTTGATTGCTTCCCAATTGGCAATGACACCATCAGCATCTTCAACTGTGACATCTCCAAATACATGAGGATGACGACGAATCATTTTCTCGCTAATTGAAGCTAAAACGTCCTCTAATGTGAAGTAGCCTTGATCTTCTCCAATTTGCGCATGTAGAAATACTTGTAATAACACATCCCCAAGCTCTTCAATCATCGCAAAATCATCTTCTGCATCTACAGCGGCTAAATATTCATGTGCTTCCTCTAGTAAATATTTCTTTAACGATTCATGTGTTTGCTTTTGATCCCACGGACACCCATTTGGTCCACGCAAAGTAGCAATAATTTGGCGGAAAGTTGCCCAATCACGTAATGCTTCCTCTTGAGAAGTCACAGGAGGTACATAAACCGTTGTTAAATTATTTACCTCAACACTTTGGTCAAGCTCATATAGCGGAACGGTCACTAGCTTTTCTTGAGAGGATCCCGCTGCTGTAACGACCGTTACTGGATATTCATCATCATATTTCTCCATCAATGTCAGCTTCACTTCCGACGCGCTGAATGTATCATACACTTGTGCAATTAAAATGTGCTGGCGCATATTAATGTCATGCATCGAAAAGCTTGTGCCATCAAGTAATTGAAAGCCCTCAATTGGGTCAATTTTTAAGGCACCAAAAATAGGGTCTAAAAAGCTCTGACCACCTTCTATTACTACATTGACCTTTTCTTCTTGCGCTGCTCGAATAAGAAGCTGCACCGTTTGCTCTGCAACTAGCGGATGACCAGGTACAGCGTACATCACGTCTCCCATTGCAGTAGCCTCGATTAATCTTTGCGCAATTTCTTCATACACCGGCTGGAATGTACTATGCTTCTCATATACAGTGTCAAAGCTTTCAAATTGTAAGCCTTCGTTAGCTAACTCCTCTAATACAGGGTGATCAACCGTCCTAACAAACAACTTCTTTGCCGCTATTAATTTTTTATAAACGCCCATTTGCAACTGATTGAAATCACCAGCGCCAAGGCCAATTATCGTTAATGTATTCAATAACTCCACCTACTTCTTTCTATTTAACCATAGTTGATAAACAGCCATTCTACGACCAAAGGGTAGTAAATACCATTCTTTTTCAGCAAGTACTCGTAGTTTTGCAATGCAAGTAATCATCACTATTGCGCCAATACAAACCGCACTGAAGCCAGCAACCACAGCGACAAGGCGTTCAGATAAAAATCCATTTAACAAAGCTGGGATAAATTGAAGCCAAAGTATTACTACCACTGACATACATAATGAGGCAATGCCAAGCTTTTGATAAAAGCTTGCAGGTGCCAATTGGATGCCTGTAATTTTCTTTAAGTACAACACGAGCGCTAATGCTGTGAACAAAAGTCCCACATTATTAGCAACAGCAGCGCCTAGAACACCAAACGGTGCAATTGTGAAGACATTTAGTAACACTTTTAATAAAAAACCTACAAATAAAAACAGAGCTGGCATTTTTAATTTCCCAAAACCTTGCAAAATAGCTGTAAATGTCAAAATAATTGACAACGGTACGATTTGTAAAACATATAACATAAGTACTTCTGATAGTGCATCTGTTTTAAATAGCATTGCATTAATATAAGGCATGACTAGTATTAGCCCTAGTGAAGCTGCCCACCCAAACAATACGGACGCCCTATACGTAAGCTGTATAAACGGCATCGCACTGCGCCCATTTTGCTTGTTAGACATATGTGCAACAAGTGGCACAATAGCAAGCGATAATGATGCTGCAATGACAACCCCTAATTGCACCAATGGTTGTCCGCGGTCATAAATACCTTTTGTTTCCTTAGCTAATGTCTCGTCCATTCCGCTATCTATGAGTAGCGAAAAAATAGTAAATGAATCGACAAGCTGATAGCCAAGCAATAACAAGCTACTCATACTCACACTTAAACTAAGCAATGTCACCTCTTTTAACACAGGAAAGCTTGCTATTCGTTGTTGTTGTTTGCCAATAAAAGAACCAAAGCGTTTTTTAAAAAGAAACGCAATTAATAATAAGCCAACTACTTCTCCGACGACCGTCCCAATAATAGCCATTTGTCCTGCCCCATAGAGGGACTTTGTCGTTGTCATAATTATAAACGTACCAGCTAATATAACGGAAACTCTTACCGTTTGCTCCAGTACTTGTGCATAAGCAATTGGCTCCATAATCCCTCTCGATTGAAAGCCACCCTTAAAAATAGCAAGTGCAGGCATTACTAATACAATAAAAGATCCTGTGCGTAGTAATAGCGCAAGATTAGCATCACCCATCATTTTCGCAAGTACATCTGCCCCAGCAAATAAAACACCAAAAAACACAAAGGAAAGTACTGTTAAATAACGAAAAATAATCCGCATAATGCTTCGTCTTTTCTGTGTACGTTCTTCCTCATCTACAATACAATCATTATCTGCAAGCATTTTTGAAATAGCTACCGCAAAACCGCTTGATGTCCATACTACAAAGATGGATATTACAGGATACACTTGTTGATAAATGTAAAATCCTTCGTCACCAACTAGATTTTGAAAAGGTACACGATAAATTGCGCTTAAAACTTTCACAATGAGGGCTGCAATGGTTAGTAATGCCGCGCCCTTCATGTAACTTTTCATACCAAATCTTTCCGACATAAATTGTCCTCTTTCCTTCATTTAACAATGCCAATAGTATAGCATACCTCAAAAGTATGACGCTCACGTTAACACTGTCTCCGCTATCGGTACAGCATTATGTATACAAAAAAAGTTATTGTTCACCCTAAAAGAGTCATGACAATAACTTTCGATGTTCATCAATTATTCATTTGTTTTGCTAAGAAATTAGCAGCTGTTTCCACTACTTTTACTTCTACTTCGCCAACAAAATGTACTTTAGATAAAACAATGATACAACCAATTGGATCACCATTCACCATGATTGGTGTTGCACAATATGATTTAACTTGTTCATATTGTCCAGGAACAATTTCAATAGTTGTTTCCATTTTCTCAATTTTTGTTGAGCGTTCGTCCATAAATCCTTCTGCAAAAGATGTAATACGGCGATTAATATATTCTTTCTTGCCAATCCCTGCAACAGCGATTACTTCGTCTCGGTCTGTTACAAACGCTGGAGTACCTAGCGTTTCATACAATGTTTCTACATACTCACGTGCGAATTCTCCTAAATCATTAATTGGAGAATACTTTTTCAAAATGATTTCACCTTCACGGTCCGTATAAATTTCTAACGGGTCACCTTCGCGAATACGTAGCGTTCTACGAATTTCTTTCGGTATTACCACACGTCCTAAATCATCTATACGACGAACAATTCCTGTTGCTTTCATGCTAAACTGCCTCGCTTTCGTATTCATTAAAATTTTTCTACAACAATAGTATGGTTTTTCTCAAGACAATCTATGCAAAAAATGAACGAAAAGGATTTTGAATCCAACATTATTTTTTTTAATAAAAATTTGTCTTTTCATACAATAAGGCTGAACTTGCCAATTTGTCAACAAGTTCAGCCTTTTTTCACATATTTTTTTTCGATTTTGCAATAATCTGCATTATTTCTTCTAATATATCAAAATGATGGTATTTATTGCATTTACGCTCATCAATTGTCAATATCAACTGCATACTATCCATACCGAAGCCAACAGCTCGCTCAAATTTCATCGTTTCAGTTACAATTTTACTACCATCTACTTTTGCAGAACCCTCTTCAGATATCAAAATAGAGATAACCTTTTGCTTTTCTTTAATAGAGGAAACGCCCATTTCTAAGCCCCAAATTTTCATCCGTGCAATTCGCAGTAAACGTTCTGTTTCAATTGGTAAATCACCGAAACGGTCTTGCAATTCTTCAATAATTTCTTCGTATTCATCCACTTGGTCCATCGCTTTAATGCGTTTATACATTTGAATTTTTTGATAGCCATCTGGAATATACGTATCAGGAATATAAGCATCGATGTTCAGTAAAATTTCTATCTCTGGCTTATCCTCTTTTTTCACGCCAGTTTGTCGTTCTGCAATGGCCTCTTCTAGCATTTGCGAGTACAAGTCAAAGCCAACAGAATCAATAAAGCCATGTTGCTGTGCACCTAATAAATTACCAGCTCCACGAATCGATAAATCACGCATCGCAATTTTAAAACCAGATCCGAGCTCCGTAAACTCTTTAATAGCTTGTAGTCGTTGCTCCGCTACATCTGTGAGTACTTTATCACGCTGATACATAAAGTAGGCATACGCTACTCGATTTGATCGACCTACACGACCTCGTAATTGATACAGTTGGGCTAAACCCATTCGATCTGCGTCATGGACAATAAGCGTGTTGACATTAGGAATATCTACTCCAGTCTCGATAATTGTCGTCGTAACAAGAACATCATAATCCCCTTCAATAAATGCTAAAATGACAGATTCTAATTGTGATTCAGTCATTTTACCGTGTGCATGTCCGATACGCGCTTCAGGGACAAGCGTTTGAATCTCGTCAACCTTCCGTGCCATATCTTCCACTCGATTGTATAAGTAAAATACTTGGCCACCACGTGCCATTTCACGCTCAATTGCTTCTCGTACTAGTGCACCGCTATGCTCCATAACATAAGTTTGCACTGGGAAACGGTTTGCAGGAGGCGTTTCAATAACCGATAAATCACGTACACCAACCATCGACATATGCAGCGTTCTTGGAATAGGTGTTGCTGTTAAAGTTAACACGTCAACATTTGTTTTCAGCTGTTTAATTTTTTCCTTATGTGTAACACCAAAGCGCTGTTCCTCATCTACAATGAGTAGACCAAGATCTTGGAACGTTAAATCTTTAGATAAAATTCGATGAGTTCCTATTACAATATCAACTTGCCCGTCTTTTAAACCTTTTAATGTCGCTACTTGCTCTTTTTTCGTGCGGAAGCGAGATAGTAGACCAACATTAATTGCAAAATCCTGGAATCTCTCGCGGATTGTCTCGTAGTGCTGCTGCGCTAAAATCGTCGTAGGCACGAGGAAGGCAACTTGCTTACCATCTTGAATGGCTTTAAATGCCGCACGAATGGCAACTTCTGTTTTGCCATATCCTACGTCGCCACATACTAGGCGATCCATTGGGCGTTCTCGTTCCATATCACGTTTTACTTCAATAATCGAACGTAGCTGATCTTCTGTTTCTTCATAAGGGAATGATGTCTCAAAATTACGTTGATCATCATTATCAGGCGCAAAAGCATGCCCTTTTTCCGCTTCACGCTTAGCATAGAGCTTAATTAAATCATCTGCAATATCTTGAACGGCAGAGGAAACCTTTGCTTTAGCTTTTTTCCACTCCGCTCCACCTAATTTATGTAGCTTCGGTTCGCGATCTTCAGATGCCACATATTTTTGAATTAAATCGATTTGCTCCACAGGCACATATAATTTATCATCTGCGCGATATCGTATGTGCAAATAATCTTTATGTGTCCCATTGACTACTAGTGTTTCTACACCGATATATTTCCCAATCCCATGGTGCACGTGCACGACATAGTCGCCCGGCTTAATTTCTGTATAGCTTTTAATACGCTCTGCATTCGTCATTTTTTGAGGGCGTGATTTTTTCTTTGCTTGCTGTTTAAATAATTCATCCTCTGTTACGACTGCCAAACGCTGCAAAGGCAATTCAAATCCGCTTGATAATCCGCCTTCTACAATATAGAGACCAGACTCAGTCGGCTCCCCAATCGTTGCATGAATATCGTATTCCTCAAGCATTTGCTGTACACGTTTCACGCGGTTTTTATCCCTAGCTACGATAAGCACTGTAAATTTACCGAGCTGCCAGCGTTCAACTTCATTTTGTAATAACGCCATTTGCCCGTGGAATTGCTGCATCGGCTTACATGAAAAATTAGTTGTCTTATTAAAGGTAATACCAGCAAACGTACGTGAAAATAATGAGAAATATAGCTTCTGCTGTGACAGCATAGCCATTATCTCCTTTAAAGAAAAGGCTGGCTTCACATCGTGTACCATTTTCCCCTCTTCAATCAGTGATAAAAACCACTCTTCTTCTTCACGCTCCCATGCATCCATTACTTCTTGAATGCGGCCAAGCTCATCAAATAATACGATGCCATCCTGTGCAAAATAATCACCTAAATATGCCGTTTTATCATATAACAACGAGCCATATTTATTAACGAAATCTGGGAGGTTTCCTTGTTGCAACAGTTCAATATCGTATTGAATATGTTGATACAGAAGCTCTTTCGTCTCCTGTTTCTTTACTTTTTTCAAGCTTGTCGCTAATGCAATTTCTAAACGACCTGCTAAAGCTATTCGTTCTTCCTTTGTCAAAATTACTTCTGACGCAGGTAAAATACGAACTTTTTGTAATTTATCTATTGAACGCTGATCATCTGCAGAAAACGTACGAATCGAGTCTACTTCCGTATCAAATAACTCGATTCGAATAGGTGCTTCTAAATACGGAGGATATATATCTAAAATGCCTCCACGCAACGCAAATTCACCAGGCGTCGTTACCATTGAGTTACGGACATATCCCATCGCTACAAGCGTTTGGAGCCATTCCTCTATTTGTACTTCCTCGCCTATGGCAGTCTGTAAAAAATAATGTATCCAATGTTCTTTCGGGGGCATCATTTTTCGCAAGCCAGCAATAGGTATAATGTAAACGGCTTTTTCACCTCTCGCTAGACAATCAAGCGTTGCGATACGCTCTGCTCGAAGCTCCGGAGAGGCTACTGATAAGTCTGCAGCAATAAACTCATCTGCTGGGTAATAGTGGACATATTCCTCTCCTAATAACCCTACAAGCTCATCCGCCATTTTTTGTGCCTGCAATAAATTGGGTGACACAATATAAATTGGTTTTTGTACATGGTCAAATAACGCATCGACCATAATTGGCCGTGCGCTTCCTGTTAAACCTGTAATGAGCTGAGATGCTGTATTGCCGCTCTGAATCTCCTGTAAAAATGATGTGATATGTTTGTCCTGCGACACAATCTGTCGTAAAACTTCCACAGTCAAAAGCTCCTTTCAGCGCGAAAATTCTAATTATTCAATGTGCCTCATACTATCAATCTAGTACAATATTACACATTTCATTTGTCTAATTATCAAGTTCACCTTTGTGTAATTGTCCTAGTCATTAAACTCTCGGTTTAGAAAACATAATGCGCTACTATACATCATGTTTATTATCCTTGCATTACTATTGAAAGCAGCGTATATTTCTACTTCAAAAAATAAAAACGGAAAAAGCTTTGAACGCACGCAATGTGCGCCAAAGCATCCTTCCATTATTGAATCCATTTATTGAGTGCGTGATAATCTGGATATTGTCTAAGCGAATCCTCACATTGCTCACAAATGCAGTGTACAGTCGTTTGCCCATGTTGATCCTTTTCAACATAATCATCTGCCTCACCTAATTCGAAAATATGCAACTTTCGAATTGTATCATCTGCATCAAATGGTAGTGTTCCTATTTCTACTTCACAATGCCTACAACGGTAGCGAATTGCCATCTCCAAATCATCCTCCTTTAAGCAACTTACTACTTAAAGTATAGACATTTTGGAAAGAGATTATGCACCGTTAAATTGGCTCATCACATCAAGAAATGGTTTTGAAAGAGACGCTTCTATTGCATTAACACTATTATCAATAGCATCTGCCATAACAATATTGTCTTCTTTAGAAAACTTTGATAGCACATAATCCGCTACCTTCATGTCAGCCGGTGGACGACTTACACCAATACGAATTCGATTAAATTCCTGTGTTCCTAAATGTTGAATCAAAGATTTAATGCCGTTATGTCCACCCGCACTACCTTTTTGACGCAAACGCAATTTTCCTGTTTCTAAATCTAAATCATCATAGATTACAATTAAATCTTTTACATCAATATCAAAATAGTCCATGAGAGGTCTAACGCATTCACCTGATAAGTTCATATATGTTAAAGGCTTAACAAGTAGAACCTTGCCTTCAGGACGATGTACTGTCGCATACATGCCATTGAATTTTGAAGTTGCTAATGGTGCATCCCACTTTCTAGCTAATGCATCAATTACATCAAACCCAATATTATGTCTTGTATGCTCATAAGGTTTACCAGGATTTCCTAAACCAACGATAATTTTCATAAGTACCTCACTTCTTTCAATCTAATAGTCATTATTTTACCATACTGAGCTATAAGAAAACATTTCGTTCATCCCCGTTATGAACAAATATATGTATGATAAAAATTTATCGGTCCGTCGTAAAAACTGTTCATTTTTACGACAACAAAAAAAGCTATCAAGTCCGTCTTTTACGACTTCCTCGATAGCCTTCCCTTCAAACATACATTTAATCTTATGACTCAACGCTTTCTTCAACTTCAGTATCGTCTGCAGAAACTGTTGGCGCCATAATTGTTACTAAAATATGATCATCTTCGTTCACAATTTCAAAATCTACATGATCGCGAATATCCGCTACCATAATAGTTTCTCCAATTGCTAGTTTCGTAATATCAATTTCTAATGTTTCTGGAATATCAGTAGGTTTAACTTTTATTTTAACTTCCAAATTCGGCTGCATTAAAATGCCACCTTCGCCTACACCAGCTGATTCTCCAACAAGTGTTACCGCTACGTCTACTTCTAATTCTTCAGACATATTAATTGCTAAAAAATCTACATGATTCACTTCATCTTTCAGTGTACATCTTTGTACTTCTGATACAACGACATTTACCCTTTCACCATCTAACTCCACCGGAATGACACCATTACGCCCGTTCTTTTGAACAAACTGTCTAAATTCTTTCGCTGAAATAGAAATTGGGGTTGAATCTAGTTTGTAGCCATAAATAACTGCAGGAATGGCTCCCCCTTTTCTAAGTTGGGTTAATGTCGAACGATGCCCAGCTTCGCGCTTATTTACACTTAAGACTGTACTCATACTATACCTTCCCCTTCCAAGAAAATTATTTATGCCTTAACACTGATGCCATATACCAATTACAGAATTCAATATAAAAAACGCTATTTCTTCTGTTATTAGTTTATGACAGCCGCTAAAGGCTTTTATAATATTTATCTCTCTTTTCGAAAGAGCGTAAATATTACACAGTAACAAATACTATTATACCCTCTAATTTGAATATTCAAACTTAATAGCTATACAAAAAGGACAAATCTACTCATAAATGTAGATTTGTCCTTTTTTTGTCACACATTATGCTATATCAAATATATATTTATTCTAATTAAAATTAATCGAATAAAGTACTTACTGATTTGTTTTCGTATACACGAGAAATTGCATCTGCCATTAATTTAGCTACTGAAAGCTCTGTAATTTTTGGTGATTTTTTCTCTTCAGAAAGTTGAATTGTATTTGTTACTACTAATTCTTTAATCGCAGAGTTTTCAATACGCTCGATTGCTGGACCTGATAGTACTGGGTGTGAGCAGCAAGCATATACTTCTTTTGCACCAGCAGCACGTAAAGCGTCAGCGCCAATTGTAATTGTACCTGCAGTATCGATAATATCATCAATCAAGATTGCCACTTTACCATCAACATTACCAACGATATTCATCACTTCCGCAACATTTGGTTTTGGACGGCGTTTGTCAATAATTGCAATCGGTGCTTTTAAACGTTCTGCCATTTTACGCGCACGCGTTACTCCACCGTGGTCAGGTGAAACAATTACGATTTCCTCAGAAGGAATACCTTTAGATTTGAAGTAATCAGAAAGTAAAGGTACCGCCATTAAGTGGTCAATTAAAATATCGAAGAAACCTTGGATTTGTGGTGCGTGTAAGTCTAAAACGATAACACGTGTTGCACCAGCCGTTTCAAGTAAGTTTGCCACTAATTTAGCTGTAATTGGCTCACGCGCTTTTGCTTTACGGTCTTGACGAGCATAACCATAATAAGGCATTACAACGTTAACTGTACGAGCAGATGCGCGTTTCACAGCATCTACCATAATTAAAAGCTCCATTAAATGTTCGTTTACAGGTGCAGAAGTAGACTGCACGATAAACACATCACAACCACGAATACTTTCTTCAATACTAATTTGAATCTCTCCATCGCTAAAGTGCTTAACTGAAGATTTCCCTAATTCAACTCCCATTTCTTGCGCAATTTCTTGGGCTAGTGGGTTATTAGAATTGAGTGAAAATATTTTTAATTGTGAGTTTGCATATTGATACGGCATGATGGCCTCCTGTTTATTTGATAATTATTTTGAATTTAATTTGCTTACATAATTCGGTTTGTTTTCTTGTCTTGCACGCGCAATTGCTAGTGCATCCTCAGGAACTTCTTTTGTAATTGTAGATCCTGCTGCAATAAATGAACCTTTTCCAACTTTCACTGGCGCTACTAAGTTAGTATTACATCCTACAAATACATCATCTTCAATAATTGTTTGGAACTTGTTCTTCCCATCATAGTTTACTGTAATAGAACCACAGCCAACATTGACGTTATTACCTATTTCAGCATCTCCAATATAGCTTAAATGAGATACTTTTGTGTCGTTACCTAATTTACTTTTTTTCACTTCTACAAAGTTACCGATTTTAACATGGCTACCGATATCAGAAAGTGGACGAATATGTGCAAACGGTCCAATTGCTGTATCTTCCGCTACAGTGCTTTCTCGTACAACAGATGAATGCACAGAAGTACGGTCACCAATACGGCTATCGATAATTTGTGTATTTGGACCGATTAAACAATCTTCTCCAATTACAGTTGCTCCTTCAATCATAGAGCCTGGTTGAATCACTGTATCACGACCAATTACTGCATCTGAGCTAATGTACGTAGCATTTGGGTTAATGATTGTCACGCCATTACGCATATGACGCTCATTAATACGCGCACGCATTAACTCTTCCGCTTGTGACAATGCCACACGGTCATTCACACCGAGTGTTTCTTCAAAATCATCCGTTACATAAGCTTCAACGATATCGCCTTGTTTTTGTAAAATTTCAATTACATCAGGTAAATAAAACTCACCCTGTGCATTATCATTTTTCACAAGTTTTAACGTTTCAAATAATGCTTTATTATCGAAGCAATATGTCCCAGTATTAATTTCTTTTACTCGTTGCTGCTCTTCACTTGCATCTTTTTGTTCAACAATTTGCTCCACCTGTCCACCATCGCCACGTAAAATACGACCATAGCCAGTTGGATTTTCTGCAACAGCTGTTAAAATTGTTGCTTTTGCATTTTTTGCTTGATGATGCACAAATAAAGCTTTCATCGTTTCAGGGCGAATAAGTGGCGTATCACCGCAAACAACTAATGTTGTTCCTTGTTCGCTACCTAAAATTGACTCTGCTTGTTGTACTGCATGTGCTGTACCTAATTGTTCAGCTTGTAAAACATACTCGCTCTTATCTCCAAGTTGTTGTTTTACTTTTTCTGCACCATGTCCTACAACCGTTACGATGCGGTTCACATCTAACGTTTGAATGTGATCCACTACATGCTGTACCATGGGTTTCCCACATACTGGATGGAGCACTTTATATAATTTGGACTTCATACGTGTACCTTGACCTGCAGCCAAAATGACAGCAAAAATATTGCTCATCAGTAAGTCCTCCAATACGCTCATTTTCTCTTATGACTATATAGCAAAATTCATCTATTTTCAAGGCATGTAGAATTGACTAAACGGTGAATTCCTAAATCAAACACACCTTATGCTCGAATGTAATGAGCTATACACTACAATTTGCTGTTTTTCTCTTTTTTGAAAAATAAAAAGAACTCCTCAATGATTGAAGAGTTCCTTTTATTTTCTTCCGCCAAAAGGATACTTATTTGTAAATAACCTTTAAACGAGCATTTATTTTCATAAAACTATACGCCAATTCCTTCTAATTCAGCTGCTTGTTCCGACTCTGGCACATTGCTAGAGTTATGATAAGCATTTAAAATAATCTCTTGAATTTTGTTACGTGTCGTTGAGTTGATAGGATGCGCAATATCTCTAAATTCGCCATCTGGTGTTCGTTTACTCGGCATAGCGACGAATAAGCCTGTATTCCCATCAATAACGCGGATATCATGTACCACAAACTCATTGTCGAGTGTAATGGAAGCAATCGCACGCATGCGACCATCCGTTTGTACATGACGTAATCTTACATCAGTAACTTCCATTTTCTCACCACCTCTCATCTTAGATGCCTAAATGAAAATATTATATTCATATTACCGAATATTTCCCTTTTCATAGTCTACCAAATTTTCTAAAAAATTTGAATACTTCATTTTTAATTCGTTACAATATTTTCTCTAGTTTACGGTAAATTTGACAATTGTTTGTCAAATTTTTAAAAACTAATTAAATACACGGCGTAATGACTACCTTTTTGCCTACTAGATACGTCCATCTAAAAATTTGTGACATTCAATGAATCCTTTAACTTGTTTCAGCAAAGGTTTGAGTCCACACTGAAATCAGTGCATATTTAGTTTTTATTCGCCTCTTTTAGAATTAGAACGCATATGCTAAAGCTAGTTAATAAAAGCCCTATAAATGACCTTTTAGCGTATTCTTAAAAGCCATCAAGAAGTTCAACTCGATGGCTTTTTTCTTTTTTTATTCTTTGATGCTCCTAAATTAGAATTACGCTACCAACGTGTTCAGTTGATTGGCGTGAAAGGCCGCGACGTGACTTCTGCTTAGTACAGCACACAACGTAATGCGCAACAAACCGCACGTTAGCCAGTTGCGGCTTACAGAGTGCTAGGCAGAGGGCGCCACATGCACCGTAAATCAATAGCAGTATAAATCTATAATAAAAGAATAAAAGCCCTTTAAAAGAGCTTTAAGTTCTTTTAAAGGGCTACTAATTTTTATTTTACGATTGCGATAACTTCTATTTCTACTTTCACATCTTTTGGTAAGCGTGCTACTTCCACTGCTGAACGAGCTGGTTTATGCTCTCCAAAATGACTTGCATATACTTCATTCATAGCTACAAAGTCATTCATATCCTTCATAAAGACTGTTGTTTTTACTACATTGTCTAGTGATGAGCCTGCAGCTTCTAGTACTGCCTTTAAATTAGCAAATACTTGGTGTGTTTGAGCGACAATATCACCCTCTACTAATTCGCCTGCTGCCGTTAATGGAATTTGACCTGAACTATAAAACATCCCATTAACGATCATTCCTTGTGCATACGGTCCAATTGCTGCTGGTGCATTCGTTGTAGATACTACATTCATTTGTCATTTCTCCCTTTTTGTAAAATAATTGCCTTCACTTAATGCAATCGTACGATCTTTTTCATTGACCTCATGAAGCTTTACAAGTGAATAGTAATCATCTACTAAAGTTTCGTCTGCATGCTCTGCCTCAACTAGCACAGCGATGCCTGCTAATTGACAGTCAAACTCTTCTAATAGATTCTTCATGCCGTTCATCGTACCACCGACTTTCATAAAGTCATCGGTAATAAGTACACGCTGTCCACTCTTCATGCTTCTTTTAGATAATACCATTGTCTGAATTCTTCGAGAAGAACCAGATACATAGTTTATACTAACTGTAGAGCCTTCTGTTACTTTGCTATCTCTACGAACGACAACAACTGGAACATTTAAATGCCTTGCAATGGCATGGGCAATAGATATCCCCTTTGTTGCTACTGTCATAATAACATCGATTTGCTGGTCAGCAAATGCAGATGCAAAAACCTTCCCAACTCGATTAATTAAATCTGGATTGCCCAATAAATCCGTCATAAATAAATAGCCACCAGGTAACAAACGATCTGAATGTTCAAGCTCAGCTTTTAAATCCTGGATGACTAAACGAACTTCCTCTTCGGACATTTTAGGAATATACTTCACACCACCTGCTGCTCCTGGCACTGTTATCAATAACCCGATTCCTTTTTCTTCGAAAGTTTCTTTAACAATCGTTAAATCTTCACTGATCGAAGACTTTGCGGATTGATATAATTCTGAAAAATAAGTTAGCGGGATCAGCTGATGTGGATGTTCTAGTAAATAGTACGTCATATCAACTAGTCGTTCACTACGCTTCCATTTCATGCGACCCTCTCCTAAACACGAATATTTATAGGTAAAATTAACACAATTATGCGTTTTTAAGCAAGCGTATTACGCTCCCCTAATATGCGCACAGCATATACTTCTTCACAAAAACCTCGTAAGCCATTGTAAATTCTGCTCACTCTCGCCTCAGTATCCACGAGACCAAAGACCGTTGGACCGCTTCCGCTCATTAACGTCGCATCTGCGCCAAAACGTTTCATCTGTTCTTTTAACATAATAACTTCAGGATGTAGCTTAAATGTTACAGTTTCCAAAACATTTCCTAAAGATGCACATAGTAGCTCATAACTTTCTGTTTCAATTGCTTGGATCATTTGCTTTGTATTAGGATGCTCAAGCCCTTCAACCTTTAAGCCACCATATACTTCTGCTGTTGACACCCCAATTTTAGGCTTAGCTAACACGACCCAACAACTTGGCGGTGCAGGTAATTCCTGAATTTTCTCCCCTCGCCCAGTTGCTAGTGCAGTACCTCCGTATACACAAAAAGAAACGTCTGAACCGATTTTAGCACCAAGCTCCGCTAGCTCGTCTATTGATAGTTTTAAATTCCAAAGCTCATTTAAACCTTTTAGCGTTGCCGCTGCATCGCTACTGCCTCCTGCAAGACCTGCTGCAATCGGTATTTCTTTTTCAATTGTAATGGATACACCTTGTCTAATGCCGTATGTATCTTTTATAAGACGCGCTGCTTGATAAGCAAAATTGCGGTGATCATTTGGTACGAAATTATCCGTTGAAATAATTTCAATTACTCCATCTTCTCGAGATTCTAAGCTAATGCGATCTGCCAAATCGACAGTCGTCATGACCATCTCCACTTCGTGATAATTATCTGGTCGTTTATAAAGAACATCTAATGTTAAATTAATTTTTGCAGGCGCCTTTACATAAAGCATCTTACTTCCTCCCTCATAACTACACGCATAAACAGCCGTTCGTTTTTCGCGCAAGATAATTCATTTTATTTTACCATAATGAGAAAGCAAACTGAAAAAAGAACCGTTATAAAAACGGTTCTCTCTCGTCAGTTGTTTTGTTGTGTTCAGCATCGGCTCAATTCCTAGCTGAATGAAGTAAAAATGTAAGCAAGTTATTTAATGCGAAGTACACTACTTACGCTCTTGCTCACTGCTTGCTCTTTCTGCCATCTCAATGGCACGTTTCACCATATTACCAGCATCTCGAGCTTTAATTCCGCCCCAACCTTCTTTTTGCACAACATCATAAAATCCAAGTTCTTTGGCGATCTCTTCTTTTAAACGAGGTGACATGATTCCCTTTCTAGGCATGCAAACTCCTCCTTTAACAACTGACGAAATTAGTATGTCCGATAAAACGAAAAACACTCATGTAGTTTTTAACATACATGAGTGCTTCAAAATATAGAAATAAGTACTAGAAACTATTTCGCGACAGCAGCCTGTGCTTCGTCTAAAAATGTAATCTCTACTGCCTCAGTTAAAATATCTGTGTAGCTATACGATACGCGTTTGCACGTATTGTCTTCTTGATCAAGTTCAACTACAAAAATTGCGCGATATGTTTCACGCAATATCCCTGCACACTCGACCGTTTTCTTGCGACCTCCGTTTGCTTTTAACTGCAAACGTTTACCCAAATGACAATCCAACGACTTTTTAATGTCCGCTAAAGTTTTTGGCATTTTCGCTTACACCTCACTATTACCTAGTATAAGGGATGCGCCCAAAAATGTCAACAAAATATAATATTTTATCAGCCCTCTATAAATGTTGTCAACTTATTTTTTTCAAAAAAATACGTTTTTTTTTCATTTCGACTGAAAATGTAACATATTTTTTCACTTTGCAAAGGTTGGGTATAAGGCATCCGCTAACTTTCCAAACTCTTGAATTGACAACGTCTCACCACGACGAGTTGGGTCAATATTCACAGATTCTAAAGCTTCAATTATTTTTTCTTTATTTGCTTTACCATTTGGTAGACCCGATTGTAAATTATTTAAAATTGTTTTACGGCGCTGTACAAATGAAGCACGTGTTACTACGAAAAGGAAATCCTCGTCAATAACATTTACCGGTGGCTCATTATGCTTAATAAGGCGAATAACTGCTGAATCTACATTTGGTTGTGGCATAAATACAGTTTTCGGCACAGTCATAGCAATTTCAGCCTTTACATAATACTGAATTGCAATAGATAGTGAACCATATTCTTTTGTTCCTGGTTTTGCTGTAATGCGATCAGCGACTTCCTTCTGCATCATCACAACAAATCCACGTATTGGTAAACGATCATTTAGCAATTTCATTAAAATAGGCGTTGTAACATAATAAGGCAAATTAGCTACAACCATAATATCTTCAATGCCTGGCATTTCTTCCTCAATGACCTTTGCCACATCAGCCTTTAAAATATCGGAATGAACGATAGACACGTTATTATATGGACTTAACGTATCTGCTAGTACTGGTAATAAGCGCTGATCTATTTCAAACGATACGACCTTTTTTGCGCTGCGTGCTAGATGCTCTGTTAATGCGCCAATGCCTGGTCCTACTTCAATTGCGCCACTATTTTCCGTTAAATTTGCATGACTAACGATGTTTCTTAAAATATTTGGATCGATTAAAAAATTTTGTCCTAAACTTTTTTTAAACGAAAATCCATATTTCTTCAAAATTTCCTGTGTTCGAATCGGTGTTGCAATATCCTTATGCATTATTTTCCTCCTGATCTACCTGTGCGACAGCTGCACCAAATTGCAGTTCTGTTATTTGAAACATTTTCAATCTTTTATGAAGTTGTTTACCATTTGTTGCACCTATATTTAAAATTTCTCCTAGACGATCTCGGCGACTTTTCGCCGATGGATGACCAATTAAGCGAGCAGTCATTAAATCTTCTAGTGTAATATCATCAGCAATGGGCTCAGTGCTATTTGGCGTATAAACAAGACTTAACGCCTCACGAATATCCTCATCTGCCGCATGCTCAATACCTAAACCTTTACCATTCTTCGCAATTGTTTTGGATTTTGGTAAAAAGGCATGTTTAACACCTTGTACGTGTTGTTCAATAATTGCTCGAATTCTGCGTCCTGGGTAATCAGGGTCTGTGAACACTATGACACCTCGTTTATCCTGTGCATGCTGAATACGTTTAAGCGTCTCTTCTGAAATGGCAGATCCATTCGTTTCAATCGTATCTGCCTGAACAGCTCGCTTAATGGCGGTTGTATCATCTTTTCCTTCAACGACAATCACTTCTTGTATTTGCAAAAAGGCTCCTCTTTTCTACCTTATCTTCAGACCATTTTACAACTGCCCTGTATGATTGTACAGAAATACAAAGCTATTGCGTCGTATACATGAAAAAAGCTTTCCTGCCAGTCAATACAGGAAAGCCAATGCTTAGTGAAAACATTTTGATATTTTTTACAATTTTTTTAATTTAATACTTTAATGCGCACTTTCTTGCGTCCCCAATTACGAGCTTGTGCATCTGATTGTACTAGTATGTCGATCTTATTACCCTTAATTGACCCACCAGTATCCCCAGCAATCGCTGTTCCATAGCCTTCTACCCAAACTTTTGAGCCTAGTTTAATAACAGATGGATCTACTGCAATTACCTTTAAGCCAGAATCTGAACGTAAGTTAATGCCAGTAGCTGATGTTCCTGAACAACCCTTACAGTAAGGTGTATAAGCGGTTGCAGTTACATAAAACTCTTTCCCACTAGATGGCTCCGCTGAACCACGAGACACAGTTGTAGTGCTTGCTACTAATTGTTTAGTACCAACTGCAACTACTTGTTTCTTTGGCTCATTTATGACTTTTTCAGATTGTAAATTTTTCGCGACAATTTTGCCGTTTTCTTTAACGACTTCATACGTTCGAGAAATTTTACCCTTCTCGCCCGTAGTTACTACTTTTTGTTTTCCTTTTAGCAAAGAAGCATCCTGCTTCTTTTCAATTGCGAAATCTAATGAGTCTTCCACTACATCGATAACCTTTTCTACGCGAACTACTGCGATTTTACTCTCTGGAGTGATAACGTCCTCCAGGTTATTCTCGACACGATCGAATTCATTTAGCTGAATTCCCTGTTGTTTTAAAAAGTTAGCGACCGTAGTCGAAGTGGACCAAACTTGTCTATTTTCTAAACCATCGACAAGCGTTAACTGAAACGCTTTTTGAATATCGATTTTGTTATCTGCTCCTACTTCTGTATCCAAGCTCTGCTTTAATGTATCATGCTCTGATACTTCGATATTTGCTTCCTTCAAAATGTTCTTCACTAGTTTTTCAGTTGTCCAAACTTTTGACTGATTTCCATCAACTGAAATTGTTACTTCTTTTGCCTGTTCCCAAGTAATTGCTAATCCATTAACAATTTTGGCATTCAGAGAGGGTGATATTTTATCATGCGCTGCTACGTCTATATTTTGATTTTGTAATAGTTCTTCTACAGTTTTGGCATGTGTTGCTACTTCAATTGCTTCCCCGTTAGCGCTAAGCGTTACGGTTTTTTTAGTACCTTGGAAAAGTACGAATGAAATTACTGATACAAACAGGACAAGTGAAACAATTCTTATCACTGTTTGCTTACTCCTCAATGATCCTAAGAACAAGTTTTTCATGGAATTATTTGACATGAAAAAACGCCTCCTTAATACAAAGTTGGATTATACGGACTAGAATTAGCACTGTCAACCCGATTGTATTTCAAAAAAATTTGACCATGCTATTTTAGCCAACCGCAAACACAGTATTGGAGGCACTTTAGCTAGTTAATCGTCAATCCTAAAAAATTTTTTTGCATTGGCAGTCGTTACTTGTGCAACTTCCTCAATTGATATTTCTCTTAAACGTGCAATTTCCTCTGCAACTAACGGCACCAATGCTGGTTCGTTACGTTTACCGCGATATGGATGTGGCGCTAAATATGGCGCATCTGTTTCAATCATTAAGTGCTCTAAAGGTATTTCCATTGCGACTTCTTTCGGCATACGTGCATTTTTAAAAGTCACTGGTCCACCTAGACTAATCATAAAATTCATTCCAATGCATAGACGGGCAGTTTCTACACTTCCGCTATAACAATGCATTACGCCTCCAACAGTAGCTGCGTTTTCTTCGCGCAAAATGTTGACTACATCTGCTGTCGCCTCTCTGTTATGAATAATAATTGGTAAATTTACTTTTTGCGCTAAATGAATTTGCTTGCGAAAAAGGGCTTGTTGAATATCTTTTGGTGATTTATCCCAATAATAGTCTAATCCTGTTTCGCCAATTCCGACGATTTTAGGATGTGCTGCCAATTCTTCGATCCATTTTAAATCCTCTTCAGTACAATCAATGGCATCTACTGGATGCCAACCAATAACACCATAAATAAAATCATATTGCTCTACTAATTCCATTGTTTTTTCAATCGTTTTACGATCAAATCCTACAACTACCATAGTTTCAACTTTTGCTTCAAGAGCTCGATCAATGACTTCTTGTAAGTCTTCTTGATACTGCTCTGCATTCAAATGTACATGTGTATCGATAAACATTGCCATTCTCCTAACATTGATTTTATTAAAAAATATTATTTCATATTTTTCATCAGTATTACAATTTTGTTACAAACAATTTAGTATTATGACAATACACATATATATATTCGCCATAACTATTACCATATACCTAAAATTCGTCAATTTACGCATTGCATAAATTATCCTAAAATAATTAAACAACCATTTTTAGTCCAAATTTACAATGGCCTGCTGAATATTTTCTACTCAGCAGGCCATACTTCGTTTTTTATTTTACCTTTGCACCATTTTCAAGTTTTGGATCAACGGATGCAAGCTTTAAAATTCCATCTTTTTCGCCAGCTAATATCATTCCTTGTGATAATTCACCACGTAACTTAACAGGTTTTAGGTTTGCAACTACGATTACTTTTTGCCCGACTAATTCTTCAGCAGAATAGTACTTTGCAATACCCGAAACTACTTGGCGTTGCTCATAACCAAGGTCAACCTGAAGCTTTAATAATTTATCTGCTTTAGGGACTTGCTCACATGCTGTAACCGTTGCCACACGTAAGTCAACTTTCATAAAATCATCAATTGAAATTTCCGGAATTTCTGGAACCTCAACAGCTTTTGATTCTACGCTTGGTTCTTCCTCCTGAGAAGTTTTTACTGAGCCACGCATTTCCTCTCGAATATAAGTAATTTCAATTTCGCTATCTAAACGAGGGAAAATCGGCGTTCCTTTTTCTACCACTTTAATGTTTGCTGGAATAGTATTACCGAATGTTTCAATTGTTTCCCATGCTAAGAATTTGTCATCTAGACCCAATTGTTGGATAATACGTGTCGGTGAAGATGTCATAAATGGTTGTAACATGACTGCAATATGTTGCAAGCTCTCTGCCAAATTTCGCATAACAGCCCCTAATTTTGGCTTATCTGCCTCATCTTTAGCAAGAACCCATGGTTGTGTTTCATCAATGTATTTATTTGTGCGTGATACTAGCGTCCATAGGTCGGCTAATACGACACTAAATTGCATTTTTTCCATACTTTCTTCATATTTAATACGTACTGATTCTGCATGCACTTTTAATGCCTCATCAAATTCAGTAGATTGAAGATTTTCTGTAGGAATATTGCCATCAAAATATTTGTTAATCATAGAAATCGTACGGTTTAATAAATTGCCTAAATCATTTGCTAAATCAAAATTTGTTCGCTCAACAAACGATTCTGGAGAAAATACACCGTCAGAGCCAAATGGGAGCTCTCTTAATAGGAAGTAACGCGTTGCATCTAATCCATAACGCTCGATAAGCATCTCAGGATATACAACATTTCCTTTTGATTTAGACATTTTACCGTCCTTCATCATAATAAATCCATGTGCGAAAACTTTTTTAGGTAATGGTAAATCAAGAGCCATTAAGAATATTGGCCAATAGATTGTATGGAAACGTACAATATCTTTTCCAACTACATGCACGTCCGCTGGCCAATATCTATTAAATAATGTTTCATCATCTGATAAGTATCCTAAAGAAGTAATATAATTTGTTAATGCATCTACCCAAACATAAATTACGTGTTTTGGGTCTCCAGGCACTTTAATACCCCAGTCGAATGAAGTACGGGAAACTGATAAATCTTCAAGCCCTGGTTTAATAAAGTTGTTAATCATTTCATTTTTACGTGATTCTGGCTCGATGAAATCAGGATTTTCTTCATAATAAGCTAATAGTCGATCAGCGTATTTCTTCATATTAAAGAAGTAAGATTCCTCTTTCACTTTGTGTACGGCACGTCCACAATCTGGACATTTACCATCTTCTAATTGTGTCTCTGTAAAAAATGACTCACAAGGTGTGCAGTACCAGCCTTCATACTCACCTTTATAAATATCGCCGTTATCTAAAAACTTTTGGAAAATCTTTTCGACAGTTTTTTTATGACGTTCCTCTGTTGTTTGAATGAAATCATCATATGAAATGTCCATTAATGTCCAAAGTTTTTTTGCTGCCTCGGCAATCTCATTTACATATTCCTGAGGATGCTTGCCAGCTTCTGCTGCCTTTTCTTGAATTTTTTGTCCGTGTTCATCCATCCCTGTTAAGAAACGTACATCATATCCGCGTAAACGTTTATAACGTGCTATCGTATCAGACGCCACTGTCGTGTACGCCGTACCAATATGAAATTTTCCACTTGGATAATAAATCGGGGTTGTTATATAGAATGTTTTGTTTTGTTCGCTCACGAGAACTGCCTCCAATGTTTCACAGTATAATATCTATTCTATCGAAGTACGAAATTCGTTTCAATGAAAGTTTATTGAATGCGAAAATTGTCGAATATTATACTAATCCATTTAATGTATTTTATAAGAAGCTTTTTTACTATAAAATAAAATCTATAATAAAAACCTTTTAAAAAAATTGAAATAACAGTTTTCTTCTCAAAAATTTTTACAATTAAGAGATTATTACTGTATTAATTAATTGACGTTTATGGCATTACTTGGTATGATAACTATCAGACAAAGAAATAATGTCGAAATTTGACGAAATACAATATAACTTTTACTTTTAGGAGGAAAAATAATTATGAAATCAACAGGAATTGTTCGTAAAGTCGATGAATTAGGTCGTGTGGTAATTCCAATCGAACTTCGCCGTACATTAGGTATCGCTGAAAAAGACGCTTTAGAAATCTACGTAGATGATGACAAAATCATCCTAAAAAAATATATGCCTAATATGACATGTGCTGTTACTGGCGAAGTTTCTGATGATAACTTCCGTCTAGTTGGAGGCAAATTAATTTTAAGTCCTGAAGGCGCAGAAATGTTAATGAAAGAAATCCAATCTAGCTTAAAAAAATAATTTCTTTCTAGCACCTAAATCGAGAATAAAGATTTAGGTGTTTTTATTATTTGATAAAAATTTCTTTTTATAATGGAAAAGTAATATACATGATTCCCTTATAATGTCCATGTCAGACATCTTTTATTAAGATTACTCTTTTTTACAATTATTATCAATTTTAAATATTTTATTTTAACAAAGAAAATTACAGTATATTGTAAAATTTTGTATAAATTAATCAAAAAAAGGTTGCCTCTATTGAGACAACCCAGCTTTTATTGATACTTACTCACTATGATAAGTATTATAAATATCTCGTTTTGCTACTTGACGTAGTTTTGCTACTTCTTTAATTGCTTCCTTAGAAGTAACGTCTGTTTCAGCAATAATATAATCGACGTGTTCCACAACACTCATGTCTTTCCAATATGCCTCTTCTTGATTGTCTTCTTCTGCATTTTGATTTCCTTCTAGAACAATGCAAAATTCTCCTCGAATTTCTTCGGTTTGTGACCACTCAACCGCTTCTGTTAAGGTACCACGAAGGAATTCCTCAAATTTCTTTGTCAGTTCACGTGCTAGCACAATACGACGATTGCCAAGAATTAATTCCATATCCTTTAACGTTTCCTTTAAGCGATGTGGCGCCTCATAAAATAAGATAGTTTCTTGTCGATTTTTTAATTGCTCTAATTGCTGTCGTCTCTCTTTTTTTCCCCGGTTTAAAAAACCGTAAAAGAAAAATGGCTGAGGTGTTAATCCTGACGCAATTAAAGCTGATATTGCTGCATTGGCACCTGGTATTGGTACTACCGCAATTCCTTCCGCGATTGCCTTTACGACAATATCTGCTCCAGGATCAGAAATACAAGGTAGACCAGCATCACTAACTAATGCCACCGTTTTTCCTTCTCGCAAAAAGCCTAATAGCTTCTCTCCCCCAGCATCGATATTATGTTCGTGGTAACTCACAAGTGGTGTATCAATTTCAAAATAGTTACAAAGCTTCTTTGTATTACGTGTATCTTCAGCAGCGATCACATCCGCTTCTTTTAATATACGAAGTGCACGTACACTCATATCCTCTAAATTCCCAATTGGTGTTGCTACTAGATATAAGTATCCTTGATGAGTGTGCATCGTACTTTTTTGTGATTTCACGATTTATCCCTCCCTATATATTTTGTTTTTTGCGTCCGTGTTAACTGCTTAAAAGCATATTCTGCTCGCATCGCTTCTTGTTTTGTGTCGAAAGCTTCGACATATATACATTCTACAGGTCCCCTTGCCTTTGTATATTTAGCACCTTTACCTGCATTATGTGCGGCAACACGCTTGTCTATATTATTTGTATAACCTGCATAGTACGACTTGTCTGCACATTCTAATACATAGAAGAAATGGCTATTCGTTTTTTCCATAGAGCATTTCTCTCACTTCTGCTGTATATTCATTGTTTGCATCATAGACATAAAGTGGGGGTAATATTTTCAAATCTGGTTTACCATCCTTTATTCCTTCTATTAATAAGGTATTGGCTTCTTTCCCCTCTTTCGGATAAATTAGCTGCATTCTTTTTGGTTCTAATCGATTTGCCCGCATCGCAGTGACAATATCTAAAAGGCGGCCAGGTCGATGAACGAATGCTGCTTTTCCACCTTGCTTTAATAATTTACTTGCAGACTGAACCGCTTCATCGAGTGTTAAATGTAGCTCGTGTCGTGCAATAGCATGATGTTCACTTAAATTTTTATCACTCGCTTCATGTGCTAAGAAATACGGCGGGTTACATGTTACTACATCATATTTTTCGACCCCTAATTGTGATGGAATTTCTTTTACATCACCAAGGACCATTTGGATTTGTTCCTCTAAGTTATTATAACGAATACTTCGCTCTGCCATATCAAATAAACGTGGTTGTATTTCTACACCTGTAATTTGTCCTTTCGTTCTGGCACTTAAAAATAGTGGTATGACACCATTACCCGAACACAAGTCAACAATTTTTCCTTTATAATAAGGTACATTGACAAATTTCGAAATTAGCACTGCATCCAATGAAAAAGAAAAGACAGATGGGCTTTGAATAATACGTAAATCCTCTGCCAACAAATAATCTAGCCTTTCATCATCCTTTAACCAATTTTCCACGAATCTTCCTCCTACTATACAAAACAAAAGACTGACACCACCGAAGCGGGAATCAGTCTTCTATTACACATTTTGCTTATTTAAAAATGATAGACAAAACAGACAGTCTTCACCTTTACGTGAACTCCCAAAATGAACATGACAAACGTGGAAGCCCTCTTGGTATAGACGTGCTAAGTTATCATATCCCTCGCCAATATCTAATGGAATCTCTTTCTTCTCATCTGCAGCCTGTACGGTGTTCTCTTTAGAAAGGAGTTCTTCTAGACGTGTACGAAGGTGATGATTTTCTGTTTCGAGTGCCTTATGTTCTTCCATCATTAACGCTACAAATTGCTTCAATGCACCAAATTGCTCCTGCATTGCTTCGAGCTGTTGTTCGAACTCCATAACGGTATCTAAGAAATTACGGTCCTTCACCCAAGCCACCTCGTTAAATTCTCTATCTTATATAAGATTTTTTTCGCATGCCAGCAGTTCTTCTAGTGTATACTCAACCGTGCGCTCCTGCTCTTGTAAATATACTTGAACAATTCTTTCCAGCACATTTAAACCTACAACTCTTCCGCGGCCATCTGGTGTCATTGTCATTTCACCAACATCTGGCATACCTTCTTTTGCTTCTTCATACTCATCGTTTTCATACTTTAAACAGCACATTAAACGACCACATAACCCAGATATTTTTGATGGGTTTAAAGATAAATTTTGATCTTTTGCCATTTTGATAGACACTGGATCAAAATCACCTAAAAATGTTGAACAGCATAGCATTCGGCCACATGGACCGATACCACCTAATAATTTTGCTTCATCTCGTACACCAATTTGGCGTAGCTCGATACGTGTTCTAAAAACAGAGGCTAAATCTTTTACTAAATCCCTAAAATCGACCCGACCTTCTGCTGTAAAATAAAAAATTATTTTATTACGATCAAATGTATATTCTACATCAACAAGTTTCATCTCTAGTTTGTGTTCTATGATTTTTGCACTTGCTAGCTCAAATGCCCGCTTTGACTCGATTGCATTTTCTTCAACTTGGATTCGATCCCGTTCATCTGCTGGTCGTAGTACTTGTTTAAGTGGTAATACGACATCATTTTCCCCTACTACTTTTTGAGGGACAACTACCTTACCATATTCTACACCGCGAGCTGTCTCTACAATGACATATTGACTGTCTTCTAGTAGAAATGATGCTGGATCGAAATAATATATTTTACCCGCTTTTTTAAAGCGGATTCCTACTACATTATACAAATGTATATCCCTCCTGCAGATTAAGCATTAGCTGCTCCATCATTAACGTCCTATTCATGTTACGCTGTAAAGATGCGCGCGCCTGTAAAATAGCCTCCATTTGACTAGATAGGCGTTCGAAAGTCGAATGTAACGCAGCTTCTTTAAAAGTCTGTAACATGTCTGGATAAGTACAAGCTGCTTCGGGATTAGCTTTTATTGACACTATATCACGGTAAGCAAATAGTAGTAAATCCAATGCTTGCTCCATTTCGCCTTTTTCCTTAAATAGTGGCAACCATTCCTCATGCACAACAATCATAGCTTCATGTACATTTTGGCGAATTGCCTCTACTAATTTTAACACTGTTTTTCGAGCCTGTGCAAACTGCTCATCTTTTGCTAAAAAAATAGCTGTTTCGAGCTCGTTCGTCATCATGCTAACTGTAGAAGCCATGGAGTGGGGAATTTCGTTTTCTTGCAAATGCTTTAACAATACTTGTCTAGGCATTTTTTGAAACTTAATATGCTGACAGCGCGAACGAATTGTAGGTAATATGGATTGCATCTGCTCTGTTAACAAAATAGCCGTAACTTCTCCATCCGGTTCCTCTAAAAACTTTAAAATCATGTTAGCTGATGCTATATTGAGGCGATCTGCGTGATGGAGTACGTAAATTTTCCGTCCTTGCTCTACACCCATCATCTTCATCTCAGCTATAAGATCACGCATTTGATCAATTTTAATAAATTGACCTTCAGGATAAATTTGATGAATATTCGGATGGTTTCCCGAATCTACTCGTCTGCAATTTCGACATGTTTCACATGGAACATTTTTTTGTGGATGTTCACATAGCATTAATTTTACAAAAAAACGCATAATATCCACTTTTCCTGTCCCTTTTTCGCCATCAAAAATGTATGCATGGGCTAATCTATTTTTGTCAAAAATCGTTTGAAGCTGCTTCATTACGACTGGCTGTAGTGTGAAAAGCTCTTCAACATTCTTCGCCATTTTTTATTAAATTCCTTCCTATATCAATAAAGCCTTTTAGACTTGTACAAGTAAATTTATTTCAGTAGAAATACATTCCACCAATTTTAATATTTAAAACCCTACTGAATCAATTTGAAAAAAGCCCGCGCCTACAAGTGAACAAGACACGGGTTTTACATATATAAATTAATTAATAGACCTTTAATCTCTCCGATTTTATCGAGTAGGTCAATCGCTTCTTTTTCTTCATCTAAGATATCTTGTGCAAGTTCCACAAGACGACTATCAATTGTTTCAATAATCTTTAATCGTCTTCCCTCACCAAAGCGATTCCATGTATGTGATTGTTTTAATTCCATTCCATGTTCTACAGTTTCCTGTAAAAAACGCTTCACAAGCATTTTAAAACGAGCAAGCTCTCGCAAATTTCGGGATCTTGCAACACGGTCACCAGCAGTAGAAATATCCCCCAACAATCGTGTTAATTGTTCGGTTTGCAATTTTGAACCTTGCTTAACGACCATATCACCGAATCGGTTGTTTTGATTATTATTTTGAAGAGGCTCTGTACGATTAGTATTTAACCCGACACGTATATCTTGATTGATCTTCAAGCTGCTTTCGCCCCCAATTGCTTTCTTATAAAATTCATCTTTATGTGTGAATTCGTACTGTCTGCTTGGCAATTCTTACTGAACAACATATTTATCTTTTATTTAAATACCGTTAAAAATGGTGAAATTGTTCAATCGGTAAAACAAATACAGTAGCGCCCCCTACCTCTACCTCCACTGGATATGGTATATAGGAATCTGCATTACCACCTAATGGTGAAACAGGTGCAACCAACTGTTCACGCGCTCGACAATTATCACGGATAATATCTAAAACTTTGGGTATGAGAGAGTCTTCTGTTCCAATTAAGAACGTCGTATTACCAGAGCGTAAAAACCCCCCTGTACTCGCTAATTTTGTTGCGCGAAACTGATTTTTCGTTAAAGCATTCGATAAGCGGCTACTATCCTGATCTTGTACCACAGCTACGACTAACTTCATTCGCACTCACCCCTTTTATATAATTGGCCTTGATAGAATTTATTCAAAAACAGCAACTTCTACCATCAATTTTAACTTCAATTAAAACAAAAGCACAAAATTATTTAAGCTCTCGTATTATTACCACGAAGTATAAATTGCGCTAGAAAAATTCACTTCTTCATTTTATCATTGATTTGCGTAACCGATGATAATTAGTTCAATTGCATTCTTCTTAGCACCTATAAGGAAAGGTCCTCTTCTATCCGATGCAGTTCATCTGTCACCGTATGTTACCATTATATCACAATATGGTAGCCGACTTCATGTTTTTACTGTATTGCTTCGTACAATATTGCCCATACATCTTCAACTACACGCTCAATACTTTGGTCTGCATTGACGACATTTATACGTTCTGGATAACGTTTTACTAATTGTAAATATCCTTCACGCACCTTTTTGTGAAAAGCCAGACTTTCAACATCGAGACGGTTCACTTCTCGGTCACCATGTGCATGAATACGTGCTAAACCAACCTCTGGAGAAATATCAAATAGGATTGTTAAGTCAGGTAATTTTTTCCCTATTGCAAATTCATTAATGGAAAGTACCTCATCTACACCAATGCCACGTGCATATCCTTGGTAAGCTAATGATGAATCGATAAAGCGATCACAAATTACCATTCTTCCAGCATCTAAAGCAGGTCGTACTTTTTCAAAGTAATGCTGACTTCTAGCTGCCGCATATAATAATGCTTCTGTACGCTCATCCATTGCTGTATGCTCTGGGTTTAAAATGATTGTACGAATCTTTTCAGCGATTTCAATGCCTCCAGGTTCTCTCGTTGCTAAAACATCTATATTTTCTAGTGATAACCGTTCAGCGATTTTTTTAATAACGGTTGTTTTGCCAGCACCTTCTGGACCTTCGAATGTAATAAATAAATTGCACTTCATGCTGTTATTGCCTCCAACTATTTAATGACCTCAATCATTTTTTCTTCTAATCGGTGATTTCCTTGGAAAGTTGCACCTGTTGCAAGTAATTCTTCTAGTTGACTTAGTTTAGCCACTGTAATTTTCTCACCTGGAACAAGTAATGGTATACCAGGAGGGTAAGGAATAATCATACTTGCAGCTGTACGTCCCATCGTTCGCATATAGGGTAGCCATTCCTTCTTCATATTCGCTATTTCATCGAACGAATACATTGGTTCTGTAATAGCTACAAAATTGTAAGCAGTTTGGGAAACAGCTTGTATTTCTGTTTTTTCAGTGTTTAATAATGCTGTAACAGCATCTTTAATGCGAACGCGTATATCTGCAAACGGGTAACTGTACCCTTGCTTTAAAAGTGGCAATACAAGTAATACTTGGTGTGCATCTGCAAGCTCGGCATAAACATGCTTAGCTTCTAATGCTTCTTGTAATTGATAACCACTATAACCTTTGACTCGGAGCAATAACTTTATAGGATCATCTACTTCAATTACTTCAAGTGAGCCAATTGCACGTAATGCTTCAGCCCATTGATTTTTTTTCTCTATTATATATGCGCCATCACTCTCCATATATGTCTGTATATAATAGCGTGCATCATCTAAAGAAGCTAACAATACATACGATGGACTGCTGGATTGTAACATGCGTAAATAGTGATGAATGCTTTCAACATTCACTAATTCTGAGTTCACATGCATAAAAGAAGCCATTGTCATAGCTGGCAATGTTTTGTGTGCTGACTGTACAACAACATCTGCACCAAAGGTCAATGCAGATGGCTGAAATAAAGAACAGGCACTAAAATGAGCACCATGAGCCTCATCTACCAAAACAGGTATTTTCTTTTCATGACAATATGCCACTTGCTGTGAAATTTCGTTCGATGTCATACCGTAATATGTGGGGTATGTTAATACAACTGCCTTTGCCTCTGGATAACAATCTACTGCCTGTTTTAAATCGTGATAAGAGACATGTGTTGCTGTTAATGTTCGATCATCCCACTGAGGAGAAACATATACTGCCTTTGCTCCAACTAGCTCAATTGCGTGAAATATAGACTTATGTGCATTACGTTGTACGATAATCGTATCGCCTCTTTTACATGTAGCATAAATCATAGCTAAATTTCCTACCGTAGAGCCACCTACTAAAAAAAAGCTTTTCATCACGCTATATGTATCAGCCAGTAAATTTTCAGCCTCTAAAATCATCTCTTCAGGGTAATGCAAGTCATCTAGTCCTGTTAATTCTGTCACATCGTAACGCATGACATCTTTAAAAGCTTGTGGTAGATGTGACAATTCACCATGTTTATGTCCTGGTACATGAAAAGATATATTTTGTTGTTGTCGAAAACGCTCTAAACCTTCTACAATTGGCTTTTTCTTTTGCAAAACAAGACACCCTTTTCAATTTATTATCCTTTAATTATACGGGATTATTGCAGGATAAAAAAGCTATCCTACAAAATAGGATAGCTTAAGATTTAAGGTGTAGAAAAAAAACAATTAAAGCATTTGATTTTAAATTCGCATTGATATAAAAACTCCCTGCTAAAACGATTCAAAAGAGTTCCACTAATTTTAGCTACTGAATTGGCATAAAGGCAACTTGCCAAATACCATTTTCATTTTTCACCATTTGATAGCCCATGTCACTTTCATTTTGTGTAAAAAGGATGACTCCTCCATGATCGGGCAGTTCTTTAAATGTCCCATTTTTCATCGCTTTCGCCATTTCCAATGCCCAAGATCTATTTCTTTCTGCCTCTACTTGTGTATGCTGACGCATATGCTCGGCCTCGCTCCATTTCGAATAGTTTTCCCGCGTTGTATATAGCCGATACACCGTTTGTTCATCGGCTAAAAATTTAGCGTATAACTGAACACGAGCTATCGTCAATGGATCTACATCACGAAATATTTCCACATCATTTTGTTCTCTAAAAGCATCATATAATGCCCTTTCCGTTTTGGACCATTCATTAGTTATCTCTAATGCTTCATAACCTAGCACTTTCCCTATAATTTGAGAATCGGTAATTTTCGTCATTATACCGTGTCCCCAATTATCTGCTGCTACATAATATTCGCCTGCATCAAGAGGCAATTCATCCATATTCCAAAAAAAATATTTACGAATTTCATTTTCATCAAAAGTCGCACCATCCTCTTTCAGCTTGTCGATATATGCTTCAAACACATCGAAGCCCATTTGTGTGGCAAAACCATAGTATATATCTAGGGGTATTGTATTTACTATGATCGTTCCATCCTGAATGGCAATCTTTTCTCCAGGCAATCCTACAATACGTGCTATCGTCTTTGTTCCATCCTCGGCATTAACATATACAACGTCGCCTCTATTTAAATTTTCAACATTTGGTTCAATAACAATAGGATAGGACGTATATTCATGGTTACCACGGTTCATCGTATTACTTGTATACTGTATTTTATATTGTTGTCCCGTCATATTACCTATCACTGGGACCCTATCATCAATGTCTGTGGACGCCCATTCAATGGAATTCATCCGTTGCATTGATCCATCAATATATTCGTAAACTACACGTGCTACAGGTTGCTTGCTAAAGGCGAACCAAAACATCCCAGCATTGGCTACCTCCAATATCTTCCCTTCCTGTTTTCCAACTATAACTTTCTTTAAACCGTTGCTTCTCTCTGTACCACAATATAAATAAGGCGCCTGTCTAGAGTTTAAATAATGCACAGTTGCATCTTCTGTACCAAAACCATTTGTACAATGGTCTGTGGAAATCCATTCACCATCCTTAAAAATTAAATATGCAGCATGAACTAGCAAACTCGAATCTGTCTGTACTTTATAAACAACAAGGGCATCTTCCTTTTGCAACACATTCATTTCTTCATAAAGAATTTCATCTGCGCCACTTTTTTGCAACCATAATGCTAGTGACTCTTCTTTGGATATATTTGATTCAAACGACACAATCACGGCAAGCAATACTATAAGAAAAATAGAGCCACACATAATAAGAGGATACTGCCATGAACGTTTACGGCTAGTATTTCTTCTAGCTATTATTTCTTGCATGACTCGTTTCTCATTTGCCTCTGAAAATCTTGATTCATCACTAAATAACTTATCAAACTCATGCTTTATTTTATTCATGCCGTAACACCTCCCATTCTGCTTCATCTAACCTCTGTTTTAGCATCTCCCTTGCACGTCTCAATCTTGTTTTAATTGTATTCTCAGATAGATTCAGTAACTCTCCAATCGCCGCAGTGGTCAGTTCTTCATAATAAAACAATATAATTACTTCACGGTACTTCACAGATAACTGTAGAACACTTTTAGCAATATCCAGCTTCTCTAAACGTTGTAACATCTCACTATCTATTGAACACTTTTCTGCATAGATTTGATTTAACCAGTAGTTCGAAATTATTTGTCTTCTACTTTTCCAACTACGTAAATAATCATGACATCGATTAATTGTTATTTTAGCTAAGTAAGTTTTTAATGTAGCACGTTCCTCAAATTGATGATGCGTTTCGAAAAACTTAATAAAGACATCCTGTACAATATCTTCAGCTGTAGCCCAGTCCTTAACATATAAATACGATAATCTCATTAAATAATCTCCATATGTATGCATAATTTCCTTCATAGTTTGTGCTTCATACTGCTCCATACAATCCCCCCTTCTATCATGTTTAAATTACTAAATATAAATTTTACTCAATAGACGGATACAAATGAGCTATAGTTTCATTTTCTTTTTATGTACTTTTTTAACTAATGGGAAGGAATCAATTACTTTAGCAAAAACAAAAAAACACCGAAGATTTCTCTTCGATGTTTTGAATGTGCCTAGCGACGTCCTACTCTCACAGGGGGAAGCCCCCAACTACCATCGGCGCTAAAGAGCTTAACTTCCGTGTTCGGTATGGGAACGGGTGTGA
>NZ_JBIWDT010000011.1:0-61815 GCF_044762185.1 Lysinibacillus sp. NPDC097162 | reverse complement strand
GGTCGAAGCAACATTCGAACACTTACGTAAATATGGTTGGACCGCGACGATATTCGGACAGAAACGTAGATTCCCTGGATATGTCGAGAAATACAAACGACTATGCCAGTTGATGAAACGTTGTGGCATCGTTAATAAGAACGATCCAGAACTCGCTAAGAAAACGAATAAGCTGCCGTGGAAAGACCGTTCGGAGTTTTGGGAATTAATGCGATTTACTGGCGGATGCGAACGAGCTGCGTTCAATCATACGATTCAAGGTTCTGGCGCTAACATTTTGCAGATATGTATGATTCGCGTTTATTACCAATGTGTTCTCGGCAAAGGTTGGGAGTTCGCTCTAACTTTGCATGACGAATTAAAAAGCGCAGTACCGAACGAACAATTAACGCAAGAATCTACGGACTTATTCGATGACATCATGACAAATACGTATCATTTAGTATTGCCGTTAGCTTGCGATACAGTGGTCGAGCCGAAATGGATGGACGAGTATTCGCCGGAAGAATGGTTCGCTAGACAAAAGGAGGAATCGGAATGACAAACGAAACAACTAATTTTATTGAGCAATTACGTAAATACGATGGATTTGACGGCATGACAGGGTACGGACGAAGCGAAGAAGTAGACGAAATTGAGGGCTTATTATATGACGCAAAATCAACGAAGGTTTATAAAGAATATGAAGATGGTGGTCGGTGGACTAATTATGAAACAACCGTGCACAAAATCGAAGAAAACGGCAAAGTCGCTTATTTCGAAATTAGTCGTGAAGTACCTGCGACTGAAATGCAAGAGGGCGGAGAGTTTTCGTATAGTTTCAACGAAGTAGTTCCGGAAGAAGTAACGGTAATCAAGTATGTCGGAGGTAAAAGTGAATGATCGAAATCATCAAACTCGAAAAGGACGGATGCCCACCGTGCAAATGGCTCGGCAGAACGTTAGCTGATAATGCATCAAGCCTAGAATCGGAAGGCGCGTCGCTAACAACGCTGAACATTAGCGAGAATCCATCGCTAATTGACGAATACAAGATTACTAGCGTGCCAGTCCTCGTATTTAAACGAAATGGCGTAGAAATGACGCGAGTTCACGGCAATGTCAACTTTGACGACGTGTTAGCTGCGATTGAATTTGCGAAATTTAAGAAGTAGGGAGGCGATTTGATGAAATATCGTAAAAAGCCAGTAGTAGTCGATGCTATTAAGTGGGATGGTCAAAACTTGGTTGAGTGTATTCAATTCATGGGTCAAGACGTTAATCTGCACGACCGCATGGAAAGTGAAAAGTTTGACGATTATAGGGAATTAGTGCATAGAGATGGGTTAAAAATTTACACTCTTGAAGGTGTTATGAACGCGAACGAAGGCGATTATATCATAAAAGGTGTTCAAGGTGAGTTTTATCCATGTAAACCAGATATTTTCCAAGCAACTTACGAAATAGTTGATTAATAGAGAAGGAGACGATAATTTGACGCAAAATAACGATGCACTAGAGATACTATACGCAGAAAGCTACGTTCCCGGAGCTAAACAGCCGGGCTTCATCGACAAGGTAGCGCAGGAATTGATCGACACACTTAACGATTGGCATAGCCGTCCAGAAAAGTGGGATGACGCAATAGATTCGCAAATACACGCATGGTACGTAAAGCCTCCGAAGGTGTTTCCGAAACGACCTTACTTTTCGCCATCGGCAACAGGCGCCTGCAAACGTGAATTATACGAAAAGGGCATCGGCTCTAAACGTGACGAAGGCAGACAGCAACCGCACCAGAAGCGTTGGACTTCGATAGGAACGGCAATCGGCGATATGATTCAGCGTGATTTACTGTTCATCGAAAAGCATATGCCAGGCGCAAGATTCCGATTCGAACGCAATGCAGACGGTACTCCGATGTTTGAGGATTTCGCTAAACGCAATGTGCCGGTAAATGTCGGCGGAATCGACTATAGTCTTTACGGAGCGCCGGACGGTATCTTAATTTACACCGACGAAAATGGCGAACAGCACCGCATAGGACTCGAAATTAAGTCGAAGCAAACGACAGCAGCGCGCACATCGCTTTATTCCATGCGTCAGCCAGACGAAAAGCACGAATTGCAGACGATCGCATACTCGATCATGTTCGGATTATCGCACTATATCGTACTTTACGTTAATACCTCGCATAAGTCATGGTCAATCACGGATGATGATTTCGCAGCAACGCCGGACATTAGAGCGTTTGGTATCGACTGTACAGACGAGCGAAAGGCCAAGTTGCTCGAAGATTTAGCGAGTGTGCAGCGATTGATTAACGATCGTAAACCGCCAATGCCGGACTTGACGAAGTGGACATTTAACGGATTCAAGACAGCGATAGCACAGTCGGTTAATGACGCTGAATTGACGCAACTTAAACAACAAGTCGAGCTGGCGCAAAAGAGCGGACTAAAAGATTATACGAAACGGCAATACGCGGAGGCGTTGGCGGACTTAATCGCAAGGATTCCGAAAAGTTAACGTAAATTGTCCCAAAACGATACGTTTTAGTGTGCTGTATATAGTAAGCAACGCAAATAAAACTAATATAACGGAGGTTGACGTAAATATGACGACGAAAACAACTTATAAAGTGGGCGACAAGGTGAAGTTCTTAGACGTAGGTCGTATTTATCTCGGATACAAACACTGGAGCGACAGAGATATTTCCGAAATTATTGAAATCGATTCTGTTGGGGATTTAATCGTTAAGTCCAAAAAGCAAATCGGCAGAAGTCAATATGTGTGCGGGTCAGAGTTCAAATACATCGAAAAGGTGGCGGTGCAAGTGTCGAAATTCAAAGTAGGCGATAAAGTAGTTGTTACTAACGATAATTTCGAGCATAAAAAAGGCGACATTCGAATTATCGACCGAATCGGTTCAGCAAGCGGAACTTTCGATTATGGCTTTGAAGGTGGCGGATATATTAAAGAATGCAACATCGAAATAATCTCGCAAAAACCAACGAAGAATCAACGCATTACAGCGCTTGAACAAACGGTAGCTAACTTACAAGCCGAAGTTGAGGCGTTAAAGGCTACGCAAAAGATTGCGGTTAAAGCTCCGACAATGACCGTAAAAGCTGACGTTGACGTCGCTAAAATTGCGGAAAGTCTTGCGAAAGCAATCGAGAAGCATATGCCTAAATCACCGAATGAGCAACGTAAAGCGATCATTGACGATGCTAATGCGTTTGTTGAGGACGTTTTCGCAGAAGTCGACCAGCAAATGGGATGGAGAACGACTAAAATTCCGTTATACAAGGAAAAAGGACGACTACATGTCAATTTCCATGTTAACGAGAAGAAGCGAACTGTTACAGCGGTAGCTTATTTCGGTAATTTATATCCGGGGGATAAAGAAGTTGTAGGAAAAGCCATCGCAAAATGCGCACCAGACGACGTATTCAACGCTGACATCGGCAAGGCTATTGCGTTAGGTCGTGCGCTTGGGCTAGACGTTAGTAAGTTTGAGAAGGCGGTTCAGCCTAGCGAGGTTGTTGTCGGTATGCATGTACGAACTCGCTATATGAGCGGAGGGTACAACGACAATTGCCCGACATTTGTAACAGGTGTTCGCGACGGATACCCAGCGTTCGATAACGGAACGTATTCGCCTCACTATGATATTACTAACGACACAGAGGCGCAATATTAATGTCTCGCGCAATCAAACCGAAGCCTAAACGCTTACTAGCAATCGACACGTCAGCATCGCCAGGCTTCGCAGTAATCGAATATGGCGCCAATAAGCCAGCAAGACTCATTTACACTGACGCATTTCCGACGGACACTTCGCTATCAGACGCCGAGCGCTACGAAGTCGTCCGATCAGCTACCGCCTTAATCTGCTATAAATACGGCCCATTTGACGTTGTAGTCCGCGAACATTTCATAAAAGGCGGAAGCAAGCGCGGTACGCAGTTAGTGTTTGGCGGATGGGCTGCCGTTGATATGGGACTCCAAGCTTTCGGTTATACGATCGACAGCGATAATGAAATACCGCCAACCACCGTCAAAAAGGCGGTAGGCATATCGGGCAAGGCGACGAAGGCAGAAGTTGAGCAAGGCGTAAGACAGGCGTTAAATCTGCCGGACGATTACGTATTTCCGAATAACAAAGGCGGGGACGCGAGTGATAGTTGTGCAATTGGTATAGCGTATTTAAAAAGGGAGGGCATTATTTGACTAAGGTTATTACAACAAATAAAGGTATTGAGATTTTAGTAGATGATGACGATTACGATAAGCTATCCAAATATTCCTGGTCTATTAATAACGGATATGCAATAAGTACAGATAGAACTAGCGGAAAACAAAAAACTTTGAGAATGCATAGATTGGTTCTAGATGTTCAAGACGGAGAATTTGTAGACCATATAAACGGCAACAGAATTGATAACAGAAAGTCTAACCTTCGTAAATGTGATGCAAAAGGAAACGCTAAAAACGCAGGCAAAAGAAAAGGAGCTTTATCAAAATTTAAAGGTGTATACCCAAGGAACGGCAAGTGGGTTGCATGTATCCAAAATGATAGAAAGCGAGTAAATCTGGGAAAATACAAACACGAATTAGACGCTGCCTACTACTATAATGAGCAGGCTAACCTCTTGCATGGGGAGTTCGCTAGATTAAACATTCTTCCAGAAGGTTATGTTCCTGTTGAAGATTTCCAACCGTACAGCACTATAAGATTTTATTCGCAGTATAGGGGAGTCACTTATTGTAAGAAAGACAAGCGATGGCGTGCGCAGATACAACATAAAAGCAAACATATTTACATTGGGAACTTTTGGACTGAAAGAATTGCTGCAGAAATGTATAACGTATTTGCTATTGAATTACACAAAGAAAAAGCTGTATTAAACGAATTTTAGGAATTGGAGGAATTACAATGACGAAAATATCACGCAAAGAACGACGTAAGCAAGGCGGATTCACTCCACAATACAACGGCAAGGAGCCGATTACATTCGCTGAATATATCGAAGGATTCCGCGAAAATACAATGCCGAGACGTTTACGTAATCATCCGTTGAATAAGGCGGTGAGGGCTTAGTGTGGAAACGATTGAAACTCGTAAGTAAGTCGCAAGAGAGTGTCATACCTATTGATCGTATATACGACGTAATGTATGACGGTAATTTAAGCCACCGACCGGCAGTTTTATCCGATGTAGAGAACGGTTTACAATACCTAACATCTGCGCCAGTTACGGTTAAGAAGGACGGATATTTGACGTTAATTCAAACACGCAATACATTATATACGTTTGAGGAGGCGACCGAATGACGCCAAAACAACGCAAGCCAGCAGGCTTTATCGCAACTAGCATCGCAATTATCGGATTACTGCTTTTCATCGTAGGATCATTCGTAGCCTTGCCGTTATTGGCGCTACTGGTAGGAATGGGCTTCGGCTATGTGCTCGAATTGTTCACGGGCGATTACGTAGTGCAGGCGTTTAATGCGATAGGGCTGACGAAGGTTGAATCGGACGATTTACCGAAAGTATTCGGATTGATGGCGCTGACTATTGTAATTTTCAAATGGGAAACGGTATTAGCGCTGTTTGCCGTCCTATTCAATCGAGAAGAAAAACGTAAGGGAGACGATTAATTGACTAAATTATTGACTGACGAATTTCTAACGCAATATCCGGACTTTCCATCCGATATGACTCCGTTAGGGAAATTCGTATACTATCGAACATATTCACGGTTCCTACCTCAATTTAAGCGACGTGAAACGTGGAAAGAAACAGTTAAGCGTGCAACGGAGTTTAACGTAGGATTGGCGATCAAGCATCGAGATAAAACGAATATAGTTTCGATAACAGACGGTCACTTACGCAAAGATGCGGAGTTATTATTCGATAACATGTTCAATCAGCGCCAAGCGCTATCGGGACGTACATTATGGGTAGGCGGTGCTGACGGAGCTGTCGGCGAAAAGTATCCACTTGCAAACTTTAACTGTTCATTCGTAGCTATTACGAAATGGGACGATATTGCCGATTTATTTTACGCCTTATTAGTCGGAACTGGCGTAGGATTTAAGTCAACGAAAGCAAGCGCAGCGAAATTAGCTCCATTGCGTACAGACATCGAAATTACGCATGAACCATTTAGGCAACGCTATCCAGTCGTAAAAGTAGATGAAACTAACCTTTACGTAATTGATTCGGAAAAATACGAAGGTACGAAGAAGGCAGTCATTCATGTAGGCGACAGTAAAGAAGGATGGGTAGAGTCCTTACGTTATTTCTTCAACATCTTAGCCGGAAATAGTGAAGCTATTAAAAACGTTTCTGAAATCGGCATTTATTACGATTACGTACGTCCTAAAGGCGCTCGATTGAATACATTCGGAGGCACAGCAAGTGGACACGAACCTTTACGTGAGATGTTCGAAGGTTTCGAGCGAGTGATTAAGGGCGAATCAGACGATCCGTTGTTTGTGTCGCCCGAAAAATTCGAGAAGGACGGATATACTTTCGCTAAATTACGTCCAGTACATGTCTTAGACATCGGAAACATGGTCGGCAACAATGTAGTTGTGGGGGGCGTGCGGAGGACCGCAGAAATATTCCTATTTGACGCAGATGATTTCGAATCGATGTTTTCAAAGTACGGCATGTACGGTATTTGGAACGTCGAGAATCACGAAGCAGTCGTAAAGGCAGTGAAAGAATATGCGCAGAAATACAATGTAGAGGAATTAGCAGTTATTGCAGATAAACTCGACGCATTACCGACACAAGATGCAAACGCTCGTCCAGGCATCGGACATCGAGCAATGTCGAATAACTCGATAGCTTTCTTCGATAAACCGCATAAGGCGTTCTTGGACTTGGTATTTACGATTATGCAAGGCGAAGGCGAGCCAGGCTTCATTAACTTGAAAGAATCTGCACGCAGACGATTAAAAGGCGCTGGTATCGATGATCCTTCCGAAGAATTATTACGCTTAGTAGCCGAAACGCTCGGACTTAATCCATGCGCGGAAATTCTCCTCGACAGCTACGGAGTATGTAACTTAACAACGCTAAACTTAACGCAATTCGTCAGCGTGGTCGACGGATTCCCTACGTTAGATACCAAAGCATTAGCAGAAGCGCAACGCTTATCTGTACGTTGCGGACTACGTATGACACTACCGACGTTAGAAATCACACATTGGGATTCGGTACAGCAACGTGATCGATTAATCGGTCCATCGCTTACTGGCGTTGAAGATGCGCTAGGAATGCTCGGCAAATCGGGCGATGCGCAGTATTTGCGAAAGTTATTACGTCTACTTGGCGAAGTGGCGCATCAAGAGGCGGAAAGGTATTCCGCACAGTTGCGTGTTAATAAGCCGTTGTTAGACACGACAGTAAAGCCGGAAGGCACTATCTCGCAAGTATTTAACGGAGTTTCGAGTGGACTTCACTATTCGCACTCGCCGTACTTCATTCGCCGTATCCGTATTAACGCAGCCGACCCACTAGCGAAAGCAGCATTAGCGCACGGTTGGGAAATTGACGGAGAGGTCGGTACAGTAGGCGATACAAAAGAGGAGCGTATAGAAAACGCTAGAACTCTAGTAATCTCGTTCCCAGTAGCAAGTGGAGCGACTGTCACGAAAGACGACGTTTACGCAGAGGAGCAGCTCGATAAGTATTTCGACTATCAACGTAATTACACGGCACATAACTCGTCTAATACGATTCACGTTAGACCGGACGAGTGGTTGAGCGTAGTTTCGCCGAAGATTTACGACAATTGGGACGACTTCGTAGGTGTATCATTCTTATCGTACGATGGCGGAAATTATCCACTAGCTCCGTTCGAAGCGATCACGAAAGAAAAGTATGACGCAATGTTAACGGAATTTAAACCGTTCGATTCTGCGGTATTGGAGCAGTACGAAACAGGCGCAGATAGCGACCTTGACGGTGCAGACGGCTGCGAGGGAGGTATTTGTCCGATTCGATAATTAAATAAGCGATACAATGCCGAGCCTTAACGGGCTTGGCGCCATTTTACTATAAACGGAGGTTGATACGATGGAAAAGTTCGAAGCGATTCTAACCTTAGCTTTACTTATTGGCACTCTCTACCACCTAACGTCCTACAATAAAGAGTCAAAAACGCCATACCACGGAATTAAGACAATAATCTTTTTAATCGCTCTTATCGGAGGTCAGCTAGTATGACGCAAATCGAGCATCCCGATATAACTCACGCAATACGAACGGGCTATGACCGTGAAACCTGGCGCAATATCCATAACGCAAAGCCAACGGAATCAGCGCCGAGAGATTACTACGGAGACATTATCGACTTAGCGAACGATCATTACGTTGTGATTCCGACAGGCTATAAGATATTGCACCGCAATCTGCAGCGTTATTTAGAGGATAAGAAAGGCTTCGAGTTTAATTACGTTTTTGGCGATTAGGAGACGATATGATGTTTCGAGTATTAGAACGGCGTATATTGAGCGTTCACATGGACGGTAAGCATAGCTACCAACATTCGCTAATCGGAATGGCTGAAACGTTGGAACAGGCGGAGGAACTTCGAATAATGCGTCATAAACGTAGAGGAACGCCGTTGGCTGAAATTACTATCGAGGAGGTCGAAGAATGAACGGACAACAAGCACAACAAATCGAGAAAGAGGCGCAGAACATGCCGTTAGAAATCGGATTTAAACGTTTATCAGATAACGCAATATTGCCGACAAAGGCGCACGTTACAGACAGTGGATTTGATTTATTCGCAGCACAAGACGTTATCATTGCGCCAGGCGAAACGGTAGTTGTTCCGACTGATATTGCGGTACAACTTCCGCAAGGATACGAAGCACAAGTACGACCACGATCAGGAATTACGAGTAAGACGAAATTACGTGTGCAGCTCGGAACTATCGACGAATCGTATCGTGGGAATATCGGAATTATTGTCGATAATATTAATCCGAAAACTGGCCGAGAAACTATCGGATACCATTCGCTGGTGATTTCAGACGCAATCGTGCGAGCCAATCGTTTGGTTAAGTATGGTACGTATCGTATTGAAAAAGGAACGAAAATAGCGCAGTTAGTAGTACAGCCGATTCCTGCGACAGTTGCCGTTGAGATTACGGGAGAGTTGGCAGAGACTGACCGCGGAGTAAACGGTTGGGGGAGTTCGGGAGTATGATTACTGTAAAAATAACTACCGCAGAATATCGACTAATTAGAAGCGCCTTAGAGACAGAATACTATCACGCAAAAGATGAAGGTAATTCTACTGTACAAAAGCGTATCACAGCGCTAGAAAAGAAATTATCGAAGGAGGAACAAAATGACGCAAATTGAACGCAAAATAACGTTATTAGCACATACGCAATTGAGTGCAGAATTTCAACACACGTTAAGATTAGACGGGGATGCTGAAATTTATCAGCGATATTTACGTGACGACATATCGGACGGTCAAGCAGTCGCGCTTACAGCAATTCGGACGTGCTATTCACCGGGCAAACCTAGCGAAATTGTCGCTAAAGAAGGCGCTCGCTATTTCGGCAAGAAAGCGACAGATGGCGGTAAAGGTACGGACGCTGACCGTCTAATCCGCATGATTCAATCATCGGGCCACACGTCCACTCTCGAGCACCTTTCGTACACATTCGCAGTGGAAGGCGTCAGTCGAGCGTTACTTGCTCAGTTAACACGCCATCGCGTAGGTTTCTCATTTAGCGTACAGTCGCAACGATATGTTAAATTCGGTAGCGACGATCGTAGTGGCGGATTTGATTATGTCGTGCCGGATACGGTTAAAGCGAAAGATTCGCCGTTTGCCGAATTAGATTACGGAGGCACAACGACTCATTACGATAGTGGTGCGGAACTATTTGAAGAAGCGATATTACACGCTCAACATTTTTACGATAAATTACGCTCAATCGGAGTACCAGCCGAAGATTGTCGCGCAGTCCTACCGAATGCTGCAGCGTGCAATCTCGTATTAACCGTAAACTTACGTGCACTACTCGACTTCTACGCTAAACGGAAAGCCGGACGGGGTGCGCAGTCTGAAATTGCAGGACTGGCGGAGGACTTACGTAAAGCTGTCGAAACGGTCGAGCCTTGGACGTCGCAACTGTTTGAGGCGGTGTGATATGCGTTTAATCCTCGTTAAAATCCTATGCGCAATATTCTGCGTTCCAGTTTATCCGTTAGTAATGTTTGCTGAATGGTACGAAAAACGAACGTCATATGGCGGTAAGTTTAGCTTCAAAAGCGCGTCTGCAGACTACCGGCAAGACGTTAAAGAAACGCTATTGTACAAGAGGGTGACGAAATGACGATACTAAAACGCATCCTACTCGCTTTATTACTAGCATTAACGTTATTCATTAACGCACATAAGCCGTCCGACCACGAACACTTAGCGGAATCTCCCACCGAAAGGTTAGTACCGTACGTTAGCGGATATGACGCAATATACACGCAATACCTCGGAAATGTACGCCAGCAAGCCGAGACAGCACGTAGAGTCAAACGTAAGCAAGCGTTAGAGGAAGCGCAGAAATTATATGACGCTAAAATTGCAGAGGAACAGCGCAAAGTAATGCAACAAAAGCGGATTAGTAGGAGCAATAACGTTAAACTGACGCAATTCACGATGATAGCTACGCATTATACAGCACGCTGCGATGGATGCTCCGGCATTACTGCGACCGGCATCGATGTGACACGCACTATTTACGAAAATGGACTTCGAGTAATTGCGGTTGATCCGCGAGTGATTCCATTAGGCTCGATAGTTCGCGTCGAATATGCTGATGGAACAACGTTTAAGGCGATTGCAGGCGATGTTGGCGGCGCTATTAAGAACCGCAGAATTGACGTGCTAGTTGCGTCAGAGAACGAGGCTTATAGACTAGGAAAACAATCGGTAACAGTAACGATACTTAAAAACGGAAAGGGACGATGATATATGGCAAAAGCGCAGAAAGGCGATTTGATTCGGATTGTTTCAGTACCAAAGGATTGGTCGTATGGAATTGGCGGAATTTACGAGGTGATTAGTATCTCAAAGGACGGCTATCCTCGATTTTATATTGATGATACTGAGGAGGTATATTACGCTTACCCAGGACAATACGAGATTCATCGTAAAGCTGGTGAAGAATCCGAGCAAGATACTGTAAACTCGCCTCAACACTATTCGCAAGGACGCTTTGAAACGATTGAGATTATCGAGGAGATTACGCAAGGCTATGACGACGGTTACATCGCTTATTGCATAGGCAATGCATTGAAATACCTTGCTAGAGCGCCATTTAAGCACGGTGTGCCAACGGAGGACATCGGTAAAGCAGCGAAATATATCGAGTTTGCATTAGCGCGATTACAGACGCAGGAATGACGCAATTGAATAGCAAAAAGCCTATCCTCCGGAATTATCCGTTGAGATAGGCGAGTTTTCTCGTTTTATTGACGGAAGATAACGACATTACCGCTAAGTGACGCAGTATCAGCGTAAAATGTCTTACCTTCGTACTTATCTAGCTTAAATTGGCGGAATAACTTCGCTGCAGTGACGTCTTTCTTCGCACTAACGAAGTAGCCCGCGGAGCGCATTTCCTCGCTAAGTGACGGCGCAGTCGGTTTAACGACAGCAAACGCCTTTTCCGCAGGATTGAACGCAATAAGGACGCGAGAGCGAGGCTTGATGCCTAGCTGCGATAGTACGTCGCCTTTCAAATATAGTCGATTACGCTTACCTACGTAAATCTGCGACATACCTTTATTTGGAACAAACGTAAAGCCAGCGAGTAATTGCGCTTCTTCATCGTCAAACTCCGCAGTAGGTACTGGCTTAAAGTGATATTCGAGTGAGCGATCAAGCTCCGCACAATATGCGTCAGCTTCGCCAGGCTCGTCTATGGTAATCATCGGATAAAGTTCGTTATTAAATTCGATGCCTGCGACGTAAGTATCTGCGACAGATTCGCAATATGAGCGTGCAGATTCGTCTATTATAGGCAGTAAATCTTCAAGCGTATAAAATTTCGCAACAGTCATGCGTAACACCTCCGTTTATTAGCGTTAAATTTACGTTATTTATTACGGTAAGTATATCAGATTAGAAACGCAAAATCAACGCAAAAGAAAAGGAGTGATAGGATGATTAATAATTTATTAAACGACGTTCATAAAGGAGATAACGTAAACTTCATGCGCGGCTTACCGGCTGCGTCAATTGATTTGACGGTCACTAGTCCTCCTTACGATGATTTAAGAACGTACAACGGATATAGGTTTGACTTTGAATCTGTGGCTAACGAGCTATTCCGTATTACAAAACCGGGAGGAATTGTTGTATGGGTAGTTGGTGATAAGACTGATAAAGGATCCGAAACGTTGACTTCGTTTAAGCAAGCACTGTATTTTAAGGAAATTGGATTTAACATGCACGATACGATGATTTGGAGGAAGATGTCTCCGTTTCAGCATAAAAATCGATATATCGCTGATTTCGAGTACATGTTCGTGTTATCTAAGGGAAAGCCGAAAGTAGCAAATCTAATTCGCGATAGAAAAAATAAGCACGCAGGCACTAAGGTTCATGGAACACTACGTCAGCCTGACGGTAGTTTTAAAGAGCCTGTAGGGAAACGTTTAGGACGTACCATCAAAGAATACGGTGCTCGCACCAATGTATGGGAGATACCTGCAGAATCAACAAATAGAACAGGGCATCCAGCAGTATTCCCAGAAAGACTAGCGCACGATCATATCCTATCGTGGTCGGATCCTGGCGACATAGTGTTCGACTGCTTTGCAGGATCCGGAACAACTCTCAAAATGGCGCTAATGTCTGATAGGAGATATTTGGGTGTAGATGTATCGGAAGAATATGTGGAAATCGCTAGACAACGTATTATTGACGCCAAACAAACGCTAGAGGAGACGGAATAATGAAAAGAAAATCAACCGCAAAAGCAATATTATCGAACTTACACGCATTAAAGGAACGCCGTTATGTCGGAGATTTAGACGCAAGCGACACGCTAATCGACTTTGAGCGAGCGTTTGCCTTGGCGAAATTAACGAAAAGGCAGTCGGAGGCTATTCGGCTGGTATATGACGTAGGATTGACGCAAAAGCAAGCTGCGGCAGAAATGGGTGTAGCTCGCGAAGTGATTACGGAGCATATTCGCAAGGCTACCGAGGAGCTAGACGAAGTATACGAAATGTGGGCGTGGATGGACGGAGAATTGACGGTAGAGGATTTCGCAGAGGAAACGGAGGAAGTGGCATGAACTACGTAGATGATTTACGCAATGAAATCGAAGCAATTCGCAAGGAAACGCGAGCAGGCTTATTGCCGCGCGAGCAGCGCCTTATCCGCATACAGAAGGCGAGCGATCAGTACGCGCTAGCTCACGCTACACAATACGAAAGAGAGCGTCGATTAGCCGAAGAAAAGGGCACAGAGCGCCCATTGCGACAGTATGACGCTAAGTTACTAGAACAATTGGCGAATCTAGCGCTACATGAGGAACTAACCGATAAGTCGCAATATAAGGTCCGCGAGGAGGAATATCCGTTCCTTAGCGACATGCAGATGGCTAGGCGGACAGAGGGCGCACATGAACGGAATACTGGCGTGCAAAAAGGCGAAGCCCCGTTCATAAATGCGGAAACTATCGCAACAAATGGGCGAAATTACGCCGTTCCGAAGCGTAGAAAGCGCTCGATCCACGAAGATTTGCTACGGGATGAACAGGCGATGATTCGCAACAAGGAAAGACGACGCAAATATAACGAATTTACTGCGGTGCAGCCAGTTATAACCTACATTATGGGCGAGTTTGTATCCTAGTTATTAGGAACCGCTATTTAGGGAAGTAAGAGGCGTAGTTTGATGATTGCTACTGCACCCATTCCGAACTATGACGAACAAGCTCCGGACAATACAGCGCCATATCGAGCGTTTTACTACTGACCAAGAGGTCTGCCGGAGTTGTATCGTTTTTTATTATTCGCTCGGTAAACACATGTGACGGGTAATTGCTGCGCAAGCATAATGTTCCGCACGCCGAGTCGTTTTATATTGACGTTAAATTAACGCAAAGGGGATTTGTAGAATGATTAACGAACAATTACCGAAAGTAGATACGGATAAAGTAGTACTTTTAACTAATTTAATCCATGCCGCATTATGCGAGGTAATGGATCACGGAGATTTTCCAGAGCAATTTAAAGGCGTTGAGTTTGAATTAGCGACTATATGTGCGCTCAAGACTTGGCAACGAACATGTTTCGACTTTAGCCCTCCTTATAAATTGTGGTTTCCGGAGGCGGAAGCGAATTTTGATCGATTTATGAAACAAGTTAATTCGGAGGTTAAATCGAATGAATAGTTATTACTACGCATACTCACCAAACTTATATCGATATTTAAAATCGTTAGGATTCCGCTATATCTGTACGGGATTAAACGAAAGCACGATGCGTCAGTTTTGGCAATATGAAAGAACGCCGGAATTAAGTGCAGCTCTTACGTCATACGCGGAGAATAAGCCGTCTAAGTAGGCGATAGGAGGTTAAGTAGAATGACGATAAATCAAACGAAGCAAGGCGGACTACCATACGAATTAAATCACGGATTTACGCAGATTCCAAACGCAGTTATGCGACATTATCAGTATTACCCGAAATTTAACGGAAGTACAGCGCTTGTGTACGGCTATCTATTATCGCAATACAACGCAGATTATGGATACGCATTTCCTACGCATATTCAGATTGCACAGGCGGTCAATATGACGGAGAAAACAGCGCGGGGACATATTCGTTTATTGCAGGAAGTCGGACTAATCGTAGTGACAGAGAACGGGCGATTCGGAAATCATACGTATACATTTACGAAGCCTATCGAAATAGCCGAGGAATTTTACGCTAAGTATCCGCTAGCAGCAGAATGTAAACGTAAATCTGACGCTACATGGGCGAAGATAATTCCGGATAAGGTTGCGAGGAAAGGTGAATTGACGAAAGTAAGCGAAGATACTGACGCAGAATTAGCGGATTGGATATAGACGTCCGGTAATTATTACCGTTACGTCCGGTAGTTTTTACCGTACCATCCGGTAATAATTACTCCGTATATATACTTACTTATTAATACTTACGTATAAAGACTTACTATTACGCTCATTTGCTTGCGCAAATAATCGTATCTATTTTCATTTATATATCTTAGCGTAATATCTTTTAAAGACTACAATAAACAATTACAGCGTCCGGTAAAAACTACCGGTCGTTATTTAACGTAGAAAGGAGAGCGATATAAATGGCGAAACTAAACGATAAGCAATACGCAGCTATTGCGATATTATCACAGCCGAAACGGGGCGGACTTACTTACGACCAGGTTGCGGAGCAAATAGGTGTTAGTCGTACGACATTAACGAATTGGCGTAAGCAAGACGATTTTAATGAAGAATTAAAGCGTGAGATTATGCGTAGAACAATCGATAGATTACCGGAGATTATGGACGCTATTCCGGATATTATTATAAACGAAGGAAATGCAGCGATGTTTAGGACGTTATTACAAGCGCAAGGTTTATTAACGGATAAAGTCGAGGTATCCACGCAAGGTAATACGGAAGATATTGACGCAATTAAAGCTAAGTTAGAGGCGCTACGTGGCAAGCAGTCATAAATACCGCATTTAATAGTAGAAACTCTAGTGGGCAGTTTACGCAACTGTACGTATGATGTAATTTTATCGGGCAGACGCTCGAAATGGACGCGCACCTCAAACACTTTGAGCAGATGATCGCCATATATTCCATTATCATAACTATGTAGTTTTGACAAAGCTAATCCAACATGATAAGATAGCGCTATAAACGTTATCATAACTAATTATCATAAGTGGAGGCGGAATATATGACGAAATACGGCTACGGGCGAGTATCTACTATTACGCAGGAATTAGAAGTGCAGATACAAGCGTTACAAGACGAGAATTGTGACGTAATACTAACGGAGAAGTTTACGGGCACCACTACTAGACGTCCGGTATTTGACGAGCTTATGTCGAGAATACAAGCAGGAGATACGCTAGTAGTGACGAAGCTGGACCGCCTGGCACGTAACACCAAAGAGGGCATAGAGGTAATAGAGCACCTATTCTCTATGGACGTGAAGGTGTATGTACTAAACGTAGGGCTACTGGAGAATACGACGATGGGGCGATTCTTCCTCACTACCCTATTAGCGGTGGCGGAGATGGAACGCAACTTAATAGTTGAACGTATGCAAGAAGGTAAGGCGATAGCAAAGCAGCGTGAGGATTTCCGAGAGGGTAGACCGAAGAAGTTCGATAAGAAGCATTTAGATAACGCGATGAAGTTACTCGGAAGCAATAGTTATAAAGAAGTTGAAGCAACAACAGGAATTTCAGTCGCAACTTTAGCGCGAGAAAGAAGAAAGCGAAAAGAAAATAAACTTATTAACGATTGAGCAAATTCGCTTGATCGTTTTTTATTGCGTAAATTTCGTAATCCCCCAAGCCCGTTTTTGGCAAACCGCTGTTCTGACGCTGAATAAGTCGGCGTACCAAAAATTCACTTTGACTTTGCGGAACAGCAACGCAATATCTATCGCCTTTAATTCGCTTTACTAACACAGCCTATACGCCGGTTAACTCAACAAGACGATAGATTGTAAGGTACGCACAAACAAACGCTAAATCAACGCAATTACAAAAGGAATACATAACGAAGCAACTGCGAAAGGAGGCGCTACTATGGCGTGGATAGATGGTAGGTGGTTAGCACGCGAAGAACGTGCAGCATTAATCAGCGTTTATGACGAATACCTCGATAAGCTAGACGAAGATTACCCGACAGACGACGACAAAATAGCTGCTGGAATTTTCGCAGAGTACGCAGATTCGTACGAAAGGCGTAATAGGTTAGAACGTATACATCACTGTGAACTCGATACATTAGCGTTCGACATCGAATATTTCAGCGAAGCTAAGAATCCGGGCAATGCCGGCAACTGGGACGGATTTACGATTACTGATGCGTCAGAATCGCCGCAATTCCACCGCGAAATAACTGACATACTTAACGTCGTATCTACCGATAAGGTAAACGCTAAGATTGCCGTCGCAGCGCCGCGTTCTCACGCTAAATCAACGTATTTAACGAAAGGTTTTCCGTTGCACCAGGTCGTTTACCGATTACGTAAATACATCATCATCATATCGGAAACGCCGTCAGTATCCGGGCCTAACCTCGAATGGCTCGCTACACAGCTTAAACATAACGAAAAGTTACGCCAGGATTTCGGTCCATTATTATCGCCTCGTCAGCAAGAGAACGATAAGGATAATAGTTCGGAGTTTATCGCATGGCAACCGACAAAAGACGGAGGCAAACGCCAGTTAACAAAGGTTGAGGCAGCATCGACAGGGCAAGCGCTACGAGGACGAAATTGGCAAGGTGTTCGTCCGGATTTAATCGTATGTGACGACTTAGAGGACGCTAAAACAAACGCAGCAACTCCGGAACAACGGGCTAAATTGCGTGATTGGTTCGCTTCGGTAGTTATGCCGTTAGGTGATCCGAAAGGCGCTAAGACTGCCGTTGTTTATATGGGAACGGCTGTAGCGTTGGACTGCTTATTGCTGAATATCTTGTATAAGCGTTCAGATTTCGAATCAAAAGTATATCGAGCGATAATCGATCCGCCAGTTAACGAACATCTTTGGGAGCAATGCCGAGAGATATACGTAGATTTCGATAATCCTAATCGTGCTGCAGACGCGGAATCGTTTTATAAAACGAATAAAGACGCTATGGACGAAGGAGTTCGCGTACTGTGGCAAGAGTTTCAGCCGATATGGAAGTTGATGACGTGGAAATGGAACAACGGCTCTAAAGCGTTCAATACCGAATATATGAACAACCCAATTGACGAAGAATCTCGCGTATTTGCTCCGGAGAACTTCGTATATTGGGACGACGCAGAGCCGAATAAGACGTTTCCTCGCAGTGATTACGTCATTACGATGGGTATTGACTTTGCGATGGGTAAATCCAAAGGAGATTTCAGTGCGGTAATCACGACAGCTACAGAGCGCAAGAGCGGTGTACATTACATCATTGACGCGTATGGTGCTCGTATTACGCCGGATAAATTCTTGGATGTGATAAGTGATAAAGTACGCGAATATACACCAGACGCAATAGCTGCAGAAAGTGTGGCCGCACAGGAATTTTTTGTGGACGTGTTAAGAGAACAATTAGCTCATGAAGGGTATCCAGCTCATGCTCGAGTTAAGAAGATAAACAACAGGTCACGCAAAGAACTCCGAATTGAATCGATGTTACCCGATATTGAGAGCGGCAAAATCAGATTTAAGCGAGGGCATTCACTTTTACTAGAGCAATTAGAGCGCTATGGACAAGGAGCAGCAGATGATTTGCCTGATGGTATGGAGATGTCTATTCGTGTGAGCAAGAACGCAAAGCGCGAATTAATACAAAAACCTGCGTGGCTTTAAAATCGCTACAAGAGGGGTGTATGAATGAAAATTACAGGCACGACGCTGATAGGATTATTTTGTAAAGGTTGCGGTCAACATACACAGAAGAATGTTAAATATTTAAGACGCAGGCTCCGCGGTGGTAAAACAGATTTTTATTGTAGCCGACGCTGTGCGGATAGTGCTCATTCACTTAATATGAAGGGCGAAGGCAATCCGAATTTTGAAGGTAGGTTTCATGGGCAACTTGTAACGGAATGGAGCGATGAAAAGAGACGGGCAGCAATCGAAAAGATGAAGCATACGTTTAAAGTAAGGGGCACAGTTTCTGGTGCTAATAACCCTAGATGGGCTGGCGGATTACAGAAACATGACTGTGTGATTTGCGGAAAAGAGTCGGAGTATAGACCTTACATACACCGTAAAATTTTAGCTAAAGAGCAATCGCCAACATGCAGTCAACAGTGCGCTATTGCTTTAGGACGTAGAAGTATTGTACAAGAACGTACGTCAATTGAAATTAAAATGGCGGAAGAATTAGAGGCGAGAGAAATTGAATATATCGAACAATATAATCTAGGCGATAAATTCCGCTTAGATTTTTTATTGCCTAAATACAGCATAGTAATTGAATGCGACGGGGATTACTGGCACACGTTACCAGACGTAGTAAAGCGAGATAAATCTAAAAATGCGTACATTAAAGCATGTGGTTATTCATTGTATCGCTTTTGGGAACGTGAAATTAACTTAGATATTAAAGCGTGTGTTGATAAAGTATTCGCGGAAATTAACGCAAAGGAGGCGATAATAAAGTGGCAATATGGAGTAAATTAGGACGTAAAACCGACGCAGAAATGAACGAAGTCGGAACCGTCACATATACGTATGACACCTTCAAGCCAGGCGAACAATTTCCGCCAGATAACGCTATTGAACGAATTGCAAAGTACCGACGCATGAAAAAGTTATATGACGGAAAGCAAGCCGAACTATATGACCGCGCTACGTCGTTATTAAAAGATACTCCGCACGCAAAACAGTTACAAACGTTATATATCGCAGTGAATATCGCTGACATTATAACGACTAAGCCTGCGGATTTACTTGTAGGTGAGCCGCCAATCTTCGATAGCGGACTGGCCGATGATACGGAGCAGCAAGTGGCGATTAATTCCTACGTTGAGGAAAACGACTTAGTTAAACTCATTCACGAATCAGCGCTAGCTAACGGATACCGTGGAGACTCATGGATTAAGGTTCGTTATGACTACCGTCAAGACTATAGCGCACTAACATCGAGAGGATGGCCAATTCCGGAAGATACCGAAATGGAACCGATCATCGAGCACGTTGCTGCAGACTGCGTGTTTCCGCAAACAAGCGACGGTAACGTTAAGAAATTCAAGTCGATAGTTATCGCAAGTGTCGAATGGGTAGTGTCGCAAAAGGAAGATATTCCGTACTTAAACGTCGAGCATCACCTTCCTGGCTATATCATAAACGAACGCTACAAGCTCACAACGTACGAAGGCGGAGTAGATAGTTCTTACGGATACGCGGTGCAGCTATTTAAAATCGCAGAAAAAGTCGGCGAAAGCAACGTAGTAGCAACGGGAGTTCCGCATTTACTGGTCCACCATATCCCGTATAAATCTACGGACGATCAGTGGGAAGGTAAGGGGACGTTAGAAGCATTAGAGACGATATTAATTGCGATTAACGACCGCCTTGCACAGCTAGATTACGTTCTTTGGAAACACAGCGATCCGACAGCGTACGGTCCCGAACTTGGCAGTAGTGGAAATTCCGCAAGATTGACTGGCGCATATATTCCGGTCACTAACGAAGATAAAACGCCGGGCTATATGACGTGGGACGGCCAATTAAACAGCGCATTTAAAGAGCTTGAAACGTTAATCGGAATGGCATTTCAAATCGCAGAGACTCCGCAATGGTTATTCGGAACAGTGCTCGGCGACCAAAATAGCGGAGGCACAGGAACGTCACATACGGACGGCGCTGCGATTAAAGCTCGCTTCATGCCAATACTGACGAAGGTAGCGCGTATTAGAACGCATTACGACCGTGCTTTACGGGACGCTCTATATAACTGTCAGCTAATCGACATTGCTCACGGAGATAAAACGTTCGAGCCAGTTTACCCGGTAATTCAGTGGCAAGACGGACTTCCGCATAACGAAAAAGAGCAGGCGGAGATAATGGCGATACGTTCTGGCAATAAACCGACGATTGACCAGGCGACAGCAATTAAGCGCTTGGACGGATTGGACGATATACAAGCTGCGCAGATTATCGAAAGAATCGACGCAGACACAGAGCGCGAAGTCGGCACAGTAGACGCCTCCATCTATAACACGGAGGTAGACGAAGGGGCTGACGGCTAATGCGAGAAGCTCCGCAACCAAACTACGATTACGACGTAACTAAAGTAGTCAAAGCGTATGAACATGCGCTAAAAGACGTGCAGCGAGAAGTTAACGACTTATTTCTTACGGATTTCGAACGCGCACAGCTAATCGCTACAGAACGAAATATTCGTAACATATTATCCGACATGACCAAATTTAGCGATGAATGGGCTTCCGTCGCCGTATCTAAATCAGCAATTGAAGGCGTCGCATCGACGATTTATTCGCTAGGTCTTGCGCCAACATACGAAGATGCACTAAAGATTGCAAGATTTAACACGGTAAACAAACGTCTTGTAGCTGCAGCAATAGCCGATACACAGGCGGATTTACTTGCGGTTACTCAAAATATCGAGCGCCAGGCAAAGTTAGCTATTCGTAAAGCGACCGCAGAAGCTATGCGACATACACTTACACGCGGAAATAACGCAACACAGGATATTGCGAAAGAAATCCGTCAGCGAATTGTTCAAGCAACAGACGCAGCGATTATTGATGCGAAAGGCAACCGTTGGAAAGTCGGAAATTATGCTGACGTTGTAGCGCGAACAAATATGATGAATGCGCATCGTGAGGCGGGCATAAACGAAGCTCTTTCGGAAGGTTCGCTGTATGGCCGAATAAGTCGACACGGTGCTACAGACGCATGTCGTCAATACGAAGGTAAAATCGTTAAGCTAGTCGCAGAAGCTGACGGAGATTATCCGTATATTGGCGATATACCGCGTAGCAAGCTATTTCACCCTCGTTGTAAACATTTAGTGACGCCATTGCGCGATCCAAGTAAATACGAAGGAGGTTGATTATGTGAGATGGGCTGATATAGGCGGAAAGAAGGCGTTAATTTTCGATGAACTCCCCGCATTCTTATTCGTTTCAACTGATGGGACATTTCGAATGTCAAAGCTATATTTAGACGGAGAGTGGGATAGAAGCATTTACGGACTCACTGTCAACGGAGAAATGGACGGACTTGTAACTTATACCGCATCAAAATACGCATTATCAAAAAATGACGAAGTATTCAAGTGATTATTCCGCCTTACGAAATGGCAATAAACTTTCGGAATAGTCTACGAGGACTTAAAACACGGAGGTAATACGATGATTAAATATTTAAACGCATTTTTACCGCTTAATTTACAATTCTTCGCTGCAGAAGGCGAGCAAGAAGCGTCTGAAACGAATCCAGACGGACAATCATCCGCAGAAACACCAGTCGAATCATCTGACACGTCTACACAGAACGAAAAAACGTTCACACAATCGGAATTAGACGAAATTATTGCCGACCGTTTAAAACGAGCGACTAAAAAATTCGCTGATTATGACGAGTTAAAAGCGAAGGCTGACGAGTACGCTGCAGAACTAGAAGCGAAACGACAAGCCGAATTATCCGAAACGGAGCGCGCGCAGGAGATTGCGAAACAATTCGAGGAAGAAAAGAACGAACTAACGGCTCAACTCGAAGCCTTACGCAAGCAGTCCGAACAAGAACGTATCCGTAACGAATTTACGAAGGTAGCATCAAGCGCAAACATCGAATACATTGACGACGCTATTGCTCTCGCAGACTTATCCGCGGTAAGTATCGACGAGGACGGAAAAGTTGTCGGAATGGACGACGTTGTTAAAGCGCTTGTTGAAAATAAACCGTTCCTGGTGGCGAAGAAACAGAAGCAACCTATCGGAGCAGCTACAAACGGCGGTGGACAACAATATCACGATAAGCCAGCCGAACAAATATTAGAAGAACTTCGCAATAAGGCTCGTAAGAGTGGACGCATTGAGGATCGCGTAGCTTACGATAAAGCACGCAAACAGTACGGTAAGTAGTCGTTGACGTAAAGTTGACGGCTTTTTATATTGCGGAAAATCCGCACAACAATACAAATACACGGAGGTTTTACCTTTATGAAAACAAACGAATTTAACGCATTTTTACCATTAGACATTCAATTTTTCGCAGGCATCGATTCTACGCTAATCGTTGGTAAGCGCGAAGATGTAACCGAGAATACGTTATTGTTATCGCCACAAGAAGCGCCGATGCTCGACTTAGTAGGTTATGGCGAAGCAACTACGCAAGATGAAATCGTATGGTATGAGGATGAAACTTATGCAACGAAAACAACTGCGTCGGCAATTGCGACTGATTCAGCTACTTCTTTAACGGTTGCTGACGGTTCTATTTTCGAAGCCAAAACGGTAATTAAAGTTGGCGAGGAATTAATGTTAGTAACTGCAGTTGTAGAAAACGACTTAACGGTAACGCGAGGATATGCAGGCACAACAAAAGCAGCAGTCGCTGTCGGCGATAAAGTTGAGTTCCAATTCGTAGAAGGTGTTGAGGGTGCAGACGCACGTAAAGCTCGCTTTAAAAAGCGTTCACGACAAACTAACGTAACACAAATCTTCGACGGATCAATTACGATTACTGGCACGGCAGCAGCAGTGTCACAGCACGGTATCGACGATTTATATGCGTATGAAAAGGCGAAGAAAGAGAAAGAGTTAGCGCTACAACTTGAAAAGGCGGTAATTTCCGGCGTTAAATATACGTCAGAAAACGGCTTAGTTCGTCAAATGGGCGGCATTCGTCAATTCATCAAAACGAACGTATTACTTGGCGGCGGTGCAGCGATTGATACGGAGAAACTTAACGACGCGTTCCAAACAATCGCAGAAGCTACGGGCCAAAACGTTGGCGCGGGCTATAAGATTATCGTATCTCCGAAGCAAAAACGTGCTATCTCACGTATGGATGCTGACAAAATCAACTTAACACGTCAAGACAACGGCCGTGGTCAAGTAGTCGATTACTTTGTTGGCGACTTCGGCGAATCTGAAATCGTAGTAAACCCGAATTTAGAAGCCGACGAAATTTTCATCGTGGACATTGATCGCATTAAAATTCGCCCGTTACAGACTCGTCAATTTACACATGAGTATCTAGGTAAAACTGGCGATAATTACACTGGTGCTATCGTAGGCGAATATACGCTAGAGTTCCACGAAGAAAAAGCGCACGCTCGTATTAAAGGGCTGAAAAAGTAGTAGCGTAAGTGGCGGTCTTGCACCGCCTTTACCGCACTATTAACGCTAATTAATATGAAGGGAGCGCAACAATGGCAAAATACGAATCACGCTATAAATCGTTAGGATTTTATGTCAATGGAGAATTAAAGCGATTTAATAACGGCATTTATGCAACGGAAGATGTTGACGAAATGGCAGTGTTAGACGCAATCGCAGATGTGACTCGCATCGATTTAGATGAAAAACCGGAGGCAAAGCCCGCACCTAAGGCGCCAGCTAAACGTTCCGCCTCCGCTAAATAACACGGAGGTGAATTTAGATGACGCAATATGATGAATGGGGCGATCCAACAACGCCAAGCAATCCAGAAGAACTGCCAGTAATCGTAGGCGAATGGAATCTAACGGAAGCTACTTCGTACTGCCTTTATAATGCCGTCGATAACGAGGACTTTCTAGCGTCTGACACAATCGCACAGGTACGCTTCTTAAACGTCTCACAGCGCACTTTACGAAGGGCATTAAAAGGATACGTAATACCGATTGAGGCTACGTACTTATTTGCCTGCGTCCTTAACGCTAATTTCAACGATACGACAGTAATGGCCCAGCGAGGCGTTGCCGGATTTAGCGTAGATGGAATTTCATTTACGTTTAAGGATTGGGCGAAAAAGGAACTTGACGACTTAATTACAGACGACATACGCGACTTAATTGCAGAGGCTAATCCGGATGTTGATAGCAATAATGGACGCGTAAAGTGGGTGACGCTGTAATGGCGATTATTCCACTTAAACAAAAGGCGATTGTGCGTAAATACATCGCAGACAGTAACGACGGCTGGGCGACTGATGATTACGCATCACCGGTTGAATATGCAGTCAGAGCTACGGAACGCTTCGAGGTTGTCACGAATCAGCTCGGCGAAGAAGTTACAGCATCGCTTAAATTAATGTTCGATAAAATGCCCGACGTTGGATATGACGATATGTACTCGTATACAAACGAACTTGGACACACAATCGAGCGTAAGCCTATATCGATTAAATACACGCGGATGATTAACGGCAAAGCAACGTTGACATCCGTTTTTCTGTGAGGTGACGATATGGCAGGCGAATTTTATTTCGACTCAAACATAATGGCCCGAGCATTAGAACGGTCAATCGACGCTACTGCTCGCGGAATGTTAAACGGACTCACAGACGTTAAAAACGATTGGAAAGCAGAATCGGTAGATGCTGCGCCAATTGATACGAGCAATTTACGTCAACAAATAGCTGCGGAAGTATTTACGGAAGGTACTGGACCAGGCGTTGAGATTACTGCAAATGCTACACGTGGGTCAAGGCGATTTAACTACGCTTACTATATTCACGAAGAAGATGCAGGAGGCGCAAACGTAAACGGTGAGAAGAAATTCCTCGATAAGCCAGCGCAACAAAACCAGGAAAAATGGGCGAGATGGATTGAAGAGGAAATAGGGACGGAACTTAGAAGGGCGGGATGGTAGCCTATGGCGGACATAATCGGAGAAATTAATACAATTGGCGATTTACTGGCGACTGTGGGCGTCACTCGCTTTTATAAGCAGGACCTACCGAAAGTTTACGTCGCCAATACGATTGGGATTCGATGGCAAGGCGATAGCGACGAGGATTTTACGCAAGCAGCTTACGAAATTACTCGGACTTATCAAGTCATTTATTTCGGAAATAACGAGGTAGATTGTTTAAATAAAACGAAAGTAATTCGTTCGAAACTAAGCGATTACTTATCGAAAAAAGTACAAATTCGAGACTCTAACGATTTTATGACGTTTGAGTCTTTTTCTATGTCTGCGCCTTTTAAGACGGACGCAGACGGAGTTTATGCGGTTGTTGGTGTACTTAGCGTTTCGTTGCTTGAAGCCTATACGCAACCACATTACGAAAAAATGCAAGAAATTCACGCAGCTATTAACGAAGGAGGAATTTAATTATGGCGAATGGGGGAACGTGGGAGGCTACTTCCTTACCGGTACGTCCGGGACTTTACATTAACTTCCGCGACGCAGCTATCGCATCCATTGCGGGAGGCACTCGAGGGACAGTAGCAGTTCCGATATTTACGTACACTGGCGGAACAGCGGAGTCCGGCAAGTTCTACACAATTGAAACCGTTTCAGACGGTATCGAACTGGTTGGTAACGCAAATGCGACGCCGATTACTCGAATTTTACAAGGTGGCGCAAAAGAAGTGCTAGTTTACGCAGTGCCGGCAGTAGGCGAAGGTACAGCAACGCAGCAATACGCTAACCTACGCGACACATTTTCGGTTCAAGACTTCAACGTCTTTGTGTATCCGACTACGATTGACGCATCGGAGCAAACGGCGACTAAAGCGTGGGTAGAGAGTTGCCGTGAAGAAGGTAAGCACTTTATTTACGTAGCAGGCGGAGACGCCGCAAGTGACGCTGATATTACAGCAGGTAACGCACGCTCAATAATTCTAAAAGACCCGTATATTGTTAATCTCGTAACAGGCGTAGTCTTAGCGGATGGCACAGAAGTCCAATCAGCAGAGTATGCGCCTTTCATCGCTGGACTTATCGCAGGCACCCCGATTAATAAGTCGATAACTTATACGGAACTGCCAGTTGCTAACGTTACTTTACGACTTAAAAACTCGCAAGTTAACACGGCGTTAATTAGCGGATCACTTGTAATCATTAAAGACGGAAATAAAGTCCGGATTGAGCAAGGGATTACAACGGATTCTAACGCAGGTGAACGCGGTAAAATCCGTACAACTCGCGCTAAACAGGCAGTAGCATCGGACATCCCAGCGACTGCTCGCGACTCTTATATCGGTAAGGTCGACAATAATCCGAATGGGCAGGCTTCATTAATCGGAGCTATCAAAGGGTATCTCGAGCTAATGGAAACGGACAATGTTTTAATGAATCCGGAAGTTACGCTTGACCCTCGATTTAAGTCCGAAGGTGACAAAGTATTCTTAGCCGTTGCTTATACGGAAGTAGATAGCATGGAACGTATTTTCTTGACGATTACTGTTTAGTAGTCGTCTTTTTAACGCAAATATGACGCAGGAGGTAATAATTTATGGCAATGAACTCGACAACGGTAGCCAGCGGTTCCTACGGTAAATTGATTGTAGATGGCGAATGGGTTACTAACGTGTACGGCGTTGAGATTTCCGGAGAAGTTAACTACGAAGAAATTAAGCGTTCTGGGACGCGAGCTGTAGGACATAAAGCTATGAGCGTTTCTTATAGCGGAACAATCAAGTCGTATCACATGAATAACAATTTCACGAAAAAGATTCGCCAAATATCGGATGACACGAAAGGCGCTTATTTTACGGAATTAATTGTCGCAGTAGAGGACCCAGAAGCTAAAGATTTAGCTAGCGAAAAGATTCGGGTTAAAGGTGTTCAATTCACGAATATTCCAGTAATTAATTTTGAGCATGGAAGTCCTCTCGAACAAGAATTGCAGTTCGTTTGCGAAGGTTTCGAGGAAATCAAGATTTAGTATAACGCAATTATGACGCAAGAGTTTCGGCTCTTAGCGTCTTTTTAAATTCGAAAACTAACTCAACGGAGGTTTTATATATGGACGCATTACAAGCATTATTAGGCGCAAAGCCAGCAGCAGAAATCACAGAGAAAGTAAGAATCAAACGATTAGGTACTGAATTTACGATCAAGGCGCTTACTGGGGAGGATATCGATAAGATTCGAGATCAAGCAACGTATCCAGTTAAGAACGGTAAGAAAACAGAGTTAAAAGTTAACGAAGAAGAAGTAGCGCGATTACTTATCGTAAAGGCAGTAGTTGAGCCGAACTTCTCTAACGCTGACTTACTTAAACATTTCGGTGCAACGGACGAAGGAGAATGCGTGCAAAAGGCGCTATTGGCCGGCGAAATTTCTACGTTGCAGAATGAGATTTTATTGCTATCCGGATTTAATGACGAGGAAGAAATCGAAGAAGTAAAAAACTAATCAAGGCGGGCGGCGAGGCCTACTTGCTGCACCGCATATGGCAAGACAAGCACAAATTACCGCAGGAGATTTACACGCTAGATAGGCGATATAAAAACTTCATTTATGCGTCAGAAATGGTTGTTATCGATGAAGAAGAAAAGGCGGAAAGAGAGCGTCAGAAAGGAGGAAAATAGATGGCAGTAAATTTAACGGCGGTATTTCGTGTTCGCGACCAAGGCACTTCGAGGCTTCGTCAGATAACGCAAATGATGAATCGCATGAACCAAACAAGCCGAACAACTAGCCAAAGTATGACAGCCGCACAAACAGCGACAAATCGTCTAGGTAACGCAGTATCAACGACCTCAAATCGTATGGGCGGATTTGCTGCGAGAGTTAGTCGGTTGCACGTAAGCTCCAGCGGACTTAGTGCGTCGTTAGGTGGAATGCAAAGCACGCTTATAGGACTCGCGGGGGCTTACTTAACTGCACAAGGCGCAGCTAAAGCATTTGACGCTACAATTGGCGCTGCAGCAAGGTACCAGCAGTCAGAGGTCGCAGTAAAGGCGATATTTAATGACGATGATAAATCTGACGCATATTTAAAATTAGTCGATAAGATGGCGATTGATAGTCCGTTACTCAACTCCACTGAGATGTTAGCATCCTCAAAAGGATTAGTAGCAATGACTAAAAGCGTTGACGAACTCGGGAAAGCATGGTCAATTATCGAAAAATTAATGGTGCTTGATCCAACACAAGGAACTGACGGAGCAGCTTTCGCTTTGAAGGAAATGTTCCAGGGAGATTCACTTTCGATGGTTGAGCGATTCGGGTTGAGTAAAAAGGATTTGAATCGTATAAAGAAACTAGCGATTCCACAACAATTGGCAGAAATTACTAAACTACTCGACGGTATGGGAATTACGCAAAAAACAGTAGAGGCTATGGGCTCGACAACTCTCGGATATTGGTCGCAGATTGGCGAACGTGTCGAGAAGTTTCTTCGTCAAGTAGGTAGTCTCGGAAACTCAAAACTGGGCGACACGTTAGGAAAAATCGTTGACGCATTCGATAACGCAGACTTAGACGGGATTGCTGCGAAACTAGACGAAAAACTCGCAAGCATTGTAGACAAGGCGATAGCCTTTGGTAAATTCGTCTGGAAGTGGAAAGAGCCTATCGCATACGTAGCCGGAGCAATCACCGCAGCATTAGGCGCATTTGCTGTCGTTGGCGTCATCGCAGCATTAGCGAATCCAGTCGGATTAATCGCTGCAGGAATTGCCGCAGCAGCAGTCGGAGTAAAAGCGCTCTATGACAATAGCGAAACGTTTCGAGGCATTATCGGAAGTATTATAGGGAAAGTCAAATCGTTAGTAGGCGCATTTAAAACAGGCGGTACTAGCGGATTAATTGACGCTATATTACCGCCGGACATTGCTAAAAAAGTGAACACAGTCGTTGGCGGAATTAAGTCTAAAATATCCGACTTGATGTCGGCGTTTAAAACAGGTGGAGTAGGTGGACTATTCGACGAGATATTCGGAGAAGGATCGTTCGCTAAGGTAAAAGCGAAATTCGAAGAAGTAAAAGCGTATGTTACCGAAAAAGTGACGCAATTCTCCTCGGTGTTTGGACGTCTAAAAGGCGCGTTTACTCAAATATGGACGACAATTTCTAGCATAATTTCGAACCTTTGGACGGTCATCCAGCCGTATTTGAGCGGACTTTGGAACCTGCTACAAATTCTCGGAGATGTTGCGGTGATAGTCTTTAACAACGTCATTGCTCCAGCGATTTCGCTAATTGCGCAACTATTTTCGACATTGTGGACAATCGTTCAGCCGATTATTAACGGGCTGGCTAAAGGCTTTGAACTATTAACTACGGTAATTAAGTGGTTATGGGATAACGCGTTATGTCCGCTAGTCGAGTTTATCCTAACTGGCGTTAAAGGTGCGTTTGATATACTTTCTGGCGCATTAGCAGGCGTACAAGGATGGTTTGAGACATTGAGTGGGTGGATTTCGACTGTGTACAGTAACATTAAGGATTTCATTGGCTTTATTGGCAACGCTAAACTGCCAGATTGGGCGGTAAATGGAATCCGCACAGGAGTAAATTTTATAGGAAACGTAGCAGGTCTCGGCGGAGACAAAGGCGGTAAGAAATCGCATTATAGCGGATTGGATTCGGTGCCTTATGACGGCTACTCTGCGCGGTTGCATAAAGGGGAGCGCGTACTTACTGCGCGTGAGAATAAGGAATACTTCGAAGGCAACGGCGGGAGTTCAACGAGTGGTGTCGTAATTACCGGCAACAACTTTACTGTACGCGAAGATGCGGACATCGAGAAGATTGCGTATAGTCTTGCGAAATTAATCGAAAGGCAGGCGATGCAAGTTGGCTAAAAATCACGTAGAGTTTTGGCTCAAAGACCGACACAACGTTTATATGCGACTACCAGTCAATCCGGAATCAATTGAGTACTCGTCTCCTTTCGGATTAAATACAGTTAATATTGCGAATCTCGGAGAAGTCGCAATTCCTGGAGAACGAGGATTAAGGCAAGTGTCCTTTTCCTCGTTCTTTCCACGCGATTATAACGCAAGTTATTGCGAATATATGGACTTTCCATTACCGTGGGAATGGGTTAAAAAAATCGAAGAATGGCGAGATGATCGTCGTAATATTCGCTTGATTATCGTCGGCACTCCGATTAGTATTCCAGTATTTGTTGAGGAGTTTACGCTTGTGCCCGAAAAAGCAGGCGCACCAGGCGACGTGTATTACTCAATTTCACTAAAAGAATATCGTCCGATTAAGGCGAAGCAGTTAGTGACTGAAACTAAAACGCCGAAGCAAGAGCAACGTCCAAAAAGCGACAAGGCTCAGCCTAAAACGCACACTGTTGCTAAAGGAGACTCGTTATTTAAAATCGCAAAATCAGTCTATGGAGACGGAAATCAGTGGCGCAAAATTTACGAAGCTAATAAATCCGTCATTGGGAAAAATCCAGACAAAATTTATCCTGGGCAAAAGTTGGTGATAGCGTGAGTATTGGCGTAATTATAAATAACGTTAATGTCTCGACAAACATCGAATCAGTTTCTTTAAGTGGAGATACTTCGAAATTTAATCGTACTCTCACTCTAAAGTTGGTCGCAACCGAAGATGGACGAAAAAGATCGCTGACAATTAACGAAGGCGATCCAATCTCGTTTAGATATGATAGCGTGATACAATTTGTCGGGATTATTTTTGCGTACGAAATATCGTCAAATGGCTCGATTAGCGTTACCGCACACGATAGTAATATCTACTTTGCGAAGTCCAACGATACTAGAATATTCGTAAATAAGAAAGCAAGCGATATTATTCGAATCTTAGCGACCGATTTCGGAGTATGGGTGGGCAGCATCGCTGATACAGGTTACGTAATTCCCTACTTACGCCTCAGTAATAATACGCTACACGATATGATATTAAAAGCATTAACAATAACGCGTAAACAGACAAACAAACGATTTTTCATCGGTAATAAGGGCGGTAAATTAACGCTTACTGAAGGCGCTTCAAATACTAAATATCTTTTTAAGGACGGAGAGAATTTAATTTCTGCGTCCTATTCGCGTTCTATCGAAGATACAAAAACGCAAGTAAAGGTAGTCGGCGGAAAGTCTGGTAAAGAGACGACGGTTATAGCAAAAGACGATGCTAAACGTAAAAAGTACGGAGTATTGCAGGCGCTCGAAGAAATGGACGAAAAGGCAACGCCTGCACAAGTTAAACAACGTGCACAAGCGCTATTAAAAGAGCAATCAGTTGTGGCCGAACAGTTATCCGTAGAAGTTCTAGGCGTTCCAGAAGTTGACGTTGGTACTCCTGTCTACATCGTTAACGGAATGACTTCGACTAACGGAGGCTATTACGTTACATCAGTTAACCACGAATATAGTACAGGATTGCATACTATGTCGCTAGAGTTAACTCGAACTTACGACTTACCAGCTATCGAAATTAGCTCGGACGAGATTACGAGACCTAAACCTAAGACGAAGAAGTCGACTAAGAAAGGGGCAACAAAGAAATGACGCAATTAGAAGGAACGGGTGCAGCACGCTTACTCCAGTTATTTAACGGAGATAAATCGCAACCAACAACAGTTACAAATGCGACTATTCAATCTGTCGCCCCTATCTCGGTTCGAGTCGACGGAGATTCGGTAGATACGCCAGAACAGGGCATTATCGTCGCAGAGCACTTAATAGAGCATACTCGTACAGTCAGCATTACGGGCGGAACAGTTACGGGACAAGTACAAGATACGTATTCGGGTGGCGGCGAGTTAACGTCTTTAAACATCATTGACGGAGAATTGACGTTTAAATGCGATTTAAAAGTAGGCGACCGTGTCATTGTCGCAGTCGTTAATGACGGTCAACTTATTTACGTGTTAGATAAGGCGGTGAGTTAACGTGGCATTGACGCCTATTAATTACGCAGTAATCGACGACGAGCTTTTAACGGAAGAAGTAGAAAATTATGCGGAGCCGTCAATGACTTGGAAAATTGACTTAGAAAACGGCCGCATAAGTTCGTTCATCGACGGAAAAGAGGCTATTCGCCAATATATCCGCAAAGCGTTAATGACTTCTCGTAATCGCTATTTAATTTATAACGATTTTTACGGAGAGGAAATTCGAGATTTAATCGGACATAATTTAACGCCTCAATTAATGAACGTAGAAATCCCGCGACTTGTACGTGAAGCAATCATATATGACGACAGAATATCCGATGTACCTACCGTAGATGTATCGCAATATGGTTCAGACGGCATTCACGTCGCAATAACAGTCGAATTGACTGACGGTGAATTACTAACGGAGGAGGTGGCGATTTAATGGCAATTACACCGCAATTTACAAACGAAACAGAAGAAGCGATACTTGCCCGTATGTTAACGGCTATGCGAGATGATGTCGGAAAAAGACAAGGCGACATAGCTTACGATTTATCCGACCCTGTGGCGCAAGAGTTAGCGCAAGCGTATATAGCACTTGACCAAACGCTCGGCTACGCGTTTCTTAACGAAGATATGCCGTCAGATTTACTAACGTTAGCAGCGTCAGATTTCGGAGTCGACCGTAAGCCTTCGGTAATAGCGAAAGGCGAAGTTACGCTAACTGGTCCGCAAGGTCAATTGGTGCCGAAATCTACGCAAGTTCGGACAGATGACGGCATTTACTTTCAGACAATAAATGACGTAACATTAACGTCTGGAACAGCGAAAACCTCGGTCGAGGCGGTAGTTGGTGGAACTGACGGCAATGTCGATATTGGCGAAATTAATACGGTTGTTGGCGACTTAGCCGGCGTCCTTACCGTTACGAACGAATTAGCGTACGATACTGGCGTAGACGAAGAATCGGACGAATCGTTGTTACAGCGAGTTTATGATAAAGTCCGCAAGCCCGCAACGAGTGGTAACGTATATCACTACGAACAATGGGCGAGAGAGGTAAGCGGAGTAGGTGCTGCACGCGTTTATCCGATATGGAACGGACCTGGCACCGTGAAAGTCGTATTACTTGGCGATGATAAACGAGCGCCTTCACAGCCAGTAATTGACGCCGCTTATGCGCACATTAACGCTGAAAGACCAGTAGGACCTGGCGATGGATTGACCGTTAATGGCGCTACAGAAGTACCGATAAATATTAACGCAAGTTTGACGCTAGCAAGTGGCGCGATAATCGACGAAGTAAAGGCGGATATTGAAAAAGGCGTTCATGCGTATTTAGATTCGCTTGCGTTTAAAGACAATCTAATCCGCTATACACGAATTGCTGCAGTCTTGCTTGATATTCCTCGCGTCATAGACTACGCCAATCTAACTGTAAATGGCGGTACTTCAAATATCGAAATTACTGACGAGCAAGTGGCGGTACTAGGGACGGTGAGTGTCAATGCCGTATGACCGCAGATTACTCGATTATGTACCGTCATACTACGAGGAGTTGCTTGAATCTAGCGAACTACTAAGCGCAGAGGATGCGGAGTTTGCTCGCCTTAATGCTAATATTGACGACTTGCTACTGCAATTCAACGTAAGTACAGCGACTTGGGGATTGCGGGAATGGGAACGTATTTGCGGAATTGCCTCCGATGCTAATAAGACGTTAGGCGAGCGCAGAAGTAACGTAAAAGCTCGTTTGCGTGGGTACGGCGTTGTTACAAAGCAGCACATTAAGAGTGTAGCAGACGGATATTACGGTGGTGAGACGGAAGTTATCGAAAGATTCTCCGAATATATCATCGTTATTAAATTTACGAGCAGTTACGGCATTCCTTCGAACCTATCCGACTTGCAAGGAATCCTACGCGAGATTATTCCGGCACACTTAGCGATAGAGTACGAGTTCAAATTCGTAACTTACGACATTTTAAAAAGCGCATACGCAACGTATAACGATGTCTTGGCGACTGGATTTACGTATGCACAATTAATAACGAATGGAGAGTGATTGAGTGGCGACTCCTAATTATAATTTACCGACAATTAGCGGTAATATGACCGCGGACGTTGTACGTGATATGAACGCGCTGGCTACAGCAACGGACGGGGCGATTAAAGCAGCCGTTAGTAGTATCGACTTATCAAAAATCGAACAAGTTGATGGGCGACTTACTGCGCATTTGGAAGAAAAGGCTAAACACAATCAATTTATTCATGAAGGAAAACTACATCAAATTGGTTTTGGTTACAACCCGACACTAGGTTGCATGACATTTAGCATTCGAGAGGTGATGTAGATGAATATCGATGGAAATTTCCCGAGTTACGAACAGCAAGAAGCTATTAAGACATCTATTGACAACGTAAACACTCAAATTGCAAATAAGAACGCAGGGAAAATATTAAAATCTAAAACTTACACGTCAAACGGCACCTTCACAGTACCTGCGGGTGTGACTGAAATTTATATCACTGGCGGGGGTGCCGGAGGTGGGGGTGCCGGAGGTGGGGGTACTAGTCATGGCACATCCGGAGGGGTAGTTAGTATTGGCTCCTTATTTACTTTATCAGGAGGTAGTGGGGGAGTAGCTGGAAATGCAGGGGCTGCCGCACCATCTGGAGGTCCTGGAGGCTCTTTCGGTGGTCCGCCAATGGGAAGTGTTAGACCTGATGGAGGTAGTGGTGGTTGGTACTCCGGAGGACTTGGATCAACTGTAGCCGTGAATGCATCGACAGAAGGGGGCAAAGGTGCTTATTGTAGTGGTGGAGGCGGATGCGGTGGCAGCGGTGGCGGTGCGGGCGATTTTGTTATAGATAAGGAAATCATTGTAACGCCTTCTGCTGTATATAATATAACTGTAGGGGTCGGGGGCCTAGGTGGGTCTTACAACTCTAGTGGGTATACATCAAAAGGTGGTAGGGGTGGAGATGGAATATTAACAGTGAAATGGTGGGAATGAAAATGAAATTTGCACAAATTTTATACGATAAAGCACATTGGATTTTTGAAGCAGACGAAAAACCAGAGTTTGCACCAAATATTATTTTGGTTGATATTACACACAAACCTACCGTAAAAGAAGGTTGGAATTACAACAGCGAAACTGGTGAGTTTACCGCACCTAACATTCCAGAGCCTATTCCTGTAGAACCTCAACCGACGCTAGAAGAAATGCAGGCACAAACACTTGTTAATACGGAATACTTAATCGCTCGAAGCGGACTAGGTTTATAAGGAGGAAAACAATATGACAGTTTACCAATTATGCGAGTTCCTAATCGAACGAAAGCGCTATATGTACGACGATATGCTAAAAAAAGTAAACGTATTTTACGCTAATAACCAGTTGGCGGACGATGAGTATACGGAATTATTGACAATAATGGACGCACAGAAAACAGTATAAACAACGCAATATTAACGCAAAGGAGGTCGCATTAATGGACGACAATCAACGTCTTATCTCGCTCGAAGGTAAAGTCGGAAACCTCGAAACTCGCGTGGCTGTAGCAGAATCAAATATCGCAGAAATACGCCAGACAATCAGTGGAATCAAGGATAATACGACTTGGATTTTGCGCCTTGTAATCGGAGGACTAGTCGCAGCAGTCATCGCATTCTTAGTTAGCGGTGGCTTTAGCGTATAAGGAGGAAATCGGATGAAAATTAACTTTAAAGTACGCGCAAAGAATCCGCAATTCTGGATTCAGATTGCGCTATCTATCGCAGCGCCCGTATTCGCTTATTACGGAATTACTGGCGCAGATTTGACGACGTGGGAAAGCGTAGGCAATCTCGCAATCGATGCGCTATCTAATCCGTATGTCTTGGCAACTGCGGGCGTGAGCGTATACAACGCACTTAACGATCCAACGACGCGTGGACTATCGGATAGCCGACAAGCAATGTCGTATAATCTGCCGAAAAAGGACGTGAAGTAATGACGAAAGCAATCGTAATTAGTTCGGGACACGGCCAGTATGTGCGTGGAGCAAAGCATTATATCGATGAAGTAGACGAAGCACGTCGAGTAGTCGATACTGTAGCGAAATATCTTCGTGAACGAGGCGCAACAGTTTACGTTTATCATGACGATACAAGTCGAACGCAACGCGATAATCTCAACGCCATTGTTGCGTATCATAACAGTAAGCAGCGAAGTCTCGACGTTAGCGTCCATTTCAACGCTGCGGGAGTAACGGATGCTCCGCGAGGTTGCGAGGTTCTTTATTATGACGCAAAACAAGCTGCAGCTAACGTAAGTAAAGCGATTGCCGTTGCGGGATGCTTCAAAGATCGCGGACCAAAAGAGCGTCGAGATTTAGCGTTCACTTCAAGAACGAACATGCCTGCGCTATTGCTCGAAGTATGCTTTGTAGATAGTAAGGCGGACATCGAGTTATATCAACGTAACTTTGACGCTATTTGCGTAGCTATCGCTGTATCGCTCGCAAAAGAGGCGGGGATTGTGCTTAACGTACCGAGTCAGCCGTCTCCGCCGCAAAAGGAGGAATCTAACATTATGCCACGATTATTGAACGCTACAGGACGTGAAGAAGCGAAAGAATTGATTAAGAAGGCCGTTGCTTGCGGAGTGTTCCAGCAGTCGCATCTAGCGAAATTGGATACTTATGATGACGTCCAATTGATTAGCTATAGTATCGCGTATGTGAACCGAACATCTAAATAACGGATAAAAGACCGCTTGGCTTCGTGCCTTGCGGTCTATTTTTTATTTGCTAAGTAAGAACTTTTGTTCTATCATTATTACAAACGTATGTTCCGAATTGGAGGATAGAAGATGCTTAGTATTGAATTGCGAAAAGAAACGCATAAATTCGTCATTTTAGATTTAGCTCTGCAGTCGTTACAACGCGATTATGCTGCGATTGAAAACTTAAAAATGAGAAATGTCTATTTGCCGATTATTGATAAACTTATAAAGTCAATTCAAAATGATTATTACAACCAAAAACGTATGTTGGCTAAGCAGAAAGTAAACATTCTTAGTTGGGAAAAGATTGACGAACATTTTTCCGATTTAACTATAACTACGCCTGGCGAGGATCAAGTGTTTCGTTATTTAAATATGGCCGTAAAAACGCAAGTGGAAAAGTTACTATTTGAACGACTGAACGTCGAATAGCGAAGTCACTCACGCCATTTCATATCGATAAATTCGCTCACGGCTTCCTTGATACGCGATACTGGGCTTCCGACCTCTGCGAGCACATGCTCCAGTAATGACGCCCACGAGAAGTAGGATTCGCCGACTTTATTAACGTAGCGTAAAATCGCCTGCAGCTCACGCATCTGCGCGTCGTTTAACTCTTCGGTCAAGTATCGCTTAATATACGCATTAACAAAGCGAACGCTTTTCATGCTCATGTCGAGAAGTATCGCTACTGTGCGTGATGGCGTGCAATCTAACGCATAACTAAGTAGCGCTACCGATTCGAATTCTTTTTGAGTAAAACGGATGGTTACGCGTTCACCGCGCACTTTCGGGCGCTTTTCCATCGTTTTATTCGTTATGTTTCCGACAAACATCGTATGACCCATAATTAAGTCGCGCTTGAAATATTTCGATAAGTTTTCGATGGTTCTGCGGTCGTGTAAGACGAGCATCGCCATCTGTTGGCAAACATCTTTTACCGGCGTAAATGTTATATAAGAAATACGATAGAGGACATCTTTTAAATCCATCGGAATAGTGGGCTTCACGTCGCGCTTCTTATCTGACCGTACCGAAAGGGCCTCCCCTACTCTTTTCATTCGTTTTCCGCCTCCCAAAGAGCAATTAACGTAGGGACAGATTCCAGACGTCCCTAGCACGTTTCTATAAAGTATGAGAGACGAGTTTGTCCTATAACCGATTAGAAAATCGAATAATTGGACAGACTGAAAGCAAAGGCGGTGATTTTATTATGGCAACAGAAGATAAAAAACGTGCAATTGTGGACGGTGTTCGTAAAATGTCCGAAAAATACGGCTACCCTACCGTGCCTAAAAAGAAGAAGAAAAAGAAAAAGACCGAGTAGACGTTGCGTTGTCCACTCGGTTTTATTATATCTATTCCGCATCGGCCGAAATTTTCATCGAACCGAATCCTAGTTTCTTTTTAGGTTTAACTTCATTGACTATTACTGCCGGATTAACTCCTCTTTCTGCAATCACTTCGTTTAATAAGCGCTTTACTCGTTCGTCAAATTCTTCTTCTTTTTTTCGATTCATCATGTCGCGAAGTGCCTTCTTAAATAAGGTAGCGCGTGGCATTCCGCTATCCAGAATAAAATCAATCATATCTTGTTCATGTTCTTTTAAAATAACATCAGTTTTTAATTGCGTCACTTTCGTCAACTATATTCACCTCGTTTAAAAGTCCGTATTTATAGTAACCTCGAACGTTTGCTGTTTCGCTATCCTTTACAAATTCAGCGATAGGTATTGCAATTTTAAACTCGTTTTGATTAAGTAAGTTTGCAGTACCACCAGTAACATATATCTTTCTCATACGAGACATCGATTTAAACGTACCTCTTACCGATTGTATAACTTTTCGTGTATATCGTTCACGTTCTTGTTTCACGATGTCTGTCAAGTTAAGGTTGTCTCTACCGTTTGGCGACCAATAGTATGTTGAATCTTCGTGTCCGTCTCGTACCATGCGCTCAACCTCATGTTCAGTTATGCGATGACCGTCTTTGTTGTCATTTACTCGATTACGTATATTAATGAACAACTTGTGTGATCCTTCTTCTAATTGAACGCGGTTATTTGTATCTAAATTCATCTTCTCGAACGCGTCAATTATGATAGTTCCTCCGCCAATATCTACGATTCCTACGTATCCATCTTCGATATCGTTACCGTCGATAACGTCTCCCGTTTCATCAACCATTACGTCTACCGCAGTTCCTACAGGCTGCATAAGAATATATACTTCATGTACACGCACTACGTAAGTTACTCCATCAATTTCCGCGCTACGAACTCCTGTTAAAGCTTCTTTAATGTATTTGAACGTTTCTTCATCGTCGTACTCATTTGTTGGAACGCCTGTAACAACCACAACGTCCAATATCCCGCCCGACGACTCTTTAAAATCTCTTGCTAATTCTGCAAGCGCTAAGTCAGCCAATACTTTAAATTCTCGACTATCGTATCTTTTAGAAAGTCCGAGTGTATCAGTAACATGTTTTCTGCTTACGTCCAGTCCTGTTCCCCATACATACGTGAATCCTTCATCTCGTCCACTTTTATAATCGCCAGTAGTTGCGGCATCGTCTGATTTCACTAATTCAAGAACATTTCTTTTACCGTATTCTGCTACATCTACATAATAACTAGGTAGGACTTTTGTAGCTTTTTCACTTTTCAACTTTACCTGACGATTCCCTAAATCTATTGCAAATAATTTCATTTGTTTCATTTGCTCGCCTCCATATTTTCATCTATACCTGTATTTTATCATAAATTTACATGTACGCAAGTGTTTTTTATGTTCATACATGTATGAGTACCTGTATATTTACATGGTTTCGTACATGTAAAGGCTTTTAAATATAAAAAAGCGCCACCTCATTTTCGAGATAGCGCGCCTGGGGATAAATGAATTTTATGCTTGCATTTCCGTTTTTTGCAGTGTAAAGTTGTGGATAACAACAAATTGAACGGAAAAAGAAAAAAGCCGGCGTGTGAATAAGTGCTACCAACACTTACCACCGTCAACCGCGAACCGAACTCGCGACCAACACTTTACCGGCTAATTTCGTTTACATACATATAATATAGACATTGTATCATCTATTTATGCGTAAGTAAAGCGATTTTAGCAAAATAAAGCGTTTGTGTCGTAAGTAAATTGCGATACGGACGCTTTTTTCGTTTTCTCAAATGGAGGATAACGAATATGAACACAATTACATACGCAAAGGAACGTAATTACGACTTACTATCGAAATTTACGGACATTAGCGATTTCAATAATAACTTTGAACAAGCGATGATCGACGTTAAGTCCGAGTTTACAAAATCGGAATACATCGCGCTAAATAAATTACGCAAGTTCGCTGCCAATGTCGTAGGTGTCGCATGGTGCAAGATTCAGAAGGCCGTAGCAAGCACGCACGCTAGCGAAATGGTTGGCGTTAGTCGCTCGACATTTGACAGGATGCTGCGTAAAGCTCGTAAGCTAAACCTAATTACCGTTATTAATACGCAAAAGGCGAACAACTACCAGGCGCACAATATCTTCGTATTCAATCGCGTGGATGAATTAAAGTTGCCAAACGAAATTAACGAAATTGTTTCCGATTCCCACACAATTGACGTATCAACAGCGAGTAAATTGACGGAGCCAGAAGCTATTAATCTTTCTGAACTACCGTTACAAAAACAAGTAAAAGATAATAAAAAGACGCTTATAAGCGATTCTATAAATATCGAAGATCAGCGCGATTATATCGAAAAGTACGCAACTAACGAGTATCAGATTGCGACGTTCAAGCTAATCGAATCAATGCCGATGTCTGCCGAAATTAAAGCGAAAGCGCACGTTATAGCATTACGTATAGGCTCCGATGCGACTATTACGGACTTCATTCGAGCAAAATCCGTGCTACTTAATATGTCCGTTGCATCGGCGGGAGGTACGGCGTTTGATAACGTTGTAGGTGCGTTTACAAGTGCGTACAATAGCGCTTCGAATCGTCCGAAGGCAGTCGATAAGCCTGCGATTGTTGAGGCGAAAAACGAGCGCAAGATTCCGTTCTATAACTGGCTGAAAGAGCGCAGCCATGCATCTGGACGAGCGGTATATAACTGGCTAACTGGCGAATAAAAAAGACGCCTTAATTGGCGTCCTTATCTTCGTCGTCTCTTACGTATATCATGACGTCATCTAGCGAGTGTTTTACGCCAGTAAGTCGTTCTAATGCGGGGATGATGCGTTCTACCATTTCGATGTTCACTCGCTTGATCGTACCGTGACATAGCTGGTGGATTGTTGCGGCTCTAGTGTTAGATTCTTCTGCGAGTTGTATCTGTGGTATATCGTATTTATGTAGCGTGTTTGCGAGTGTAAATCGTATTGCCAACGTAAATCATCTCCTATTCAATCTTTGTCGTACGGATATTTCTCGATATTTTGCGTCCAATATTTCGGTATTAGGGCGACTTCATAAAAACCGGCTGCACCGTTCAATTTCCGCGGATCACCTGCTATTCCGAAATCTTCGAATAACTTTTTAACGTTTTTAGCGTCAATTGGAATTAGCTTTAATCGTGCGATTTGTCCGTCTTTAAAGATGATGCTTGCGTTTCTGAATTTGTCCGTATCAGCTAACGAATAGTAATCTGCGGTATCTGTACGATTTCCTACGAAAGTGAATGTTCCGTTTATGAACGGCTCGACTGACGGCTCAACTTCGAAATTTTCTAATACTTCGTCTTTTGTTAACGGAGAGCCGATCTCTGGCTCCGTTTTACTATGAGTTTTTTCGGATTTCACCTCTATATTCGACTCTTTTTTTACAACTTCTGCATTTTTATCATCTGGCGGTTCGGGTAATATAATGCCCAAAATTACTAGGAATACAAATACGCCTGCCCAAACTTGCCAGCGTTTAAACCACGGCTTCCTCGATTTGTTATTCATATATTCCTCCATTACATTTAATTTCCTTATATACGTATATTTTACGATATAGTTCGTAGGTATTTAGCCTTATTTTAAATTTAATACGAAAAGCTGTCCCAAAAGTTTCCGAATTAGTGTGCAGTTATAGGTAAGGAGGCGAGATAATGACGGCTGAAAACATTCAAGATTTAATGGATGCTGGACTTAGTATTAGAAAAATTGCTGAAAAGTTTAAAGTTCATCATTCGAAAATAAGTAGAATTATTGCACGTTTCAATCTCGAATGGTATATAGCTTTCGATGAATTTCATACCGAGCATCCAAAACTGTGGAACTTCGATGAAGATTATCGTATATCTAAATGTGAATTTGGATACTTATCAAAATACGAATGCATGCAAGATGTCATTAGTAAATTCGTTAGCGACCATGAGCCGGACGAGATTACTTCACAATTACTTAAAAAGCACAGAATTGTAGAGAGCTACATCTATTGTTTGTTTGATAATTTGCAAGCGTTCTACGATTATTACAAATTGGACGGAATGTATATTTCGTACAGTAGGCAGTCTAAGCTTGGGACATATTCTCGATTAGGCCATGAATTTGAACGGTTAGTGGAGCGAGCGTTGAAAGATAGTGGTGTTTATTTTGATAGGCACCCAACGATAGAGGATTGTCGTCCGGACTTTGTTAGTGGGGAGGTATGGTACGACGCTAAGTTATCAAGGAGTACAGTTCTCAATCGGGGATGTGAAACTATTGAAAAATACCGTAAGCACACGGATTATCTTACTATTATATACGGAATAGACGATACTGTGGCAGCCGATCCGCGAGCAACTTTTGTTCATATCTCGCAGTATAAACAGTTTGTCAGCGTAACGCTTCAACGTGAAATTGACGCTTTTATTCGCAAAGCAAACATGATTAAAATTGGAGATGTCGCAATATGCAAGTAATCGACTATCGCACAACCAAATTCGTAATGATTCCGCAGTCACTAGCGCGAGATAAAACGCTATCTCACCGTGACAAAATCGTATATATGACGCTCTGCTTATATTCGGACAACGCAAGTAAACAGTCGTATCCAAGCGCACAAACTATAGCAGACGTTGCGGGAATAGGACGTAATGGAGTATTTAAGGCGTTTGCGGCGTTGGAGAAATTGGGATATATTCGCCGAGAAAAGAGAACTTATAAAGGCGGAAAGCAGACGACGAATACCTACTATTTACTCGACAAATAACGTTAGGGGTCTCCGTTTGGATACACGAACTATACTACTTTCTTTTTAACTAAACTACTATCTTTAAAAGATTAACGAGTCTTTATGCTAACGCATAAATCCTCTATGTCGCTATCGCTCCATATCAACTATTGATATAACGATATAATCGCAATCTAAAAGCATTACGCCAAAGATAATAAGGAGGTAATTATCGTAATGATCGGAGTTAATCGTAATAACACGCAATTACAACAAACACGCTGCGACCACGTATTCAGCTATATAATGCAAGATGGCGTCCATATCTTCAAATGCGAAAACTGTTCGCTAGAACAACGCTTCACTGGCGATAGTAAGTTAGCGGAACATAGCGACATCAAAACGCCTTTATAAACGTGGCTAAAAACGGTTTTAATTCGCAAGTCGACGTATTTATCATGCGAAGCGTTTTGGCGCTAAATCAAACGGAATTATAAGGAGGAATCGCAATGTCACTAAACATCGAAATATCCGATAAATACCGCATCAAATCCGACGATTACCAAATCATCGTACAACGTAAGCACACGGTAGACCCGACGCTGTCGCCCGCATTTGATCCGAAGAAGCACTCGGCAGAAAAGCGCATAGAATGGCGTGATTGGAAATGGTGCGCAAAGCCAGAGCAGGCGCTAGAAATAATCGCAAGACAACGCATATTCGAATCAGATGCGCAGACACTCGGAGAGCTACGCAATGAAATCGCTTTGTTTAAGCGGGAGATTAGCGGTTTATTACACACAATGGATTAATTGTAAAGGGCGTATTTAAAACGGCTAAAACGACGGAAAAAAGATGGGAATACGAAAGGAGCGTTATTATGAACGAATCAATAAGACGAAGTATCGAAGCGCAATTGGCGAAATTAGGTACGGAGGAGCGACGATTGAATAACTACTACGACGGACGTATGCGAGTAGCAAACGATGGGTATTATGCTGGGATTGCTCGAAGTAGAGCGAAACGCGAAGCTATGCAAGCGCAAAAACGTCTTGACGAAATTATCACACGCAAAATCGAATTAGCGCAAGAATTACGAAAGTTATAAGTTTTTGAAAGGGGCGATAATATGCGCTATACAGAACGGATTTATCACGATAGGCAGCCGAGGGTTGGCGATACAATTGAATGCACTCATACAACGCCGTACGGAGACTACTCGAAAGGTAACGAGATGACCGTATTAATGCCGACTAAATATCTCGCCGGAAATCAAATTTACGCGGTAAACCACCGAACAGGAAAACGGATAGTTATATCTGACAGTTTCTACTGCATTTTCACCGACATCACATACGTAAAAACTGGCGAACAGCATATCGTCAAACGATTCTTAGGAATACCGTACTATCGGAAAACTATCGACATTTACGAGGAGGAATTGACGCATGATTAACGCTAAAGTAAAAGTATCGAAAGAGGTTGCTGCAGAAATCGAATATGCAAAGAGTGAATATCGCTCAATCGCATGTGCAACGCAATACTTACTAAATGAGGCGGATTTAACGGACGAGCAAGTTGAGCAGGCGTTGAGTGGATACTATTCTGGATATGAAGTAGAAAAGTCGCAAGAGGAAAGATTAGCTGAAATATATAAGGCTGCGGTACGCGAATCGAAAGGACATTTCGGTTGGAACGAAATTGCCCAAGGTCAAGCGAAAGAAAACCTAGCGGAAGGTATTAAGTTGACGCTAGAAACACTCGGACTAAAAATCGAAGGAGTGAACGTATAATGACGCCAGAACAACTAAACGCAATCAAAGAACGAATGCCTAAGCGTGAGGATATTGTAGATTGGGGCGCTGCGCAGACGATGATTTTAGAGGATATTCCGGCACTAGTTGCGGAGGTTGAGCGATTACGAGCTGAATTGACGGACATTATCGCAGTAGCTACCGAAGAAGCGTCGAGCATATCGCATGATAACGGTTATGACGATATTATCACAATCGCAAGGAGCGCATTAAAATGACTGGGCGCACACCAACCGAGCAGATGATACACGAATTAGCCACGCAAGTCGAACGCTATAAATTCGCATTGTCTTGCTGTTTAATTGGCGCAAGGAACGGACAGGAGAACGTATTAGAGGCGCAGATGTCACTAAAATGTATCGAGAATTTTGCGAGTGAGGCGCTATATGAAGGAGAGGAAACGGAATGACTAACATTACGGAATTTACCGTTACTTGCAATGAGTGCGGAAGTAATAACGTTGAACTTTCGGCTAGTTGTGGTCAGAACGTAGGTTTCGCATACCTCGATTGTAACGACTGTGGCAACGAGGAGGAATCTAAATAATGGCGAAGAAAGCAACGCATTATAGCGACACACCAATCGAAAAGTGGAATACGGCGCATTTTCAAGCGTACTTAGCCGATCAGCACGTAGAATGCTACGGAATCCAATACGTCAGCGCAGGCAGTGTCGTAGCAGAGCGCAATTTAATCGCAAAATATATCGGAACATCTCGCAAGCCAGGCGCATATAGCAAAGAGACGTTGAAAGCGTTCATTGACGCATGTTTTACGCAGTATAAGCCTACTGCGGAATATCCCGGAATTTCCTTCTGGTTTATGACTACGTTTATGACGCGATTGCTGCAGCAGGCGGAATTGGCGAGTAAGAGGGCGGAGGTTGTAGATAATATCGAGGAGGGGGCGGATTGGCTTTAAGTAAAAGTAGAATATTGGATATGGCGCACGATATCGCAAATACAGTAGAACACGGAGAGGCTTTGTATGGATGCGCAATGTTAGCAGAATTATTAGCGGATATTGATCGTTTGAGAACGTCTTGTATTGAATATGCGAAAGAAAACGGCGAGGAGGAATCAGAATGAGCGAACATATCTACAATGTATCAGTAGAAAACGGCAAATATAACGTAGTATTAACGCAAGATTATCACGTAAAGTATCTACGACATGGCGAAGAATGGGTTAATAATCCGCCAGGTAGTAAGATGATGATCGCGCTTATGGACAAAGTAGAACGCTTAGAAAACGGACTAAAATCGGCATGTGACGCATTAGGCGCAGATGTGAGCGATTATTACGAGGAGCGATAACATGACGCAACTATCAGTTAAAGGATTAACGGTATGTACGCCGGAATTTCATTGTATAGCAAAGCGTGGCGAAGAACTTGCGGAAATTGAAGATAAGGTCGATTCAGTTATCGAAGGAATTGACGAGTTAGCTGGCGACGGATTGCTTACAGATAGGCAACGTATGGATTTGACTAGGACACTAAATTACTTGTAAAGAGGTGACGCATATATGACGCAGATTTGCATTCTGAAAAAGGTAAGGGCCGTACCTCTGACCGGAAAGAACGGAGATGGAAAATTCGCTATTGTAGACTTTGATGATTTTGAACGCGTGTCTAAATCTAAATGGCACGTAAATAAAGGGTATGCAGAACGTACTTATTATCTAAACGGTAAGCCAAAGCATGAGAAACTTCATAGATTTATATTCGGAGAAGTAAAAGATGGGTATGTAATTGATCATATAAACGGAGACAAATTAGACAATCGACGAGAAAATTTACGTGAATGCACTCCTACTGAAAATAAAAAGAATCAACAATTGAGCATAGCAAACAAAAGTGGATACAAAGGAGTAGTTTATTCTGAATACCACGGGAAGTGGAACGCTTATATAACAAACGATAAAAGACGTAAACATATAGGATACTTCGAGACAGCAAAAGAAGCTGCTAAAGCGTATGATTATTTCGCTTCAAAATTACATGGCGAGTTTGCTCAACTCAATTTTCCTGGTGAGCCATTAATAAAACCATCTTTACCTAGAGTTAACAAATTCAAAGGAATTCATTATAGCCGAAAAGATAACGCTTATGTTGGAAGATTTATGTATAAAGGGATACATTATTTCGCTGGACAATCACAAAATTTAAGAATGGCTGTCACAAAATATAATGCCAAGGTGCATGAAATACTTGGAGACGAAGCTCCAAAAAAGTTAATCAATGTAGCAGAGGAGGATTACGATGACTACCCACTCTAACTGTATCTTGTCAGAACGCAATAAAAACGGTTGTAATACGTGTAGTATGACATGCCCACACAAAATTAGCCTTATGGGTCTTAACGGAAAAGGCGGACGATTAGCGAGCGCGGGCGTACCGGCAGAATATCGAAATGTAACGGTAGCTAATTCGGCAGCACGCGAGGATCAAGCGAAAGCATACGAAGCTATTGAGCGATATGTCAGCGAATTTAACGGCTCGCTATATCTATTCAGCAAGGCGACTGGCACCGGAAAAACAACGACAGCCTCCGCGATTCTTAACGAATATATCATTCGCGATTATCTCGGAGCATTAAAGCGAGGAGAACAGCCTACGCAAAAGCCGGCATATTTCCTCGATGTGAACGAGTGGCAGACACTATTCAACGGATTCAATCGTAGAAACATTCCGCAAGATGTAGCCGAGCAATACAGCCGTCCTTATTATTCGATGATGGAACGCGCTAAACATGCGCCATTTGCAGTCCTTGATGATATTGGCGTTAGGTCAGCGAGCGAGGCGTTTCGTGGCGACTTGCATACGATTATTAATTATCGAGTGACGAACGGATTGCCTACGGTTTATACGAGTAATATTCCGCTGATTCATCCGGAAAAGCCAGATAAGCGAGTTGAAGCGTTAAAGCCGTACGATTTATATGACGTATTTGACGTAAGGTTGCTCGACCGAGTACGTGATAACTGCGAATTGGTGAATTTCGAAGGTAAATCGAAAAGGGGGAAACGTTAATGATGGTACGTAGGATAATCGTTAAAATAGACATCGATAACTTGAAACGTATCGAACTGTTGAAACTGGAACAGGACTACGAATTAGCTTCGTTAAATGACGCAATGCAATCGAAGGATCATGCGGAGATTGAACGCTGCAAGAAACGTTTAGCCGAGGTTCATATAGAATTGGCGGAGTTGTCATGAGAATCGAAAAGACAAACGCAGATTCGGTAGGGGACGCAATCAAAAGCGTAGCAAAACAACGCGAAATCGACGCAATAATTCCTGGAGCAATCATAGTCCATCGTAAAAAAGGAACAATCGGACGATGTGCGAGGTCATCGTTTGGGATTAGCGTTTGCTTCGCGATAAATGGTGGTCGAGGACAGACAATCGGAGATTATCCGCATTTCGTGGCGCAACATTGGCGCTTGGCGGATGCTGAGGAGGTAAGACGCTATTTTGACGCTGATTAGGAGTGCAATCGAAATTTTATTCGTAGTGTTCGCTATAGCGTTATTGCTTGGTGGCGAATATCTGAATTACAAGGATAAACGGGGGTGGCGTAAATAATGGATAACGCAAAATTGACAGAGATTAAAGAGCGAGTAGAGGAAACGCCGTTCAATAAGGCGTATGTTAAAGGTGACCCGTGGAAAGGTTACGAAGTTAAAAACGAAGGTAACGGACAAACAATCGCAGAAACACCTAGCGGTACTGACGCTGAATTTATCGCTCACGCTTACGAAGATATTCCGATGTTAGTTGCGGAAGTTGAGAGATTAAGAAAAGCGTTATTCTTAGCTGGAAGATTAGCGAACGTTGGGTACGAATGGCAATCGCTAGATACAATATGTAAAGCGCTAAACGTGTCTAGAAAATTTTTCGATCATTTTGATGATGACGGGATTTTAACGGAATGGGAGGCGTTAAACGAATGAGTAACAACGGAACAATGCTGTTATCGAAAGTTCTCGATGATAACGACGTACAAGCACTCGCTCGCCACAATATAACGACGGACCATTTCAAAGTCGCAGCCGATCGCAAGGCTCACGATTTTATTCGCCAGTATGCCGAACAGAATCGAGGACAAGCGCCAAGCTACGCAACAGTAGTCGAACAAGTACCGGAGTTCTTTTATGTGCCGCAAGTGTCGGATTCTTACGAATGGTTAACGCGTCGTTTGTTAAATGACGCTGGACAATCGGAGCTAGTAGATTTAGTACAGACCGGCTTACAACCGCTGTTTGACGAGTATAAAAATGATGTCCCACGGCTCATTGACAAATTACAGGAAAAGTTTGATAATATAAAACATCGAACAGACGTTCGCGAAAAAGTGGGAACGGATATAAAACGCGATACAACGCAGTTCCTATCGGAGTTCGAACGCCGCAAAGAAGGCAAGTCGTTCAAAACGTGGAAATCGTCCTTTTCGAACATTGGCGAATATATCAGCGGAAATATGTACGTTGTTTACGGTAAGTCTGGACGAGGTAAATCGGTAATTGCCGCGATTAAAGAGGCGGTTACACTCGCAATGCAAGGCGCAACAGTCCTCGAATGGTCGATGGAAATGCCGACATATGAAGTTATGGTGCGTTTATATACGGAAATTAGCGGACGATTAGGCATCACGCACGCGAAATTGGAATCCGTAAAGAACGAGTTAATCTACGAAGGCGATTCTGGCTTTAATTCGGATGCTTTACGAAAAGGAAGCTTAACGCCAGAAATCGAAGAAGCCTTCCGCAACTTTCTGCAGGGAGTGAACGACTACTTACCTGGGACGATTATTGTTCGCGGAGTAGACGACGCAGATTTCCGCGACCGATCATTGCGCCAATTAGAGGCGGATATTTTAAAAACGGAAGCTGACGTTGTTATCGTCGATCCATTTTATTACCTCGATTACGAAAAGAATACGTCGCGAACAACTGGCGGAGATGCTGCCAATACTTCGATGAAATTGCGCCGATTAACGGGCAATTCGCAAGTGGTAACGTTGGCCATAACGCAAGCAGACGAATCGAAAGAAGAAACAGACGAAGATGGTACGCGTGAATTAGCGTTGCCCGACCGTAGCGAAGTTAAGAAAACGAAAGCCTTACTCGAAGATGCTGCGATGTTAATTGCGGTTGATACGGATTATAAGCAGGGGCGAGGGCTTGTCGGAATTAACAAGGGGCGGAATGGGGGCGAAGGAGATTCCGTTGAAATAATTTATGTTCCGCAAATTGGCGTTGTTCGCGAAATGGAAACGGGAGAAGGTTCAGTCGATCAATTCGATTTCTAACGAATCATACAGGTGGTAAATTTGGACAAGGCGGTTATTAACGAGCGGTGACTTACATGGTGTCGGTGCAATGCGATATGAACAGTAGGAAACGGTAAATTATACGGCGCAAAATTTTTAAAATATATTTGCGCGGTGAGTTATCATTCCGTAAATATTTGCAGAAAATGCTGTAATATCAACGTTTGAGGGCGTTTATATGTCGCTAGAAAAAGGATGGTGCGTGTAATTTTTGCGCTGTTGACTTTATGAAAACTAGTCCGTATAATCCAACCTTACAAAAGATGCTAACTAAATTTTAGAAAAGTGTTATATTTCGACGATTCGACATATAAAATATATAAAGGAGGAATGGTAGAATTGGAGAGAGTAAAAATCCGAGGTCACGATATTTGTATAGACGTGCAATCAGAATTAGAAGAATTTGAATGGCATCGTCCAAAATGGTCGCACAATAAGTTGATAGCAGCGTCGCCATTCCGATATGATCGTTCGCCTTCGTTCTTCATCTTACTTGAAGGCAACGGAGATTATCCGGCTGGCTCTTGGGGTGATTCTGGCGCTTATGATGACGAATGGAAGTCCGGAGGCATAGTTAAGCTACTTGCATTCCTACGAAATGAAACTTACGAAGAAACACAGGATTATTTATTGTCGAAATATAGCGAAGAGTCGAATAACGGTGACTTAATGCTTATTTTACCAAGATTGCGGATAGATAGATTTAAAAGAGTTTTGCATCGTGATATTATCGAGAGACAACCATCTCCATATTTGACTAAGCGTGGTATTTCGTTAGAAGTACAAACGGAGGCAAAAGTTGGAAAGTCGCGTCACTACGGCTTTGTTTCCATTCCGTGGTATTCGCCAGATGGTCAGTTGTCTAACGTAAAATATCGAGCAACGAAGGGAAAAACGTTTTTCTACGAACGTAACGCAAGGCCTATACGCGAGCTAGTTTTCGGAGCAGATTTGTACAATCGTTCCTATGACGATTTGATTATATGCGAGGCGGAGATAGACGCTTTGTCGTGGCGTGTCGCAGGATATAACGCGATTGCAGTTGGCGGCGTTTCATTTACGCAGCAACAAGCCGATATAATACGGAGACTTCCGTTCAAAAGATTAATGGTTGCGGGCGATAATGATAAGGCTGGCGCTAGATTTAACGCACAGGTAGTACAAGCGTTGGTTGGGCGTGATTTATCCGTCATAAATTGGCGTGAGAGCGTTTATAAGGATGCGAACGATGTTTTACTTGCGAAGGGAATAGGCGGGCTAATAGAAGCGTTTGAGAATGCGTACGACTTGCCTACGATTATTCCTCGTATTCGTACGGATCATAGTATTCGATAATTTCGTTCACAGGAACGTCAAAATATTCGCAGAGCAAGTCGATTGTTTCGAGGGAGACGTAGCCAGTATCGTTTTTCATGCGGGTTGTGTACGTCGAGTGTATATCGAGTTCTGCACGCAGTTGGCGGTATGATACGGTATGTTTCTCCATTAGATAACGCAATGGTGCGTATGAAATAGCCATTTGTGTATAAAACCTCCTATCATAAAGCCTATAACAATAGGAGATTGCTAGTGGAACGAAAATTGTGCCATGTTAATTACGTTTACAGTAATGGAATGTTTAGTTATAATTACTATATGTATCACATATTTCTAAATTTGGCTAAAATACTAGCTTTACAGTAGTCTACGAGAAGAAATATAAAAAGTTTCAAAAAAGTTTTTAGTAATTGTCCCAAAAATTACTGTTTTAGTGTGCAGTATATAGTGTAAGGCAAAAATAAGGAGGAAGTTAATGGACAACTTAATAATCGTATATGAAAATGTTAGCGTAATGAGCTACCTACGACAGAAAGTAGATGAGGTTTCAAACGTCATTACTGATGTAGACAAGCTAGAAACAAGGATTTACGCACAGCTTGTATCCTATTTTTCATTAGGAAAGAGTAGTTTCAGACGAGCGCAGAAGTTGATTGACCGCGAAGTTTCCCAAGCGTTAAAGCAATTCGGAAAACAAAAGGCGATTAATTTCAGCGAGTTAGCAAAAGGAAACGACTTTGGCGAGTCGGTAGAATTTGAACCGAAGGACCTGTTGGCGCAGGGCGGTGAGACGGTGATACAAAATATCTCACTAAATGAAAAGATCGCCCGCTTGGCGACGGACGATCGAGAATCTGTTACTTTAAATGCTTGGGCGAATGGGTTTAATGATACACAAGTTTCCGAGACTTTGGCGAGTCATTTTGGCGGAAACAAGGAATCACACCGTAAATTCGTTCGGCGATTTAAAGCAAGGTGTCAGGAACGTTTAGAGAAAGAGTGTCTCGCAAAAAACCTCTTAATCAAAACTGCCTAACTATTTAGAAATTGCTGCAAGATTCGTTGTAGTTTCAATACTTTTGTTTAAGTAAAAATTACAACGTTTCTTGTTGAAAGTGTCAACGTAAGTTATCAGGCCAACGCTGACATATTATTAAGTTACTTTTAGCTAATTTATTGAAAGAGGATTACTCAAAGGTATGTCCTCTTTCAATACGCTTAACCTGCGCACATACTGGCGACTTTTTTAAGTACGTCGTATGTATACCCTATATTAATACTATTAAACGGCCGGTTTATTTATGTATGGTTTCTATCTATATTGCCTATTGTCAAAACGGCCTTTAATCGCATTATAGCATGAACTCGTAATTTTTAAACAGAAAAAGCTTAAAAACCTACTTAGGACGGTGAAAAATGAGACCATATGACGCTTTACACGACCATGATGCGCAAGAAATTACCACAATTTCGGAAATTTACACGACTGCCGCTCAAACATACTTAGACTACAACGGAAGCTTACCGTCAGATGACGACGCTGCGGATTACTACCGACTATCAATTCGCGCAACAAAAGTTAGCTAACACGAAAGGAATGACGTAAAAATGACGCAAAATAATCAACCGTTAAGCAGAACGATAGAAGTCACTAAGCACGCTATTGATCGCTCAATAGAACGTTTAGGCTTCCAAAGAGCTACTGCAGATAATAATATACGACAATTACTTGCAGTAGCAACGTTTCACGGAATCGGCTCAAGCTCGAAATGTCCAACGGAGATATATCTTCACCATAAAACGAAAACAACAATCGTCATTAGTCGAAAAGATAACTGCGTAGTAACGGTTTATCGTGATATCGAAGAACCGTCGCAATCAAAAGCGACTATCACAATCGACCGAATTTCCACAGCAATCAAGCGTGAGCTATCACGAATGACGACGCAACTTCGACGCGAAATTCGCAAGCTGACAGAACAGCAGGCGCAACTTAACGTAAGCATCGCAGAACTGACGCTAAAAAAGATACGCTGCAAGGCTCCGCATACGCAAGCGCTAATTCAAACTCGTATTGACGCTATTATAACGCAAGTTAATGAAATTGCGCAAGAGGTTGACGCAAAATTGACGCAAATTAAAAATGCTGAGCGAGAAGTTAGCGAGGTGATTAGCGAATGACAGACGCGCAAAAGGCGATTATTGCTGCGACGAAGGCGGTAACGTATCACGGAAAGAAGCGAGGTAAATAGCGAATGATATTCGAATTGATCGTAGTTGATACGCCAGAACAGGCGAAGTGTTATCCGATTATTCACACGGAAACACACGTACAGCGTGCAGTATTCGTCGGTGAAGGGCTTTGTGGAGTTCGATATAAGGCGAGTCGTCCGAATAAGCTAACGCGATTGCATCGTCCTTTAGCGACGGAACTAGAGCGGTTATGGGAGCGAGATTGTTTGCTACCAGCGATGAATCAACGCGGGTATGAGGAGACAATCGTTTGATTACGCGTTTAAACGCAAATAGAAAGGCGGTGATAGTCCGCTATATTACTAGGAGGGGAAACGAGTATGGGACGTAGAAAAACACATGAGGAGTTTGTTGCGGAGGTTAAGGCGCTTGTTGGTGAGGAATACACAATCAAGACGAAATATATCGGTGTAAAAACGCCGTTATTGATGAAGCATATCTCATGTGGCGAAACATATCAGACAACGCCTAACAACTTTAAGAAAGGGTCAAGATGCCCAAAATGCGCTATTGAGTCTATGCGAAGTAAACTGACCAAGGCACATTCGCAATTTGTAAAAGAACTGCACACGGTTGACGATAGTTATGAATTATTAACAGAATACACATGCGTTACAGAGAAGGTGTTGTGTAAATGTCGAAACTGCGGTGAAAAATGGAGAGTATTACCCTCTAATCTACTTGCAGGAACTGCCTGCCCATACTGTAACGCCTCGAAAGGTGAAAAACTTATAAAAGCGTGGCTGATCCGCAATAAGATACTACACTTTACGCAATATCCAATCAGACCTAAGCAAACAATAAGGAATTACCGCTTAGATTTCTTTGTAAACGGAATCGCTATTGAATACGACGGGGAACAGCATTTTAAATCTGTTGAAATATTCGGAGGAGAAATTGGGTTAGCGGAAACACAAAGTCGCGACCGCATCAAAAATAAGTATTGCGCCGATAACGGAATACCGCTTATTCGCATTCCATATTGGGACTACGAAAACATCGACGCAATTCTAACGGAAAAGTTATTGCCATTACTTTATGACGCAAATCTCACGCAAGATAAAGCAAGTTAATTGCGTTTAGTTTGGTATGTGTTTAACACACGTAAAATACCATTTTTATGGTCGTCGCCAGCGCAGAAGCTCTCGTAAACGTAAGTATCTGCTCCGTCATCTTTTAGGAGTTTAATAATTATTTCGTAATCACTTTCAGTTTTATTGCTATGCCACGATCCAAATTGGTCAGATGCTATCAAAGAAGTTAATTCACCCTTTGCTTGCCATTTAGAAACGCGACGGAAAAATACCCACCCCGCCATGCTCGCAAGTATACGATTGTGTGTCTTTTTTGAAACGTATTGAATTTCGTTTTCCATACCGAAAACCTCCGTAAATTAGTTTGGAACACAGCGCTGATGTCCTTCGCTTAAAACTATACGCAGACAATTTTCGGAATGTCAAGCGCAAATTTACGAGTTAATTTTCGGTAAATTCGAGCGAGTAAACGGACGGTATTAACGCAACATAGACGCAATTTTAACGAAAAAACAACAAAAAAAACGACGCCACTTTCCACAATAGCGTCGCTTCTAACGATTCATTGAACGTCGAATTAAAATTCGAGTACAAATCGATAAGACAACGTCTTTAGTTTATTCGACGAGTAACAGAAAGTCAACTACGACGTCCGTCGGTGAATGTAACGAAGGTTGCTCCGGAATTATATCGCTAATTGGCGTATGGTTCCCGACGTAAAAGTAGCCGGCATTTCCTTCGATGCATTCACGGACGGTGACGGTCACTGTTCGAAAACAATAACGCAAAAGGGGACGGTTTATTAATGACACAATTTACAAACGGAATGGACGCACTAAACGCACTAAACGAAACTGGCGGAGGTTCAAGCGGTGAAAAAATGCAAATCACTTCGCTTAGTGGCGCTACATTCAAAGTGAAAGTCGTAGACAAAACGGCTGTTCAGCTAGTTTATGCGTACGGCATTCATGCGAAAAGCAATAACGGACGAGGCGTTAACTCATTCATCGCACAGAATCCGTCTAAGAAATCGGCTAAAGGTTATCCAGTCGACGACTTAACATCGTGGGATTTAGCGTGGAAATACCACAAGGATAAATCGGAGCATTATCAAGACGCAGAGGCAGCCGAAGCTAATAAGTACCGCGCAAAAAAACGCTTTGTAATGGCGTTCTACGAGCTATCCGAAGGTAAACCGATTCTATTCGATCTGTCCGAACGACAAGCAAAAGCAGTCGCAGCAACTATTGTGGAGTATAACGACGAACTCGGCGAGCTAGCCTTTGAGATTAAGAAAGTCGGAGAAGGACCGGCAACAACTGCGGTATTATCACCAATCATCAATATGGCGAAGAAATTGACGGCAGAGGAAGTCGCTAATTTCGAAAATGCACCAGCAGAGTTTCCGCCAGGACTATTCGACGGAATTTGGTTCGAAAAGACTGACGCTGAAATGATCGAGCTGTTGAAGCAAGCTGGATTCGACGTAAGTTTAATCGGAATTGGCGACGCACCTTCGACGCAAAGCGAAACTAGTGATGACATTCCGGAAGAGGACGGCGGTACTGACGAAGGAGATTTACCTTTTTGAGTAGGAAGGAGAGTTGAGATATGAAGGTGAACAGGAGGTTTTTAACGGATGAACAAGTAGCAGAGGAATTGCGTGAAAGTATGCGCATCCTCGGCATCTCTTGTATGCCTACCGGACCGGAGTTATTAATGATAGACCGGAGTTATTTACACAGCAGACTACAGCGAACTGGAACTTACCGTGAATGGTCCAGAAGGTTGGGTGTTCCGTTGAAAAGTAGTACGACCACCAAAGGAAATGACTGCGAGATATTCATCGCTAAAAAGTTAATTAGTATGGGACATGTGGTAGAAAATATGACGGCACGCTTCCCATATGACTTACTTGTGGATTCTGATGTAAAGATTGATGTTAAATGCGCTAATAAATATAAAGATAAATATTCATTCGACGCGTGGACGTTTAACTTGGCGAAGGCAAGACCGACTTGCGACATCTATATTTTAGTTGCGTACAACGAAGATCAAACTATCAATCGTGAGTTGGTGATCCCTAGTAAATTTCTACACCAAAAGACTGTTTCATTAGGAGGGAAATCTACGTACGATGTTTACCACGAAGCATACGATTATGTAAATCAATATTCAACTTTCTATAAGAAGGTGACGCAACTATGACGCAAGACACTACGACATTAAGCACAAGCACAATCGGACGACACTCGGAATTACTCGCAATGGCTGCGTTATTAGCGGACGGATGGTCGGTATCAGAGCCGACCGTTCCCGAAGCTCACGACTTGATTGCGGTAAGAGGCGACGAAAGCCTCCGCATCCAAGTTAAGACGATTAAGCTGCGCGAGAAAGAAGGCGTACCATATTACGTCATTCGCGGTCTGAAAAACAGTGGAGCAACGTACATGAAATCGGACTGTGACGCATTTATCGGCGTAGTTGGTGAGCACGTCTATTTAACGGAGAATCGAGAAATCACGGATTATTGGGTAAAGGTCGACGAAGTTAACGAGAAATGGCGGTACTTGCCGCTAAAAATTACGGAAAAGGGAGCGATTAATTAATATGGCGAAATTAACGAATGTAATGACGGTAGATATGGTAAACGGTGAAATTACGAAGGTTGCGTATGATGGCGCGGAGTATGCGAAGGTTGATAGCGGAGAGAAAGGGGATATCGCTGTAATTGTTGAGGCTTGGGGCGACCAAGTAATCGGCGAACACTACTTCGTTAACTATCGAAAAGTAGACGGAGACAGCGATGTGTTTATCGGAATCGACAAAGGGCGTTATCGAGAATACGTAGGCTACGAACGTCGCATGAATTATTTCCGCAAAATCTCCGCGCCAACGTTAGAGGAGCGTGTGACGAGCCTAGAAAGCGATGTTGCTGCTTTAAAATCGGGCAAAAGCTCATTGAAAGGCGAGAAGGTAGAGGCGCATACAAGCGAGACTTCCGGTTTTAAAGAAGGCGCAAAAGTCCGCGTTCTCGGACTATCGAAGTTCGGACGTGATTTAATCGGGTCCACAGGCGTTATAGATCGACCTCAAAAGTCGGACGGTAAATGGAGTGTTGCTATCGATGGGAGCGATTATATCTGCATATATGCAGCGAACGATATCGAGTTAATCGAAACTATCGAATTTGAAGGCGCACAATACCGCAAAGTTGATCGTGAGGCTCGCGAAGGTGATGTCGTGATGTTAACGAAGTACAGCGAGTACAACTATACGGAAGGTAAAACGTACCTGGTGCAAAAATACAGACGTATAAAGGATATTGACGGCGACATATACGATGTCTATAACTCACTAGTGGGACGAACTCGCCAAACAGTCGACGTATATGAGCCGATTGAGCAAGCGAAGTATATTCCGCAGGTTGGTGGTATTGTCGTGGTTACAGGAAATACGCCTGGACACTCAAACAGCGTCGGCGACATCGGTAAAGTTGGCGCTGAAAAACCGCTAGAAGATGGCGGAGTTAAAGTATATGTGCCAGGAAACTCAACCGTAGCAATTCGTACAAAGCCGCAGGATATTCGCAAAGCAACGCCAGTAGAAGTCGAAGCATACGAAAAGGCTGCGCACAAAGCGTCATTTGCCGTAGGTGATTACGTGAAGGTCGTTAAATCGTTCGTAGGTTACGAAGGTGAAATCGCTAAGATTACGGAGATTGGCGAATTTACTACGGATAAAGGTGCGGCAGACTTTGTTATCGAACATTTACCAAAAAAGAACGGAGATTGGGCGATTGGGTCCGATTGCGTAGTCAAAGCTACTGACGTAGAAATTGCGGAGGCAACAGCGCCGAAATTAAAGGCGGGCGATTACGTTAAGATTACTCGCGTCATCGTTTATGATACAACGAAGGAAAAAGCGTACGAGGTATTCGAAAATGAATGCGGGCGACTGTACTACGTCGATGACGCTGGAGACAAGCGGTATGGTGCAATTACTGCCGGAGATTACGAAATCGTCGACGCTGAAACGGCAAAATGGGCGAAGATTGGTCGTAAGGTTGGCGAATTTAAGGAAGGCGACATTGTGCGAGTAACAAAATCACACGGCGGGCATCCTGTCGGCACAATCGGTAAATTAGTTCCTGCGCCAGAATATATCGGAACTGATTTGGGTGTACTAGCAAACGGTCATAAGAAGTCTCACATTAGCGGAATGGAACTAATCGCTCCGGTAGAATCAACGCTAAACTAACGCAAAAAGGAGGCGGGCAAATGAAGCTCGAAGTTAAGCTAAATACGCAAATAGGCGGGCAAGTTTCCGCCTCCAGCGCATTGGCGCAGGCAGCACAGCGTAAGAAAGACGCAACAGAAACGATGGAGGGCGCTTGGATTAGGATATTAGCGACGAAGCTAACCGATCAACAACGAATAATCGTCAACGAAGCGAAATTAGCGATAGAGAATGGTATAGCTGGACGAATCAAATCCGGCAAATTCTCGAAAGAGGAAGCGTTAGAAATTGGACGCAAAGTAATCGCTGAAAAGAACGCTCGTATGCGAGAACAGCGAATGTCTGAAACAGTAGCGACGAAGCCAGATAACTACTATGTCATTACGAAGGATAGCGACTTAACTAGTTTAGTAGAACGATTAGCACTCGAAGTTGAAGCGCAGAAAACTGATTCGTGGTTCCGCAAAGTGCTCGGATTGTTCAACGATACGCACATACGAAAACGACTATTGGAAGAAGGCGTTGAAATTCCGTTAGCTATTTCGTTCACAGAATGGGATACAGAGACTAGCGGAACTGATACGTATATCGATTTAAGTGGGGGCTATTCGTTCTGGCTTCCGATGCTTAACGAAGGTTATTACGTAGCTTACGGACACTTAACGGATGACGAGCAATGTACACGTTCAAGAGCATTAGAAATCGTTAAATCATTTATCGAAGATGCACGCCACATTAAAGCATTTCATAATACGCCGTTCGACTTATCGATGTTCCTAAATGACGGATTGCAACCGAAGGGTTTCCGTTACGATTCGATGGATGCTGCGCAAATAATGAATGAGCACGAAGAATCTTTCGGTTTAAAGCCGTTAGATACGAAATACAAAAAACATATCGGAACAACGCACTTAGACGATTTTACATTCGAAGATTTATTCGGAAATGGATCGCCTATGATTTATCCGCCAGAAGTCGTTGGCATCTACGCAATAAAAGACGTTGAAAAGGGCTGGCTATTTACGAAATGGCAAATCGATATGATGTTGAAAACGGATGACTTAGCGAAAGCGTACTTTGAAATACGCCAATATTTATACGAAGTCAATACGACGATTGAACGTACTGGATTCGTAATTGATGTCGAAGAATTATCGAGGTTAGAAGTCGAGTTTAGCGAAAAGTTAGAGACCGCGATAAAAGCGTTACATGATGCTTATAATATCGACGATCAATTCCTCCACGATATGTCGCTCGCAATTAAAGGCGATAAGATTAGGGATTGGCAAACAGCACAAACGAAGCGTATCGAAAAGCAAGCGCAGATGTTAGCGCAATGTGAAGGAGAATTAAAGCGCTCAAATCCGTCTACGAAAAAGTACGTTCAATTACAAGAGCGTATTCGTAAATATAAGACGGAACCTTTAGCGCCAGCGATTCCGAAAAATGCTCCCGATTATATTCACGCAATAAACTTTGATTCGGACCAACATTTACAATATTTGATTTACGACGTATTGAAAATCGAGGATAAATCGAAAGTTATCGATAAGAAGAAAGAGCGCTTAACGAATAAAGACGTGCTTGCGCTTTACTTTAAATCGGAACCATCGCTAAGGCCTCTCGCTGAATATTCGAAGCTATCGACACTACTCGGAACATTCGTCCGAAAGATACCGAACGCACTTGACGTTGACGGACGATTACACACGAAATTAGATACGGTATCAACTGGAAGATATAGTTCGAAAGGTTACACAGGAAAGAGTAACGACATCATATTCCCAGACATTAACAACGATAATTTCCTCGCTGCAATGCGAATCCTAGTCGATGCGGAAAAGAAAACACGCAAGGGAACGAATCTGCAGAATATACCGGCACGAACAGAAGAAGGTACTCGCGTTCGAATGGCGTTTATGCCACCGAAATGTCATACGTTCATAGGTTCTGATTTATCGTCGATTGAGCCTCGCATACAGGCGCATCGAATGGAAGTCGAATTTGCCGATAGTATATTCGCTGAAATGTACCGAAAAGGACTCGATCCTTACGTAGAGTTTGCAGCGATATTATTCGAAGTGTCACGCGAAGTCTGCACGGAAGCGCACTACAAGAAGGTTAAAGGTACGGATAGCGAGGTTCCAGCGTATCGAAAAGCGATGAAGCAAGCGTTCTTAGCGCGTGGCTACGGCCAAGCGAAAGATATGTTCTACAAAGGCGTTATCCAATACGGAGTAACACAAGAACAGGCGTATTATGCTTACGATAAATTCGACGAAGTTTTGCCAGGTTTCGGCGGAATGGTCGAAGCAACATTCGAACACTTACGTAAATATGGTTGGACCGCGACGATATTCGGACAGAAACGTAGATTCCCTGGATATGTCGAGAAATACA
>NZ_JBIWDT010000010.1:61872-85610 GCF_044762185.1 Lysinibacillus sp. NPDC097162 | reverse complement strand
ACACCCGTTCCCATACCGAACACGGAAGTTAAGCTCTTTAGCGCCGATGGTAGTTGGGGGCTTCCCCCTGTGAGAGTAGGACGTCGCTAGGCAATTAAAACAGTCAGCTGTGTGTTGGCTGTTTTTTTATATTTTTTTACAAAACAGGTCAATAAAAATACTTGTTTTATTTTAAAAATATAAAAATAGTATTGTACTTTTATATATTATATGTTATATTTATATATGTCTTAAAGAGGTCCCGTGGTGTAGCGGTTAACATGCCTGCCTGTCACGCAGGAGATCGCCGGTTCGATCCCGGTCGGGACCGCCATTTTTATGAAAATACAGTTCTTATGATTTTTTATTAATCATAAGGGCTTTTTTATTTGTTTTTTAAGGATAATGTTTGTCGAATCGCTGATTGAGCTTCAGAAATCGCAAGTAAAGCCTAAGGAATCGCGGGATACACTAAAAGAATTGCACTAAATCCTTTTCCGTTGCATATGTATAGACAGTATAGGTTTCGCACGGGAGGACGGAGGTGTGTCAATAGGGATACGTTTCGGCATACTTTGGTTAATCTTTATACTTAAAGTAGCTTGCGGAGTTCCAATTATTGATATAGAGGAATCGAATTCGTATCATTGGCAAAAAAATATGAATGAAAATGAATTTGAGCAATTACAACTAGGTATGAGTTATATGGAAGTAGTTGAAATAGCTGGTGGTAGCCCAAGCGAGACGATTAAAAGTGATTATTACCGATGGAATGATGAAATACTTTTGACGCAAGCCTATATCGTTCAATTTAAAGATAATCAATTAGTAAATAAAGAGGTTATTGCGCTGAAGGGATATTCAACAAGAGAGTAGACACGTCTTCGAAAGAGGACGTGTTTATTTTTTTGAAAATCACTCGATGCTTTGAACATTTGCGTGTGTTTCGGTAAACTAGAAGTAATGAGCTAGGAGAGGACATAGAGATGAAATTTGAAAAAATAATGAATTCACTAGAAGATACAGAGCACTTTGCCATGAAGCTAGCAAATTTACTTATGGCACAAGATACAATTACTTTAGAGGGCGACTTAGGTGCTGGGAAGACCACATTTACAAAAGCTTTAGCAAAAGGTCTAGGTGTAACTAGAACGGTTAATAGCCCTACGTTTACTATTGTGAAACAGTATGAGGGTCGTTTGCCCTTTAATCATTTGGATGTATATCGTTTGGCGGAAAGTGATGAGGATCTTGGGTGGGACGAGCTATTTTATGGTGATGCGGTATCCGTTATTGAGTGGGCACATTTAATTGAACCAGATTTACCTAAAGAGCGTTTAGCAATTGAAATTTACCGTGTTAGTGAATACGAACGACGATTTGTGTTAATGCCTTATGGCAAGCGATATGAGGCAATATGTGAGGAGCTAATGAGATGATTTGGTTAGGAATTGAAACAGCGAATGCGCCACTTTCTGTTGCAGTTGTTAAGGATGGAAAAGTGTTGGCAGAGGTTGTACAAAATATAAAATTAACGCATTCTGCAGGTGCAATGCCAGCAATTGAAACGATACTAGCTAATGTTGGTGTAAAGCCAAATGAGTTAGATGCAATAGCTGTATCAGAAGGGCCAGGGTCATATACAGGAGTACGAATTGGTGTAACGCTTGCTAAAACATTAGCATGGACATTACAGAAGTCATTAGTCGGTGTTTCAAGCTTAAAAGTATTAGCAGCAAATGCAGCGCTTTTTGATGGACTAATATGTCCTATATTTGATGCACGTCGTGGCAATGTATACACAGCTGTCTATAAAGGCTCGAAGTTGGATGTAGTTATAGAGGATTATCATGATCATATTGAAGGACTGTTGGCCCGTTTGAAGGCTTTAGATGCACCTATATTATTTGTAGGAGTAGATGTCGATCTATTTTGGGATAAAATTGTTGAAGTCCTTGAACATAATGCGTATCGTGCACCTCTTCATGAGGATTTGCCACGTGCGAGTGCAGCGATTAGTTTAGCAAGCACAGCGAAATTACCGAGTCTAGAGGAAGTCCATCATTTTACTCCGCAATATAAACGTATTGCTGAGGCTGAAGCAAACTGGTTAAAAGAGCAAAAGGAGAAGGCACATGAGTAGTAATGTAATGTATCGTAAAATGGTATCAGAGGATGTACCAGCGGTTTATGCGATTGAACTTGCTACATTCCCGACGCCATGGACATTGGATTCTTTTTACTATGAGATGCATGAAAATCAATATGCACACTATGTTTTAGCAGTAGATGAAAACAATAGCATAATAGGTTTTTGTGGAATGTGGATGGTCATAGATGCGGCTCAAATTACAAATGTGGCTGTTACCGAGGCAGCTCGTGGTCGTGGAATTGGAGAAGGCTTAATGCGGGAAGCGATGCGTATTGCACGGGAGCATGGAATGGACGTTATGAGTCTAGAGGTACGTGAAACGAATACGGTGGCACAAAATCTTTACCGCAAGCTTGCCTTCCAAGATGGTGGCATACGTAAAGGTTACTATACAGATAACGGGGAGGATGCCCTAGTCATGTGGGTGAATTTATAATGGAAAATCGAGTTATTTTAGCAATTGAGTCCAGCTGTGATGAAACGGCAGCGGCTGTTATTCGTAATGGTTCTGAAATTGTTTCAAATGTAGTTGCTTCACAAATTGAGAGTCATAAGCGTTTTGGTGGCGTAGTACCCGAGATTGCATCACGTCACCATGTAGAGCAAATTACGGTTGTTATTGAAGAGGCGTTAAAACAAGCAAATATGCAGCCATCTGATTTAGATGCAGTAGCTGTTACAGAAGGCCCTGGTCTGGTAGGGGCACTGTTAATTGGCATTAACGCAGCAAAAGCGTTTGCCTTCGCTAACAATGTACCGATTTTGGGCGTACATCATATTGCGGGTCATATTTATGCCAATGCACTTGTCCAACCAATGGAATTTCCATTAATAGCCCTTGTTGTATCAGGGGGACATACGGAGCTTGTTTATATGAAAGAGCATGGCTCATTTGAAGTGATAGGAGAAACGCGGGATGATGCGGCAGGAGAAGCTTATGACAAAGTTGCACGCGTGTTAGGCTTACCGTATCCAGGAGGTCCCCGTATAGATCAGTTAGCACATGAAGGTCAAGAAGCCGTTGCTTTTCCACGTGTATGGCTTGAGGAAGAATCCTATGATTTTAGCTTTAGCGGTTTAAAATCAGCAGTAATTAACTATAAGCACAATATGGATCAACGTGGTGAAGAGATTTCTCCAACAGCTGTTGCAAAAGGCTTTCAGGAAAGTGTAGTTGAAGTACTAACTGCAAAAACATTGCGTGCAGCGCGTGAATATAAAGTTAAGCAAGTAATTGCAGCAGGTGGTGTAGCTGCTAATAAAGGTTTGCGTACATCCCTTGAGGCGGTATTTTCTAATGAGAGTATTCCCTTTTTTGTACCACCATTGAAATTATGTACAGACAATGCAGCAATGATAGGGGCTGCTGCAACCCCGATGTTTGAAGCAGGTGTTCGCGGAAATATGATGATGAATGGTCGACCTGGTATGGAATTGAAATCGTGGGTTGAGTAAGCACTTGAATGAGATGGCTCAGAGTTTTAGCTGAGTCGTCTCTTTTTTTATTTTTATAAAAATATTATGGTATATAAAATCACGAATAATGCTAGAAAATATATACCTATATTAGAAAAATAAATAATTGACAAATTTTTCAGAAAATTATCCACAGGAAGTGTGAAAAAAGTGCATAAAAAAACTGCGAACATTCGTACTTATGCACAAATTGTGGATAACTTGTGTATAAGTTGTGATTATTCTATATATAGTAGCCCATTTTACACAGAACGATGTGGATTAAATAATTTGAAATTGTGGACAGTGTGGAAAAGTCTGTTGATATGTTGGTATTACTAGTTTTATAGTGTGTATAAAGTTGTGGGCATTTTTTGTCGAAAAATAGCACTTGACCAATATATATGAAAAATAAAGGCGAGTAAAGAAAAAAGCCATATGACATAGCATATGGCTTTTTGAGATTTTATAAAATAATATTTTCTAGTTCCTCATTTAGTTCGAGCCATTCCATTTCAATGACTTCATGCTGCTCTTTTATAGTAGCTAATTCACCTTGTAGTTGTGAAATTTTCTCATGGTCAGTGAAAATTTCGGGATCACAGAGAGCTTCTTCTAAACGAGCGATTTCTGTAGCTGCCTTTTGCATGTTGATCTCTAATTCTTCTATTGAACGTCTAATTTGCCGCTCACGTTTTTTTGCCTCTCTATCTATTTTGGAAGTAGAGGTCTTTTCAGGAGCTGTTGCTTGTATTTGTGGTTGAGAAGCAGCCTTCATTTGAGCAATTTCAAAAAGTTCCTGTTTTTTCTCAAGATAGTAATCGTAGTCACCTAAATATTCAAACGAACCTTCACCAGATAGCTCAACAACTTTCGTTGCAATTCGATTAATAAAATATCGGTCATGTGATACGAAGAGGAGCGTTCCAGGATAATCAATTAAGGCATTTTCCAACACTTCTTTACTATCTAAATCTAAGTGGTTGGTAGGCTCATCGAGAATTAAGAAATTCGCCTTTTGCATCATTAATTTTGCCAATGCTAATCGAGCCTTCTCACCACCAGATAAAGAATTGACGGCTTTATCTACATCTTCTCCACTGAATAAAAAGCGACCAAGTACAGTGCGAATGTCTTTTTCGTTCATTAATGGCCATTCATCCCATAATTCTTTTAAAACGCTTTTATTGCTAGAGAGCTTTGCCTGTTCTTGGTCGTAGTAGCTAATTTGCACATTGGTACCGTAACGAATGTCCCCTGCAAGTGGGGATAAATCTTTGACAATCGTTTTTAATAATGTCGATTTACCAACACCATTTGGTCCAACTAGTGCAATGCGATCTTCACGAAAAGCTCGTAGTGTGATGCCACTAGATATTTGCTTGTCACCGTAGCCAACAGCTAAGGAGTCAATAGAGAGCACATCATTGCCACTTTGTCGCTCTATCGTAAAGCCAAAGCTAGCTGATTTTTCGTTACCGTCAGGAGAGTCCATCCATTCCGTACGTTCGAGCATTTTGCGTCGGCTTTGTGCCATTTTGGTCGTAGAGGCACGGGCTATATTTTTTTGAATAAAATCCTCAAGCTTTGCTTTCTCATCTTGCTGGCGTTCAAACATTTTTACATCGCGCTCATAGTTTTTCGCCTTTTCGTCTAAATAAGCACTGTAGTTTCCAGTGTATTTCGTAACGCGATGACGAGAAACTTCATAGACGATGGAGACAACTTGGTCTAAGAAGTAACGGTCATGTGAAACGATTAAAATAGCGCCTTCATAGCCTTTTAAATAAGTCTCTAACCAAGATAGCGTTTCAATATCTAAATGGTTTGTAGGCTCATCGAGAATTAATAAATCTGGCTTACTTAATAGAAGCTTTGCAAGAGCTAAACGAGTTCGTTGACCTCCTGACAATGAGCTAATTGCTTTTTCATAATCCTCTGGGTAAAATTGCATACCATGAAGAACAGAACGCGTATCAGATTCGTATTGATAGCCTCCTGCATCTTTAAAATCATGCTGTAATTGGTCATATTCGGACATAACCTTTGCATACATTTCTGGATTTTCGTAAACCGCTGGATCAGCCATTTGTTGCTCAAGGGAGCGCAATGTCTTTTCCTGTCCAAGAAGCGGTTCGAAAATTGTCATCATTTCGTCCCAAATTGATAAAGTTGAGTTTAGACCCGCATGTTGTTCTAAATAGCCAACTTGTACGCCCTTTGGAATAATAATATCGCCAGAATCATATGACAATTGACCAGCGATGATTTTTAGTAAAGTGGATTTACCAGCCCCGTTACGTCCGACTAATGCTACACGATCACGGTGTTGTACTTCTAGTTTGACTCCACTTAAAATTTCATCTGCAATAAAGGATTTATATAGTTGATTGACTTGTAATACAATCATTCTTGACACCTCAATTCTTTCTTAGTGTAAAGGATGACGGAATTGCTTGCAATGTCAGTGCTTTACTTATTCTAAGCTGTCATGTAAGATTGAAACGATTTCTCTTTAGTTAGTGGCGTAAAACACGCCGTTAACTAAAGGGAAATCCTCCACTTTTATAAGTGGGTGATGAATATGATATGCATTGAACTCAGTGTGGGTTGAAACCCGTCTGAATCAAGTTAGCGGCCCAGCGGATGTCATAGATTTTATGAGAAGACTTTCAAGCATGCTCAAAAAATTCTAGATGCATGTACGCTGAAATGTAATTGATTCATATAAGCATGTTTCAAAATGAGTATTCAAATACGCTTAGGTGAATTTGATGTGTTTATAAGGAGGAAAAAGTTTGAAACAAGAAGTAAAAATTCCACAAGCCACAACTAAAAGACTTCCTCTTTACTATCGATTTATCCAAAACTTTGCGCAAGAAGGAATGGAACGTATTTCATCGAAGGAATTGAGCGAGGCGATGAAAATCGATTCTGCAACGATTCGTCGTGATTTTTCTTATTTCGGTGCGCTTGGCAAAAAGGGATATGGCTATGATGTTCAGCATCTATTGAAGTTTTTTAGCCAAACACTTGATCAGCATGAGACAACAAAAGTAGCGTTAATCGGTGTGGGGAACTTAGGGAATGCATTTTTAAAGTATAATTTCCAAAAAAATCATAACACTCATATAGTGGTTGCATTTGACTCAAAGGCACCAAAAGAAGGGAAAATGATAAGCAATATTCCCGTTTATCATCCCGATTTATTAGAAGAAAAGTATGCTGAATATGGAGCAGACCTTGCTATTTTAACAGTATCTTCGCGTTCTGCTCAGAAGATGGCGGATCGATTAGCAGCAATGAATGCAAAGGGCATTTTAAACTTTACGCCAGAGCGTATTACCGTACCAGATACTATGAAATTATTAACGATAGATTTGTCGGTAGAATTACAAGCGCTCATTTATTTAATACGAAATAGCGATAAATAAAGGTATTCACAAATTTGTAAACTGTTACAATTGATGGTGTTTAAACTATTGAAATAAATTCGCCAAACGAAAATATTTAAGTTAAAATGATATATATATAAGAGGAGGTGGCTGCAATGGTTGTGCACTTAAGTGCTTTTACACCAGTTAGCCTAGTTATTATCGGTGTGGTTGCAATTCTAATATTCGGACCAAAGAAATTACCTGAGCTAGGTAAAGCAATGGGTTCTACACTTCGTGAATTTAAAAATGCAACAAAAGGTCTAGCTGATGACGATGACGATACAAAAAAGAAAATAATTGAACATAAAGAAAATGATAACGTTAAGTAAGTTAAGGATGTCTAGTTAATATGAATCCAAGAGAATTAACAGTCGTAGAGCATTTAGAAGAACTAAGAAAACGGCTCTTTATTTGCGCTGTTTTCTTTGTTATTGCACTTATAGTTGGCTTTTATCTAGCCGAACCATTAATTAAACATATTCAATATAGTAAAGAAGCAGAGCAACTAACTTTAAACGCGTTTAAAGTGACTGATCCCCTTGTCGTATATTTGCAAGTGACAGTCATTGTAGCGTTTGTTATAAGTTCCCCGTTGCTTCTTCATCAAATTTGGTTATTTATTACACCAGGTTTACATGAGACAGAACGTAAGGCTACTTTAAAATATATTCCATATTCGTTCTTTCTATTTTTAGCAGGAGCTTCATTTTCTTATTATGTTTTATTCCCATATGTCATGCACTTTATGATGGGCTTATCTGCGAATTTAGATATACAACAAACAATTGGTATTAACGAATATTTCTCATTTTTGTTTCGCCTAGTCATGCCGTTCGGAATCATTTTTCAATTACCTGTTGTGACATTATTTTTAGCACGTTTAGGTATATTAAATCCTGAATTGATGGTGAAATTCAGAAAGTATGCATATTTTGTGTTAATCGTTATTGCGGTATTTCTTGCACCACCAGACTTTATTTCAAACGTTATCGTAGCGATTCCGCTATTTGTAATTTATGAAATTAGTATTATCATTGCACGCAGAGGCTATCGTAAGTTTTTACAAGCCGAGGCATTGCTTTTAGAGGAAGAGCGTAAAGAAGCAGAACGCGAGCAAGTAGAGCGTTTGTTAGCTGAACAACGACGACAAATTGAAGAATTAAATGACTAATAAAAAGAGCTAGATGTTTTCCACATCTAGCTCTTTTTTATTGCATTTTTTGCAGTTCTTCTAAAAATTTTTGCAACGGTTCTGCGTTTAATTGTACAAGTGTAACGAAGCCGTTCAGCATGACATGCGCAATAATTGAAGTCCAAATCCTTTTTGTTTTATGGTATAAGAAAGCAAAGATTAAACCACAAATCGTATATAACAGAATATGTGAAAAATCAAAATGAATTAGCGCAAAGAAAATGGCACTGACTATGGCTGCCACCCAGAAGTTCGTTGTTTGGACAAGCGAGCCGAAAATAACACGACGGAAGACGAATTCCTCTAAAATTGGGCCAAAAACAACTATCGCTAAAATGGCAATTGGAGCACCTTTTGCTATCGCCACAATATCAGCGGTGTTTTGTGAGCCACCCTCGATTCCGAACACAGCCATCTCAATAGCTGCACCAATCATTTGCCCGAAGAACACAAGGAAGAAACCTAACACTCCCCACACGATTGTAAGTGGAATAGTCTCCTTTTTACCTTGATAAATATCCCAAAACGATTTATCACGAGTAGTTAAAATCAAACTTAAAATCAATGCAATGGCAAAGCTGAGTGCGATATACCAGCCTTGTGTAATAGGGGCCGCTTGTGCATGAGGTAAACCCGTTGTACTCATCACAAATTTATGAAACGGTAAAAGTAACCACTTTCCTGATAATTGCATGACAATGTAAATGATTAAAACATAGAGAGCCGTTTTTTTATGCTGTACGTTTTTTAAAGTATTATTCACAGTCAAAATCCTTTCCATTCATAAGCTACCTTTCTATTGTAGAGGAATATGGAAAGAAAACAAAATTTTTCGTAGTTCTGACTTGCAAAAAAACAGTTGATTGATTATCATAATAAATGTATTAGCACTCGTTGATATAGAGTGCTAATAAACTTTTAAGAAATATTTAATTAATAGGAGGTTGTTTCACTTGTTAAGACCACTAGGAGATCGTATTGTCATCGAACTAATCGAGGTAGAAGAAAAATCTGCATTTGGAATTGTACTACCAGACTCTGCAAAAGAAAAACCACAAGAGGGTAAAGTAGTAGCAGTTGGGACAGGTCGTATATTAGAAAACGGACAACGTGTAGAGCTTGACGTTAAAGTTGACGACCACATTATTTTCTCTAAATACTCAGGTACAGAAGTTAAATATGAAGGCAATGAATACTTAATCTTACGTGAAAGTGATATTCTTGCAATTATTGAATAATAGTTATTATATTAATTAGGCTTAACGAATATTCCATTTCAGGAGGGTAAATTCAAATGGCAAAAGATATTAAATTCTCAGAAGAAGCTCGTGCATTAATGCTTCAAGGTGTAGATAAATTAGCAAACGCAGTAAAAGTGACATTAGGTCCTAAAGGTCGTAACGTCGTATTAGAAAAAAAATTCGGTTCACCATTAATTACAAATGATGGTGTAACAATTGCAAAAGAAATTGAACTTGAAAATCCATATGAAAACATGGGTGCAAAATTAGTAGCAGAGGTTGCTTCTAAAACTAATGAAATCGCTGGTGATGGTACAACTACTGCAACAGTTCTTGCACAAGCGATTATCCGTGAAGGTCTTAAAAACGTAACAGCTGGTGCAAACCCTGTAGGAATCCGTAAAGGGATTGACAAAGCGGTAGCAGCAGCTCTTACAGAATTACATGCTATTTCTCGTCCAGTAAGCAATAAAGAGGAAATCGCACAAGTTGCGGCAATCTCAGCAGCTGACGACGAAGTAGGCCAACTAATTGCAGAAGCAATGGAACGTGTTGGTAATGATGGTGTTATTACAATTGAGGAATCTAAAGGTTTCACAACTGAATTAGATGTAGTAGAAGGTATGCAATTCGATCGCGGTTATGCGTCGCACTACATGGTAACAGATACAGATAAAATGGAAGCGGTTCTTGATAACCCATACATTTTAATTACAGATAAAAAAATTACGAATATCCAAGAAGTTTTACCGCTATTAGAACAAGTGGTACAACAAGGTCGTCCACTATTAATGATCGCTGAAGATGTTGAGGGTGAAGCTCTTGCAACACTTGTAGTTAATAAACTACGTGGTACATTTAATGCTGTAGCAGTAAAAGCACCAGGCTTCGGTGACCGTCGTAAAGCGATGCTTGAAGATATTGCAATCTTAACAGGTGGTCAAGTAATTACAGAAGAATTAGGCTTAGATCTTAAAACTGCTGATATTACATCATTAGGCCGTGCTGCGAAAGTTGTTGTAACAAAAGACTATACAACAATCGTAGAAGGAGTTGGCGGTACAGAAGCAATCGAGCGTCGTGTCGGCCAAATTCGTGCACAGCTTGCTGATACAACTTCAGAATTCGATAAAGAAAAATTACAAGAACGCCTAGCGAAATTAGCAGGTGGTGTAGCAGTTATTAAAGTTGGTGCTGCAACAGAAACAGAATTAAAAGAACGCAAACTTCGCATTGAAGATGCATTGAACTCAACACGTGCAGCAGTAGAAGAAGGTATCGTATCAGGTGGTGGTACTGCACTTCTAAATGTATACGCAGCAGTTGAAAAAGCAGCTGATGCAGTTGAAGGCGATGTAGCAACAGGTGTGAAAATTGTTCTTCGTGCATTAGAAGAGCCAGTTCGCCAAATCGCAAACAATGCAGGTCTTGAAGGTTCAATTATTGTAGATCGCCTAAAACGCGAAGAAATCGGTGTTGGTTTCAACGCTGCAACAGGCGAGTGGGTTAACATGATGGAAGCGGGCGTAGTAGACCCAGCAAAAGTAACACGCTCAGCACTACAAAATGCAGCATCTGTAGCAGCTCTATTATTAACTACTGAAGCTGTTGTAGCAGATATTCCAGAACTAGCAGCACCAGGTATGCCTGATATGGGCGGCATGGGTGGAATGGGCGGCATGATGTAATAAGCCGCTTAAACCTTTGATCTTTTATATAAGATGAAACGGAATAAAAGCATTTTAACGGAGGCTTCTCATAAGTTCATTGAACTTATGAGAGGCTTCTTTTTTCATTTCTTTCGTTACGTGGAGATAGTCGTTTTTGGTAATTTGATCATCTGAATAGCCAAGTCTATCCATGATTTGTTCGGGTGTGACACCTGCTCCTGCTAATAGTGAAGTGTGTGTATGTCTAAATAAGTGTGCGGTGTTAGTCAGGGTTTAACATGGCGATTGTAAGCAGTCTAGCCACTCATGTAGTTTACAAATAGATGTGAAATGTTGCTGAAATATTTTATAGATTTTGAAATTATGTATTTGAATTAAAGCTACAGTAAAATGCAATAAGAAAAAAATGGACATTTGATAAATTTACGTGGTAAGTTTATTTAAAATTATTAGCTCAAAGAATATAACAAAATAGATGAAGTTGAGGGAGAGTAATAGAATTGAAGAAGTTTCAAATAACAGTAGATGGCAATACTTTTTACGGATGTGAATTTGGTGATAACAGCCTTCCTTCACTTGTTTGTCTTCACGGAATGACTGGTGATTTAAAAAGTTTTTCTGGGCTTATCGAATACCTAATAAATGATTTTCATCTTATTCTTATAGATAACCCGGGACATGGAGAAACGGATTCACTAAAACGGGAGGAGGATTATATGTTTTCCTCCTTAGCAAAGAGTATGTATCAGGTAATACAACAGATTACGAATAAACCTTTTTACATGTTGGGACATTCTTGGGGGGCAGACCTTTGCCTACACATCGCAAAAATATCTTCTGCTAAGGTAAAGGGCGTTATTTTATTAGATGGAGGATATGCGTTTCCTGAATATGTTGATGGACTGACAGAGGAAAAAGCCTTGATAGATTGGAAAGAATATGTTGAGTCCAGTATATATAGTTCTTGGGATGAAGTGGTCAAAGAATACCAAAGTTACACAACAAAGCAATGGGATACAAATCTTAATTCATTAATAGCATCTAGCTTTAAAAAGGTTAATGATAATTATATATTTAAGGCGGACGTTTTCAGTATTTTAGCAATTATTAAGGCATTCTATAAAGAGCCTTGTTCAACCACTTTTGAAAGTATTCAGTGTCCTGTTTTATTACTTCATGCAACAATTGTACCGACAGATTCAGCCCGAAAAAAGGGAATACAGGAAATTAAAAAAGGTATTAAAGAATTAAAGGTAATAGGTATAGAAAACACTAAACACCACCTTCATTGGGACTTTCCTGAAAAAGTTGCTAATGAAATTCTGTTGTGGAAACAAGAAAGTAATGACGTAGTTTATTAACAACATGTTCTTCTTCAACAAATTGCGATTGTAGATGAAGATAGTTAAAGTAGCCTTGTTAAATTGTTTTTAACAAGGCTACTTTTTTGTCTCATTATTTATCTATCTTAAACTGCTATTGACAAAAGATTGAAAGGAGACTATCATTTTTAAATAGTAATGATAATCATTATCATCATTCTGTGAAAACGATAATGATAGTAAATATAAAGGAGAATCTTAAATTGAAAAGATTTATTATACCTTTCATCTTCATGTGTGTGCTTTTTCTTAGTGCCTGTGGCAATAGTACAAAGAATCAGGCAGAAGGGGATGCAAATAAAGAGGAAGAAAGTGAAACAATTACATATCAATCTGAAAATGGACCAATTGAAGTACCTGCTCATCCGAAAAGGGTAGTAGTTTTGACAGGTAATGCAGGTGACTTAATCTCATTTGGCGTCAATATTGTAGGGGTGGACGAGTGGTCTAAGGCAAGTCCGTTATTTAAAGAGCAATTAGAAGATGTTACAACTGTGTCAGATGAGGATCTAGAGACAATTATTGAATTAGAACCAGATTTAATTATTGGAGACAGCGATAATAATAACCTAGATAGGTTGAAAAAAATTGCCCCAACAGTTACCTATACGTATAATAAAGTCGATTATTTAACACAGCATTTAGAAATTGGTAAATTGGTAAACAAAGAAAAAGAAGCTCAAGACTGGATTGATGACTTCAAAAACCGTGCAACTACTGTAGGAAATAAAATTAAAGCAAAAGTTGGCGAAAATTCAACGGTGACTGTAATGGAAAGTTACGATAAAGATATAGGTATTCTTGGCAATAGCTGGGGAAGAGGCACAGAAGTTCTTTATCAGGCAATGGGTCTGAAAATGCCTGAAAAAGTAAAAGAAATGACAAGTAAAGAAGGATACTACATGATTTCATCTGAAGTATTACCTGATTATGTTGGAGACTACTTGGTTGTCAGTAAATATAATGACCAAGATAATTCCTATCAAAAGACAGAACTATATAACGAAATGCCAGCAGTGAAGAACGACCATGTAATTGAAGTGGATGGAAATGCCTTTATGTTTAACGATTCTCTAACTTTAGATTACCAGCTGGAATATTTTGAAGAACAATTCTTAAAATAGGCTGTTTTTTAAGAGATATTTACTTTAAATAATATTGAAAACACAGAATTGGACAGTTAAAAAAAGAGACACTATATTTCTAGGCTGCAATGAGATGACTTCGGTACAGTACCGGAGTCATTTTTTTAGATACTCTTAGGCAATGATAACAATTTATTTAGCATTAAATGCATCCCTTATTTTCCCTATAATTTTGCTAACGCAATCCACCATACGGGCCCATGATGTTTTCGAAACAAGGGTTTACACAGCTTTTAAAGGTGGGCACTATCGCATTAGAGAGCCTAGAAATACATGTTTCAAAACTTCCTTTTATAAGGTAGTGTTAATCACTATTAAATGACAAAGCACCACTTCTCATGGTTTTTAATAATTATGAGGAGTGGTTTTTCTTTGCAATTAAAAACCCCTTTTAATAATATTACCTTCCATTACCTTACGCACCTTAATAACCGAAAGACAGATGTGTTCTTTAAAGAAAATCAATTATGTATTTAATTTGGAGTTTTATATAATCATAAGGGCAAATTCGGCTATTCGGCATAATGAATATATATTGGACAACAATAAGAAAATCTTAAGAATTGATGCATGGGTTTGTTAAGATTTAATTAGTATTATATTCTAATACGAATCCTATAGGGGAATTTTTAAAAGCCTAAAGAGATGGAGGAGTGAATGTAGTTGAACATTTTGATTTGTGATGATGATAAAGAAATTGTAAGAGCTATTAGTGTTTATTTAGAAAACGAAGGCTATCAAATATTCAAAGCTTACAATGGTATAGAGGCAATCGAACTTATTCGAGATCAAGTTATTCATCTAATTATTATGGATATAATGATGCCAAAAATGGATGGCATTACGGCAACGATGAAGATTCGGCAAGATAATATGATTCCGTTAATTATGCTTTCTGCTAAGTCGGAGGATTATGACAAAATACTTGGATTAAATATTGGCGCAGATGATTATATGGGCAAGCCGTTTAATCCATTAGAACTTGTCGCTAGGGTGAAATCGCAGCTAAGAAGGTATACGGCATTTGGCAGTCTTGAGGTGAGCAGTCATGTATTTCAAACGGGTGGTCTTATGATTGACGATGAAAAGAAAGTCATTACCGTTGATAACCAAGCAGTTCATTTAACTCCAGTGCAGTATAAAATTTTAAAATTACTCACAGCAAATACGGGGAGAGTATTCACAATCGAAGAGATTTATGAAAAGGTATGGAATGAAAGTGCCATTAATCCAGAAAATACGGTGGCGGTACATATCCGAAAAATTCGAGAAAAAATTGAAATTAACCCAAAAGAGCCGAAATATTTAAAAGTTGTATGGGGAGTGGGATATAAAGTTGAAAAATATTAGTCATGCACTTATTACGAAAGTGGTTGTGTTTCTAATTGCCATCGCTTGTTTAACTGGTACTGCGAAGGTAATTATCAACATGGAATTAAATGAAGTTCATCTTAGTAGTATCAATCAAGACAATTATTTTGAAAGCATAGCATTCGCCGATGAAAGTTATAGCCTTATTAGCTCTTTAGCGCAAATAATCGGAACATATAAAAGTGAAGAGTATATTTTAAGTGGTAAGGCACTTACAAAAGAAGAAATGAGAGAAATGGAAGGAGAATTATATAATGATTTCCAATATTCATCCAAATATAATGGGAATTTGAGTGAGGTGGAAAATAGAAAGATATATCAAGAAGCATATTCAGATGATATACAAAGTAAAAAAGAAGAACGCATACGAGAACAAGTACGAGTATTCTATCGTTTACTCAGCGCATTAGATGCATATGACGGAATCGTATATTACGCGAGTGATGGTGAACATGTATTCTCTAATAGTGAACTAAATAAGAAAGAGCAATTTGCATCATTTGGTGCATATATGCAATTTGCGAATTATCAACAAAAGCTTTATCCAAATGAAATGAAAAAAAATAAATACTTAGATTACATTACACAAGATGTTGAAATGTTGAATCCGCAAACAGATGCTATTTATGTGGCATATAAAGAATCTTACTTAGAGCAAAAAATGCAAGAATGGGAAAAGAATAAAGAGGTTGCTAAAAGTTATCTTAATGAATTCATTTTATTTCTGGTAGGGTTTATTGTATCTTTTGTTTATTTAGTAATAGTTATTGGAAGAACTTCATTTAAAGATAAAGAAATGCATTTTTCTGTTATTGATAAACTATATAATGATGTCAATATTGTCATAGTCGCTGGTTTAACAGGGTTGTGGGTGGCAATGATTGTTGAGGTGTTACGTGAAATGAACATTCTCCTCACGGTACCTATTTTTATTATTGCCTTACTAATGATTTTATCGCTTATCAAGCATATTAAAAATAGATCACTACTTCAGCACACTGTTATATATCAAATCTTCCAAAAGATTTTTATTGGGATAAAACATGTTTTCGATAATGGCAGTACGGCTGTGAAAATTGTGCTTCTTGTTATTGGTTATCCTTTAGTAGCTGCGGCGACGTTTTTCATGTTTCCTATTACGCTAGGCTTAGCTGCTTGGTTTGCGTTGAAAAAGGTGAAGTCGTTTAATCGCATTAAAGAGGGCGTCGAGCAAATTAAAAATGGGGACCTTCATCATCGAATTGATATTGATGGAAAAGGAGAGTTTAGCCAACTTGCAGTGAATATTAATAGTATTACAGATGGCTTAAAAAAATCGGTGGATAGTGAGATTAAAAGCGAGCGTTTAAAAACAGAGCTTATTACGAATGTTTCGCATGATATCCGAACGCCTTTAACATCAATTATTACGTATGTCGATTTATTAAAAATAGAAAAAGACCCTGAACTAATTGCTGAATATATAGACGTATTAGATCAAAAATCGAAGAGACTCAAGCACTTAACCGATGATTTATTTGAAGCGGCTAAAGCGTCAAGTGGCAGTATACCTGTGCAGTTAGAACGGATTGATATCGTAGCATTACTAAAGCAAGGGATAGGGGAAATGGGTGAGAAAATTGAAGCAGCATCATTAAACTTTAAGTTTGCCCACCCTACAGAAAAAGTGTATGTGAAAGCTGATGGTAAACTCCTATGGCGCTCCATCGAAAACTTATTCTCGAATATTTTTAAATATGCACTGCCTGCATCGAGGGTATATATTGATGTAGAAGATATAGGAAATGAACTACTCGTAACATTTAAAAATATTTCAGCATATGAATTAAATATTTCCGTCGATGAGCTAATGGAACGTTTTACAAGAGGCGATGAATCAAGATCAAGTCAAGGTAGCGGATTAGGCTTATCGATTGCTGAAAGCCTTATTCACATCCAACACGGTAAATTTTTAGTGCAAGTAGATGGTGATTTATTTAAGGCAATGATTTATTTGCCGAAATTTGAATGATGCAGCAAAGGAATAGGATGCGTAAGTGTATCCTATTCTTTTTTCTGTAATAAATTTTTGTTATTCAACAACGACTGCAATAATTTTTTCTTGTTTTTGAAAACTTTGACTTCTGCTAATAAGTTCGTTATAATTCGTTGTGTATAAAAGATGCTTTAAGGAGGATGTTAGAAAATGACACTAAAATTCCCAACTTTGAACCAGTAATTGAATACTGTCAAAGGCTCTGTTTGTGTATGCAGAGTAAATGGAATTAGTCAGTCCTTTTTTAATTATCTTCATTTCATATTGTGAAATTGTTATTTACCAAATTTCATTAATTGTTCCCACTTAGTTGTGAGGGCTATTTATATGTAATGAAAGAAAGGCGACTTGTTTTTCCTTTCTTTATTTTTGTCTACTTTAACCTTTTATTTGGTTTACCAAAGGTAGGTTTCTTGTTCTTACTGACAACTTAATGAAATATGGATGGTTTTTTCCCTTTACTTTTATGATCACAGGCAGGTGCTTGTGATCTTTTCGTTTTTTAAGCGGGATACAATGATAAAGGTTCTTGTTTTAACTGAGCTTAATTTGCATATGCTCCCGTTTTCCGTTGGGAAGAACAATTGCTATTACTGGGATGGTTGATGAGGTAATGATTTGGGTAAGATTGGTTTTGGATATCATTTTGTTGTTTATTCAATCCTAGGTTAGTTTGATATTAACTAAGAAGGGAGCAATTCTTAATCCAATGTTCTGCTCGATAACGGAATATTTTTAAAAAAGAAAAGTTCACCAAAAAATACATGCTAGTAAGGAGTAATTAAATGGAACAAAATCAATCTATAAAATATGAATTCCTATCACAAGATCCTAACGTTAAAACATTACCGATTATGCTGTCGTTAATTATTGGTGCTTTTTTTGCAGTTTTAAACGAAACATTGTTAAACATTGCATTAACGACATTAATGCATGAGTTCCACATTACTTTGCCAACTGTTCAGTGGATGGCAACAGGATTTATGCTTGTAATGGGGATAGTTATTCCAATTTCCGCCTTGATGTTACAGTGGTTTACAACAAGGCAATTGTTCATTGGTGTTATGGTCACTTTCACAATTGGAACAATCATTTGTGCAATTGCGCCTAGCTTTCCCGTTTTATTAGTAGGTCGATTAATCCAAGCAATTGGAACAGGGCTATTGATGCCGATTATTTTTAATGTCTTTTTATTATTATATCCACCGGAAAATCGCGGGAAAATAATGGGGATAGTAGGTTTGATTTTTACGTTTGCACCGGCAATCGGACCGACTTTATCAGGTGTTATTGTTGAATATTTAGGCTGGCGCTATTTATTTATTATTGTTATTCCTTTCGCCTTATTTTCAATTGTTTTTGCTTCTAAATATTTAACAAATATTTCGGAGGTCACAAAACCGAAAATTGATGTTCTGTCTATAATCTTTTCAACGATTGGCTTCGGGTCAATTATTTACGGGTTTAGTGCTGCTGGAGAAAAAGGTTTCCTTAGCCCAAGTGTATTTGTGACGATTATTATCGGAATCATTGGTGTTGTATTATTCTCTTTAAGACAGTTTAAGCTGAAAGAGCCTGTAATGAATTTACGAGTATTTAAATATCCAATGTATACACACGCAGTATTAATGTTTTTAATTATTATTATGGCGATGTTTGCATCGGAAATCATTTTACCAATATTTATGCAAGGTCCATTAGCCTTGACTGCAGCAGCAGCAGGACTCGTTCTACTACCTGGGAGCTTGCTAAATGGACTTATGTCTCCATTCATGGGGCAATTGTTCGATAAATTTGGCCCCCGTGTATTGATGATTCCTGCAACACTTGTATTAAGTGGTACAGTCTTTACGTTAAGTAGGTTAACAGCTGAAACACCTATTTGGATAATCGTATTATGCTATATTTTATTAATGCTTAGTGTTTCTGCGATTATGATGCCTGCGCAGACAAATGGTTTAAACCAATTACCTAAATCTTTATATCCACACGGCACTGCGGTCATGACAACTTTGCAGCCTGTTGCAGGTGCAATTGGTGTTGCTGTTTTTATTAGTATTATGAATGCCAGACAAAATCACTTTTTAACAAATGCGACCAATCCGAGTGATCCGGCTACAATTAGCCAAGCTATGGTTGCTGGTGTAGAACTTGTGTATCTTATTGCTTTTGTAATAACGATATTAGCGATTATTTTGTCATTTACGGTTTACCGTGCAGTTCCAAAAGAAATGATTGAAACACAATCAGACTCTAAATCTTGACCAATTTTCTCAGTTAAAAGTAAACATCTGTCTGTTTGAATGGTTGAAGGGTTAAAATGGAAGCTTCTCATTAGTTGTGCAAACTTTTGAGTAGCTTCTTTTTGTGTGCGGATTATTAGCAGCATTTCATATTAAAGAGGGAAGGTTTAAGTAGTGTTATGGAAAATGCGAAGGGCTGAATTAAGTGCCTTTTTTATGACCCTAGCTGTTTAATCTCCTTCAACCTTTAAAACTTCATATTGGAAACCTTGATATACATAGTTTTGTTTCTGGTACATGTCTCTCGGTGTATCTTCGCCATCAGCTACTAAAATAACTATTTTATGATGAAATTTCTGCATGACATATTGCTGAAGTTGCGTACCTATCCCTTTACGTTGAAAGGCTTCAAGTACAAATAAGTTATCAATTTCAACTGTTGTAACTTCCTCGATAAGCTCCGTAGAACCAACTGGGATACCGTCATAGTAGGCTAGGAGCTGATGTTTGTGAGAATCATGGAAACGACGTTGTAGTAATGCTTTTTTTTCCGTGGCAAAAGTTTCGCCATATTTCAAATCCTCTTCATACTGTAGTTTTAAAAATACCTCTAAATTGTCTTCTGTCACTGGCTGAACATCAACATGTCGATGCACGCTTGTTGCAAATTGGCTTGGCTCAATAGTATATAATTCTAAAAAACCAATATCATAGTTTTCTTCAGTTAAATAACTGAGAATATCGGCGGTAATCTTCTCGTTAGATGGAAAAATAAATTTTAAGTGCTTTTGATTATATTTTTGATGAAAGGTACGTAGCATCCTTGCCGTTTCTTTAAATGTAGTTAATGAGGGCATCGTTTTAAATAGAATAAAATTACTATCATAACGACTCAGCATCTCTGGATAATGAACATGCTGACAAACTTCATCTTCATATATGATATGGCCAATTTTTTCGATATGGTCAAAGGTAATGTTGCTCATTGTTAATCTCCTTATTTAATATTTTATAAACTAACCCTAAGTAGGTAAAAATTAAAACTTCTTTGCTGTTAGTGTGAATGCAATGGGGCTTTTTAGCAAGGAAAATTATAGCAGTCTTAATATTTTTGTTGTTTTTCACTATATTATAAATTATTATAGTAATTGAAAATGAAAATCATTATCAATTAAGATTTTAGATAGAGGTGAAATTTTGGATAAACAGGATGTTAGCAGAATAGGCATGGGCAATATTTATTATGTGATTATCCTACTTTTAATAGGTGCCATATTTATATCTGCCGTTTATTCTGTATCAATTGGGCAAGTCAGCATACCCTTCAAGCAAACAATGAGCATTCTATTGCACGCAATGTCCAATGGCAAATTTGGATCGCTTGAAAATGTGGACAGTGAATCCTTTTTGAATATCATTTTACAGGTGAGAATGCCTCGGGTGATTTTTGCCTTACTAATTGGCATAGGACTTGCTTTATGTGGGACTGTTATGCAAGCAGTCGTACAAAATCCACTTGCTGATCCATACATACTTGGTATATCTTCAGGAGCTTCATTAGGAGCGACATTTGCGATTTTAGTAGGGTTTGGCAGCAGTGCACTGTTATCACAGTTTGGTGTAGCTTTCGGAGCATTTGCGGGAGCAATGATTACATCAATGGCAGTGCTTATATTATCGAGTATTGGTGGGAAGGCAACGTCAATAAAACTTGTATTATCAGGTGTTGTCATAGGAGCTTTATGTAGCTCTTTCTCAAGCCTTATTATCTTTTTTGCAAATAATGCGGAAGGTATTAAGACAGTTACTTTTTGGTCAATGGGAAGTTTAGCCTCTGCAAGCTGGGATAAAACACCGATATTAGCGATTGTTATTGTACTGGGAGCCACACTGTTCCTTTTCCAGTATCGTGTGTTAAATACAATGCTATTAGGCGATGAATCAGCTATAACGTTAGGTATCAATTTAAGCGCATACCGAAAATTATATATGATTCTTACTTCACTTATAACAGGCACAATGGTTGCCTACGCAGGCATGATAGGCTTCGTAGGATTAATTATTCCTCATATTACAAGAGGAATATTTGGTGCAGATCATAAACGATTAATGCTAGGTACATTACTTTTAGGAGGACTATTTATGATTTGGGCAGATGTTTTGTCCAGAACTTTAATTCAAAATGTTGAATTACCTATTGGGATCATTACTTCTGTTATTGGATCACCATTATTTATCTATATGATTGTAAAAAAAGGTTACAACTTCGGAGGGTAGAAAAATGGAATTAGTTGCACAGGAAATGGAAGTTAAGATCGGCAAAAAGGAAATTGTTAAAAATATATCTATACAAGTTAAAAAGCAACAATTTGTGGGCTTAATCGGACCAAACGGATGCGGAAAATCAACTTTATTAAAAAGTATATATAAAAGCCTTGTTCCGCAGAAGGGAATGGTATTTTTAGATAATCTAGATGTTTTAAAAAGCTCAGAGAAAAAGATTTCAAAGCACTTAGGTGTAGTTGGTCAGTTCAATGAAATGCACTTTGATTTAACGGTTCAGCAAATGGTGCTGTTAGGCAGAACACCACATAAAAAAATGCTAGAGTCTGACACACAACAGGATTTTGATATTGTAGAGGAAGCGTTAATGCGAACGAACTTACTAGATTATAAAAATCGTAGTTTTCTATCATTGTCTGGTGGTGAAAAACAACGTGTGATTTTAGCAAGAACAATTGCGCAACAGCCTAAATTTATGATTTTAGATGAACCGACAAATCATTTAGATATTCGCTATCAAATTGAAATTTTATCTTGTGTAAAGGATTTAAACATTGGTGTACTAGCAGCGCTCCATGATTTAGAGATGGCAGCACAGTACTGCGATTATCTTTATGCGGTAAAGGATGGGGAAATTTATGCACATGGTACCCCAGAAGAAGTACTAATACCAGATACAATTGAAGCTTTATATCAAATAAAATGCCAAACATTTATTAATCCTGTGACGAAGGGATTAGGATTTGCATATGGTCTTTAGGAGGATCACAATGAAGAATAAACTATTATTAGGAATTGGTTTAGCAGCTATATTTATGTTAACAGCTTGTGGTAACACTACAAAAAATACAACTGAGGAATCCGAAGCAACAGAGCATTATCCACTGACAATTACAAACTATTCAAAGGCAGAGGGTGGTTCTACTTGGGAAAAGAAAGATCAAGTATTCGATAAGGCACCTGAAAGAATCATGGCCAACACGCGACCAGCTGCAGAATTATTATTGCATTTAGGCTTAGGTGATAAAATTGTTGGTGTTGGTGCAAACTTCGGAGCAGTTGATAAAGCTGTAGAAAATGAGTATTCAAAGTTAAATATTTTAAGTGATGAGTACGTAGGAAAAGAAGTTACATTAGGTACTAATCCAGATTTAGTTTTTGGTCGAGGTGGCTTATTTGATAATGCTGAATGGGGAGTAGGTACGGTTGATTCACTTAATGAATTAGGTGTCAAAACATATGTATTAGAATCGTCAGTGACAGGTGGTACGTATGATTCAATTTATAACGATATTGAAAACATCGGTGAAATTTTTAATGTTCAAGACAAAGCAGCGAGCTTTATTAAAGAATTAAAAGATAGACAACAAGATATTTCTTCGAAATTAGAAAGCATTAAAGACGAAAAAACGTTTGCTTATTTGCATACGAACGATCCAAAAGAGCTTTTTGTTTATCCAGCACACGATGAAACGTTTTTTAACGATGCATTCAAAATGGTGAAATTAGATAATATTTTCAAGGATGAGACAGGTGATGTTAGCATTGAAACGTTAATTGCCGCAGATCCAGATGTTTTAATTATTCCAAACTGGGATGGTTCTGATCTTACAAAAGTAAGGGAAGAAATTTATGCGAATCCGAAACTATCTAGTATGAAAGCTATAAAAAATAAGCAGATGTATATTGTAGATTACAATTATATGTTCGGATATGGTTACAACACGATAGATGGAATGGAAGCCCTAGCAAAAGAAATGTACCCAGATTTGTTTAAATAATGGAGATAGTTTTTTGAAAGGGAAACGTTGATTGAGTGCCTGGCACTTAGCTTGCATAGGAGCGGCTCCTAAATCGTAAAAATCCACTACGCTTTCCGCGGGCACGACGTAAGCCGCAACCCTCGCTGACGCGCGGCTTGTTGCGTCTTACAACTCGTGCTGTGCCCGCAGGAGTCTACGTGGATTTTCCTTAGTGTTTCAAAAAAATGCAAGGAAATTGTTTGAGTGCCTGACACTGCGCATCCGTACCTAGTACAGTATCGACTCCTAAATGGGAAAAATCCACTACGCTTTCCGCGGGCACGACGTAAGCCGCAACCCTCGCTGACGCGCGGCTTGTTGCGTCTTACAACTCGTGCTGTGCCCGCAGGT
>NZ_JBIWDT010000010.1:0-61776 GCF_044762185.1 Lysinibacillus sp. NPDC097162 | reverse complement strand
TCGCTGACGCGCGGCTTGTTGCGTCTTACAACTCGTGCTGTGCCCGCAGGAGTCTAGGTGGATTTTTCCTTAGCGTTTCAAAAAAATGCAAGGAAATTATTTGAGTGCCTGGCACTGCGCATCCGTACCTAGTACAGTATCGACTCCTAAATCGGAAAAATCCACTACGCTTTCCGCGGGCACGATGTAAGCCACAACCCTCGCTGACGCGCGGCTTGTTGCGTCTTACAACTCGTGCTGTGCCCGCAGGAGTCTAGGTGGATTTTTCCTTAGCGTTTCAAAAAAATGCAAGGAAATTGTTTGAGTGCCTGGCACCTCATCTATCTTCATAAAAAAGACAAAAGGCATCAAGTTTTTGATGCCTTTTGCCATACGCTGAGCAAAGTTATAGAAGCTGATGTCTATTCAAAAAGGTTAAATTTATATGTGATGTGCGATCCCAGCAGATGGATACAGGGTGTCGTTCATCAAGATAAATAAGCTGTGTAGAAATGTTTTGAATTTCATCCGTCGTATCGATTAAGTGTGGTGATGGCTGTGGACATAAGGCAGTTTTAAAGAGAGCTTCCTTTAATGTCCACAGTTCATAAAATTTTTTTAATCGTAGCGGTTCTACAATTTCGTCAATGCTAGTTATTTCATTCTCTGTCATGGCATAGTGCATAACATCTATCGTAACAGGCTTAATTTCCTCCACATCAATACCGACATGACCATTTTCCGTTACTGCTATGACAAGCCAATCTCCTGAATGGGAAAGATTAAAATCACCTCTCCAACCAACATCTCCTATAACATAAGGCCGACCATATTTGTTTCTAACAATCTGTACCTCTTGTGTAGCAGTCAATTGCTGAATTGCCCATCTGGAAATAATGCTTCCTAATAAGGCTCGTTGTCGGTCATGCCACTGTTGGTATTGCAATATCCTGATTTGCTCATCAGGAGGCAGTTGCGCATAATACTTCGCCCATTCAAATGTTGTTAATGGTGGTCCAATGGGGAGTGCAAATACTTGTACGCCATTGACTCTCAACATTATCGAACTGCAACTGGTTTAGGTTCAGGGAAATAACCTAATTCGATACCATACGTAATCATCGTGCGGATAAAGGCTGAATTTGGTTCTGCACATGCAATACCCGAGTTCACTAAAAATTCCTGTGTTTTTTCACTATTAAATATAAATGGTGAATCGCTTGCGCCATCACCTTCAAGTTGTGCAATTGCTAATGATAAATATTCTTGTAATGCTTTAGGATGCTCCGAATTTAAAAGCCAATCTTCATATTCATTTGCCGAAACTATATCTAACTCATATCCCATGTCCTTTATTGCTTCAATAAAATCAAGATAGGCTAGGGGTACAGGGTTACATAGGTGGAAAATGTGTCCATTGGATTTTGGTTGACGGGCTAATGTTATAAGTGCCTGGCTCGCATAATTGATTGGCGTAAAATCAACATGCCAATTAGCTGTCGGTGTTTTTCCTAAATGGAGCATCGATTTCATCATTCGGTAAAATGCATTATCATCTATGTTGCGCTGGAATTTTCCTGTTTGGGAATGGCATGTTAAATTGCCAACACGATAAATTGAAACAGGAATTTTATCGTTCACGGCATTTTTAACAAGATTTTCAGCCTCTAACTTACTTTGGGTATAAACATTTGTAAGTGAAACATCGTAATCAAATTCACCCAGTGCTTGCTTTTCTCCCCATTGTGTTGCCGCAAGTTCTTCAGGAATACCAATTGTTGAAACATAGTGGAAATGCACACCTGCTTTACTTTTAGCAAGCTCGAGCAAGTATCTAGTCCCTTCAACATTGACATCATTAAAATGAGTGGCAGCCCCGAAATGTCTTACATCTGCACCACAATGAATAATTGCATCAATTTCTTCAGTAAGTGTAACGTAATCTTTACTTGATAAATTAAGTTTTTCTTTACTCAAATCACCTTGGATGACAGTCACTCGATTATGTAGCATTGCCACAATGTCTTCACCGAAATAAAAAGCCATGCTCTCTTTAAGTTTTTCATCAAGTGTTGTGTGTGCGCTTTGTCTAATTAAGCAGTAAATATGAGTATTTGTATTATTTAAAAGCTCATTTAAAATATGACTTCCTAAATAGCCTGTTGCACCGGTTAACAGCACAGCATTCATAGCTAGAGGTCTTGGTGTTTGCGCACCGGAAAGACGGCTTGGCTCCATTAAATCTTTACGAACTAAATCTACATGTTGTTGTGGTGTGTCATTCGTTTCTGGTTGATAGTTACAAATATAATGATCTAGTTCGGCAATCGTTTGATATTGGAAAAAGTCTTGTATTTTTAAAAACGGAATATGCTTTTTCACTTGGACTAAAATTTCAAGTACTTTTAATGAATGCCCACCGATATGAAAGAAATTATCATGAATACCGACACGTTCAATACCGAGTACATGTTGCCATGCAGAGGCTAGTAGCTTCTGTATTGGGTTCTCTGGTGCGTCATAATGACTTGGTAAAGGTGCTGTTACCTCAATAGCAGCTAATTGCTTTCGGTCGATTTTTCCAGTAGGGGACAAGGGCATTTCCTGCACTTCAATTAATCGTTCAGGCACCATATAGTCTGGTAAATGACCTGCTAAATACTGTCTAATTGCTGTTTGTTCTTCCTTACTACCGCCAATTAAAGTGTAGTAGGCAAACAAGCTATTATTTCCATCGTCCATTTTCTTTGCAAGTATCACGCCTTCTTGAATGCTTGGGTGATTACTTAATACCGTTTCAATTTCGCCTAACTCAATTCGGAACCCTCTAACTTTAATTTGAGAATCTTTGCGTCCTACAAATTCAATTACACCGCTCGGTAATAAACGAACTAAATCACCTGTTCGATACATTAATCTTCCAGGTTCATTTGATAATATATGTGGGACAAACGCTTCAGCAGTTTTTTCCGGTTGATTTAAATAGCCAGCAGCTAGACCAGCACCAGCTATGTAAAGTTCCCCTGCTTCATTGACAGGGCAAAGCTGACCATCATTATTAATAATATACATTTCGTAATTGGCGATAGGCTTACCAATAGGAATGCTTGATTGATTATCAATTACAGTATCCTTCACTTTATGGTAGGAGGACAGCACTGTACATTCTGTTGGCCCATATACATTAATAATTTCAGTTGTTGTTCCGAATTTTTCATGCCACTTTTGTATAACAGCAGGCATAAGGGCTTCTCCACCTACAGATAAATATTTAAGAGACGATAATTTATCATGGTGTTCAATAGAGAGGTGAGTAGCTAGCTGCGTAAAGAATGCATTTGGAATTGTGGCTGTTGTTACTTTTTCACGCTCAATCATTTCAGCAAATGCCTCTATTGATACGCGTTCAATACTTGTGAGCATATGTAATCGTGCGCCAGAGAAAAAAGCAGTAAATGTTTCAGTGACGGATGGATCAAAACTATAGGAGATAAATTGTGAAAAGACATCATATTTACTTGCTTGGTAGATTCTTTGATTGTCAGTAATTAAGTTGATCACAGATTCATGCTTAAGCATTACGCCTTTTGGCTTGCCTGTCGAGCCTGATGTATAAATAATATAGGCTAAATCAGCAGGGCTGAGATCGATATGGATATTGTTTTTTGAAAATGTGATTTCCATCCGATTAAGTGTAAACACTATACGAGTTTGGGAATCGTTATGTAGTAAATCATTAAGTAATTGAGTATGTTCTTCTTTTATTAATATAAATGTCGCACCTGTATCATTTAACAAGTAATGACAACGCTCTTTAGGATAGCTAGGATCAATCGGTACATATATACCACCTGCTTTTAAAACACCAAGTAAACTAATAACAGTTTCCTGACTACGTTCCATAACAATCGCCACTTTGTCGCCTTTTTGCAAACCTTTGTCTCGCAGCATATGAGCGATTTGATTGGATCGTTCATTGAGCTGACGATAGGTCATTGAGCCACCATTAAATGATAATGCAATTCTATCAGCAAACTGTTCTACAGCTTGATAAAATACTTCAGGTATTGTTTGATCTTTCGCATAAAAGGCTTTTGTTTGATTTAAAGCTTGATAAACTACTTTATCTGCTTCAGTTAACAATTGCGTACAATGAGCTGGTAGGGTTTGTTGCTCATTATAGTTCGTTTGATAATCTGCCGTAAGTAAATTAAGTTCTTTATTCAATCATCACAACTCCTATTTTTGAAAGTAGAGGGGCAGTGCCCAATTAGTGCAACTAGAAGTAAATATTATTGCTAGGAAATGACATGAATAAATGGCTCGCCGATGCTGTAGCATCGACGAGATTAATAAAGCTATAAGGTTTTTTTAGTACATCATTTCACAATAAAAGTCTTTACAACAGTTAATAATTCATCTGATAAATCTGTTAATACTTGTGCTTCTTCTGAAACTCTTTGCACTGTGTTGAGCTGAGTAGCAGATGTTTCGGCTACTGTGCTTGTATTGTTTCTAGAATTTTCAGAGAATTGTTCCATATCTTGAACAGCTGATGTAACCTCTTCCATACCAGCTGCCATTTCCTCAATAGTAGCCGATAATTCTTGAATCTGACCAGTAACATGATGTATTGAAGTTAAAATTTGGCCAAATGATTTTTCGGAATCATTGATCATTATTAAGCCATTGTCCACTTCCTCTACCGCATGTATCATGACATTTACTGATTCATTAGTATCGTGTTGAATACGCGAGATTAGCGTAGAAATTTCTCTTGCTGATGCCTCTGATTGCTCTGCCAACTTGCGCACCTCGTCAGCGACTACAGCAAAACCACTTCCTGCTTCACCTGCACGAGCAGCCTCTATCGCCGCATTTAATGCAAGTAAATTTGTTTGGGAAGCGATACCTGTAATAATACCAACGATCTCTTGGATTTTATTTGAGTGTTCACCTAGCATTTTGACAGATGATGCCGATTGATTTACAGCTTTACTAATTGCATTCATTTGAGCGACAGATTTGTTCGTTGAATCGTTACCTTTTTCCGCTTCCTCAGATGCAAGAATAGAGGATTCAGAAATCTGATTAGATGTCATGGCAATACGTTGAATACCAATGCTCATTTCCTCAATCGTAACTGAACTTTCTTTTGCCTTTTGAACTTGTAAATCCGCAACACTTGCTATTTCTTGCATCGATGAAGCTACACTATTATAAGAATCCGTTGCTTCCTGCATATTACTTGATAAAACTTGTGCAGTATTTGAAACACGTGAAGAAACATTTGTTGCGCTTTGAATGACTGTTTGTAAACTTCCAATCATTACATTAAAATTATTTGTTAGCACGCCAATTTCATCATTTGATTGAACAGGTAAAGGTTCTAGCTCCAAGTTACCTTCAGCAACTTTTTTAGATTGTAAGGATAGCTGTTGGATAGGCGTTAGCTTCTTTTTTAATAGTGAGTAAACGACGATGGAAGACCCAATAAGGAATAAAACAGTAATTAACAGAACCCACATTGCTTCCGAAAGTGCTTTAGCAGTTACCATCGATACATCATAGTCAATGGCATACGCAGCTAACATTGAACCATCGTCATCTAATATCGGAGTAAGCCCTGTTTTATAGCTTCCAAACTCATCTTTATAGATCTCTGTAGCAGTTGCCTCTTTTGTTTCAAAAACTTCTTTTATTCTTGCAAGGAAATCTGGAGAGAGACCCATGGCGATCATATCTTGGTTATATTCTGCCCCAACTTCAAGAACACTTGAGGATAAAACCGGTGCATTAATATTTTCACCATCTACTGTAATAAGAAAGAGATTGGTAATAATATCTGATTTATCATTGATGGCATCCATTTCTTCTGTTAAACGAACGACATCATTATTATTAGCATTTGGTTGTTGCAGTGCAGATTTCAATGCTTTTTGATCTATTGTCTTTGATAAAATCATGCCTTTATCATAGAGGGATTCATCCATATCTTTTAAGTTACTGTTTTTCACTATATAATAGGAAAATCCCATAGTAACTAATCCAAATAGCAATAAAATACTAACCATTGTGAAAGTTAATTTCTTGCTAATTGACATTTGCTGCTTCTTACTTTTCTTCATACTCTTCCTCCTAAAATTGTAAAAAACATATTTCAAGTGAAAAAGGGACGGCCGATAATGAGAAAGCCAAATGTAATGGGAATAGTACAATGTTACAATTGACCGTCATGATAATTTCATATATAGAAGTACATTCCTATACTTTTTATCATTATTTCATTGTTAGTAAAATAATCCATTCATCCCCTAACCATAAACAACTATACTGCCAAAAAATACGATTCACAACCCAAAAATCCTACTATTTCAACTGTGAAATTTCGAGGTGCGAATTAAAAATATAGTGTTTTTATAACAGGGATTAACGAGGTTCTGGCATATTATTAATAGAAAATACACTAATAATAGTATAATTTGTTTCTAGTAACCAACTTTTAAAATTACTAAATGTTATTATAGACAAATATTATTACAATTGTTTGAAAAAAGTTGTGTATACTTTGTGTAAAAGAAAATAAAAAAAGGTTTTCCACTCGTTCATAACTGAACTTATGGAAAGCCTTTTTTATTATCTCGGGTTACCAAAGATGCCAGGTAAAATGTTGGGAAGGCCTGGAGGTAGTATGGGTGGGAGACCAGGTAATTGACCACCAGGGTATTGTCCACCAGGGTATGGCATAGGCGGGAACGGTTGTGGGTATGGACGTGGTGGATATGGTTGTGGCGGATAAGGACGTGGTGGATATGGCTGTGGTGGGTACGGTTGAGGTGGATATGGTTGCGGATATGGTGGAGGGTATGGAGGTGGATACGGTGGTGGATATGAGCCACCACCAGGAGGGTAACCTGTCCCTGCTGCTGTAATTTGGCTAACATCAACTGTTATGACTTGACCAGAATCTAATTGAATTTCGGCTGTTCTTCCGTCTTTTCCAAATGTTCGAATCAATGTGCCTGAATATGTGCCAGTAGGGAGCGTAACCCATATTTTCATACCGGGTCGGAACTGTTGATTAAAATCTTCGGGAGCTAATCTAGGATTGACCAATGAAACACACCTTTCTTCATTTTTCTTCTCTAACATATGTCCCGTAATGTATTTGTCATAGGCAAATGGCTCAATATAAAAACAAGTATAGGATATTAAATTTTAAATTGTTATAAAATATAACGATATTCATTATAATAAGAAGAAAAGACTTAAAGGGTGTTTCGATGGCTATTATAAAAATTAAGAAAATAAAGGTACAAAACTTAAGGAATGTACGAAATGGTGAGCTAACATTAGCAGTGGATTTTGCTTCGCTTATGAAAGCGAATGTTGTTGGCGTGTATGGGCAAAACGGTTCTGGGAAAACGACGATTGTTGATGCATTTAGCTTATTAAAGACGATTATTTCTGGTTGGATTGCTGAAGTGAAATTACCATTACAAGACAAGCGTTTAATCATGGCAGGAGAAAACACTGCTACTATTGATTTTGAATTTCTAGTGGACAATCAATTTGGTACATTTTTTGTGAACTACTATGTAACATTGCGTGAGGATGAAAAACGGCTATATATTATTGCAGAGCGACTCACATATAGAGAAGATGAAAAAGGAAAACGATCAAAAGTTTTAGTAAGTGTCTCAGATGAGGACGTTCAAATTCGAAAAAGCTTTTTACGAGATATGAGTGAAAAAATGCGTATAAAAACGCTTGTTATTCAACAACTAGCGCGAAAACAATATATGTCATTTATCTTCCATAAAGATTTAAAGCCATTGCTACAAGAAAAGCTGTCAGAATTAGAAATGCAGTTGCTTCATAATTTAGCGATTGATTTTAATCGAGATTTACATGTTATCAACAATCAAAATATCGCGCCTTTATTTGAAGAACGCAGTATGCCCTTTAGTATCCATCTTGAAAAAACGCGTGGCTCCATTCCATATGATTTGAAAGGGCCAGCATTACTGCCTAAAAATGCTTTCAATGTATTATGTGAAGTGATAGAGCAAAGCAATCAAGTATTATCGACTATTATTCCTGGACTCACTATTAAGATTCATGTCATTACAGAGCAATTATTAGATAATGGTGAAAAGGGAATCCGATTTGAGTTTCTATCGCAACGGGGTGATCGGGAATTGCCATTGCGAACAGAATCAGAAGGGATTTTAAAAATTATTTCTGTGCTTAGTGTACTAATAGCTGTTTACAATAATCCAACTGCTTGTGTTGTGATCGATGAATTAGATTCTGGCGTTTTTGAATATTTGTTAGGCGAGTTGTTAACAGTGATTGATGAGGGCGGAAAAGGGCAACTTATTTTTACGTCCCACAATTTACGTGTGTTAGAGGTGCTTGCCATTAAAAACTTATGGTTTACAACAACGAATGAGAATTACCGATATATGCAGCTAAAAGGTATTAAAGAGGTCAATAATGCACGAGATGTCTATTTACGCGCTATACAGCTAGGTGGACAGGATGAAGAGGTTTATAAAGAAACGAAAACGTTCAAAATTAAACGTGCTTTTAGAAAAGCTGGTGTGCAACATGACTAAAAAAGTGCTTTTAGTGATTGTAGAAGGACAAACAGAGCAAATAATTTTAGAGGATTTTTTAGATGAGCATTTTGCCGATTCGACCATCCGCTTTGATGTGCAACGTGAGGATATTTTGACGAAATGGGATGCGAAAAAGCGAATCCCCAATATTAAAAATAGTGTCAGCCGAGTCATTCATAATTATCTAGAAAAGTATAAGTTTTTAGCGAAAGATTTATCGGCAGTCATTCATATTACGGATGCAGATGGTTGTTTTATCGCTCCAGAGTTTGTCAAAATCAATGCAGATATTGAACAGAATCTCTATTATACTGAGGACGCCATTTTTGTAAAAACAGAGAGACGTAAAGAGCAAATTGAACAGCGCAATGAAATGAAGGCTAATAACGTTAAGATTTTGCTTGCAAATGACCATTTTAGTATTGATCGATTAAAAGTACCTTATCAGTTGTTTTATTTTGCTACGAATTTAGAGCACGTATTATGGAATGAGCGCAATGAAGTCGCCACGGAAAAAGTGCTAAAAGCAGATGAATTTATGGAAAACTTATCGGGCTCTATTAAAGAGTATCTTTTGGAATTTCTGCATGTAGATACAGCACTATCTTACCGAGAAAAAATGAAAGAAAGTTGGGCGTACTTAACAAAGGAATGTAATTCTTTGCAACGCAGTACGAATGTGCCATTGTTATTTGAAATGATTACGTCCAATGCGCATAAATAAAATACAAAAACCTCTCATTAAAATTGAGAGGTTTTTTCGCCTTTTTTCATCTAACTGCTGTTGATATTCGCTACGGTCGGAAAGGGAGCGCCTGGAAAGAAAATCAACGAATAATGTTGGCAAAGAAATTTCCACTTTATGACCATGAAAAGGATAAAAAATGATACTACTGCGGCTGATTTCTATTGCGTGGGGGCGATTTCCACGGGCACACGTGAGCTGTTGTCGCAGAAGTCTACATTCATAGCAAAGAAATTGTTTGAGTGCCTGGCACTTCACGTCAACGGGCGGAAAGGGAGCGCCTGGAAAGGAAATCAACGGCAAAAGTCTTCTATAATTATTTGTACTAAAAATTGATTGCGCTACAGATGTGATTGCTTCAAGGTGACATGTTTTCTTATTTTATATCATAAGCTTTATGGCTATGGTTTCATTACGTAAAAAGGAGGCAAATCGCATTCAAATACATGTTGTACGAGCAGGAGAGTCCTTATATGGAATTGCAAATGCGTATGGCACAACGGTTCAAAGTATAGTAGATGCCAATCAAATTCCAGACCCTAATCGATTAGTTGTTGGCCAAGCACTTGTAATTCCAATCGTCGGTAGCTTTTATTATGTACAGCCTGGGGATAGTTTATGGTCTATAGGGCAACGCTTTGGGATTAATTATTTAACACTTGCACAGGTCAATGGCATAAATCCAAACCAGACTTTATCAGTTGGTTTGCGTCTTTATATTCCACCAGCACCGAAAACGAGAGCAGAAACATTGGCATATTTAGAGCCAAGAGGGACAGCCGTTAGTGAAGCATTATTAAATTCAGCCCGAGAAGCATCTCCTTATTTAACTTATCTTGCCTTATTTAGCTATGAAGCACGGAGAGACGGGACATTGAAGCAACCTCCAAAAAACGGTGTGTCTGAAATTACGAAAGACTCAGGAGCAGCTGTTGCAATGGTTGTATCGAATTTGGAGAACTTTCAATTTAGTGGCGACCTTGCAAGAGATATTTTCCAAAGTACGGCAGTGCAAGATTTACTTTTTGACAATATTCTTAAAGAAGCAAGGCGTTTAGAAAGCATAAAAGATATCCATTTTGACTTTGAAAATTTGCCCCCTGATCAGCGGGAAGCGTATAACAATTTTTTAAGAAGAGCAGTGGAGCGGTTCCATGCAGAGGGTTATACGGTTTCGACAGCACTTGCCCCAAAAACAAGTGCGAATCAAAAAGGGCCATGGATTGAAGCACATGATTATAAAGCACATGGGGAGATTGTGGACTTCGTATTGCTGATGACCTATGAATGGGGCTATTCTGCTGGACCACCTATGGCTGTTTCGCCAATTCGCGAAGTTGAGGCCGTTGTCAAATATGCTGTATCAGAAATACCACCAAGTAAAATATTGCTTGGACAAAACTTATATGGCTATGATTGGACACTGCCGTTTGTACAAGGAGGTCCATATGCAGAGGCTGTAAGTCCGCAAAGGGCTATTGAGATTGCCAAAAAATATAATGCAGCTATCCAATATGATTGGAATGCACAAGCACCTTTCTTTGAATATTATGATGAGCAAGGAAGAGCGCACATAGTCTGGTTTGAAGATGCACGGTCGATTCAAGCGAAATTTAATTTAATTAAGCAGTACAAGCTTAGAGGCATAGGTTACTGGAAGCTTGGGCTACCGTTCCCGCAAAATTGGTTATTGATAGACTCAAATTTTAATGTGGTGAAGAAATGACATTGATAGGGATAATGGTATACCCAATCTATTTTCTTCTTATTGGAAATAATCTGTAAATACTATTTCCTATTTTGGGAATATAATATATAATTAGGTAAATTGTATTTTAGGAGGGATATTTTGGGTAAATTTAAAAAATTGGGGATTATTCTAACGTCTACTGCATTTTCTGTCGGAGTACTTTCTCCAATGGCACAAGCTTCTGCTAATGTTAAGGATTCTCCAGAGAGAATAGAGATTCAAGTAGCCTCAACAGAAACAAAGGTAACAAAAAGTACACTTATAAAAAAATTCCGTGAGCTTTTCCCAGAAAAGTTCAATTTTTTAACAGATAATGATTTTTATACGGGGCGTGGACATTACTATAACGATGATAAAACAATCCGTTATGATTTGAGTTTCCAAAAAACAGTAAATGGTAAAGATGTGTATGGTAGTATTACTTTTATGGGTGATGATTTAGAGCTTGAAAGCTTCTATTACCAGCCAGCTAATGTGGCAGATGCGCTATATCCTGCTAAATATTCGAAGGATGACGCACAAAAAATTGCACAGGATTTCTTAAAGAAATTCCCGAATACAGCAAACTATAAATTACAAGAAAATGATTTTGATTATGGATTTAATTACACTCGCCCATTATCAGAGCCAATTACTTATTCATTCTCATATGCACCGACACATAACGGTGTAACGCTTAGTAACCACACAATTTTTATTGGTGTACTTGCTAATGGAGAAGTTGTACAAGTATATCGCAATTCAAATGTATCTAAAAAGGCAACGTTCGATGGCGTAGAACAGAAAAAGAGCGAGGCAGATGTTCTAGCACAAGTTCGTGATAACTTTGCTGTAGAGTTACGTTATTATTTAGACTATAACTATCCATCTGATAAGCGTGAAGTGAAGCTAGTGTATATGCCAACATCAAGCTTCTATGGTGTACATGCATTAACAGGACAATGGCAAACAGCGAATGGCTTCGTGGCAAAAGCACCAAGCGTAAAAGGTGTTGAAAAGCTATCTTCAGAACAACTTAATCCGAGAAAACCTGGTATGACGGTTGAAGAAGTAGAGGAATTTGCAAAATCCTTCTTAAAAGTGGACCCTGATAAGGCAAAACTACAAATTGATATGGTTGATGAAAGAGAAAATGAAAATGGTGAAACACTTTACTCTGTAAATTACATGTACATGTATGAGAATGGTGGTTCTGGTGCTTCATTTGAAATTAATAAGGCAACTGGTGAAATTACACAATACTATGACATCAGTAGAGATTTCATGCTGACAGATAAAAAAGCAGAAAAGATTACGAAAGATGCTGCGTTGGCGAAGGCTATTGACTACTTAAAAGAGTGGGCTCCGTCCTATATCCATAACTATGCAAAACCTTTAGATGATTATGGATATGATAATTATAGCAACCAATATGGCTTCTCATTCCCGCGTATTGTAAACGGAATTCCTGTTGTTGGTGATGAAATTTATGTGAGCGTCGGTACAGACGGTTCATTACGTGGATTAAACATTAATCAACAAAAAATTGATAACTGGCCATCTGTAAGTAAGGTAGTCTCAGCTGATAAGGCAAAGGAAACATTTAGCGATGCGTTAAAGCTGAAGTTACAGTACACTAAACAGGATAAAGAAGATAGCAATCACTATGATTTAGTGTATGCACCTTCATATGAGGGCAGCATATATAATCAAATTGATGCACTAACAGGCAAATGGGTAAGTAGTGCCGATGATTCAAATAATAAACCGCAAATTTCTCACCCAACAGCTGCAGAGGAATTAAACTACTTGTTAGCACAAAATGTGTTGGAAGTGAAAGATCCAGCAAGCTTTAATGCTGATACAGCTATAACGAAGGGTGAAGCGTTAAAAATTATTCTTAAATCATTGACATATGGCTACTATGGATATGGAAATGAAGAAGAAACATATCAATCGTTTAATAATATTGATCCTAAACATCCGTTATATGCAATAGTTGAACAAGCAGTAAGAATGGGCGTTTTACAACCAGCAGATGAATTTGCTGTCGATGCGACATTGACTCGTCAAGAGCTTGCAGAATGGTTTATTCGTGTACTACGTTTAGAAAGTGCTGCAAAGCATAACGACATTTACAAGTTGAACTTCGCTGATGCAGGTTCTATTGATCCAGCATATGCAGGTTACGTAGCATTAGCAAGTGCAATGGGCTTAATCGATGCACAACAAAACAACTTTAATGCAACTGAAAAAGTAAGTTATGCAGATTTAGCTGTTTCAACACTTCGCTTAGCTCGTGCTATTCATGAAAATAATACTGGTCGTAATTACTTCTATTAATACGAATTGATTGACGGTCTTCCATCTAAATAGATGAGAAAAAGGGTATCTCCTAATTTAAGGAGATATCTTTTTTCGTTTATTTCATGATTTTTTAGGGAAGAATACTAACAGAAAAGGAGTGGAACATGATGCGTAATTATAAAATGTTATTAGTATTCTCAGTAGCAGCTGGATTACTTTATGGCTGTAATAAGGATGAGGTAAAGGATGTACCTACGAATGCTCCAACAGAGGAAAACACTAATCAACAGGCTGGTGAAAATGTAACGGATCAAGTGCCCTTTAACTTTATAGAATTTTCATTGGACGTTGATTATTCAGCAACAGAATCATATGAGGTTGAATATGAAAATAAAAAGAACGGTATAGAGGCTAAATTGGAAGATGACCGCAATAATGAAAAAATTCAAGGTGATGAGGCTTATACGAAGTTAGAACCATTATTTAAGCAACTAACTTTCGATTCTACAACATCGAATGATGAAGTAATTGACCAAGTCATTAAAGTGTTTAATATTACAGATGACTATCAATCGATTGAGGTAGAAGTAGAGTTTGCTGATGGAACAGAAAAAGAATTTAAACGATTGAAATAATAGAAGCTCCCTATACACTAATTTGTATAGGGGCTTTTAGCTTTTGAAAAAGATTTTTGTATTTAATAATATTAATTTAAATAAAAATGATTGCTGTTAGGGAATATCTGTGATATTATTATCTCGAATTAAAGATATTCAATTTCGAGGTAAATAGAAAGAGGGCATCTTATGAAGGAAGAAAATCGGTGTTTAAAAGCTTTTACGATTATGTTCCGTGCTTATCAATCAATTCAGGATGCAACAAAAAAAGATTTGCTTCAATATGATTTAAACCAGACTGAATTTGGGGTATTGGATTTTTTGTACCACCATGGCGAGCAGCCAATTCAAGTAATTGGTAAGAAAATTTTAATTGCAAGTAGTAGTATTACGTACGTTATTGATAAGCTGGAGCAAAAAGGTTTTGTTTGTCGACGTGCTTGTCCTAAAGATCGTCGTGTTACCTATGCATTGTTAACAGATGAGGGACAGGTCTTAATGGATAGAATTTTTCCACTCCATGAACAAAAGATCAATGAAATTTTTGAAGTATTAGACCAACAGGAGTTGGAAACAATGAATGTAGCTTTGAAAAAGGTCGGTCTTAATGCCATTAATAAATAAATTTTTTTAAACATATATCTCGAATTCGAGATAAATAGGAGGAACTTAATATGAATCATCTAAAAGGAATTCACCATGTAACTGCTATTACAAGTAGCGCAGAAGAAAATTATAAATTTTTCACGTATGTACTAGGCATGCGTTTAGTTAAAAAAACAGTAAATCAGGACGATATTCAAACATATCACTTATTTTTTGCAGATGACAAGGGTAGTGCTGGAACAGATATGACATTCTTTGACTTCCCAAACATACCAAAAGGTGTACATGGAACAAACGAAATTTCTAAAACATCATTCCGAGTGCCAACAGATGCAGCATTAGCATACTGGGTAAAACGATTTGAGCGCTTAAATGTCAAACATACAGGCATAAAAGAACAATTCGGCAAGCAAACATTATCATTTGTTGATTTTGACGATCAGCAGTATCAACTAATTTCTGATGAAAACAACAAAGGAGTTGCTACAGGTACACCTTGGCAAGATGGTCCTATCCCACTAGAATACGCTATTACAGGATTAGGTCCAATATTTGTGCGTGTTGCGAATTTTGACTATTTCAAAGAAATGCTAGAAAAAGTAATGCTCTTCACAGAAATTGCAGCTGAAGGAGACTTCCACTTATTTGAGGTCGGAGAGGGAGGCAACGGTGCACAAATTGTTGTGGAATATAACACAATCCTGCCAGCAGCTCGTCAAGGTTTTGGTACTGTGCATCACGCAGCATTTCGCGTAGAAGATCGTGCTGTTTTAAATGAGTGGACAGAACGATTAGAAGGCTTTGGTTTCAATACATCTGGTTATGTTAACCGTCACTTCTTTGAATCGCTATATGCACGTGTAGCACCACAAATCTTATTTGAATGGGCGACAGACGGCCCTGGTTTTATGGGTGATGAGCCCTATGAAACATTGGGGGAAAAACTATCATTACCGCCTTTCTTAGAGCCTAAACGTGCACAAATTGAAGGGCTTGTTCGTCCAATTGATACTGTAAGAAGTACGGTTTCATTTGAAAAAGAATATGAGTAAGGTGTCATTTATTATTAAGGAACACAATTTTACTAAAGCATAATGGATGATTGGAGTACGCCAACATGGAATTTACAAAGTTAATTGATAAACGTCGATCGGCAAATAATTTTATAGACGGTGTTGTAATGACGGAGGAGGATATCCGACCGATTTTAGAGGACGTCAAGCTTGCACCTTCAGCATTCAACTTGCAACATACAGAATATATCGTTGTGTTAGATCAAGAATTGAAAGAGAGAGTTCGCGAGGCTGCATATGGACAATATAAAGTACATTCAGCTTCCGGAGTTATTTTAGTACTAGGCGATAAGGAAGCATACAAGCAAACGGCTCACATTAGTCAAGGGATGGTTGATCTAGGCATTATTACAAACTATGAGCTTGAAGGTCTCATTGATGATAATGCGAAGTTTTACGAAGAACGTGGTGAGGAGTTTATGAAGGAGGACGCGATTCGTAACGCATCACTTTCAGCTATGCTCTTTATGTTAGCAGCAAAAAATCGTGGCTGGGATACATGTCCGATGATTGGCTTTGATCAACAACAAATGCGCGCATTATTCAATGTACCAGCAACACATGAGATTGTCTTAATGATGACAATTGGCAAGGAAAAGGAAAGTAGTCACCGCTTACGTGGGTATCGTAAACCAGTTGAAGAATTTGCAACCTATTATTAGGGCGGTATAAAATAAAATAGCTTAACAAATATTAATGGCAGTAACCATTTAGGAGGAAACAACATGAAAGTAGTAGCAATCGTAGGTAGTATCCGTAAAGAATCTTATAATATGCAATTAGCAAAATTTATTCAAAAACGTTATACAGAAAAGCTTGAACTAGAAGTATTGAGCTTACGCGATTTACCAATGTATGATCAAGATATCGAAAATGAAGCACCACAAACAGTATTAGATTTTAAAGCAAAAGTAAAAGCGGCTGATGCGGTACTTTGGTTAACACCAGAATATAATGGAACTGTGCCAGGGGTTATGGTGAACGCTATTGACTGGCTATCTCGTGTAGACAAAGTAATGGTTGGCAAACCATCGTTCATGATGGGTGCATCAATGGGGAATTTAGGTACTGTTAAAGCACAATTACATTTACGTGATATTTTATTCTCACCTGGAATTAATTCTCCATTACTTAGTGGTAATGATGTCTATATCGGTGCTGTACACACGAAATTTGATGCTGAAGGCAATTTAACAGATGAAGGTACTGTGAAATTCCTTGATACAGTAATTGAAAACTTCTTAGACTGGGTTAAAAAATATATTTAATAAAAAGATGCCAATAAGTATACGACATACTTATTGGCTCTTTTTTATAAAGACCCAAGTATCAGCGGCTTCTCAATCGTAAAAATCCACTACGCTTTCCGCGGGCACGATGTAAGCCACAACCGTCGCTGTCGCACCGACTGTTGTGTCTTACATTGCGTGCGTTCCCGCAGGAGTCTACGTGGATTTTTACTAAGTTATAAACATCTTGAAGTTTTCAGAATTGTGTGGGTGCCTGACACCTCGTTTATATTCCTAGCATAATACCGGCTCCTCAATCGTAAATATCCACTACGCTTTCCGCGGGCACGATGTAAGGCACAACCGTCGCTGTCGCGCCGCCTGTTGTGTCTTACATTGCGTTCCCGCAGGAGTCTACATGGATTTTTACTAAGGTATAAACATCTTGGAGTTTTCAGAATTGTGTGGGTGCCTGACACCTCGTTTATATTCCTAGCATAATACCGGCTCCTCAATCGTAAAAATCCACTACGCTTTCCGCGGGCACGATGTAAGCCACAACCGTCGCTGTCGCGCCGTCTGTTGTGTCTTACATTGCGTGCGTTCCCGCAGGAGTCTACGTGAATTTTTACTTAGTTATAAACATCTTGAAGTTTTCAGAATTGTGCGGGTGCCTGACACCTCTATTTGTGTGGGTGCCTGGCACGTTTCTTTATGATTGCTACGTATATAAATGCCATATGATGATGAAAAATTAGTGGGCGTGAAGTCTTTATTTTATAATATTTATAAAAGTATCTTTCTTCTGCATAAAATCTTCACACTTACACGTTATCATTTTGAAATATAGGTGGTTAAGGCATGAAAAAACTTTCATTAAAGCTTGGAATAATCTTTTTTATTACATTGTTTTGTATAGAAACATTTATGATGTTTTTTTTACATGTTTCTTTGACTAACTCGCGTGTTGAAGAAGAATTAATAAACTTGCAGACAACTGGTAATTCACATCGAACGATATTAGAGCAAAATTTCGATGAGGAGACGTTATCACATATATTATTAATGGAATCAAGAGAAAATACAGACGTTGTCATCACAGATAATGTTGGAACAATTTTAACTGCTTCATCTTCACACCCTGAAATACACGTTTATTTAAAGAAGCTCAAGGGTAGGGTGCCTTATAGTGGTCAGGTATTAGAGAAAAATTGGCAGGATGAAAAATATATTGCAACGATTAGTCCTATTCTTAAACAGCAAAAGACTGTTGGCTATGTGTTTATGTTTCAAAATACAGATTCCATCCATGCGTTAATGGAACGATTAAACAAACATTTTCTAATTGTCGGCCTCGTTTCAGCATTGGTGACGATTGCCGTCATTATTGTGTTATCTCGAAAATTAGCCCAACCATTAATGGCTATGAAGGAAGCGACGTTGAAAATGAATAAAGGAGATTTTACTGTCGCCCTTTCGACTAATGGCAAAGATGAATTAAGCGATCTTGCGAATGCCATACAACAGTTATCCGATGATTTAAATCATTTAAGAGAGGAAAGAAAGGAGTTTTTAGCAAGTATTGCGCATGAGCTAAGAACACCTATTACCTTTATAAAAGGCTATTCAGATATTCTTTACAAGCGAGATTTAACGGAGCAGGATCGCCAAAAATATTTAGGCATTATTATTGAAGAAATGAATCGGCTCTCAACGTTAATTAAAGACTTATTTGATTTAGCAAAAATGGATGAAAACGCATTTGTAATTAACAAAGAACGTCTTCAATTGGATGAATTAGTGGCAAGTATCGAAGTAAAGCTAAGACCTGCTTTTCAGGAAAAAGAGATACACTTGTTTGTTCAATGTGAAAAGGGATTAACATTAATGGCCGATTCAGTAAGGCTAGAGCAAATTATTTTGAATCTGTTAAATAATGCATTAACTTATTGTTCCTCAGGAGATTCTACTTTCTTTATAGTAAAAAGGCAAAATAACTTAATAAAAATCATTGTTAAAGATACTGGAAAGGGGATTCCGAAGAAGGAATTACCTTATATTTTTGAACGTTTTTATAGGGTTGAAAAATCTCGTGCACGTGCACATGGAGGTATGGGATTAGGTCTAGCTATTGTTAGAGAGCTTGTCCATGCACACGGAGGAGAAGTAACCGTTGTTAGTGAGGAAAACAAAGGGACTACTTTTGAATTATTATTTAAGGGGTAGGAACAAATGAAAACATTATTATTAATTGACGATGAACCAAGGATGCTGGAGTTACTAACGCTTTATTTAGAGCCTTCTTTTCATTGCATAGCGATGTCATCGGTTAGAGATGCTTTAGACTATTTAGAAGAAAATCATGTAGATTTAGTGCTGTTAGATATTATGATGCCAGATATGGATGGTTGGCAAGCTTGTCAGGAAATAAGGAAGTTTTGGGATGTACCTGTCATTATGCTAACAGCAAAAGCGGAACAGGCTGATATTATAAAAGGCTTAAATTTGGGAGCAGACGACTACATTTTAAAGCCTTTTGACGAGGAAGAGTTAGTAGCACGCATACATGCTGTATTAAGAAGAACAAAAACTGAAGAAACTTTCATTTTTTTTGAAGGGCTACGATTAAATAAAGAATCTATTGAATTGTCTTTTCAACAAGAAGCTATTCTTTTAACGCCGAAAGAATTTTCGATGTTAGCGCTGTTTCTTGAATATCAAAATAAAGTTTTCTCAAGAGAGCATTTAATTAATACAGTTTGGGGATATAACGGTACTATTGAAGACCGAACAATTGATTCGCATGTCCGCAATTTACGGGAAAAACTAAGGAAAAGTGGCTTTCCTGTGGATGATTACTTACAGACAGTGTGGGGAATCGGCTATAAATGGCATAAGCTTGCTGACAAAAAGTAATTACAAACACCCTCTGATGACAGAGGGTGTTTCGTTTTTATTTTGACGTTAGTTCACTATCTGTAACCCATTTATGATTTTTCATTTCTTCACCAGTAGTTGTTAATGGAAAATCAATCATATAAACGGTCGTTTGTACTGCGTCATCAATGCGAACAGTAGCATTTTCCATGCCTTTCATATGTGCAGCATCTGTTTTGACTTCAGTGCCTGGAGACAATGGGGCAACACCTGGATCTATTAATTCCTCATGTATTACCCATTTATGATTTTCTATTTTCTTTCCACCAGTAGTCGGTTCATAGGAGATAATATAGGCAGTTGTATCATATGCCCCAACAATCGTTGCTTCGGCGCCTGCCATCCCAGACATATGTCCTTCCTTAATAATAGCAGTACTGCCTACAGGGAATTTAGGGTTTTTAGCAGTTTTTAAAGTGGATGGAACTTCACCCGAGCTTGAATGATTCATCTCTTCTCCATGGCCTGTTTCTGCACTATGGTCCATTGCGTCACCATTAGCAGAGTCCGTCTTCGCTGCATCGTCAGAGCAAGCTGATAATATTAGTAAAGCCATTGCTGCTATAAAGCCTAGGAAAAAATTTCTTTTTAATACCATATGAATTTCCTCCTTACTATTTATTTGTCTTTAATGTAACAAGTAAATGTGCAGAAATTATGGATTAGGTTTTGTGCAAAATCCATTTGTATGAAGTTGAAAAGAGGAAAGATTGATTCCTAGATGAAAGAAGCTATAGACTACGATAATTATGTATGATAGAATCGTCATAATTTTAAAATTTCAGAAACTAATGGTGTGACGCTTGTTAACAAGTGCCACTTAAAAGGGAAGTCGGTGTAAGTCCGACGCTGTCCCGCAACTGTAACGAGGAGTTCTATGATGTAGTAGCCACTGTTTTTAGAATGGGAAGGCAATCATAGTAACGTTGAATCGAAGCCAGGAGACCTGCCAATTAGTTCATACCTGTAATGCCCACGAGGATGCAAGCAATTACGGACAATTGATGGATACTTCTCCAACTTTGTTTAACCTAGGGTATTTCTATGCATTCGTGCGTAGAATACCCTTTTTTATTGCTTCGTATTTATCAAGATTGATAAGGAGTTAATAAGCAAATGAATAAAAAATTTATGCTATTTTCATTGACCCTTCTTTTAGTACTGATTGCTTCAATGACGGTTGCTATTATGATTGGCTCAGTGTCAATTACACCGCTACATGTATGGAAGGTTATTTTCTCGAAAATTCCTATTTTCTCAAATACGATAGAGCCTGATTGGAGCCGCTCACAAGAAATTATTATATGGCAAATACGTGTCCCACGTGTCATGCTTGCAGCCATTGTTGGAGCAGGATTAGCTATTGCTGGAGCAGCTGTGCAAGCACTTGTCCGTAATTCTATTGCAGATCCATATATTTTAGGTATTTCTTCAGGTGCGACAGTTGGTGCCACGGCTGTCATCATTTTAGGCGCTTTTTCATTTTTAGGTATGTACGCCCTTTCAGTAGCTGCTTTTCTAGGCTCCTTTATAGCAATTGTGTTGGTATTTTTCTTGTCACGTGTAGGGGGACGTATTTCTATTTTCCGTTTGCTGCTAGCAGGAATGGCTGTATCGTTTATATTATCTGCTACTTCAAATTTTATGTTAATGATGTCTAAGGAAGAGGGCGGAATAAAAGCCGTTATGTATTGGATGCTTGGAAGTCTTGCGGGCGCAAAATGGAGTAATTTATTCATTCCAGCTATTATCTTTTTCATCGTTTTTAGTTTGTTATGGCTATATTATCGAAATTTAAATTTATTACTACTTGGGGAAGAAGCGGCGGTCACATTAGGTGTTAATCTTCAACAATTTCGAATTCAATTGATACTACTTGTATCATTACTAACAGGTGTGCTCGTTGCAGTAAGTGGCTCCATTGGGTTTGTTGGTTTAATAATTCCACATATCGTGCGATTAATAGTGGGGTCTAATTATAAATATGTTATCCCTATTAGCGCATTATTAGGAGGAATTTTCTTAGTTTGGGCAGATGCGATTGCCCGCGTGATAATAGCTCCAGAAGAAATGCCAATTGGAATCATTACAGCCTTTTGTGGCGGTCCATTTTTCATTTGGCTACTACGCCGTAACAATTATTCATTTGGTGAAGGAGATTAAAGGTATGACATTAGAGGCGAAGCATGTATCATTCTCCATTCATGATCAGCGCATATTAAAAGAAGTAAGCATTCAAATAAAGGAAAACCAATTTGTCGGTTTAATTGGTCCTAATGGTAGTGGAAAGTCGACACTATTGAAAAATATGTATCGGTTATTAAAGCCAGAAAGTGGAACAGTATTATTGAATGAGGAAGATATTTTTCAGCAATCAAGTAGAGCGATTGCAAAAAAATTAGCCGTTGTTAGTCAGGAGACACCTGTTTTATTCGATTTTAAAGTGAAAGATTTAGTGAGCATGGGAAGAACGCCACATAAGAAGCTTTTTGAAATGGACGATAAGGAAGACTTTAAAATAGTGAAAGAGGCATTGTCTCAAACGGGTATTGCCCATTTAGAAACACGCAGCTTTAGTTCCCTTTCTGGAGGAGAAAAAAAGAGAGTGATGGTTGCACGTGCACTAGCACAACAGGCGCAAGTGCTTATTTTAGATGAGCCTACTAATCATTTAGACATTCAGCATCAATTACAATTAATGGACTTAATTCAAACATTGCATTTGACTGTTGTCGCAGCCTTACATGATTTGAATATGGCTGCTATGTACTGTGATCAAATTTATGTTTTACAACAAGGTAGTATTGTTCATTACGGCACACCAGAAGAAGTGTTAACGCCTAAACTGCTTCGTGATGTTTTTGGAGTATACGCCGATATTCAAACACATCCGCTGACAGGCAAACCGTATTTAACATATGTATCCGAGCAATTCACAAAAACTACATAAGTGCCAGTCACTCAAACAATTCTGATACAATTTGCATAAAGCATTGCAAGTAGGGTATTTATAAATAACCAAGTAAAAATCCACGCACACTCCTGCGGCTTACAATGTGCCCGCCGGAAAGCGAAGTGGATTTTTGCGATATAGGAAGTCTGAAGCTTTTGTTAGGTGTATATGCGGAGCACCAGTCACACAAATAATTTACTGTGTAAGTATTGAATTTTATGGTTAACCAAGTAAAAATCCACGCAGACTCCTGCGGGAACGCACGTAACGTAAGACGCAACAAGCGGCGCGCAGCGACGGTTGCGGCTTACAATGTGCCCGCGGAAAGCGAAGTGGATTTTTATGATATAGGAAGTCTGATGCTTTTGTTAGGGTCTATGCTAATGCCGGTCACCAAAACAAAGTCACCAAAACAATTCAGAAGATTTTTGCGGTTTAATTTTTGTATAGTTGTGAGATATTCGGGGAACGTTACTTTTGAAAGGATGCGTGACGAATATGGAAGAGATTAAATTTGCACAATTAGATCACACACAGCTTGAAAAAATTAATGAGCTAGAAAAGAAAATTGGTGTTACTTTAGTTGCTTATGATGCAGCGGCAACACCAAATCAAGGTTCAGGTTCATACGACACTGATAATAGTACAAATCAAAACCATCCATCTTAAATAATGAAAACGCCTTGCAGCAATGTAAGGTTTTTTCATTTTATAATCGAACAAAAGGAGCTGTATACATGTTTCAGGACTATTATACGGATTTACATATTCACATTGGACGAACAATGAGTGGGCGAGCAGTGAAGATTACGGGAAGTAAAACTTTAACATTATCGCGAATTTTAGAGATGGCTAGTGCAAAAAAAGGGCTTGATATAATCGGCATAATTGATTGTCATTCGCCAGAAGTACTTGCTGAGATGGAGATGATGATAAAACGCGGTGAACTAGAAGAGTTATCGGAAGGGGGCCTTCGGTTTCAAGAAACTACGCTTATTCCAGGCTCGGAAATTGAGATTTATGATAGCAACTGTCATGGTCCAATTCATGTGCTAGCTTATTTTCCTACTATCGCAGTGATGGAGGATTTTTCGAATTGGATGAGAGGCTTTATGAAAAACATTCATTTAAGTTCACAGCGTATTTATTGTGATGGACAAGCGCTACAACAAAAAGTTCGAGAATTAGGGGGTCTTTTTATTCCAGCGCATGTTTTTACACCATTTAAAAGTTTATTTGGAAGAGGCGTTCACCACAGTTTAACTGAAGTGTTTGATCCACAGCTTATAGATGCTATAGAACTTGGTTTAAGCTCTGATACCAATATGGTAAAAAATATACGGGAAATTCAGCGGTATACATTTGTGACTAATTCGGATGCTCATTCGCTTGGCAAAATTGCACGTGAATATCAAAAACTACGATTAAAGGCAGCTAATTTTACCGAATTAAAGATGGCACTCCATGAACAGGATGGGCGAGGCGTAATAGCTAATTATGGGTTAAACCCATTGCTTGGCAAATACCATCAAACAGTATGCGCTAAATGTGGTAAGCAGTTAAACGATGGGGATACAATTTGCAGGTCGTGTGGAAGTTCACAAATCGTGAAAGGCGTTGCGACTCGAATAATGGAACTATCTGATTTGAATAGTGCTGAACGTGAGAGACCACCGTATATTCATCAAGTACCACTTGATTTTATACCAGGTTTAGGTCCGAAAATGATGGAAAGATTACTTCACGCATTTGGAACTGAAATGACAATTTTACATCGTATTACAACCGAGCAGCTTGCAGAAATTGTGCCACTTAAAATAGCAAAGATGATTGATTTAGCTAGAACAGGACAATTAAATATTGCAGTTGGTGGAGGAGGCGTCTACGGAAAGGTCCAGTCTGAATAGGGTAAATCATTAGGTGAATATAGGGCGATTTTAGGTATTTACTATTAATGTTCCCATTTTTATCCTCAATCTAGTAAACTAGAAATTATTAGATGTGCAGGAGGAGTGGGAATATGCAATTTTCAAAGAAATTTCGTTTTTTAGCTGCTAGTGTACTAGCTTTACAGTTAATAGTCCCTGTAGGAGCAAGTGCAGAGAATAAGCAAGATGACATTGCGCCAAGCTGGGTCGTACAAGCTGATTATGTGGCGCTAGGTGATTCATTGGCACATGGCATGAATGAGGTTGGAGCAATAGGTCTTGGTTATACAGATTTTGTTGCACAGGCATTGCAACAAGCGGGTTTGTTAACATCTTATAATAAAGGCTTTGCCTATTCAGGCTATACAACGAAAAATGTGTTGGCAGACTTACAAGGTGACGTAGAAAAACCTGTGACTGGGTTTGGTTATACAAATGATCGTGCAAAGCTTAGAGCGTCGATTCAGGAAGCGGAGCTAGTTACGTTAACTGCTGGTGCGAATGATTTATTGCCTATTTTAAAAGAAGCAACAACAACGGGTATAGATACTGCGGCCATTTTAAAAACATCGCAAGAAGCGATAAGTAATATAGCCGCCATTTTAGCGGAAATTAAAAAGCTGAACCCGCAAGTGCAAATTTATGTTATGGGCTACTATAATTCTTTCCCATATTATAGCGAAGAGCTGCAGACACAATTTAAAATGCTATTAGGTGTTATGAATGCTTCTATTAAAACAACTGCCGAAAAAGCAGGTGCAATATTTGTGCCGACTTTCGACGTTGTGGCTAAAGATGTGCCAACTTATTTACCAAATCCAGAAAACATTCATTTAAGTGAAGCAGGCTATCTAGCTGTAGCAAATCAAGCATTTTTACCAATTATTAAAGCAAGCCCATTATGGGATGCCTCTTCTGCAATCCAAGTCAATGTTGAAAGTAGTACAGCGGCAAAGGTAAATTGGCAAGCAGCAACAGATAATGAGGGTGTTACGAAATACAATGTTTATGTAAATGATAAGCTCTACTCTACAGTTAACGCTGATCAAATGACGATAACGCTCGATAGTTTAACAGAAAATACTGCTTATACAGTTGCTATAAAAGCGTTAGATGCGGCTGGTAATGAAAGTGTTCAAAGTCCAACTGCAACATTTACAACAGGTAGTAAAGTACAATTTCTAGATATAAAAAATCATTGGGCAACGGAGTTTATTCAAAAAGCAGCTGAAACAGGCATTTTGAAGGGCTATGCGGATGGAACATTTAGACCTGAACAAAATATAACACGTGCCCAAGCAGCGGCAATGCTCGTTAGAAGTTTAGGTTTAACAACGAAAGACAAAGCTCCATTCATAGATATTGCAAGCTACGATGCAGAAACACAAGCAGAAATTGCAGCAGCTTACGCCCATGGGCTTATTAAAGGGTCTGATGGCAAGTTTAATCCGAGTCAGCCAATTACACGTGCGCAATTAGCATTAATGATTAACCGCGCATATAATCAGCAGCTCAATCAAGCATATGTTGCGAAAAGTAGTACACCCTTTACAGATATAGATAGCTATAATGAAGAGACGAAAAATGCTATCACAATGCTATATGAGCTTGGTATTGTAATAGGGAGTGAGGGAAAATTTTCTCCAGAAGCGCCAACAAAGCGTAGTCATGCAGCTAAAATCTTTGTTAACTTTAGTGAGCTATTAAAATAATCAACAGCAAGTGTTCGTGAGGGTAATGTAATGTCGCCAATATAGTTGAGATTTACGGCCATGAATCCTACAAAAAAGCCGTTCAATAAATCGACTGTAAGATTTATTGAACGGCTATTCTTTTTGTTAAGAACTATGATAGTTTGGCAATAATGCCTTCTTCATCATCTAATATTAACTCAATACCTGTTGAGAAAGGGTCTTGGTGTAGAACGTCTTTTATCCATACACGTAGAGCGCCAATCATAGCGGCAGTATTTAAAACTTCCATTTGACCATTTGTTTCAACTTCTGCGCCGAAGCCTGATTCATCATCATAAGTTAACTCAACAAGTACATCTTCTGGGCGAAGATTTTTATGATATGCCTGTGATAGGCAAATCGCATTGATAATATCTTGTTCGTTAATTATTTGTGCCATTGTGTAGCTTCCTGTTCTTTACGTTTTTTATCTTTAAACATATTGATAATTTTAACGACAAGCATCACAATAACAACAATTGCAGCAACGTTGATTAATAAGCCTAAAATATTACCAAGCATTCCTAGACCACTAAATAGACTACCGAATAATAGACCTGCTAAACCACCTAGCATTAAGCCTTTCATTAGGCCACCAGAGAAAAAGCCGCCTTTTTTCGCAGTAGTATCTGTTTTGTTTGTAGACGTAGTATTATTTTTATTTGTTGTAGCATTATTTTGGTCTTTAGATTTATCCTGAGATTTTTGGATATTTGAACTATTGTTATTGTTTGAGAAGCCTTTTTTACCTGACTTATAAGATTTCGCTTCAGCAGTCGGTGTGTCCGAAATTAATAATGTTGCACCAACTGACGCAAACATAAGTGTCGCTGCGAAAAGAGCAGCAATAATTTTTTTCATTACTTACATTCCTCCAATATAATTTTATATTTTGTCATAAACTAGTTCTTAATAGTAATTTTACATGAACTATAGTGAAAAATAAAATATTCACTACCTGTAATTTAGGAAATTTGCAATATATGAACAAGTAGTGTCAATATACTGCTGAATGGGGAATAGTAAGGAAGGAAAGGGGTAAATGTAATGCTACCAACAATGACATTATTGATTTCAGTATTTTTAATGCTATATATTACGGAAAAAAGGCGATTCTTTAATGCTGTAGTTTTAGGATTAATAGGCTTGAATTTATTTGTAGGAATAACAACACGTTATGCATTATTCATTAACGAACAAGGCATTGTGTCCAAGATGGGCATAATGACGTTGTTTGGTATTATCCCTAGTATAATGTTGTTATTATCTATCGCGATGTTTTTCAATAGCAAAATCCTACTTGAAAAAGAAGGACGAAGAATTCGAAATTTATTATTAGCTGTATTTGGATTGGCTTTCCTATTAATGATGATTGGATATGTCTTTATATTTTTTACAAATATCGAAAATGGATTTTGGCATATTCTTTTCTTTTATGCATTTTTGATTTTTGCTTATACAGTATTTTTATATACAAGTGTGATGGTCTACGCTATTATTTATCATTTTACACCGTTAACATACGAGCCTCGTTATATTATTGTGCTCGGATCGGGCCTTATCGGTGACAAAGTTCCCCCTCTGCTAGCAAGTCGTTTAGATGAAGCTGTTAAGCAATATAAAAAATATGGGGAACGTCCCTTTATTATCGTCTCGGGTGGGCGTGGAAGTGATGAAAAAGTTTCAGAAGCGTTTGCGATGGAAACATATATAATAGATGAATACCAAATACCGCATCGCAAAATATTGATGGAAGATAGATCAACAAATACAGAACAGAATATGGCTTTCTCAAAAGCAACTATGGATGCGCATGCGCAAGGAAGGAAATATCGTTCCCTTTTTGTTACGAATAACTTCCACGTATTCCGCGCAAGCATTTATGCTAGAAGGGCAAAGCTAGATGCACAAGGTGTAGGTTCTAAAACAGCGTTGTATTATATACCTAACGCTTTTACTCGGGAATTTATCGGTTTATTAGAAATGTATAAATGGGTACATGTAACGGTCTTTTTCGTCATTACATTATTAATAGGACTCATGTTAAGAGCATATGTGTAACCATTCTTGAACTGCCTTCCATATAATAGTAGCAAGGCAGTTTTTTTACATAGTGTGCAAGGGGGGAAAACAAATGTATGGGCAATTTTTAGCAAAGCAAAATAAGGAACGAACGGAGTCCTTACAACAGCTAACACATATACAGAATACATGGTTTGCACAAAATTTATCTTTACTCAATTTGGATGAAGTACAACTGACGACCTTGCAAAAAATGTTATATCAAGTTATTCAAGGATTGTTAAGAAAAAAACAACAACGTCACTTGCAAATTGTACATCCAGAGCAAACACAAACAGTACAAGATAATGTTTTAACACTGTTAGCAGAATACGATGACTTATTGCGTGAGGCAATACCACTCCCTATTTATATTTTAATATGGCAAATTACTTCTTTAGAGAAGTTAGCTTATACAACAGAAGTTGTGGATGATGTTCTCGATATACTGGAATGGTATGTTATGAAACAGGACGAAGCGGTCGAACTATTTGAAGAAGAAGATTTAGATCATGAAGAAATCATTGATTTATACAAAGCAGCAATTGAAGAACAAGATGCAGATGCCCAGTTTGAGCTAGGAGAATATTATAGTACAAACGATGATACACCTTTCCAACCCGAAAAATCGATAAAATGGTTTGAACTAGCAGCAAAACAAGGTAGTGCAAATGCTCAATATGCACTTGCTAACTATTATTTTGAGGGTATTGGTGTAGACGAGAATTATGATCGGGCGTTCCAATTGTATGAAGCTGCTGCAAATCAAGGGCATGCAGATGCAGCCAATAACTTAGCTGATATGTATTTTAATGGGGAAAGTGTACAAGAAAATATGGTACTTGCAAAGAAATGGTTTGATGTTGCCGCAACACAAGGTGTGGCTGAGGCAATGTTTACATTAGGTATTATGCATGAGCAAGGGCTAGGGATTGCGATAGATGAACAGCTGGCATTTAACTTCTATAAAAAAGCGGCTGAGGCAGGCTATGTTGAAGCGGAATACAGGCTTGGTGGAATCTATTTAGAAGGTCATTTAGGGCAAACTCGTGATGTAAATCGAGGTTTATATTGGTTTGAAAGAGCTGCTGAACAATATCATGTAGATGCATTTTATGATTTGGGCTTTATTTGGAGCAAGGGGTTAACGGGAATCCGCAATATTGAAAAAGGTATTCATTGGTTCAAGCAAGCGGCACTTCAAGGAGATCCTGAAGCAAAATTACAACTTGGCCACATTTACAATAAAGGTGAAGGTATACCACGAAATATTAAAGAGGCAAAGAAATGGTATGGACTTGCTGCAGAAGCAGGGATTGAAGAAGCGTCTCAATTACTTGAGGAGATAGATAATTTGTAAATTCCGACTGTTGTTATACTGGAATTACCCGTAATGGTTAGCTATAAACTAGCCATTGCGGGTTTTTTGCTGTTATAAAGAAAATAATGCTTATACGACATTACAAAGAAATAAGGACGCAATGGATTAAATCTTTGCATAATTGGTCAATGATTATTGTGATTATTTAGAACTATTTATTAACTATCTCGGTATTGGTCTTTTAGAACTGTTTTTAGCTGTTTTTTTAGGTTGATTGACCTCTTTGGAATGAATAAATGATAGATAGTGAAATTGCTGCTACTTAATTATGCTCGTAGTAATTCAAACAATATTCTTTAATTAGTAAAAAGACCGTAGATATAGCTAACGGAAAATGTTGAATTAGTAATTTTATCACATTTCCATGATGGATAACTTTTTGGTTTAGTAATAAATATTATAATGATAAATGGTAAAAAATAGGTTAATATAAATTGACAATTATATTTAAAGTGTATATTGTAAATGAGTAATTTTAAAATGTAAAATTAATGAATTATTGATTATTATGATGTTATTTTGTTATATTATTTTCTTGTTAATTTATTAGCGGTCGTGGTATTTTTTCGTATATTTATAAATATATTTGGGTAAACGGAAATAGATTATGCTCAGCTCTTCAAAAGAACATGTATATGAAAGAGGGAAAAGTGTGATTTTTCAAAAACAGAAAAAGGCAATGCCATTAGATTTACAACAATACTCAGTGACAATGGATGTTCCGAACTCACGAACATTGGTGAAGCAGATTGAAATGTTAAATTTGACCAAACTAGATTTACAATATTTAAAGGCTTTTAAACCATTTGTTGAGGACAACATAAATCAAATCGTAGACCGATTTTATGGAATGATTGGAACTGAGCAAAGTTTAGTAGATATTATTAATAAACATAGTTCTGTAGATAAGTTGAAGGTCACATTGCGCCGTCATATTATTGAAATGTTTAACGGTACAATAGATGAAGAGTTTTATAAAAGACGAGTAAGTATCGCAAAAGTACATGTACATATAGGCCTTAGAACACAATGGTATATTTGTGCTTTCCAAGATTTAGCCATTTCATTTATTGACTTGGTAGAAAAACATGTAGAACACCCTATGGACCAATTTAATACAATTCGTGCAATCTCTAAAATTTCTAATTTTGAGCAGCAGCTTGTATTAGAGGCTTTTGAAAGTACAGTCGAACGACTAAAGGAAAATGTAGAACGTGAGAAAGAGGCAGTTGAGAGAAAAATCGTGGAATCTTCAGAGGGGCTTGCTGCAATTTCTGAAGAAACAAACGCCTCATTCCATCAATTAAATAATCAATCACATGAAATTAAGGAATTGGCGAAAAGATCATTGCAGGTCAGTACGCTAGCTGAAAGTCAGGCGATTGAAGGTCGGGAACGTCTACAACATCAATCAAAAAATATGAGTAACATTATTCAATCAGTAGATGATATTACAGACAATATTAAGCAATTGACAGAAATGTCTAAGGAAATGGAAGCGATTATGAATGTTGTGACGAACATTGCAAATCAAACAAATTTATTAGCTTTAAATGCAGCTATTGAAGCAGCTCGTGCTGGAGAAGCGGGGAAAGGCTTTAGTGTAGTAGCCGATGAAGTTCGTAAATTATCTAGTCAAACAAAGGAATCTGTCACATCCGTAGCTAAATTATTAGAAAAGACGACGGAGCGAACGGATAAGCTTGCTCACACACTTAGTCATATTCAGGAAGAAGTTGCGTCAGGTGAGGAAAACATGACGCAAACTGAGGGGCAATTTAACAAAATTTTAGATGCTATGACACAAGCTAAGTGTCAAAATGATCGCATGGAAAAAGAAGTGCTCGCTGTGGCTGAGATTCTTAATGAGCTTGGACTTGCATTTAATGAAGTTACAAATTCAGCAGATAAATTAGCGAATGTTGCCCAAAACTTAAACTAATTTAATGATTTTATAAAATGGGGCTTAAATGTCCTCTAAATAAAAAATTAATTTACAATCCGCTTTGCTTTCCGCAGGTAGGATAGGAGTTATTGTCTTTGTGCTCTTGCCCTCCTTTACGGAAAACGAAGTGGATTTTTATTAAGGGTGCCAGGCACTCAAACAATTTACCCGTAGCGCAATCAATGGCTATTTATTTTTTGATTGCCTCATTTTTGCTAAATTTGTAATGGGTTGAACGTAAATGTTTGCAAAAACAGTTTATACTAATAGGAGATAAATAAAGAAATTAGGGGCGATCTTCATGGAAACAATAGTTGTATTGGGTGGCGGGATTACAGGTTTATGTACGATGCATTATCTACAACGTCAAGTATTGGAGAAAAAAATAGATGTAAACCTAGTACTTGTTGAAAAAAATGCATACTTAGGTGGAAAGCTATACTCCGCATATGACCATGGTTTTATAATGGAAACGGGCGCTGATTCAATTGTAGCTCGTCATAAAGGCGTTATGGAGCTAGTACAGGAGCTTAACTTTGAACAGGAGCTAGTGTACAACGAAACAGGTGTATCTTATATCTATACAAACGACGAATTACATGCAATACCAGCTGATTCAACATTCGGTATTCCTATGAGTTTAGCATCTCTGGAAGCAAGTACGCTTGTATCAGAAGCTGGTAAGCAAATCGCATTACAGGACTTAACGATGCCTAATAAAGGTTTTACGAAAGAAAGCTCAATAGGCGAGTTTTTAACGTATTACTTAGGTGAAGAGCTTGTGCAAAATCAAATAGCGCCAGTATTAGCAGGAGTATATTCTGGTGACCTACATCAACTTTCGATTGCTTCTACATTGCCGTACTTAATCGATTATAAAAATGAATACGGTAGCATCATCAAGGGGTTTGATGCAAATCGCGAACAATTTATGAAAGCTTCCAATAAAAAGTTTATTTCGTTTAAAAAAGGCTTATCATCTCTAATTGACCGCCTTGAAGAAACGTTAACAGAAGTAGAAATTATTAAAGGTGTAGCAACAACAAGTGTAAAGAAACATGAAGGGCAATATACAATTACATTAGCAAATAGTAGAAAGCTTGAGGCTAATCACGTTGTTCTAGCGTTGCCCAATGAAGCGGTGCAAAGCTTATTACAGGACCCATCGTTAGATCATTATTTTAAGGAATTTACTACAGCTTCTGCAATAACAATTTACTTAGGTTTTGATGTACCGGATGCAGTGCTACCAGCAGATGGAACGGGTTTTATTGTGTCACATAATTCAAATGTCCAATGCAATGCAGCAACTTGGACAAGTCGAAAATGGAAGCATACATCTGCTAATAGTAAATTGCTTGTACGACTCTTTTATAAGAGCATCAATCCTGCGTATGAAAAATTACGTAAGATGACAGATGAAGAACTAGCTGCTGTCGCATTAGACGATGTAAAGAAAAGTTTAGGGATTGATGAAAAGCCAACTGTAGTTAATGTTGCGAAATGGATTGATCAAATGCCAAAATACGATTTAGCACATCATGAGGCATTGAAGGGCTTAACAGCTGAGCTTGCAGAAAGGTATCCAAATTTATCGATTGCAGGCTGTTCTTATTTCGGAGTAGGCATTGGTGCTTGTATTCAAAATGGTAAAAAAATAGGCGAAGAGCTTGGAGAAAAACTAGTATAACGGTAAAACAAATGCGGAAATTTTATATTTTTCTGGAGAAATCTCCTTTGTTAAGTGAAATAGTCTTGACTCTATCGCCTGTAAACGATATGATTCTTTTAATTATTTGAAAAATTCATACTACATTCTTATCGAGAGAAGCCGAGGGACTGGCCCTATGAAGCTTCAGCAACCAACTAATGTCAGGTGCTAAATCCAGAAGACCTTTTTGGTCGAAGATGAGAAGGAAAAACAATTACGATTCGTTAAAGCCTTCTTTTTTTAAAAGAAGGCTTTTTATATTTTTGGATACAAGGAAAGTGAGGGTTACGTTTTATGGGATTGCTAGAAAAGTTAAAATCACATGTATTAACTGCAGATGGTGCTATTGGTACTGTATTATATGGCTACGGCTTGGAGTACTGCCATGAAGAAATGAATGTACAGAGACCGAAGTTAATTGAAAAAATCCATAAAGAATATATTGCTGCTGGTGCAGATGTGATTCAGACAAATACTTACGGTGCTAATGCGATTAAATTAGCACGCTACGGTTTAGAATCGCGAGTTCAGCAGTTTAATGAAGCTGCAATCACGATTGCGAAACGTGCTGCAGCAGATGGCGGACAATTTGTGTTAGGCACAATTGGAGGCATCCGTGGTATTCGTAAAAGTGATGCAACGTTAGAGGAAATTTTATCGACAGTTGAAGAGCAAGCAAATGTGTTACTTGCAGGCAATCCAGATGGCCTTTTACTTGAAACGTATTATGATTTCGAAGAGTTAAGCGCAACGTTGAAAATGTTACGTGCCAAAACAAAGCTACCAATTATTGCGCAGGTGTCGATGCATGAACCGGGCGTGTTACAAAATGGAATGGCATTAAATCAAGCATTGCACGAGTTAGAGGCTCTTGGTGCAGATGTAGTAGGCGTAAATTGTCGTTTAGGACCGCATCATACAATTCAAGCATTTGAAGGAGTTGAGCTTCCTGAAAAAGCATTTATGTCTGCATATCCAAATGCATCCTTGCTAGATTTAGAGGATGGGCGTGTCGTATATGAGTCAGAAGCTGATTATTTTGGTCGTGCCGCAGTTGCACTGGTTGACCAAGGTGTTCGTTTAATCGGTGGTTGCTGTGGTACAACACCAAAGCACATAGCAGCAGCGAAAAAATATTTAGAAGAGTTAACACCTATTGAAGAAAAGTTAGCAAAGCCTGAAAAAGTACAGGTTGTACGTGAAGCAGAGCCTGCGACGTATGAGCCATTGCACGCGAAGGTAAAGCGCGAGCGTTCGGTTATCGTGGAGTTAGACACACCGAGGCATTTAGAAATTGACGGCTTTATTCAAGGTGCGAAAAAATTATATGAAGCAGGCGCTGATGTAGTGATGATGGCAGATAATTCACTTGCATCGCCCCGCATTAGTAATGTGGCAATGGGTGCGTTATTGAAGGAAACGCACGGTGTCCGACCGTTAACGCATATAACGTGCCGTGACCGTAATTTAATTGGATTACAGTCACATTTAATGGGCTTAAATGCACTTGGCATTCATGATATTTTAGCGGTTACTGGAGATCCGACTAAGGTAGGTGATTTCCCAGGAGCCACAAGCGTTTATGATGTATCTTCTATGGAGCTAATCCAGCTGATTAAACAGTTAAATGACGGTATTTCATTTTCCGGAAAGCCACTTCGTAAAAAGGCAAACTTTTCTGTAGCGGCAGCATTTAACCCAAATGTACGTGTACTAGACCGAGCAGTAGCTCGACTAGAGAAAAAAATAGAGCATGGTGCGGATTACTTTATTTCTCAACCAGTTTATACGAAAGAAAAAATCATTGAAATTTATGAGGCAACAAAGCATTTAGATGCACCAATTTATATTGGTATTATGCCAGTAACGAGCTATAAGAGCGCTGAGTTTTTACACCATGAAGTACCAGGTATCAAACTATCTGACGATGCACTGTCACGCATGAAGGCATGTGGTGAAGATAAGGAACGTTCAACATTAGAAGGGATTGCAATTGCTAAAGAGTTAGTAGAAGTAGCTGCAGAGTATTTCAATGGTATTTACTTAATTACACCGTTTTTACGCTATGATATGACGCTAGAGTTAATGAAATTTATTGAGCAATTGGATGAACAGAAAAAAGGGGTAAGTATAGATGGCTAAGCACTTGATTGAAGAGCAACTAGAGAAACGAATATTAATTCTGGATGGCGCAATGGGTACAATGCTTCAAAATGAAAACTTATCAGCAGAAGATTTTGGTGGCGAGGAGCTTGATGGTTGTAACGAGAATCTTGTATTAACTAGACCTGATGTGCTTGAAAAAGTTCACCGTAAATATTTAGAGGCTGGTGCGGATATTATTTGTACAAATACGTTTGGAGGTACGCCTCTCGTATTAAATGAATATAGCCTTGGGTCTAAGGCAGAAGAAATTAATAAACGTGCGGTAGAAATTGCGCGCAAAGTAGTGGATGAGTTTTCTACTCCAGAGTGGCCCCGTTTTGTTGCGGGAGCAATGGGTCCAACGACAAAAACGTTATCAGTAACTGGCGGTATTACCTTTGATGAACTTGAAGAAAACTTTTATGTACAGGCAAAGGCACTAATCGAAGCGGGCTCAGACGTACTGCTTCTTGAAACAAGTCAGGATATGCTAAATGTAAAAGCGGGGACACTGGGGGTATCACGTGCGTTTGAGGAAACTGGAAAAGAACTACCTGTTATGATTTCAGGCACGATTGAGCCAATGGGCACAACGCTAGCAGGGCAAACGATTGATGCCTTTTACATATCAATTGAGCATATTAAGCCGTTATCTGTCGGCTTAAACTGTGCGACAGGTCCAGAGTTTATGACAGATCATATTCGTTCGTTAGCGGAGCTTTCTACCGGCTATATTAGCTGTTATCCAAATGCTGGTTTGCCAGATGAGGAAGGTTGTTATCATGAATCTCCAGAAACTTTATCTCAAAAATTAAAAGGTTTTGCTGAAAAAGGCTGGCTTAATATTGTTGGCGGCTGTTGTGGAACAACACCAGCACATATTGCGGCAATCCGAGAAGTGCTGAAGGATGAAAAGCCGCGTCAATTACCGGAAAGTACACATGGTCATGTTGTATCTGGTATTGAACCTTTAGTATACGATGATTCGATGCGTCCGCTATTTATTGGGGAGCGAACGAACGTTATTGGCTCCCGAAAATTCAAAAATTTAATTATTGACGGTAAATATGAGGAAGCGGCAGAAATCGCACGTGCACAAGTGAAAAATGGGGCACATGTTATAGATATTTGCTTAGCGAACCCAGATCGTGATGAATTAGAGGATATGCGTGGCTTTATGCAGGAAGTTGTTAAAAAAGTAAAAGTACCGCTTGTAATTGATTCTACAGATGAGAAAGTAATTGAGGAAGCGCTGAAATTTTCACAAGGTAAAGCCATTATCAATTCTATTAATCTAGAGGATGGCGAAGAACGTTTTGACGCCGTAATGCCATTAGTGAAAAAATATGGTGGCTCTTTAGTTGTCGGTACGATTGATGAGCAAGGGATGGCAGTAGATCGCCATCGTAAACTAGAAATTGCCGAGCGTTCTTATCAATTATTAATAGAGAAATGGGGCTTAGCTCCAGAGGATATTATTTTTGATCCGCTAATGTTCCCAGTTGGTACAGGGGATGAACAATATATTGGTTCAGCACTTGAAACAATCGAGGGCATTCGTCTTATTAAAGAAAAACTGCCTCGCACGTTAACGGTTCTTGGCGTAAGTAATATTTCCTTCGGCTTACCACCAGTTGGTCGTGAAGTATTGAATGCTGTCTATTTATATCACTGTACACAGGCAGGCTTGGATTACGCGATTGTCAACACAGAGAAGTTAGAGCGTTATGCATCAATTCCTGAAGAGGAAATTAAGCTTGCAAATGACCTATTATTCAATACAAATGATGAAACATTAGCGGTATTTACTGATTTTTATCGTGATAAAAAGAAAGAGAAAACTGAAGCAGATATTCCGAAAACAGTGGAAGGACGCTTAGCTTATTATATTTTAGAAGGTACTAAAGAAGGGCTTATTGAAGATCTTGATGCCGCTCGTGAAATTTTTGACGCACCGCTTGATATTATTAATGGACCATTGATGGAAGGGATGGCTGAGGTTGGTCGCTTATTCAATGATAATCAGCTTATCGTAGCGGAAGTATTACAATCAGCAGGTGTTATGAAGGCGGCTGTAGCGCATCTTGAGCAATTTATGGAGAAAAATGAGGACAGCTCTGGTAAAGGGAAAATGGTGCTTGCTACTGTAAAAGGCGATGTGCATGATATTGGTAAAAATCTCGTAGATATTATTTTAAGTAATAACGGATATAAAGTGGTTGATTTAGGCATTAAAGTAACGCCATCACAGTTAATAGAGGCTATTCGCAAGGAAAAGCCTGATTTTATCGGTCTGTCGGGATTACTTGTTAAATCTGCTCAGCAGATGGTTATCACTGCCCAGGACTTTAAAGCAGCAGGTATTAATGTTCCTATATTAGTAGGAGGCGCAGCGTTGTCTCGTCGCTTTACTGAAACGAAAATTGCAAACGAATATGAAGGTCCTGTTATTTACTCAAAAGATGCGATGCAGGGGCTAGAGCAAGTAAATCGTTTAATGGGTACAGAGACGCGAGAAAACTTTTTAGCTGAAATAGCAGACTCACGTCAAAAACGGTTAGAGGCTGATGAGAAACGTGCAGCGCGACCTGCGAAAGAAATTACTGTGAAGCCTGTACGTACAGTAAAAGATGCGACTGTGTTCCTGCCTGCGGATGTTCGTCGTCATGTGAAAAAGGATTATTCCGTGTCACATTTATATCCATATGTGAATATGCGAACATTGATTGGTCACCACTTAGGCCTAAAAGGACAAGTTCAGCAATTGCTTGATGCAGGAGATGAACGGGCAACAGAACTAAAACAACTAGTCGATGGTTATTTACAAAGTGACCTATTAAAACCTTCAGGCTTGTATCAGTTCTTCCCAGCGCAAGCTGATGGAGATGATGTTGTCGTTTATGATCCGTCAGATAGTAAAACGGAAATTGAACGTTTTACCTTCCCGCGTCAGCAGGTTGAACCGTTTATGTGTTTAGCTGATTTCTTGAAAACAGTAGATAGCGGAGAGATGGATTATATTGCACTGATGGTTGTAACTGCTGGTCAAGGTGTTATGGCGACAGCTCGTCAGTTAAAAGAGGAAGGAAAATTCCTTGAAAGTCATGCCCTTCAATCAACAGCTCTTGAGCTTGCAGAAGGCTTTGCAGAGCGTATGCATCAAGAAATTCGTGACCAATGGGGCTTCCCTGATAATACAGATTTCACAATGCGCGACCGTTTTGCCGCGAAATACCAAGGGCAACGTTTCTCATTTGGCTATCCTGCCTGCCCGAACTTGGAAGACCAAGAGAAATTATTTGGCTTATTAAAGCCGGAGGACATTGGGGTTCATTTAACAGAAGGCTTTATGATGGAGCCAGAAGCATCCGTATCTGCGATTGTTTTTGCACATCCAGATGCAAGATATTTTAACGTGTAATATAGATAAAAAAGGCTTATCTTTATGGAGAAGGTTTAATGCCAACTTAATAAAGTGAACGTCTACGTCTATGAGGGGTGTGTTGCGGATATTGAAATGGTGTGATTGTATGACCAATCAAAGCCCAATATGCCCTTTGTGGTGAGGCAAATTAAATAGTTGCATTAGGTACAACCCTGCCGTTATCGGTGGGGTCTATTTCTTTTATGGTGAGGACGTGAATAGGATGATTCGATTTATGGAAGAAAAAGATTTGCCAGAGGTTTTAGTTATTTACAATGACATTATATTAACGAGTAAAGCAGTGTATAGGTATGAGATACAATCGTTAGAAGAAAAGAAACAATGGTTTCAAGAGCAAAAAGCAGCTGGTAATCCATTGCTAGTCTATGTAGAAAACGGAGTAGTCGCAGGTTTTGCAAATTACAGTCAGTTCCGTCCTTACCCCGGTTATAAGTGTACGATGGAGCATTCGGTATATGTGCACAAGGACCATTATAAGAAAGGCATCGCAACGAAGTTAATGCATCAGTTGATTAAGCTTGCACAGGAGCAAGGTGTTAAAACGTTAGTTGCTGGTATTGACGGAGAAAATATAGGAAGCATAAAGGCGCATGAGAAGCTAGGCTTTGAATATGCAGGAACAATTAAAAATGCTGGTTATAAATTTGACGAATGGTTGGATTTAGTATTCTATCAACTACATTTACCTGGACCACAAAAGTAGTGTGAATGGGCTTTAATGATAAAAACGTATGCGTAGTGGGGAGTAAAAATCTTACTTGGCTATCGTTGATGCGTATGACAAATGTCATGCGCTTTTCATGATGTTTGCGTCTGTTGCTAGTTATACTCTTGTTTTATGATGAGGTCATAAGCAAAAGGAAACGAGGGAAAAGGGAATGGCAACAGATAAAGAAAAAACGAAGAAATTGCGCCAAGATGTAGCGCCATTTGCGAAATCAGATACAGGTAAAAGTATTTTTCAAATGGTCAATACAATTGTTCCGTTAATTGTCCTATGGGTTGCTGGTTATATGTTAGTGGATGTTTCGCCATGGTTAACTGCTGGTTTAAGTATTATTTCTGCTGGATTTGTCGTTAGAACATTTATCATTTTCCATGATTGTACCCACGGTTCATTTTTCAAAAGTAAAAAAGCAAACGACTGGGTTGGCTTAGTAACTGGGGTAATTACATCTTTCCCATATGAAAAATGGAAGCGTGAGCATACAATCCACCACGCAACAAGCTCGAACTTAGATAAGCGTGGTATTGGTGATATTGATATGATGACAGTAGAGGAATATTTACAATGTTCTAAAGGTCAACGTTTATGGTATCGTTTTTACCGTAATCCACTTGTAATGTTCGGCTTAGGGCCGTTATACATGGTGTTAATTTTGAATCGTTTTAACCGAAAAGATGCAAAACAAAAGGAACGCACGAACACTTACGTAACAAATATAATTATTTTAGGTATCTGTGTAGGTCTTATTTACGCTATGGGTTGGCAAGCATTTTTATTAGTTCAAGGCGTTACTTTATTTGTCGCTGGTTCCCTTGGCATTTGGTTATTTTATATTCAACATACGTACGAGGATTCTTACTTCGAGCACGATTCAGAGTGGGATTATGTAAAAGCTGCTGTTGAAGGCAGTTCGTACTATAAACTACCGAAGCTATTACAATGGGCAACAGGCAATATCGGCTTCCACCACGTGCACCATTTAGCACCGCGTGTACCGAACTATAATCTTGAAAAAGCACATAATGAAACACCGCCATTGCACTCTGCTACTACAATTACATTGCGTACAAGCTTAGAATCTTTACGCTATAAATTATACGATGAAGATCTTGGCAAATTTGTAACTTTTAAAGATGTAAATGAAATTATAAAACGAAAAGCGAAAGGCAGTATTGCTGCTTAGTAGAATACAGCCAGCCATCTCTTTTTGGGATGGCTGTTTTATATAAATAAGGATATGTCCGTTTGATAGTTACAGGATAGCAAGTGAAGGCGCAAATATTCTTTTCTTGTTATAATGTAGGGAAAAGTAGGAAAGAGCGTGAGATTATGATGAAGAAATGGCATAGTATCATTCCGAATAGTCCTATGCTCAGTGTTTATTTATGGGTTATTTTTTGTTTTCTACCGTTTTTCTTTATATTCAGAAAATCATCGTACATTGAAATATCAATTGGGATAACTTTTTTAATGCTCTATTTTATTTTTTATCGATTTTCTGTGAACTCTAAAAACGGACTAGTGTATATGTGGATTAGCTTTGAAATGGTCATTAATATTATTTTAACTATATTGTATGGTTATGTGTATTTATCGATTTTTACGGCCTTTTTCATAGGCAATATCCGTAGACCTGTTGGCTTTTACATAATGTATGGGCTCCATATCGGTTTTACAGTGATTTCTACAGGAGTTGGCTTCTTTGTAGAGCTACATTTATTTTTATCGCAGCTACCTTTTGTCGTACTAACGATATTAGCAGTAGTACTTCTACCTTTAACGATTTATTCGAAAAATAAGCGTGAAAATTTAGAAGGTCAACTAGAAACTGCAAATGAACGAATAGCTGAATTAATTGTCTTTGAGGAACGACAACGTATTGCACGTGATTTACATGATACGCTTGGTCAAAAGTTGTCAATGATTGGTTTGAAAAGCGACTTAGCCTCGAGACTGATTGCTCGTGATCCACAGCAAGCTTTAATTGAAATTAAGGATATTCGTCAAACAGCTAGTATTGCCTTAAAAGAGGTACGAGAATTGGTGTCAGATATGCGGACAACTAGATTTGAAGACGAGCTTATGCGTATTTCTCAAATTTTAAAAGCGGCAGAGATGGAATTTGTTTTTGAGGGAGATAAGGAATCATTGCAAGTTCCACCTCTCGTGGAAAATGTTTTATCTATGTGTTTAAAGGAAGCGGTAACGAACATTGTAAAGCATAGCGGAGCAACTAAATGTGAAATTGCCTTCCATCAAAATTTTAAAGAAGTACACTTAGTTGTTCGTGACAACGGACAGGGGATTACGAAAAAACAAGCATTGAAGTCAGGTAATGGCTTAAAAGGGATGCATGAACGCTTAGAGTTTATAAATGGTTCATTTAAAATAGAAAGTGAAAATGGCACTACTTTAACGGTATCTATACCGGTGACTATTACACATCAAAAAGTTAAAGAAAATTTGAAGAACCTATAGAAAGAGGGTTATGGCTTGATACGAATTGTAATTGCTGAAGATCAGGGGATGCTATTAGGCGCACTTCGTTCCTTACTTAGTATGGAGGAAGATATGGAGGTCGTCGGGTTAGCAAAAAATGGTGAGGAAGCATTGGCGCTTGTAGAAGAGCATCAGCCTGATATTTGTATTATGGATATTGAAATGCCAGTGAAAACTGGACTTGATGCGGCTGAAGAATTGCAGAGCTCAGACTGTAAAGTAATTATATTAACTACATTTGCTAGACCTGGTTATTTCGAACGAGCAAGAAAAGCAGGTGTCCGAGGTTACTTATTAAAGGATAGTCCTATCGAGGAATTGGTGAGTGCTATTCGGACAATCGTAGATGGCAAACGAATTTACGCACCTGAACTTGTTGATTTTGTTTACGAGGACGATAGTGAAAATCCACTAACTGAGCGTGAAAGTCAGGTGTTAACACTTGTAGCAGAAGGTAAAACAACAAAAGAAATTGCAGCGGAGTTATTTTTATCGGCAGGTACTGTGCGCAATTATATTTCAACAATATTAGAGAAGCTCCATGTCGGGAACCGTATTGAGGCTATTGCACGCTTTAAGGAAAAAGGATGGAATAAGTAAGTCTTCTGAATGTACTTTTGATTGGCGAATAGGTATGCTAAAAAACATAGATTTTATCTATCACTATTCAAAAGGGAGCAAGATATATGCAAACTATTACTGGTAAAACGGCTTTAATTACTGGAGCCGGTCGTGGTATTGGCCGTGCAACAGCCATCGCCTTTGCAAAAGAGGGCATCAACGTTGGGCTAGTGGGTCGTACATTAGAGAATTTACAACAAGTTGAAAAACAACTAAAGGCATATGATGTAAAAGTCGCGATTGCTACAGCTGATGTAGCAAATTTGCAATCCATCACAACGGCTGTAGAAAGTATTCGAGCTGAGTTAGGACCAATCGATATTTTAGTAAATAATGCGGGGATTTCGAAATTCGGTAAGTTTTTAGAACTTACACCTGAAGATTGGACGAATATTGTAGATGTAAATGTTAAAGGTGTTTATTACACAACACGTGCCGTCCTACCAGAAATGATTGAACGTGAGTCAGGGGATATTATTAATATTTCATCTACAGCAGGTCAAAAAGGTGCCCCGATTACGAGTGCATATAGTGCATCGAAAGCGGCTGTTATTGGCATGAGTGAATCATTAATGTTAGAAGTTCGAAAACATAATATTCGTGTTGTAACGTTAACACCAAGTACTGTTGCAACTGATATGGCAGTAGAATTACAATTAACTGATGGCAATCCGGAAAAAGTCATGCAAGCAGAAGATTTAGCAGACTTAATGGTAGCTCAATTAAAATTACATCCGCGTGTTGTTTTAAAACATGCAGGTCTATGGTCAACAAACCCTTAAAAAGTAGATGTCCAACAGAAAAAGTGTTAGATTGACTGCCATCAATCTAACACTTTTTTGCTATGCCGTTGATGTTCGCTACGGCGGGCACACACGTAAGCCGCAACCCTCGCTAACGCGCGACTTGTTGCGTCTTACGCTTGCGTGCGTTTCCGCAGGAGTCACCGCCTTCGCTACCATCAACTGGTATTATCTGCTTAAAATTTTAATAGTTATGTCCCAACTTCTTTTTATTACTTTTTGCGCTTTGTTAAGCGACCAAGAACGAATGCACCAGCTGCTACAGCAAGAACTGTATTCGTTTTCTTCGTAAATACTTGTTTTGTCACAAGGTTAAGATTTTGAGGACGCTCCGCTAAGCGACGCATAAAGTAACCGTACCAATCTTCGCCAAATGGAACGTAGACACAGAAGTTATAGCCTTCTTTCGCAAGTTCTTTTTGCATATCTGTACGGAAGCCATATAACATTTGGAATTCAAATTTATCAAATGGAATATTGTTATCAGCAACAAAGCGCTTTACGTGTGCAATGACGTTATGGTCATGTGTAGCAATCGATGTAAATTTACCATGTAATAAATGGTATTCAATTAGTTCGATATAGTTTAAATCAATATCTAGCTTATCTTGGAAGGCTACTTCCACAGGCTCTTTATATGCACCTTTTACGATACGTAAACGGTAGTTTTTAAATTTCTCAAGATCGTCTTTTGCTCGGTAAAAGTATGATTGAATAACAGTACCGACATTATTGAATGTTTTTGAAAGCTCTTCTACCATATCAAATGATGTTTGTAGACGGCCGTAATTTTCCATATCAAAGTTTACAAAAATATCATAGGCTGCTGCTTTTTCTACAATCTCATATAAATTGTCGTAGCAAAAATCAACATCAATGTCTAAGCCTAATTGAGAAGGCTTTAACGAAATATGTGCATCAACATTGTTTTCATGAATAGCTTCAATGACAGCGAGGATTTGATCCTTAGCTTTTGTAGCTTCCTCTTCATTCGCAACAAACTCCCCTAGATTATCCACTGTGCAAGAGATATTATGTGCGTTTAATTCTTTGATGCTTGCAATCGTTTCTTCTATATTTGTACCAGCCACCACACTTTGGGCACCTAATTTTAAGCCGTATTTTTTAGCAGCACTATTTAATAGTTGGTTTTCAGATAATTGGATGAAAAAATCGCGTAATAACATGGGTCATTCTCCTCACTGCATTTTTCTTACTAGTATAACATATTTATAGAGAATGTCATGATATCACGAAAACAATTATTTCATTTCCAACATCTGTAATCTCTCGTTGAAAAGCACAGGATAGCTTAAAAAGCCTATCATTATGCTCGATAATGTTGCGGTTGTTAATAGCGCGAAAATTATTAAAAGTTGAAATTGAACTGCTTGGATAGGGTCTGCACCACCGATAATTTGACCGCTCATCATACCTGGTAATTGTACAAGTCCAATAGTTTTTTGGCTTTCAATGGTAGGAATCATACTTGCTTTAATGGCATTGATTAGTTGGCGATGAATTGCTTGTTTAGGTGTGCCTCCTAGAGATAAAATGAGTTCGATTTCGTTTTGGTGACTTGTAATTTCTGCAGTGAAACGATTTAAAAATAAAATGGATAATACCATTGTGTTGCCAATTAACATACCACTAATAGGGATAATATACTGTGCGGTGCTAGGGACAATACCGAAGCCAAGTAAAACACCTTGTGTGACAATTTCCACCACAACAAGCGTAATTATTATTTTCCAAGTGATTCCCTTAATTCCTTTACCATTTTTACGGGCATTAAACGCTGCAACTAAAATCATTAATGCTACCATTAGAAATATATAAATAAAACTTCCAGCTTCAAAAACGAATTTTAAAATATAGCCGACTGCAAGTAATTGAATAATAGAACGAATTGTTGCAATAACGGTGTCTTTTTCAAGGCCTAGTTTAAACGTTTTTGAAAGTAATAGCGGAATTAATACGAAAATTAATGTCAGCGAAAGCGATGTGTAAGTCATGAGTTTACCCCCTGTACAAATTCAGCGACTCTCGGATTACTAGGAGCTTTTAATAACGAACTTTCTCCTGTTTCAATCAGCTCTCCTCCCATCATGACCCATGTATAATGCCCAATCGTTAATGCCTGCTGTAAATTATGTGTAATCCATATTATCGTGACATCATATTTTTTGTTTAATTTCACAATGAGTGTTTCGATATCTTGTGCGGATTGACGATCTAATGCAGAAGTAATTTCATCTAACAATAATATAGAAGATTGGTTGATTAGAGTGCGCGCAATTGAAACCTTTTGACGTTGCCCACCAGATAGCTTATTGATGGAGCGATGTAAAAAACTTTCATCAAGGCCAACGTCCAGTAAATAGCGGAATGCATCTTGCTGTGAAAGTTGTTTTCCTTGTAAAACAAGTGGAAGTGCCAAATTGTCAAATACGGTTCCGTTAATCATGGGTGCTGCCTGAAGAGCGATTCCTACATGTTTTCTTAAAGTGGTAGGCTCATAGGAAGCAATCGGCTGATTATCAATTAAGATAAGGCCATCTGTCGGTGAGAGTAGGCCGTTAAACATTTTCAGTAATGTTGTTTTGCCAGCACCGGATGGACCAACAAGTGTTGTAATTTTTCCTTTTGGGAATGAACCAGTAATTAATTTTAAAATGTTCTTATCGTTAGCTGAAAAACTCACTTGTTGAAGGTGGATAGCGGGCTCAAATAACGTTGTCATGTCGTTGAACCTCCTTTAAGATTATAGGTAAATAACTTTCATATGAAATGATTCGACGCTACAGTTATTTTACCTTATTTAAAGAAAACTTCTAATGAAAACAAGTAAGGAGAATGGAATAATGAATGTTTTATATGTAGATACACTAACATACGCACAAGGTGATATGTATATTATTGCTTCAGATGAAGGTCTTGTATATATAGGAACACCGAATACAGCGTTTGAAGAAGTGGAAAAATGGGCTCAAAAGCCGTTTAAGGGCTACAGTTTTGAAGAAAATAAAGAAAAATTAACGCCGTATGTTGAGCAATTTACAGCTTATTTTAATGGAGAGCTTACTGAATTTAATTTACCTATACATGTGAAAGGAACATCATTTCAGCTAGCTGTATGGGATGCGTTGAAAGAGTTGCCGTATGGAACGACGACAACGTATTCTGCAATTGCGGAGCGAATTGGTAATCCAAAGGCGGTAAGAGCTGTAGGCAGTGCAATAGGTGCCAACCCTATATTGGCAATTATTCCGTGTCATCGTGTCATCGGAAAAAACGGTAAGCTGACAGGTTTCCGTAGTGGGCTAACAATGAAAGAATTTTTACTTGAATTAGAAAGAGCTGAATAAATATTTAAGCAGTGCTGCAACAAAAAAACTGCTGGATTCCCATAACTTCACTAGGGACATCCAGCAGATTTTTGTAATTTTTTCATAGGTGCAATCATTTTAATATCTAGACATGTTCTTCTGTGACACTCGTTTGAGTTTTACCAAAGTGAGTTAGACGGTGTGCAAATGTTTCACCATTAATAGCAGAGCTTTTAAAAACTTCTTGATATTCATAAGCGGGTGTACCATGTTCGATAACATCTAGGCCTGTGATTTCTTCTTCTACTGACACACGTAAAGGGATAAATGCTTTAATGATAAATAGACCCGCTGAGACGGAAACGCCAACCCAAGCGATTGTCGCAATTACACCTATTGCTTGAATGCCTAGTAAACTTAGGCCACCACCGTAGAATAGCCCTTGACCGCTAATGTCAAATAAACCGACCGCAAGTGTGCCCCAAATGCCACAAATACCATGAACTGCAATTGCGCCTACAGGATCATCTACTTTTAATTTCCATTCAATAAAGCGGACACCTTCTACTAATAAGGGTGCTGCAATTAAACCAATAATGAGTGAACCGATAATGCTGACGTTCGCTGCACCGGCTGTAATACCTACGAGCCCTGCTAACGCACCGTTGAGAGTTAGTGAGCCATCAATGTGACCATAGCGGAATTTTGTATAAAATGCAGTAGCAACAACGCCTGCAGAAGCTGCGAAAAATGTATTGGCAATTACCTTTGGAACGAGGGTAGGATCTGCAGCTAACGTAGAGGCACCATTAAAACCGAACCAGCCAAACCACAGTAGAAACACGCCTAATGCGCCAAGTGGAATGCTATGACCAGTAATAACGTTGACGCGGCCATTTTCGTATTTACCTAGACGTGGCCCAATCATTATTGCAGCTACAAAGGCAGCTACAGCACCTGTTAAATGGACAACTGTAGAACCGGCAAAATCGATAAAGCCTAAATCAGTTAACCAGCCTTGACCGCTCCAAATCCAATGCCCAACAACAGGATAAACGAGTAATGTCATAAGTATAATTACACCGATATAAGCAAAAATATTTGTTCGTTCTGCTACGGCACCAGATAAGATTGTCGCACCTGTTGCAGCAAACATCGTTTGGAAAATAAAGAAGGAGAGGTCATCTACACCGTTTAAAGCGAATCCACTCGTTCCGAAGATGCCCCCAGCTGTGTCGCCAAACATTATTGCATAGCCACATAGAAAATAAACAATTCCTCCAAGCGATATAGTTAAGAAGTTTTTCATAATAATGTTTACGGCATTTTTAGAACGTGTGAAACCTGCTTCTACCATTGCAAATCCTGCATGCATGAAGAAAACTAAAATTGTACCAAGCATAACCCAAACTAAATTTACAGATAATATAACGTCTTCCATAGCTATCTCCCCCTTAATCTACAGCAATTGATCCGACTTCTTTAGTACGGATACGAATTGCCTGTTCTACTGGATAAATAAATATTTTTCCGTCTCCAACCTTACCAGTTGCAGCATCACGTAATAAAACCTCCACAATCGGTTCTACTTTTTCGTCGTCGATAATCATTTCAAGTTTTAATTTTGGTAAAAACTCAATTTCGTAAGCATTTCCACGAAACAAACCTGTATGACCTAATTGACGACCACAGCCAGCGATTTCAGAAATACTTAAACCTGCAATACCAACCTTTGCAAGTCCGTCTCGTACAACCCCAAATACCTCTGGACGAATAATTGCCTCGATTTTTTTCACTCACACCAGCTCCTTGCGTAAATTTAATTTACATACTATAGGGAGCTGTTAAACGGCGCAATTGTTTTTTTGAATTACATGTTAGGTTTTATGACATCATATATTTCATTTTCCGTAATAGATTACTAAAAAGCTAATTATTAAAGGAATGAAAGCGGTACTAAAATTTGTGTCTAAATTATGAACGGTTCTAAATTTTCTGAATATTCATGTTAGAAAACCTAACATAGGAAGGAAAACGTGTAAAACGCAAGATTTTGGGTATATAGTGTATACTAAGACTAACAATGATAGTGGAAGAAGGGATTTCCTATGAGATCAAACTATGCTGATGATAGCCTAGCGCTACACACAGATTTATACCAAATCAATATGGCAGAGTCTTATTGGGCTGATGGTATACATAATAGAAAAGCGGTTTTTGAGTTATATTTCAGAAAATTACCATTTGGTAATGGCTATGCCATATTTGCCGGATTGGAACGCATGCTTGAGTTTTTACGAGACTTTCGTTTTAGTGAGTCAGATATTGAATATTTACGTGAAGAAGTTGGCTATAAAGAAGATTTCATTGATTATTTAAAAAATATTCGCTTTACAGGTGATATGTATTCAATGGTGGAAGGGGAACTCGTTTTTGCAAACGAACCAATTGTACGCATTGAGGCACCTTTAGTGGAAGCTCAGCTAATTGAGACAGCTCTTTTGAATATTGTGAATTACCAAACGCTAATTGCTACTAAGGCAAGTCGTATTAAGCAAATCGTAAAAGATGAAATGGCTATGGAATTTGGTACACGCCGTGCCCATGAAATGGATGCAGCAATTTGGGGAACTCGTGCAGCCTTTATAGGCGGATTTGCTTCCACAAGTAATGTTCGTGCGGGTAAACTATTTAACATACCAGTAGCTGGTACGCATGCTCATGCGCTTGTGCAAGCATATAAAAATGATTATGATGCATTCCACGCCTATGCTAAACGTCATCGTAATTGTGTGTTTTTAGTGGACACTTATAACACGTTGAAATCTGGTGTACCGACAGCGATCAAAGTGGCAAAAGAACTAGGGGATAAAATTAATTTTATAGGTATTCGTCTAGATAGTGGAGATATTGCTTTCTTATCAAAAGAAGCACGTCGTATGCTCGATGAAGCGGGCTTCCCTGATGCGAAAATTGTTGTTTCGAATGATTTAGATGAATACACAATTTTGAACTTAAAGGCACAAGGCGCGCGCGTAGATATGTGGGGAATTGGAACAAAGGTCATTACAGCTTATGATCAGCCTGCATTAGGAGCTGTCTATAAAATGGTAGCTATTGAAAATGAAGAAGGTCAGTTGGAAGATACGATTAAAATATCTGCGAATGCGGAAAAGGTTTCAACACCAGGTTTGAAAAATGTTTATCGTATTATCGACTTAAAAAATGGTAAATCAGAGGGCGATTACATTACAATGCACGATGAAGACCCTCAATCCGAAGAACGCATAAAAATGTTCCACCCTGTGCATACATTTGTGTCAAAATTCGTGACGAATTTTGAGGCGAAAAACTTACATCAGCATGTGATTAATAAAGGGGAAATAATTTATCAAAACCCGTCGTTGGTAGACATGCGCAATTATGCAGCTGAAAATTTAGAATTGTTATGGGATGAATACAAACGTGCGATGAATCCAGAAGAATATCCAGTCGATTTAAGTCAAAAATGCTGGGACAATAAAATGCGCAATATAGAAGAAGTGCGCGAAATGGTTAATCGAATTGTGAAAGGTTAAGGAGTGGAGAATGTTATGGCATTACAACAACAAATAATTAAAGAATTAAGCGTTTTGCCAACAATTGATGCACAGGAAGAAATTCGTAAATCCATTGATTTTTTAAAGGCATATGCACGTCGATATAGCTTTGTAAAAGGATTTGTGCTTGGTATATCTGGTGGACAAGATTCTACTTTAACTGGGAAATTAGCACAACTAGCTATTGATGAGTTAAATGCTGAAGCGGGCGAGGAGAAATATTCATTTTGGGCAGTGCGTTTGCCATATGGTGTTCAAATGGATGAACAGGACTGTCAGGACGCTATTGATTTTATTAAGCCTACGAATACTTACACAGTGAATATTAAGGAAGCAGTCGATGCCAGTGTACGTGCTTTAGAAAATGCCGGTGTTACACTTAGCGATTTTGTAAAAGGGAATGAAAAAGCACGTGAGCGCATGAAAGTGCAATTTTCTATTGCTGCTATGAATAGTGCAGTCGTTTTAGGAACAGACCATGCAGCAGAGGCAATTACAGGTTTCTATACAAAGTTTGGTGATGGTGGGGCAGATTTAATGCCTATTTTCCGTCTTAACAAGCGTCAGGGAAAACAATTGTTAGCTGCGCTTGATTGCCCTGAGCATCTGTATTTGAAAGTGCCGACAGCAGACTTGGAGGAAAACCGCCCGTCTCTACCAGACGAAGTGGCACTTGGTTTAACATATGAGCAAATTGATGATTATTTAGAAGGGAAGGAAATTCCCAAGGATGCTCGTGAAACACTAGAGCAGCACTATTTGCGATCTCAACATAAACGTCATATGCCTATCACAATTTTTGATGATTTTTGGAAATAAAGCCTGTGAGAATAGAGTTGTACAAAAAAGTGATAGAAACTTTTTTAACAATTCTATTCTTTTTTATGTATTTTGGTTCTGTTTGCTTAATTTTTTGCATATAATGTCGATATAAATACCTATAAACGTAGTAAAATAAAAAGGAGGGTAACTAATTATGAGGACTTCTAGTGTAAGTGCGACGACAAATAGTACTTTTCGTAATGAACAACAGTATTTACATGCTGGTGATCTTAGTCATGACTTTAGCCATAACGCACAGCAACGATTTAAAAAAAGTATTCAAAAAATTAAAGATAAAAAACTACTAAATAAGAAGAGACAAATTCAACAACAACGTCACAATAAAATTGAGGCTACTTTTGTTGATAGTGAAGGCAACGTACAAATTCATAATGAACTAAATGAAACAGCTGGAAAGCTGAGCCGTCTTAGCAAGCTAAAGAAGCGCCACAATAGTTACCGAACTTCCATATAAAGTAAAATTAAACCCTATACCAAACTTGGTATAGGGTTTTTTGCTACTGGATATTACTAAACATTGCTCTATTGATTCCCTTTAAGTTATCGGTAAGTCATCAGTAATGTAATTAGTTCTTTTGACTCATTAAATTCATGGCTAAAAAATTAAAATTTGTAACTTTTTTGTAAATGAACCGTTATACTACTAGATAGGCTTGTTTTATAAAAAACTTCAAATAAGCTATTTTTTGAGGTAAATACAAGGGGAATACTCTCGTAGATTTAATATATAATTCGTGTATGCGACGGCTAATGGCACATTGATTGTGTTACATTGCAGTTTTCGATATGCTTAAACTAAAATTATCGTGCAATTCAAATAATTGGTTTGTGGAAATGGGAGGGATTTTGTTTTATGAATTTACAAATACAAATGGTATTAGAAAATATAGAAAAAGTAATGATTGGGAAGAGGGAGGTTGCTGAACTTAGTATCGTCGCTTTGCTTGCCCAAGGTCATGTATTACTTGAAGATGTGCCTGGAGTGGGTAAGACAATGATGGTGCGTGCACTTGCCAAATCATTCGATGCTCAGTTTAAACGTATTCAGTTTACACCAGATTTACTGCCATCAGATGTTGTAGGTGTTTCTATTTATAACCCTAAAACAATGGAATTTGAATTTCGACCAGGACCAATTATGGGTGATGTAGTATTAGCTGATGAAATTAATAGAACATCACCTAAAACACAATCAGCGTTACTTGAGGCAATGGAGGAAGCGTCAATTACAATAGACGGCAATACACTTGAAATTAACCAGCCATTTTTCGTTATGGCTACGCAAAATCCGATTGAACATGAGGGGACGTATCCACTGCCAGAGGCGCAGCTCGATCGTTTTTTACTGAAAATAAAAATGGGCTATCCAACTAGAGGACAGGAAGTAGAAATATTACGACGTGCAGAAAACGGTAAGTCCATTGAAAAAATTGATGCTGTACTTACGCTTGCGCAATTAATTGAATTACAGGAGCTTGTGCAAGGTGTGTATGTCGAAGACTCCGTAAAAAACTACATGGTTGAGCTGGCTTCTCAAACGAGAGAGAATAACTATGTGTATTTAGGGGTTAGTCCTCGCGCAACAATTGCTTTGATGAAGGCATCGCAGGCGTATGCGTTTATGAAAGGGCGTAGCTATGTAATACCAGATGATGTTCAACATTTGGCGCCATATGTTTTTAGTCACCGATTAGTACTTAAGCCAGATGCACGCTATGATGATGTAACAGCAGAGGAAATTATTGAGCGTATTTTGGCGAAAACCCCTGTGCCAACAAAGAGGTTTGCAGAGAAATGAAGAAGTGGCGTGCTCTTTTTGAGAAAAGTAAACATTTTCTATTAGTGAGCTTTCTAATGCTTATTACGTTTTGCTATGCAATGTTTCAAGGCGGTTTTGTAAGCTGGTTTGTATTTTTCACAGTGAGTCCATTTTTGCTATACGCCTTTATTTTTCAACTTGTTAGGGAGGACATTTACCGTATAGAGCGGAAAATTGAGCCTTCCCGTGTTGAAAGCGGACAATCCGTTAACGTAACAATTAGTGTTGAAAGAAAAACACGATTTCCATTTGCATATATGCTAGTAGAAGAGCTTGTTGGCAGCACGATGCTAGTTCAGTCAAAGGTACAGGAGAAAGACGCTATCAAATTTGTAGGCTTTAAAAAGGTTTTTAATTGGAGTTATACTCTTGAAAGCTTACCGCGCGGTGAACATCAATATTTAGGTGCAAATATAATCTTCTATGATTTTTTCGGATGGGCAAAAAAACGCATTCAGATAGAAAAAGAACAAACAGTTCTTGTCTATCCAAGAGTGCATGATATGAAATATGCTACATTGCAAGCGAAATTAGATGTTGGGTCTATGATGGCTCCTTATTCCATTGTGAAAGACACATCAATGGCTATTGGTTTACGCGAATATGTACCAGGGGACCGCTTTTCGTGGATTCATTGGAAGTCTTTTGCAAAAACGCAAACGCTACAGTCGAAGGAGTTTGAGGATCGTCAATCTCAGGAACTTCTGTTAATGCTTGATGAAGGTGCTTCTCCATTATTTGAAGAGAAAATTGAGTTGGTAGCTTCGATGTTTAAAGCAATAGTGCAAGGTCGTGGAGAAATTTCTTTTGTGTCAACAGGCACGAAGACGAAAGTGTTCACTTCCATTCAAGGGGAAAAGCAACTAGATCGAGTGATGCAACATTTAGCTAGTGTAAAACCTCTTGAAAATGCACAATTCCAATTACGCGATCAACAAGTTTTTCAGCGTGTTGCAACACTTTTATATGTTACGAGTGATATATCAGATGAACTATTACATACTTTAGGTAATTCGGTGAAAAGCTGTATTTGTTTTGTTGTGACACAACAGACAGAAACACAGTCTGATGTAATAAAGCGTTATAAACATATTCAAGTCGTGTATGTAGACCCAACAGATTATTACCACTTGTTCACGGAGGTGATGAAGCCGTGAAAAAATCACTAGAAAGTTTTATTGAATTGGCTATAGCTTATCTCATTATTTTCTTTATATTACGTGAGTGGTTAATACCAGTAATGCAATTAACAAATACAGGTGTAAGTCATTTGTTTTTAATTTTTATTGGCTTAGCACTAGTACTGTGCCTATTTAAAGTTCGGCCGTTATTGTCGGGGCTTGTCAAGTTAGGCTACATTACATGGTTCGTTATATTTGTTTATAGCGAGAACCCATTTTTCTCAGGTCACACTATTCCATTTTTAGTGAATGAAGTGACATTGAATATGGTGAATATTTTTTCAGGGAATTTCGGACAAGTATCAGATGCATTTAGAACAGTACTGTTTTTGGCATTGATCTGGATGTTAATATATTTAATTCACCATTGGATTACGGTGCATCATAATATTTTCTATTTCTTCGTACTAACTGTATTTTTCATCGCTACTCTTGATACTTTCAGCGAATATAATGGAAAACCGGCTATTATTAAAGTAGTAGTACTGGGTCTTATTATGACTGGTGTACTTTTCTTAAAACGATTAAGACTCCAAGTTGATGCGCCAAGTGATTTAGTTAGAAAGTGGAAAATTATATTACCGATGTTAATTTCGGTGGCACTCGTTAGTATGGTAGCATTCTTTTTACCAAAAGCAGGGCCTACGTGGGTCGATCCAGTGCCGTTTATTAAAGGTGTTACAGGACAAGGTGGCGTGGGAGATGGTCAAAAAACAGTTGGCTATAGTGATGATGATAGTAGATTAGGTGGCCCGTATAAAGGCGATAATACATTAATTTTCACTGCAACTTCCCGCGACCGTCATTATTGGCGTATAGATACAAAAGATACGTATACATCAAAAGGTTGGGTATTGTCTGGTGAATATATAGGGGAAGCAGTTTTTGAAAATGATACCCCGATCTTTACTTCTCTGCCTGTTGGACCAACGCAGAATGAACGCCAAATACAGATGGAAATGGCTGTACCTATGCCATTTTTAATTCAAACGTATGGTATGCTGTCCGTTTCTGCAGAGGAGCCAACATTATATGTACAGGATGGACAAACGGAAAAAATAGTAACGAAACAACCAAGTGGTGAATTAGTAACTATGAGTAATGGTAGTAATAAATTACTGTCAAGTTACACGATATCTTATAGTGAACCAAATTATAGCTTGCAACAACTTCAGACGTCAGAGCCAGCTATGTTAGAAACATTAGATAGTTCCTATAATCGTTTCTTACAATTACCAGATACGCTTCCGCAGCGAGTACAAGATTTAGCAATTGATATTACGCGCAATAAAACATCGATATATGAAAAAATAAAGGCGATAGAAGGGTATTTTTCAAAAGGTGACTTTAGTTATGATAAAACAGCTGCCGCCTACCCTTCGGAAAATCAAGATTATGTAGATCAATTTCTGTTCGATACGAAAGTAGGGTACTGTGATAATTTCTCTACATCAATGGTCGTAATGCTTCGGACTATTGGTATTCCTGCCCGTTGGGTGAAGGGTTTTGCACCAGGTAATGCAGGTGGAGTATCTGATGGTTATCGTAAATATACGATAACAAATGATAATGCGCATTCATGGGTAGAGGCGTATGTTCCAGGTACAGGCTGGATAGAATTTGAACCTACAATTGGATTTTCTGGGAATGTTAATATCAATTATGATTTGCAACGAGATGTTCCTCAGCAAGAACAGGAACTGCAACCAGAAGAAAAAACAGAGCAACAACAAAAGAAAGACCAACCAACTAAGAAAACAACTACCCAGTCAGCATTTAGTTTTGATAGTGTATGGACGTGGATAAAAACATTAAAATATGTTTGGTTGGCACTCATTGTTCTGCTAATAATTATTGGTGTGACATTATTTGTACAACGAAAAACATGGATTCCTAAAATGCATGTGCGTGCCTATCGTAAAAGAGAAGCGGATTGGACGAGCTTTGATTCATCTTATCAGGCATTAACGAAACAATTAGTACGTATTGGCTTACGTCGAAAAGATGGCGAGACATTACGAGTGTTTGCTGAACGGGTGGATGCCGCTTTAGAAACGGAAGAAATGCGGAAGTTAACAGCGATATACGAGCAACATATTTATAGCAAGAATACGCAGAATGTTGACTACGTTAAACTGAGAGAAAGTTGGGAATATTTAATCAATCGCACTATCAGTTGATTTTAATGGGCACAAAGAGTAAAATGAAAAAAATTATATATGATTAGGATGGCTTTCATATAAGTTCGAAAATAGGGTTCGGATGTTTCTACGAAATCACCGTAAATGATTTCTCTATGAAGGTGAATGTTTTGGTTAGGTGAGGAGTTTTTATAAATCACTTTTCTTTGTTACGCATTCCCCTTTATAAATCATGAACTTATGGACGCGTAGGAAGTTTTTTTACTTTCATACGCGTTTTTCTTTGAACCTATGAAAACGTCCTTTAAAAATACAAGAAGAGGTGGAAATATTGTCAGCAAGCCCTTTATTAAAAGAGCAAGAAAAAATCGTCGTTCTAGACTTCGGTAGCCAATTTAACCAATTAATTACGCGTCGTATTCGTGAGTTCGGTGTCTTCAGTGAATTACATCCACATACGATTACAGCAGAAGAAATTAAAGAAATGAACGCAACAGGTATCATCTTTTCTGGCGGTCCTAACTCAGTTTATGATGAGAATGCTTTCCATGTAGATCAAGCCATTTTTGAATTAGGCTTACCAATCCTAGGTATTTGCTATGGTATGCAATTAATGGCTTATACTCAAGGCGGTAAAGTTGAAGGCGCTGAAACACGTGAATACGGTAAAGCGGAAATTCAAGTGACTGCTACAAATAAATTATTCGGTGAATTACCAACAGAACAAATCGTCTGGATGAGCCATGGCGACCACGTAACAGAAGTACCTGCTGGCTTTGAAATCATCGCAACAAGTGCATCATGCCCTATTGCTGCTATGGCAAACGTAGAACGTAAATTATATGCAGTACAATTCCACCCAGAAGTTCGTCACTCTGTATACGGTAATGATTTACTACGTCAATTCGTATTCGATATTTGTGGTGCTAAAGGCGATTGGTCAATGGCAAACTTTATCGAAATTGAAATCGCAAAAATTCGCGAAATTGTTGGCGATAAAAAAGTATTATGTGCACTTTCAGGCGGAGTAGACTCTTCTGTTGTTGCAGTACTTATTCACAAAGCAATTGGTGATCAACTTACATGTATGTTCGTAGACCACAACTTAAACCGTAAAGGTGAAGTTGAACAGGTTATGAAAACTTTCACGGAAGATTTCGATATGAACCTAATTAAGATTGATGCACGTCAACGCTTCATGGACAAACTTGCAGGTGTGTCTGATCCAGAGAAAAAACGTAAAATTATCGGTAACGAGTTTATTTACGTGTTCGATGAAGAAGCTTCAAAACTAGAAGGTATGGATTTCCTTGCACAAGGAACTTTATATACAGACATCATTGAATCTGGTACTTCTACTGCTCAAACAATTAAATCTCACCATAACGTAGGTGGTCTTCCAGAAGACATGCAGTTCAAATTGATTGAGCCATTAAAAACATTATTTAAAGACGAAGTTCGTGCACTTGGCTTAGAGCTTGGTCTTGACGAAAAAATCGTTTGGCGTCAACCATTCCCAGGTCCTGGTTTAGGTATTCGTGTACTTGGTGAAGTAACAGAAGAAAAACTTGAAATTGTTCGTGAATCTGACTTCATCTTACGTGAAGAAATCGCAAAAGCTGGCCTTGAACGCGACGTTTGGCAATACTTCACGGTATTACCTGATATCCGTTCAGTAGGTGTAATGGGCGATGCTCGTACGTATGACTACGCAATCGGTATCCGTGCAGTAACGTCTATCGACGGTATGACTTCTGACTGGGCACGTATCCCTTGGGATGTTCTAGAAAAAATTTCTGTACGCCTAGTAAACGAAGTAAAACACGTAAACCGCGTGCTGTATGATATTACTTCTAAGCCACCAGCAACAATTGAGTGGGAATAATAGCTAATAGCAAGAGTCCTAAAAGCCTTAGTAACATAGGGTTTTTAGGGCTTTTTTTAGTTGTCTGATGTGCACCAAGTGACGTAACAATAGAACTTTTCTGGTCATTTTTAACTGGAAAGATTTAAATGATATAAACTAACGTAGTGAGGGCAAAATTGCTGGCAAAGCGTTGGATATAGTAAACTGAATTTATGTAAAATGATTACGCTGTTGTTTAATTTAGGGGGATTAAAATGGAGAAAAGTATAGCGACGATTTATACACTTGCTGTTGGTATGCCGAAAGAATTGGACTATAGTAAAGGGCGATCAATGATTACAGGGATTGCAAAACGGAAAGTGCACGAAGTTTATTTAGCTACTCGTGGATTTGAGGGGGATGATGTGGCAGATAAAAAGCATCATGGTGGACCTGATCGCGCTGTTTGTCTATATCCTGCGGAGCATTACGAACAATGGGAAAAGGAACTTGGTAAGGCATTGCCAGCAGCAGCATTCGGTGAGAACTTAACGGTAACAAATATGCTTGAAGCGGATGTTTGTATTGGAGATATTTATAAAATTGGTGATGCAGTCATTCAAATTACGCAAGGACGTATTCCGTGTAGTACGATTGATAAATATACAAAGGCTGACACATTACTTAAACGATTAATTGAAACAGGTTATACAGGCTTCCTAGCACGTGTACTATGTGAGGGAACAATATGTGCAGACTCAAAAATTGAACTAGTTGAAAGACACCCTGCTCGTATATCGGTTTTACATTGCAATGAAGTATATTTTGAAAACAACAACGCACTTGCGATGAAACGTATTCAAGCAGTAGATGCATTAGCGATGGATTGGAAACAAAAATTAGAAAAAAGAATTCAATTATTAGAGAGTCGAGTAGTGAAGTAAGGATAATGATGGAAATGAGAATCGGAGCTCTTACGTAATATGTTCGGTGGTTTCGTATTTATTGCCTAAGTACTTCTTATTGTGTAGGAGTTAGTGAGTAATTAGATATAAAAGCCTTTGACATATTTACATACATTTGAAAAGCTCACTTTTTCAAAACAAATGCAAAATGGTCGATTATAGCCTTTAATCTTAAATAAAAAACAGGAAAAGCAACTTGTATAAGTTAGTATTTTTCCTGTTTTTTTACGCTGTTTTTACAAAATCAGAACAATAATACCGTATTTTACACGAACTTTCGTATTTTTTTTATAAGAAATGTTCGGAAATGGGGTTGAAATCTAAAAAACGAAATGATATATTACGATTGTAAAGTAAATAAGTCGTCGTATAATGTCGGGAATATGGCCCGTGAGTTTCTACCAAGTTACCGTAAATAACTTGACTACGATTTTAGTTTTTATACGGATGTATAATAACTAATTTATTTCACACATTATTAGTGATGAAATGTATCGTAGACATGCGACTAGTAGAATAGTCAGCGTGTCTTTTTTGTTTTCGATATTGAAGACGACAATACGGAGGATATTTTTAAAATGAAAAAATATTTCATGTTCGATGAATTAGGTACTAATTATCGCCGCGAAATAATTGGCGGTATTACAACATTCCTAGCTATGGCATACATTTTAGCTGTTAACCCAGGGATTCTGGAAAGTGCGGGAATGGATAAAGGTGCTGTTTTCGTGGCAACAGCATTAGCAGCAGCAGTCGGTTCTTTGATTATGGGTATTTTCGCTAAATTCCCAATCTCATTGGCGCCAGGTATGGGGTTAAATGCATTCTTTGCCTTCACGGTAGTAGGGACGTATGGCATTCCTTGGCAAACTGGTTTAACAGGTGTGTTCTTCTCGGGGATTATATTTATTATCCTTTCATTAACAGGTATTCGTGAAACAGTTATTAATGCAATTCCAGCACAACTTAAATATGCTGTGTCAGCTGGTATTGGTTTATTTATTACATTTGTAGGGTTACAAGGAGCTGGCATTGTAGTTGATAGTCCAGCAACTTTAGTAACATTAGGAGCATTTACAGGTTCAACTCTTTTAGCAGTATTCGGCATTATTATTTCAATTATCCTAATCCTTAAATTCCGTAGCGTCGGTATTTTCTTAGGAATGGTTATTACAGCAATCGTTGGTATGATTACGGGTGTTATTGCACCACCTGAAGCTGTTGTAGCATCGATCCCAAGTGTAGATTCAACATTTATGGTTGCACTTAACCCAATTATTCATGACTTCGGTTCGTTAATAAACGTTAAATTTTTAGTTGTTGTATTAACATTTTTATTCGTTGACTTTTTCGATACAGCCGGCACATTAATGGCTGTGGCAACACAAGCTGGATTAGTAAAAGACGATAAATTACCACGTGCAAGCCGTGCACTTATGGCAGATGCACTAGCAACAACAATTGGTTCTTTATTTGGTACTTCAACAACTACTGCTTATGTAGAATCAACTTCTGGTGTAGCAGCAGGTGCTCGTTCAGGTTTTGCTGCAGTTGTTACTGCTGTATTATTTATAGTAGCACTATTCTTCTCACCATTACTTGCGGTTGTTACTTCAGCTGTAACAGCACCAGCACTTGTTATCGTCGGTGTGTTAATGGTTTCGTCACTACGTTTAATTGAATGGGATAAATTCGAAATTGCAGTTCCGGCGTTCTTCACTGTTTTAATGATGCCTCTTGGCTATTCCATTGCAACAGGGATCGCAATTGGTTTCGTATTCTACCCAGTAACAATGCTTTTAGCAGGTCGTAAAAAAGAAATTCACCCAATGATGTACGGATTATTCTTCGTATTCCTTGCGTACTTTATCTGGGTTCGATAATGTAAGGCCGAAATGGGCTCTGCTTAGTGAAAACTAAGTGGAGCTTTTTTCATTTAAAATTGTTTGAGTGCCTGGCACTTAATAATATAGAAGAAACTACTATCATACTATTGACTGAATAGTTTTATTTCAATTAAACACTTGCAAACTATAATGTGAGATGATATATTTAAACACGTTGTTACGAAACAATCGAACAACATACAGAAAGAAAATAATAGTTGACATCATATTGAATGTATGTTAAATTATAAAAAGTTACTTATTAAGTAGCTAGCAAAATGAACCTTGAAAACTGAACAAGCAAAACGTAATCAATATAGTTTTTACTAGCTAACTTCGTTAGTGAACGAAACAAAATTTTGGACATCA
>NZ_JBIWDT010000009.1:96962-115558 GCF_044762185.1 Lysinibacillus sp. NPDC097162 | reverse complement strand
CACACCCGTTCCCATACCGAACACGGAAGTTAAGCTCTTTAGCGCCGATGGTAGTTGGGGGCTTCCCCCTGTGAGAGTAGGACGTCGCTAGGCAAATAAAAACCTGAGATTAGATTCTCAGGTTTTTTTGTATTTAAAGCAGTCTGTCTGAATAAGCTCCGCCAAAATCAGATTGGGGCTATTCGACAGACTTGAATTGTCTTAATAAAATACAATGCGATTCATTGTAGTAAATGTCTTGTATCACTCGTTGACAATCTGGAACAGCTGTTTATACAGCTGTTTTTATTTTGTCTATTAAAATTCAAGGGCGTTTCGCAAGTTATTGAGATAGGATTGGCTGACTGGTAATTCTGTCCCGTCTTTTAATGTAACGATAAAATTGGAAGTGAGATCACGCGCCATCTTTTTTATGAAATGAATATTAACAATATAAGATCGATGAATGCGAATGAAAAATGTTGGTAAGCGCATTTGTAATTCTTTGAGTGTAATACTTGTTTTAAACTGTTCCTTTTCTACATAGAACCATGTCTTTTTCTGCAGGCTTTCGATATAAGATATTTTCTCAATGGCAACAGGGTTCCATTCTTCGTCCCGTTTACCAGTTAAAAATTGATAAGGTTCTAATTTCTGTGCTGTAAAAGTTGAAGGTAAAACAATTACTAATGCAGCTAGCGTGTCTTGTATATGTATTGGATAGCCAATACCGTAATATGGTGTTCCAAATAAGGTATTGTCTAAGATTGCATCTGTGCGTTTTTTTGTTTGTAATACTTGCTCTGCAATACTGCCTGGCTCGACTTGCCGCCCTGCCTCTAAATGAATACTGTGCGATCCAGAGTGAAAATAGATATAAGAGTTTTGAACAGCAATGGCGATGGACGAATTTGTTGGAATCCAGTCTTGTAACATCGTAATAAATTGTTGTGAAATATCTTTTTGTAAAGAATCTAATTCATTATTCATGGTGATTATCCCCCTTGTTTGTAAACAGTTTACCAAATTTTGTCGTTAAAAAAGGTAGTTTCATCATTAAAATTCGCCATTTTATCTAAAAATAATGAAAATTCAGATGTACTGTTATATATTAATTTACAACAAATAAACCTGTTATGGAACAGATTTTAAAAAGTTTTTTAACAGAGTATATTTTATACAAAGGGGAAGGTGGAATTTCAATATGTCAACACGTCAAGAAAAAATCCAAGCTTTAGAAAAACAATGGCAAGAAAACCCGCGTTGGGCTGGTATTGAGCGCGCATATACAGCTGAAGAAGTAGTTAAATTACAGGGGTCTGTTGTAATTGAGCAAACTTTAGCAACTAAAGGTGCTACGCGACTTTGGAAATCCCTACATGAAGAACCATTCATTAATGCATTAGGTGCACTAACTGGTAATCAAGCGGTTCAACAAGTAAAAGCAGGTTTACAAGCAATCTACTTATCAGGCTGGCAAGTGGCTGCCGATGCTAACCTTTCGGGACAAATGTATCCTGACCAATCACTATACCCGGCTAACTCTGTACCAGCTGTAGTAAAACGTATTAATCAAGCACTACAACGCGCTGATCAAATCGATCATGCTGAAGGTCGTGTAGATGACTTTGATTGGTTTGCGCCTATCGTTGCAGATGCTGAAGCTGGTTTCGGTGGTCCTCTAAATGTATTTGAACTTGTAAAAGGTATGATTGAGGCGGGAGCTGCAGGTGTTCATTTAGAAGACCAATTAGCTTCTGAGAAAAAATGCGGACACCTAGGTGGGAAAGTATTACTTCCTACACAAAATGCTGTTCGTAACTTAATTGCAGCTCGTCTAGCAACAGATGTAATGGGCGTAGATACAATTTTAATCGCACGTACAGACGCTGATGCAGCAGATATGGTAACTTCAGATATCGATCCACGTGATGCAGAATTTATAACTGGTGAACGTACACCTGAAGGCTTCTTCCGTACAAAACCGGGTATCAAACAAGCAATTGCCCGCGGTTTAGCATATGCACCATACGCAGATTTAATCTGGTGTGAAACGTCTAAGCCATCACTTGAAGAAGCACGCGAATTTGCAGCAGCGATTCATGCTGAATTCCCAGGTAAAATGCTTGCTTACAACTGCTCACCTTCATTTAACTGGAAAGCAAACCTTTCAGAAGAAGAAATTGCAGAATACCAACGCGAGCTTGGGAAACTAGGATACAAATTCCAATTCGTAACGCTAGCAGGCTTCCATGCATTAAACCACTCTATGTTTGAGCTAGCTCATGACTATAAAGATAACGGAATGGCTGCATACTCTAAACTACAACAAGCTGAGTTTGCTTCTGAATCTAAAGGCTATACGGCTACTCGTCATCAACGTGAAGTAGGTACAGGTTACTTCGATGATGTGTCACAAGTTATTTCAGGTGGTACTTCTTCAACAACAGCAATGGCAGGATCTACAGAAACTGAACAATTCGTTTAATTCAATTACGTTAATTCCTAAATTCATAATCATAGATAAGTTTCCCTCGCACCTCCTAAGCGGGGGAAACTTAAATCACGAGAGGTGGGGAACTACTAATGGAACAGGTAACTACAGGTAAGCTTACTATTGTTGGGGAACAAAACGAGCAAACAAAAGAAATTTTAACACCGGAAGCCCTTGAGTTTGTTCTTGCCCTGCATGAAAAGTTTGATGCTCGTCGTAAAGAGCTTTTAGAGGCTCGGCAAGAACGTCAAAAACGTCTTGATGCTGGTGAGAAACTCGACTTCCTACCAGATACAAAGCATATTCGTGAGGGAGATTGGACGATTGCGCCACTGCCAGCGGATTTACAAGATCGACGAGTAGAAATTACTGGACCAGTAGACCGCAAAATGGTTATTAATGCGTTGAACTCTGGTGCGAAAATGTTCATGGCTTGTTTTGAAGATGCATCTGCTCCGACATGGGAAAACATGATTTCTGGTCAAATCAATATGCGTGATGCCATTAATAAGACAATTGAATTTACACAAGCATCAAATGGTAAAACATATAAATTAAACAATGAAACAGCTGTATTATTAGTACGTCCACGAGGTCTTCATTTACTTGAAAAGCATGTACTAGTGGATGGAGAACCTATATCAGGTAGTTTCTTTGATTTTGCTCTATATTTATTCCACAATGCTAAAAATGCACTAGCAAAAGGTACGGGTCCATACTTCTACCTGCCAAAGTTAGAAAGCCATTTAGAGGCTCGTTTGTGGAATGATGTTTTTGTCTTTGCACAAGATTACATCGGTATTCCACAAGGTACAATTAGAGCTACAGTTTTAATTGAAACAATATTGGCTGCTTTTGAAATGGATGAAATTTTATATGAGCTTCGCGACCATTCGGCAGGTCTGAACTGTGGCCGTTGGGATTACATTTTCAGCTATATTAAACGCCTGCGCAATCAACCGGATGTGATTTTACCTGATCGCGGTCAAGTAACGATGACAGTTCCATTTATGAAGGCTTATACGTCATTATGTATTCAAACATGTCATAAACGTAACGCACCTGCGATGGGCGGTATGGCGGCGCAAATTCCTGTAAAAGGGGATGACGAAGCGAATGCAGTAGCATTTGCAAAGGTTGCTGAAGACAAACGTCGTGAGGCAACTGATGGTCATGACGGGACTTGGGTAGCACACCCTGGCATGGTTGCAACGGCTATGGAGCAGTTTGATGCGATTATGGAGACACCAAATCAAATTCATAAAAAACGCGAAGATGTGAATGTTAAGGCTGAAGATTTAGTGGCTGTGCCAGAAGGTACAATTACACTTGAAGGTCTTCAAATTAACTGTAGTGTTGGGGTTCAGTACATCGCTTCTTGGTTACGAGGCAACGGTGCTGCACCGATTAACAACTTGATGGAGGATGCTGCAACAGCAGAAATCTCCCGTACACAAGTATGGCAATGGATTCGTCATCCAAAGGGTATTTTAGATGATGGAAGAGGTATTACATTAGCATTCGTGCTAGAAGTTTTGGAAGAAGAGCTTGTGAAAATTAAAGAGGCTGTTGGGGAACAGGCTTATAACAGTGGTCGCTATGATGAAGCTGCTGAACTGTTTAAATCTTTAATTGAACAAGATGAGTTCGTGGAATTCTTGACACTTCCAGGCTATGAAAAATTAAGTTAATTAATAGGAATCTACTAACGAACATATCCTACTTTTCTAAAATACAGTGGGCTGAATTCGAATGCAGCTCATGAGTTCCACTAATGTAACGAGCGGGGTCTGTTCCCCTGTTCTTTACTTATACACAATGAGCACTGTTTAATAAAAGGGGTCTACTTATATTAATGGTAAGTAATGAGATTTAAAAATGGGGTGCAAGATGTCTTACGAGCTTAGATGGGGGGCTTGTAAGGCATTTTTCTATACACAGGAAAACATTATGAGGGGGAAAAGAAATGGGCAATAAGGAAATGCTATTAATTCCAGGTCCTACACCAGTAGTTGATGAGATATATGATGCTTTGGCGAGCGAGACGCGTGGGCATACAGATCCACGATTTGTTGCGATTTATAAAAATGCATTAGTCCAAACAAAAGAACTGCTCCAAACGGATGGCGAGGTGTTTGTACTAGCAGGCTCAGGAACGCTAGCAATGGAAATGGCGATTGTCAATACAGTGGGCAAAGGAGAAAAAATACTCGTCATTAGTCATGGGTATTTTGGGGATCGTTTTACACCTTTAGCAACTGCTTATGGTATTCAAGTAGAAGTGCTACAGGCAGAGTGGGGTAAACAAGTTGAACTAGCTGCTGTAAAGGCAAAGTTAGCTGGGGGTAATTTTAAAGCAGTCACTATTACTCATGCAGATACATCTACAGGTGTTGTTTCAGATTTAGATGCATTAGTTCCAATTATTAAACAAGCGGGGGCTCTTATAATTTTAGATGGAGTTGTTGCAACAGCCGCATTGGATGAAAATATGAATAAAGCATATGGGCACGCTGACTATAAATTGGATGTTGTATTAACTGGCTCACAAAAGGCTATTGGCGTTCCACCAGGATTAGCAATCATTGCGTTTAATCAATCTGCGTTAAAGGCTCGCGAAGCACTTGGAACGATACCAGCCTACTACTGCGATATTGAAAACTGGATACCAGTCATGAATGATCCAGGGAAATATTTTGCAACACCACCTGTGAATTTAATTTATGCTTATGATGTTGCTATGAAGATTGTTTTAGATGAAGGGATTGCGAAGCGTGAGGCGCGCCATAAAGCATATGGACGTGCTGTGCGTTTCGCTTTATCTACGTATGGCATGGCAGCACTTGCTGATGAGACTGTAGCAGCACCAACTTTAAGTTGTATGCTCTATCCTGATGGGGTAGAGGATGCCAAGTTCCGAGCAAAGCTTGCAGAAAAAGGCGTAATTGTCGCTGGTTCTTTGGCACATTTAGCAGGTAAAGCATTCCGTATTGGGCATATGGGTAATACAACACCTGCTATGCTTGAACAAGCCGTGAAACTAATCGGTGAATCACTCAATGAATTAGGACACGTAGTAGCAGTAGAAGAAGCGGTTGCACGTTTGAATGAAGAATTAGCAGTAGTGACTATGTAATAGTAGAGGGAGATGTCTCACAAATGCGTGAGACATCTCCTTTTTCGTTATTTAACAATTGCTAGGATGAAACCGTCATATCCTTTAATTCCAACGGTTTGAATGGCTGTAGATTCGATACGTGGTTCTTGTTCTAATAAATCCATAAATTGACGCACACCTTGCACACGCTCATCTTCGCTTTTATCATCGATGACTTCACCGTTTCGCACTACATTATCAGCAATGATAAGTGCTCCACTATTCGCTAATTCTAAAGCCCATTTTAAATATTGAGGATTATTCGGTTTATCGGCATCAATGAAAATAAGGTCGAATAAAGGGCCTGAATTTTTAATTGTAGGCAATGAATGCAATGCATTTCCTACCACCACTTCGACTTTGCTGCTACAGCCTGCTTTTAGGATGTTTTGCTTCGCCACTTCTGCATACGTCGGTTCAATCTCTAGAGTGTAAACCTTTCCTGATTCAGGGAGCGCACGAGCAAGCCATATGCTACTATAGCCACCAAGTGTACCAATTTCTAAAATATTTTGAGCACCTTTTATTTTTGCTAGCAGGTAAAGTAATTTTCCTTGTGTGGGTGATACATCAATTTCAGGAATGCCAGCATTTTTATTTGTTTGTAGGACATTCTCCATTGTTTCATCAAATGGAATTAGCTTATCAATAAAATATTCATCCACATCATGCCAAACATTGTTAGTTAACATAGTATAATTCCTCGTTTCCATAGTGATTTAAACTGCAACTAAAGTGTATGATAAAATGAACTATAATAAAAATATATAATAATTACTAATACATAACTTTAAGTTATGAGTGAGGAGAAGGTATGAATAGTCACGCATTAAAATTATTTTACCAAGTAGCTAAAACAGGTAGTTTTACAAAGGCTGCTGAAATATTGCATATTAGTCAGCCAGCAGTTTCTAGCCAAATTAAAAGGTTTGAGCAGGAAATAGGCGTACCATTATTTAAACAGCAAGGCAGAGGCATCGTATTGACTGAATTTGGTGAGGCGCTAGCGGAAAAGGCGCAAAATCTTATTTCTCTTGAGCAACACATTGAGTCATTTATTGAAGACTATCGCCTAGCCAAGACAGGGTCTATTCATATTGTTGCTACTTATTTACCTGCTAATTTTTTAATTCCAAAATGGGCAGCTACTTTTAAAGGCTTAAATGAAGATATTAATTTAGTTGTTACAACGGCCAATACGAAAGAAGCATTTGAGCAGCTTATACACTATAAAGCGGATATCGCTATTTACGGTGGTGGAATATATGAGAGACCTGAGGAAGTATTATGGGAGGAGCTCTTTGAAGATGAGCTGTGGTTTGTTGTGGCACCCGAACACCCATATGCAAATCAAACGATGTCTATAGCGGATATGATGAAGGAACCTTTTATAATGCGCGAGGAAGGGAGCTCCATGAGAGATCACCTCTTTTCACTTTGTGAAACCCATCAAGTAAATCCTCCAAAAATTGCACTACAATTTAGTGGAATAAATGAAACAATTCGATCGGTTATGGCTGGATATGGCGCAATTTTTATTTCATCACTTGCGGTTAAAGAGTATGTTCATAATGGGCAATTGGCAAGAGTATATGTACAGGGGATACATAGTAAACATAAAGTTGCTATTTGTACAAGGAAAAATGAGAAGCAAAGTTTACTTGTAAATAAGTTTATTGATACGATAAAAAATTCTTTATAGAAAAATTTAAGTCCTTACGAGATACCCCAATTTTTCTATGCATAAAACTCGAATTTTGTTATACTAACTGTATAACAAACATGGAGCTGATATAGATGTTTATTCAAATAGAGCCCTTATCGGATGTGCCTATCTATGAACAGGTTACACGGCAAATTATAGAGGGTATTGCAAGGGGAGACATGGGACCAGGTGATATGTTGCCATCTGTGCGTAGTTTAGCGGCTGATTTAGGTGTTAATATGCATACGGTTAATAAGAGTTACCATGAGCTTGAGGCAAAAGGAATCATTACAATTCGCGCTAAATCAGGTGCAATTATTCGATCAACTGAGGATCGTGCATTAACGCCTGAACAGTTGCAACAGATTGAAAAAAATTTAAAGCCTGTTGTGGCAGAAGGAATGGTGCTCGGCGCAACAGCTGATCAAATTGAGCACATGATGAAAAAGGTATTTGCTGACTTGCAACTGCCAGTAGAAGGGGTGTAGCATGCTACTAGGTATTTTTACAATAATGTATATTATGACATTAGCTATGCAAATTTTTGTCCCTTATATTGTACGTGAGACAATCGTATTTGGAGTTACCGTACCGGAGCAAAATGTAAAGCATCCTGCATTAGCGATTGCGAAAAAGCGCTATGCGCAAATAGTAGGTCTTTTTGGAGCGATAATTTTAATAATCATGTTTGTGTTTTACTGGTTGCTCGCTCCTGCTGAAAGTGCTCAGGGCATTCTTTTACTTAGCTGTTTATTTGGGATGCTTGCGGTCAGTATGGTGTTATATTGGTTGAATCATCAAAAAGTGATGAAGCTGAAAATGCGTGAACAATGGGGCTTAAATATAAAACAAGTGAGAGCTGTCGATTTAACAGCCCGTAGTCGTGATGAAATACTACCTTGGCCTTTTTATGTGGTGCCTATCGGTGTTACTGTTTTCCTCATTATGTTTACGTTGTTACATTATGAACAAATACCAAATGCTGTTGCGGTACATTGGGGACCAAGCGGAGCGGCAGATGCGTGGCAAGAAAAAACGTATTTTTCTGCGGTTTCACTACCACTAGTCATGTTAATGATGCAATGTATGATGTGGGGTATTGCGGATTCACTTAAGCGCTCTGCAATTCGATTGTCTATCAACCATCAGCAGGAGTCTTTGGAAAGCGAATTAAAAACACGGAAATTTATGAGCTGGAATATAGCGTTGGTCAGCTATAGTTTAACGGGATTATTTACAATACTACAGTTAAGTAATATTTATCCTTCGATGGCTGAAGGAAAAAAACTATTACCATTGTTTATTGCTTTCCTAGTTTTAATATTAGGTTCAGTGCTTGTATATGCATGGAAAAAGCGACAGTTACGATTGAATTATAAAGATAATGTGGTGTCAGAGGTAATGGATATTGATGAGGATCGTTATTGGAAGGGCGGTCTTATTTATATGAATCGTCAGGATCCATCAGTGTTTGTGGAGAAACGTTTTGGTGTAGGTTGGACAATGAACTTTGCGAACCCAAGAGGCTATATCGTCATCGGCTTGCCATTACTTATATTGCTGTTGGTTTCAATATTTTCATTATAAAATAAAGAGGTTGTCAAAAAGCGCATAAGTGCCAGTCACTCAAACAATTTCCAATGTTAACTGTGGGTTTTATGAAAATATAAGTGAAAATCCAAGAAGTCTCCCAGTGGGAACAACACAGTGCATAAGCCGCAACAAACCGCGCGTAGCGAGGGATGCGGCTTATGCTGTGCCCGCGGAAAGCGAAGTGGATTTTTGCACAGAAAGTAGTCAATAGCAAGTGCCAGTCACTCAAACAATTTCCACTGCTAGCAGTGGTTTTTTTTACATAAAGCGTAAGTTAGGAACTGAACTCCTAGTGCAATATATTGAATGGGGGCAAGGATAAATGAAAATTTTAGTTGTCGATGATGACGTTCATATTTTACAGTTAGTCAATATTTATTTAACGCGAGAGGGCTATCAAGTATTGCAAGCAGAGAATGGCGAGCAAGCTTTGCAATTGCTTGATGGAAATATGCCCGATTTGGCAGTTGTTGATGTTATGATGCCAGGAATGGATGGCTTTACGCTAACTGAAATTTTAAGTAAGGATTACGATATTCCGGTGCTGTTATTAACGGCAAAAGGAGAGCTAGAAGATAAGGAGCGTGGCTTTTTAGCGGGTTCAGATGACTATGTCGTTAAACCGTTCGAGCCAAAGGAGTTGCTGTTTCGCATTGCAGCGATTTTACGTAGGCTTGATAAAAAGAATCAGGTAACAATACAGGTTGGTAAGCTCGAAATTGATCGACGTAGCTTTGAGGTTACGATTGGTGGAGAAACACTTATTTTGCCTTTAAAGGAATTCGAGCTATTGGCGCTACTTGCCTCTCGACCAAATCAAGTTTTTACACGTAGCATTATTATGGAGCAAGTATGGGGCTACGACTATGAAGGAGACGAGCAAACGTTAAATACACATGTGAAGCGGATTCGCGAGCGCTTGCATCGCTACGAAACAGATGTTGAGATTACAACGGTACGTGGCGTCGGTTATAAGCTTGAGGTAAGTTCGACATGAAGACGTTATATAGTAAGTTTGTTGTCACAACGATGCTCATTATGATTGGCAGTTTATGCATTGGGTTTTTAATGACGAATACGTATTATCATCAAGTAACTAAAGGAAAAAATGATGCTAAAAATGTTGCAATTGCAGAGGATATTGTCGATTATATCGAATCAGCGAAGCAAATGGATTTAGATAGCTATTTAACAACACTTGGAGAGATTGGTTATCAAATTTATGTTACAACGGGAGAGGATCATCGCTTTTTTGGTGGCGAATACCGAGATAAAACATTGTCGGCAGATGTAATCCAGCATGTTTTAGAAGGAGAAGTCTATCATGGAATGCGTGATTTCCCAAAAGAGACCTTTATGACAGGCTTTTTTGCGAATGAACTCATTAATACCATTGGTGTACCCTTTACGTATAATAACGAACAGTATGCACTGTTTATTAGACCAGATATTCGATTGTTGTTCTCTGAGGCGCATACGCTATTAGGAGGTCTTATCCTTGGAATGGCTGTGCTAAGTTTACTTGCTATGCTGCTATTTGCAAAGGCATTAATTAGACCGATTACACAGTTAACAGAAGCAACACATCAACTGGCTCATGAAAAGTTTGATACGTTGCTTGAAATAGATCGAGCGGATGAAATTGGACAACTGGCAGATAGCTTTAATGTGATGACAGAAAAATTACAGGAAAATGATAGAATTCGTAAACTATTTATTAGTAATGTATCTCATGACTTTCAATCGCCTTTATTGAATATTCAAGGCTATGTAGATTTACTGAAAAACCCTTCGCTTACTGAACCAGAACGACAAGAATATGCGACAATTATAGAGCTAGAAACGAAGCGACTTTCGACATTGACGAAGCAACTGTTACTCCTGACATCACTCGATCAATCGACTAGAATGCTAAAGAGAGAACCGTACAATTTAGATGAACAATTGAAGGAGACTGTGCGCAAATATCGTTGGCAGTTAGAGGAAGCTAATGTGCAGTTATCGTATCAGATTGAGCCAGTAACGTATAAAGGTGATGCGGGGCTACTACAAAATGTATGGGATAATTTATTAACAAACGCCATTAAATATAATGTTAATGGGGGAGAAATTCACATACATCTTCAAGAGCAATCTACTTTTGTAGAAGTGTTAATAGAGGATAGCGGTATTGGAATGAATGAGGAGCAATTGCAAAAGGTATATGACCGTTTTTATCGAGCTGATGAGTCAAGAACGAAACAGGGGACAGGTCTCGGCCTTGCCATTGTAAAACAAATTGTTGAATTGCACGGTGGGGAAGTGCAAATGAAAAGTGCAATTAACGTAGGGACAAGCGTTTGTATACACCTACCAAAATTGTAATATAGAGTTCATGTAAAGTTCATGTTCAATCGATAAACTTCTTTGTAAGTTGAAACTTGGAGGAGTTATCGTATGGAACGAAAATGGAGTTTACGTCTTATTCGACTCGCAGCGATTTTTGCTTTAGTGGGTACGTACTTAGGATCGCATATGTCAGGGTCAGGTAGTTATGAATTTCGACCAATTCACGCGCACGTTTTACTCGTTGGCTGGTTAAGTATGTTTGCATGGGGCATTTTTTACCGTGCATTTAAAGTGAAATCGCAAAAATTAGTAGCATTACATGGCTGGACAGCGATTATTGGAGTTTTTGGCTTAACACTTGGTATGTGGTTCTACAATATAAATCCTTTTAACTTTGGTCATACATTTACTTTAATTTTCTTTATTGTAGGTGGTACCACTTTGTTAATTAGTTTTGCATTATTTATTATTGTGACATTCATGGTAAATCAAAAAGAGGGAATGAAAAATTAATATAAAACCGCGCCAGTATGAGACGCGGTCAGTGGGTAGGCAAATTCAAAAAAATTGAGTTTGCTTATTTTTTTTAAGTAACCGTTGATTTCGTTCGAGAAGCGGGCTTGCCATTGCATTTAAACTAGAGTTAGTAGTCGCCTAAGCATCTATCAATTTAAATGCTCTAGTGATTTTTTAAGCCAACGTGTTGCCTCGTTATAATCTTGAGCTACACCCTGTCCTTTCTTATAAAGCATGCCAAGCTGAAACTGAGCTTTTTGGTGACCCTGATTTGCAGCAAGTCGGTAAAGTTGGGCAGCCCTCGCAAAATCTTTAGGGACACCTTGTCCATTGCTATGCATTTGAGCTAACTGGTATTGAGCTTTAGCATGTCCTTTAGAAGCTGCTTGTTCAATCCATCTAGCTGCTTCCGTGAAATCTTGCTTCACTCCTTTACCTTTATCAAATAAATTGCCAAGTTGATATTGTGCGCCTGAATGCCCTTGAATAGCAGCAAGTCTATAGCAACGTCTAGCCTCATCTAAGTCTTGGGAGACGCCCAATCCTTGTTCATATAATAATCCCAATTGATATTCAGCTTGAATATGAGATTGGTCTGTTGCAGCTCTCCACCATTGAACTGCTTTGGCATAATTCAATGGAACACTAACACCGTTAGCATATAACAACCCAAGTTCGAATTGAGCATCAGCATAGCCTTTTTCAGCGGCAAGTATAAAATACTGTAATGCTTTGTCAGGCTGTTGAAGCTGATAGACGAAAAGAAGGCCTAGCTCATAGCCAGCACTAATATGTCCATTGTCAGCGGCAAGCTGAAACCACCTTTCCGCACGCGTGCTATCTTTTTCTTTTTGGTAAAGTAGGCCGAGACAATATTGGGCATTGGTATGCCCTTTATGAGCCGCAAGTTTAAACCACTTTATTGCTTCAATGTGATCTTGCTGTATGCCCTGTCCTGTATTGTATAGTAAGGCCAATTGAAACTCTGCATTCGTATGGTCTTGAAGGGCAGCTAGGTGGAACCATCTCGCAGCTTCCTCAACATTTTGTGAGATGCCACGGCCTTTTAGATACATATAGCCAAGGTTATACTGTGCACTTGCATCTCCTGCAAGTGCTGCCATTTCAAAATAAGCTATTGCCTCCTCAAAGCTTTGTTGTACACCAGTTCCATTATGATAGAGAAAGCCAAGATTATTTTGTGCACTTGTATTGCCTTGGTTGGCTGCTGAAATATACCATTTTGCTGCCTCTTCAAAATCAATAGCAAGGCCTAGCCCTTGATTGTAAAGTACACCAAGATTATACTGTGCGTCGGCATTTCCTAAATCCGCCGCAGACTTATAATAATGGGCAGCCTCTTGATAATCTTGCTCAACACCTTGTCCTAAATGATAAAGCACCCCTAGACTATAAAGTGCATTAGCATCATGTTGTGCGGCTGCTTTCTCATACCACATCTTGGCTGTCGCATAATCTTTTTGAACACCTCGACCGTGGTTATAAAGGAAGCCTAAATTGTATTGTGCACTTGCATTGCCCTTTTTTGCAGAAATTTCAAACCAACTAGCAGCATGTTCATAGTCTTTAGCTGAGTATTGATCGAGCGTCTTCGTATCAAGTGGAGGCAATAAATCTTCAAATTTAGGAAATTTTCGAGTCGAAATAGATGCTTTCAGGCTACGATCATAACGGTGAATAAACCATTCAACGATATCACTAACATAATCGAGGACAATTTTAGCTGCTTTCGCTTCAACGATGTCATTGTTGCTAGTACTTGTCATTTTAAATACAAGTTCCATTAGTAAATAAATACGACGTGGATGAATGTTTGAGATAAAGGTACGATTATTTAATAGTGTTCGGATATTTTTTTGTTTAGGTTTCGCTTGCATTTCCAGCTCGTAAAAGTCATAGACTATCTCCTCAAGGACGAGGCGTGACTTTTGTAAAGAAATTGATGGCTGTGTAATAGCGTGGTTACTAGCATCCTGTAAGCTTTGTGCTATATGTGTGAACGATAAAATATGTAATTTTTCACATTGTTCGTGAAGGATATCGTATTGTATGACGATTGTAATCACCTCTTCTTAACTAACGGTAATAGTCTTTTTTTCATATATCGGGAAATTATTAGTGTTATTGATCATTTTCCATTGAATTCCTCAGTTGAATTGTCTTCAGTATGATACTATTTGATTTAAGAGTTAGTTTATAGTCTTTGGAGGGATTGATGGATGAAAAAAATTGCAGCAATTATTCCAACATATAATCCGCAACAATCATTTATAACATTTGTACATCAATTATTAGCCACCTCAATTTCTCAAGTTGTTATTGTTAATGATGGTAGCGATAAAAAATATGAAAATATTTTTGAAGAGTTAAAGAAAATAGATAGATGTAAAGTTCTCCAACACGAACAGAATATTGGGAAGGGTGGAGCGTTAAAAACAGCTTTCTCCTATATTCGGTCTAAACGAGAGGGTTTTCAGGGTGTTCTAACAGTAGGGGCACACGGACAGCATACGTTAGAGGATATCAAATTAGTATTGACTATGACAAAAGTGTTTTCAGAAGGCATTGTCTTAGGAATCCGCAATTTCCATTCCTCCGATAGTACGTTCTTTTCGTATTTGGGGAACCGAGCAACTAGTTTACTGTTTGAAATACTGTTTCATAAAAAGCTAATGGATACACAAACTGGCTTGCGTTACATAGAAATCAAAGAATTACCATGGCTTATAGAGGTACAAGGTGATCGTTTTGAATACGATACAAATATGCTTGTCGCGGCCCTAAAAAGAAAATGTCCAATTTTCGAAGTAGAAATTGGTCAGCTACGTTTAAAAAAGAATTCAATTATTCAATATGATGAATTAACAAATACAGGTACAGTAATGGCTAAGATGCTTATAAAATATTTGAAACCGTAGTAAGCGTAATGCAATACGTGTATTTCTAATATTTTGTGCTAGGATAAGAATAATAATTACTCAACTTGACGCAGCGAGTATAAAAGAAGGGGTAATGAATGTGGAATATTCAGATCAAGTGAAAAATCGTGTGAAGCGAATGGAAGGTCAGCTACGCGGTATTTTAAAAATGATGGAAGAAGAAAAAGATTGCAAAGCCGTTATTACACAATTATCCGCAGTGCGCTCTGCGGTAGATCGTACGGTAGGCGTAATTGTTAGTACAAATTTGTTAGAATGTGTACAAAATGCTGAGGGTGACGGCGAAAAAATGAATGAAGTTATTCAAGAGGCTGTAAATTTAGTTGTCAAAAGCCGTTAGTATCCAAAGTTAAAGCATATTTAAGCTCTTACCTTATATAGAAGCTTGTTAAACGACAAGTCTCGCCTCTTTTAGTTTTGTCGGAGAATCGTAAGCCACTTTTGTTTAGGGGCTTATTTGTCTCAGTTTCCGATAGAATTTATTCTGGCGGGGCTTGTTTCGTTATTATGATCATATAAGATGTTTTAGGTGAAAGTTAATGAATATGCAAAAAAATACTTTTAATTATTAGATTTATGTTTTATATAGGTTTAAAAACCTAAATGCTCACTTCGATAAAAGTAGAAAAAGGTCATATGTAGTGAACTTGTATGATAGATTTAAAGTAATATTCTCTTTTATAATTAGGATAAAGATATTATAAAAGAGAAGGTGAGTTATTTTGAGAAAATGGATATTAAGCAGTGCAACATTGTTGATGTTAAGCCCAACTATAGCCCATGCACAAAGCCAGCCTTTAAATATGCAAGCACCAATTGCTTACAATGTGGTGGCAAGCACTAAGATAGAAACATTCGATCAACTAACAAATGAAATAGCAATGCAACTTAACAATTTTGCTACAGAAATTAAAGTTACATATAGTGGTTCAATGACAGGTTTCGACAAAAAGTTAATGGAAGCATTTGAAGAGGCACAGCAAAAGGCTACTTATGCCAGTGGTCATCTTCAAGGAATGACTATGACTGCTGATTCCACAGGCAACGTGACCTATAAAGTGAAATACTTTACGACTCCAGCACAAGAATCTGCCGTTCAGAAAAAGATTGATGGCATATTAAAAACGATTATTAAGCCATCTATGACACAATTTCAAAAAGTAAAAGCCATTAATGATTATATAGTGTCCAATACTACTTATGGTACAAAAACAAAGGCGAGTCCACATAGCGCTTACGCATTATTATTTGAAGGACAAGCTGTATGCCAAGGCTATGCTTTATCAGCATATAAAATGTTAGAGCAAGCAGGGATTGAAACTAAATATGTAGTAGGTTATGTAAATGGCAATGAAGCACATGCTTGGAATATGGTGAAGGTTGATGGCAAGTGGTATCATCTGGATACAACATGGAATGATCCGTTACCAAATCGCATAGGGGCATCTTCCTATGATTATTTCCTTGTAACTGATGCTCAGCTAAAGAAAGACCATAATTGGATTACTTCAAATTACCCTGCGGCAACAAGTACAGCATATAATTTTATGCAAAATGTACATTTTGCACACCAAATCAATAATACTTTATTCTTTAGCAACACAGCAGATAATGATAAATTGTATAAACTCGACTTGGTAAGTGGTAAGAAGACTAAGGTAATTAATACGCGAGCACTTTATATTACAGGTGTTGGAGACAATCTTTATTATAGCGATTATAGTAATAGCGGTTACTTAACAAAACTAAATTTAAAAACATTAAAAACGAGTGTAGTTGTTAAACAATCGGTATCTGATCTATTGATTAACAGCGGATATTTAGTATATAAAGTTAATGGTAAAGAGCAAAAGCTAAAAATTAACTAATTTATAGTGTGATAAACAGAAAGCTTCTATATCACATGTTCAATGCATATATATTTATAAGCACAAAAGGGCTCCTAATTGAGTTCTTTGTGTTTTTTTTGTATATAATGAAAGTAGTGAAACTGTGTGAGGTGAAGATTTTTGTGGAAAAAGCTAGCTATTATTGCAATACTTATCATTTTCTTAGAACCAATTTATACAGCGGGTAAAGCGACAGTAAAACAAGTTGTTACGTGGGCAAATAATGATGACATTGAAACGGTGCTACTAGCAACAAAGGAGAAAATTGTTGATGTTACCACTAAATTTTCAGAAGATGCCTCAATACAAACAGCAAACCCTGAAGATGTGAAGGAACAAAAGCTAGCCGTTTCTTCTCCGGTCGTACAGCAGCCTGAGACAAAGCTTGTTGTTACAAATGCAAAGGAAATGGCAGATGCGATGTATGCCTATTATAGTAGCTTTTCACCAACCTATGAGATTCAATATAAGGGAAGTACAGAACGAATCGAGAAGATTGTAGAAGAGGCCTATGACAGTGCAATTAAAAGAGATGATTTTGTGTATGGGCATATTAGTAAGCATTCCATACGCTTTGAATATGGGAGAAAAACTGCCAAAATTTTTGGGGAACAAAGCTATTTAATGACGCCAGAGCAAGCAGCTTATGTTGAGATGAACGCTCAAGAAATAGTAGCTACAATTGAGAAAAACGCGAAAACAGATGTGGAGAAGGTCAGAGCCGTTAATGATTATATAGTAGCGAATACGGCTTATACAGAACAAACGAAGTCAAGCCCACATAGTGCTTATACCGTGCTTGCTGAGCATGGTGGTGTATGTCAGGGCTATGCGTTATTAGCACATACACTGTTACAAAAACTTGGCTTTGAGACTCAATATATTGTTGGCTATGTCGGTAAGGAAGGGCATGCTTGGAATTTAGTAAAACTTGACGGTCAATGGTATCATCTTGATACAACGTGGAATGATCCTGTGCCTGATCGGAACGGTGCCATAAGGTATCAATATTTTTTAGTAGATGATCGTACAATGGCGCGTGATCATACATGGATAGCAAATGATTATCCAAAAGCAACAAGTACCATTTATAGCTACTATCAAGATATCGATTTTCCGGCACAAGTAGGAACTCAGTTATTTTATAGCAGTATTTCAGATGACAATAAATTGTATGTGCTTGATATGACTACAGGAAAAGCTCAGCGTGTTACTAAAACGCGTGCGCAATATATTGTTTATGCTGATGGATGGTTATACTTTAGTAATTATTCGCATGGCGCTTATTTAACAAAAATTCGCCCTGATGGAAGCGGTGAACAAGTGTTAAATAGGGAAGACACGAAGGATTTATTTATTAAGGATGGCTATTTATATTTCATGACGGATGAGCTAAAGAAAATGCAGCTATAATTTTTGCCAATTAAGTGTAGATGAAGGGCGTATGACATTAAAAATGGTCTATAGCCATCTTACATTTTAAATAAATAATACTGTTGATTTCCGCTATGGGCGGACGCTTTCCGCGGGCACAACGTAAGCCGCAACCCTCGCTGTCGCGTGGATTGTTGCGTCTTACGTTTTGTGCGTTCCCGCAGGAGTCGCCGCCCGCCGCTCCAATCGACTGAATGCCTTGGTAAAAATATTCTATTGAATGACAACGAAGAGGATAAATCCCAAAAGTTAGGGCTATATCGCCTATAGTTACAGTCTTCTTTTATATAAAATAAATATAGATGACTACTACTGTTGATTTCCGCTATGGGCGGACGCTTTCCGCGGGCACAACGTAAGCCGCAACCCTCGCTGTCGCGTGGATTGTTGCGTCTTACGTTTTGTGCGTTCCCGCAGGAGTCGCCGCCCGCCGCTCCAATCGACTGAATGCCTTGGTAAAAATATTCTATTGAATGACCACGAAGAGGATAAATCCCAAAAGTTAGGGCTATATCGCCTATAGTTACAGTCTTCTTTTATA
>NZ_JBIWDT010000009.1:81815-96865 GCF_044762185.1 Lysinibacillus sp. NPDC097162 | reverse complement strand
TTATATAAAATAAATATAGATGACTACTACTGTTGATTTCCGCTATGGGCGGACGCTTTCCGCGGGCACAACGTAAGCCGCAACCCTCGCTGTCGCGCGGATTGTTGCGTCTTACGTTTTGTGCGTTCCCGCAGGAGTCGCCGCCCGCCGCTCCAATCAACTGAACACGTTAGTAAATCCACAAAAAAGGCGTATGACATTAACGATTGTCATACGCTCTTTTTGAGCGTTCAATAATATAATGTATTGGTTGATGCTGACACAAAGTAACTTGGATTTTTGGGTACATTGAGGTCATTTCCTGGGAAAATGTTTTTAAAATTAGCGGGTTATGCTTTAGAGCGCCACCATTACAATAAAAGTGAAAAGGCTCGCCTTGATAGCCAATTTGCTTTAGTACCGCACAAGCGAGAAGCACTAACTCATGGGCAGCCTGTATAGAGATATGAATAGCGCAAGCATCTTTCTTTGCAACTGCATCGGCTAAAAATGCACTCATTTTTGCTAATTGTGCATTTGTATAAGATGGGCGGAATAACCATGCTGCTAGCTCCGTGACATCTTGAATACGTAAATAGTTATAGACGGCATCTTTTAATATCGTCGCCTCGCCTCGTCCATCCTCCATGCGAAAAATGGCCCGTAAAACTTCCTGCCCTAGCCAATAGCCACTACCTTCATCGCCTGCACGATGGCCCCAGCCACCAGAACGTGCGATATGTATACCATCGAATGCGTACGCAATTGCACCAGTCCCTGCTATGAGTAGTGCACCTGCCTGTCCAGCAGTGACACCTAATAAGGTAGCTTCAGCATCATTTTCGATAATAAGCATCTGGATATGTAGCTGTGCCGCTGTAATTGCATCATGGACAATTTCCGTAACATTTTTATGATCATTGGGTGAATCAATCCCGGCCATAGCAAACGTGGCGATAGCGATTTTTGAGTTAGTTTGCGCTTGTAAAAATACACGAGCTTTTGCTAATAATGTTCGTAATATATCCGTAGCAGGCTCCACACCTATAGCCTGGTAATTGGACCCTCCTAATGATGTTGTAAATTGTATTTCACCTGACTCGGCATGTACGATTGCACATGCCGTTTTAGTTGCACCACCATCAATAATTAGCAGCCATTCATTCATTGATCCCATTCCTCTATAAACGAAATTAATTGCTTTTCCGCCTCTGTAATGGCGAATTCCTTTTGCTGAACCCATTCAAGTAGGGTATCTGCCTTTACCTTTGCTCGCTCAATTGATGCTCGCATTGTTTCAGGTGAAGGGCCACCTAATAATGTTCGTACACTTACAAAAAACTCGGGTTTTAAAGTATGATAAAAATCATCTTCAGAAATAATTAAAGGTTTGCCAGTAACCAACTTGGCTTGTGTATTAGCTAGGCTCCATGTCAGACTAGCGAGTGATTCTTCACCGTGAGCAAGTAATACTTTAATGCACTTACTGACGATACTATGGGCTTGGCGGAATGAAATACCTTCGGAGCGGACTAATGTATCAGCGAGTTCTGTTACATTTGCAAAACTGTTTTCCGCGCGGTTTCGGAGCTTCTTCTTGTTTACATCCATTGTAACAACGAGTGAACCAAATAATTTGTAAATACCTATTAATCGATCTATAGCTCGCCATAAATATGGTTGCATATCGTCCTCTGTATCTACGATATCACCAAACGGTGTATTATGTACCATTTGTAGAACTGTACTAGCGTCTCCGACTACTGCAGATAGTAATGAGCGTGTATGTTCAATGGAAACAGGGTTACGTTTTTGCGGCATAATCGAGCTAATTTGAACGTATGGGCTAGCTAGTGTAAATGCATTAAATTCCTGTGTAGCCCATAATAAAAAGTCCTGAGATGTACGTCCGAGGTTAAGGGCGGCAAGCTGTACAATACTTGCTGCTTCAGAGATATAGTCAGCACCAGCAACCGCATCCCAGGCATTTTCGATAATTTCATCGAAAGCTAATAAGTCTCGCATGCGCTCACGGCTAATGTTAAAGCCTGTAGTCGTTAAGGCGGCTGCTCCCATGCTACTCCGATTAACTGTCTGATAGCAATGCTGCATGCGCTCGAAATCTCGATCGAGTTGATCGATTACGGCTTTTAAATAATGTGCAAAAGTGGTTGGTTGTGCTTGTTGCGTATGTGTATAGCCAATCATAATTGTATCGATATGCTCCTCAGCTGAAGCAATTAAATCACCTCGTAATTTAAGCAATTCCCCCATAAGCATTAATAACTTTTTGCGCAATGTCATTCGATAAATGGCGATACCCATATCATTACGACTTCTACCAATATGGAGATTTCCAGCAACGTCACCAGCAAGTTCTATTAATTTATTTTCAATGCGGAAAAATAAATCCTCGTATTGCGGGCTATAATCTTCTATTCGATAATAGTTCAAGTCTAGTTTTTTTAGCGCCATAGCAATTTGTTTCGCTTCTTCTTTTTTTACTAGTCCTTGTTCTTCTAACATTTTTAAGTGAGCAATATTAATTTGAAGCATAATTGTTAAAAAGTTTTTCTTCGCTTCGTCGTAAGCTGGTTGCAAAACAATTTTCCGATAAATATTTGAAGGAAAAATCATTCCATCCTCCTGCTGGATTTTGTTGCGGAAATCTTCAAACATATGAATGGCCTCCTATAGGATGACAGTTAAATGGCTGTGCCAGCACTGCCCTTTGATAGCTTTTCGGAAATAATGAGCACAATTAAAATTAAGAAAATCTGTAAAACGCCATAAGCACATGCAGTTCCAAATTTAAAGGCATATAATTTCTGAAATATAGCAACAGACAGCGGGATTGTAGAAGTACTGTAAATAAGAATAGAGGCTACGAACTCACCTAAACTTTGAACAAGTGCTAGCAGAGTTCCTGCTAATATTCCCGAAAAAGTAAGCGGTAGTACGATCCGTCTAAACGTATACCACCAGTTTGCGCCTAGACTTCGCGATGCCTCCTCGATAGACTGATCTAATTGCACGAGGGAAGCTGATGTTGAACGAAAAACGAGGGGTAAATGTCTAATAAAATAAGCTAATGGTAAAATCCAAAATGTACCGATAAGTACTTGGTTAAAAGCGAAAATATTTTCAGTACTAAAGGCTGCAATTAAATTGACGGCAACTACAGTACCAGGCAATGCCCAAGGAACCATAATTAAAATATCAAGCAATGTTTTACCTTTAAAATTTAGGCGAACCATCGCATAGGCAGCTGCAACACCGAAAATTACATTACCGAACGTTGCGACGACGCCCATTTGTATAGAGTTCCAAATTGGTCTCCATGTTCGTTCGTCAGTAAAAAGCGCTATATAATGATCGAGTGTGTAGTCGGTGGGGAGAATTTGAGTTTTCCAGGCACCATCTACTGAAAAAGAAATTAAAATAAGCACTAATATTGGTAAAATTAAAATAAGTGTACCGCCAAAGGAAGCAATTGTAGCAATCATTTTCATCCATTTTGAGGATACTTCAGAGCGATGAACGCTAATGCCTTTACTCAAATTTTGATAGTTTCTACGATTTTGGTACCAGCGCATAATGATTAAAAATGAAATGGACACAAAAGATAAAATCATTGACTGTGTAGCGGCCATCCCCAAATTACCATTTGTTCGTGATAAGTATATTTGCATGGTCATTGTTCGTTCGACACCAAACATTAACGGCGCAGTATAGGATGCCATAGATATCATAAATACAAGTAATGCAGATGCAATAATAGAAGGTGTCAGCATTGGCAATATAACCTTTGTCCATACACGAATACGCCCTGCGCCTAAACTAGTTGCTGCTTCCTCTAATGATGGATCCAATCCTTTAATAGCAGCCGAAGCGGTTAAATAGAAGTATGTGTACATTGTAAATGTATGTACAACGATTACACCCCATATGCCTTTTAAAGAAAAGGGTACTTGCTGTAGTCCAAATAAATGTTGGATCGCACGTGGGAAAATTCCACTTTCTCCGTAAAGAAAAGTAAATGAAAGTACACCAACAAGCGGTGGAAGAGCCATTGGCACTAATACTAAAATGGATAGTATCCGTCTCCCAGGGAAATTATAGCGTTCTAATAAAAAGGCCATTGTAATACCAACAATTGCACAGCAAATAACACTAATAATAGATATATATAAACTAGTCCAGAGTGCCTCGAGATTCGCAGGGCTAGCGAGACTAAAAAACTTTTGATAATGCGTAAGTGCATTATCCTCTGAAAAGCTCTGAAGAAAAGTTTGATAGAAAGGATAAATCACATAGGCAAACAACACTAAAAACAATGGTGAAATTAATATATAAACAAACCATTTCGATTGTGTTAGCCGTGTCCAAGCATTATTTTGATAAGATTGTACAGGTGGTTTTTCCATATGGTATGCCTCCTATTCTCCTAAAAAATAAAGTGATTCACGAGCTATATTTAATGTAATGTCTTCGCCAATATTTTTTAACTGAGCGTTTGTATTAATTATCATGACTTTCAACGAGAAATCGATAAAATCGACAATATAATTCACGCTTATTCCTGTAAATTCAACAAAAGAAATGGTTCCTGTTAATGTGTTTTCACCAGGACCTTGATTAACGGTCTCTGGACGAATCGAAATAAACACGTTGTCTCCAATCATATGCGTTAAATTAGGGGAGCTGTGTTGCTTTCGCCCAGTTAGAACAAGTCCGCTCTTCGTTTTTACTTGTATTTCATCATCATGAATAGCAATTGTTGTCGCTTCAATTAAATTCGTTTCCCCAATAAAATCGGCAACGAAGCGGTTTAATGGACGATTATAAATCTCCTGGGGTGTGCCAATTTGTTTCACATATCCATTATCCATCACCATAATGCGGTCCGACATAGCCATCGCTTCCATTTGATCGTGCGTTACGTAAATTGTTGTGACGCCTAACTCCGATTGAATTCTTTTGATTTCAATGCGCGTTTCCTCTCGTAATTTCGCGTCTAAATTCGACAAAGGCTCATCAAGTAATAAAATATCAGGCTCAATGACAAGTGCTCTTGCCAATGCTACGCGTTGCTGCTGACCGCCAGATAATTCATTTATTTTTCTATTTCCGTATTGTGCAAGATGCACGAGTCCTCTAATACGATCGACTTTGTGTTTTATCTCAAATTTTGAGAACTTTCGTACTTGTAAACCAAAGGCAATATTTTCGTCTACTGTCATATGCGGAAAAAGGGCGTAATTTTGAAACACCATACCGATATTTCGTTTGTTTGGCTGAAGCAATGTCACATCACGATCATCGAAATAAATTTTCCCTTCAGTAGGGTAATAAAATCCTGCAATCATTCGTAATGTGGTTGTTTTCCCGCAACCACTAGGCCCGAGGAAAGTGAAAAATTCACCTGTTTTAATATCGAGATTTAAATCTTTCACGCCATGTACTTTCCCAAATTGCTTAGAGACATTTTCGATTTTGACATTTTTCAAATGAAATGCTCCTTTCTATTTTGAAAAGATGGGGATGCTATTGCAATCAACTTTTCGCATAAATGTCTAAGTAGAATACTTATTAGCCTGTAATTGATACAATTCTGAAAAATATCCCTTTTCATTCAATAACTCTTGCATTGAACCTTCTTCAATTATGTGCCCATGTTGCAATACAAGGATTCGATTAACCATTTTTAAAGCAGATAATTTATGCGTTATTAATAATAATGTTTTTGTTGCTGAAAGGTCAGTTAATGTTTCAATCATATGGTGCTCACTCCTTGCATCAAGAGCTGCCGAAGGTTCATCTAAAATGAGAAATGCTGCATTTCGGAAGTAAGCTCTTGCAATAGCTACCTTTTGCCATTCACCGCCTGATAGTTCTGTGCCGTTATCAAAATTTTTACTTAAAATTTGCTCATACCCTTGTTCGAAACTTGCAACTAAATCATTAAGAGAGCTTTGCTCGGACACGCTAGCTAACCTTTCATAATCATCAGTACTTTCCGTATGACTAATCATAATATTTTCTTTAAAGGATAACTGATAACGGGAAAAGTCTTGAAACACAATACCGATTATTTGACGATAAGAATCAATATTATATTCTGCAATATCAATGCCGTTTAATTCTATTTTTCCTTCAGTTGGTTCATAAAATCTTGAAATCAGCTTAACGATGGTAGATTTCCCAGCACCATTTTCTCCGACAAGTGCGATTTTTTCCCCCATGTTGATAGTAAAATTAACTTGATGAAGTATAAATTTAGAAGAATTGGGGTACTTAAAAGATACATTTTTAAAAACTAATGTAAAATTACTTTTTTCTAAGGACAAAATCTCTTTGCCTGATTTTATATCTGATTGTAACGATGTGAATTTAAAATATTTTTCCATATAAAGTAATGTGTCATATAGTAAGCTCGAATTTTCGATAAAACCCGCCAAACTTTGCCGTGCAAGTAAAACAGAAGAAGAGAAAATTAGTATATCTCCTGCAGTAAATGTGTTATTTAGTACGCCTTTGACTACCCACCAAAAACTTAGGCCAATCCCTGCAATTCCAATTCCTACAAATACAACAGAGAAGATAGCTTGTTTATATCTGATTTTTTTTACTTCTGTATGAATTTTATTGAACGTCACCATATATTTATTAATAAAAAAGGCGGCCGTGTTATATATTTTCACTTCTTTGATGTGTTCTTTTGACAGCATTACTGAGCTATAATATTGCATCTTTCTAGATTCTGGACTATTCATTACAAGGGTTTCAAATGCTTCTTTTTGTAATTTATATGTAACGATAGCCTGTGGAACTATGGCAACAAAAATAATGAAAGCAATCAAGATATTAAAGTTCGTCAATAGCACCAACATAGAAATGCCAGTTATGACACTACTAATCATGCCAGAAGTAAAAACGATGAGGTTTACTGGCCTCCATGCAGCTTCTTGCTCAAGTATTTGTATATCATCATAAAATTCTGGATTTTCGAAGTAATATAGTCCCTTTATATCCGAAGATTTTTCCATTAAGGATTTATTTAAGTCGGCAATTAATTTATCAGTCATTAAACCTTGAAAGGTCATTTCAATGGGACCTAATATAGCATTAATAAATGATACTATTATCCAAGATATTACAAAGAATATGATTATAGAATAAACGATAGTGTCGGTAGTAGAAATGGCATCAATTAAACCTTTTGAAAACCAAATAGTAAGAGAGGGTAGTATTGCTTGAAATGGAATTATAATTAACAAAACAATAGAATAAAACTTTGAAGCTCCCCAAAAAAGAGGGAAGGTTTTTAGGGTAAGTTTGAAATAAGAGTAGATTGTATTCATGATTCTTCACCTAATTATATAGTATGTATTTTACTTATATTCCTATTTAATTTAGCGTAAGTGTATTAATCAATTGGCAACGGACTGCAAAGAACTAAGCACGAGTTTTTAAGGCAACCTTAATGAAATGTGCCTCATTTAAGAAGGGGTGTAAAGAAGCTGAAAATCTCGAGATAAAATAAAAAATCCCCTTTAAGAAATTATAAAAAATAATGTAATATTTACATTTATAAGTTCTAAAAGAGGGTATTAAATTACTTAGTTTTAAATTCAATGCTTAGGATTCATATAATTCATTGCTATATACCACTATATGAAATCCTCCTTTAATTAGGGTTAAATTATAATTATTATAAACTGAATAATCAGAAATGACAAATTATTATAAAATTAGACAAGGTCAAAAATTTTTAGCAAACTTCCGTTTACCAAAATAAATTATAGAGTAATACTGCTGTTGATTTATGTTGCGTGTGGACGCTTTCCGCGGGCACACTGTAAGCCGCAACCCTCGCTTAAGCACGGTTTGTTGCGTCTTACATTCTGTGCTGTCCCCGCAGGATTGAATTAGGTAAGGAATTGTTTGAAAATTGTTTGAGTGCCTGGCACTACTTATTCCCTCTACCTTTAATATTCGTATCCCAGTGCTCCATCCATTCTGCCTCTTTATCCGACATTAGTTGCCAATCAATATCAAATGTTTTTAAATCTAATTCCTGATACCATTCTGGCATTGAAGCATGATCGATGTCGGAGCGTGTTGGAATTTGGTAGTAATCATTCGCTAATTTCGTCACCATTTCCTTTTCAAATAAAAACTCTACGAACAATTTTGCGTTCTCCAAGTTTTTAGCATTGTTAACAACGGCAACACCATCAACTAAAATTGGTGCACCGCTCTTCGGATAAATGTAATCGAACGGATAATCAGTTGTATATTTCTTTAATAGAATATCTTGCAAATTCCATAAGGAAACACTGCCTTCTTGACGTGTGAGCTTCAAATAAAGGGCATTTGGGTCTTGTGTATATTCTTTCGTGTTGGCATCTAATTTTAATAGCCAATCGTAGCCCTTATCAGGTGTAGTGGCATCTTGACGAACAATCATTGAGGAATAAATAGTTCGCATTGTTCCAGAAGCTAATACGCCGCGAATTAAAATTTGATCTTTCCATTTTGGATCTAATAAATCATCCCAATCTTGTGGGCCGGTCTCTTTTGTTAGTAAGTCGCTGTTAATCATTATTACTTCAGGTAAAAGCATTTCACCGAACCAGCGACCTTCTTTATCTTTATAGTTTGCATCAATTGTCTCAATAAAGCTCGGTTGCCACGTATGCAGTAAATCTTCGTTAGCGCCAACCATTAATGCAGATTGTGTACCACCCCACCAAAAATCTGCCTGAGGATTTGCTTTTTCACCTCGTAGACGCTCTAATATTTGCTGAGCACCCATTGTTAAAAACTCCACTTCAATGTCCGGGTACTTCTCATTAAACTGATCGATTACGCCTTGCACCATTTCCTCATCACGTCCTGTGTAAATGACCAGTTTGCCAGATGGAGTTGTGCTTTCATCTGCTTTTTCTGAATCAGATGCTTTGTCACCGTTTGTGGCATCTTTTGTCGAACTTTTATCGTCGGTGTTGCTACAAGCAGCTAAAACGATAAGCATCAGCACAAGAAAAAATCCGAAAATACGTGTTTTTTTCATAATCATCTTCCCCTTCCTATAGTGAGTTGCTTACATAGTGCAGTATAATACTTAAATAAAGTATTAATGTTAGAATAATTAAAATAATCTAACGTTATTATTATCATAATCCAAAAAAATGACGATTATCAACGATATATATGTGAAAAATAAAAACTCCTTAAAAATGGCTAAACCCATTTTTAAGGAGCTGTTATTTTTCGGTTAGCAAGCATATTAGGCAGCAACATGCCTAGAATAACGAGAATTATGCCAACAACTTGTAATAAAGTGAGTGATTCGTGCAATACAATAACGGAAACAGTTACAGCAACAGGTAGTTCAATGGCGCTTAAAATAGAGGCTAGTGCGCCACCAACCTTTGGTACTGCAATTGAAAATAAATAAATCGGTAAGATAATACCGAAAAGTCCAAGTGCTAGTCCGAATTTCCATAACCCTTCAGTGAACAATTTGCCGTTCCATGCAATTTCAGGGTTTAAGAAAATACTGATCATAATAAGTGCAACAAAGGAAACAATTAGAACTCTTGATGTCGTTGTAATCCCTTCGACAGGGCGAGAGTTAAATTGGATAAAGCATGCAAAGGTAAATGCAGCCGCAAACCCAAATAGCCAGCCTTGTATTGCAATACCACTTAAATCGACATTCAGTACACCAGCCGCCAAAATAGTACCAGCAAATAAAACGATAATCGAAATGACTTCTGGTCTACTAGGCAGTCGTTTATGGAATATGCAGTCTAACAATAAACCAATCCATGTAAATTGAAAGAGCATGACGACGGCAAGTGATGCAGGTAAATATTTTAATGATTCCCCGTAGACTATACCCGTAATGCCTGTGAAGATCCCTGCACTAATTAAAATAAGTAAGCCATTCTTTGAAAGTTTCGGTAGTTGTCTTTGCGTTATGATAAAGATTGTTGCAACTAGCATAAAGCCGATAATATATTGGCTAGATACCGCCTCTGATGTTGTAAAGCCATGCTGCATAGCTACTTTGACAATTGTCGATAAAATGCCATAGCTACTTGAAGCGATGACAATCAATAGAGGGTAAATTAAATTTGTTTTCATGCTTAATTATTCCACATCCTAAATCTGTTTCACCATATGATGAAATGGTTCGTCTATGATGGACCATGGTTCAGTAATGACAAAGCCCATACGTTCATATAAGCGACGAGCATCTTCTTTCTGTGTTTCTACATTTAATGATAATTTTGTAAATCCTCGTTTTTGCGTTTGCTCGATAGCGAATTGAATTAACAATGTACCGATCCCTTTACCACGAGCCTCTGGCGAAACACAAACTGTATCGATATAGTATTCATCCTCATGAGCCTCTTGATCGATGGTAATAGAAGGGGCATTTTTCTGTTCAAGCCATTTTACGAGATTAGCATCCATTTGAATTGCCTGTGCACCATTGTAATAAACAAGTGTGCCTAATATTTGTTCACCTTCAACCGCCACAAAAGTATTTAAATAAGAGTGTCTGTTATCTTCACGTTGGAAGAGCACTGTTAGTTCCTGTTCAACCTTTGAAGCTGTTTGTTCTCCTGTTAAACGGTTGGCAATATCACCAATCGCATCAATAATTAGTGGAATAACGGCATAAGCATCCTGAGGTTGCGCTTGTCGAATTGTTATACTCATTGTCAAAATCCCTACCTTTCTATAGGCAAGTATAACAAAGATAGATGATGTCTCAAGCTTTTGAAATATTCACTACTTTACTTTTTTAGAATAAGTATAGAGTCGATTACGGTTAATTTCTGCTACGGGCAGGGCCTTCTGCTCAGTATGCTGTTAGCTGCAACCTCGTTAGCGCGCGTTTTGACCGTTATGAGTTGTAGTCGCGGCCTTCCATTACAATTAACTATATACGTTGGTAGAAAAATACTTTTTTATGACTATCAGAAGGATAAAAAAGACGAAAATCTTTTTAAAAATAATATTAGCGGACTAATGCTGTTGATTCGTCGTGTGCAGTCGTTTTCTTCGTGGCATTCCTTAGGATGACCATTTCATTAAGCGATATGAATAATAATTGTTGAATGAAATTTGGCGATTAAGGTCGAAAAAAACCGCGTGTGCTAATACTTTTATTATTTTTCCGAAAGTTTAAAACTTTATAGGAAATCAACTTTCATGTTAATCTATAATGAATAGACTTTCGGGGGGACAACAATGACAAAGGAAGATAAGGATTTTATTTTAGTCTATGGAGATGCATTTATTGACTATATTGCTGACGATGTAACGAATACATCTTTTACTAAATATATGGGTGGTGCAACGGTTAATGTAGCTGCTGGCATTAGCCGTATTGGTGCTCCATCTGCACTAATTACGATTACTGGAGATGACGAAGGTTCACAATTTGTTCGAGATGGTCTTGCGCAAGAAGGTGTGAACCTTGACTTTGCGGTATTTGACCCTGCAAAACGTGTAAGTGGTGTTTACGTGCATTTAACTGAAGCTTGCGAGCGAATTTTCAAAGATTATGTCGACGAGACGCCAGATTTACAAGTTGATGCAACACAATTAGATGATGCTGCCTTTAAACATGCTTCTGCATTAATTGTGTGCTCAGGTACAATGTTTCATCCAACTGCATTAGCAACTACGAGAGCCGCTGTCGAAAAGGCAAAAGAAAAAGGTGCTATTATTGCAATGGATGCCAATATTCGCCCATTACGTTGGAGCAGTGAAGAAGTTTGTAGGGAGACCATTACTTCATTTTTTGAGAATGTAGATATTTTGAAAGTAACTGATGATGAATTATTTTTCTTAACAGAGACAACTAATTTAGAAGATGGCATTGAGCAGTTAAACAGTTACTTAGTACCGATTATTTTAGTAACAGTTGGTGAAGAGGGCACATATGCCGTGTTAAACGGGGAAGTTATCCACGTACCAACAGAAAAGGTTGTCCCAGTAGATACTACAGGTGCAGGAGATGCATTTATGGCTGGTGTATTACGCGATGTCCATTACAATGGTTTACCGACAACTGTAGAAGAGCTAGTACGCTGTGTGAGCTTTGGCAATCGATTAGGTGCCCTTGCAGCGACGAAGGCAGGAGCACTAACAGCGCTACCATATTATGATGATATTAAACATTTATTAGAGAAATAAAAGTTCGGAGCGTGCATATGATGGAAAAAAACTATGATGTGTTAGTGAAAGATCGATTATTTTTTGGCGGTGCGCAAGATGCAGATGCAGCTTATGTAAATGAGCAGGTAGATGTTGTAATTGATGTTCGCGTGAATGGATTAACAGTACAAGAACAGCAAGCAGCGCACTATAATTACAACCATATGCCTATCGCTGATGAAGAAGCAGAAGTAGCTCAGTCTATTGAAAAAGTAGCGAAAAAAATAGTCTCTGCTTATGAATCAGGGCAGAAGGTTTATTTTCACTGTGGAAGTGGCGGTGGACGAGCAGGTGTAGCAGCGACTGCTGTGTTAATGGAACTTGGCTTAGCAAATTCGCTACAGTCAGCAGAATCAGCCGTTAAGAAAGCACGCTCACAAGTAACAATCCGTCCAAATATGGCAACGGCTTTAAAGAAGTTGTACGAAAAGTAATGCTATTCATAAAATATTACCTTAGTATTTAAATTAGTCTTTATGAAACAATTCTATATGAAGTATGTAGCCTGCCATGTCCTATGGCGGGCTTTTTTGAATTTGGAAACGAGTATGGACAGTTTTCTGGCGTTGCCTAGTACATACTATACAGCAGCTACAAAAGGTTTTTCTTGCAGAAAATGTAAACTACTACAGGAACAGCACGAATAAAAGAGCTGCGCCGTCACTGCTAAAAGGTGAGCGACTTGAACGGAACTAAATGACTTGTTAGGATTTAGCATTTGAATTTTGTTCTATACATATTAGAACAAAATTGTTATAGTAAAGTTAGAACAAAAAGGCGAGGTGTTTTAAATGGAAGAGTTAGCAAAAATCCCTTGGGCGGTTATAGCGCCAATAATCGTAGTACAAATTATTTTAATGATTATTGCTTTAATTGATCTTCGAAAAATTCACGCAACAAATGGGCCGAAAATTTTATGGGTATTTATTATATTATTTATTAATCTACTTGGGCCTGTTGCATATTTTATCGTCGGGAGAAAACAATCATGACAACATTACTACAAGTAACGGGTTTGACGAAGCGTTTTGCCGACAAAACAGTAGTGGATGCAATTGCTTTTACGTTAGAAGAACACACATCCACAGCATTAATTGGACCAAATGGTGCAGGGAAGACAACGACCTTATCGATGTTAACAGGCTTATTAAAGCCATCTTTAGGGAGCGTTAAAATGTTGGGTGGAGATTTACGAACAAATATTGGATTTTTACCGCAATATCCGCAGTTTCAGCCTTGGCTAAGTGCCCTAGAGTTTACGGAAATGGCCGCAAAGTTAAGTGGTGTACCTGCTAAAAAGGCGAAGCAAGAAGCTCAAAAAACATTAGAATTTGTAGGCTTAGGAAATGATCTTCATAAAAAGATTGCAACGTTTTCAGGTGGGATGAAGCAACGTCTTGGTATTTCCCAGGCAATTGTTCATAAGCCTAAATTACTGCTGTTAGATGAACCTGTATCTGCTTTAGATCCAGTTGGACGTAGAGAAGTACTTGATTTATTAAAAGGTTTACAGCAGCAGACGACAATTTTGTATTCAACACATATTTTGAATGATGCTGAGGAAATGACTGACCAGTTATTGTTTTTGCGTAATGGTCAACTTGTGGAACAGGGAACATTACGTGAAGTGCGCCAACGTTTTGATGAGCCAGCTTATATTGTAGAATTTAGCACGGTGGAAGAAGCGCAGCATTTTATTAGTCAATCTACATTTAAATGTACAGTTAACGGTAGCTATGTGTACGTAGCCATTCAAGATGAAGAACCGAGCATGCAACAAGTACTTGAACGCCTTACTGCTTATCCATATTTAGTGCGAAATGTAGCACGTCAAACGGCGTCGCTAGAGGATATTTTCATGAAGGTGGCGAAAAGAGCATGAATGGATTTAACGTACTACTTCAAAAAGAATTTCGTGACGCGTGGCGTAGTAGAAAGTTTTTATGGATTCCGCTTGTTTTCGCTCTTTTAGGTATGAGTGAACCGCTAACCAATTATTATATAAAGGATATTCTAAAGGCTGTTGGCAATATGCCTGAAGGTTTTGAAATGTTGATGCCAGAATTAGTACCTGCAGATTTAATATTATCTACAATTAGTCAGTTTCAATTAATTGGGTTACTCGTGCTTATGGCTTCTTTTGTAGGCTCTATTAGCAAAGAACGCTCAAATGGTTTGGCTACCTTATTGTATGTACGACCTATTTCTTTTGGAGCATTTTTTATTAGTAAGTTTTTAGTTGTCAGTACAGTAGGCTTTGTCAGTATAGTAGTAGGATTTACGGCAAGTGTTTATTATACGGTTGTGTTGTACGGAACATTCGAGATAGGGACTCTTTTAGCAAGTGTTTGTACGTATTTTATATGGTTGTTATTTGTTTTAGCAGCAACACTCATGATGAGTGCGATGTTTAAAACAGTAGTTGCAACAACATGCGCATTTATTTTAATTTTTGTAGGTCAAATTATTGATGGGCTCGTAGGCACGTTTTGGACAATTTCACCGTGGAAGTTACCACTATACGGTGTTCAGCTAATACGCGGGACAATGGAAATGTCTGATTATTGGTGGAGCCTAGTTATTACAATAGTTCTTATATGTTTTTGTATTACTATCGGCATTTTTTCAATGAAGAAAAACGCTTCAATGGCTAAAATATAACAAGAAAAATCCACTTAGACTTCTGCGGCTTACAACATGCACGCGGAAAGCGAAGTGGATTTTGCCGTATTAGAAAGTCAGATATTATGTATAAGAGCGACATATATGAACTGCCCTTATATGTGTCCAAATGGCACAGCTAGTAGGGCATTCTTTATATCCAG
>NZ_JBIWDT010000009.1:0-81717 GCF_044762185.1 Lysinibacillus sp. NPDC097162 | reverse complement strand
AGTAAAAATCCACGAAGACTCCTGCGGGAACGCACGAATGTAAGACGCAACAAACCGCGCGTACGCGAGGGTTGCGGCTTTCAACGTGCCCGCGGAAAGCGAAGTGGATTTTGCCGTATTAGAAAGTCAGATATTATGCATATGAGCGACATATATGAACTGCCCTTATATGTGTCCAAATGGCACAGCTAGTAGGGCATTCTTTATATCCAGTAAAAATCCACGAAGACTCCTGCGGGAACGCACGAATGTAAGACGCAACAAACCGCGCGTACGCGAGGGTTGCGGCTTTCAACGTGCCCGCGGATAGCGAAGTGGATTTTTACGCTTTAGAAAGTCAGATATGTACGAACTTTTCTTGGAATATCCATAACTTAGGAATATAATGTAGCTATAACTTATGATTTGTCAAATAACTCGAAAAATATAAAATCTTGCTATGAGAGTAGGTGATAAGATTGGCTACACAAAATTCCGATCGCTTTCTCACAGCCTTTAATCGAATTGACCATCGACTAAGGGATATTATCGGTGCGAAAGATTTTATGCCTTTTTACCGTCTCGTGGACCAGGCGAAAAAAAAGGACGTTTTAGTACGTAAATATGAGGATGATTTACGCTCCTATGCAGATTTACGCAATGCGATTGTTCATCATCGTACATCTATGGAGTATGTAATTGCAGAACCACACGTAGATGTAGTAGAGCGCATTGAATATATGGACGCTACTCTTGCAAAACCCACACTAGTGGGACAAATGTTTCGAAAAAAGGTGCTTGTATTCCAAGAAAATGATTCATTAAAGCATGTATTAAAGGTTATTCGTCAACGCAAGTTTACACAGTTTCCTGTTTATAATAAAGACCAATTTAAAGGGCTTGTGACTACTGTTGGTATTACGAATTGGCTTGCATCTGTAATGGGAGGCAACCATGTGCCGAAACACGTTCCTACATTGCATGATATCTTATTGCACGAAAAAAATAGAGTGAATTACAAATTTGTGAGTAGATACATAACGATTTATGAGGCGGAAGAAATATTTAAACAGGGCGTGGAAAGTGGAAAGCGTTTTGAGGCGATATTGATTACGGAGCATGGGAAAACACAACAAAAGCTGATTGGCATAATTACACCTTTAGATATTATGAAAATAGAATAGGCAAGACGATACAAGCTGTTACGGGCTTGATCGTCTTGCTTTATCTTTTAGGCTAATGTATAAGGAGCCATTCGTTTGAACTTGTGCAAAGTAGACATCTTCATAGGATTGGACATTTTGCTTTTTCAGCTTTTTCATTACCCAATCTTCAGTCAATTCAAGTTCCACAATATTTTCTTTAATGAGCTGTCCATCTGATATTACTTCTGTTGGTAAATAAGTAGGCGGAGTGACATCGGCTTTTATATCTTGCTTCGTTGAGGGCTGCTCTGCTGGCTTCAGCAATACGCTCAAATTACCGGTAGTTTCTAATAAAGCGTATTGGACATCCTGAACGGAAAATACAGATTGTTCGCGTAACATCATCGTTAACTCATCCATGTGCAAGCGATTTTTCTTTAGACCTGATTCTAAAATAAGGCCATTCTGAATGACAATGGTTGGTTTATCGTCAATCAGCACACGCGCTTTTTTAGATTTGATAGTAATAACGGTCATGAGATACGTTAAAACGCTCCACCATATTAGTGCAATAAGTCCTTCTAAAAAAGGTGTCTCAGATTGTGCTGCAATTTCTGAAGCGATCGATCCAAATGTAATACCTGTTGTATAGTGGAAAAATGTAAGCTGGCCTAGCTGTTTTTTACCAAGTAATCGTGTAACAATGAGTAATGCAAAAAAGGAAAGGGTTGCTCTAATTACCATTTCCCAAACATTGGCGTGGAAAAATTCATCTACAGTCATACAAAAATCAACTCCTTAGAACTGCTATCGAGAAATAGCTTGTGCAAAAAGAGGAATTGTATGCGACAATCATTTATAAATTAGGTTTTTGAAAAAATAAGGAAGTGTGGTGGTAGCATGAACAAACAAATAGAAAATTCTAACAATCCTGTCTTTCCGATTATGATTGCTATTGCCGTTGCCCATCTTATCAATGATACGATGCAATCTGTTATACCTGCGATGTTTCCAATATTGAAGAGTGAGCTCGGTTTGACCTTTACGCAAATCGGGCTTATTTCATTTGTATTAAACATGTTTGCCTCAGCTCTGCAACCCATTGTAGGCTATGTCAGCGATAAAAAGCCAATGCCTTATGCTTTACCTATCGGAATGATTAGCTCATTTATAGGGATTTCCATTTTAGCTTTCACAACGCAATACTGGGTAATTATTATAGCCGTATTATTTTTAGGCCTTGGTTCAGCAATATTTCACCCGGAAGGTTCACGCGTTTCATTTATGGCAGCAGGCTCTAAAAGAGGGCTTTCACAATCAATTTATCAAGTTGGCGGGAACTCTGGACAAGCGCTTGCGCCATTAATTAGCGCTTACATTTTGGACATTTTTGGACAACGTGGAGCAGCTTTTGTGCTTATTGCGACAACGATAGGAATTATATTGTTGAGTAAGATTGCCAAATGGTATAAAAAGCAGTTGGAGCTAGAACGTCTATCCAAGAAAAAACGTACATTAGTATCATCTTTGCCTCCACTGACAAAGAAACAAGTGGGAATCGCTTTAACATTATTATTTACTATTATTTTTGCACGATCATTTTATACAACGAATATAACAAGTTTTTATGTTTTTTATTTAATGGATCATTATAATGTTAGTCTGCGACTTGGACAAATTTTAATTTTTACTTTTATGGCTTTTGGTGTTGTTGGCACGTTTTTTGGGGGATCATTATCTGACCGAATAGGTAGAAAAAATGTAATTTTACTTTCAGTCGTTGTGCCAATGCCATTCTGTCTAGCATTGCCATATGTACCGTTATGGACAGCGGCAATATTTTTAGTTATTATCGGCACATTAATTATGATTAGCTTCTCTGTAACAGTTGTTTATGCACAAGAACTTGTACCAACTAAAATTGGGACAATGGCGGGATTAACGACTGGCTTTGCATTTGGTATGGGAGCAATTGGAGCAATTGTTATTGGAGTATTAATGGATCATAAAGGTATTGATTTCACAATGTTGATTGTTTCTTTACTGCCATTATTATTACTAGTAGCATTTTTCTTACCGAAAGATAAACCTGCATCTGCTTTGTAAGAAAAATACACGCCTCTATACAGGAGGCGTGTCAGCTAGGTGTATAATTAAAAAGGGAAGAATTCCGTTTAACGGCTTCCTTCCTTCACCTCAATCTAGTCACCGTTGCAATAGAATCAACATTGCTCAAAAAGTAGGAATTAGGCGTTTTAAATGCGTGATTACAAACTATTGCCGTAATGGGGATGTAAATTCTACCGGTAACTTTTCTTTATCATTCACCAAGCCCTCAGTAATATGGATTTCATGCATTTTATCGTTGTAAGTAAATTTAAATATCCCATTATCAAAATCAGTGCCAATTTCTTTGAAGAAGATGCCTTCAATTGAAACATACCGTGGACAAGTAAATGCTATTTTAAAATTGTCCTGGTCTTTAATCAAATAGGCACGTACACCTTTTTCGTATGTATCATAGGTGTCATCTTCAGTTGGACGTTGGACAGCTACAATGTGGAAATCTACAAAAGGAACCTCTTTTAATAGGACATTCAGGAATGATCCCTTTGTTATTTCCTCCCAACGGCTTTGTGCACTTTGACCAACGATGATTTGAGAAATGCCGTAATTTTTTGCTACTTCAGCAATGACCTTTTGAATAGGACGTTTTTCGTTATCTAGTAAAATGAATTTTTCAACATCAAGCTCTTCGGCTAGGTCTTTCCACTGTTCGATGTAACCAGATTTCTCAGCATCAAAGGCATCGAGGGGTTGTGAATCGACCGAAAGAATATAGAGTGGGCAATCGAGCATCATGGCCATTTTATGACCTCGACGAATTAAGCGCTCCCCATTTAGTCCATAGTAGACACAAACTAAAATACTTTCGTCTAATCTCCCTTTAACATGCTTCATTAAAAATATACACCTCTTTATCCTATTGTTATTTTGTTATTTATACTACGAATTTTGAAAAAAATATCCTAAAACAGCTAAAATGAAGGCTGTTACAGTGCATTATGCTTATTTATATTGTATACTTTAAAGTGAATAAAAGTTAATGACGATATACGGGAAACCCTTAAGGAATTCGGCTTATATCCATGTTCTATGATTGTTTTGTTTATGCATAATGTGAATTTAAATGAATAGCTTCCATATGCCACATTATTATGCAGTGAGTTAAATAGATAGTCAAGTGTTGATGCAATTAAACATTTATCAAGTGTCTAATGTACGATACATGTTCGGTATCCACATCGATTAGTACAGGTAAACATCCAAATTTAGAAGAGTTCTGATATATTCATTCAACTTTTTGTCTACTATGTACCTCTTTAGAAGGGGATAGCAGGCTTGTATTTTACAGTAGTTATTCAAACGCTGCTGAATAACGTTAAAGCAACGGCGAATGTCAAAGATTTTGTAAGGAATAATTTAGGAGCTATTTTATAGTATGCATATATGTACTATCAGCTAACTGACCTGTATCATGCAGGCCTAAAAATACAAAATCTCGGGCGCAAAATTGCTGGACGAAATTGATTGTAGGAGGTTTTCATTTGGTTACAGTTCTCATTGCGATACTTTTACCATTTGTATGTGCCGCTCTAATCCCTTTGCTCTATAGGCGACTAAGGCGTGTTATACATTTAGGCTGGTTTGTTTTATCCGTTCCAATCATATTGTTTATTTTACTCGCACGGTACATTCCTCAAATTGCCGAGGGTAAAACATTTATTCATACATATGAGTGGATTCCCTCTTTTGATATAAACTTCACGACATATCTCGACGGGCTCAGCATTATTTTTGGTTTGCTGATTACAGGTGTAGGTAGTTTAGTTATTTTATATTCAATTTTTTATTTATCAACGAAAGAATCTCTTCATCATTTTTACTGCTACTTATTACTATTCATGGGCGCTATGCTCGGCGTCGTCTTTTCAGATAATTTAATGGTGCTGTATACATTTTGGGAATTAACAAGTGTGTCTTCATTTTTGTTAATTGCATTTTGGCATCATCGTAAAGCTTCACGTGCTGGTGCGCGAAAAGCAATGACTATTACTGTTTTCGGTGGTCTTTCTATGCTTGCGGGTTTCCTAATGCTATATGTAGCTTCAGGAACATTTAGTATTCGCGACATAGTAGCTAACGTAGAGCTAATACGGGAACATTCACTATTTGTTCCAGCGCTATTGCTAATTTTAGTAGGTGCTTTTACTAAATCCGCACAATTTCCTTTTCATATTTGGTTGCCTGATGCGATGGAGGCCCCAACTCCTGTTAGTGCCTACCTCCACTCGGCTACTATGGTGAAAGCTGGGATTTATTTAGTTGCACGTTTTTCTCCAGTATTTGGTGGTGAGGCTATTTGGTTCTGGCTAGTTAGTGGAATTGGCCTTTTAACATTGTTCTGGGGCTCGTTCAATGCAGTACGTCAAACAGACTTAAAGGCGTTACTAGCATTTTCAACAGTTAGTCAGCTTGGGTTAATTATGAGTTTATTTGGTCTTGGTTCCGCAGGGCATTATTTTGGGTATGCTGAAAGTTCAATCATATATACACAAGCGAGTTTTGCCGCATTGTTCCACCTTATTAATCACTCCACATTTAAAGGGGCGCTATTCATGATGGTCGGTATTGTTGACCATGAAGTTGGAACACGTGACATACGTCGTCTCGGTGGTTTGATGGCGTTAATGCCGGTGACATTTACGATAGCTGTAATAGGCGGATTATCAATGGCGGGATTACCTCCATTTAATGGTTTTTTAAGTAAGGAGATGTTCTTTACTGCCGTGTTACAAATTCGTGAGGTCAATATCTTTTCTATGGATAGTTGGGGTGTTTTATTCCCTATCGTGGCATGGGTCGCAAGTATTTTTACGTTTGTTTACAGCATGATTTTAATTGCTCATACATTTTTCGGTAAATTGCAACCTGCTAAATTGGATAAAAAACCACATGAAGCCCCGATTGGGATGCTCATTTCGCCAATAGTACTTTGTTTATTAGTAGTCGCAATTTTCTTCTTTCCAAACGTCCTTGGCCATTATATTTTAGAGCCTGCAATGGCTAGTATTTATCCAACATTCCCATCAGCTAGTGAATTAACACCACATATTTATGCATGGCATGGTGTTAATCCTGAATTGTTGATGACCATTGGTGTAATAATTGTCGGCATTATTTTATTTAAAACATTAAAAAGCTGGAAGCCTCTATATCGTATTTTTTCACAAAACTATACGTTTAACACTTACTATAATCGCCTTATAGAGTTTAGTGAAAAAGGCTCTATGAAGTTCACTAATCGTTATATGTCAGGCAATTTAACACATTATTTTGTCTATATCTATGTGTTTTTTGTCGCGCTCATTGCAGGATATTTTATATGGTCTGATGCCATGGCATTTGATTTTGCAAAGGATTCACCAGTAGAGTCCTATGAGCTCATTTTAGTGTTTGTTATGATGTTTGCTGCAATATGGATGATTTTTGCAAAGGGACGGATTACGGCTATGCTATTGAACGGCGTTCTTGGCTATTCGATCGCATTCTTCTTCGTAATTTTCCGAGCACCTGATTTGGCACTTACGCAACTAGTTGTTGAATCCGTGACAACAGCATTGTTCCTGTTGTGTTTTAAATTTTTACCGGATTTAATGCCTGAATCCTCACGCAAAAGAGTGAAGTTTTCAAATGCTGTTATCGCCATTTTTGTAGGTGCAACGGTAACGTTAGTTGGTTTAGCTGTCGTGCACTATGACCGCTTTGAAACGGTCGCGCTGTACTTTAATGATGCGTATGACTTAGCTGGCGGATCAAATATTGTTAACACTATTTTAGGGGATTTTCGTGCGTTTGATACGATGTTAGAGGTTGTCGTTCTTTTAATTGCTGGCTTAGGCGTGTACACGCTGACAAAGCTCAAGCCACGAAAGAAGGAGGCAGACCATGAAAATTAATGACGTTATTTTACGTACTATTACAAAGGCTGTCGTATTCATTATTTTAACGCTTGGTATTTACTTATTCTTCGCAGGACACCATGCTCCGGGTGGAGGTTTTATAGGTGGTCTCGTGCTTGCCTCGGCAATAGTACTGCTATATTTAGCTTACGATATTGAAACAGTGCACAAAGGGATGCCGTTTGATTTTAAAAAGGTAGCAGCACTGGGCGTATTATTAGCGACAGGTACGGCCATCGGTTCCCTGTTTTTTGATGTACCATTTTTATCACAAGCATATACGTATATCGATGTGCCGATTTTCGGAAAAATGGGCTTCTCGACTGTTACTATTTTTGAAGCTGGCGTGGCGTTAACGGTTGTTGGCGTTGTTGTGACAATTATTTTAAGTATAAGTGAGGATGAATAGCCAATGGAGTCTTTAATTCTAATATTAGTTGGTGTGTTAGTTGCTGTAGCGACGTACCTAATCCTCTCAAAGCAATTATTACGTGTGATTCTTGGAACAGCAGTACTTTCACATGCTGCGCATTTACTTATTTTAACGATGGGGGGCCTGAAAAAAGGGGATGTGCCACTCATTGGTGAATCGCCAGGTCCATACGCAGATGCGCTTCCACAAGCATTAATTTTAACGGCTATCGTGATTAGCTTTGCAGTGACAGCATTTGTGCTAGTTCTCGGCTATCGTGCCTATAAAACTAATGGCACCGGGGAATTTGATGAATTGAGAGGTACGTCTGATGAGTAATATAATCGTTTTACCATTAATCGTGCCGGTTATTACGGCCATTTTGCTAGTATTTTTAAGAGAACATGTTTTGTTACAACGCATTCTGAGCCTGTGTACGTTTGCCTTCGTTGTAATCATAAGTGTTGTACTTTTGTTAGAGGTCCATCAACAAGGTGTGATGCGTATTGATTTTAGTGGCTGGTTACCGCCATTCGGGATATTATTTGTTGCCGATTCTTTTGCGGTACTACTTGTTTTAGTAGCGAATATTGTCGCAGCAATTTGTTTATTATACGCTATCTTCACAATTGGAGAGCACTACGAAAAAATGTATTTTTATCCATTTGTGCTCTTAATGGTAGCGGGGGTAAATGGGTCGTTTCTAACAGGAGATATTTTTAATTTATTTGTATGCTTTGAAGTGATGCTACTTGCCTCTTATGCACTTATTAGCTTAGGTGGTGGGAAGATACAGCTGCGAGAAGCGCTGAAATATGTACTTATTAATATTGTTGCTTCATGGATCTTTTTAGTGGCATTAGCATTTTTATATGGAACTATCGGGACGTTAAATATGGCCCATATTTCCTTACGTGTTATGGAAGCTGGAGCTGACCCACTCATTACAACAGTAGGGCTTGTGTTCCTGATTGTTTTTAGCTTAAAAGCAGGTTTACTTCTATTCTTCTGGTTGCCAGGTTCATATAGTGCGCCACCAACAGCCATTGCTGCATTGTTTGCCGCTCTACTAACTAAAGTTGGCATTTATGCACTTGTTCGCACATTTACATTATTATTTACAACGAATACCGAAGTAACACATACAATCCTCAGTGTTATGGCAGGATTAACTATAATTGCTGGTTGCATGGGTGCACTTGCCGGAAGAGATGTAAGGACAATTGCGTCATACAATGTCCTAATTGGTGTAGGTTTTATTGTTGCTGGACTTGCTATCGGTACGGAATCTGCCCTGCAAGGTGTAACGTACTATTTAATGCATGATATGGTAGTAAAAGCTATGCTGTTTTTAGCGGTAGGGATGATGATTTACGTAACTGGTGAAACCATTATAGATAAAATGAGTGGACTTATTCGGAATTATCCCTTTTTCGGATGGCTATTCTTTATAATGATGTGTTCGCTCGCTGGAATTCCACCATTAAGTGGATTTTTAGGCAAAGTTTTAATTGGACAAGGGGCCATTGAAGGAGGGAATTTTGTGCTACTAGGATTAGGTTTCCTTTCTAGCTTAATAGTTCTCTACTCTCTACTACGTATTTTCCTTTCTTCCTTTTTTGGTGAAACCATTATTAGTATTGAGGATGAAAAACCACTACCGAAACGGGTAGTGTTACCATTGACTTTACTAACAGTTTGCACAATCGGTTTAGGCATTGGTGCTGAGTGGATGTCACCGTATGTTAAGGATGCGGCAGAAACGCTTCACACACCCTCTATTTATATTGACGCAGTGTTGAACGGCGAACAATGGCAAGGTGAGGTGAATAAGTAATGGCTATGCAGTTTATATTAAATTTATTTATTGCCACGTTATGGTTATTGCTACAGGATGAAATCACACCACAGTTTTCCACATTTTTAATGGGCTTTATCGTTGGTATTGGAATTTTGTATGCAATGCATCGTTTTTACGGTACTCAATTTTATTTGCGCCGTGTTTTCTCTATTATTAAACTACTATGGCTTTTTAACTGGGAGCTATTACTCTCGAGCTACAATGTGTTAAAACAAATAACAACACCTAAGTTGAATATTACACCGGGTATTTTTACGTATAAAACAGAACTTAATGGAGATTGGGAAATTACAGCGCTTGCAATATTGTTAACGCTGACACCTGGTTCAGTTGTGATGGAGGTTTCTGAGGATGGAGATTTGTTCTATATCCATGCAATGGATATTGAGCAATCAAAAGACGCCGTAGTTCGCTCCATAGGGAAATTTGAAAAAGCGATTATGGAGGTGACACGCTAATGGTAGAAAATGTTTTATTAGTAGCACTTGCGTTATTTAGTGTGTCGATTGCGTTGTCGCTATACCGTGTCATAAAAGGCCCATCTATGCCTGATCGTGCGATAGCGCTCGATACGATAGGTATCAATCTACTTTCTGCAATAGCTATCGTATCCATCGTGTTAAAAACAAAGGCATATTTAGAAGCAATATTAATTTTGGGTATATTGGCGTTTATCGGTACAATTGCCTTTACAAAATATATTGAAAGAGGTGTGATTGTTGAACGTAAATCAAATGATTGAGTGGGCGGCAGTCATCCTAATACTTGTCGGTTCTATCGTTAGTGTTATTAGTGCATTTGGTATGATTCGCTTGCCTGATGTCTATACACGGTCACATGCAGCGACGAAAAGTTCAACATTGTCTGTATTAAGCTGCCTGTTAGGTGCATTTGTCTACTTTTGGATACACGACGGCTATGTGAGCGTTCGATTAATCTTAGGGATTCTCTTTGTATTTGTAACAGCACCAGTAGCTGGCCATTTAATCTGTCGTGCTGCATATCGATCTCGTGTGCCTTTAGCAGAAGGATCGGGAGAAGATGAATTAAAAGCAAAGCTATTTATGGACAAAGACGAATAAATAGCGAAGCGTTTCGTGTTGCGACTGAGACATTATTTTAGGAACAGGGTAATTTTCTCAATTAATTATGGAGAAGAACTTAGCAATTCTTTCTTTGGATAAATTATGAAGATGACAATAGTTGAAGAGATTGAGAAGTCGGTGACTCACGCGAAAAGCAACTGCTTAGAGGAAATCAACGACAAAGTGAAAAGTGTTAGATTGACAGCAAATCAATCTAACACTTTTTTTATGTTGTCCAGTCTCTTTTCCAATATGCATTCATTTAGACAGATGTCCTATGTTTTACAGGCATAAATGATGACAAGAATGAAAATAGTAAAGTAACACGGTCGAGAGCAATTCTAAAAAACAAAAAAATATAAAAACATTGATTTATTAGAAAATTCTGTGTAAAATATTTTGTTAAAAAATTTCGTGTATAGCTTGAAAATTATTTTGAAAGAGTATATCTTAATTAGCAGATAGATTTTTTATTCTGCTATATGAATAAATATCCAATCGACTATTTTCGAGACACAAATGTCTCATATACAATAAAAAACGAAAAAAAAGGAGAAATTAGAATATGAAGAACAAAATTTTCATGCTTATGCTCGTTCTATTAATTGGTGTACTTGCAGCATGTGGAACTAAAGATGATAATGCAACAAATTCAAATACTGGTTCAGATTCAGCAGAGAAACAAGTACTAAAAGTAGGTACATCAGCAGACTACGCACCATTTGAATATGTTGACGCTGCTAAAGGTGAAGAAATTATTGGATTTGATATTGATTTAATTAAACTAGTCGGTGAAAAACTAGGTGTAGAAATGCAAGTTCAAGATATGGACTTTAACAGCTTAGTCCCTGCTTTACAAGCAGGTAAAGTAGACGTTGTTATTTCTGGGATGACACCAAATGAAGAGCGAGAAAAAGTCGTAGATTTCTCAGACAAATACAATCAAACAGAACAAGTTATCGTAGTTAAAAAAGATAGCGGTATTAAAAAAGAAGCGGACTTAGCTGGTAAAAAAGTCGGTGTACAAACTGCTTCAATTCAAGAAAATTTAGGTAAAGCTATTGCTGAAAAAGTAGATGTATCTATTGAAGGACGTACACGTATTCCTGAAATTGTCCAAGATATGATGTCAAAACGCTTGGACGGAGCAATCATGGAAGGTGGCGTAGCTAAAGGTTATCTAAAAACAAACGATAAATTAGCGGCGTTCCCAGTAGAAGTACAACCAGAAGATCATAAAGCGATCGCTGTTCAAAAAGGTAGCGATTTAAAAGATAAAATTAACAAAGCATTAAAAGAACTAGCTGATGAAGGCAAAATTCAACAGCTTGAAGAAAAATGGTTAGAAAAAGCTGAATAATTCAATTGAAATGCGATAGCTCTATCTAGGGCTATCGCTTGTCCATTTCACTAAAAGGAAAAGAGAAAGGAGGGGACGCTGTGAATTTAGATTTTACAGCAATCATTCCCTCTATTCCTTATATATTAAAAGGAATAGGTGTTACACTTCAAATTGCAATCGGTGCATCCATCATCGGTTTTATCGTTGGTATATTATTAGCATTATGTAAAATTGGGAAAGTGAAAATTTTACGATGGCTTGCGGATTTCTACACGTCCATTTTCCGCGGTACACCACTTGTCCTACAATTATTAATTATTTACTACGCAGTCCCACAATTATTAGATATTCAAATTGAGCCAATTCCAACAGCAATCATTGCATTCGGGTTAAACTCAGGTGCTTATATTTCAGAAATTATCCGTGCCGGAATCAACGCCGTCGATAAAGGTCAAATGGAAGCAGCTCAAGCATTAGGTATACCGTATTCAAGAATGATGAAAGATATTATTATTCCACAAGCGGTAAAAAATATTTTACCTTCTTTAGTAAATGAATTTATTACTTTAAATAAAGAAACAGCTGTTGTAACGGTTATTAGTGCACTTGATATTATGCGCCGTGCCTATATTGTGGGTGGTTCAACGTATCGTTACCTTGAACCTTTACTATTTGCTGGGGTAATCTACTATATTATGACGCTTGTCTTGACGTTCCTTGGTAAACGAATCGAGAAAGGAATGAGAAAAAGTGATTAAAATTGAAGATTTACACAAATCATTTGGGCAAAATGAAGTACTAAAAGGTATTTCAACTGAAATAAAAGAAAAAGAAGTAATTGCTATTATCGGACCATCAGGCTCTGGTAAGTCTACATTCTTACGTTGCTTAAATTTATTAGAAGAGCCGACGAGTGGGAAGATTACAATCGCTGGAGATAACCTTACTGATAAAGGGACAAATATTATGAAGATACGTGAAGAAGTCGGCATGGTCTTTCAGCATTTTCACCTTTTCCCACATAAAACGGTTTTAGAAAACTTAACTTATGCACCCATCAATGTAAAGGGGATGGATAAGGCAACAGCCATTAAAAATGCTGAAGATTTGCTAACGAAAGTGGGTCTTTTTGAGAAGCGTAATGAATATCCAAGTCGCCTTTCAGGTGGACAAAAGCAACGTGTAGCAATTGCTAGAGCACTTGCGATGGACCCAAAAGTGATACTGTTTGATGAGCCTACTTCTGCTCTTGACCCAGAAATGGTTAAAGAAGTGTTAGCAGTTATGAAAAACTTAGCAGATTCAGGGATGACGATGTTAATCGTAACGCATGAAATGGGCTTCGCGCGTGAAGTAGCAGATCGCATTCTATTCCTTGACGGTGGAAAACTCATAGAAGATGCACCGCCAGAAGAGTTTTTCTCTTCACCTTCTACACAACGCGCAAAAGACTTTTTAGAAAAAGTTTTATAATTTATGAAACGCATTTAGTCTCTTTTATATTAGAGGCTAAATGCGTTTTTGCTTTAAATGAAAGAAGAATCATCAAATTGATTTATAAATGCATCAAGCTTGAATAACTCCTCTATATGATAGGTTCCTAATGGATGCTCTTTTTCTAAAAGCTCAGTAGCGACGGCTGCGGCAATTTTCGCTGTAACTAATGATTCATCATTATCAACAAAGGATAATGCTATTGGTGGTGTGTGTTTTTCAATGGCTTCGACTTTTATCGCACATACAGACGAACCAATTTTAACGTTTTGGATAAGTGAGGTAAGGCTGTGTTGTATTTTATTTATTTTTAACATGTTAGAAAGTCGGCTTTTTTGTAGAAAAGAGACAAACCGATTGAGCCATTCTACATCAAACCCCATCCTTGTTACAATCTGCGCCCGAGGAAAATGTTTGCTTAATGTATGCTGATCTGAAAAATTAAATTGATAGACGCTACGTTTGCCAATCTTATAGAAATGCACGAAGCGTTTATTTGTAAAATTAGTAATCTTCGTCCCAGTGTGATTTTTAACGGTGTATTGCTTATTTAATTGATCTAATATCCAATGAATTGCGTCATTACCATGTTTATCGCCTGCCCCAAGTAAAATTGAAATATGAAGTTTTGCAATCGAAGGCAGTTGTTGCGCAACATACATGGCCATTAAATTCGTTAAGCCAGGTGCCATTCCTACGCTCATTACAGCTGTCGATTGATGCTGAACGGCTACTGGGTGAAGGAGCTCAAGTTTTGTTAGAAAGGTATGACTTGCAGTAATATCAATGTACATAATTCCTTCTGACAAGCATAGCTCAGCAAACGCTGTATCCTGTTGCTCTAGACACATAATGACTAGCGCGATATTTTCAAGCTGCTTTGGCTGTACAGGCTTAGAGACATCAAGCTGCATCGGGCTAACAAGATGATTTTGTTGGACGCAAAACTGTTTAGCTTTTTGTGAATCTCTTCCAGCAATCCAAACTCGATTAGGATAACTTTGCATTAGTAATTTTGCGATTTTGCGGCCAACCTCACCATAACCCCCGACGATTAATATATTTTTTGTTGTCATTTATTTACCTCTTCTTTAATGGCCACTAAAGCATCAACCATATGTGACTTAAAATATGGCATTACCTTTGAAAAGCCAACGTCATGTAGTAAGTCAGTTAGCATTTCAAGGCTAATTGGATAAGTAGATGTGCCAAAAGATTGCTCAAAACGAAGCCAATGTTCTTCAGATAAATTATTTTGTAGCATAGAGCTCCGCCAATACTTGAGCTGGAGTGGAAATGCTGCTGCTGACATGTCTGTATTAATGGATGAAATAAATAACACTCCATTATCCTTTAAGCTATCTGCCATTTTTTGTAGCAGTGCTTTCTTTTGTTCTAGTTCCTCAATAAAATGTAAAACTAAGTGACAGGATGCAACTGCAAACTGATGGTGCAGCACCAATGAACGTAAATCTTCCTCATACCACTCAATCTGAGGGGGAGGATCAACTTTCTCCATACGTTTTCGGGCCAACTGTAGCATGATTTCTGAAGTATCAACGGCTGTAAAATGGGAGAAAGGAAATGCCCTCCCGAGGGAAAATAGTTCCTGACCGCCACCAGCCCCTACTATTAACATGCTATCAATAGTAGGGTAACTATAAAGGATTTCAGTCATCATATCGTAAATAAGATCGTAACCAATAATTTTTTGTCGAATAGTATTTTGGTAGCTTGAGACAATTGGATTTTGCCAATCATGTTGTAGATTTTTCATTTTTTACCTCCGTGTTGTACAATATAATTAAGAATTATTCTCAATTATAAACACTTATGGAAAATGAACTATCCCATAATTCTGGGGGAGGAATTTCGTGCAAGATATTCAGTATTGGCGAAGGAAATCAGAAAGCTATTTAAAAAATAACGTGAATTCAGTTCAGTACCGACAAAAAATAGTAGAAGATTTACGTAAGTTTATTAATTTCGATGCATATTGTTGCACTATGACAGATACTCAAATGTATTTTTCAATAGGTGCTGTTACAGAGCAATCAATAGAAAATATTCATCAACAACTAATGTCTTTGGAATATGGCTCAGGAGATGTAAATAACTATCGTTATCTTGTAGAAAGTGGCCTATATATCGGTAGACTTAGTGATGTGGGTATCCAGTGTGTACGATATAAAGAGGTGTTAGAGCCTCATGGCTTTAGTGATGAAATTCGAGCTGCACTGATGTTTCAAGGGCAATGCTATGGATTTTTAACACTTTTTAAAAAGACAGAAAATGTACAGCCCTTTTTTCAAGATGCAGAGGTAGAACAAGTTAGAATTCTCATGCCTGTCATGGGGAAGGCTTTAAAAAGATTCCATCAAACGATTATCGAAGAGCGACTGCCAACAGAACGGGAGCAAAGTGGAATCATTATTTTGAATAAAGAATTGCATATTCTTTCTACAAATATGAAGGCATCTCAATTGTTAGTACTTTTAAGAAAAAATGAAGGATTACTTGATTGGCAATTGCCGAAGCCAATACAGGCAATTTGTGCGAACTTACTGGCAAACAGAAAGGACATTGAAAATTCCTTGTTAGTGCCAATTCATAACAAAGGTTATATAACAATCCAAGCATCCATTCTCATGACAGCTGATTTACAACAACAAATAGCGATAGTATTAAACGAAGCATCCCCTAAAGAAATGCTAACTTTTTTACTGACAGCTTATCAGCTTACACCTAGAGAAAAGGACGTTATAGTTGAAATAATGAAAGGTATGGCGACAAAAGATATTGCACATAATCTCGGAATTTCTAGTTATACTGTTCAGGATCATTTAAAGCTAATTTTTCAAAAGGTAGATGTGCGTGATCGTAATGAATTAATTTGGAAGCTATTTACTCGTTTTAATGAATAAATAAGCCCTATAAAAATCTGCAGATGTTCTTTTAAAAGAATATCTGCAGATTCTTTTTAATATGACAAAATAATAATAGGTAGAAAGGTTAAGAAAACTTAACTTAAATTTCGTAGAGGAAAATAGGGAATTTATAATATAATGAAAAACAGTAAGAGAGTCCTAAGAAAATACAATATTCGACACCGTTTTTTAGGTAGTAAGAGATAGCAATTAAATATAAATATGTATTTATTGTTCGGAAAATTCTGATATTAGGAGGGGTAGCGATGGCATGGACTTTTTATTTAAATGTCACAAATGATACAGATCGAGATTTAGAGCTAGTAGAATCGCAATTACATTGGGGCTATTGGAATACAGATGGTGAAGAGGATAAAAAACCTCAAACTATTAAAGCAGGGCAAACAATTCAAGCTGTTGGCGCCAAATCAGCATTTGGACCAAATGGTTATGAATTTTCTTGCTCTTGGAAAGATAAAAATAGTGAAACGCAAGCACCGTACGGGGTAATAAGTCTCTATGTGAATGTTCCTTATAATGATCCTAATGAAGCTAGATGTCGAGCAAATGGATATTTTGAAGTAGCTGAGTGGAAAGACATTACACATGATGGCCATAGCTTTGTTCGAAATATCCGTATTTCTAACAAGCTAGATAAATTAAAACAAAATGAAATAAGAAACAATCTAGAAACAGATTGGGCCAAAATTAACGCATTAGTTGAAATCGAAGATGTGAGAGATATTGATTTAAATCAATATATTCCTAGTGGTGTTCATTTTGAAAAGATGTCGTTATTCAAAACACCTATCTTTACTATTTCAAAAAGATTATTTGATGGGGTCAATGATTTAACGTTTGATAGTCTTTATTTAAAGCAACGTGAAGTACAACAGTATTATTCCGTAGAAGTGACTAGTTTAAGAGCAGATGCGTCTAAAATCGAAACTGTTACGAAAAAGGGAAAAATTACAGTAAAAGATGAGTTTGGATTATCTACTACAAGTAAAGTGGTGGAAGAGAAAGTTAGTACCATTGAAACGGCCTTTAAATTTACAGAAAAGATCTCTATATCTGATGAAAAAGTGGTAAAAGCAAGTGTGGCACAGGAACTACAGGCGGAATTAAAAGCGAAGTTTAATATATTAAATGCTGTTACAACAGAGCAACAGCAAACTGAGAAAAAATCGAAAGAAAGAGTTTTTGAAGCCCCGAGTGATAAAGATATGGACGTTGTACCTTGGATTTTTAGTAAAATGATTCTTCTTTATCGAACGGACAACAATAATGTAACAACGTTAATTGGTGCTTCTGAATGGGATTATGCCGTATTACATCGTACGCATCTATACGATGTAATGGATAATACGAGAAATAAAGTAACGACAGGAGGAGCGCACTAAAATGGCGACTTGGACATTTTCATTAATGATTACAAATGCAACAGACCGTGAGCTTGAAGTTTTTCAATCGCAGCTAGCGTGGGGTATCTGGAATACCGATGATATGGAAGACCAGAAGCCGGTAAATATTCCTCCAAACACAACATTACAGGCATTGGGAATAAAAGCATCCACAGGTCCCAATGGATATGAATGCTCTTGCTCATGGCGAGATATAGTCCCACAAGGCGGAAAATCATATGGCACAATCTCGATAGCGCTAGACGTTCCACAAAAGAGCAAAAATCGAGCTGAATGCTTAGCTGATCATCAATTGCACGTCGATAGTTGGGAAGACTTGCCTGACAAAGGACATAACTTTGTACGATCTATCATTGTAACGAATAAGAATGCCTAAAAGAAAGTGGAACATATTTGATGAAAATAAAGCTTAAATCTATCACAAAGGAAGATGAAACATTTCTATACGAAATCTATGCCTCGACAAGAAATCAAGAAGTGAATTCATGGGGATGGTCAGCGGAACAAAGGTCCGATTTTTTAGCAATGCAATGGCGCGCACAACAAGTTTCGTATAATCAGCAATTTCCAAGGGCAAATCATTGGATTATTGTTGCGGATGCTGAATGTGTTGGCAGGATTCTCACGGAAGAACTATCTGAATATCATCGTCTGATTGATATAGCTATATTGCCAAAATATCAGGGAAGATGTATTGGGACATATATTATTGTTCAACTGCAGAAAAAGGCAAAAGTACAAAAGAAAGCAGTTGTATTACACGTCCTTAAAACAAATGCTGCAAGATATCTCTATGAGAGACTAGGATTTCAAGTTATTCAGGAAAACGAGATTTATATAAAAATGCTATGGAAATAAAAAGAGAAGGAGTGTGTTGGTATGTCAGATGCGTACCTAGGTGAAATTCGTATGTTTAGTGGTAAGTATGCTCCAAGGGATTGGGAGCTTTGTAATGGACAATTATTATCGGTTAATGAGTACCAGGCTCTTTTTTCGTTAATAGGAAATAAATATGGTGGCGATGGGGTAACAAATTTTGCGTTACCTGATTTACGTGGAAGAATCCCAATTCATAAAAGTCCAGAATATCCTATTGCTAGTAAAGGCGGAGCGGAGACAGTGACATTAACCGAGGAACATTTGCCTGCACATACGCATGGGGTTTATGCCAATAATCTAACAGCTGAAGCGACAGAAAATTCGCCAGCTAATAATACTTGGGGCGTATCAAAACTCACAAACTATCAAACGAATGCTTCCAGTAATATTGTACAAATGAACAATGAGTTAGTTTCTTATGAAGGTGGGACTCATGCACATAGTAACATCATGCCTTCGTTTGTCATTAATTTTATTATTGCAACACAAGGTTTTTATCCTGATTTTATATAAAAGGAGTGAGTTCAATGGCAGAGCCATTTTTAGGAGAAATACGTCTTTTTAGTTTCGATAAAATACCGCGAGGGTGGCTTCCTTGTAATGGTCAACTGTTATCGATAACTACAAATACTGCACTTTATTCATTGTTAGGATTTACGTATGGTGGGGACGGTAAGACAACTTTTGCCATTCCTAATTTACAAGGGAAAGTACCAATACATGCAGGTAATCAGATTGCATACGGATTAGCAGGTGGAGAAGCAGAACATACATTGACAGTTAACGAGATGCCTGCTCATACACATCAAATAACAGCCGACTCATCAACAACAGATAAGCCTTCACCAAAAGACAATACATGGGGTGCAGTTAATGGAAAGGATATTTACGCTAAAAATGATAATGTGGCAATGCACGAAGCTGCTTTGTCAATTACAGGACAGAGTAAATCACATACTAATATGCAGCCCTATTTAAGTGTATCTTTTTGTATCGCAACAATGGGTATTTTTCCAAGTAGAGGATAAGGAGGAATGAGGAAATGGATCCGTATTTAGGTGAAATTAGAATTTTTGCAGGAAACTATGCGCCAAGTGACTGGGCATTTTGTGATGGACGTGAATTGTCTGTTGTTCAAAATAATGCTTTGTTCTCCATTATCGGAATAACTTATGGCGGCGATGGTAAGACAACATTTAAATTACCTGATTTAAGGGGATGTGCCCCTATGCACTTTGGTAATGGTCCTAATTTAACGCCAAGAACAATTGCACAATCAATCGGATTAAGTACAGTAACACTTAATGAAACGCAAATGCCGATTCATAATCATACAGCACAGGGTTCCTCAGTAGTAGCAGGTGGTATTGACAACCCTACTAATGCCATTTGGGGAAGTGAGTCAGCTCTTTCGGCAAAACCTTATGTTAATGTGAAAAATGCAGTTGCAATGAAAGCGGACATTGTAAAGCCACAAGGTGGGAATCAGCCACACAATAATATGCAGCCTTTTGTTGCAATGAATTTTATTATTTGCTTAGAAGGAATTTATCCTCCGAAGCCATAGAAAGAGGGAGTGAGCATGGATTTAATTTCTTTTATGAAAACAGCACTATACAAAATAATTGTAATTGTCACCATTGCTACGATGGTTTTCACAACTTTAGGAATACAGCCTGTAGGTGCTAGTACTAGTATTCCAGAAACGTTACATCCTGTGGAACAGCTGAATGTACAAAAGGATTCTAATGGTGCATTGACTGATGCAAGTCCTTATTCTGATCCTGATATTTTTTCCGTTTCATATAACTATAACTATGTTAAGAATATGTATATGACAGATTTGGCTGCCATCAAATTTACTGTTGATACATCTAGACCTATTCTTTCAGCGCAGCTCACTTTATCTGGAATTAATGAAGATATAAATAATGAAATTTTTTCTAATCTAACTGTTAGAATAGGTGATAATGATTGGAATAGTAATTTTCAGAATAGTGATTTTCCAGATTTCATACATGGAACGCCTGCGAAAGTTGAAACTGTAGAAATAAATGATGGTGGGTATACTTATCAAAACTTAATTGATGTGACAAACTTAGTAACAAGTCCATCTGCCATTAGTGGGAATAATGTTACATTTATATTAACGAGTGATTCGAGTAATATGTCTGTGGCTAAACTTAGTGATTCATTGGATACTGAGGTGTGGCCTTCACTAAAAATTACTTACGGTGAAGCCCAACAGAATAGCGCACCGACTGATATCACATTAAGCTCAGCTTCAGTGGAAGAAAATCAACCATCGGGAACGACGGTTGGAACATTGAGTGCTATAGATTCTGATGCAGGAGACACATTTACGTATAGTTTAGTAAGTGGAGCTGGGGCTACCGATAATAGTAGCTTTAGCATAGTAGGGAATGAACTGCGAACAAGTAGTTCATTTGATTATGAAACTAAAAACAGCTACAGTGTTCAAATTAAGGTCACGGATAAAGGTGGATTGACTTTTGAAAAAGTATTCACTATTCTCATTTCTAATGTCAATGAGGCCCCAACAGATATATCATTAAGCGCAGACACAGTGGCAGAAAATCAACCATTGGGAACAAAGGTAGGAACATTCAGTGCTATAGATTCTGATGCAGGAGACACATTTACGTATAGTTTAGTAAGTGGAGTTGGGGCTACCGATAATAGTAGCTTTAGCATAGTAGGAAATGAACTGCGAACAAGTAGTTCATTTGATTATGAAACAAAAAACAGCTACAGTGTTCGAATTAAGGTCACGGATAAAGGTGGATTGACTTTTGAAAAAGTATTCACTATTCTCATTTCTAATGTCAATGAGGCCCCAACAGATATATCATTAAGCGCAGACACAGTGGCAGAAAATCAACCATCGGGAACAAAGGTAGGAACATTCAGTGCCACAGATTCTGATGCAGGAAACACATTTACGTATAGTTTAGTAAGTGGAGCAGGGGCTACTGATAATAGTAGTTTTAGTATAGTAGGAAATGAGTTGCGAACAACTAGTTCATTTGATTTCGAAACAAAGAATAGCTACAGTGTACGGGTTAGGGTTACAGATCAAGGTGGCTTATCTTTTGAAAAACCATTTACCATTTCGGTGACAGATATCATAGAAGCGCCGATTCCAACAATCGTATCAACAGTACCGGTTAACAATGCGACAAATGTTTCTACTAAACCTACGCTAACGCTAAATTTCAGCAAAGCTATCAGTGGCGTTGCAGGGAAACATCTTCGTATCTATGATCAACATGACAGTTTAATAGAATCAATAGAAGCAACTTCAACAAAAGTGACATTGAATGGCTCTAGCGTATCAATTCAAATATCTAGTAATTTAACTAAAGCAATGACTTATTATGTATTAATGGATAATGGAGCATTTGTAGATATAGATAATCAGGAAGTAGCGGGTATAACAGCGAATAACGTATGGCGTTTTACAACATTACTACCTAGCAATAATGCTGACTTAAGCAATTTAACTGTTTCAACACAACAGTTAAATCCAAGTTTTTCAAGTGGTCAACTAAATTATCAAGTCAATGTAGCTCACGATGTTACGACAATTGATGTCATCCCAACAACGACAGATAGTAATGCAACGATTACATTAGATGGGGAATCAGTTGCAAATGCAGTAGGTAAAACAATATCTCTAAATGTGGGGAACAATGCTATCCCTATTATTGTGACTGCTGAAAATGGTTTAACAACTAAAACCTATACGATTAATGTAACAAGAGCATTGCTATCACTCGAAAAAGTGACAAATGTTAACTTAAGCACGGTAGGTATAGCAACGTGGTCAGATATAGATAATGAATCTTTATACGAAGTACAGCTCTATAAAGATAGCCAACCAATTGGCAGTGCCATCAATGTACTGGCTAATAAAACAGCTCATAATTTCTTAGCAGCAATGCGAGCTGCTGGAGCAGGGGTATATACAGTAAAAGTAACACCAAAAGGCGATGGGCTAACCTATTTAGACGGAGATACTTCGGCATCTTCGAATACACAAGCGATTATAAAATTAGCTACTGTAACGGATAGTTTGAGATGGGACGGAAGTATTGCGAAGTGGCAAAGTGTTCCGAATGCAGTTAGCTACGATGTTCTTTTGTATAAGGATAGTGCAGTTGTCGGAACGGTAAAAAATATTTTAGCAGAAAATATTCAAGATGGAGTAGATTTTACTGCTGAGCTTCAATTAAATGGAATAGGAAGCTATACGTTTACTGTTCAACCAAAAGGAGATGGGGCTCTTATTTTAGATGGAAATCAAGGGACTTCATCTGAGCCTAACATTATTTCTCCTGTGACTTATACGGTTATGTACAATGGAAACGGTAGTACAGGTGGAACTGCGCCAATAGATAGTGCAAAGTACGGTCAAAATGCTGATGTTGTGGTGTCTGCTAATGATGGACAGCTTGTTAAAACTGGACACATATTTACAGGTTGGAATACAAAAGCTGACGGTACAGGTACTTATTATTCACCAAATGAGTCATTTAAAATGGGAACAGAGAATGTAACACTTTTTGCACAATGGGCAATTAAACAGTTTACAGTGAGCTTTGTTTCAAATGGCGGAACAACGATTAACTCGAAGCAAGTTCAATATAACTCAATAATTACAGCAGAAAAGCCAGTCAAGTCCGGCTATGTATTTGAAGGTTGGTATAAAGATGCAGCTCTCACAACAGCATGGAACTTTGTATCAGATGTTATAACAGAGAATATTACGCTGTACGCTAAATGGGGTAGCATCAATACAGGTGGTGGTAACACTAATCCACCAGCTAATAATTCAGGCTCAGAATCAACTACACCACCTTCTTCTGAGGTTGAAGATATTGTAGTAGATGTAGAGTCAGGAGATGGCACGACTGTTTCGAAAACTACAATTAAACGTACAAAGAATGCTGACGGTACTTTTAATGATGCTGTGGTATTTACAGAAAAGAGCGCAAGAGAAACGATTGCAAAGTTAAAAGAGCAGGCTTCAGATAAGGCACGTATTGTCATTCCAGATTTACAGGATAAAATAAAGCAAATTAACGTGTCGATTCCAAGTAATATTGTATCTATTCTAAAGCAAAGCTCTGTTAATTTAGAAATTGACTCTATAAACGCTAAAATTGAAATTCCAAAGAGCTCGATTAATTCTTTCGATAATGATTTATACTTCCGACTTATACCAATCAAAGCAGCAATAGATCGATTAGAAATAGAGAATCGAGTGAAACAAGAAACGCAATTTAAAGAGGTTGTTGATAGTAAAATGATTCAATTACTAGGCAGACCAATGACCATTGAAACGAATATGCAAAATCGCCCAGTGACATTAACATTGCCATTACCGAAGAATATAACGCAAGAACAACTTGATAATTTAGCAATTTTTATCGAGCATAGCGATGGCACAAAAGAGTTATTACGTGGCAAAGTTGTAGATTATCAAAAAGATATGTTAGGTGTGCAATTTGAAGTTACAAAATTCTCTACTTTCTCAGTTCTCTATTTACCAGTAGATGAGGAACCAACGACTGACGATATTACACATACACCGTATATTCAAGGCTATGCAGATGGCACATTCCGTCCGAATGCATCTGTAACGCGCGCACAGATGGCAAGTATGTTCGCTCGTCAATTAACAGGTAATGCAATTCCGCAAGCGCAGGCATCGTATACAGATACAATGAAACATGACGCAAAAGATGCCATAGAATTTGTGAAGGATGCAGGTTTATTTAATGGTGTTACGGAGACAAGCTTTAATCCAAATGGCTTCATTACGCGTGCCCAAATGGCGGCAGTAGCGGCTCGTTGGATAGAAAAGCACTGCGTAGACAATCCAAATGCAGATTTTTGTAAAACAACATCAGAAGGTAATGCCTTCAAAGATGTTAGTAATAATCATTGGGCTGTTCAAGCGATTGATACTGTCTATGCATTGGGCATTATGACGGGGACAACAGCAGACACATTTAATCCAGATGGTAATTTAACTCGTGCGCAAGCAGTGAAGGTACTAAATCACTTGTTTGAGCGTCAAGCGCCAACAGAGCTTCAAAGTCCAATTTTTAAAGACGTCCAAAGTAATCATTGGGCATTTTATGAGATTCAAGAAGCTGCAGTAAAACATACTCATAGTAGATAATGAATTAGTTAAAACGGCTGGATGAAAGAATTTTAGCCAATGAAAATCCCGAACTTTTAAAAAAACACTCTAATTTAGTGTTTTGTAATAGTTCGGGTTTTCTGTTTTGCCGTTTAGTAAATTTCAACTATATAACAGATAAAATAAATTATGTAATCGCCTCTTTTATATCAAATAAAGGTTAAGAAAAATTAACTTTTGTCATTGTAATATCTCGTAGTTAGGATTTTAGTACTGATATATAATGGGGTATGAGTTAAAAGTCATTGCTTAAATTTAAAAAAGGAGGGGTAACTTTGTATCGAAAAAGAGAGTGTTTTATGATAGCCATTTTACTAACATTAATCTGTAGTTTTTGTTTTCAAGAAAAATTAGCCTATGCTGCTTCTGTTAATCATCCTCCTGTTGTTGTAGCTTCTGAAATAATTCCAAAGCAATCAATGACACTGGGACAAGGAAAAATTGTTATTGATTTAAGTAAGTTATTTTATGATGCAGATAACGATCAGTTAATACTTAAAGCTATTACTGAAACTGTAGGTATTGTAACAGCAGATTTAAATTCAAATTTATTAACCATTGAGGCGCTTTCACCTGGGAAGACAAGAATAAAGATCAGTGCTGATGATCGAAAGTTAGGAAGAGCAAGCAGTAGTTTTGAGGTAGAAGTCTTACCTAAGTTGAATAACATACCAATAGTTACTCAAGTAATAAATGATCAAACTGGGCATGTTGGAGATGCGCCAATTCTAGTTGATGCAAGTAATGTTTTTGCTGATGTAGATGATGATATTTTAACGTTAGAAGTTAGTTCGAGTGATGAATCTGTTGCTACAGCTCAATTGAATTCTCAAATGATAACTATCATACCAGTAGGCATAGGCCAAAGTATAATTTCAGTACAAGCAGATGATGGTAACGGAGGTAGGGAAACTACAACATTTGCTGTTACCGTAATTAGTCCACCGAACCAACCTCCTGTGGTTGTGCAATCAATTAGTAATAAATCAGGAATAGTGAATGATGTCATCACTATAGACGGTAGTGGTATTTTTTCAGATGCAGACAATGACGTTCTTACGATAAATGTTAATTCTAGTGATGAATCTATTGCTACAGCTCAAATTAATGGACAAACAATTACTGTTCTGCCGATAGCAGCAGGCGTAAGTACTATTACAGTCCATGCGGATGATGGAAAAGGTGGGCAAGTATCTACAAGTTTTATAGTTACTGTATCTAACCCAACGTTTAACCATGCCCCAATGGTTGCTAAAACAATTAGTAATCAAAGAGCAACAATAGGTGGGAAGTATTGGGAGATGATAGTAAGTGATGTGTTTTCAGATGATGATAACGATACATTAACATTAACTGTAAGCTCGAGTAATAGTGGAGTAGCAACTGCTAGTCTGAATGGTTCGTCTCTTAAAATTACACAAAATGCATTGGGTACAAGCGTTATTACTATTTCAGCAGATGATGGAAAAGGTGGGCTAGTATCAACAAGCTTTATTTTCAGTGTAGAGGCCCCAGGACTTTTTATATCAGATTTTGTGCAAAATGGAGAATATAATGATGTGCTAGAAATATATAATGCAACAATGGTTCCTCTATCAAATTATAAAATAGAAATTCAGCAATATAATCTAATTTTAAAGCAACATAGTATCAAAACAATAAATATACCTTTAGTATATCCAAACACAAACTTTGTGTTAATCCATACTTATTTTTATGACTTTTTTGATATTACTACTTCACAATACTTCAATGATGATTTTATTTTTAGAGATGCCTCTAAAATAACGGTTTCAATGACATTAAAAGACAGTAATGGCATTGTAGTAGATACGGTTGGGGTTAGGGATTCAAACATCCCGATATTGGAAAGTAACGGTGGTTATATAAGAGATAAAAGGCTACAATCTGGTTCATCAATTTTTAACAAATCAGAATGGATATTATTACCTAAAAACGATTATTCTACAATTGGTCACTATTAAAAAGAGAGGGCGATTTTTATTCAATATTCTAAAAGAAAAGTAATAAATTTAATTATGGTAACTATCTTAGTAATTATTATGATGCCTGTGACTTTTGTAGCGGCAAAAAGTGATTTTTATTCATTTAATACCGCAACTAATAAAGAAGAAATGAAATTAGCAATGACTACAGATTGGAGTGTAGTACATTACACAGCTCAAGGAAATGATTTATTTCAAAATTTTAAAGTAGCAGATCAAAATTATTTGGCAAATAAATTATTAATTGAGCGACCACAGACAGGGTATACTTCTACAAGTACATTACGACAAGTATATTTAAATGCTGTCAATGATCGATCCTATCTTATAAATGTTAACAATGCGACAGATGCACTTACACTATGGACAATTTTTATTGATGATTATCATTTAAATTATAGTAACTTCAATCGCCTGACTATAGAAGATCAAGATAAAGTCTGTCAGCAAATTATTATGGCACGTCCTAATCAAGGTTTTGATTCTATAGAAACTTTACAATCCGTGTTTGATAGTGAAGTTAATAGTATTTTTATTAAAAAAGTACAACTTGATAAAGATGCACTTACTATTTTATATGCTCAAAATGATACTTCAGAAAATGTAACTAAAAATCTTGTTCTACCTATTATTGGAGATCATGGTGCGACAATAACTTGGGTATCTGACAAGCCAGAGGTAGTTAAAGGTAATGGCGAAGTTATACGCCCATCTGCAGGCAAAGGAAATGAAATGGTTACATTGACTGCTAAAATTTCCTTCGGTGAATATGTGGAAACTAAAGTCTTCTCTATTAATGTAAAAGCATTTTCACCGAGTCAAAATGCTTTTTTAAAGGAGTTAACGATTACTTCGGGCAACTTCAATACGCCATTTGATAAGAAGACAATATCTTATACAGCAAAAGTTCCACATATAGTAGATAGTGTAAATATTAGAGCTATAGCTGAGGACGATAAAGCAAATGTAACAATAAACAGTCAGGCAAGTACGGAAGCAATAAAGCTTGTAACAGGTATGAATACAATAAAGATTTTAGTGACTGCTGAAGATGGTAGCCAAAGGGAATATACAATTTTGGTTACTAGGGAAAATGCTCCTATTAATAGCGGGGATACAACTGTCTCTGAATCTACAGAAATTTTTACTGTGAATATAGAGTCAAGTAGTGGAGAAGCTGTTTCTAAAACGACAATTAAACGAACAATTGGTGAAGATGGATTCATGAAAGATGAAGTGATTTTAACAGAAAAAAGTGCATTAGAAACTATTTCTAAGTTGAAAGAAGTAGGGTCAGATCAAGCACGTATTGTTATTCCAGATTCACAGGATAAAGTAAAACAGGTTGATATATCAATACCTAATAATATTGTTAGCCTGTTGAAAAACAATCAATTAAATCTAACTATCCAGGCTTATAATGTAAACATTGATGTTTCAAAAGATTCATTGGCAACATTTAATTATAATTTATATTTCCGACTAATACCTTTAAATGAACAAAACGAGCAATTAGAAATCGAAGAGCGTGCAAAAAATGAATTGATTGATAAAGATATAACTGGTAGTTCAATTAGTAAGTTAATAGGGCGTCCAATGAAAATTGAGACCAATATGCAAAATCGCCCAGTAACATTAACCTTACCTTTGCCTAATAATTTATCCCAAGAACAGCTTAATAATTTAGCTATCTATATCGAGCATAGCGATGGCACAAAAGAGTTATTACATGGGAAAGTTGTAGATTATCAAAAAGATATGCTAGGCTTGCAATTTAAAGTTACAAAATTCTCTACTTTCTCCATGCTCTATTTGCCAGACAAGGGTGACGATGTTAAATATACACCTTATATTCAAGGCTATGCAGATGGTACATTCCGACCGAATGCATTTGTAACGCGCGCACAGATGGCAAGTATGTTTGCACGACAACTAACAAGTAATGCGATTCCAAAGTCTAATGCGACATTTACAGATACGGCTCAACATGATGCAAAAGATGCAATCGAATTTGTGAAGGAAACAGGTTTATTTAAAGGTGTTACGGAGACAAGCTTTAATCCGAACGGTTCCATTACACGTGCACAAATGGCAGTAGTAGCAGCTCGTTGGGTAGAAAGACAGTGCAAAGAAAATCCTAATGCAGATTTTTGTAAACCAACATCAGTGGGCATCGTTTTCAAAGATGTTAGTAATAGTCATTGGGCTATCAAAGCAATTAATACTGTCAATGCATTGGGCATTATGACTGGCGTAACGGTAGACACATTTAATCCTGAAGGTTATTTAACACGTGCCCAAGCGGTGAAGGTGCTAAATCGCTTGTTTGAACGGCAAGTAACAACAGAACATCAAGAGCCAATATTTAAAGATGTCCCAAGTAATCATTGGGCATTTTATGAGATTCAAGAAGCGGCAAAAAAATAAAGCGAACGGGTACCAAAAGAGAAAAAGTGTTAGATTGACCGCAATCAATCTAACACTTTTTACTATGTCGTTGATGTCCGCTATGGTGGATGCTTTCCGAAGGTTTACAGGCGATTGGCAGAATGTTAGCGGCGATAACTGCAGACGTACAGGCGATTTGCAGAATGTTAGCGGCGATATCCGCTGACGTACAGGCGATTTACAGAGTGTTAGCGGCGATAACTGCAGACGTACAGGCGATTTACAGAATGTTAGCGGCGATAACTGCAGACGTACAGGCGATTGGCAGAATGTTAGCGGCGATATCCGCTGACGTACAGGCGATTTACAGAGTGTTAGCGGCGATATCTCCTGACTCACCAGCGATTCTCGGGCTTTTGCCTGCGATTTCTCTAGGTATACCGTAAGCCGCAACCAAAGCGCATGGTGCCCTTGTCTTACGTTCTAAGCAGGGGGCACCGCATCTGCTACCAAAAAAAGAATTACTCAAAGAGGAACTGATAACCAGAACCCCTTACAGTTACAATTTTAGCTCGATGGCCAGAGATGGATTCCAGTTTTTTTCGCAAATTACTGATATGTACTTTTAACGCCTGCGTTTGTCCGATACTATCTTCCGCCCAAATGAGCTTATACAAGTCAGATGGGTGGAAAATTTCCCCTGGTCGCTGTGCTAAAAAGTACAGAATATGAAATTCCTTAGTGGATAAAATTAAAGCTACGCCATCAATGTATACTTTTCCCGAATGAACATGGAAGTGAAAATTATTAATGACCTGCACATCTTCATTGCGTATATTTCCGTCTGTTAATTGCATATTTCCCTTCCGTAGAGAAATTCTTTCAATTGTTTTCATTAAGCGCCCTTTATCAATCGGCTTCAAAATATAATCAATGGCTTGAACAGAAAAGGCATCAATTGCATAATGCTCATAGGCAGTTACAAAAATAATATCCAATACATGTGTTAAATCTTCTAATTTACTAGCAACATCAATCCCATTCATCTCTGCCATCTCAATATCTAAAAAAAGAATATCTGGTTTGAGTGTAGGGATGTTTGCTATAGCGTCCAAAGGGTTTAAATATTTCCCGACAACATCAATTGCCCCATTGTCCTTTAACATCGTCTCTAGTAAATTGATTGCTAAAATTTCATCGTCAATAATGATTGCTTTTAACATTCTTTCACCTCTTTTCATCCAAAAATAGTGGGAACTTTAGTATCACCGTCGTTCCTTCACCAACAACACTTTCAATATGGAAAGTGGCCTTCTCGTATTTTTTTAAACGTTTAGTGATATTGCGAATCCCTACGCTCTGATGAACGGATGGCTCTTCCGATAATACCTTTTCTATTACTTCTTGTGTCATACCTATACCGTTGTCCTGAATTTTAATATCAATCATTTGTTGATCTTTTTTTATAGTCATTGTTACTTTCCCATTTATTCGCTTGTTTCTTAAACCATGGAAAAGAGCATTTTCTACTAATGGCTGAAGAAGCAGAGGGGGGATTAGAATTTTTAAAGGTTCCTCCATCTGAATTTCCCATTCAAGTTGATCTGGATATCTTGTTTGGTGAATATTGACGTAAGATTGAATTAGCATGAGCTCCTGTTCTAGAGGGATAAGGCTATTTGTATTCTCAAACGAGAAGCTACTTCTTAAAAATGTTGCAAAATCTGTTATCATAATGCGGGCTTTATCCAAGTCTAAATAGCTTAGCGATAAAATAGAATTTAAAACATTGTAAATAAAATGTGGTTTAATTTGTGCTTGCAAAAATGCAGTCTCCATTTTAATTGCAATTTCAGCCGACTCTTTTAGTAAGATAAGATTTCGTACCCTTGTCTTCAATTCAGCAGTATCTAATGGTTTGTGTAAAAAATCATTTGCACCAGATTGGAATGCTGCTAGCATATCCTCTGGTCGTATCGCTGCTGTGAGCATTAAAATCGGTAACTCGGCAGAAGAATAGTTTTTCCTAATTTGTTGGCAAACCTCATATCCAGAAAGGTTCGGCATCATAATATCTAAAATCAATAAGTCTATATCTGGATGCACTTGTAATTGTTCGAAAACATGCTGACTATCATCAACAGCGATAATAGAATAGTTCTCCTTTGCAAGAATATCGATTAGTACTTTGAGGTTAATATGATCATCATCAGCAATGAGTATTTTTTTGCCTATTTTTCTTTCCTCAAAATAAGGAAATGTTATTGGCAAATAATCTTTAGTTAATGTGATTTTATTCCGTTGTTGTTTATCTTGCTGGACTTTCTTTATTGTCTGCACAGGTAATTTAACAGAGAAAGTTGTTCCTTGATCAACAACTGAATGGACCGTAATTTCTCCGCCATGCAACTTCACAAGCTCTTTCGTCACATTTAGCCCTAAACCCGTACCTTTACTTGCGTCTTCTAACTGTCGGAATGGTTCAAATATCGACTCCAAATGTTCTGGAGCTATGCCTCGACCGGTGTCACTTACTTCAATAGTCAGGAATCCTTGTTCTTCGTAGCATGAAATTTCTACTTTCCCATGCCTAGTGTACTTAACAGCATTTTCTATTATGTTATAAAGAATTTGACGCAGTCTATCCTCGTCAGCTACGATAAATTTTCCTCGTTCAATGTAATTGTAAATCTTTACGTCTTTATTTCCGATGTACGACAATATTTCAACGATGACATGGGTCACAGAATAAAGATCAACGTTAGTAAGACGAAGCTTTAGTTCGCCTTCTTTTAACTTGGAAAAATCTAAAATGTCATTCACAAGATGTGATAACTTTTCTGTGATATTAAATATGAGTGATATTTTTTCCTTTTGTTCCATTGTTAATGTAGAGCTTTCTTGAGGCTCTAACATGGAATGAGATATGGCAATCACACCGTGTAACGGAGTGCGAAATTCATGTGAGGTTTTTGCAAGAAATTCATCTTTTAACTTATCGACTCGGATTAAAGCATTTGTTAATCTACCTTTTTCTAAATAAGAATCTGTAAAACGATGAGAAATATACAGAGCGAGCATCGTTAAACAAATAAAAGGAAGCAAGGGAGGTAAAGAGTAAATTTCTAGATTAATATTGAGATTTAAGGTAGCTACGACCATATAGATAAGAATGGACATAGTACTAAGCCATAAATAAATAGCACCTACTAATCGTTTAAAGATTGCAATCGTTTGAATATAAAGCAAATAAAAGATATTTATTAAAATATAAATAGAATGTACAGTTTGTAGGTATGAGCTAATAGATATTGGCAGCATGACTGTAGCTAATAATAAAATGCCAATAATACAAAGTGCTTTCACGAACTTTTTATGTGAAAATTGCTGAAGGGCATGGTAAAAATACAGTAGCATAAAGATACCCGAACCGATACTCGAAATGATTTGGACTCTTATCAGAAATTCATAGCTGATAGGGAGTAACGACATTAATATTTTTTCTCCATGAGATAGACCGTATAAACCAACCATGAAGCAAAATAAAGAAAAGTAGAGCTGCTCAATTTCAAGCTTGGCGTATAGGTAGGAACCAGCAAAATAAATAAACATTGTAAAAAAAGCAGCAAAGGTTATTAAATCGTAGAAAAGTGAACCTTCTCTTAATTTACCAATACTCTCTTGATCCCCGATAAAAATGGAACCAATAATTCCTCCGCCTGATGCATAATCAAAATTAGCTACATGAATGATGAGTTCAAGTTCATTATTTTTAGGTGAGAAATATGCAACATACGGTACATTTTGTTGAATATATGTCGAATCTTCTGCAGGCTCTCCACTTTGTCCAATACGTTTTTCGTTTATGTAAATGGCATTCGACATCCGAATATTACCTGTTTTTATACCCAATATAGTATCTGTATCATTAATTAAAATTTTTAAACGATAGGTACCGCTACCGAGTGTAGTAAAATTTTGACCATCAAACTTGTACCTAGACCATAGTGATGGGACATTTACTGAATAAGAATGAGAGTTATTGAATTCTGAATAATTCAATAATTTATCAGGAACAAAATCCCATTCTCCATCCAAGCTTACAGTATTTTTGTGCAAATCATATTGTCTAAGATCTATTACTCCTGCAACGGCTTTAGGAGCGTTTTGGCTTTCATTATTGTGTAATCGAGATGTCATTCCAATCATCACAATACTAATAACGACCATAAAAATAAGTAATAACTTTCTCATTCTCACTTTCATTCTTGTTCTCTCATTCTTATAATATTTTAAGGTAGTGATATTAAAAACGTAGTAAATGAATATGAAATTATACCCATATTATATCATGTGAAAGTTGACTAAGAATAGATGAAATGCACATGATTTCCTATAAAAGATAGATGAGGATGGTTGGATTTTGTGCATTTTATGTAATTAAAGCGCATCTACTTACAATCGCTCTGTTTTTTGCTTATAATAGAAGGGTAAGAAGTTTTTCTGAAAAAGTAGCCACAAAGTGAGCGATTGCGAATGAAAAAATTATTATACGTAGTATTTTTTCTTGTTTTTATAGTCATTTTTTTGTACGTAAACAATCACTGGCTGGTTGTAAGTAAGCATGTATATGAATCTGAAAAAGTGCCAGCCAGCTTCGATGGGCTACGCATTGTACAAATATCAGATTTACATGATGCACTCTTTGGTAATAACCAACAGAAACTCATTGCAAAGGTTAAGGCTACAAATCCAGATTATATATTTATTACAGGCGATGTTATTGATAGTAATCGCTTTAATTTGGAGCAAAGCTTACAGGCAGTGAGAGGGTTAGTCGAATTAGCGGATGTATATTATGTACTTGGAAACCATGAAGTTGCGACGAATAAGGTTAGTGAAATTTATGAGGCGCTGTCATCGTTAGGTGTACATGTGATGGCCAATGAATCGACCGTGTTAGAGCGCGACGGGGAGCGTTTGGCGATTGTTGGTATTGAAGATCCGTTAATGGGTAGATCAACTGAAGAAATGCTGGACATGGCGACTGCTTATGTTCCAAAAGACATGCTAAAGCTGTTGCTGGCGCATCGACCAGAAGTGTTTAGTACGTATGTAAATCAAGAAATAGATTTAGTATTCTCGGGTCATGCACATGGTGGTCAGGTTCGGATTCCTGGCATAGGAGGACTTGTCGCACCAGGACAGGGACTGTTTCCTAAGTTTACGGCTGGTGTTTACGAGGAAGCCAGCACCAAAATGATAGTTAGTCGGGGATTAGGAAATAGTAGTGTGCCTTTCCGAGTTTTTAATCGTCCAGAAATTATTGTGCTGGATTTAAAGAAAAAATAAGTACCGTTGACAAAAGGCATCAAGAAGTTCATATTCTTGATGCCTTTTGTCATTTTTTTATGCAAATATTATTCAGTTGATTGGAGCGGAGGGCCGGTGCCGAAGGACGGTGCCAGGCACGCAAACAATTTACCTTGCACAGGAAAATATCAACGAAGACTCCTGCGGCTTACGTCGTGCCCTCGGAAAGCGAAGTGGAATTTTACGATTCTAGGAGCCGACTATGCATGTATACATGCACAGTGCCAGGCACTAAAACAATTTACTTTAGTTGATTGGAGCGGAAAGCGTCCGCCCACAGCAGAAATCAACAGCAGTAGACTCTCCAATCACTGCATCTTAGCTAAGCAGGGCTTTCTAGTTGTTTACGTTCCGTACGTCTAACAAGATGAATACTGATTTCGTATAAAATAATCATCGGGATTAATACGAGTAACTGACTAATAAAATCAGGTGGGGTAATGACTGCTGAGCCAACGCCCATTGCAATATAGGACCAGCCGCGTATTTTTTTCATGGATTCAGCCGTTAGTACACCAATGGACGATAAAAAGAGCGCAACGATGGGCAGCTCAAATAATAATCCAAGTGGTACTGTTGTCATAATTAAAAAATGCATATATTCACTGGCAGATACCATTACATCAAAATTCGTCGCACCTAAGCTTACTAAAAATGAATAGCTAAGTGGATTAACAACAAAATAGCCGAATGCTACACCTAATAAAAAGAGCATAAACATAACTGGTGCGTAGAGTCCGAGAAAGCGACTTTCCTCTTCCTTTAAGCCAGGTTTTACAAAGCTCCAAAGAAAGTGAACGAGAAAAGGCATAGATAGACCAAATGCTAAAGCCGTGGAAATCGTCATGTAAAACTTAACGACCTCTAGTGGTCCTAAAATAATGAGTGAATGACCACGCGTAACATACGGAAACCAAATATTAATGGTAGAGAATGCAACAATAAAAAATAAAATAAAGACGACAAGTCCTTTTATGATTTGTTTCCTTAGCTCTGCAATATGCTCGAGTATTGAATCTAAAGGGAAAATCGGTTTATCCTCAACTACTGATTGTTCAATATCATTGTGAGTAATTTCAACAAGAGCCTCCCGCAATGGTGGAGGCTCCTCTTCCTTTTTATCAAGTGGACTTAAATAATTTTTTTCTTCATAAGGATCCATAGGAAACCTCCTACGAAACGTCAGATTTTTTTTCTATTTTTTTCGCAGGTTCTTCGTCGTCATCCATTAACCCTTTTGTTGACTTTTTAAACTCTGCGAACGTCTTTCCAACTGCACCACCGATTTCTGGTAATTTTTTTGGACCAAAAACGATTAGTACAATAACTAAAATAATAATTAAACCAGGAACTCCGATTGCTCCAAGACCGCCCATGGCGTCATCCTCCTATTAAATAATTTTTTTGGTGCATTTAAAATGACAAACCTTACACTAAAGAACCACCTGATTTGCTATATTTCAAAATACCTTCTGCACAGCGATAAGCTAATGCGCCAAGGGTACCTGTTGGATTATAGCCACTATTGTGAGCAAAGCTTCCGGAACTTAAAGCGAAAAGATTCTCTACGTCCCAATGTTGTAGATAGTTGTTCACAACGCCCTTATCAGGTGTTGTGCTCATTACTGTACCACCAGTATTGTGTGTCGTTTGATAAGGTACAATGTTGTAATCTGTAATTTCCGCATTTGGTACAATAGTTTTTGCGCCCATTTCTTTCATAATGTCAGCAGCACGAGCAGAAACAAATTTATGGAGCGCTCGATCCTGATCAGTGAAATTGTATGTTAATTGTAAAAGCGGTAAACCGTACGCATCTTTATAATTGGAATCAAGTGACAGGAAATTTTCTTTATGCGGCATAGATGCCCCCTGTGCACCAATACCAAATGAACGTGTATAGTAATGAATAGACTGCTTTTTAAATTCCGGTCCCCATGTAGGCGTATCCGGAGGTGTTGGATTCGATCCAATAGGGCGTGCACCTGTTTGAGTGAGTGCGATATTACCACCATGGATAAAATCTAACTCACTATGGTCAAAGTTATCCCCATTGTAATCATCAATACTCATACCGAGAGAACCTGCACCCATAAATGTGTTGTATTGGTCATCAAAGAATCCTGTAGCACCAGGTAAAATTTGATAGCAATAATTTCGACCTAACGTTCCCTTGCCTGTTGTTGGATCATACAGTTGACCAATGTTAGAAACCATTAGTAGTTTGGCATTGTTAAAGACATAGCTTGTTAATACGACAATATTCGCAGGTTGAATAAATTCCTCCCCAGATATCGTGTCAATATATCTTACGCCAGTCGCTTTGTTGCCTTGTTTTAAAATTTCTACAACGTTTGAATTGTAACGTAGATCAAAATTTCCAGTTTTTAAAGCAGTAGGTATTACTGTAATTTCCGCGGAAGATTTTGCGCCATATTCACAACCGAAACGCTCACAGAAGCCACAATATTGACAAGCATTAATTGTTTCACCGTCTGGATTTTTATAGACTTCTGATATGTTAGCAGAAGGGACCATATAAGGTGATAATTTTAGATTTTTTGTTGCTTTCTCAAATTGTTGTAGCATAGGCGTCATTTTCATAGCAGGCGTTGGATAAGCACTTGAACGTTTCCCTGCAAATGGATTTTTATCATCGCCTGAAATTCCAGTTGTTTTTTCAAATTTATCAAAATAAGGCTCTAATTGATCGTAATTTAATGCCCAATCCTGTATTAAATAATCTGGACCTAATTTGTTAGCACCATAACGTTCATCTGTCAGCGTTTTAATTTGAAAGTCGTATGGTAAAAATCGGTAGGTCATGCCGTTCCAGTGCGTTCCAGATCCCCCAAGCCCCTCACCTAATAAAAAGGACCCAAGTTGACGCATAGGTAAAGCTTGCATCTTACGATTATTACGGAAAGAAACTGTTTCCTTTGACAGATTTTGCATTAAATCATAGCGAATTGCATAGCGATATTCGTCATGAATATTTAAAAAATCCTCCGTGCCACGCTTCTGACCTCGTTCTAAACCAACTACCTTTAATCCAGCTTTCGAGCACTCAGCAGCGACAATGCCACCTGTCCACCCTACACCTACTGTTACAACGTCTACACTTGGTAATGTTGTTGCCATTTATAAAACCCCCCTTAAATTAATGGTTGCCTAATTGATTTGGTTCAATTTTTTGGAACTTAGGATCTTCAATCATTGTGATATACGCCATCTGATGACCAGGGAAGTTCTTCATGCGCCATCCTTCCATGTTACGGTTTCCGCCATATAAAGGATCTGAATATGCCCCCTCTAAAGTAGCAGCACGTAATAAGGTGAAGAAGAAAGCTGATGTTACGCCATACATTTGGACTTCACCCTTTTGAAAGGCTGTTAATATTTCATCCATTTGCTTGCCCTCTAATTCGTTAAAAGGCTTTTTAAAGCGACTTTGAGCTTCTGTCTCCATTAAAGTAACGCCTTGTTTGAAAATTTCTGCACGAGTTAAACGACTTTGATAACCTTGTGTTGGGGCACCCTCCCCAAAAGGACCATGCATATATTCCTTAGAGTTACTTCCATATTGTCCAGCTAACTGATGATCAATAAAGTAAGGAACATCTAAATCAATCGCACCTGGACCTAAATCATCTTTAGGGAAAATGCGTTCAGTAGCATTCGATAAAATAGTAAAATCGCGGTCGTTCATGAAAAACATTTTAGCTTTAGGTGCAGCAGCTTCATTTGTAGTTCCGTTGCCATGCTCTAATGTAGAAGTACCTTTACCGTTAATGTTATAGCCAACAAGACCACCTATTAATCCACCACCGACTAATGTACCAGCTGCAATACCTGTTGTTTTTAAAAAATCACGACGTGAGACATTATTATCTGTACTCATAAAAATCCTCCCCTCCAAGAAGTAAATAGATTGTGTTCTATCTTTTATAATCAGCAAAAAAACCAAATTATAATCAATTTGCCATGGAAAAAGTTTAAATTTTACCCAACGAAATAGACTATTAAATAACAATTTAGAAAGAGTGTGGATAAAATGTATTAGACTATAAGCACTATGCTTATGATGAAAAATACAAATTTAAACAATTTTTATTGTTAATGGAAAAGTTTTATTGACTTCTAGTTTTCGTGACCTTACTCTGAAGGAGAAGGGCAAAAAGTTACAAAATTTTAAACAAAATATTGGAGAAATGAGCAAATTAAATATGTGGATTAAAGGTATTGGTGGTAAATTAGTTGTAGCAATTATCGCTTTAGTATTTGTGACATGTGGTACGCTTGGATTTTCTACATGGTGGAATAGTACAAAAGCAGTTGAGGAACAGGTCCGAGAAAATTTAATATCTAGGGCAGAAGATGTATCAAAATACATAGAAGAACACTTCCAACTAGCATTAGTAGAGGTAGAAGCCATTGCGGAGCAAGCAGCTATCCGTAATATGGACTTTGAGGAGCAAAAGACATATTTAACGAAACGTTTTAAGGATAGTAAAAATTATTTGGGCTTTGGTATTATTACGTCAGATGGAATAGCTCATTATTTAGATAATACAACAGCTGATTTAGGTGATCGTGAATATGTAAAAGAAGGTTTCACTGGCAAGACAGTTATGTCGGAAATCACGATAAGTCGTGTAACAAATGAGCCAGTTATTTTAATTGTCGCACCTATTGATACAGTAACAGGGGAAAAAGCATTATTATTAGCACGAATAGATGGTTATTATTTATCCAACATTGTAGAGGACATTAAAGTTGGAAAAAATGGCTATGCCTTAATGTTGGACGCTAAAGGTACTGTTATCGGGCATAAAAATCACGCACTTGTAAAAGAGCAGGTCAACGCAATTGCTGCTGCTGAAAAATCTGGTGAAATGACAGGTGAATCATTAGCAGCACAAGAAATGATTAATAATTCAAATGGATATTTTGCCTTCGATACAAAGGGAGATGGCAAAAATTTAATGGGGTACCACACATTAGATAATGGTTGGAAGATGGGGGTAGTCGCATTAGAAGATGAAATGCTTTCAGGGCTTTCACAATTGAAAACAAACTTCATTATCATGACTATTATTGTTTCGATTTTGGGATTGTTGATTTCGTTTGCGATTTCGCGATCTGTAAGTAGACCGCTGCGTCATGTGCTTCGTATTAGTGAAGGGTTATCTGAAGGAGATTTTACACAAGAAATACCTGATAAATATTTGAAGCGTATTGATGAAATGGGTACTCTTGCGCGTGCATTAAATAGAATGGCAGACAATATGCGAGAGATGATATCACAGGTTGGCAAGGAAGCAACGACGGTAAATGAGGCATCTTGTGAATTAATGGGTGATGTGCATGATGTGACAAAGCATTCTAAGCAAATTGCAGCTGCAATAGGTGAAGTAGACCGTGGAGCACAAAGTCAAACGGCAATGGCTGAAGAAGGTGCATCAGCTATGGAGCAAATGGCATTAGGTATTCAAAATATGGCAGAAGTCGCTTCGACGATAGCATCTAATACTGATTTTATTTCCGAGAAAATAAGTGAAAGTAATGGAGCCGTTAAACAATCTATTACACGTATGGATGAAATACAACGAGGAACAGCTGTAGAGCTCGACATTATCCGTAAGTTAGAACAAGAATCAAAAGAAATAGAACTGATTTCTAAAATGATTACTGATATTTCAGATCAAACAAACTTACTTGCCCTTAATGCCTCAATTGAAGCTGCACGAGCAGGGGATGCAGGTAAAGGCTTTGCGGTGGTAGCGGAGGAAGTAAGAAAACTTTCGGAGCAAACAGCGGGGTCTGCCGCGCAGATTAATGTATTAATTGATAGAGTACAAGCTTATACATTAGAGGTCGTGAAAGCAGCAGAGAGTGGCGAAGTGAATGTAGCCCGAGGGTTAGTAGCTATAGAGGCAGTAGGAGAGCGCTTTGAAGAAATCGTACATGCTGTTGGTGAAATAGCAGGTCAAATTGAGGAAATGAATGCTTCGGCAGAGCAAATGTCAGCCAATACGGAAGAGGTTTCAGCTTCAATGGAAGAAATGGCGGCAACAGCACATGCTGCAAGTGATTATGTATCTGAAGTGAAAAATGCAACATCTGAGCAAATGAAAACTGTGGAGACGATGAACGATCAAACTGTAAAAATGTCTGAAATGGCAAATCGCCTACATGGAGCAATCCAAAAATTTAAATTTTAAGCGCCCAGAACAAAAGAGAAAAGTGTTAGATTGATTGCAATCAATCTAACACTTTTTTTATGCCGTTGTTTTCTGTGGAGGCGGATATTTTCCACTCAACGGCACGTATTGTATTTTCCCGCAGAAGAAAGTATTCAGAATTGTTTGGGTGTCTGGCACTTCAGTGCTTCTTGCATAGCAGTGAGCAGTTGCTCGCGGGAAATTATGCGCTCGCCGCCGCCTTGCACCATTTGATCACTGCCGCCACCTTTACCATTAATGAATGGCAAAACTTTTGCAGCAAGGTCTTTCATGCTTGTTTGTACTTGGGCACCACGCGTCGCAACAAACTGTAGCTTGTCTTCATTTTCTGAAACGAGTAGTGCGATTGCATCCGAACGTTCAGCTACTATAAAACGAGCCAATTTTTGAAGCTCTTGTATCGAGCGATCATTAAAGGAAGCAGAAATAATATAGTTGTCACTAGATGCCAATGTTTTCGCTTCAAAGGCAAGCAATTCTTCCTTTGCCGCTACAAGTGCCTTTTCAGTCGTTTTTTGAGTTGCTAGTAGTTTTGCAAGCGCAGTAGCTGCTTCGGTTTCAGGTACACTTAATTGTCTCGCAACATCGGCAAGTACAGTTTTCCTCATCGCTAGCTCTGCTAAAACTCGCTGACCACATACAAAGGACACACGCACATTGCCCTTCATTTTTTCGGTACTTAAAATTTTAATAGCGCTGACTTGCCCTGTTGATGTCGGGTGTGTACCACCACAGCCATTGTAGTCAAAATCAGGAATAATGACTAAACGAATATCTCCTGTGACTGCTACCTCTTTACGCAAGTTGTAGTTACCAAGCTCTTGTTCTGTAATCCATTTTGTTTCAATTGGACGATTTTCTAAAATAATATCATTTGCTCGAGCTTCAGCCGCTGCAAGCTGTTCGCTTGATAGGGTGTCGACAGCAATATCAATAGTTACCTGTTCACTACCGAGGTGAAAGCTTACTGTTTGTGCATCAAAAAGTTCAACAAATGCTGCTGTTAAAATGTGCTGTCCAGCGTGCTGTTGCATATGGTCGAATCTGCGCTCCCAATTCAATTTACCATGCACTTCACCAGATAAAGCAGAAGCATCACTCTCGATATAATGACGTATTTCATCATCAACTTTTTCAACATCAATTACGTTAGTATTGTTTATCGTTCCCGTATCATGTGGCTGACCACCACCTGTAGGATAAAAGGCAGTGTTAGAAAGCACAACGTACTGACGTCCATCATCCTCAATGCCAGTACGTACAACTGTTGCTGTAAATTCACGTAGCATAGTGTCTTGATAATATAGTATCTCTTTCATTAAAAAGCCCCCTTTATGTAATTTGATTTAACTTGCATTGCTAAAAGTTTTACTTTATTGTGGCATAATTGCTTGTAGGTGTATACAGGTTTTCTAGTTGACCCATGCTGAAATTGATTTATTATAGAAAAGAATAGGTAAAGATAAAGGAGCTAGTATAAATGGATATTACACAATTTTCAATGGAAGAAATTTTAGATCCTACAAATATTATTGAAGGTAAGCGCTATGAGTTTATTTTAGATGTAGATATTGATGAAGAGGATGAGCTGTACCATGAAGCGGGTATTGAAATCCGTGTTTTAATTGGCGAAAAAGAAGGTGCGCCCTTTATTTTAAATTACTTCATTATGGAAAAGGCAAAGGGAGAGTATTTAGACTTTGCGCTTGAAGATGAAGAGTTAGAAGAGATTTTAACGTTCTGCAAAGAAGAAATAGCAAAAGCATAAGTACTTAAACAGGTAAAGGAAAACAATTGTTTTTCTTTACCTGTTTTTTGTAGAAAGGAAATAACCTGTGCAAAAAGTTGATTCATTTGTTCCTCTCATAGCGCACATGACCTTTTAAAAAAAGGTAGTACTGGAAACGTGCATTTGTAATTAGCTTTTTGATAACATTGATTTATTGAGTTGCAAAGTAATAGGTTTTTATCGCTTGATTTACAGTGCATATCAATGGCTATAAAGCAAAGAAGCGTTATGACAATTTTATATTCTATGTGAGAGGTACTATTTGCTATGTAAGTGTCGGAAAACGTCAACTACATAGTTATGAATACTGAGATTAAGTGGTAATAAGAAAAAGGGGGCTTGTAGGATGAAATTCGTAATCATTGGGGGAGATGCGGCAGGAATGTCCGCCGCTATGGAGATTTATAGGAATGTACCAGGGGCAGAAATTACCTCTTTAGAGCGTGGATTTATATATTCATATGGACAATGTGGATTGCCTTATGTAGTAGATGGGCGGATTTCATCAACAAAGCGCCTCATTGCGCGAGATGTTGAAACATTCCGTGATAAATATGGGATTGATGCGCGAGTTGGACATGAGGTCGAGCATATCGATGTGGAGAACCAGCTTGTTGTGGGTACACAAGCTTCAGGTGAACCATTCGAGATTGCATACGATAAACTTCTTATTGCTACAGGAGCAGATCCAATTATCCCTGTGCAAAAAGGTGCTGACTTAGCAGGTATTCATAAAGTTAAAACAATACCTGAATTAGAAGATTTACTTGCAGATTTAACACCAAATATAGAGCAGGTCACTATTCTCGGTGGGGGCTATATCGGACTTGAAATGGCGGAAACAATTCGGGCATGTAATAAGAAAGTACGACTTATACAGCGAGGCAATCAAGTCGCCAATATTTTAGATGAAGAGCTAGTTAAGCATGTTCATGAAGAGGCAAAAAAGCAAGGCATTGAGCTACTATTAAATACAAATGCCGAAGCGTTTGAAGGCACTACACGTGTTGAACGGATCAAAACAGATAAAGGTACGTTAGATACTGATTTAGTTATCGTAGCTTCAGGTATTAAACCGAATACGCAATTTTTAGATGGGACAAATATTGTACTAGCTAAAAATGGTGCCATCGTCGTTAATCGTCATCTAGAGACATCCGTTGAAAATATATACGCTGCTGGCGATTGTGCAACTCACTTTCATATCGTTAAAGAGCGCTTAGATTATGTACCACTTGGAACGACGGCAAATAAGCAAGGGCGCTTAGCAGGGCTTAATATGTCTGGGAAATTTGCACCGTTTCGTGGTATTGTCGGCACCTCAATACTGAAATTTTTTGATTTAACAATCGCCACGACAGGCATTAATGAGCGCACTGCAAAAGAACTTGGATTTGAGTATGAGGCATATAAAATTTCTGCACGTCATATTGCAGGTTATTATCCAGGAGCCCAGCGGATGTTTATTAAAATTGTTGTGCGAAAGAGAGATCAGCAACTTTTAGGTGCACAAATTGTTGGACCTGCTGGTGTGGATAAACGCATTGATGTCTTTGCTACAGCTTTATACAATAAGATGACATTACCTGATTTACTCGATTTAGATTTAGCCTATGCGCCACCTTTCAATGGCGTGTGGGATCCATTACAGCAAGCTGCAAGAGTAAATGCACGTCTATAATATAATGACAAACAGGGGGAATAAAAATGAATATTTATGATATTAATGTAGCTTTAGAGGATGGAACAGAATATAGCTTAGAGCGTTATAAAGGCAAGGCATTGTTAATTGTCAATACCGCAACGAAATGTGGTTTTACACCGCAGTTTGAGGAGTTAGAAGAGCTCTATAAAAAATATCATGATGAAGGACTAGTTGTGCTCGGCTTCCCATCAAACCAGTTTAAGCAAGAGGTAGAAACTGCGGAAGAAGCTGCATCACAATGTCGTTTAACATACGGAGTAACGTTCCCAATGCATGAAATGGTGAAGGTGAATGGCAAGGAGGCACATCCTGTTTTTAACTATTTAACGACGCATTCTAAAGGCTTCCTTGGTAGTAGTGTGAAATGGAACTTTACAAAGTTTTTAGTAAATCGCAATGGAGAAATTATCAAACGATACGGCTCTGCTGATAAACCAAGTAGCATTGAGGAAGATATTAAAAACGTACTAGCTTAGAGCACGAAGGGGAAAATATAATAGATGACTACTGTCGCCGTTGATTTCCGCTACGGGCGGGCGCTTTCCGCGGGCACACCGTAAGCCGCAACCCTCGCTAACGCGCGGTTTGTTGCGTCTTACGTGCTGTGCTGTTCCCGCTGGAGTCACCCGCCCTCCGCTCCAATCAACTGAATAAGTTGGTATAGACTTCGCATATTACACCATCCAAAACCAATAAAATCAAAACGACAAAAGGTATTAAGCAAAACTTTTTGATACCTTTTGTCTAGTTTGAAGCATGCACATGAAGTGCATGCTTTTTTTGATTTAAGGTTGTTGTAAGCTTGCGACAATTTTGCTGTAAGTTTGGGGTCGTATACTGTAAACAGAAAGAGGTGAGCGTATATGACGCCATTATTAAAGGTACAAAATGTAAGAAAAACATACGGCAAAGGCGCGAATACATTTACAGCGCTTGAAAATATAACATTCGAGGTTGAACAAGGTGAATTTGTCGGTGTGATGGGGCCTTCAGGGGCAGGGAAATCGACGCTCTTAAATGTTTTAGCGACAATTGATACGCCAACAACAGGCGATATTGTAATAGGAAATACAAATTTAGCACATATGAAAGATACACAGTTAGCAGATTTTCGTCGTGATAACTTAGGCTTTATCTTCCAAGATTATAATTTGCTTGATTCATTAACAGTTCGCGAAAATATAGTACTACCACTTGCCATTGCGAAGGTGCCACAGAAGGAAATTGCTCTAAGAGTAGAGCGTATTGCACAGTTGTTTGGCATTAGTGATCTACTAGATAAATACCCTTATCAAATTTCAGGTGGTCAAAAGCAAAGAACAGCATCATCACGTGCGTTAGTAACAGCGCCGAAGCTTATTTTTGCGGATGAGCCAACAGGCGCACTCGATTCAAAATCTGCAACAGATTTATTGGAAAGTTTAAGTGATTTGAATCAATCTCATGCCGCAACGATTATGATGGTCACGCATGATGCATTTGCAGCAAGCTTCTGTCAGCGTATTCTCTTTATTCAAGACGGCAAGCTTTCCAAGGAAATTCATCGTGGGGTACAGACGAGAAAGCAGTTTTTCCAGGAAATATTACAGGTGCTTGCAGGCATCGGAGGTGGAGTAAATGACGTTATTTAGTTTGGCGCGTAAAAATATTCAGCGTAATTTGTCGAATTATTTTTTATACATCGCCTCAATGGTATTTAGCATCGTGATTTACTTTACATTTGTCACGTTAAAATACAATGACGATCTTGCAAGCTCAACAGGTATGTCGCAGCAAATTAAAGGACTAATGAGTGCATCGTCAATTGTACTATTATTTTTCATAGTAATATTTATCGCGTATTCTAATTCATTTTTTATGAAGAAGAGAAAAAAAGAAGTAGCACTCTACTCGCTACTAGGAGTACGTAAACAAAAAATAGGTCTAATGCTCTTTTTCGAGAATTTAGTTATTGGGCTCGTATCACTCGTTTTAGGTATAGTAATAGGCTTTTTTATGTCGAAGGTGTTATTAACAATTTTAGTACGACTGATGGGCTATCAAGTCGTGGCAAATTTAACATTCACCCCTGAAGCAGTGCTTCAAACAGCAGGCATCTTTGCCATCCTATTCCTATTTACATCTTTACAGGGCTACCGTGTTATTTATCAATTTAAATTGATTGATTTGTTCCATGCAGAGAAACAGGGGGAGAAAATTCCACGTGCATCGTTTTTAGTGGCAATTGTAGGGACAGCACTTATTGCATTTGGCTATTACACAGCGTCTTCTAATATTTTCACAAGTCCTATTTGGAAGCTGTTTACAATCATAGGGACACCACTTTTAGTAATAGGTGCAACAATAGCGGGGACATATCTACTGTTCCATAGCGTGAGCGTTTTCGTACTGACAGCTTTGAAAAAGGCAACATCTTGGTCTTGGAGAGGTTTGAATTTAATTGGCGTTTCGCAGCTATTATATCGAATACGAGCAAATGCCAAATCGTTGTCCATCATCGCGATTTTAAGCGCAACAACGATTACTGCCGGTGGTGGCGTATTTGGCTTGTACTACAATACAGAAGCAACGGTGCGCCACGTGCTACCAAACACATTTATGTGGAAAGGTGAAGCTGTTGAATTTGACCAACAGAACGTATTGTACAATGAATCCATTCATGCAAAAAATTTGCGCGTCGATAATGAATTTGCTTTTTTTGAATATACATTATTGAAGGAATCTGATTACAATCGTTTAGCCATATTACAAGGGACAAATCGTGAGCTGCATATTGCAGACGGTTCAGCTGTACTACTAGATGTTAACTTTGATGAACGTTTTTCACATGACTTTACGGGTGAAAAATTTAAATTGCAGAGCGGGGAATCTTTTCATATCGACAAAATGTATACAGATAGTGTGCTAAACTTTATTCCAGCTGGCACGGTGCTTGTCGTAAACGATCAAGCATTTGATGCGACAAATGCGGAAGGTGTGACAATGCAGGCTGTTGGCATGGACAATGATTTAAAGCAGCAAAATGTATCTAAACAAATATATGAGCAGCTATCTACTGAGCAACAAGAATGGTTTTCAAGTGTTCCTCAAAGCTATGAGGATAGCCTAGGTACTGTAGGTTCATTACTGTTTGTAGGAAGCTTTTTAGGATTAGTATTTTTAGCAGCTACGGGAAGTATTATTTATTTTAAAGTGTTAACAGAAGCAGAAGAAGATCAGGCGAAGTATGCCGTATTAAATAAAATTGGTGTGAATAGCAGGCAAATATTGAAGACAGTTGCAGGACAGGTTGCGGTCATATTTAGTGCACCTCTTGTTGTCGGCATCGCACACAGTGCTTTCGCGCTTCTAGCATTTTCACAATTATTTAATATGGATATAACGAAGCCCGTTATATTATGGATGGTTGCATATTCAGTCATTTACGGCTTGTATTATCTCTTTACTGTACGGTCGTTTTATAAAATTGTGAGACAGGGGAATTAATATGAAAAAGGTGTTTATAAGTATTGGAGCATTGTTTATATTGTTTGTAGCAGGTCTTGGCGTACTCATGACAGTAGATTTTAATCGTTTAAATAAAGACACTTACTATGTGCATATAACTGCCGATGGGGAAGTTGAGGAATACAAGGTAGATGATGGGCAAATTATCCAAACGTATTGGTATGAGCTACCGGCATTTAAAGAAAACGGTGAAGAAATGACGTTGAAATTTTCTGCTCAAAAAAATTTACGCCTAGATGCATATTTAAAGCTTTATGTGAAAAAAGAAAACGAAGTAACGTCTTATAATGAAATACAATTTGATGAAATGCCTGCAAAGGTACAAGCACAAATGAAATAAAAATATAAGAGGAGCAGTCCATAATAAATGGACCGCTCCTCTTTATTTTTCGCTCACTTTAAGCAATTGGATAGTGACAGTTGTTCCTTTTTGTTCTTCAGATGTGATGGATACCGTTCCTCCGTGAGCTTCAATAATATCTCGCGCAATAGCTGTACCAAGCCCAGTACCCTGCTTTTGCTCAGTATTTGTTCCGCGGTAGTAACGCTCAAAAATATGCGTAAGGTCTTCAGCGCTTATACCATGACCATTATCAGCTATTGTGATGGTGTTAGCATCTACTAATACGTGAACACATACGTCAGGAGGATTATGAAGTATTGCATTATATAAAAAGTTCACAACAGCACGGCGCATAAAATGCTCGTCAATTGAATGGACAATGACATCTGCAGTTGCATCAAAATCAATATTTGCTTGTTCATAAGGTGGCGTATTTAGTGTGTCGATGACAATTTCACGCATAAACTGGACGATATTCACCTCAGTTAAAGTCAGTGGAAGCTGCTGGTGTCTTAGTCGCATTGTTAAATTTAAATCATCGAGTAAATCTTGCATATGCAATGACTGCTTTTCAATAATTTGTGCGTATTCGGTTTGCTCATTTAGTGATAAGCCCCGCTCATTTAGTAACTCTGCATAACCACGAATGGAGGCAAGTGGCGTCTTCATATCGTGTGAAACGTTGCTAATCCACTCCTCACGCATCATCTCTAGTCGTTTGCGTTCTTGCTCGTGAGCGGCCAACTCGCTTGATACTTCACTTAAATTTTCAAAAACAGGTCGATAGAGACCCTTTGGTACTTTTATTGGCATGTGTTTATGATTTTTTAAATGCTGAATACGTTCTATCATTGCGTAAAGAGGCTTCGTTAATGTACGACCAAATAGCCAACCGACAAGTGTTGCGACTAGTAAATCCGCAATAACGATTAGCAATCCATACTTTCCGATAAGTTGTAGTATAGATGCGGCCGAAAGGTGAACTACTAACCTTGAAACGCCACTACCTTTAATGCCAATTAAATAGCTAATGTTATCTTTACTTCCTACATAAACCGTTGTACCAGCTTCGTATTCCTCATATTTGTAAACTTGAATTAAATCAATGGGTGCATAATGGGAAAGTGCGTTTTCAGGTGCGAAATAAGCATCGATAACTTGTCCATTTGCATCAAGCAATTGAATCCAAGCATTTCTTTGATGTAATTGTTGTAGCCCTTCCTTACGTACGGAAGATTGACCACTGTTTACTTCAATATACTGCTGAAATTCACGCACAAAGATTTCCTCTGTATCTGCAGTAGCATCATTAAATTTGTTGAATTGCTGATACACCATTAACCCAATAAAAATGGCAGTATTGACGAAAATTACAATGACTACAATAGACAATATGGATAGTAAAAAACGAGCAGTTAATCGCCATTTCATGTTTGTGGCTCTTTTGGCACGACCAATTTATAACCTAGCCCTTTGACCGTTGTAATATAAATAGGTTTAGATGGGTCATGTTCAATCTTTTCACGAAGACGACGAATATGCACCATGACCGTATTGTCTGAACCAAAAAAATCCTCACTCCAGACACGCTCGAATAATGTCTCCTTACTTAAAATACGGTTTGGATTATGCATAAAGCAAGCCATCAATCCAATCTCCTTAGCTGTTAACTCTAATAAAGTACCATCTTTATGTACTTCGGTTTCATCGCTATTGAGCACAAATGGTCCAACTTGTATCGTCTTCATTGTGGTAGTTGTAGGTGCTTCCTGTATTTGATAGCCAGCACGACGCAGATGCGCCTTTACACGATAGGCAACTTCTTTAGGGCTAAAAGGCTTGGTAATATAATCGTCTCCGCCAATGGCGAGCCCTAAAATTTTATCTATTTCCTCATCTTTAGCTGACAAGAAGAGAACTGGAATATGTGATACTTCACGAATACGTCGGCATAAATCATAGCCTTCACCGTCTGGAAGCATAACATCAAGTAGCACGATATCGGGTTTTATCTGTTGAAAGCTCGCCCAAGCTTTTTCAATAGAGTCTGATGTATGGATAAGCTTATAGCCCTCTTTTTGAAGACTAACTTTTAGCAAATTGGCTAAATCAGCTTCATCTTCTACGATTAAAATAGTTGGTTCTGTCAAAGTTCATACGCCCTTTCCTTTAAGGTTGGCAGTCATTTCTTATTTATCAGCCTTATTATAAATGAAAGTAATGGAAAAGACGAAGCACGATGAATGAGGAACAGCAATTCTGTATATTGAGTTATCTCTTGCAAACGTCGGTAGCGCCAAAAAGCCTGCACTCGATGGAGAAAATGAGCTAAAAAACATTTGCTCCGACAGTAAAGCTATGCATTGTGTAAAATTGGCAAGGTTTTACTCGAAATAGCAGGAACTAATGACCTCTATGTCGAAATTAATTTTATAAGCGGTGATGTGTAGCTTTCAATCGACATCGATTACCAAGTTGTTCGTAAATGAATGCAAAGCAAAATGAAGATAAGCTATAGAGATGGCTTCATTATGATGCGAAAATTTACACATATTTTAGATTTGTACATGAATAAATTATTAATAATGGCTCTCTGCTCATGAGTGGAGAGCTCTCTTTTACACTTGTGTAGATACATAAAATATTTTTTGGATTGGGAGAGTGGAAAAACATGATTACGGAATTACAAATGCATGAAAAAGCTAAACAACCAGAAAATGAAGAAAGTGTACAGCAGCTCGAAGCAGTGGAAACATTGTTTGTGAATGAGTTCATAGATGGTATTTTAGATCCTCAGCAAAAAATGCTTGGCCCTGTCAAAAATGGAGGCACAATTATCGCCAATACAACGCCTGGATGTTGGGGACCAATGCTAACGCCAACAATTCGTGGTGGACACGAAGTAACGAAGCCCGTTTTTGTAGAAGGTGCTGAAGTAGGTGATGCCATTGTTATTACAATCAAATCCATTCAGGTCACATCTCTCGCGACGGCATCTGGGCATGATGAGGCAATACCTGACCGCTTCATCGGAGATCCGTTCGTATCAGTAAAATGCCCTGGCTGTGGCAAACTACATCCGAGTACAGTGGTGACTGGTATAGGACCGCAAGCAATACGCTGTTCCACATGTGATACAGAAACCGCGCCTTTTAAAATGACAAATGGTTATACAATGGCACTAGACCAAAAAGGTAATATCGGTTTAACGGTTGGACGCGAAGGTGCTCGACGTATTGCGTTAGAAGCAAAAAATTATATGCGCACACCTGAAAATTCAGTGCAAAATCCGGTAGTAGCTTTGGCACCGAGCGATTTAATTGGTATAATGGCAAGAATGCGACCTTTTTTAGGTCAGCTTGGAACGACGCCTTCGAAGGCAATGCCAGATTCACATAATGCAGGTGATTTTGGTTCGTTTTTAATTGGAGCGCCACATGAATATGCATTTACCGAAGCTGAGCTAGACACACATCGTACAGATGGACATATGGATATTAGCCGTGTTCGCGAAGGTGCTACAATTATTTGTCCTGTAAAGGTACCTGGCGGTGGTGTGTATATTGGCGATATGCATGCGATGCAGGGAGACGGAGAAATTGCTGGGCATACAACAGATGTCGCAGGAATTGTACAACTGCAGGTAAGTGTTTTGAAAAAAGTAGCACTTGAAGGTCCTATTTTGTTACCAAATGAAGAGGATCTGCCATATACAGCAAAACCTTTTTCTAAGGAAGAAAAACGCCGAGCTCGCGAACTAGCAGAGGAATTTGGTGTGAAACAAGTAGAAGAGGCGTTCCCTGTGTCTGTAGTAGGTACAGGTACAACATTAAATGAGGCGACTGATAATGCAATTAGTCGAGCAGCAAAACTATTTGAGATGAGTGAGCCAGAAGTAATGAATCGCGCAACAATTACAGGATCCATTGAAATCGGCCGCCATCCTGGTGTCGTTACTGCAACTTTCCAAGTTCCAAAGACTGTGCTAAAAAAAGCACGAATTTATAAACCTATTAAAAAGCAGTACGATTAAAATTTAGTATATATCTACAAATCAAGAAAACAAGGCACGAGCCAGTGTAATGAAAGAGTACATTGGTCTCGTGCTTTGATGTTGTAACTTCTCATCATTGTAAAAATATAAAGTAAAATTGAATTCTCGTTGTTAGCTGATATAATAGTAAAAGCTTCTAAATCTCTCTATATATAATTACGTTTGATATAATTTTAACTTTTGATTACAAGGATGGTGAATATGGCAGATTTCATACGTTTGCAAGAAAAAGAAGCAAAAAATCATCGACTAAAAGCATATATAGCTAAGATGAGTGGAGGGGGACATGCTCCTTCAAGAACTAATTTTGCCGATGCAATAACAGGTGCAGTTGGTGGCTTACTTTGTATCTTTGTATTGCTTTGTTTAACAAACTATACAGGGGCACCTTGGTTAATGGCATCACTTGGGGGTAGTTGTGTACTCGTATTTGTTGTATGGAATGCGCCATTGTCGCAACCCCGTAATATTATCGGAGGACATTTGATTTCAGCCTTTATCGGTTTGCTAATGTATTCATTATTAGGATCAAGCGTCTTTTCAATCAGCCTTGGTGTCGGTTTAACGATTTTTTTCATGGCGCTTTTTGGTGTGATCCATCCACCAGCGGGAGCGAATCCGATTATCATTATTTTAGGCGGCTATAGCTGGGGCTATTTATTAATGCCGGTATTGATTGGTGCAGTGATTATTGTCATCTTTGGATTACTAATAAATAATTTACGACAGACTAGAAAATACCCACAATTTTGGTGAGCCGTTAAAAAAATAAAATTTTGCACAATTTCGTGTAACTATTTAGTTTTTGGTCCGTCTACTGTATTGGTAATGTTAGCTGTTCTTGAGAACAGTGGATACTTAAGTATGTAAATGAGTATGACGCTGACATAGATTAACGTCGGGCAAAGAGCCATCTGAGACAATGCACTGGGCTACCAACTTAAGGGCAACTATCAGATGAGCTCGTTTGTTTTTGTTTAAAATTTAACGAGCTTCGTGAAAATTTCAATGTTGCTCTAAGTAGAGCTAAAGTGTTTTGGATGAACACTTTAGCTCTTTTATTTGTGCATATTCGGAAATTTTTAGCATATGTTGGATAGGATTTGTTATATTGGAGAAAGAGTGTTGAAATATTTGAGAAACATATTTTTGCATGATAGGGGAAGATCTTTGTTGCGTGAAATTGATAGGGGGCTCTGGTTGTATGCTGCTGGACTGTGATGAGCAATTATTCATAACATATAGACAAAGTGGTGAAAATGGCGCTGAAAAATTACTTTCAAAATGGGCGGAGGCCGAGGTCAATCCACAAGTTGATCCCAAAATATTAGGTACGGCATTATCACCGCATTTATTTTTAGTAAATAAAGAGGCGGCGATGAACATTGCCTTTTCGACAGCTCGAAAATATTGGGGACGTGTATCTACGGAGTTGCAACTATTTTTCAACAAGCATGGCCTAGATACAAAATATGTGAATGACCGACTTAATGCTTTTTTTTATACCCAAAAAGGGAAGCAAGCTTTTTTTGAGCAGCTTTTTGCCCAGCATACAATGGATTTGGAGCGGTTAGTTTGGCTTGTGTTCGGAAAGCGATGGCAGGTCGAGTTACCTGAAAATGATTTACAAACTATATATTTATATAAATTTGAAGATGACTATTTTGTGCATATGATTTATGAAGAAGAGGCTTTGTTTTGGCACTGGCTTTTTATGAAAAAAGTTTATTCACTGCTTATCCACAAACCTTTAGAACAATTCACATTTATCCATGAAATAATGGGTCATTTTGAACAATCGTCAACAATTACTTATGCACATGTGGATAACTTTGTGCATAATTACAGAAAAACTCTGGATAAGTGTATAACTTATGTGGATAAATGCAATTTGTCTTGTTTAGCGAAAAAACAGCTTCGTCTATATCAAATTGTCACACACTACCGTTTGTCAGAGGGTCAGTATCAATGCATTAAAGAATTGATTACTTCCTTTGAGGCTGATTGGCGTTACTCTATGTATGCCTTAACCGAGAAAGAAAAGGTTTTGATTGCATATATTTTATTGCATATAGCTCATCAAGAACGCGATTATGAAAATGTACTTCATTATGGTGAATATTTATTGGAAGATGAACGACTTAATAATTATGCCATAGAGATTTTGTTGGAGTACAAGGACTTACTCCCAAATCGAAAACCAACACCGCCTGCAATAATAAAAAATTATAATTTGAATTATTTAGAAAATCTGTATGCAGTATTACTAGATACTTATGTCAGATTGGAACGTTACCAAGAGGGTTTAGTGCTCTTAAAGGAACATGGCCTTGCATCCAATAAAAAAATAAATGCCGCATTAGTACAGCAAAACTACAGTAATGAGCAATTAATTGCCATTGAGGCATCGATGCAGCAAGATATAGCGCTTCAAGTAAACAATTCGTTACAGCATATTGGTCTGTCAGTGGAAGAATGGCGCCAACATTATCGCCAGCCGGATGCTCCTTATTTTTTAGTAGCACAGAGCGCTTCCATGCATATGATCAATATTTTAAAAATCCTATTTGTCACTGAGCAGTATGAGCTATTTGAGAAATTAATAGAGGTCTATAAAAAATATTTACTCATTGAAGACCACTTCGAAAAATTACGAGTATTTATTAGTGCGTATGTATAACAGATAAAAAGAGTGTCCCATGAAGTCAAAAAATGACTTCATGGGACACTCTTGCTTTAAAAATAAATATTGATGACTATTACTGTTGATTTCAGAATTGTTTGAGTGCCTGGCACCTGCTCTTTATTATTCTAAAACCCCTTTTTCTTGAAATGCAATGATTTGTTCCGAACTATAGCCAAGTGCTGACAATACTTCTTCGTTATGCTCGCCTAGCTTTGCGCCAACATGCTTGTACGTTGGATTGGCTCCATCAAATTTAAAGGCAGATGCAATTTGTTTTTGCGTTGTACCATCATTTTTCGGAATCTCCACAATCATCCCACGAGCTTGTAATTGCGGATGCTCGCACGCTTCTGGAAAAGTTAACACCGGTTCGACACAACCTTCGAAATTTTCGTTAAAGACTTCGAGCCATTCGTTGTAGGTTTTCGATAAAAAGGCATCATGCACTGCCTCTTTAAATCGAATTTGAGTATAGTATGAATCATTGAATGTATTATCAATAAGTTCTGGAATATCAAGGGCTTCACATAGTAGCCGACGAAACTGTGGCTCTAGACTGCCTACTGAGAAAAATCGCCCATCCTTCGTTTTATAAAAATCATAGTAGCTACCACCGTTTAAAATTTCTTGTTCAGGCTGAGGCACACGGCCACCGCCAATATAGGCAGAGCCATACATTGCATTAAGTGAGAAAACGGCATCGGTCATGCTAATATCGACATACTGACCTTCTCCTGTTTTTTCTCGGTGTAGTGCTGCAGCAAGTACCCCTATAGCAGCGTGCATCGTACCACCAGCAATATCTGCAAGCTGAACCCCCATGGAGACAGGTTTTTTGTCTTTATGACGAGAATAGTCGAGAACACCAGCTAGTGCCAGATAATTATTATCATGTCCGGGTCGGTTGCTATATGGTCCAGTTTGGCCATAGCCTGTAATAGCACAATATATCAGTTTTGGATTTACTTCTTTTAGCTCTTCGTAGCCAATACCGAGTCGTTGCATGACCCCTGGTCGAAAACCTTCAATAATTACGTCGTACTCTTGTATAAGTGACTTTACAATTTCTACTGCCTCTGGCGATTTCAAATTTAATGTAAGTGACTTTTTGGAACGATTCAAGTGCTGATGAATATATGCCTCATGATCTTCATCATAGGGAGGCATAATCCGCGTTAAATCTACGCGTTTGGAGGATTCCACATGGATGACCTCCGCACCTAGGTCGGCAAAAATCATCGTTGCCATAGGCCCTGGTAGTAATGCAGAAAAATCGAGAATTTTTAACCCCTTTAAAATACCCAAATCTTCCAACCCCTTTTTGTGTAGGCTACAATGCAGTCTTTTAAGAAGCATTAGTAGCGCTTTTCTCATTATCCCCATAGTGCGAAAAGCGTGTTTTATAAAATTCTGTATTAATACAGAATGTGTTTATTTTATTCAGTATTATAACAGAAGATACATTGGATTGCCTATGTTATTTTTTATTATAAATTAATTTATCAGAAAATTATATGTCACAATAACAATAAAAGTAAAAATATTTAGAAATTAGATGGGTATTAATGGTGAAAATAGCGATAGAAGTGTGTGTATCGCCGATAACCTCGAGGAAATCGCCGATAAAATTACGTAATCGCCTGCATGAGCCCATAAATCGCCGATAGAACTTTCGTAAATTAAAAAATCTAATCATAAATATGTTTACCTTTTAAGATTATGGGTATTTGAATAATAGAACGATACTTTGGGCAAGCTATTGATATAAATAATACGTAAACTCGGGACACATCTCTCGATCAACTTGGCAAGACTTAAGGTTATCCCCCTTTCCCTTATGACAGAACAAGTATGATATGATGTATGCCTATATTTTGGGAAAGTCAAGAAAGCACCGATGCTTCTTGGCTTTTTTATTTTGTATCTGACTTTCTTCCATTATTTTAGAAATACTATGAAGGTTCACTATCTACCTGTCGATATAAAGGGTATGATGAAAATGATATTTTTACGTATTAATTATATGTGAAAGGAAGAGTGAGATGGATAAAACAAAAATCCAAAAAGTGAACAAAGCACTTATTGCAACTGTTTTAGCTACTAGCGGGATTGCTGTTGTCGTACCACCACCACAAAAAGTAGCAGCAGCTACTTCACCATTTGTAGATATTAATCAATATTCAAGTCACTATGACAATATTTTAAAATTATACTCTCAAGGTGCAATTAGTGGGTTTGCAGATAAAACGTTTCGACCAAATCAAAATGTAACGCGTGGTCAAGCAGCAAAAATGCTGGCAACGGTTTTAAAGCTAGATTTAAAAAATGTACAAGATCCATATTTCAAAGACGTTCCAAAGAGCAATGAATATTATAAGTATGTAGCAGCATTGCAAAATGCAGGGATTATGTCTGGTTATTCAAGTGGTTCATTCATGCCAAATGAAGTTATTACGCGAGGACAGTTAGCCAAAATTTTAGTGCTTGGCTTTAAATTCGAAGTAGCATCGAATTTTAATCATAGCTTCCAAGATGTAAATAGCCAAACGAGTAATGCCTACTATATTCAAACTTTAGTAGATTTACAAATTACAGAAGGAACAACACCTGTCACATTCTCTCCATTCAATGCGGTAACACGAGGACAAATTGCTTCCTTTATAGTTCGTTCACAAGAGAAAAAAAGCAATGCATCAACTTATAAAATTACTGGTGTTGAAGATGATATTGTTTACATAAATGCTGAACCGTATACAGTACCAGACAGCCTTTCACATATTTTCAATGAATATAATGCAGATGTACTAAAAGGTGCATTTATTGAGGGAGACCTCTCAGGAAAAACACTTTATTCTGTCGCAAAGTTAACGTTGAATGCAAGTGGTACGAGTTCACGATTTTTACAGTTTGATGGAGACTATAAGTCCTTTGGTGGCACAATCGTTGTAAATGGGAATTATATTGAATTTGCTAATGTAACATTAACGGGCACAATGTTAGTCAACGAAACGGTACGCCCACCGTTACATTTAGATGTTTCTTACTATAAGCCTCTAGCACTTGGCCGTGTAGCTAGCAATAATTTTTCATTTATCAACTGGTCTAATCCAGATAAGCAAGAAGGAGAAAGCTCATCAAATAGTAACTCATCGAGCGATCTTCAAAACTGGACGGATTCAAATCAAAATCCAGATAAAAACAAACCTTTTGAAAACTGGTCAAAAGATCAAGTAACGATGAAAAATGTTGAAAAGCATATTGAATTTTACAATAGTACTGTATCACGACTAGTTGTGTCTCAAAGTGGTACAAAAATTGAAACAAATAAAAAGCTGCCTCGTGTAGATATTATCGGAAATGTACGTGAATTTGAGATTCAAGGCAATATCGGTACGCTGAATTTAGATACAGAAACAAAGCTAACGATATATGGAACGAGCAATATCGACTGGATTAATTACAATAGCTATACCGATTTAGAACTTTATATAGATGGTCGTGTAGGTACGCTTTATGTAGATAATGCATATGGCTGGATTGATATTGGTGACTACACATATATCGACAAAGTGATCCTTCCAAAAGACGAAGGACCAAATAATATTTTCGATGATTTCTTAGATGATAAAGATAACATAGGAAATATTACAGACCCAGATGGTAAACCAATCGATAAAGATGATATTGACAATCAAAAGCCAGCAGATAAAACAAAGCCGTTAATCGATATTACAAATGTAAGCGTATTGAATGGTAGTGATGTTCAAGTAGACTTTACATCAGATAAAGTGGGAACGTATTACTATATCGTTCGTGAAAAAAATGCGGAAGCACCAACAAAACGAGAGATGGTCAATCGTATATCTACTGATAATGTAGCAAGTGGCACGGCATCAGCCGTCAATGGCAAAAACACGTTTAAAGTAACTAATTTAGGCGAGAAAAAAGAATATGTTGTCTATGTAATGGTAGTAGACGGAGCGAAAAATACGTCGGATATTAAATCGCAATCATTCCAAATGAAAGATTCATCACCACCAGTCGTAAAATCGCTAGCAGTAAACCCTCTACATGGTGGGACACGTGCAGAATTTACATTTACAGCGAGTGAACCTGGAGAATACTACTACTATGTGCGTAAAAAAACAACTGCCGCAGATCCAACAACAGCAGATATTGTTGCTAAACCAACAGGTAAGGGGAAGGCTGTTGCTGGTAAATTGAAAGTTGACGGATTACTGACGGGTTTAGACCCTGAAGAATCGTATCAACTTTATGTAGTAATGAAAGATGAGTCAGGCAATTATTCAGTTGACCCAATTCCAAAAGAGGCGATTAAAGAGTTCAAAACAGGCGCTTTAGATAATATTCCTCCATACATTGTTGGCGGAGAACTCGTTTTACAAGATGAAATTAAAAATGAATTTTATGTAACAGTAAGTGAAGAGCTAGATCTAACTTCTGCTGAGAAAGTGGAAAACTATGAACTGACAGGGACAGGTATTGTTAACCAAGGTTTACAAAAACCGATTCGCCCTGAAAAAGTAGTATACAATAAAGCTCAAAAAAGATTAACTTTCACAATTCCTTCTTTAACAGGTTTTGTTAATGGAGATAACTTGGTCGTAACGATTTCTCCAAACGTAAAAGATTTAGCTGATAATGAATTTGAGAATATTAACAATGCACCAGTGAATAGCGTTCCGCGTAATACAGCAGAGTATATTCATAGAGATGGTGAGTGGCCATATTTAACGATTATCGGTGAACCTGCTATTAACAATGCTAAAGATCAGACACTTGTCGAATTCAATGCAACAAAAGCAGGAACATATCATTATTTAATTATGGAATCAGATTTAAATTTAACACGTGATGATCGTTTACGATTAATCGAAGCTGTGCAATTAAATTCAAAAGAATTTAATGTAGGAGGCACGAATATACCGATTATCGGTAGTGGCGGTAATAAGCCAGCACAGTTAGGAAAACAAAAGGTGACAATTCCGCTACCTAATACGATTCCACCTTTAGATCCATTTAAGAGCTATTCAATTTATATGGTATTGCGAGATCGTTCAGGGAATGTCTCGGATATTCAAACAAAACATGTTATTGATGACCGTACACCACCAGTTATCGACAATACGTCAATTAAAATATTAGAAGGGGATCGAAAAGCAACCTTCAAATTTATGTCAGACGAGGACGGTTCGTATTACTACGTTCTTCGAAATGTAGGCGACTCAACACCTGGACCAACAACTCCTGAAGAAGTGATGGCTAAAGGAATTACGAGCAGCATGCGTAAAGATACAAATGAGATTTCTTTAACGCTTGCGCCACATCAACAGTATGAGCTATATGTTGCTGTAAAGGATCGATATAATAACGTAACGATGCTACAAAAAGGGACAGAATCAAAAGTTTATACATTTGATGAGAAGCAAAATAAAACGATAGCCTTACCTAATGGTGGGGATGGTAATGGTGTGATGAAATACACATTCTTTGCAGATGGAACACCGCCAAAAGTTCAAGATCCAATCTTTAAACGACTTGATGGTAAAACATTTGAAGTGACATTTTCAGAGGCTATCGATACAGGATTTGACTTTACATTAGTTGAGCCAGGTACTACAACAGCTATTACACCAACCTACACATCAAGCTGGCTTGATATTACAGGCACAAGGGATTGGGAATCTCGTAAGCTAATTATTAAGTTTGCTAATGAAGTAAAACAAAGCTTTGATATCAGCGTAAATGCTACCGCAAAAGATAAAGGCGGCTGGACATTTAGTAAAGATAGAGCAGAGTACAAATATCCAACAAAAGAAAATACAATTACTTCTGCGACATTATTACCAGATACGCAATTCCCAAGCAATTTGAATATTTCTAAGAAGGTTCAGGTTGTTGCGAATCTGAATGCTGATATTACATGGGATCAGCACTATTACTATGCAGTACTGAACGACGGATATGATTTATCACTTAATAATATTGAAAGTATTATTGCTAATGCAGATAGTAATAACTTTACGTATATTCCTGGTGGAGCGATTGTTTCTTACGGTAAAGGTAAGATTACAGCACCTGCAGATGCAAGTTCTGCGAAGACCTTTACAGCGATCCAAACAGGTAGTGATCCAACTTCAACAAATATATTCCAAAAAGATCAACGAATTTATCTGTTCACGAAAGATAAGTATGGAAATATTGTGTATGCAAAAGCTTCAACAGATCCAGCAGCTTTAAATTATGTATTAATTCAGCCTAGAACACAATAAATCAAAATTAGAAAGACACTAGCTATTTATAATGGCTAGTGTCTTTTTATGTGGACAAAAGAAAAAATCCCACACCTATTAATGACTGGAATCAAGGAGTGGGAATTTATTCAATTTCTAACAATTTGGAATGTACCAGATGTTTGCGTTTCAATGATGTATTGATTGCCATTGACTGTATAGGACACAGGCTCGTGGTCTCCAAAATCATTGATTTGAACGATGGAAGCATTCTCAGGTAAATTTTCTAAAATGATTTCGATATTTGCTTCGAATTTAGCAGGCATCTTATTTAATACCGCTTGGAACGTAATGCGATTTAAATTTCTTGTAAGCTGAATGTCCATTACGCCAAAATCTTCATTAACGAGCGTATTCAATGGTGGAATGATAACAACCATATTTGCCTTTGTTGTTAATACAAAGCGTTCATTGTCATTTTCAGAATCAGCAACATTGATTTTTGCTTTATATGTGTTTCGACTTTTCGACATGAGCGTATTTTTTCCTGGTACTGCGGCAGAGTCGGATAATTCCGGTGTTTTGATCGTATTGCCCTTAGCTGGTAGTTTATATTTTCCTTTTACATAGTCTACTAATATCCACACATTTGGCACAAGCTGTTGTTGTACAGGCGTTAATGCTTCGAAGGCAGTTTTTACTGCTTGTACATCGTGCGTTGTAGATGTTTTCGGCGATAAAGCTGCAATGGCATTTTCGACTTCTTTTGCAGCGGCCTTATCCATCGTAACGACGTGTTCAGCATCTAGTAAAAGCTGTTCAATACCTGTAGGCAAATAAACGTTTGAGAATTTTCTTAATGCATTATACTCTGCTCGTGCTTCAGCCACATCTTTATGGAAGCTAAGACGAGAGGCGTTTAATAGTTGAATTTTATTTACAACTTTATCGATAGAAGTATTTGGTGTAATCGACGACGTCAATATTTTTTGTGTTTCGGCGCTGACAAAAGTTTTTTGCGCAGCATTCAATGTGTTGTACCAATCTCTCGTTTCAATAACGTTTTGATAATAGTTAACAGAAGTAGAATCGACTGAAGCCAATTTTTCTTCAATTTGAGCAGCTAGTCTACGATAATTCACTCTTGTTTGTTGGTGATTTGATAGAGTCGAGTAATTTGTAACATATTGTTTTTCAGTTTCTGACAATGCATTGTAGGCTTTGATGGCAGCCTCTAAGTAAGCCTGAAACGCAAATGATGTATCATTAATATTTGAAATAAGCTGTATAACATTCTGCACGTTGGAATTATAGTAGTAATAATTATTATATATGTATGCCGTCTTTGCATGTGTCGAGGTATCGGCAGCTGATGCAGACGTTATAGGTGTTGAATAAATAAGTGATGGAACGGCTACTAGAGCAAGCAAGGCTAGGCTTTTTTTATGTTTCATACGGGCAAACCTCCTATTTTAATAATACTAATTTTATCATAGCTTAAGGATTTTTTATGCATATTTTAGGTTAATAGGTAAAAAGGTCAGTCGTTTTTTATAGTATAATATATCATTACTACCACTAGAAGCGCTTCCGAAATTTCTACAGTGATAAAGAGAGCGGGAATTTTAGTTAGAAAGTTATTTCTAATGCCTATAGTTGTTTAACTCACATATATATTACAAATTTTAGTAAAAATGGGTGTTGGTATCAATTTGTTGTCTAAAAATCAGGCATTTTTATTAGAAAATTTTATTTGACTTGGTAAAATTAGATTATTTATTGTTGTGATACATAGGTCCATACATTATGATTATTTTATAAAAATGGAGGTGTTTGTAATGAAAAAACCAAAAAGTATTGCTTTAAAACTATCTTCTTTAATTTTAGGATTATTTTTAGTGTTATTTATCGCTTATACATTGGTAACAAGTGTTATTCTACATAATCAGAGTGTCAATGATTCAGAAAACGCAACGCTTCAAAACGCGGAATTATCTGCTGCGAAGATGAGCGAACGGTTTAAGAAAGCCAATGATACATTACAAACGACAAAACGTATTGTTGAAGCAATGCAAAAAAATGACGAGCTTTCAACAGAAAGTGTAATGGATATACTGGAAACTAATTTAATGAAAAATGAGGATTTACTTGGTGTAGGTGCCGTCCTTGAAAATGGCGCTATAAAAGTTGGCCCAACTATCGACACTGCATTAATAGATCAAAATAATCGCTTCATACCTTATTTAACTAAAGATGGAAATAAGACTTCTACTAATGCTATAGAGGGAATTGACAAAACGGATGCGGCTGATTGGTATCGTATACCAACAGAAGAAGGTCGTGCTGTGCTAACAGAGCCGTACGATTATAGCGTGAGTGGTAAAACGATATCGATGACGACAATTGCAGTACCGCTAGTTAATGCCTCAGGTAAAAATTTTGGCGTATTAACAGCAGATTTATCTGTTGATTTTTTAAAGGGATTAGCTGAATCCATTACTCCTGATGGTGGTTATGCAGGAATTATTACAAATCAAGGTATGTTAACAGTAAATAGTATTAACGAAAAGCTAGACGGGACGAATATGCAGGATGCTATTGATTGGACAAGTGTTAAACAATCCATGGACAATGGGGTGCTAGATAGTCTGTATGTTGACTCTAAGCAGCTTGGAGAAGAATCATTCAATGCTTTTGCTCCAATGATGTTAGAAAACATTGACGAAGTATGGTCAGTGCAGTTAGTTTTACCTAAATCTAAAATATTAGAAACGTATAATAAAGTTCTCATCTTTACGATTGTAGCTGCAATCATTATGGTAGTTTTAATGGCTGCTGCCAGTGCGATGTTTATCTTTAAACAGTTAAAGCCTTTGAAAGTTTTACGTGCATCCATTGAAACGGCGGCTGAAGGCGATTTAACTAAAAAAATAGATGAAAAATTTATAAAATCAGATGAAATTGGTGCTGTTGCAGTAGCCTATAACAATATGCTGGACAAAACGAATGATGCCATCCATACGGTATTAAATTCTTCAACATTACTTAATCAATCATCAGATGATGTCAATGAAGCATTTAATGAAATTGTCGCATCAAATCAAGAAGTATCTGTAGCTATCAATGAAATTGCGCAAGGTGCTTCGAAACAATCAGAGGATACGGAGGAAACAAATTATCGAATGATTGATTTGTCCGATCAAATTGACGCCATTACAATGCTTTCCAAACAAATGGATGAGCTGTCAATGAAAACAAAAGCTTCTACAGAGCAGGGCATGAAAGAAGTTGAAAGCTTACGTGATCGAAATGCTGAAACAAATGAAATGAATGTACGCATTCAAAGTCAGATGGAATCTTTATCTAGCAACATCAGAAACATCAACCAAATTATTGTATCCATTCAAGGAGTAACGGAGCAAACCAACCTACTAGCGTTAAATGCAAGTATTGAGGCTGCTCGTGCAGGAGAGCATGGAAAAGGCTTTGCAGTAGTAGCGGAAGAAGTTCGTAAACTAGCGGAACAGTCTAAAAACGAAACAGAAGTGATTAAGAAAACGGTAACTAGCATTCTAGAAGACGCGAAGCAAACGGTGTCCGTTATTGCTTCTAATGCTGATTTGATGCAAGCTCAAAATGAATCAGTGCAAAATACAGAGCTTGCTTTTAAAGATAATAATGAGCTTTCTCATTCTATTGCAACGGCAATTAATGACCTCTTGTCAAATCTTTCCCAAATGTTAGAGCAAAAAGATCAGGCAGTTACAGCGATTCAAAGTATTTCTGCCGTTTCAGAGGAAACTGCAGCTTCTGCTGAACAAGTAAGTGCATCTGCTGTGGATCAACAGGCAGAAATGCAAAAGGTTGCAGAATCAATTAACAATATGAACCAAATCTCTAAAGAGCTACAAGAAGTCGTGAATCGATTTAAACTTGCATAATTAAGCTATTGAATTTTCTACAAAGCAAAGTGAATATCCCGAGGTAATCGCCAGTAAACCTTCCGAAATCGCCGATAAACCCTCGGAAATCGCCGATAAACGTGGAGGAATCGCCGATACACCCTCGGAAACCGCCGATAACCTTTGAGAAACCGCCGGTAAAACTTCTTGATGCTTTTGTAGACACGTTGAGACTGTCCTTTTCCAAGGACAGTCTCTTTTTATGTAAACGGTAGAGCTGAGAGGGCATTGACCCAGTTTGGGAACAGTTTTACTATAGAAAGATGAAAGGGGGGCGCCTCCATGATGTATCTCGGTATGATTTTCTTTAAAATTGTTGCGCCTATTTTAGTGTTACTTGTACTTGGGGCGTTTTTACAGAGGAAATTTCAATTTAATTTAAAAGCGCTATCCCAGCTTATTACATATTGTTTTATGCCAGCAGCGGTATTTGTAAATTTATATGAAACGAGCGTGGAACTATCGGTGCTCGGTGAAGTGGCATTATTTATTGTGCTCTTTATTGGGAGTCAAATGGTGCTTAGTCATTTTATAGCGAAGGGGCTAGGTTTAAAGAAAACAGAGGCAGCGGTATTTAAAAATAGTGTTGTACTCATTAACTCTGGTAACTATGGCATTCCGGTGGCACAAATGATTTTTGTGACACAACCAATTGGGGTGGCCATTCAAGTTATTCTCGTTATTTTTCAAAATGTAACGACCTATACATATGGATTATATAATTTAATTTCTTCAACTAAATCAGGTATGGCCATTGTGAAGGACTTCCTGAAAATGCCGATTATTCATGCGCTCATTATCGGTGTGGCAATGAATTTCTTTAATATTGGCATTCCCCAATTTATCCGTATTCCAATTGACCACGTTGCTGATGGGTTTATCGCTGTTGCTCTTATTACGCTCGGTGCGCAACTATCTCAGCTTGAAATTAAATCAATGTTCAATAGAACTGTGTTTGTCAGCTGTTTTACACGACTTGTAGTAGGTCCAGCTGTTGCATTGCTTATCATTTTTGCCCTCAGCTTAGATGGCGTTGTGGCCCAATCGCTCTTTATTGCGAGTGCATTTCCAACTTCACGTAATAGCTCGAGTCTAGCTCTAGAATATGATTTAGGGTCAGAAACCGCTGCACAAACGGTGCTTTTTTCAACAATTGTAAGCTGTATTACTGTGACAATCGTAATTTATATGGCAGAAATACTATTTACTTAATGGCTTCCATCTATTAGGAATATCTGTTACACTAGCATCAAACTGAATAGCTTAACTAGGGGAGTCCGATGAGTCGGGCTGAGAGGGAAACGCATTGAGGTTTCTTGACCCTTTGGACCTGATCTGGCTCATACCAGCGTGGGAAAGTTAATGAACTTCGCACTCCTTGAACTTTGCGATAAATGTAACCTTACATGTACAGCCGGATCCAATATTTTTTTGGATTCGGCTTTTTATTTGTAATGCTACTTGTTGGAGTGGGCTAGATTCGGTCCTTTTAATAATTTACGTAAAAGGGAGCGGAATAGTAAATGACAACAGTTAGCGAAAAAAACATGAACATTATGACAAGCTTTGACGGAAGTAAAAAAGTATATGTAGAAGGATCACGTCCAGATATATTAGTGCCAATGCGTGAAATTAAGCTAAGCCCCACAACGGGTAGCTTTGGTGAAGAGAATAACGCACCTATACGAGTTTATGATACGAGTGGCCCTTATACAGATCCAACTTACAAAGTCGATATTACAAAAGGTTTACCAGCTTTGCGTCGTGAGTGGATTAAAGAACGGAGCGATGTAGAGGAATACGAGGGACGTACCATTAAGCCCGAGGATAATGGATTCCGCAACGCGGATGACCCGCGCATAAAGGAAAATGTTTTTCCAAAGCTTTCTCGCAAACCTTTACGTGCGAAAAAAGGCTGTAATGTGACACAGCTTCATTATGCAAGACAAGGAATTATTACGCCAGAAATGGAATTTGTAGCGATTCGCGAAAATTTAAAACCAGAATTTGTACGTGCAGAAATTGCGGCAGGGCGTGCTATAATGCCATCTAATATAAATCATCCTGAGGCGGAACCGATGATTATCGGCCGTAACTTCCACGTGAAAATTAACGCCAATATTGGAAATTCAGCTGTTACTTCATCCATCGCTGAGGAAGTTGAAAAAATGACATGGGCAACACGATGGGGTGCTGATAATATTATGGATTTATCTACTGGTAAGCACATTCATACAACTCGCGAATGGATTATCCGTAATGCTGCTGTGCCTGTTGGAACAGTGCCAATTTATCAGGCGCTTGAAAAGGTAAATGGCGTTGCTGAGGATTTAACGTGGGAGGTGTATCGTGACACGCTAATCGAGCAAGCTGAACAAGGGGTTGATTACTTCACGATTCACGCAGGTGTATTGCTGCGCTATGTACCGCTTACAGCTAATCGTGTAACGGGTATTGTTTCGCGTGGAGGTTCAATTATGGCACAGTGGTGTCTATTCCATCATCAAGAAAATTTCTTATATACTCATTTTGAAGAAATTTGCGAAATTATGAAAACGTATGATGTTGCCTTTTCGTTAGGGGATGGATTACGACCTGGCTCAATTGCAGATGCCAATGACGAGGCGCAGTTCGCAGAGCTTGAAACGCTAGGGGAGTTAACGCAAATTGCTTGGAAGCACGATGTACAAGTGATGGTAGAGGGACCTGGGCACGTGCCAATGCATCTTATTAAGGAAAATATGGACAAGCAATTAGAAGTTTGTAAAGAAGCGCCATTTTATACATTGGGTCCTCTAACGACGGATATTGCTCCTGGCTATGATCACATTACATCAGCAATTGGGGCTGCAATGATTGGCTGGTTTGGAACAGCGATGCTGTGCTATGTAACACCGAAGGAGCATTTAGGGTTACCAAATCGAGAAGATGTTCGTGTAGGTGTTATCACATATAAAATTGCGGCACATGCAGCGGATTTAGCTAAAGGTCATCCTGGTGCACAGCAGCGAGATGACGCTCTTTCAAAGGCTCGCTTTGAGTTTCGTTGGCGCGATCAATTTAATTTATCGTTAGATCCAGAGCGAGCTGTAGAATATCACGATGAGACTTTACCAGCAGAAGGAGCAAAAACGGCACATTTTTGCTCGATGTGTGGTCCTAAGTTTTGCAGTATGAGAATTTCTCAAGATATTCGGAACTATGCTAAAGAAAAAGATTTAAATACGACAGAAGCAATCCATCAAGGGATGCAGGAAAAGGCAAAAGAGTTCAAAGATACTGGTAGCAGACTGTATCAATGATAAAGAACAGAGGCGTTAAAGTTTTCACTTTAGTAATAAATAAAATGGAACAAGAGCGCAATAGTTAATGGTAGTGGATGCGGTCCTGCACAGAACATAAAACGCAATGAACCACTCACAAGCGAGTTGTAGCTTACAGTGTGAAGAGTGGAAAGTGTCCTCCGTAGTCATAAAAATGTGCATAGCAAAAAAGTGTTAGATTGATTGCTGTCAATCTAACACTTTTTCTTTTTTTGGCTGGCTATTAAATTTTAAATTTATTTATCTCATCTTGAAGGGTTGTTGCCTCATCACTTAATGATTTTGCAACAGCGTTAACCTCTTGAATAATTGATGTTTGCTCTTCAATTGCCGCAGCTATCAATTCGGATTGCTGTGCTGCATTTTTTGCCACAGATGACATTTCATTGACCGATGCAGCAACCTCTTCAGTAGCGGCAGAAATTTGCTGTGTGGAAGCTGAAACGTCTTCAATTTCAGATGCCATATGTTCAATTGCGTCCATTATTTCATTAAAGGCAGTTTGTGCATTATGAATGTATGTAACGCCTTCATCAACTTTTTGTACTGTGACGCTCACAGCTTTTTCTACTTCTCTTGTGTTTTGCTGAATATTTGTAGTTAAATTAATAATTTGGTTGGCGGATATTTTTGACTCTTCAGCTAGCTGACGTACCTCATCAGCAACGACTGCAAAGCCTTGTCCGTGTTCGCCTGCACGTGCAGCTTCGATGGCTGCATTAAGTGCAAGTAGGTTGGTTTGATCGGTAATATCGGTAATAACTTTCGTGATATTTTCAATTTCAGCCGATTGTGAACTTAACTGTTTAATGAGTTCGTTTGTCTTATCTGATGATTGCTGAATGACCATCATCTGATTTTCAGTCGTTTGCAACATTTTTTCGCCGTTATCGGCAACAGTTTGTGTATCAATTGCCTTTGAATGTAGCATTTGTGTAGCTTCAGCGATGCGTTGGACACCACGAGCTGTTTCGTCCATAGCGGTAGAGGTATCCTGTCCAGTAACTACAGCTTGGTTACCGTCCTCTGCCATGATTTCTATACGTTTTGCAATATCGCTAGAAGTAAGAGAAACTTCCTCTGTACTTGCCGATAATTCTTCAGAGCTAGAAGTCGTGTACTCAATATTATTTGCGACATTATCAATAAGTGAGCGCAAATTAGTTTTCATGACATTAAATGAATCAGCCAAATTTCGAATTTCATCTTTTGTTTTTACTTCTACATCTTCCTGTCGTAGATCGCCGCTAGCAATTACATTTGCTGCTGTGGCTAATTTATTAACGGGAATTGTAATCACTCTTGTCATAATGAACGTAATTATAAAGGAGAGAATAATAGAAGTAGCAGCGAGGATTAGGATGATATTCGAGCTTACAGATTCTGCTCTTGACGACTCTGCACGGGCTAGTTGTATTTGCTCCTCTTCATAAATGGCAATCTCGTGAATTGCTTGTTGAATTGCCTCTCTTGCAGGATGTGCTCTTGCTCTAAGAATATTGATAGCAGATTGTACATCATCTGGGCTATATGTATTGATAATCTCTTGTGCTGCATTTTCAAAAATGGCTTGGTTCGTTTTAATAATGTCCATTTGCTGTTGTGTCGTTTGGCTAGTAAACATTTTGTCCAGCTCTGTTATTTTAGCTTGGATTATTTGTTCTTGCTCCTCGAGCTTTTGTATTGTTACGTTATCTGGTTCAAGCATATATGAACGAAGATAGTTTCCTTGCAAAGCAGCAGCGATAAGGATTTTATCGACTTGTATAAGTTTATTAACACGGTTTTCAAATAATTCTTTATTCAATTTATCGATGTTATTCAGTTGGTAGTAGGATATTGAGCAGATAATTAGTAGTAAAAGAATAATTGTACCAAATCCAATATAGAGTTTTTTTCTGATAGACATCGTTCTTTTCCTCCATTCCAGTTTTGTTGTATTCGTACGCAACAATGTCAGGATATCTTATCGTTATTTAGAGTATGAAAATAATATGAAATTGTGGAATTGATCGATAGATATAAATGTTAATAAAAACACCTATATGACAATGGGGGATTTACGAATCAAAAAGACAATAACTATAGGTGAATTTAATCGTTGAATTCCACTGTGTTACATTATCAGTGAGTGGGGGAGATACCTTCCAGAACGAGTGGTGGCACTTGGCTCCAATCAACTGAATAGTAAACGGAATATTACAGTATCTGTTTTTGTGACAGATGAGAAAGCTTTAGAACGAAGGAAGATTAAAATATGTAAGATAGTCTTCCATTATAGCTGCTTGTTATAAAGCTTATTGGGAAAACTCAAAGGAACTAGCAATTAAACGGAGTAAAAATGACAAAAGGCATCGAGAAGTTAATTCTCGCTACCTTTTGTCTACTTGCCAGTGACGGCAAGCAATATTGGATATCAATAAAGTGGAATATTAAATGTTTGCTACTTGTTTTACTTCTGGTTTTACTTCTTGTTTTACATATGGGTTTGAAAGATTCATTCCATCTAATGAAAGACCCATCGCTTTTGCTACACCTTCACCGTATGCAGGATCAGCTAGATAGCAGTGTAGGATGTGACGACGTTTAATGAATTCTTCAACAGTAGCCATATCGTTTGCTGTATTTTCGAATAAGCGTTGTTGTTCTTCTGCAGATAAAAGACGGAATAATTTACCTGGTTGCTCGAAGTAGTTATTGTCATCTTCACGGAAGTCGTGGATATCTGCATGACCATCAATACGTAATGGTGGCTCTTTATAGTCTAAATTGTGCTCCCATTCACCATAGCTGTTTGGTTCATAACTTAAAGTAGAACCAAGGTTACCATCAAAACGCATAGCGCCATCGCGGTGGAATGAACGGAATGGGCATTTTGGTGCGTTTACAGGTAGCATGTGGTGGTTTACGCCTAAGCGATAGCGAGCTGCATCTGCGTAAGCAAAAATACGTGCTTGTAACATTTTGTCTGGAGAGTAGCTGATACCAGGCACAATGTTAGATGGTGCAAACGATGATTGTTCTACTTCTGCAAAGTAGTTATCAGGGTTTTTATTTAACTCGAATTCACCAACTGGAATTAGCGGGAAATCTTTTTTATACCAAACTTTTGTTAAATCGAATGGGTTATATGGTAATTCACGAGCTTGTTGTTCTGTCATGACTTGAATGTACATTTTCCATTTAGGGAAATCGCCTTTTTCAATTGCTTCATATAAGTCACGTTGTGATGATTCACGGTCTTTACCGATAATTTCAGCTGCTTCGGCACCAGTTAGGTTTTTAATGCCTTGTTCTGTGCGGAAGTGGAATTTCACCCATACACGCTCGTTTTGAGCATTGATAAAGCTATATGTGTGTGAACCGAAACCATGCATATTGCGGTAGCCTGTTGGAATACCACGGTCAGACATAACAATTGTAATTTGGTGTAACGCTTCAGGTAATAAAGTCCAGAAATCCCAGTTAGAATTTGCGTTTTTCATATTTGTACGTGGATCACGCTTAACTACATGGTTTAAATCTGTGAAGTGTAACGGATCACGGAAGAAGAATACAGGTGTGTTGTTACCAACTAAGTCCCAGTTACCTTCTTCAGTATAGAATTTAAGTGCAAAACCACGAATATCGCGCTCTGCATCTGCAGCTCCGCGTTCCCCCGCTACAGTTGAGAAACGAGCGAACATTGGCGTTTGCTTCCCAATCTCAGAGAAGATTTTTGCTTTCGTATATTGAGAAATATCATGCGTAACAGTAAATGTGCCGAAAGCTCCAGAACCTTTTGCGTGCATACGACGTTCAGGTATAACTTCACGGTTGAAGTTTGCTAATTTTTCAATTAACCATACATCTTGAAGTAAAAGAGGACCACGAGGACCTGCTGACATAGAGTCGTGGTTGCTTACTACTGGAGCACCACCTGCTGTTGTAAAACGACGGCTACGATCATTTGCGTTTGTCATATTAGTTTACCTCCTGAAAAATATTGTGAGTCAAACTCCTCGTAAATAACTATAACAAATATAAAATAGAATTTCTAGTACATTATAATAATTATTGTTAAAGAATTTATCTCGCAAGATATAAAGTATAAATATATGCGTGTTTTTCAAAAAATATACATAGTTTTTCAGGTTGTTTTCACTATTTATATAGTGTTTTCAGTCGTTTCGAAGGAAATTGAGATTTACTATTATATAAGTATTAACCTGTGTGAAGTATAGTAATTTCTTTTGTTTTACTATTTATATTGAAAATAGAACGGTCTAATTGAAAATCATATAGAATGCACTCTCATTAGATCTTCCAACCTTTTCGATAGCGATTAGGTGTAGTCCCTATTAGCTGTTTAAATAATTTACTAAAATAATTTGGATCATCAAAGCCATTTAAAAGTGCGATTTCACTAATAGCAAAATCTGTTTCAATAAGCATTTTGGTCGAATTTTGAATACGAACCTGTTGTAAATAGCGTTTAAACGGCTGGCCTTGCTTCTTTGCAAATATAGTACTTAAATAATTGGGACTAATACCTAACTTTTGGGCGATAAAAGGTAAAGATAGTTCGCTGTCATGGTATTGATGGTCAATTATATCTAAAGCTAATTCTACATAGTCTGCTTTTTTCTCCATTCGAGCCTCTCTTGCCAATTCAATAAGTCTTTGTGTGAATAAAATAATGCCATTGAGAATTGTATAGAAAATCGGGTGTTCAATAATTAAATGAAAAAGCTGACGATAGTTTTGTTCAATCGCGGCTTTCTCATGAAGTTTATATTTCAACATAAAGCGGCGAATTTGTGCTAATACACTTGTTAGATGAATGCGTAAATCATCTTGTTCGTAATAAATACTTCCATTTGATAATCGATATAAAAATGCTTTTACTGCCTCGATATTTCCTTCCTCTAAACTCTTAATAAGTAACTGTTGTTCCTCTGGTGTGAGTAAAGGATCTAAGGGCTGTGTTTGATATTGTTTAGTTGCATAAAAAATATGGCCAAAGCCTTCGTAAAAACTTTGAAGAAGGGCGCGTTTTGTTAAAGCATACATATCTTTTAAAGTTGTTGGCTTACCATCATAAATCCCTATATTTAGAGCACCATTATTAGTCATTTGCCATTCTTTTAGTAATGTACGAATATCCTTTTCAATAATTTTTAAATCGCTTGTTTGAAACAAGCAGATAATTGTATCTGATAATGGATAAATGCTCATTTGATAAAAAATAGGTGTTTGTTGGAGCCATATGAACAATTTATTTAATGTTTCTGAATGCTCAGGTTCAATCATTGTGAACTGAATATTTGTTGTTAATGAGCTTGTTGTACTTTCTAAAAATAATTGATAGTAAAAAGATTCGTCTTTAGCATCAGGAATCACTTTTTGTATTTGAGGTGTATGAAGAGAAATAGCAGTGAGTTTCTGCTTCAACACTTCTAAATCAATTGGTTTTACAAAAAGATGCGCCACCTGTAAATCAATTGCTTTTAATGCGTTTTTAAATAATGGCTCTGTCGTTATGGCGAGTATTTTGCCAGGGTGCTTTTGTAAAAGTCCATAAAGAGCTGTTAAACGGTTATTAGGCAGCAAATCAATATTTAATAAAATGACCTCTGGGGCAAATTGTTGGATGCTCTTTGTGGCCTCGGAAATAGTAGAACACATCTCAATTGATAAATCTCCAGGAAAGTATGTATGTAAAAACCATCGTATGCCTGACAGTTCTGTGAGATCTCGATCAATTAGTAACAGTCGCATGGAATCAGCCTTTCGTAAAATATTCTAGTTTCGTAAATTATTACGATTATATTAATAAAAATAACATAAAAATCCGAAATAATTCCTGTTTTCTCTTTTAAAATTCTATATTTTCTGAAAAAGGTAGTTTGTACAATGGATATAGAGAAATTCTATTTTTTTTTACGCTTTAATTTACATATGCTGTTAAGAATAGGGGGATATCGTATGCAAAAAATCATCGAACTTGATGGCAATACGTTAACGAGACAACAGGTTGAGGAAATCGTGAGAGGTCAGGCTACGGTTGCACTATGTGCTGAAAGTACGAAACGTGTTCAATTAAGTAGGGAACGGATTGAAAAACGTTTAGCTGAAGGGCATGTAATCTATGGCGTTAATACAGGCTTTGGCAAACTAAGTAATATACAAATTGAAGAATCGGATATTGAGTTATTACAGTTGAATTTATTGCGCTCGGATGCAACAGGTGTTGGAGAGCCACTTCCAACTGAAGTTGTGCGTGCGATGATGATTTTACGTGCAAATGCATTAGCACGTGGCTTTTCAGGTATTCGACAAGAAACATTGCAACTATTACTAGACTGCATCAATAAAGGTGTACATCCAATCGTTCCATCGCAGGGGTCGGTTGGAGCAAGTGGGGATTTAGCACCGTTATCACATTTAGCTTTAGTGCTTGTAGGTGAAGGGAAAGCTGAGTTCAACGGGGAGCTTATGACGGGTGGTGTCGCGTTACAAAGAGCAGGCCTATCAGCTGTAAGACTACAAGCGAAGGAAGGTTTAGCACTTGTAAATGGTACGCAAGCAATGACAGGAATTGGTGCTTTGACATTGAATGAAGCAGAGCGTATTGGGCTTGCCGCAGATATGGCAGCGAGTCTGTCGTTAGAGGCGTTAAAAGGTATTACCAATGCATTTGATCCTGCACTTTTAGCTGTAAGACCACATCCAGAATTAGAGCTTGTAGGTGGGCGTATTCGAAAATGGCTTGATGGTAGTAAACGTGTGACGAAGCAGGGAGAAGTTCGGATGCAGGATGCATATTCGCTTCGATGCATTCCACAAGTACATGGTGCTTCTTGGCAGTCATTTTTCTATGCCGAGCAACGTGTGCAAACGGAAATGAATGCTACAACAGACAATCCTATCGTTTTAGAAAATGGAGAAGTTGTATCGGGAGGTCATTTTCATGGCCAGCCAATAGCGTTAGCGATGGACTTTTTAAAAGTTGGGGTTAGTGAATGGGCTAATATATCGGAACGACGCACAGAGCGTATGGTTAATCCTCAGCTTAATGATGGTTTACCACCATTTTTAGCAACAAATCCAGGTCTTGAATGTGGGCTTATGATTGCACAATATACGGCTGCTTCGATTGTATCCGAAAATAAGGTGCTGGCACATCCTTCGAGCGTGGATTCTATTCCTACATCAGGGAATCAGGAAGACCATGTCAGCATGGGAACAACATCCGCTCGACAAGTGCGACAAATTGTACACAATGCTGCACGGGTGATTGCGATAGAAATGATTTGTGCTTCGCAAGCTATTCATTTAGACAAGGCAGAGGAGCAATTATCTCCGACAACAAGGTCGTATTTAGAAAAAGTACGTGAATTCTGTCCACCATTATTAGCAGATCAACCTATCGGCGATGAAATTGAAGCATTAGCGAAGTACTTATTGGCAAGTGATGATTTAGTAATGTTAGCAAAATAAAAGCAAAGGGGATGGCAGTATGAAAACACCAACAACGATTCGTGCACCAAGGGGAACAGTGCTCTCTTGTAAAGGATGGACACAAGAGGCGGCAATGCGCATGCTGATGAATAATCTGGATCCTGAAGTTGCGGAAAATCCTGATGAGCTCATCGTATATGGAGGCATAGGTAAAGCAGCACGGAACTGGCAAAGCTACGAACAAATCATAGCCTCTTTAAAAGAATTAGAGAATGATGAAACTCTTCTTATTCAATCAGGAAAGCCAGTAGCTGTCTTCCGTACACATGAACATGCACCACGCGTCTTAATAGCCAATTCAAACTTAGTGCCTGCATGGTCGAATTGGGAGCATTTCTACGAGCTAGAAGACCGTGATTTAATGATGTATGGTCAAATGACAGCTGGTAGCTGGATTTATATTGGTGCTCAAGGGATTTTACAAGGAACATATTTATCGTTTGTAGAGGCTGGGAAGAAAGTGTTTGGGACTGCTGATTTACGTGGTAAATTCATTCTTACTGGTGGTATGGGCGGCATGAGTGGTGCACAGCCTTTAGCTGGGAAAATGGCTGGTGCAGTCATTTTAGTCGTTGAGGTGGAACGTGCGCGCATAGAACGCAAAATAAAAGAAGGATACTGTGATTATCTTGTTGAGACAGTAGATGAGGCAATTGCGTTAGTCAATAAATTACGTGATCAGCAAGAGCCTGCGTCTATTGGTCTTGTCGGCAACTGCGCAGATATTAATCGGGAGCTATTGAATCGAGGGATTATTCCGGATTTTGTGACAGACCAAACATCTGCACATGACCCGATTAATGGTTATGTACCGAATGGCATGACCTTTGAAGAAGCGTTAGAATTACGCAAAAATGATGTTAAAACATATGAGCAAAAGGCAAAAGAAACGATGGCAGAGCATGTTCGTACAATGCTTGAATTTCAACAGGCTGGTGCAGAAGTATTTGATTACGGTAATAACATCCGTGCTTATGCGAAAGAGATGGGTGTCACGAATGCCTTTGACTTCCCAGGCTTTGTGCCAGCATATATTCGTCCTCTGTTTTGTGAGGGTAAGGGACCATTCCGTTGGGCAGCCCTTTCTGGAAACCCAGAGGATATTTATAAAACAGATGCTTTAGCAAAAGAAATGTTTGCGGAAGACGAAGGGCTTGTCAATTGGATTGATATGGCGCAAAAAATGGTGAAATGGCAAGGGCTACCTGCTCGTATTTGCTGGTTAGGCTACGGTGATCGTCATCGCTTTGCATTGAAGGTCAATGAAATGGTAGCGAATGGTGAGTTATCTGCACCAATTGTTTTTGGTCGCGACCATTTAGATTCTGGCTCTGTGGCATCGCCAAATCGTGAAACAGAAGGAATGCTTGATGGCTCAGACGCTGTATCAGATTGGCCGATTTTAAATGCACTTGTCAATACGGCGAGTGGAGCAAGCTGGGTTAGTGTCCACCATGGCGGAGGCGTAGGAATGGGTTATTCTCAGCACGCAGGTCAAGTGTTAGTGGCAGATGGCTCAACGCTAGCAGCTGAGAAAATTGCACGCGTGTTGATTTCCGACCCAGGAATGGGCATTGTGCGCCATGCTGATGCAGGCTATGAAATTGCTATTAATACGGCAAAGAACAAAGGTGTCCGCATGCCGATGTTAAAGGATGATGTGAAATGACCATTTTGATTAAAAATGCGAATGAAGTCATTACGTTAAAAAACACAGTACAAGGTCCTCGGATAAAAGAACAAATGCGAGATATCGCAGTAATAGAAAATGCCAGTGTGCTGTTGCAAGAAAATCGTATAGTCGCTGTTGGGTCTTATGAGCAGTTAGCAATAGATTTCCCACATTTAGTAGAGGTAGCGGATGTTATTGATGCCACTGGGAAGATTGTGATGCCTGGTTTAGTGGATTGTCATACGCATTTAGTACATGGTGGTACACGTGAGCAGGAATTCAATATGCGACTTAATGGTTCCACTTATATGGACATTATGAATGCTGGTGGCGGCATTCATGCTACGACAAAGCGTACACGAGAAACAAGTTTTGAAGTGTTATATGAAAAGACGATGCAACATTTAGATGTATTTTTAAAGCATGGTGTGACAACCGTTGAGGCAAAATCGGGCTACGGTTTAGATTGGGAAACGGAAAAGAAACAATTGGAGGTAGCGAAAAAGCTACAAGACACACATGCTGTAGACGTCATCAGTACCTTTATGGGTGCACATGCGGTGCCGCGCGATTTTAAAGGTCGCGAAGATGAATTTGTCGATGTTGTTATTCATCATATGTTGCCAAAAGTGGCAGAACTAAAGCTCGCAGAATTTAACGATGTATTTTGTGAAAACGGGGTATTTACTCCACTGCAATCCCGACGTATTTTAGAGGCTGGCAAAGCGCTTGGGCTGACACCGAAAATACATGCTGACGAAATAGAGCCTTATAATGGAGCGGAGTTAGCCGCTGAAGTGGGAGCCATCTCGGCGGAGCATTTGTTAGTAGCCTCTGATGAAGGAATTCAAAACATGGCTACAGCTGGTACGATTGCGGTATTGCTACCTGGAACTGCCTTCTTCTTGCGCGCGCCATTTGCGAGAGGGCGTTTGATGATTGATGAAGGGGTACCTGTAGCTATATCAACAGACTTTAATCCGGGTTCATCTCCGACAATGAGTTTGCCATTTATTATGAATTTAGCTTGTATGCATATGGGTTTGACACTAGAGGAAGTGTTAACTGCTACGACGATTAATGCTGCTTGTGCACTTAACAGAGGTCATGAAATTGGGACACTTGAAGCAGGGAAGCAAGCTGACGTCATCATATTGGACGTTGCTAATTACAAGCAACTACAATATTTTTACGGCATGAATCATACGCATACTGTTATTAAAAAAGGGCAAGTCGTAGTACGTGAGGGCATTCTTTTATAGTAACAAAGGTATTGGATGCGATATTAATAGTAATTGTGCATTTATTTACAAATTAAATATTACAGAAAAAGCATAAATAGGGGGAGATCCGTTATTTATGCTTTTTTTCGTATAGAATATAGTTGTTACTATAGATAGAAGGGAATGTTTAACGTGCAGCTTACATTAACATTTCTTATTTTAGGAATGACGATTTTTGCATTTATGACAAATCGAGTGCGCGCTGATTTTGTTGCTATCGTGTCACTTCTCGCATTTGTTATCGCTGATATTTTAACACCTGCGGAAGCTTTAGCAGGCTTTTCAAATTCAGTTGTTCTTATGATCGCGGGACTTTTTGTTGTTGGCGCGGGTATATTGCGTACAGGGCTTGCGGCAATGGCTGGACAATTATTAATGAAATGGTCGGGGAATAGTGAGTTAAAGCTATTTGTATTATTGCTCATTATTGTGGGCTCTGTAGGTGCCTTTATGAGTAATACGGGGACAGTCGCCTTAATGATGCCTATTGTTGTGAGTATTGCAATTAGTATGAAAGAAAGTCCTTCAAAGTTTTTGCTACCACTTTCTTATGTAGCTAGTCTATCGGGGTTAATGACGTTAATTGCATCTCCACCAAATTTAATTGTCAGTCAGCTTTTGGTCGATCGTGGCTATCAGAAGCTAGGGTTTTTTGAGGTAACACCCATTGGCATTGTTGGGATGATTGCAGGGATTTTATATTTGGTGCTCGTGCGCAATATATTGCTACCACATGATAAAAATAAAACACAAACATCTTCTGGTTACAAGCTCTCACCAAAGAAAATTGTTAAACAATATGATTTAAACAATCGACTGTTTAAAATGTTTGTGCCTGAAGATTCTACCATTATCGGTATATCACTAGCAGAATTAAAGCTTCCTGCAAAATACGCGCTCTGTATGATGAAAATTCAACGTAAATCACAGGATGGTATCAATTTACTCCCTATGACTTATCAAGAAATGGCTGGTCCAACAAGTGTTATACATGCCTTAGATGAACTCTATGTACAAGGTGAGGAAGAGGATATTGCTTGCTTGGCTGCAGATTATGGCTTAGTGATGCAGGAATTAACAGAGAATGAGGCAGATGAATTAGTAACAAAGCACCTTGGTATTGCGGAGGTCTTATTAACACCAAATTCTAGTTTCATTAATGAAACAGTAAGTTCACTTGGATTCCGTGAAAAGTATAATCTCAATATTATTGGTATTAACCATAGAGGTGGCTATAAGCTACAGGATATGGTTAAGCATAAGTTGAAATTTGGGGATGCCATTTTAGTGCAAGGTGCATGGGATGAAATATTAGTGCTTGCTAGAGAGACGCAGGATGTTGTTGTAGTTGGTCAGCCGAAGGAGCATGCGAGTGTTGCGGCAGCTACTGGTAAGGCTGGTATAGCGGGTGCGATTATGTTATTGATGGTTGGATTAATGGCGTTTGAAGTTTTTCCGGCTGTGATTTCCGTTATGATAGGAGCGGTTTTGATGATTATAACGGGCTGTTTGCGAAATATGGAAGATGCGTATAGTAATATAAATTTTGAAAGTATTGTGCTCGTCGCGGCGATGCTTCCAATGGCAACCGCACTAGAGAAAACAGGCGGAATGGTTATTTTATCAGATGGTATTATTGATGCTCTCGGTAGCTATGGTCCATATGGGGTGCTGATAGGGATATATATATTAACAGTAATTTTTGGCCAATTTATTAGTAATACGGCAACTGCTGTTCTGTTTGCGCCAATTGCTATGAATGCAGCGATTGCAATGGATGCAAATCCCACAACATTTATGATTGGTGTAGCTGTTGCAGCGAGTATGGCGTTTGCCACGCCAATTGCCTCCCCAACCAACGCACTTGTTATGACGGCGGGTGGCTATAAATTTATGGATTTTGTAAAGATTGGCGTACCGTTACAAGTTGTTATGTTTATTGTAATGATGCTAGCAGTTCCATTCTTCTTTCCGTTTTAAATTTTATGTTTTGCTGAATTTCAGACGTTAGACATTGGTGATCTGAATATATGCTGTCTGCTGTGGTTTTCGTTATGCCACAGTGGACAGCAAACAGCAAATGTTTGAAAAAAGTAATAGACGCAAAAGAAAGAATGGCTATATCAGTAGAAGGAAAATCGAAATTGGTATGGGAATAGCTACGTGATGGTGGGATTTTTTTATACGAACACGTTCTAGAAAAAATGAGGAAGTAATATTAACGATAAAAGATATTCAAAATATATTACGAAAATATCCTTTATATATTGTGTAGCTGTCCTTATTAGCATACGAGGTAAACGAGGTTCCAACGTGTATGTAAAATACAAATATACAAAAACCTATATATAGGAAGGTTCTCATGTAAACTTAAAAAACAATGATACTATTAATAGCTTACTAATGAAGTTTTTTTTATAAATTAATATTTTTTGTAGAAAAACACTTGCAGAGATTGTAGAATCGTGATAAATTATTACTTGTCGCTAAGACGACTCAACAATAAGTACTACAAGCTTTAAATAACATCATAAAAAAGTGTTGACATTAACACTTTGGAGTGATAAGATATAAAAGTTGTCGCTTCTGAAAAGAGAATAACATCTCAAAAAAGTTGTTGACAAAGAATATCGAAAATGTTATTATATAAAAGTTGCTGAAAACAAAGTGCAACGAAATGAACCTTGAAAACTGAACAAGCAAAACGTAATCAATATAGTTTTTAGTAGCTAACTTCGTTAGTGAACGAAACAAAATTTTGGACATCAAAATTGATGCCAGCAAAACAATTTGAGCTAATCAAATTTCTTTTATGGAGAGT
>NZ_JBIWDT010000008.1:78100-165883 GCF_044762185.1 Lysinibacillus sp. NPDC097162 | reverse complement strand
AGAGGTCACACCCGTTCCCATACCGAACACGGAAGTTAAGCTCTTTAGCGCCGATGGTAGTTGGGGGCTTCCCCCTGTGAGAGTAGGACGTCGCTAGGCAATAAAAAAAAGCCAAGGATATATCCCTTGGCTTTTTTGTTTTTTCATTTTTTTAGAATGTAATAACAATATTGGATATGAAATATGAGGATAACCTCCGCTGTTGTTTACATATCTTTCGGATTATTGCGGCGGTAGTAATTGTTACAATTTTGTACATTTTGAATGAGTCAAATCGGGTATAATGGAGTACAAGTAAGGAAGAATAAAAATGACAAGTGATTGGAAGGAAGAACGGTTTGGGGAAAAAGCAAATTTGGTATGAAGTAGAAGAAAATGAAACAATTGATCAATGTTTAGAAAGAATGCGTCAGGATGGCTATATAGCGATGGGACGGAAAGAAGAGCCTATCTTTCATCTAGTGAATGGTGAACCAACGTATTTACGTCAAAAAATACAATTTAAAGCAATGTTGTGTCAAGATTCTGAATAAACACGACTTAAAACCGAACAATAATTAATGCCGAAAATAAATTGTTCGCATTTTAGCATTGACGTCAGTGTTTGCAATTGTTAAAATGTGATAAGGAAAACAATTAAATCCCCATATATGCTAGAGGATTGGCTCTAGTGTCTCTACCCGGCACCGTAAATGCTGGACTATGCGGGAAAGCAACTTTTGGCATGTTACGGGAAGATGTGTGTACAGATGTCTAAATCTGCATATTCTTTTCATAATAAGTCCTCAAGTAGGCTGCTTTCACGTGTATTGTAGAGAGTAGCTTATTTGAGGATTTTCTTTGTTCAAAAAGTAAAGAAATGCAGTGACTATTGAATAATAGAGGCTTGCACAATAATCGATCATTTTTCTATCGTTTAAAAGGAGCGACAATTCATGAATCCGAAAATCGGTGTCATTATGGGTAGTTCAAGTGACTGGGAAACTATGAAACATGCGTGTGATATTTTAGATGAATTACAAGTACCGTACGAGAAAAAAGTAGTATCTGCACATCGTACGCCTGATTTAATGTTTGAGTACGCAGAGGCAGCACGTGGGCGAGGTATTCAGGTGATTATTGCAGGTGCTGGTGGTGCGGCGCATTTGCCGGGTATGGTAGCAGCTAAAACAACCTTACCTGTCATTGGAGTGCCTGTACAATCTCGTGCACTTAATGGTCTTGATTCACTCTTATCAATTGTTCAAATGCCAGGTGGTGTACCTGTAGCAACTGTGGCAATTGGAAAAGCAGGTGCGACAAATGCTGGCTTACTTGCAGCGCAAATTTTGTCGACAACAGACGTAGAGCTTGCTAATAAACTAGATGCTAGACGCGAGGCGACGAAGCAACAAGTATTGGAAAGCACAGGTGACTTAGTGTGACAAAAATTATATATCCTGGACAAACGATAGGAATTATCGGAGGAGGACAGCTTGGCCGTATGATGGCACTAGCTGCTAAGGAAGCAGGCTTTAAAATAGCTGTTCTTGAACCGACAATGGATTCACCATGTGGACAGGTTGCAGATATTCGAATTGTGGCACCTTACGATGATGAGGCTGCACTCGAGGAACTTGCCGAAGTCAGTGACGTTATTACGTATGAGTTTGAAAATATCGATTACGAAGGCTTAAAACGTTTAACTCAAATGGCTTATGTACCACAAGGAGCAGAATTAGTACGCATTACACAAAACCGTGTGACTGAGAAGGAAGCAATCGTTAAAGCAGGCTGTCCAGTAGCTCCTTATATCGTAGCAAATACATATGAGGAGTTAGTAGCTAGCATTGACCAGATTAACTACCCATGTATCGTAAAAACTGCAAGAGGTGGTTATGATGGCAAAGGGCAGCAACTTCTAAATTCAGCAGCAGATTTACCATTGGCAAAAGGGCTTTTTGCTCATTCACAATGTATTGCTGAAGGTTTCGTACCTTTTGTGAAAGAAGTATCAGTTATTGTACAACGAAACGGTGATGGCGAATTATATTGTCAGCCAGTTGGTGAAAACATTCATGTTCATCATATTTTACACGAAACAATTGTACCAGCTCGCATCCAAGAGGCGACAGCACAGGCTGCTGAACAAGAGGCTATAAAAATAGCTGATTACTTAAATCTAGTAGGGACGCTGGCAGTAGAAATGTTTGTTTTAGAAAATGGCGACATTATTATTAATGAACTAGCACCGAGACCTCATAATTCTGGTCACTATTCGATAGAGGCATGTAATATATCACAATTCCATCAGCATATCCGTGCTATTTGTGGTTGGCCATTGCGTAAACCACAACTTTGGGCGCCATCTATAATGGTGAATGTATTAGGGCAGCATGTTATGCCACTTAGTAACTCAATTGCAAAATATCCTGAATGGTCATTACATCTTTATGGGAAAGCTGAAGCTAAGGTGAACCGTAAAATGGGCCACGTAACGATTATGACAAAAGACTTAGAAGCAACACTACAACAAATCGAGAGTTCTGGCATTTGGTCAGAATAGAAGGAGATAAGCGATGATTGAACGTTACACAAGACCTGAGATGGGTGCAATTTGGACAGAACAAAATAAATACCAAGCTTGGCTAGAGGTTGAAATTTTAGCATGTGAGGCTTGGGCAGAAATTGGCGATATTCCAAAAGAAGATGTAGCTAAAATTCGTGAAAATGCTTCATTTGATGTAAATCGTATTTTAGAAATTGAGAAAGAAACACGTCACGATGTAGTTGCCTTTACACGTGCTGTATCTGAAACACTAGGCGAAGAACGGAAATGGGTGCACTACGGTTTAACTTCAACAGATGTTGTGGACACAGCCCTTTCTTACGTGATTAAACAAGCAAATAATATTTTAAGAAAAGATATTGTGAATTTTATTGATATTATTGCAGCAAAAGCAAAAGAGCATAAGCATACCGTTATGATGGGCCGTACACATGGTGTGCATGCGGAACCAACAACATTCGGTTTAAAATTAGGCTTATGGTATGAAGAGATGAAGCGTAACTTAGAACGTTTTGATGCAGCTGCAGCTGTAATTGAAACAGGTAAGATGTCTGGCGCAGTTGGCACGTATGCAAATATTGACCCACGTGTTGAACAATATGTTTGTGATAAATTAGGGCTTGCAGCATCGCCGATTTCTACGCAAACATTACAGCGTGATCGACATGCACAATATTTGAGTGCTCTTGCATTAATTGCAACATCAATCGAAAAGTTCGCAACTGAAATTCGTGGTTTGCAAAAATCAGAAACGAGAGAAGTAGAAGAAGCCTTTGCGAAAGGGCAAAAGGGTTCATCTGCTATGCCGCATAAACGTAATCCAATCGGTTCTGAGAACATGGTTGGTATGTCACGTTTAATGCGTGGTTACATGGTGACAGCTTATGAAAACGTAGCGTTATGGCATGAGCGTGATATTTCACATTCATCTGCTGAGCGCGTTATTTTACCGGATGCGACAATTACATTGAACTATATGTTAAATCGCTTCGGTAACATCGTGAAAAATTTAACAGTATTCCCTGAAAACATGAAACGTAATATGGGTCGAACATTTGGGCTAATTTACTCTCAACGCATTTTATTAGCACTAATCGATAAAGGATTAGTACGTGAAGAAGCGTATGATACAGTTCAGCCATTAGCGATGCAGGCGTGGGACGAGCAAGTACAATTCCGTACGTTAGTTGATGGAAGTGAAAAAATCACTTCATACTTAACGAAGGAAGAGTTAGATGAGTGCTTTGATTACAACTACCACTTACAGCATGTAGACATGATTTTTGAACGTCTTGGACTTAACTAACCGTATTGAAACGATAGACAGTTAGTGCCACGACGGATGTTACGGGTTTTGAATCTTATCCCAGATTCAAAATCCATAACATCAATACGTCGAGGCGTATTTCATAATAATCTGGGGGAATGACGAAATGACGAAAGACCAACTTTTGTATGAAGGTAAAGCCAAAAAATTATATGCGACAGAAGAGCCTACTATACTTTTAGTAGAATACAAAGATAGTGCAACTGCATTTAATGGTGAGAAAAAAGAAGAGATTGAAGGCAAAGGCGTGTTAAATAACCGCATTACCTCCTTAATTTTCGAAAAATTAAAAGCTAACGGAATTGCGTCACATTTCGTAAAACAATTGTCTGCTACGGAACAACTAGTGAAAAAGGTTGATATTATTCCAATTGAGGTTGTCGTACGTAACATCGCGGCAGGTAGCTTAGCAAAACGTCTTGGCTTTGAAGAAGGCACACCATTAAAACGCCCAATCGTTGAATTTTATTATAAGGATGATGCGTTAGGCGATCCATTTATTACAACGGAGCATATTGATGTACTTGACTTAGCAACAGCGCAAGAAGTAACAGCTATGTATGATGGTGCATTAGCAGTTAATAAAGTACTGCAACCGATTTTCGCTGATGTTGATGTCACGCTAATTGATTTTAAACTGGAATTTGGACGTGACACAAACGGAGATGTCCTACTGGCAGATGAAATTTCACCAGATACGTGCAGACTTTGGGATACAAAAACAAAGCAAAAGTTGGACAAAGATGTCTTTCGTCGAGACCTTGGTAATTTAACTGAAGTATATACTATTATTCTTTCTAGACTCGGAGGCAAATAACAATGAAAAAAGTTAAAATTTACGTAACATTACGTGAGAGTATTCTAGATCCACAAGGTTCAGCAGTACAAGGTTCTTTAGCAAAAATGGGCTATGGTGAAGTAGAAGATTTACGTATCGGTAAATATCTTGAACTAACTGTTGGAGATTCAGCGCGTGATATAGATACTCTAGTTAAAGAAATGTGTGAAAAAGTTTTAACAAATGTAGTAATTGAGGACTACCGTTACGAAGTCGAGGAGGCTAACTAATCATGAAATTCGCAGTACTCGTATTCCCTGGGTCAAACTGTGACATCGATATGTATCATGCGATTAAAGACGAACTAGGTGAAGAAGTAGAATATGTATGGCATACAGAATCAGATTTAAGTGGCTTTGACGGTATTTTAGTACCTGGTGGTTTCTCTTATGGCGACTACTTACGTTGTGGCGCTATGGCAAACCAATCAAACATTATGGCTGAAGTTAAAAAAGCAGCAGATGCTGGTAAGCCCGTATTAGGCGTTTGTAACGGGTTCCAAATTCTTACTGAGGCAGGATTATTGCCTGGTGCTTTACTTCGCAATAAAAATCTTAAATTCATGTGTCGTACTATACAGCTTAAAGTTGAAAACAACAATACATTATTCACAAATCAATATGAGCAAGGTCAAGTAATTAATATTCCAATCGCACACGGTGAAGGCAATTACTACTGTGATGAGGAAACATTACAAAAACTAAAAGATAACAATCAAATCGTGTTCACATACTCAGGAGAAAATCCAAACGGTTCTTTAGAAGATATCGCAGGGATTATTAACGAGCGCGGAAATGTATTAGGAATGATGCCTCACCCAGAAAGAGCTGTCGATGCACTAGTGGGTGGAGCAGACGGTCTAGCAGTATTTAAATCAATTGTGAAGCAGTGGAGGGAAAATCATGTCAACAACTAAGTTTGAGCCAACAGCACAGCAAATTAAAGATGAAAAGCTATACGCTGGAATGGGGATGTCAGACGAAGAATTTGCAATGGTAGAAGGTATTTTAGGCCGTCTACCAAACTGGACAGAGACAGGTCTTTTCTCAGTAATGTGGTCTGAACACTGCTCATACAAAAATTCGAAACCAGTTTTACGTAAATTCCCTACAAAGGGACCACAAGTATTACAAGGTCCTGGTGAAGGTGCAGGTATTGTAGATATTGGTGACGAGCAAGCAGTTGTATTTAAAATGGAATCACATAACCATCCTTCAGCAATCGAGCCTTATCAAGGTGCAGCAACAGGTGTAGGCGGCATTATTCGTGACGTATTCTCAATGGGTGCACGTCCAATCGCGATGCTAAATTCACTACGCTTTGGTGAGTTGAAATCAGCACGTGGTAAATATTTATTTGAAGAAGTTGTTGCAGGTATTGCTGGATATGGTAACTGTATTGGGATTCCAACGGTTGGTGGCGAAATTCAATTCGACCCTTGCTACGAAGGAAATCCACTAGTGAACGCAATGTGTGTTGGTTTAATTGACCACAAAGATATTCAACGCGGTATTGCCGCAGGTGTAGGAAATACAGTTATGTACGTAGGTGCAAAAACTGGTCGTGATGGAATTCATGGTGCGACATTTGCATCTGAAGAATTAACAGAGGAATCAGAAAACCAACGTCCAGCTGTGCAAGTAGGGGACCCATTTATGGAAAAGCTACTACTTGAAGCTTGCTTAGAAGTTGTAAAATCGGATGCTTTAGTTGGTATTCAGGATATGGGTGCTGCGGGTCTTACTTCTTCTTCAGCAGAGATGGCTTCTAAAGCTGGATCTGGTGTAGAAATGAACTTAGATTTAGTACCTCAACGTGAAACAGGCATGACTGCTTACGAGATGATGCTATCCGAATCTCAAGAGCGTATGTTATTAGTTGTGAAAAAAGGTCGCGAAGATGAAATTAAAGCGATATTCGATAAATATGATTTAGATGCAGTAGCAATTGGTGTCGTTACAGACGATAAAATGCTTCGTTTACTTCACAACGGTGAAGTTGTAGCGAATGTACCAGCGGATGCACTTGCGGAAGATGCGCCAGTTTACCATAAGCCTTCTGCTGAGCCTGCATACTATGCAGAATTCCAAGCAATCGACAACGCTGAGCCAGCTATAACAGATTACAAAGAAACATTAAACGCGCTTTTAAAAGCACCAACAATTGCTTCAAAAGAATGGGTTTATGATCAATATGATTATCAAGTACGTACGTCAACAGTTGTGGCACCTGGTTCAGATGCTGCAGTTATCCGTGTGCGTGGTACGAACAAAGGTCTTGCGATGACAACAGACTGTAACTCTCGCTACATTTACCTTGATCCTGAAGTGGGCGGTGCCATTGCAGTAGCAGAAGCGGCTCGTAACATTGTGGCAACGGGTGGTACACCACTTGCAATTACAGACTGCTTAAACTTCGGTAATCCAGAGAAGCCAGAAATCTTTTGGCAAATTGAAAAATCTGCTGATGGTATTTCTGCTGCTTGTACAGCATTAAATGCACCAGTAATCGGTGGTAACGTATCACTTTACAACGAACGTTCAGGAGAAGCTGTTTATCCAACACCAACAATTGGTATGGTAGGACTAATAGAAGATTTAGCACATGTAACAACGCAAGATGTAAAAGCGACTGGTGATGTCGTATTCGTTATTGGTGAAACGAAAACTGAATTCGGTGGCTCTGAGCTTCAAAAATTATTAAATAATGGTGTAATCTCAGGAAAAGCACCAGCTATAGACTTAGCTGTGGAGGCAGCACGCCAACAAGCATTGCTAAAAGCGATTAAAGCGGGACTTGTACAATCTGCGCATGACGTAGCAGAGGGTGGACTTGCTGTAGCACTTGCAGAAACTACTTTTGGTGCGCAAGGTCTTGGTATTGATGTAACGTTAACAGGTTCTGCAACAACGGCTCTATTCAGTGAAACACAATCCCGTTTTGTTGTAACTGTCAAAGAAGAAAATGCAGCTGCATTTGTAGAAACAGTAGAAGGTGCACTGAAAATCGGTGTCGTAACGAACGATGCACTTGTTAAAATCAACGGGGACAACGGTGTGCTTGTAGAAGGTACAGTGGAGGAATTCCGTTCTAATTGGAAAGGAGCAATCCCATGCTTGCTGAACTCAGAGGCTTAAACGAAGAATGTGGGGTGTTTGGTATTTGGGGCAATCCAAATCCAGCACACCTTAGTTATTACGGGCTTCATGCTCTTCAACACCGTGGACAAGAAGGTGCTGGTATCGTCGTTTCTGACGGTCTTCACCTTCGCGCGGTGAAAGGTGAAGGATTAGTGAATGATGTTTTCAATGAAGAGAAGTTAAAGGCAGTGGACGGAAAAGCGGCTATTGCGCATGTTCGTTATACGACTGCTGGTGGTGGCGGTATCGAAAATGTACAGCCATTACTATTTCATTCATCTACAGGTAGCCTTTCAATTGCTCATAACGGTAACTTAGTCAATGCGACACACTTAAAGCAATATCTAGAGCGTCAAGGTAGTATTTTTCACTCTAGCTCAGATACAGAAGTGTTAGCGCATCTTATTAAGAAAAGCTCGCATTCACCATTCCGAGCGAAGGTGAAAAATGCCCTTTCATTACTAAAGGGTGCGTATTCGTTCTTAATTATGACAAAAGATGAAATGCTTGTTGCACGTGATCCACATGGTTTACGTCCATTATCTCTTGGAAAGCTAGGAGATGGTTGGGTTGTTGCTTCTGAAACTTGTGCGTTTGATTTAATAGGGGCAGAGTTTGTTCGTTCTGTGGAACCAGGGGAATTATTAATTATAAACGATGAGGGCGTAAAATCTGACCGTTTTGCTAATATGGAAAATCGCGCAATGTGTGCGATGGAATATGTATACTTAGCACGTCCAGATTCTGATATTGACGGTATTAATGTGCATATGGCACGTAAACGTATGGGGAAACAACTTGCACGTGAATGTGCACATATTGAAGCGGATGTCGTAACAGGTGTACCTGATTCAAGTATTTCTGCAGCAATTGGCTTTGCTGAAGAAAGTGGTATTCCGTATGAGTTGGGTTTAATTAAAAATCGTTATGTTGGCCGTACGTTCATTCAACCGACGCAAGAATTACGTGAACGCGGTGTAAAAATGAAGCTTTCACCTGTAGTTCAAGTTGTCAAAGGAAAACGTGTTGTGATGGTAGATGATTCGATTGTGCGCGGTACTACTTCACGTCGTATTGTCAAAATGCTGAAAGATGCTGGTGCAGCTGAGGTGCATGTAGTTATTTCTTCTCCACCAATGACTGACCCTTGTTATTACGGCATTGATACTTCGACACATGAAGAACTTATTGCTTCGAGTCATAGTGTAGATGAAATCCGAGAAGCGATCGGTGCTGATTCAATAACATTCCTTTCCGTTGAAGGTATGGTAGAAACGATAGCACGTCCATTTGAGGATGAGAACAAAGGTCTTTGCCTAGCATGCTTTACAAGCAAATACCCAACTGAAATTTTCCCAGATACAATCTTACCACATGAAAAAGAACTTTTACGCTAAGTGTATGTTAATGGATGAAACCTTGTCGGACTGCCCACAGTTATTTGGTGGGTATCCGCTGAAGGTGGAATAACATTGAGTAAGGATTACGATTCCTCACTGAATGTGGAACATGCATATGTCCTCTACTTTTAAAAGTAATGGACTGCTGCGTAAATAATTTAAAGGAGGATCTCTGCATGTCAAAGGCATATGAACAAGCAGGTGTAAATATTGAAGCAGGCTACGAAGCTGTAAAACGAATGAAGTCTCACGTTGAACGTACAAATCGACTAGGTGTGATGGGTACGTTTGGTGGCTTTGGTGGTATGTTTGACTTGTCAGAACTAAATCTTAAAGAACCTGTTCTCATTTCAGGTACAGATGGTGTTGGGACAAAATTAAAATTAGCATTTATGGTAGACAAGCACGATACAATTGGCGTGGACTGTGTTGCTATGTGTGTAAATGATATCGTAGCGCAAGGTGCAGAGCCACTTTACTTTTTAGATTATGTGGCACTTGGTAAAGCAGAGCCAGCGAAGATCGAACAAATCGTGAAAGGTGTTGCAGATGGCTGTGTACAATCTGGTGCTGCCTTAATCGGTGGTGAGACTGCTGAGATGCCTGGCCTTTATGAAGAAGATGAGTATGATTTAGCAGGGTTCGCTGTAGGCGCATGTGAAAAATCGGCAATCGTAACAGGTGAAAATATCGTCGAAGGTGACGTGCTTGTTGGATTAGCTTCAAGTGGTGTCCATTCAAACGGCTATTCATTAGTACGTAAAATTGTTTTCGCTGACAACGGCTATGCAGTAGACGCAGTTGTTGAAGGCTTCGAAGATTTAGGTCCAATTGGTGAAGCGCTTCTAGTACCAACTAAGTTATATGCAAAACCAGTACTTGCAGCTTTAAAAGCAGCTGACGTTCATGGGTGCGCACACGTAACAGGTGGCGGCTTCTATGAAAACCTTCCACGTATGATGCCAGAGGGCTTAGCAACAGAAATTGACTTAGGTTCTTGGCCAGTTCTTCGTATTTTCGAATTTTTAAAGGAAAAAGGTCAGCTTGAGGACAAAGATTTATACAATGTTTTCAATATGGGTATTGGTTTCGTGTTGGCTGTACCAGCAGCAGAAGCAGAGAAAGTAATTGCTACAGCACAAGCGAATGGTGAAAAAGCGTACAAAATCGGTCGCGTTGTGAAAGGCGAGGGTGTTGTATTTAACGGCTCACATGATGGGAGTTTAGTGTAATGACTGCACCAGTTAAAATTGCCGTATTTGCTTCAGGAAGCGGCAGTAATTTTCAAGCTATACAAGAAGCGATTGAACGTGGAGAATTACATGCAAAGGTTGAGCTTGTTGTAACAGATAAGCCTACTGCATTTGTCGTTACACGTGCTCAACAATTTGGCATCCCAGTGCTAGCTTTGAGCCCAAAACAATTTGCCTCGAAAGTAGAATATGAAACTGCTATTATTGAAGCTTTACGTGAATGTGGTGTGCAGTGGATTGTGCTTGCAGGGTATATGCGTCTAATTAGTGAGGTGCTATTGGCGGCATATCCACAGCGTATCGTTAATATCCACCCTTCACTATTACCATCCTTTCCAGGAAAAGATGCGATTGGCCAAGCAATAGAGCACGGTGTCAAGGTGACTGGTGTTACGGTGCATTTTGTGGATGAAGGCATGGATACAGGGCCTATTATTGCGCAAGCTGCTGTTGAAGTTATCGAAGGGGATCGCGAGGCAACTGAAACTGCTATTCATAAAGAAGAGCATGTACTATATACAAAGGCATTACAGCAATTATTAAAGTAGATTGGTAGGTAGTTAGGTCTGGCTTATTGTAACGGGAAACGCTAATTACCCGTAAGATTCGATCAATTTATGATGAACTCCGCTCAAATAGAACGAGTCGTTCAATTAGCACCTAACTCCGCTAAATCAAGTTGGTAAGATATTTTCGTGGCTATACACGAGACAAATTAGGAGGATTTCGTTGTGACAAAACGTGCATTAATCAGTGTTTCCAATAAAGATGGTATTTTAGAATTTGCAAAAGAATTAGTGGCATTAGGTTATGAAATTTTATCAACTGGTGGTACAAAAAAAATGTTACAAGACAATGATGTCGCTGTAACAGCAGTGGATGAAGTAACAAAATTCCCAGAAATTTTAGATGGTCGTGTGAAAACTTTAAATCCAATGATTCACGGTGGACTATTAGGGAAATTTGATGATGCTTCTCATCAAGCACAAATGAATGAGCACGGCATTGAACCAATTGAAATTGTATGTGTTAATCTTTATCCGTTCGTTGAAACAATTTCAAAGCCTAATGTAACATGGGATGATGCCATCGAGAATATTGATATTGGTGGGCCAACTATGCTACGTTCTGCTGCTAAAAACCATCAATACGTAACAGTTATTGTAGATAGCAATGACTATGCAACAGTATTAGAAGAACTGAAAGCAACTGGCGCTACAACAATTGAAACACGTCGTAAGCTAGCGGCAAAAGTTTTCCGTCACACAGCAGCTTATGATTCTTATATTTCGAATCATTTAACTGAAGAAGCATTCCCTGAAAGCTTAACGCTTACTTACGAGTTAAAACAAAACTTACGTTATGGCGAAAATCCTCATCAAAAAGCAGCCTTTTATCAAAAACGCCTTGGTTCTGATTTCTCATTGGCGTATGCAACGCAACTGCACGGAAAAGAATTGTCATATAATAACATCCAAGATGGAAACGCGGCACTTCAAATCGTAAAAGAGTTTGAAATGCCTGCAGCGGTTGCTGTGAAGCATATGAACCCTTGTGGTGTTGGTACAGGCGTAACACTAGAAGAAGCTTTTGATAAAGCATATGAAGCTGATTCTACGTCAATTTTCGGTGGTATTATTGCATTGAATCAGGAAGTAGATGCGGCTACTGCAGAAAAGTTAAGCCATATTTTCTTAGAAATTATTATTGCACCTGCTTTCTCTCAAGAAGCATTAGACATTTTAACACAAAAGAAAAATATTCGATTACTAACAATTCCATTTGAGCAAGCTAAAAAAGATCAATTTAACGTTGTTTCTGTTGAAGGTGGTTTACTTGTACAAGAGCCAGATAGCTATGGCTTTGCAGACGCTGACATTAAAGTAGTAACAGACAGAGAACCGACTGAGGAAGAATGGGAAGCATTACAACTTGGCTGGTCTGTAGTTAAACATGTGAAATCAAATGCAATCGTTGTAACAGATTCGCAAATGACATTGGGTGTTGGTGCTGGCCAAATGAACCGAGTAGGTGCTGCAAAAATCGCTTTCGAGCAAGCGGGTGATAAGGCGAAAGGTGCTTCACTAGCATCTGATGCATTCTTCCCTATGAGTGATACTGTGGAGGCTGCGCATGCGGCAGGTATTACAGCGATTATTCAACCAGGTGGCTCTATTAAAGACCAAGATTCAATTGATAAAGCAAATGAATACGGCATTGCTATGGTGTTTACAGGTGTACGTCATTTCAAGCATTAATAGTAGATATGCAGTAATTTACAAATAGATAAAAAACAAAGGGTCTGTCCTAATAGAAGAAAATAGTATACTGGACGTGTTTCTAGTATGCTATTTTTTCATATCCAAGTACAAGTCGACTTAAGCAGAAACAGCACAAGACAGTATGACGCACTAAACAGCAAGTAACGAATACTGTGCCGCGGAAAGCGAAGTGGACTTTTCTAGAAAGTGTGGAGCGATTTATGAGACAGTCCTTACCTTTAAAGAGGAGGATTCACTAATTATGAACGTATTAGTAATAGGAAGTGGCGGTCGTGAGCATGCAATTGCCAAACAGTTTAGCATTTCTCCGTCCGTAGAAAAAGTATTCGTTGCACCAGGTAACGACGGTATGCGAGAAGATGTAGAGGTTGTTGCTATTGATACAATGGACTTTGCAGGTCTTGCACAATTTGCAAAAGAAAATGCAGTAGATTTAACATTTGTTGGTCCAGAGCAACCACTAGCAGAAGGAATCGTGGATTTCTTTACACATCGTGGTCTACGCGTATTTGGTCCGACGAAGGCAGCTGCACAAATTGAAAGTAGCAAATCATATGCGAAAGATATTATGAATAAATATAATATCCCAACAGCAACCCACGAGACGTTTACAGAAGCAGAAAAAGCGATTAACTATATTAAAGCACAAGGAGCACCAATCGTTATTAAAGCAGACGGCTTAGCAGCTGGTAAAGGTGTTGTTGTAGCAATGACGGAAGAAGAAGCGATTGAAGCAGTGCAAGATATGATTGGTAATCAACGTTTCGGTGAATCTTCATCTCGTGTTGTCATTGAAGAATTCCTTGATGGTGAAGAGTTCTCCTTTATGTCCTTTGTTCACAAGGGTCAAATTTATCCTATGGTCATTGCACAAGATCATAAACGTGCATATGACGGCGATAAAGGACCAAATACTGGCGGAATGGGTGCATATTCACCTGTACCACAAATTTCACAGGATGTAGTAGATGTAGCGTATCAAACAGTTGTTGAACCTACTGTTAAAGGCATGGAAGCAGACGGGGTCTCATTTACTGGCATTTTATATGCAGGTCTTATTTTAACGAAAAGTGGCCCTAAAGTAATCGAGTTCAATGCCCGCTTTGGTGACCCAGAAACACAGGTCGTATTACCACGCATGAAATCCGATTTCGGTGCGTTTATGAGCGCATTAATGGATGAAAAACCATTTGATTTGCAATGGTCAAACGAAGCTATGTTAGGTGTTGTCATTGCTGCTGAAGGCTATCCTGGTGATGTTGTAAAAGGAAATGCCTTACCGAACTTAGAAGCATTATCTGCATCCCATGCTGTCTACCATGCAGGTACGAAGCATGTAGATGGAAAGTTTGTAGGGAATGGCGGGCGCGTTTTACTTGTTGCTGCTAAAGCATCTTCTTTACAGGAAGCACAAGAAAAAGTTTATGCTGGTATCGCAACAGCAGAATGGGATAATTTTTTCTACCGCAAAGATATCGGCTGGCGTACATTTAAATAACAGTTTTACTTGAAATAATTATTTTTCATAGACATATCATTTCTCTAAAAAAGTAAGGAGCCGTCTCATGTTGATTGAGACGGCTTCTTTGACTAAGAAGGATTTTGTGCTTTATTTGTAGAATTTTTACTGTCTGAGGAATTTTGTGTTGAAGTGCTGGTGTCAGATGAATTAAAACTTGCTGTTAGTTCTGACGAATTTCCAGTAATAGCAGAGGAGAAATCCTTCATAAGTTTACTGATTTGTTCAGAAGACATAGAATTTTGTTCAGAAGACATAGAATTTTGTCCACTGAACATACTTTGCATAGAGGTGTTCATGGCATTTTCCACATTTGTGTTCAACATTGCCTTCGAAGGACAATATTTAAAAATACCTTCAGCCATTTTCATGGCTCCTAATGCAATCATAAGTCGTCCTTTCATACAGCTAGGATTTCTAGATACCTTAGCGATACCAAACGCCGTCATACTTGTCCCAAGGGCAAAGCGGCAAAAGGCATTTTTATCACTTAGATTTGCTTGTTGCATCATATAATTTCCTCCTTTAGTCATAGTGGAAAAAATAAAGCGGGGTGCACTTTGCTTTATGAAAGTGCTGTGTTACGATTGAAACAAGATGATTGCATAAAGCAGCATTATTTTATCGTCTTTTAGTAAAGAGGATATGTGGCACGGATTTTGAAAGGCGTCAAATAACGAGTCCTATTCAAAATGCGAATCATTACGCAAAAGGCGCAATGAAAACAAATAAGCGTTTATGCAATAGTAGTATGTGAATTCAAGTAGGATTTACACAATGAAATTTTACGCAAATTAGGAAGGAGCGATTTACATGGATCCAACATGGAGAATTTCGCAATTGCGTCAACATATAGCTGTCATAGATGGCAAAAAATCACCTAATATTGTCTTGAAAAATGCGCGTTATTTACATAGCATGTTAAAGCAATGGGTGGTAGGAAACATTTGGATTTCAGAAGACCGTATTGTTTATGCGGGGGATAGAATGCCACCTTTAATAGAAGGCACAGAAATTGTTGATTGTACGAATAAAACGATTGTTCCAGGTTATATTGAACCTCATGTTCATCCGTTCCAGTTGTACCATCCACAGTCTTTTGCTGATTTTTGTGGGCAACTAGGTACTACCGCTTTTATCTCAGATAATTTAAGTTTTGTATTATCTTTAGAGAACAAGAAAGCGTTTTCAATATTAGATGAGTTAAAGAAGTTACCGTTCTCTTTTTATTGGTGGGCGCGGTTTGACTCACAGACTGAAATGGAACAGGAAGAAGAAATTTTTTCAAATACTTCTATTTTAGAATGGTTACAACGTGATGATGTATTGTTAGGTGGCGAGCTAACTGGTTGGCCAAAATTATTGCATGGTGATGATTTAATGTTATATCGCATGCAAATGGCCAAGGCGCATGGCAAAAAGATTGAAGGCCACTTCCCAGGTGCTTCAGAACGCACTTTAGCGCGTATGAAATTACTTGGTGCAGATGGCGATCATGAGGCGATGACGGTGGAAGAAGTAGAGCGACGGATTATGCAAGGATTTGCAGTAACGCTTCGTCATTCTTCTATCCGCCCTGATTTACCGAATCTATTAAAAGGAATCGTAGAAAAACAACTACCTATTTTCGACCATCTAATGATGACAACTGATGGCTCAACGCCTTCATTCCATCAAGATGGCGTAATGGATAAATGTATTCAAGTCGCTTTAGATGCAGGTGTCTCACCAATAGATGCTTACCAAATGGCATCATATAATGTTGCGCGTTATTACAATATGTCAAACTTACATGGCTTTATTGCGACTGGTCGCTTCGCCTCGCTTAATATTTTGCAAGATGAATGGCATCCAGTTCCAGAAAGTGTACTGTCAAAAGGTGTTTGGTTAAAACGTGATGGCGAACGAGTGCATCGCTTTAATGCAATCGACTATAAAGCAATTCCATCATTCGAATTGGATTTTTCACTAACTTCCCATGACTTCCAATTTTCAATGCCTTTTGGGATTGAATTAGTAAATGATGTTATTACAAAACCTTATAATTCGTTAATCACAAGAGAAGGACAGCTTGCAAACCATGATGAAAGCTATTTAATGCTCATTAACCGAAGTGGAAACTGGCATGTTAATACGATGATTAAAGGATTTGCAACAAATGTTCAAGGCTTTGCATCGTCATATTCAAACACTGGGGATATTTTGCTTATCGGGAAAAATAAAGACGATATGCTTAAAGCGTTTGAAGAGATGAAGGCTATGCGTGGGGGCATTGTCCTTGTAGAAAAAGGAGAAGTTGTCGCATCCGTTCCGCTAGCAATTGGTGGTCTTCTATATCAAGGCGATGTGGAGGAGCTTACAGTAAAAGAGCTTGCCTTAAAGCAAGCATTAGCAGAACGTGGTTATCGTCTAGGCGACGCTATTTATACTTTACTATTTTTACAATCTACGCATTTACCGTATATTCGAATTACACCTAAAGGAATTTTCGATGTAATGAAGAATAAATTATTATTACCTGCAGTTATGCGTTAGGTGTAGTAGCACATTTTTTGTAGCGCCAGAGCAGCAGCATACACTTTTACATCGAGGCGGTATTGACTAAAGGAGAGTAATGCAAGTGTTGAAATCAAAGAAACTACTAGTTGGCCTAGCATTTAGCGCTTTGTTTATCGGCGGATGTTCTAAAGATGCCTCTGAACCAGAAGAGGACGTAACTAAAATAGATGATGAACCAGCTATTGAAGAGCCTGTGAAGGAAGAAATAATTGTGGCCCCATTAACGGGAGAGGCTGTCAAAGAAGAAGTGACGCAGCGTCCAATTATTGTGACTGTTAACAATCATCCTGCTGCTCGTCCTCAATCAGGATTGGCAGCAGCAGATATTATTTACGAAATGCTAGCAGAAGGAAATGTCACTCGTTTCCTAGCAGTCTATCAAAGTGAATTACCAGAAAATATTGGACCGGTCCGAAGTGCTCGTTCTTATTTTATTGATATGGCGAAGGGCCTTGGTGCATTTTATGTAGCACACGGCTATAGTCCAGAGGCGAAAACGATGCTTAGCAATAATGTTGTTGATAATATTAATGGGATGAACTATGATGGCACACTATTTAAACGTTCTAACGATCGTGTAGCCCCACACAATTCCTATATAACTTCTGAAAATATATTAAATGGTGCTGAAAAAGTAGGCGCTTCAATGAATTACAGTGAAAAAGTGCGTCAGGCTTTTTATGAACCCGATGAACGTGGTAAAATAGGCGTTGAAACAAGTCAAGTTGACATTTACTATGGGAATAGTAATTCTTTCCACAACACCTATGTATATGATCATGAAACAAATCGTTATGGTCGACAATCGGCAGGCGTAGAAACAAAGGATATGTTGACAGGTGAAGCATTAACATTTGCAAATGTTTTATTTTTTGAAATGAAGCATCAAACAATTGATGATGTAGGTCGCCAAGATATTGATTTAACCTCTGGTGGAAATGCGTATGTATTTCAAAATGGTTATTTAAGAGAAGTAAAATGGACTAATATCGATGGATTACCAACGGCTGTCGAAGAGACTGGTGAACTTGTGAAGCTAGTTCCAGGAAAGACATGGGTTCATTTCGTACCAGCTTCACCAGGGTTAGAAGCAATGGTGAAAACGCAGCCGTAAGAGGGAGGAAAACTGCATGCAAATCGAAAAAATTCGAGGGCATCAAACAGATCAGTTATTTAAAGCAGTATTAGAACTGAAGGACATTGAAGAATGCTATAAATTTTTTGATGATTTATGTACGATTAGTGAGATTCAATCGCTAGCACAACGATTTGAGGTAGCGCATTTATTACGTTTAAAGAAAACCTATGAATCCATTAAAAAGGAGACTGGGGCAAGTACAGCAACGATTTCTCGTGTACGTCGATGCTTTGATTATGGAAATGATACATATGATGAAATGTTAGGTCGTTTGTATCCAGATGAAAAGCCATTCCAAGCACCAAAAGAATAGTAGATAAGAGGCTGGGTAGAGTTTCTGCTCAGCTTTTTTATTTTTTTGTCGAGAGTCATAAGCTATACTTGTAAACGAGTAGATAGAAAATGATAGGTGGTAAAATAGATGGATTATTTACAGTGGAGACATGTGTTCAAGCTAGATCCAGCAAAGGATATATCGGATGAAGCATTAGAAAAAATTTGTGAATCTGGAACAGATGTCATTTTAGTTGGTGGAACAGATGGGGTAACATTAGATGGTGTTTTAGATTTACTTGTCCGCGTACGTCGCTTTGAAGTACCAATAGCGCTTGAAATTTCAACGATTGATTCAGTAACACCTGGCTATGACTATTATTTTATTCCAACGGTATTAAATAGTGATGACCCGAAATGGATTAAAAATTTGCATCATGAGGCGATTAAAGAATACGGAGACATTATGGTATGGGATGAGTTAGTCGCTGAAGGTTATTGTATTTTAAATCCAAATTGTAAAGTTGCAGAAGTAACACAAGCAAAGACAGATTTATCAGTGGATGATGTTGTTGCGTATGCGCGCATGGCTGAAAATTTCTTTAAGCTACCTGTATTTTATTTAGAATATAGCGGTGTATATGGCGACATTGAAATGGTACGTGCTGTGAAAAATGAATTGCAAAATACAAAGCTATTTTACGGTGGTGGCATAACTTCTACAAAGCAAGCCGCAGAAATGGCACAGTTTGCTGATACGGTCGTTGTAGGAAATATTATTTATGAAGATTTAAAAGCTGCACTTGCGACTGTTAAGGCCGTAAAAAATGCGATATAATTAGGAACAAACGTTTGTAAGGTGGTGCGAAATGGAGCATTTAACAAAAAACTTATTAGTAGGTATGAACCCTGAACAGGAAAAAGCAGTGAAAGCAACAGAAGGGCCATTACTAATTATGGCAGGTGCTGGTTCGGGAAAAACAAGAGTATTAACGCATCGTATTGCGTATTTAATCATAGAAAAAGAAGTATACCCTTCGAAGATTTTAGCCATTACGTTCACGAATAAAGCAGCTCGTGAAATGCGTGAGCGTATAGATGGTATTCTCGGAAATGGTACTGGCGACAGCATGTGGGTATCAACATTTCACTCGATGTGTGTACGCATTTTACGACGTAATATTGAGCAGCTTGGCATCTCGCGTAATTTCTCGATTTTAGATTCTACTGACCAACTTTCTGTCATAAAAAATGTCTTGAAGGATGAAAATATTGACCCTAAGCGTTTTGAACCTCGGGCAATCTTAAATGCAATCAGCTCAGCAAAAAACGAATGCATAACTGCCGATGAATATGCAGGGCAAATTAATGAACAAAATCCTTATGAAAAAACGGTTGCTCGTGTTTATAAAGGATATGAAAAAAGATTACGTCGCAATCAGTCACTTGATTTTGATGACTTGATTATGACGACGATTACATTATTTAAGCGAGTACCTGAAGTGCTTGAATTTTATCAAAATAAATTTCAATATATCCATGTTGATGAATACCAAGATACGAATAAATCCCAATACTTACTTGTGCAATTACTAGCGAAGAAATTTAAAAATATTTGCGTAGTAGGGGATTCGGATCAATCAATTTATCGCTGGCGTGGCGCAGATATTGGGAACATCCTGTCTTTTGAAAAGGATTATCCGAATGCGAAAGTCATTATGCTAGAGCAAAATTATCGCTCAACAAAACGCATCCTTCAAGCTGCAAATGACGTCATTCAAAATAACACAAGCCGTTACCCAAAAGAGCTGCGCACCGAAAATGCACATGGTGAAAAGATTGCTTTGTACAAAGCTTATAATGAGCAGGAAGAAGCACAGTTTGTCGTACAAACGATTCAACAGTTGATGGAAAAGGAAAATCGTTCATTTGATGACTTTGCCATTTTATATCGCACGAATGCACAGTCTCGTGTAATGGAGGAAGTGTTAGTTAAGTCTAATATGGCTTATCAAATTGTCGGTGGTACAAAGTTCTATGATCGTAAAGAAATAAAGGATTTATTAGCCTATTTGCGTCTCATTGCGAACAATGACGATGATTTATCGCTTGCACGTATTATCAATGAACCGAAGCGTAGTATTGGTGCAACCTCATTCGAAAAAATGGCACGCTATGCCATCGATCAGGATCGCTCTATTTTTGATGCAATGAATGATCTTGTGTTTATGGGATTAACAGGGAAAGCCGCTGCTTCAGCAGAACATTTTTATGCGATGATTAAAGGCTTTACTGAAATGCAAAATTACTTGTCCGTAACGGAAATCGTAGAACAAGTTATTGAGAAATCAGGCTATCGAGCGATGCTACAAAATGAAAAGAGCATTGAAGCGGAAAGTCGTTTAGAAAATATTGAAGAGTTTTTATCTGTGACAAAAGCGTTTGAAGAACGTAGTGAAGATAAGAGCTTAATTGCCTTCCTGACAGATTTAGCTTTAATTGCAGATATTGATGCGCTTGATAAGGAAGATGCATCTAAAGGCAATATCATTTTAATGACAATGCATGCTGCTAAAGGGTTAGAGTTCCCTATAGTTTTCATTATTGGCATGGAAGAAAATATTTTCCCACATTCTCGTTCTCTTGATGATAATGATGAAATGGAAGAGGAACGACGTCTCGCGTATGTCGGCATCACGCGTGCAGAGGAACGGTTGTATTTAACATGTGCGCAATCTCGAACGATTTTTGGTCGTTCAAGCTTTAACAATGCTTCCCGTTTCTTACGTGAAATTTCAGAGGATATTTTAGAATCCATCTCAAAAGGTGGTCCAAAGCCTGAAGTTCCATTTGGCTCAAGTAATCGTTCGGCAAGTGGTTATCAAAAGAGGACACTTGGCTCGCAACAGCATACACAACCAGCAACGGCACGCCTGCAAGCAACTGGGGGTGACCAATTTGGATGGAAAGCTGGAGATAAAGCGATTCATAAAAAATGGGGAACAGGTATGGTTGTTAGCGTAAAAGGTGAGGGTGATAGTACAGAACTAGATATCGCTTTTCCACAACCAATTGGTATTAAGCGATTACTAGCGCAATTTGCACCTATTGAAAAAGCGTAAGCGGAGGAACTTAAATGAACGAAATTGAACAGCGCATAGCGGAGTTAAATAAATTATTGCATGAATATGGGCATGCGTATTACGTGCTAGATAATCCTCTTGTTGCAGATAGTGTATATGACCAACTATTACACGAACTCATTGCATTAGAAGAGGCAAATCCTTCACTAATTTACCCAGATTCACCGACACAGCGCGTTGGCGGTGCTGTCATAGAGGGATTTAAAAAAGTGACGCATGATTATCCGATGCTAAGTCTGTCCAACGCATTTAATGAAGCGGACTTGCGCGAGTTTGACCGTAAAATTCGTCAAGCAATCGGAGATCACTTTTCCTATGTATGCGAACTAAAAATAGATGGTCTAGCGATTTCTCTTAAATATGAGAATGGTGTTTTTGTCCAAGGAGCAACACGCGGTGATGGCGTTATTGGTGAGGATATTACAGCAAATTTAAGAACAATTCGTGCTGTGCCACTTCGATTAAAAGAACCAATTACGATTGAAGTGCGCGGTGAAGCATATATGCCTAAAAAGTCGTTTGAAAAATTAAATGCACAGCGCGCTGAAAATAGTGAAGAATTATTTGCAAACCCTCGAAATGCTGCTGCTGGTTCATTACGTCAATTAGATCCAAAAATTGCAGCAAGTCGTCAACTATCAACCTTCATTTATGCAATTGGAGGAGATGGTGAAGCGTACGGCATTGATGGGCATGGCGAGATGCTAGATTATTTGGAAGGGCTTGGATTCCCTTCAAATAAAGAACGTCAACGCTGTGCTTCGATTGAAGAGGTTTTGTCCTTTATTGAAACGTGGACAGAAAATCGCCCGAATTTAGCCTATGAAATAGATGGTATCGTAATCAAGGTCGATCGTTTTGCGCAGCAGGATGAACTTGGCTATACAGCAAAAAGTCCACGTTGGGCAATTGCCTACAAATTCCCTGCAGAAGAAGTTGTAACAACGTTGCTTGATATCGATTTAACAGTAGGTCGAACAGGCGTCGTGACACCAACGGCGATTTTAACACCTGTACAAGTAGCGGGAACTACTGTGCAACGAGCATCTTTACACAACGAAGATTTAATTCGTGATAAAGATATTCGAATTGGGGACACAGTCATTATCCGAAAAGCTGGCGACATTATCCCACAAGTAGTCGGTGTATTACTAGAGCAACGTCCAGAGGATTCCATTCCTTATGAAATGCCAGCAAATTGCCCTGTTTGCGATAGTGAGCTTATTCGAATTGAGGGAGAGGTTGCCCTGCGTTGTGTAAATCCAGCATGTTTTGCACAAATTGCTGAGAGCATTAAATACTTCGTTTCCCGTAACGCCATGAACATTGACGGACTTGGTGAAAAGGTTGTTGAGCAGCTGTTGCGTGCAGATTTAATTCATGATGTATCTGATTTATATCAGTTAACAGTAGAGCAGTTAGTCGAGCTAGAACGTATGGGCGAAAAATCAGCTACAAACCTAGTGAATGCTATTCAAGCATCGAAGGACAATTCAATGGAACGTCTACTCATTGGTTTAGGGATACGACATGTTGGCGAGAAGGCGGCAAAAATTGTCTCAGAGCAATTTGAGACGATGGAAGCGGTAATGGCTGCAACTGAGGAGCAGCTTATAGCAATTCATGAAATTGGCGATAAAATGGCATCTTCCCTCGTTGAGTATTTTGCCAATGAAGATGCACGTGCTGTTATTCAGCGTCTTGCTGAGGCTGGTGTCAATATGACCTATAAAGGCAAAAAGGTAGAGGTAGTCGTAGGTGACAATCCATTTGCAGGCAAGACAATCGTGCTAACTGGTAAACTTGAGCAATTGACACGGAACGATGCAAAGGCGAAAATAGAAGAGTTAGGTGGAATTGTCACAGGAAGTGTCAGTAAAAAAACGGATCTTGTTATTGCAGGTTCGGATGCAGGGTCTAAACTGACAAAGGCAGAACAATTAGGTATTGAAGTTTGGAATGAAGACGACCTAATTGAGCAACTAACTTAAACAATACGTAAAAGATATAGCACTGGCAGATGTTTGCTCTTAAATGAGAGCGGTATAGAAAATTTGTCAAAGGTGAATCTGATAATTAGTAAAGGGGTACTAAAATAATGAAGTCATTTCGACTCATTCCAGCAATTGTAGCTGCTGCAATGCTAGTCGGCTGTGTGCCTTCGAATAAGAAGGAGACAGAGCTTACACAGGAAACGCAACAGGAAAAAGCGGAAACAACGATTATTCCTAGTCTACAGATTGATGAATCTTTTTATAAAACACTAATACCATATAAAGAAAGTGCAAGCCGTGGGTTAGTCGTTTCGAATATTTACACGAAGTATGATATGAAGGAAGTAGAAACAGGATTAATGCGTCTTTCTCAAAATGAGTTTGACACTGAAAATTATTACTTCCAAGAAGGCCAATATTTAGCTGAAAGCACTGTAAGCTCTTGGCTAGCACGTAGTTCACAAACGGAGGATGGTTTAAATCCTCCAACAACAGATGCTATGACACCAGAAGAACGTGCAACAAAAGCACCTATTTATTTATCTCATATTGTTGAGCAAAATTATTTAAAGAAAACGGATGATAATAAGGTGAAATTAGCTGGTATTTCAATAGGGCTATCATTAAATTCTATCTATTATTATCAAAAAGAAAAATATGGTGAGTATTACGAGGAGCCTATTCCTGAGTCTGCTCTTGTTGAGCAAGGCAAAAAAATGGCGGCTGAAATCGTTTCCCGTATGCGTACACGTGATGAATTAAAAGATGTACCGATAGTCGTTGGGTTGTTTAAACAGCAGGCTCGCAATGAAATTATTCCAGGTACGTATTTTACTTATGGTGTTGCAAAAGAGGGGCAAAATGATATTGGCGATTGGCAACCTCTTGACGAAGAGTATGTGATGTTCCCAACAGATGATACACATGATACTTATCGAGATGTTAGTAATAACTTCAAAAACTTCAAACAAGATGTCGATAAATATTTTTCTAACTATACAAGTGTTATTGGCACAGGTTTCTATCAAAATAAAAAAATACAAAAGCTAACAATTGAAATTCCAATTCAATTTTTCGGCACTGCTGAAATTATAGGCTTTACACAATATTTAACGGGCGCCCTAATCAATCAATTTGATAATATAAATGTCGAAGTGAGCATTACTTCAATTAATGGTCCAGAGGCTTTAATTATGAAAGAAGCGAATGATAAAGACCCGTATGTACACGTTTATGAGTAAAAAATAGTCAGCCTTGTGCTGGCTATTTTTATGCATAATCGCACTTAAATCCACTAGGTTTTCGTTTAATAGAATTTGGACAATGTACATCATACGTAAGTAATGGTTTGTAAAGCTTTTCTGAAATCCAGATCAGTTAACAAATATAGCTACATTCAACAAAAGAAGACATCTTAGGACAACACTTTGTTATAGTAGTGAAAGTTTCTGTATTTTTGGTGAAAGTTGTGATTTTTAATAGGAAAAATGTTATGATTATTGGCATGGTTAACTTTATTCAACCCTATTGTTATCAACAAAAACAATGAATTGGATCGTATTCGGAGGTGTAAAAAATGGCAAAATTAACAAAAGAAGAAGTTAAGCACGTTGCGAATTTAGCACGTCTTGCAATTACAGAAGAAGAAGCGGAAAAATTTGCTGAGCAACTTGGGAAAATTACTGACTTTGCAGAGCAACTAAACGAGTTAGATACTACAAATGTTGAACCAACAACACACGTTTTACCATTGGTAAACGTAATGCGTGAAGATGTGGCAACAAAAGGTCTAGACCGTGATGTAATGATGTTAAACGTGAAAGAACAAGAAGATGGTCAAGTAAAAGTACCAGCTATCATGTAATACTAAAAAATAGGAGGATTCCTCATGACGTTATTTGAACGTTCAGCAAAGGAGCTACAAGCTGAAATTAAAGCTGGTAACCTAACAATCGCTGACTTAACAAAAGAAGCATATGAACGCGTAACAAAGCTTGACGGCGATGTACAAGCATTCCTTGCTTCAAACGAAGAAAAAGCAACTGCACAAGCAGCTGAAATGGACAAAGTGCCATTTGAAGAACGTGGACCACTTTTTGGTCTTCCTATTGGTGTAAAAGACAATATCGTAACAGAGGGCTTAGAAACAACTTGTGCTTCTAAAATCCTTGAAGGATTTATGCCAATTTACGATGCGACAGTCGTTAATAAGCTACGCGAAGCTGGCATGATTACAATCGGTAAATTGAACATGGACGAGTTTGCAATGGGTTCTTCAAATGAAAACTCATTCTATAAAACAACAAAAAATCCATGGAACTTAAATCACGTACCAGGTGGTTCTTCAGGTGCATCTGCGGCAGCAGTAGCAGCAGGCGAAGTATCATTCTCACTTGGTTCAGATACAGGTGGTTCAATCCGTCAACCAGCAGCATATTGCGGTGTCGTAGGGATGAAACCTACATACGGTCGTGTATCTCGATTTGGACTTGTGGCATTCGCTTCTTCGTTAGATCAAATCGGACCAATTACACGTAATGTTGAAGACAATGCGCTTTTACTAGAAGCTATTTCAGGATTAGACACTAATGATTCAACATCAGCAAATGTAGAAGTACCAAACTTCGCAGCAGCACTGACTGGCGATGTAAAAGGTTTACGTATTGCTGTACCAAAGGAATTTTTAGGTGAAGGTGTTGGCGAAGCGGCACGTCAATCAGTACTTGATGCACTAGAAGTACTAAAAGGCTTAGGTGCGACAGTAGAAGAAGTATCACTTCCTCATTCTAAATATGCACTTGCAGCGTACTATATCCTTTCTTCTTCTGAAGCGTCATCAAACCTTTCTCGTTTTGATGGTATCCGTTACGGTTTCCGCGCAGAAAACGTTAATAACCTAATGGACCTTTACAAAGAAACACGTGCACAAGGCTTTGGTGATGAAGTAAAACGTCGTATCATGCTAGGAACTTATTCACTTAGCGCTGGTACTTACGACGCTTATTACAAAAAAGCACAGCAAGCACGTACACTTATTAAAGCAGACTACGACAAAGTATTCGAAGACTTTGATGTAATCATTGGACCTACGGCACCAACGCCAGCATTTAAAATTGGTGAAAATGTTGATGACCCAATGACGATGTATGCCAACGATATTTTAACAATTCCTATGAACTTAGCGGGCGTGCCAGCAATTTCAATTCCATGTGGCTTTGAAAACGGTCTACCACTAGGCTTGCAAATCATTGGTAAATACTTCGATGAAGCAACAATTTACCGTGTAGCGCATGCGTTCGAGCAAGCTACTGCGTTCCATAAAGAAGTTCCTCAAATTTGGGAGGGAAAATAACATGAACTTTGAAACAGTCATTGGTTTAGAAGTACACGTTGAGTTAAAAACAAACTCAAAAATCTTCTCGCCAGCGCCAGCTCACTTCGGTGCTGAACCAAATACAAATACAACAGTAATCGACCTAGGTTATCCTGGTGTCCTTCCTGTCTTAAATAAAAATGTTGTAGATTTCGCAATGCGTGCAGCTCTTGCACTAAACATGGAAATCGAGCAAGAAACAAAATTTGACCGCAAAAACTACTTCTATCCGGATAATCCGAAAGCATATCAAATTTCACAATTCGATAAGCCAATTGGTAAAAACGGTTGGATTGATATTGAAGTAGATGGTTACACAAAACGTATCGGTATTACGCGCCTTCATATGGAAGAAGATGCTGGTAAACTATCTCATGCTGGTGACCATTCATTAGTGGACTTTAACCGTCAAGGTACACCGCTTGTAGAAATCGTTTCTGAGCCAGATCTTCGCACAGCAAATGAAGCATATGCTTACCTTGAAAAATTGAAATCAATTATCCAATATACAGATGTTTCAGACTGTAAAATGGAAGAAGGTTCACTACGCTGTGATGCCAACATTTCAATTCGCCCATATGGCCGAGAAGAATTTGGTACAAAAACAGAGCTTAAAAACCTTAACTCATTTAACTACGTACGTCGTGGTATTGAGCACGAAGAGTTACGTCAAGCGGACGTATTACTGTCAGGTGGCGTGATTGATCAAGAAACGCGTCGCTTTGACGAAAAAACAGGTAAAACTATTTTAATGCGTGTTAAAGAAGGAACAGATGATTATCGTTACTTCCCAGAGCCAGATTTAGTGCGTCTGTCAATCGATGATGAGTGGTTAGAGCGCGTAAAATCAGAGATTCCAGAACTTCCAGATGCTCGTAAAAAACGTTATGTTGAAGAATTAGGATTAACACCTTATGACGCTGGCGTTCTTGTTATTTCTAAAGAAATTTCTGATTTCTTTGAAGCGATGATAGCTGAAGGAGCAGATGCAAAACTTTCTGCAAACTGGTTGATGGGTGATGTTTCTGCATATTTAAATGCTGAACAAAAAGATCTTAAAGATACTGCGTTAACTCCAGCAAACCTAGCAGGCATGGTGAAATTGATTACAGACGGTACAATTTCTTCTAAAATCGGTAAAAAAGTATTTACTGAGTTAGTCGAAAACGGCGGTTCAGCTAATGACATCGTGAAGGCAAAAGGATTAGTTCAAATTTCTGATGAGGGTGCATTATTAGCAATCGTAACAGAAGTATTAGATAACAATGCACAATCGATCGAAGACTTCAAAAATGGTAAGGATCGTGCAATTGGCTTCTTAGTTGGACAAATTATGAAAGCTACAAAAGGCCAAGCGAACCCACCAATGGTCAACAAATTATTACAACAAGAAATTGCAAAACGCTAATTTTTTTGATATTTCGATGAGTCAAGAGAGTGTATTCACTTTCTTGGCTTTTTAAATGTAAAAATTGTACATACTAACAAATCGTAACACTAAATAGTTGTCTAAAAAGAGTATTCATAGCAAAATATAGAATAGAACAAACACTTCATTTAAAAAGGGGATAAGTATATGAAAACTGAACAACAATATTTTGAAGAAGCCATTTCAATTCAACAATATATGGAAAACATGACAACGCTTAAAGAAGATAGCTTCCGTATTTATGATGGCTTTGAAGTGCCAATGAACGATGGTTTTGTAGCTTTATTAAAAGACAAGCAACCTAAAATTTTAACAATTACTGAAGATTGGTGCGGAGATGCGATGTTAAATAATCCAATTATTCGCCGTGTTGCAGAGGCAGCTGGATTAGATATGCGCACCGTTTTACGCGATGAAGATACAGATTTAATCGACCGTTACTTAACAAACGGTGGCCGTGCAATTCCTATGTATATTTTACTTAATGAATCAGGTCAAGTTATAGGTAAATGGGGACCACGTGCGCCTGAGTTACAGGATATTGTTGTGAAGAAAAGAGCTACATTACCAGACAAAGAAGATCCAACTTTTGAGGAAGCACAAAAAGCACTTTACACTGAAATACGTGAAGATAATATTACGAACAAAGCAAATTGGACATATGTATACGAAGATTTCAAAAAACATGTAACAGCAGCATTACAATAATGGAGCAATTGGCTTAGTCAAAGGTGTAACGTACAATACGCGCTCGTACGGGCGTATTGAAAGCATATGGTGTAATTTGTTTTGCAAGGCGTAGAACTTCGCATTAAATCATCAGTGCAACATTTCAATGGTTTATTCGTTGAAAGTATTAGAATCTTATGAAGCAGGAAGGTATGTTATGAAACGAGCAAGAATCATTTATAATCCTACATCTGGGCGAGAAGCGTTTAAAAAGCATTTACCAGAAGTATTGGAGAAACTAGAGGTAGCAGGCTATGAGACATCATGTCACGCAACGACTTGTGAAGGCGATGCTATAGAAGCAGCAAAAAACGCAGTAGAACGTGGTTTTGATATTATCATAGCAGTTGGTGGGGATGGGACGTTAAATGAGGTTGTTTCTGGTGTCGGGCAATTTGAAAAACGTCCGAAGATTGGCTTAATTCCAATGGGGACAACGAATGATTTTGCACGTGCCGTCCATATTCCACGAAATATTGATGAAGCCGTTGATATTATTATTAAAGGCGATACCTTACCAGTAGATGTTGGATTGTTAAATGGAGAACGCTATTTCATCAATATCGCTGCTGGGGGACGTATTACTGAGCTAACGTACGAAGTGCCAAGCAAAATGAAAACAATGCTAGGGCAGTTAGCTTACTATTTAAAAGCGGTTGAAATGATTCCATCTATTAAGGCATCACATATGCGTATTGAATATGATGGTGAAGTATTTGATGGAGATGCAATGATGTTTTTATGTGGCTTAACGAACTCTGTTGGCGGCTTTGAAAAGCTTGCACCAGATGCGAGCATAAACGACGGTTACTTTACATTATTAGTATTGAAAAAAGTGAGCCTTCCAGAATTTATTCAACTTGCGGCAATGGCGTTACGAGGCGAACATTTAAAGGATGATCGTGTTATTTATAAAAAGGCAAGTGTTGTGAAAGTTACGACGGAAAACGAAGTGCATTTAAATCTAGATGGCGAATATGGTGGAGATGCACCTGCAACATTTGAAAACTTGAAGCGCCATATTGAAATTTTTGTACCGATTGAAGATATTCGGGAGGAAGATCGGATTTAAATTAATCTTATGGAACAATGACAAATAAGTGTAAATAATTTTGTAAATTTACACTTATTTGTTTGTAATCCCCTCATAAATTGGGGTTGTGAACGAATTAAGAAAAATGTTTGGCGAATATGCGTATATTAAATGAACAAAATTTGAAACCTTTATAATAGGCCGAAGTTTCGGTCCATTATAAAGGTTTTTTTCGTTGAAATAGTGGAAAATATGGGTATGGATAAGGGAAAGGAAGTGGTGCAATTTGTATAAGTCACAGGAAAGAAAGCTTATTTGGTTAAGCTTCGGTGTTGCAATTATCATGCTACTTTCCATACTGGGAAGAATATTTGGTAGTTAGGAGGGTAATGAGATGATTAATGAATCAGCAGTCTTTTGGAGTCGTGCATTAACGGAGCTTACGTTATCGTTCCATATCATTTATGCAACGATTGGTGTCGGCGTGCCGTTAATGATTATGATTGCGCAGTGGACTGGATACAAAAAGAATGACGAGCATTATATTTTAATGGCACGACGTTGGGCACGAGGTTTCGTCATTACCGTTGCTGTAGGGGTCGTTACAGGTACAGCTATCGGATTACAATTATCTTTACTATGGCCGAATTTTATGCAACTCGCAGGGCAAACTATAGCATTACCACTCTTTATGGAAACCTTTGCATTCTTCTTTGAGGCCATTTTCTTAGGTATCTACTTATACACTTGGGATCGTTTCGATAGTCAGAAAAAACATATGCTCCTTCTAATTCCTGTTGCTTTAGGTGCATCAATGTCTGCAGTTTTTATAACAATCGTGAATGCCTTTATGAACGCACCACAAGGCTTTGACATAGTGGACGGTCAGCTCGTTAATATTCAACCATTTTTAGCAATGTTTAACCCAGCTATGCCAACTAAAGTAGCGCATGTGCTTGTTACTGCCTACATGACATCAGCATTTGTGTTGGCAGCAATTGCAGGCTACCGTATGCTTAAAGGTTCAGACCATGTTTATCATAAAAAATCATTATTTTTATTAATGAAGATTGGTCTGGTGACATCAATTTCAGCAGCAATAATAGGTGACTTCTCAGGCAAATACTTAGCGGAATACCAACCAGAAAAATTAGCTGCGGCTGAATGGCATTTTGAAACAACAGATAAAGCATCACTTATTTTATTCGGTGTGCTAGATGGCGAGGAAGTAAAGTATGCCATTAAAGTACCTTATGCATTAAGTATACTAGCAGCTAATAATCCAAATGCAGAAGTGATAGGCTTAGACCAATTTGCGGAGGAAGACCGACCACCGCTTTATATTCACTATCTGTTTAATACGATGGTCTTTATCGGTATGTTCATGGCATTAGTTTCTTTAGTTTATGTAGTAGGGAAATTACGTCGTTGGCGGTTTATTCATTCGCGGTTGTTTAGATGGATTATTGTTGCAGGTGCACCACTGTCAATAATAGCGATTGAATCAGGCTGGTGGCTTGCCGAAGTTGGACGTCAACCGTGGATACTATACGGTATTATGCGAACACCAGAGGGCGCAACAACGAGCGATCATGTGGATTTAATGATGCTGTTATTCTCAGGTGTTTATGCGGTACTTGGAGTAGGTAGTACCGTTGTATTAATTCGCATGTTTAAAAAGAATCCAATTGAGCGTGAAATTGAAGATCGGAATATAGAAAAAGGCGGTGACATCATATGACATTAGAGATATTAGGAATTTCAGTATTGTGGATTTTCCTTTTTGGTTATGTGATGGTCGCATCCATTGATTTTGGTGCAGGCTTTTTCAATGCTTACAGTCTCCTAATTGGGAAAAACCATATTATAACGAATATTATTAAACGATATTTATCGCCTGTATGGGAAGTAACGAATGTCTTTTTAGTGTTTTTCTTTGTTGGGATTGTAGGATTTTTCCCTCAAACAGCATTTTACTATGGAACAATTTTGCTTGTGCCGGTTAGTATTTCATTAGTGTTACTTGCGATTCGTGGCTCGTACTATGCATTTGAATCGTATGGCGCACGTGGACATGTTGGTTATTCTCTGACATATGGCTTAACAGGTTTACTTATACCAGCCTCATTATCTGTAGTATTTGCTATTGCAGGTGGCGGCTATGTGGATATGGTGGAAGGGCAACCAGTATTAAATTATTGGACACTATATACGAGTACATTTGCTTGGAGTATTGTCGTATTAAGCATAGCAGCTGTTCTTTATATATCCGCAGTATTTTTAACGTGGTATGCACATAAAGCAACAGATGTAGAGGCAACAAATTTAATGAGAAAATATGCCTTAATTTGGGCAGCACCATTAATGATTAGTGCACTGGGGATTATGTATGAAATGAAATCCATTAACCCTGAAAGCTATCAGCATATGGTCAACTTATGGTGGATGTTTGCTATTTCCGCAGTATTATTTATTATTACTGTCATATTGTTATGGATGCGAAAAAATTATGGGCTTGCTGTAGGACTATTAATCGCTCAGTTCGCAGTAGCGTTTTTTGCTTACGGTATCGCGCAATATCCATATTTACTGTATCCATATTTAACGATTTATGATAGCTTTACAAACACACAAATGGCCATTGCATTAGTTATCGTATTTGTTTTAGGATTATGCCTGCTTCTACCTTCACTATATTTATTGCTGAAACTATTTTTATTCAACAAAAATTATGTGACAGGGAAAGAAGACCATCATGCATAGGAGGTTATAGCGATGGAAAAGTTTTTAATGTTTTATGCACCATTTATTGTTGTCATTCTCGGGATTATTGTGATGTTCTGGTGGGCACCAAAAGATGATTATGTAACGAAAAATAATGAAAAGAGTCGCGAATAGCGACTCTTTTTTAGCACTGTCTGGGCTAAGGTAACTATCAATTGAAGATACGCTAAGGAAAACGGGGAGCTCGTTCACATTGCGAGTCGTGGTCGCTCCAGGTCATTATTTTTTAGCACAGCTAGAATAGCGTGATAAATTCATGCCTTGTTCTTTTTTCCTCCGCTATCACATGCTACAATAAGAAGATTGAAATGGAGGATGTACGAATGTCAGCACCCGTAAAAAAGAATGACCAACTCACAGTTTATATAGAAGATTTAACACATGATGGCAATGGTGTCGCAAAAGTCGATGGCTATCCATTATTTATTCAAGGTGCATTACCGAATGAAACAGCAGAAATTCATGTTTTAAAAACGTTAAAAAATTATGGATTTGCAAAAGTGATAGAAATAATTCAACCTTCACCTGATCGAGTAGATGCACCTTGCGATTATTTTAAGCAATGTGGTGGCTGTCAGTTACAGCACTTATCGTACGAGGGGCAGTTAAAGTGGAAGGAAAATATGGTGCGGAATGTTATGCAACGCTTAGGCAAAATTGACGCACCCGTTTTACCAGTGAAGGGGATGGAGGAGCCTTGGCAATATCGCAATAAAGCTCAAATTCCATTTTCTACAAATGACGCGGGACAAGTCATTGCTGGTTTCTACAAAACAAAATCGCATACAATTGTCGATATGGACCGCTGTTTAATTCAAACAGGCGAAGCGGACGCAATTCTTTCGGGACTAAAAAAGGAATTAACGGCAATCGGTATTCAGCCTTATAATGAAGCATCACATGAAGGGATGCTGCGTCACGTCGTTATCCGAACTGCACGTGCAACTGGTGAGGTTATGGTCGTACTCGTTACGAAAAAGAAAAAATTCCCGCAAAAAGAAGCGGCTGTAGCGAGCATATTAAAGCTATTGCCAAACGTTACATCTATCATGCAAAACATCAATAGCGATAAAACAAACGTTATTTTTGGTGATGAAACGATCAACCTTTGGGGCAATGATGTAATCATTGATTCTATCGGTGATGTGCGCTTCGAAATTTCGGCACGCTCGTTCTACCAAGTAAATCCTCAACAAACGGAAGTGCTATACAAGCAAGCGCTAGACTATGCTGATTTACAAGGTCATGAACGTGTCATTGATGCTTACTGTGGCATCGGTACAATTTCATTATTCCTCGCTCAAAAAGCGAAGGCAGTAATGGGTGTCGAAATCGTCCCACAAGCCATTGAAGATGCAAAACGCAATGCAGAGCTTAACGGCTTTACAAATACGTACTTCGAGGCAGGTCCAGCAGAGGAAGTGATTCCACGCTGGTATAAGGAAGGCAAAGAAGCAGATGTCCTTGTTGTAGACCCGCCACGTAAAGGATGCGATGAAGCACTTTTACAAACAATTTTAGAACAACGCCCAAAACGAGTTGTTTATGTATCATGTAACCCAGCTACACTCGCACGTGACCTTCGCATATTGGAAGATGGCGGATACAAAACGCAGGAAATTCAACCTGTCGATATGTTCCCGCATTCCACACATTGTGAAGCAGTTGCATGGTTGGAGTTAGCTTAATATATGGGGTACACATATAATTCTTAACAATACGGATTAAAATTTAAAAAATAGAAAAGTTCCATACAGACCCTGATTTTGCAAATAACTTTTGCGAAATTGGGGTCTTTTTATATGGAACTTAATTGGATTTATTTCATGAAGATATCCTATGCTTATCACAGTAAATTAGTTGCTTTTTATAGGGGCTTTCCATAAGTTTCATGACTTTTTATAAGGGGTCTTATTTTATGAGGGTTTAGAGAGTAATTTTTTATTTTACCTCATAATAAAATATGGTGTCAATAATAAATTTGTGATTTTTTAAAAAAATGTTATAATAGTCTTATAGTTGTTTTTTTCAGATCGTATTTCGAATTCCGCTGACCTTTTTTGCAGATAGAATTCGGATACGTTTTTTTTATATCCTTTATCTTAAGACAAAGGAAAAAATTTAAAACAGTTATTTAAGCTTTTAAGATAATAGGTCTAATTAATTTACTATCTAATAGTAACCGCGTTTTTATTCCAAAAGGAGGATTAGAATAATGAATCTAATCAATAAAAAAGTTACACATAAGCGTTTTGGCATGGGTAGTATAGTTAAACATAATGAGTCTATTATTGAAATACATTTTGCGTCGGAAAATAAAATGTTTGTTTTCCCTGATGTATTTGGAAAGTACCTAAAACTACATGATAAAAGTGATGCTCATTTAATCGAAAAAATAATACAAATAAAGGAAATGGAAAGAAAAGAGGAAGAAAGGAAGAAGGAAGAAGAAAAAAAACTACAGCGAAAAAACCTGAAACTTCGATTAGAACACGAAAAACTTATGAAACATCATAAACTCCATCCTGAATCACAAATGGTTTTTAGATGTGACATAGAAGAACAAAATAGTTCTGTTTCAGAGTGGAAGGTTTTTTCAGGCGCAATAAAAAGTGGTAATAACAAGGGGAAGCCAAACAAACCTATCCGCATGCACCAAAATAGCGCTGTCCTGTTAACAGCACTAGATCCCGGCATGCCTGAAAAAGACAGACGTATCATAGGTGTCTATATGGTGAATGAAGATTTTATCGGTAAGCTGTGTGAAGATGGAAATATTCCTGCCCATTCAAAATACAAACTCCAACTTTCAGAACAGGAATCAAATAAATTACTTTTATGGAAGTATTATACAGATAAAAAATCCCCTGACAAAATGACATGGAATTCAGGTAAATACCGTTATTTTGATAATGTATGGATGGCTCAAATTTTACTTGATATCGTTTCGTTGAAGAGTGAACCAACAGAACAAGAGCTAGCACAACGATTTTTTAAACATTTTTGTAAAATGAATCAAATAACAGATCATGATTTACCAAAGCCTAATGGTGCATTAATGCGTATTTAGACTTTAGCCTAAAGATAAGAATGACAGGACACTGACATAATCTCCTAGCTATCACTAATGCCGAACAGTGCTTTGCTCTGTTTGCTAATTAACATGTGGAGTTAATATAATTATTTAGCAAGAACGAATTCTTATTAATGGGATTCGTTCTTTTTGTATTAATTGAATTTATTGAGCTAACGAAGTGGGACTTTAATAAAATAAGCAAAAACCAAATATGATGAAGAAAATTGGCTCGATTCCACTTCTTCGTGAGTGTGGAGCAAATCTCCGCCTATCTTGACTAGTTTTTTTCGTGTGAGCAACTGTTAAAATTTTTTTATTTGAGTTAGAAGCATTACTAGAACTAGCTTAATCGAGATTTTACCAAAATTTTCTTGTATGAAAATATAAATAATTTTGCTAAGATATCTTTTGAAATAATTTACCTTTAATACGGTCCAGAGAGGCTGAAAAGGGCTATATGATACTTTAAGTTATTATGCTAGTAATATCTTTGTTTATTCATGCCCTTTTGTCTGTTCTGACGAAAGGGCATTTATTTTGCATTTTAGCTGTGATAACACAACTAACGTACCTCTTTTAAAGGAAGTCCAGTGAGGCTTAAAAGGAGAATGGAAACGTTATATTTATATAGATACATCCATTCATTCGTAAATAAAAGAGATTTATTTCATCTAGAACATACTGGAGGAGAGTAGAATGGATTATCGAAAAAAAACCGTGGTCGCATCGGTAGCTGGTTTAACATTAGAAGGCATGGACATCATGTTTATCTCATTTGCGATGACAATGATTATTGCAGAATTTAACATTGATTTAGCAACGGGAGGACTTATTTCTTCTATAACGAATGTAGGGATGCTATTAGGAGGAATCGTTTTCGGAGTTTTAGCAGATAAGTATGGAAGGGTAAAGGTCTTTACTTATACCGTCATCTTGTTTGCCATTGGTACTGCTTTAACAGGATTAGCCACTAGCATTGAACAAGTGTACCTATTTAGATTTATCGCAGGAATAGGTGCCGGAGGAGAATATGGAATTGGTATGGCGCTTGTTGCAGAAGCTTGGCCGAAAAATAAACAAGGGCGTGCGTCTTCATATGTCAGTGTAGGTGCTCAATATGGTGTTATTTTAGCAGCATTACTAAGTGCCATCATTCTTCCTACTTTAGGATGGAGAGCATTATTCTTTGTTGGTGTAATACCTGTTATTTTTGCCTTTATCGTAAGGAAAAATTTAGATGAATCACCTGAGTGGCTCGCTGCTCAGAAAAATAAAAAGGCTAGTAAGAAAGATGAAAAGGGTAAGTTGGTACAATTGTTTGAAACGCCACGAACAGCGATGACAACAATCTCGTTAATCATAATGGCAACAGTTCAAATTGCCGGTTATAACGGATTAATGATTTGGTTACCATCGATGTTGCAACAGTCACAAGGTTTGTCTATTTCAAGTTCTGCCATTTGGACAATTAGTACAGCGGTTGGCATGATTATCGGTATGTTAACCTTTGGACTATTCCTAGATCGATTTGGCGCAAAGCGTGCCTTTGGCGTCTTCCTTATTGCCTCAGCATGTGCTGTGTTTTTATACTCTTATGCTACGGGTAGTGTTGGTGTCCTAATAGGTGGTGCAATTGTCGGATTCTTCTCAAATGGTATGTTTGCTGGATATGGAGCATTGATTGGTAGTCTATATCCCGTTCAAATTCGAAGTACCGCAACAAATACAATTTTTAACTTTGGACGAGCTATAGGAGGCTTTTCACCAATCCTTGTCGGCTATATTTTACAAAGTTATGATATGAAAGTTGCGATGCTTTACTTAGCAGGTTTATATTGTATTTCCTTTATTGTCATGTTAATGCTTAAAAAAGATAATTTAGGGAATGTAAGCGAAACTATATAACAATGTAAGTTTATTTAGTGTTTTAGGAGCGCTGTTTTTATCAGCATTTTTCGTAGCAGAGTTAATGAACTTTGGTGGCCTGACAGGATTTATGTTTGTTAACTTGTCAGTAATCGTATATTAGTTCTTCCGTAGAAAAGAAAAGAATTCGATACTTATTAATTCCAGGGTTAGGATTCGGTATTTGTTTCTACTTATTCATTAATTTATCACCGATGACATTGAAGATTGGCTTTCTGTGGCTTGCAATCGGTTTTATCTATGCTTTCATTACGACGAAAGGCTTCAAAAAGAAACCACCCACTTTTTCAGAATTATAAAGTTTGTGAGGGTTGTGGCTTACGATGTGCCTACGGAAAGCATCGCCGTGGCGGATATCGACGAATTCCATCGATGGTATTTTTCTTCAATGCAAAATGAATGAAGCTTTAGCTAATCGCTCTTTAGCATAAATAAGATAGCACAAATTGATAGTAGCGAAGGCGTGACTCCTGCGGAAAGTATCGCCGTAGCGGACATCAACGGTGATGCAAAAAAGTGTTAGATTGATGTAGTCAATCTAACACTTTTTCACTTTTGTTGCTAATTAATTTTGTTTAAGAAAGTCTTTATCCTGATAGGCTGGATTTGGATATTTATAAAAACCTTCCCCTGAAGATACACCCATTTTCCCTAAATCGATATACTCGGCTTTAATTTTTTCCGCTATGATTTTAGCTATTGGATTAATTTCTGCCTTCATCATATTTAAGTTATATGGTGTTTCCATACCAACGATATCTAAAAATCCGAACGGCCCTGATGGTGAACCAGTTGAAATCATCCAGTCTTTATCAATTGTATGTGGGTCTGCAATGCCATTTGCCCAAAGCTCCATACCAGCACTTAAAAAGGGTACAAGTAATGAATTTAAAATATAGCCTGGTTGTTCCTTCTTTAAATGGAATGGAATCATGCCAATAGTACGAGCAAATTCAATTACTTGTTCAGTGTACTGTGGATCAGTTCCTTCATGACCCATTACTTCAGCCGTATTGTTTTTCCAAATAGAATTTGCAAAGTGTAATGCTAAAAACTTCTCAGGTCGTTCAGTATATTGTGCAAATTGACTTGGTAATAGTGTGGAAGAATTTGATGCGAAAACAGTTTTTGCTGGTGCTACTTTTGCTAGCTGCTCATAAAATGATTGTTTAATTTCAATACGTTCTGGTACAGCTTCAATAACTAAATCTACATCAGTTACTGCCTGTGCTAAATCTGTGTAAAATGATAAACTTTCTAATGCTTTAGCTGCACGTGCAGTATCATTAAAATAATCTCCGTATGTGTTCGATAACGATTGCATGCGTGGTTGCGCTGCTGCAATCGCATCATCGTTAATGTCATATACATTCACTTCATATCCAAAAAATGCCGTTTGAAAAGCAATTTGACTTCCTAATACGCCGCTACCTGCGACTAATATTTTTTTAAATTCCATATCTAGTACCTCATTTCTGTATTTGAATACCCTTACATAAATAGTGGAGCAAAATAACAAAATAAAGTTGTTACATCTAGAGTGTAAATGATAGAGTTAATGCAAAGATACCGGCAATTCAGGGTATATTAATTGAAAATAAACATGCAAATGTAGGTGTACTATGACTAAAATCAACTTTCAATATGTATTGTTTCATAAAATTCACCATCAGGATATTGCCTATGCGTGGAATAAGCATTTGCAAACGAAAAGAGAGTTAAATGAGCAAGAAATTATTCAAATTGGTTATTGGTATCGTTCTTGGTTGACGTTTTTAAATGGTCAGTTAAAAAATAAAACGATTCAACGCGAAGAACTTATTAACTGGGCGACTATGCATAGTCGCCTTTTACCAGAAAAATTACTCACTATATTTCCTTCATTGTCTTATTACGCAACAAGAGATGTCCTTGTACAAATTAAGCACCCGAATACAAACGAAATGCTAAAGTATCACGAAAAAGTACTAGATGTATTACGTCTTGTAAACAGTAAAGTAATACAATCTCCACTAAAGGTTGAAATAAGTCTTGAAAGTTTGCTAAAGTTACAACGTTTTAGCAAATTGCTTATTCAATTAGATGGCGTAGATCATATACCAACTATTTTATCGAAAGCACAGGAAAACTTCGGATTTCAACGTGTCATTTTTCATAGCTATAATCCATGGCTCAATGAATTTTCAGGTGTATACGGCTCTGAGCTACACAAAGTACAAATGCTAAAAGGTAAGCTGGAAGAGGTGGCCGTTTTTGCTATTAAAAAGCCACTCTATTTAGAACAACCAGCGCCATATATAAATCCGATTGCAATAGAAATGTTGAATTTATCTACGATTATTTTTATTCCGATTCAGCAAAATGGACAATTATTTGGTTGGTTAACGTTTGACCAATGTGGAACGCCTTTTTCATATAATGAAGAAGAAATGCAATTACTTGAAGAAGTAGGGAACTTATTAGGCTGTTACTTTTCACGTACACGCAGTACACAACGGCTACTACATGACTTAAAGTTAACGGATAAAGACTTGGCGGTTTTATTTTTATTAGCGGAAGGATTCAGTAATAAAGAAATGGCAGAGCTTCTCGTTTTCAGTGAGTACACAATTCGTGACTATATTCAAAAGCTACTAACTGTATTTAATGCAAAAAACCGTACACAAATAATTGCGACGGCTTTTCGAATGGCTGTTTTAGAATAAATTAAGCTTTGAATGAAAGGACGAATCCTAAGAGAGGATTTGTTCAGACTATAGACAAACTCGAAGATTTTCGAGTTTGCTATAGTCCTTTTTTTATTTAAAATTAATATAGAAGTGATGTCTCCTGCCGTTGATTTCTGCTACGAACGGGCGCTTTCTGCGTGCACACCGTAAGCCGCAACCCTCGCTAACGCGCGGTCTGTTGCGTCTTACTTACTGTGCGTTTCCGCGGGAGTCGCCCGTCCTCCGCTCCAATCAACGAGTAGGGCGCTTTATTTGATTAGTTTTCAAATATGATTAAAAAGTGACTCTGTCAATTCTCTTCTTATTTGCTTAATATGCTTTTCCATAAGTTGTTTAGCTTGATTTGCATCGCCAGCTGCGATTGCCAAGTAAATTTCTTTATGTTCATCAATAGTCTCTTGCGTTCGTTCTACATCTTTCAAGCGTTGTGTTCGGGTAACTCGGATTGTATCTTGCATATGTTCGCTAAGGGTTTGGAACAATTGCGAGAAGATTGAGTTATGTGAGGCGAGAACAATACTAATGTGGAAACTGAGATCAGCTTGTATGCCTAGTTCCACATCATTTTTAACTTGATCCATCATTTCTAATGCATGACCAATGCGTTCTAAGTCTTCTGAAGTGGCACGTTGTGAAGCTAAAAAAGCACATTCTACTTCAAGTGTCTGGCGTAGCTCTAACATTTCATATACTAATTTTTTTTCAGTTTTTAAGATTGTAGATGAAAGCTCTTGTCCTACAGAATGGCTTTCCTGTGTTTTAACAAAGCTGCCACTGCCTTGTTTAATTTCAATAATTCCTTTTATTTCAAGCTTCCGAAGTGCCTCCCTAACCGATGTTCGACTAACATTAAACCGACTCGCTAATTCTCTTTCTGTCGGGAGTTTTTCTCCAGGTTGTAATTCCCCATTTAAAAAATATTCATTTATTTGATCAACAATTACTTGATAGGCTTTTTTTCTTGGTTGCAACATTACCTATGTCCTTCCCCTCAATTACCTAATATTATAAACGCTTTAATCATACAGAAATACTACATTGTTATCAATTAAAGAAAATTAATAATTATTGATATTTTCAGAATATTAAGTATAATAATGGTTGGACCAATTTCGTTATTTTGTAAATTGGTATGACATATATTATTTGCACAATCAAAACACCATAAACAAGTACTGTGAAGGAATGAGAGTAAAAAGGGGAGAAAAAAATGATTGCAACAAATGAGGAATTGGTGATTGCTCTAAGAAGTGCTCTTTCTGAAAGCCAAGTAACAATCAATCAAACGATTTTAGAACAACATAGTAGTGATGAATCCTATCATAGAGTCAGTTTACCGGATATTGTTGTGTTTCCGACAACGACGGAAGAAGTGAGTAAGACAATAAATATAGCAAACCAATACAAAGTACCAATAGTGCCATTTGGTAGAGGAACAAGCTTAGAAGGGCATGTTATCCCTTACGACCACGGGATAACGATAGATTTTTCCAACATGAACAAAATAGTAGAAGTTAGGGAGAAGGACTTTCTCGTAAAAGTTCAACCAGGGGTAACGCGTTCTCAGTTGAATAAAGAATTGAAAAAATACGGATTGTTTTTCTCTGTCGATCCTGGAGCAGATGCAACACTTGGGGGGATGGCAGCAACAAATGCTAGTGGAACAACATCTGTTAAATATGGAGTTATGCGCGACCAAGTTCGAGATTTAGAGGTTGTTCTTTCAGATGGTGAGGTAATTCATACTGGGAATTTAGCAGAAAAATCATCCTCTGGCTATCATTTAAATGGTCTATTTGTAGGGTCTGAGGGAACGCTTGGTTGTTTTACTGAATTGACGCTAAAAGTCTATGGGCTTCCTGAACATGAAATGGCTGCTCGAGCATCGTTTAAAACAGTCAATGATGCTGTCGAGGCAGTCGTTAGTATTTTACAAGCGGGAATTCCCATTGCAAGAGTAGAACTGGTTGATGAGCATTCGATGAAACAAGTAAACTTGCATAGTAAAACAGCTTATGAGGAGCAACCGACCTTATTTTTAGAGTTTCATGGAAATGAAGCTGGCTTAAAGCAAGACGTTGACTTTATGAAAGAAATTGTAGTGGAGCATAATTGTGAAAATATTGAATTTGAGTCCGATAATGCAGCTCGCAATCAGCTGTGGGAAGCTCGTCATAATTTAGCTTACGCCTATGTCCATGGACACCCAGGGAAAAAACTTATGGTGACCGACGTTTGTTTACCGATTTCAGAGTTAGCAGGAGCAATTGAACATGCAAGAGAAGCCCTTAATTTGTTAGCACTTACAGGGGGGATTGTGGGCCACGTCGGTGATGGTAATTTCCATGTTCTTTTAATGATTGATATGAATGATTGTGATGAAATAAAGAAAGCTGATGAATTCAATGAATTGATAGTAATGTATGCACTTGAAAGAGGGGGAACTTGTACAGGAGAGCATGGTGTCGGTATTGGGAAACAGAAATACCAGGAGAAAGAACATGGAAAAGCACTACTTGTGATGGAAAAGATTAAGCAAGCGCTCGATCCTGACGCTCTTTTGAATCCAAATAAAATATTAAAAATAAAGAAATAGGGAGTGGAAATATGAAAATTTTAGAAGCCATTAGTACGATAGCGGGAAAATACTTTGCCGTATGGGTTATCTGTATAGCTGTTATTGCCTTTATAGTTCCTGATCCATTTTTAATATTTGGAGGATATATTACGATTTTGCTAGGCATCGTTATGTTTGGTATGGGGCTAACGTTAAAAGCGGTTGATTTCAAATTGATTTTAACGAATCCATTGCCAGTCATCATTGGTGTATGTGCTCAATATATTATTATGCCACTGACAGCTTTTTTAATTGCTTACATTATGAACTTACCAGCGGAATTAGCTGCGGGGCTAGTCCTTCTCGGTTCTGTTCCAGGGGGTACTGCTTCAAACGTTATGGTGTATTTAGCTAAAGGTAATGTACCGTTGTCAATTACAATGACATCTTTTTCGACGTTACTAGCCCCAATTGCAACACCATTAATTCTACTATTACTTGCAGGTAAATGGATGCCTGTAGATCCAATCGCAATGTTTACTTCAATTATTCAAGTAATTATTTTGCCTATTATTCTAGGTATTGTTATAAGAAGATTTGCTCCTCAAGTTGTAGAAAAAAGCATCAACGTCATTCCTCTAATCTCAGTAGTTGCTATTATTATTATTGTCTCTGCGGTTGTTGCCGGAAATGTTGATAGCATTGCTTCAGCTGGATTTATTATTTTTACGGCAGTAATGCTTCATAATGCATTCGGTTTGCTGCTGGGCTATTTAACAGCGCTTGTGTTAGGACTAAATGAAAGTAATCGAAGAGCTATTTCAATTGAAGTAGGTATGCAAAACTCTGGTCTTGGGGTGGCGTTAGCGACTGCCCATTTTGGTCCGTTAGCTGCCTTACCGAGTGTTCTTGGTGCTGTATGGCATAATATTTCAGGTCCAATTTTAGCCACGTATTGGTCGAAAAAAACGGAGAACGTAGAGACGCATCTTAGCAAAAACATACAGGAAAGCAACGTAGGAACACATATTTAAAAGTAAAATTAAAGTGTTCGTTTCCATATTGCGTGGTGAAGTTAGCTTAATAATAATTAAAAGAACGAATTCCGGACGGTGGAATTCGTTCTTTTGTTTATTAAGTATCGATTTCTTTTATAATAAAGCCTCTTGCAAAAGTGTTGAAAATTCGATTGAGACGCTCTGTCATTTCACCAGGTGTCGCATCAAAATCTTGTGCAATCCAGTCCAAAATCAAACCGGCTGTCCCATAAGCCATATAGCGCTTTTGGGAATGATCATCAACAACCGACACGCCGTAATGAATATCAAATTTATCTTTGAGCAAATTAAAAATCGCTTCAGGTAGTTGCTGATGGATACGAGGTAACGTATCTTCTAACAATAATAATGTGAAGTAATCACGGTGATCGTAAATGTAATACAGCAATTCAAAGGAATGGGTAGTCAACTCTTGTACTTTCACACGACTATTACTTACATACTTAGACATGCTGTTATATTGGATAGCTTCAAACATTTCTTCCATTAACTCTTCCACAAGATCATCTATATTTTGATAGTACACATAAAAGGTTGTCCGATTATATTGAGCATAATCTACAATATCCTTCACTGTAACAGCACTAAATCCCTTTTTATGGACCATATCAATAAATGCCTTTTTTAAGAAATGCTTTGTACGTAAAGCTTGATTGGAATTAGATTTCATCAAATTTATCTCCTACATTAGACAGATTGATAAAAAGTGTTGGTTTCTTCGACATTATAGCAAATATTAAGGATGGCTTACAGAAAATGAAACGGATTAAACTATAAATGTAACAACAATCTTTAGGGGAGGTACAAAAAATGAGATTTGAAAACAAAGTTGTCATTATTACAGGTGCTGCAGGAGGTATCGGTAAAGAGATTGCTCGCAAGCTTGCAGGTGAAGGAGCTAAGTTAACGCTAGTAGATTTAAATGAAGCTGCTGTGAAAGCGGTTGCAGAGGAGCTTAACTTAAGTGAGGATCGCGTACTGACTTTAAAGGCAGATGTTTCTAAAGAGGCAGAAGTAAAAAATTATGTTGATCAAACTGTATCAAAATTTGGTCGCATTGATGGATTTGCAAATAACGCAGGGGTAGAAGGTCCAGCAAAAATTTTAGAAGAAATTACTGAACAAGATTTCGATTTCGTATATAGCATTAACGTAAAAGGTGCTTTCTACGGTTTAAAATATGTCATGCCCATTATGAAACAGCAAAAAGCAGGTTCAATTGTCAATACAGCTTCTGTTGCTGGATTAATTGGTTCGCCAAATATGATGCTATACAATTCGTCAAAACATGCTCTAATGGGCATTAATAAAGTAGCTGCATTAGAAGCTGCTCCATATAATGTACGAGTGAATACAGTCAATCCTGGTGTTATTAATACACAAATGATGCGTCAAATTGAGGCAAAAGTTGCACCAGGTGCCGCCGAAGCAGCGCAATCTGCATATCAAGATGCAGTGCCAATGAAGCGCTATGGTGAACCAAATGAAGTAGCCAATGTCATTGCGTTTTTACTATCAGATGAAGCTTCTTATGTAAGTTCTTCATCCTACACAGTAGATGGGTCACTATATAATATTTAATAATGGAGGAATATAATATGAAACGTTTTGAAGAGAAAGTAGTCATTGTAACAGGTGCTGGATCTGGTCTTGGACAAGCAGCAACACTTCAATTAGCAGAAGAAGGTGCTAAACTAGTATTAGTCGACTTGAATGAAGCGGGTTTAAAAGAAACAGAAGAAAAAGTGTTAGCCATTTCACCACAGGCTGAACTGTTATTAATTGCAGCAAACGTAGCAGATGAAAATGCTGTCAAAGGTTTTGTAGATGCGACTGTTGAAAAGTTCGGCAAAATTGACGGTTTCTTTAACAATGCAGGCATTGAAGGAAAACAAAATTTAACAGAAGACTTTGGTATTGATGAGTTCCAAAAAGTTGTGTCTATTAACTTAAATGGCGTATTTTACGGGATGAAATACGTCTTAAAAGTAATGAAAGAACAAGGGTCAGGTTCAATTGTCAATACAGCATCTGTAGGTGGTATTCGTGGTGTTGGAAATCAATCAGGCTATGCAGCATCTAAACATGGTGTAGTCGGATTAACACGTAACTCAGCAATTGAATATGGACAATTTGGTGTTTCTATTAAAGCAATCGCACCCGGTGCCATAATGACGCCGATGGTAGAGGGCTCTTTACGTCAAATTGGTGGAGATAATTGGGAAGAAGTAGGTAAAGAATTCGTAAAACCAAACCCAATGCGCCGTTTCGGTAAACCAGCAGAGGTTGGTTACTTAGTTGCCTTCTTACTTTCTAACCAAGCAGACTTCATAAATGGTGTTGTTGTACCAATCGATGGTGGACAATCATATAAATACTAATAATGCTGGAGAGCTACGATAGCAATCTCCAATAGTAAGAAAGGTGAAATTGACTACGTTCAATTTCACCTTTCTCTTTTTAAAATTGTTTTAGCGATGCATCGAAATACTGAAATAAATGCTAACTAACAATAAATACAGATAGTCAGATATTCGCCGTATGTACTGAGACGGAGCTATTTTGGGCTATCGGTAAGATGAGTAAGGAGCGCCTTTCATTACCAATTTGAGGACTTTGGGTCAAATGTAATGAGTAAAACAGATTATATAAAGAAAAAAATTTAAAACGATAAGGTCCTTTTTGTAGATGTGGAATTTTAAAAATAGGGACAAAGCATAATATGAGTAAGCTGTAATTAGAAAGAAAAACCTACAAAATTTTTGTTATTTTATAAATTTTTCTAAATATTTGTCGATATTTGTATTACACACGTCGATTAAACTTGGAGGTTATAAAATGGATATTAAAAATTTAGGAAATCAATTTATAGGTGGGGAATGGAGAGAAGGACAAAGTATTAGCCTTTTACATGACATTAATCCCTATTCAGATGAAGTCATAACAGAATTTAAATTAGCAAACGTTTCTGATATTGATTATGCATATCAAGCCGCGCAACAAGCGAAGCAAGAATGGGACAAAGTAAACCCATATAAAAAGCGTGATATTCTTGAAAATGCAGTGAAATATATTGAGGAAAACGAAGAGGCCATTACATCGATTATTATGGATGAATTAGGTGGGACAAGATTAAAGGCTGCTTTTGAAATTGGTCTTGTTAAGAATATTATTAAAGAGGCTGCAACATTCCCAATTCGTATGGAAGGTAAGATTTTACCTTCAACAATCGATGATGTAGAAAACAGACTTTATCGTATTCCAGCAGGCGTTGTTGGCGTCATTAGTCCATTTAACTTCCCATTCTTTTTATCGATGAAATCTGTAGCACCTGCATTAGGTGCTGGGAACGCTGTTGTATTAAAGCCTCATGAAGATACACCTATTACAGGTGGAACATTAATTGGAAAGATTTTTGAAGAAGCTGGTGTACCAAAAGGATTAATGAATGTTGTTGTAACGGATATTAATGAAATCGGGGATGCATTTGTTGAGCATCCAATTCCAAGAATTATTTCCTTCACAGGCTCAACAAAGGTAGGAAGTTATATTGGTCAAGTAGCGATTAAAAATTTCAAAAAGCCATTATTAGAGTTAGGTGGCAATAGTGCATTTATCGTATTAGAAGATGCAGATATGGAGTACGCAGTTGGTGCTGCGACATTTAGTCGATTCACACACCAAGGGCAAATTTGTATGTCAGCAAACCGCATTTTAGTGCAGAAATCGATCTACAATGAGTTCCTTGACAAGTATGTAGCGAAAGTTTCTTCACTGAAAGTTGGTGATCCAAGAGATCCTGAAACAATCATTGGCCCAGTCATTAATGATCGCCAAGCAGCTAACCTAGAAGCAATGATTGAAAAAGGCATTGCTGAAGGTGCGAAAGCCGTTATTAAAGGTAATATTAAAGGTAGAATGGTAGAGCCAACGATTTTAGCAGATGTAACAACAGACATGAGTGTGGCACAAGAAGAGCTATTTGGCCCAGTTGTTTGTGTTATTCCATTCGAAACGGAAGAAGAAGCTATTCAAATCGCAAATGATACTCGTTTTGGATTAAGCGGTGCAATTCATACGGCTAACCTTGAACGTGGTGTAGAAATGGCTAAGAAAGTACATACAGGTATGATTCATGTAAATGATTTAACAATTAATGATGAACCAAATGTTGCATTTGGTGGCGAAAAACAATCAGGTATCGGTCGCTTAAACGGAGAATGGAGCCTTGAGGAGTTTACAACTTTAAAATGGATTTCTGTAAACTATAGCAAAAGAATTTTACCTTATTAAGGACAAAGGGGTCGGAAAATATGCAAGAAGCAGATGTAATTAGTGCGTTTATTAAAGTAGCTCCTTTGTTAAACGGGCTTATTCAGGACGATATTACGGTAGGCATTTACGATACTGAGAAACTAATCATTAATATTCCAGCGAAGACATTCTCTTTAAATGTTACGCCAGGGGATCCACTTGTTGAAGGTGATGTCATCACAAATGCGATTAAAGCGAATAAATCTTTATCAGCAGTTATACCGAAAGAATTATTCGGCTTCCCACTTGTTGCAAGAGCTATCCCGCTTCACGATAGTACTGGGAAAGTAATTGGTGGGGTAGGTATTGGAACAAGTTTGGAAAAAGCTCATAAACTATTTGAAATGGCTGAAAGTTTCTCTGCGATTGTAGAGCAAACGGCCGCTTCTATTGAAGAAATTAGTGGCTCAGTAGGCAATTTATCCGACCGCGTGAAAGATATGACCTCTTCAATGAAAGATGTGAGTTCAAGTGCGGAGGAAATTGGTCAGATTTCTTCTGTAGTAAAAGGGATTTCAGATCAGAGTAATTTATTAGGTTTAAATGCGGCAATTGAGGCTGCACGTGCAGGCGAACAGGGTAAAGGATTTGCAGTAGTGGCCGATGAAATACGTAAGCTTGCTACAAATTCGAAGCAAAATGCAGATCAAATTAATCATATTACAAAAAATATTCAACAGCTTCTAAAAGTGTTAAATCAATCATTTGCAGAAGTCAACACATTAACAGATACGCAATCGGGTTCAATCTACGAGTTTTCTTCAACGATTCAAGAAATAAGCTTGAAAGCTCAACAATTAGCACAATTTGCTGAAGAGATTTTATACGATAAGGAAAAAAAATAGAGAGAAATTTTAAAGATTAAAGATGTGCTCAAGAAGAGCGTGTCTTTAATCTTTTTTTCATTATCCCATATGCTGCTGTTTAATATTTGAATTATGAAAAATGAAATTACCCGTAGAAAAATTATTTGATGATAAAAAAAGCTCAGTTTTACTATAGCAGAAGTTTGACCAACTGAAACTACCAACACATAGTATAAGGCTGTGGAATAATTGAATTTAAACGAGATAAGAAGGAAAATTTATCCCTGCAAATGTTAGTAAAAACTAACGTTTGCGGGGTGTTTTTATGGCAAGGATTCCAGTAATAGAGAGAAACGAAACTATTTCTCTTGCAATATCGTCTACAACTTGACAGAAGTGTAAAAACGGGAGTATTATACATTAGCCGCCGAAAAAAAGCTATAGTGAAGTAATAATTTTCCGAAATTTATACTTATATTCTAATCTAGATATATTTTTAAATAAGTAATAGGTAGGTGCAAAAATGAAAAATCTAGTAAGTAAAAACTTATTAAACAAATTTTTAGGGATTTATATATTAGCTGTTTTAATGTTATGGGTTAAAACATACATCGCTCAAACAGCACAGTTTGATTTAGGTGTAGAAGGAGCACTTCAACATTTCCTTTTACTATTAAATCCACTAGGTTCAGCAATGCTATTCCTAGGGTTCTCATTTTTATTTAGAGGAAAGAAAAAATATACATCACTCGTTGTAATTTACACGCTTATGTCTATTCTTTTATATGCAAATGTTGTATATTACAGATTTTTTAGTGATTTCATTACATTACCAACAATTTTCCAAACACAGAACTTTGGCGATTTAGGTGGTAGTATTCTATCTTTATTAAAACCTTATGACATTTTATTCTTTGTCGATGTACTTGTCATGATTTACCTACGTTTCTCAAGAAAAATAGAAAAAGAAACAAATCGTTTTGGATATAAGAAAGCATTTGCAATTATTGCATTTGCCTTAGCAATATCAATCGTAAACTTAGGATTAGCTGAAACTAGTCGTCCGCAACTTTTATCTCGAGGTTTTGATAGAAACTATATTGTGAAATATTTAGGAATGTATAACTATACTATTTATGACACAGTAGAAACGATGAAAGCATCTTCAGAAAGAGCATTGGCGGATAGTAGTGATATTACAGAAGTAATTAACTATACAAAATCTAACTATGCCAACCCTAATCCAAAATATTTTGGGGCGGCAAAAGGAATGAATGTTGTCTATTTACATTTAGAATCATTCCAAAACTTCCTTATCGACTATAAATTAAATGGTGAAGAAGTTACGCCATTTTTAAATTCATTAGCAAAAGATCAAAATACATTGTATTTTGATAATTTCTTCCACCAAACAGGACAAGGTAAAACATCTGATGCAGAATTTATGTTAGAAAACTCTTTATTCGGATTACCACAAGGTTCTGCTTATATTACGAAAGCACAAAATACGTACCAAGCAGCACCAAGTATTTTAAAAAATTATGGTTATACTTCAGCTGTCTTCCATGGCAACAACGGAAGCTTCTGGAACCGAAATGTCATTTATAAATCATTTGGATTCGATAAGTTTTATGATGCTAGTTATTATGACACAGCCTCTTCAGATAACATGGCTGAATATGGTTTATTAGATAAACCATTCTTTGAACAATCTCAAAGTCTTTTAAGTTCTTTACCACAACCGTTTTATACAAAGTTAATTACGGTAGGGAATCACTATCCATATAAAATGAATCAAGACTTAGTAACAATCGATAAAGCTACTACTGGAGATGCAAGTGTAGATAATTATTTCCAAACTGCACGTTATGCAGATGAAGCAATCGAGCAGATGTTCAATCAACTAAAAGAATCAGGCTTATATGATAATACGATGATTGTTCTTTATGGGGACCATTATGGTATTTCAGATAATCATAATGCGGCGATGGAACAAGTTATGGGTAAAGAAATTACACCATATGAAAGTGCTAATTTACAACGCGTACCACTGTTTATTCATGTTCCAGGAATGCAAGGTGAAACTAACCATACTTATGGTGGTCAAACAGACCTTCTTCCAACGTTATTACATTTACTAGGAATTGAAACGCAAAACTATGTTCAATTCGGTTCCGATTTATTATCAGAAGAGCACAATGAAATTGTACCATTTAGAAATGGTGATTTTGTTAGTCCTTCGATTTATTCAATTAATGAAAAATATTACGATAACAAAACAGGTTTACTATTAGATGATAGTCAATTAGAGTCAGCGAAAGCTATGAAAAAAGAAGTAGACTTTAAGTTAGGGTTATCTGACAAAGTAGTGAATGGTGACTTATTGAGATTTTATACGCCAACAGGATTCACGCCCGTAGATCCATCTAAGTATAACTACAGCAAAGATGAGAGTGTAGAATCTAAATAATTACTAGTTAAGAGGGCAGTTCAAGAAGATGTGTCGGATATCAAAGCGTTTATAATAAGACTGCTTTAGGATATCTTCCCGTCTACTTGAATTGCCTTTTTTTATATGAATACACACAGGCTCTTCCTATTTTAATTTTCGTGAAAGCATAAAAAGCAGACGGTTTAAAAGTGCAAACATGCATTTCTAATTGGCCATCTGCTTTTATTTCTAAGTATCAAAAATAAATCAAAATGAAAATCTAGTTAAAGATGAATCTGTGTGAAGATAAATTAAAAAAGCTAGGTTATACTATAATAATGACTTAACTACTTGAACCTAACATTTTGCCCTTTGTTCGGGCACGTTTTAGGTATTAAACATGGCACAAATGTGCAAAAGTAGAAGCATTTTAGGGAGCAGAATTTACTAATGTATCCCATCATGAGAGGATTTGAAGTAGAGATGACAGATAATTTTTGGCGGGATTTACCGCGACCGTTTTTTGTACTTGCACCTATGGAAGATGTGACAGATGTTGTTTTTCGTCATGTAGTAAGTAAAGCAGGTAGACCAGATGTATTTTTCACGGAGTTTACAAACTCGGATAGCTACTGTCACCCAGAGGGACAGAAAAGTGTGCGAGGACGTCTACTTTTCACTGAAGACGAACAGCCAATGGTTGCACATATATGGGGAGACAATCCTGAATATTTCCGTCAAATGAGTGTTGGAATGGCAGAGCTAGGCTTTAAAGGCATAGATATTAACATGGGCTGTCCTGTACCGAATGTGGCAACGAGAGGAAAGGGTAGCGGTCTAATTTTACGCCCAGAAGTTGCTGCGGAGCTAATACAAGCAGCTAAAGCGGGCGGTCTGCCTGTAAGTGTTAAAACAAGACTTGGTTACACTGAAGTAGATGAGTGGAAAGAATGGCTAACACATATTTTAAAGCAGGATATCGCAAACCTTTCTATCCACCTACGTACGAGAAAGGAAATGAGCCAAGTAGAAGCACACTGGGAGCTAATTCCGGATATTAAGAAATTACGAGATGAAATTGCACCTAATACGCTGTTAACAATCAATGGGGACATTCCTGATCGTGAAACTGGCATGAAGCTTGTTGAACAATATGGTGTTGATGGGGTTATGATTGGTCGAGGTATTTTTAAAAATCCGTTTGCCTTTGAAAAAGAGCCGAAAGAACATAGTAGTAAGGAATATTTAGATCTTTTAAGATTACAGCTTGATCTTCAAGATAAATATGCAGAGGAGTTGCCACGTTCAGTTACAGCACTTCATCGCTTTTTCAAAATTTATGTTAAAGGATTCCGCGGAGCAGGTGAATTAAGAAATCAATTGATGAATACAAAAACAACAGATGAAGTACGTGCATTGCTAGATAGATTTGAATAAAAAGATGTGTGCCAGTCACTCAAACAATTTTGAATTGTTTGAGTGACTGGCACTTTTTTTTTCTTGACAAAAAAAAATCAAGTTTTTATTATATAATTGATAATGATTATCAATATCAATCAAGGAGGTAATTGTAATGCTTTGTGCAATGAATAAATCGGGAGTTTTTTTAACGTCTTTGTTTATTTTGTTGCTATCAACAGTATTATTTGGTTGTACAAAGTCTGATGAAGAGGCTACACCAACAACGGCTGAGAGCGAAGAGGCAAAAAATATACTAACTATGGCATGGCCAAGAGATGTAGGTGAAATGAATCCACATGTTTATAACCCTACACAATTATTTGCTCAGTCGATGGTTTACGAACCTTTAGTAAGCTATCAAAGCGGGGGTGAGTTAAAACCGCACCTTGCTGAGTCGTGGGAAGTTTCTGAAGATGGAAAAGTTTATACATTTCATCTTCGTAAAGACGTAAAGTTTTCTGATGGATCAAGTTTTAACGCGGAAATTGTTAAAAAGAATTTTGATACGATCATGAACAATCTCCAATTACATAGTTGGCTGGGTTTTCTTTCTAAAATAGAGCATACGGACGTAAAGGATGAAAATACGTTTCAAATAACATTAACCGAGCCGTATTATCCAACGATTCAAGAGTTAGCTGTCGTTCGGCCTGTTCGTTTTTTAGGTGAGGCTGGATTCCCTAATGATTCTGATACTTCAAAAGGTGTCGAGCAAGCGATTGGTACTGGCCCTTGGATTTTGGAAGAACATAAGGTTGATGAATATGCACTGTACAAACGGAACGACAATTATTGGGGTGATAAGCCGAAAGTGGAGAAAATAATGGTGAAAGTCATTCCTGATACAGAAACAAGGGTACTAGCCTTTGAAAAAGGTGAAGTAGATTTAATTTTCGGTGAAGGGGCTATAAGTTTAGATTCCTTCTTACAATTACAATCGACTGGTAAATATAACACTAGTATTTCAGAGCCAGTTGCGACGAGGTTACTTGTCATGAATACAAAGCAAGAACAACTGTCTGATGAGCGTGTGCGCCAGGCTTTACATTATGGATTTAATAAAGAATTAATGGTCGAAGGAATTAGCTCAGGTTTAGAAAAAGTAGCAGATCGTATTTTATCAACAAATTTCCCGTATACATCCAAAATTGAAGTGAAGTCGATTCAATATGATGTCGAAAAGGCAAAGTCTTTATTAGATGAAGCAGGCTGGATACTTCCAGAGGGGAAAACGGTTCGTGAAAAAGATGGAGAGCAGCTCGCAGTGGAATTAATGTACAATTCAGCTGAAACTATTCAAAAAGTAATGGCGGAAACACTGCAATCAGAATGGGCTGCTATTGGGGTGAAATTAAATATTGTTCCGCTAGAATTGGCAGAACAAATTCAAAGATTTAAAGATAATAACTTTGCTATTAATTTCTTTAGTAACTATGGTGCTCCTTATGATCCGCATACATTTATTAATATTGTAGCAACAGAAGGTTTTGGATTTAGTGAAGCAATATCTGCTTATCCGAACAAAGATGAATTGCTTAAACAAATGACAGAAGTTCCTAAAACTACAGATGAAAAAGAGCGTCAACAATTATACGCATCGATATTATCATCTCTACAAGATCAAGGAGCTCTTGTTCCTATTTCCTATTTAAGCCAGACAGCGGTCTATCAAAAGAACGTCTCTGACTTCACATTCCCTGCTAATCGAGACGAGCACCCATTCACAGGAATAAGCATTAAATAGTGAGCTAGGGGGATTTGATGGGTACTTATATACTAAAAAGAATTACGTCGATTATTCCAGTTTTTCTTTTGGCTACACTTCTTACATCTGGAATGATCCACCTTTCGCCGGTGGATCCAGCTGAGGCGTATTTAGCAGCGGCTCATATTCAACCAACAGATGAAATATTAGCTCAAAAAAGACAAGAATTTGGTTTAGATCAACCATTTTTAAAACAGTATATAAACTCTATTATTAAAATAATTCAGCTTGATTTTGGTAACTCGTATGTTTCTAAAAAGCCTGTTTGGGAAGAGGTTACATCTAAAATACCGGCCACTATTCAGCTAGCTCTAGGAAGTTTATTAATAGCGGTGGTGTTCAGTGTTCCTCTTGGGTTCTTAGCCGGAGTGAAGAAAAACAGCTTGATTGATTATACTAGTCGCTTACTCTCGTATATGGGAGCATCGATTCCTTCTTTTTGGCTAGGTTATATATTGATTTTTTTCTTTTCTGTCAAACTTAATCTATTTCCAGTGGAGGGTATTGGGACATGGCAGCATCTTGTTCTGCCCTCCATTACATTAGCTGTTCCTTTAGTGGCTACGTATACAAGGCTGTTGCGTGCAAGTGTGTTAGAAAATATACAAGAGCCTTATGTATTATTTGCCCGGACGAGAGGAATAAAAGAAACAATTATTATGGCAAAGCATGTATTAAGGATTGCGATTTCTCCAATGATTACTGGACTAGGGATAAATCTTGGAAAACTTCTAACGGGAGCAATTATCGTTGAAACGGTCTTTTCTTGGCCAGGGTTTGGTCGCTATTTTATTGAAGCTATCTTAAACCGTGATATACCTATCATTCAGTGCTATGTATTAATTGCAGCTTGTTTATTTATTATTAGCAATTTAATCGTAGACCTTATTCAAATGTATATCGACCCCCGTATTTCAAGGAAAGAAGGGCGTCTTCAATGAGAATAAGAATACGTACATTGTTGAAACATCAGAAAGCGATTACCATTTGTTCAATCATTTTAGCTGTTCTTTTTGTCATCGCAATCTTTGCTCCTTGGATAGCACCAAATGATCCTGTTGCTGTTAATTTAGCATATAAGCTGAAGTCTCCATCTTGGCAGTTCCCATTAGGGACAGACCATTTAGGAAGATGTAACTTGTCACGGATATTATATGGCGCGCGCATTTCATTGGGGTTTGCTATGCTTATTTTTATTTCTTCATTAGTTATTGGTTTAATTATAGGAACCTTTTCGGGATATAAAGGTGGATGGATCGATTATATGTTGATGAGATTATGCGATGGTATTTTGGCATTTCCGAATCTGATTCTTATTCTTGGCTTAGTTGGCATATTCGGTCCAGGGCTTCCACAAGTTATTTTAGCGCTAATGCTTGTGCAATGGGTTTATTACGCCAGAATATTCCGAGGCATGGTTCTTAGTCTGAAGGAGCAGAACTTTATTGCCGCTGCGAAAATTAGTGGCTCTTCACAACGAAAAATAATTAAAAAGCATATTATTCCTAATGTTCTTCCACCCCTTGTGGTAATTGGTACATTAGAAATCGGCTGGGCTATCATCGATATATCGGCACTGTCGTTCTTAGGCTTTGGGGTACAACCCCCTATACCAGAATGGGGGGCGATGATTCATGAAGGAAAAGCATATATTCGGACAAATCCAGAATTAATGCTTTATCCAGGCTTGAGCATTATGCTTGTGATTATTACTTTCAATCTATTAGGCGAAGCTTTAGCAGAACGTTACGGTATCAAACGAAGATTTTAAAAAGGAATGAGAAGATTGGAAATTGAACAGAGGAAGGTATTAGATGTTAAAAATTTATATGTCAAAGTTAAATCCCAAAATGGCGATGCTATCCTCGTTCGAGATATTAATTTTGAATTAAATCGTGGGAGGATACTTGGACTTGTTGGGGAAAGTGGAAGCGGTAAAACTATTACTAGTATGTCTATTCTTCAACTTTTAGATAAGAAGACAACAACTACTATAGGTAGCGTAGCACTACAAGGAAGAGAATTGAATGGCTTAGCTGAGAAAGAAATGCGAAAAATACGTGGTAAGGATATAGCGTTTATTATGCAAAACCCGATGAATGCTTTTACACCTGTTTTTACGATAGGACACCAACTGATAGAAACAATACGCTCTCATACACAGTGGAATAAAAAACAAGCTAGAGAGCTTGCCATCGAGGCTTTGCAACATGTGAACTTACCTAATCCAGTTAATCTTTTAAAACAGTATCCTTTTCAATTAAGTGGAGGTATGCTTCAAAGGGTTATGATTGCTACTGCAGCATGCTTACATCCAGCTGTTATTATTGCAGATGAACCAACAACTGCACTTGATGTAAACAATCAGAAGAAGGTGTTACATCACTTAGATCAAATACGTTCTGAATATGGCTCAGCCATTTTATTAATTTCTCATGATTTAGGTGTCATTTCAGAAATGGCTGATGAAGTAGTAGTTATGCAAAACGGCAAAATAGTCGAACAAGCAGATGTCTTTCAATTATTTAATGAGCCACAGTCTGATTATACGAAGAGGCTATTAAATGCACGTTCAATATTACACATAGAAGAATATATAAATTGAGTGATGATAGTCATGTTAGCGGGGGTGAACAAATGAGTTTATTGCAAGTTAATGAAGTAACTCATAGCTACGGATTTGGCTTCCGAAGCTTTTTTAAAAGGCACAATCGTCCTAAAAAAGTGCTTTCTAGTATCTCTCTTTCGATTGAGGAAGGAAACTGCTTAGGAATACTCGGTACGAGTGGAGCTGGTAAAAGTACGTTAGGAAAAGTGATTCTTGGTTTGGAACGACCACAGCATGGACAAGTTCTGTTTCAAGGGCATGATATTTATACAGTAGATAAGCATACTCGTCAAAAAATTCGCCGTAATTTGCAAGCTGTTTTTCAAGATTCTTACTCGTCCGTTAACCCTCGAATGACTGCCGAACGGATTATTGCAGAACCACTAGAAAATTATGAAAAGCTGACAATAGCTGAACAAAGGCGCGTTGTTATTGAATTATTGGAAAGGGTAGGGCTCAGTGAAAAGGACTTGAAAAAATATCCGCATCAATTTAGTGGTGGCCAATTGCAACGTATCAATATAGCAAGGGCAATTTCACTTAAGCCAAAGCTTATTGTTTTAGACGAATCTGTTAGTAGTCTAGATATGGTGAATCAAACCCTTATTTTAGGGTTACTAAGAGATCTAAAAAAAGACTTTGGATTATCTTATTTTTTTATTACACATGATATTAAAGCAGCCTGCGCGATTAGTGATACATTAGGTGTAATAGAAAGAGGAGAATTAGTCAATTTATACAATTCAAAAAGGCAATTTTTTGCATCAGAACATCCTGTTGTAAAGAAAATGATAGACTCTATGTTGCCTGAGCATCCACAACAAAGGTGCCAGTCACTAAAACAATTCTGAATTGTTTTAGTGACTGGCACTCTACTTTTCTTACATACCACCAGTTACAGGGATTGCTTCCCCTGTGATTGCAGCCGCACCTTCTGATGCTAAAAATACTGCAGTTTTTGCTATTTCAGATGGCTCAAGTAAACGTTTCATCCATTGTTTGCCCAGGATGTGGTGATTTAATGCCTCTTCTACAGAAGTACCGTCTTTTTCTGCTAATACGGGTAATTGCTTTTCGATTAATTCTGTACGAACTGGGCCAGGCTCAATTGCATTACAAGTAATACCACTAGTTGCATTTTCTAATGCCACGACTTTAGTAAATCCAACTTGTCCAGCTTTAGCAGCGCAATAAGCGGATTTGTATGCATCAGGGATACGACCGTGTGCAGATACAATGTTAATAATACGGCCATAGCCATTTTGTTTCATGTTGGGAAGTGCATGTTTTGTCATTAGGAATGTCCCTTTTAAAATAATGCCATTTACTAAATCCCATTTTTCTACTGGGAAGTCTTCAACCTTTGAAATAAATTGAATACCTGCATTGTTTATAACAACCTCTACAGACCCACGTTCAGAAATTACAGCATCCATAGCTGTCTTTACATTTTCTTCTGATGTTACGTCTACACGGTAGCCTTTAGCATTGCCTAATTGTAAAGCTGCATTAACGGCTGCTTCTTCGTTAATATCGAATATTGCTACATAGTCACCATTGGCAATGAATTCCTGAGCAATTGCATATCCAATTCCTTGAGCTGCACCTGTAATAATAACTGTACGTTCTTTATTCATCATATATCTCCTACCTTTATTAATATTTTTATAATTGGAGAAGAACTCTCATCTTCTCCAAACCATTAATAGAATAAAACGCCAACGATTAAAGCTGCGATTAATGCTAATAAATTTGGTAATGTCATACTTAAAAATGAATATTTAAAAGCCTTTTCATGAGTTAATCCAGTTAAAGCAAATGTTGATAGAATGGCACCGGAATGTGGTAAACCTGTAAACACTGCTGATGCAATTGCTGATATACGATGCATTGCTTCTGGATTTACACCCATAGCTAAGTACGATTGTGCGAACGCTTCCATTGCAATACCTAGACCGCCAGATGCTGAGCCAGTAATTGCACCAAGCGCACTTGAAGCAATCGTTAAACTAATCAGTGGGTTCCCAGGAATCCCTAAAATTAAATTAGAGATTACTTTGAAACCAGGTGCTAATGTAATGACCACACCAAATGCTACTGAAGCTGCCGTAAAGAAGATTGGATTAATGGCTCCATTGGCTCCAAGGCTAAGCGCCTGCTTATGTGATGGAATATATTTGTGAAAACCAATTGCAGAGACAACAACGCCTGCACCTAAACCCATTAAGACAATGTTTGGTACTTTGAGTGCACTACCAACAAAGATAATCAGGATTAGTACTAAAATCGGTAAAATACTTAAGAAGAAAGGGGGGATATTTTCTTTTAAGACGGTTTGATTATCTTTATCTTCACTCGCTTCAAATTTTTCATTTTTAGCTAAACTTTTATTTAGAGCGCTTTTCATATACCAAACACCAACAACAATCGCGACAATGGTTGCGATAATTCCTATTAAAGGTGCAGCGGTTACAGTAGTGCCTAAATAATTTGTTGGTACAACGTTTTGTATAGAAGGTGTACCTGGCAACATTGTCATAGTAAATGTACCGATTCCTAAAAATACAGGAATAACAATAAGGTTCCATGAAATGTTTAACTGTTTAAATAATGGTTTTGCTAATGGAATAATTACGAACAGTACCACGAATAAGCTAATACCACCGAAAGTTAAAATGGCACTAATAACGAAAATTGCGATTAATACAGAAAATGGTTTCTCTGTTCCAGTAATTGATAATACTTTTTGAGCAATGGATTGAGCTGCACCACTCTTTTCGATATACTGTGCTAAAATAGCACCTAATAAAAATACTGCAAAAAAATTAATGATAAACCCTGTAAGTCCTGTCATATAGGAAGCTTCATTTCCAATTAACGATGGAAAAAAGTTCATACCATTTGTTACGATGACAATAATTGAAGCTACAGGCGCTATAAATACAATGCTGTAACCTCTCATTGCCAAAAATACGACAAAAAAGATTGCAACAATAATTCCTAATGTACCCATACTATTTGTCCTCCACATTTTCTAGTGTCAATTTTCAGCTATTTGACAGTTTTATTATGTCGTAAATATGTCGGATTTTATAATACTATTTCTATTATCATGTCTATAACAAAATGGTTATCATTCATAAAAAATGCAATTTATATTTTACTAAATACATAAAAATTCTATTAATGTCGCATATATTCTATAATAAGGTGATATTTATACATGGAATTGAGGAGTTAATATATATGAAGGAAGATTTATCACTAGCCTATTTACAGGCCATTGAAGAATACGGGAATATATCCCAAGCAGCAAGTGCACTGTTTGTTTCGCAGCCCTATTTAAGTAAGTTTTTTAAAAATCTAGAGGAGAAGCTTGGTGTAGAATTAATTAATCGCCAAGTAACACCTTTGACACTAACTTATGCAGGCGAATTATACGTCTCTTATATGATAGATATAAAGAAAACATACGAGAGATTAGAACGTGAAATTGAATCGATAACAAATTTAAAAAAGGGCCGACTAATTATTGGCATTAACCCAATTTTAGCTTCCCATACACTTTATAAATTTCTTCCGCATTTCATGAGAAAGTATCCTGGTATAGAAATTGAACTTGAAGAAGCATCGGCCAATGAGATGGAAGCATTAGTACTTCAAAATAAAATTGATATTTGTATCAATATGTTACCTATTACGAATACAGAGCTTGTTTATGAAAGTCTTTATGAAGAAGATATATATTTAGTAGTGCCACCAGGTCACGCTTACTATCAAAAAAATATTAAGACAGCAACTCATATACCTTTTCAACCTTCGAGTTTAAACAAAGAAAAGTTTGTGCTACTAAACCCAGGGCTTGGATTGCGCCGATTAACGGATCAAATTTTTGAACGGTACAACATAAAACCTAATATTGTGTTGGAAACAAATAATATAGAAAATGCATTTAGATTAGCGAACAGCGGGGTAGGTATGACTATAATACCCGAATGTGTCATTACACGTGATCACCTGAACTTTGAATCGAATTTTTATACATTAGGAAATCCCACCTATAAAAACAATGTTGTCATTAGTTACAAAAAGGATAGTGTCTTATCTCCTGCAGCTTCGGCATTTTTACAATTCACGAAAGAAAAATATGGTGCCAGTCACTAAAACAATTCTGAATTGTTTTAGTGACTGGCACCTTTTCATATATTTTAGTAAAAGCCAATAGGAGTAGATATTAATGGACAAACAAAATAGCAAATACAGATGGATTGTATTTGTTGTTGTGTTATTTACTTATTTGTTAATGGCGAGTCAACGAACAGCACCTGGATTAATTACAGAGCAATTGATGCGGGATTTTCATGTCACAGCAGCAACGATTGGCTTGTTAACGAGTATACAATTTTTTGTATACACAAGTTTGCAAATTCCAATGGGGATTTTGGCTGATCGTTATGGTCCGAACTTTTTCTTAATTATTGGTGCGACGCTTACAGGTTTAGGCACAATCATTTATAGTTTTGGTACACATGAATTTGTGTTGTTCTTTTCAAGAATACTTACTGGGGTAGGGGATGCGACCATATGGGTTAATATGGTGCTCATTTTAGCTCAATGGTTTTATCGAAAGGAATTTGTTCGGTTAATTGGCTTAGCAGGTATGACTGGGAGTCTTGGTTTTTTATTGGCGACAGTCCCTTTTTCCGAATGGATAGATTTACTTGGTTGGAGAGCGGCATTTTTTTCAGCGGGGTTATTATTATGTTTTTGTGGTGTTGTTCTTTATTTTGTCCTTGTAAAAAAGCCGAAAACACTGTTTAAGGATGAGCAAGTAGTTGTCACAGCAGAAGGACAACGCGAAAAACCATTCGTCTTAGTGAAACGAATATTTTCACATCCCCAAGCGTGGGCGCTATTCTTTTGTCATTTTGGTGTAGTAGGAGGCTATGTGGGATTTATTAGCTCTTGGGCTGTACCATATGGGATGAATATGTATGACATGACACGTTTGGATGCAAGTCAATTCATTATGGTAGGTCTTATTGGGGCACTTATTGGAGCTCCTTTAATTAGTTGGATTTCAAGTAGGTTAGAAACAATAAAAAGACCATATATTGCCGTTCATATGATCGTCTTACTCGGTTGGTGTTCGTTTCTTTTATTCAATGGGCATCCATCTTTATTCTTATTAATGTTATTATTTTTTATTATTGGATTTGGCTACGGTGCAAGTGCTTTAACTTTTGCTGCTGTACGACAATCATTCCCGTTAAATGAAGCTGGGGTAGTTTCGGGGTTTGCAAATACAGGTGGTTTTCTAAGTGCTGTCTTACTACCGATTATTTTCGGATATTTATTGGATTATTTTCAATCTACTTCAGGTAATTTAGGCGATGGCTACTACTATGGTTTTTTTGCCCCAGTTATCTTCTCCATCATTGGTTTGTTTGGTGTGTTGCTCTTTCAAGAAAAGCGTTGAGAAATAGGACTTCAAAAGTGAAATCTTCTTCCACAAGCATAAGTAGAAGGTTATATTTCGCCATTATCGGGAAAAATGAAATTAATGTGAATAAAAATAAAGTTGTAGTGGTTGAATTTATTATAGTAATAGAGCAGTTTAGTTGAAGAAATAGAAGTAGAAGGTTATTTTAAATAGGTAAACTAAAGTGGAATTTTAACAATTTCATTATTATCGGAAAGATTTTGTTCCACTTTACGTATGGGAAGGAGCAACAACGTTTTGGGTATAACTAGTATGGTCGGATACGTAATTATAGGTGGATTACTTATTCTTTTATTAGTCTTCATTATTGTCATGATTAATGGAGCGAAGAAGAAGTAATTGCAGTGCCAGTCACTAAAACAATTCAGAATTGTTTTAGTGACTGGCACTTTTATTCTCAATTGATTCTCAATTAGCTTTTGATAAGCTATACTAGACTCATAAAATAGTAATTTAAAAAGGCATTAAGGAGAGTTGAGTGGAATGAAACGTATTCTATTCATAGAAGACGAGCAGCATCTTTCACGTTTTGTAGAATTGGAGCTCCAGCGTGAAGGGTATGATGTTGTTTTGGCTTATGATGGTGTGACGGGGCTACATCTTGCGCTTTCCGAGGAATGGGACCTTATTTTACTAGACCTTATGCTTCCACAGCTAGATGGATTAGAAGTATGTAGGAGAATTCGCGCATTGAAAAAAACACCTGTCATCATGCTGACGGCAAGGGATAGCATTAAGGATAAAGTCTCGGGTCTCGATTGTGGAGCTGATGATTATATACCAAAGCCATTTGCCATTGAGGAGCTTCAGGCGCGCATGAGAGTTATTTTTAGAAGGCTAGAGGAAAGTGCTGCTACAAGCCAAGCACTTCTTACGTTTCAAGATTTATCTGTCAATCTAGATCTGAGAGTTGTTAAACGAGGAGATGTTGAAATTGGACTAACGAAGGGTGAATTTGATTTATTAGTAGCGCTTATGCAAAATATTAATCGGGTAATGGACCGTGAAACGCTCCTCGATAAAGTATGGGGCTTTGAGACAGTCGTCGATACGAATGTTGTAGATGTGTATATTAGGTATTTACGTAATAAAATTGACCAACCTGGACAAGCAAGCTATATTCAAACGGTTCGTGGAATGGGCTACGTGATGAAACAATGATACAACAAAATCGTAAACGATGGTTATCATCAATGCCGATTAAATGGAAGCTTACTTTATGGTCTGCTTTTTTTATTTTGTTGCTTTTCATTGCTTATAATAGCGTTCAATATATATTTGTGGAAAAATGGATGATTGGTCAAGAGAAAGTACATATACGTCAACAAATGAATGACGTTCTGAATGAATTGCTAGAGAAGGAAGTTGAATTTGCTGAAACCGAATTGCCTCAAATACGAAATGATTTAAATAAAAAAAATCAAAAAGGGCAATTAATACGTATTATTAATAAGCAAAATAACAAGATTATCTCAGTATCTGATGGTATCCCAGAAGAATGGATTCCTCCAAAGCAAAGCGCTTTAACAGAAATCGTTATTACAGATTATGCAGATCATTCTTTTTTAATCATGAGAAGCCCCATCACGATTCATTCTTTTAAAGGAACCGTCGAGATTGTAAAAAACATAGATCAATTTAAGCAATTTACTGAAGATATTTTACGCGTCTTTGTTTTATCTGGATTAGGGGCAGTTATTTTAAGCGGTTTGGGTGGTGGCTTGCTTGCCCAACAATTGTTAAAGCCATTGCAGTCGATGGCAACGACGATACAAAATGTCGGGCGGAAAGGGCTACAGGAAAGGATGGAAGTTCCGAAAAGTAATGATGAAATTGCCATCTTAATGAAAATGTTTAATAAGATGATGGATCAAGTTGAACAGTCTTTTCATCAACAAAGCCAATTTGTCGAGGATGCTTCACACGAATTAAGAACACCTATTGCGATTATCGATGGACATTTGTCCTTACTACTTCGTTGGGGGAAGCATAATCCTGCAGTGATGGAGGAATCTTTAAATATTTCCTACCATGAACTTACTCGTATGAAATCGCTCGTTCAGGATCTGCTCCTTCTTACTAGTGCAGAGAGGGATGGAAACTTTAGTGAAGAAGTAGTTTTCCAAGCAGATCAAGCTATATTAAAGACAGTCGGAAAATGTGAACAACTACATCCCAATTACACATTTGAAACGTCTTTTGAAGGTTTTGAGGAACGAGAGATGATGGTTTCTGATAGTCATTTGGAACAAATTTTAATGATATTGCTGGACAATGCGGTGAAATATTCAGAAATTGGTTCTGCCATACGTATTGCAGGCTATGTTAGACATGATAAGGCGTTCATTGAAGTAACTGATCGTGGAATTGGTATACCAGAGAAAGATTTGCCTTTTGTAATGGAGCGTTTTTATCGGGTGGATAAAACAAGAAGTCGCAAGCAGGGAGGAACTGGTCTAGGGCTTGCCATTGCTAAACGGTTAATAGAACAGTACAACGGTCAAATAACAATCCAAAGCAAGGAATCTTTAGGGACGACCGTAACAGTTTCGTTTACATGTCATCTTCGTTTTAAAAAAAGGGAGGCTGAACCAAGTGAATAAGCTAGTTAAAAGAATAGCCATGCTATTGTCAGGGGGGATTCTGCTCATCAATACGGGTTGTTCGCTTAGTAGCTTGACACGACAAGCGGAATCTGAAGACAGTCGACAGGTTGTTAATGTATTTACAACTAGACACTATTATGTTGACAGTATGTTGTTTCAAGAATTTACGAAGCGTACAGGCATTCATGTCAATGAAGTGAAGGGAACAGCGGAGGAGCTTGTAGAACGTATGAAAAAAGAAGGGGAAACTTCATCTGCTGACATATTGTTAACAGTTGATGGAGGGGCACTGGAATTCGCAAAGCAACAAGACGTTCTGCAAAAAATAAAAACGGAAACTTTGCTACGAAATGTACCTATGGAGTGGCGTGACAAAGAGTATTACTGGTTTGGAATTGCTACTCGTGCTAGGGTTATTGTTTATGCAAAAGACCGTGTAAGGATGGAAGAGTTGTCTACATATGAAGATTTGACAAACGAGCGATGGAAGGGCAAAGTATTGGTCCGATCTTCCTCAAGCTTATACAATCAATCCTTGTTGGCTTCGTTTATTGAACTGCATGGGGAACAGCAGGCAGAAAAATGGGCACAAGGAATTGTGCGAAATTTTGCCCGTGAACCAGAAGGCGGGGACAAATCTCAAGCGAAGGCAATTGTAGCAAAGGTTGGAGATGTCGCCATTATGAACACATATTATATTGGTCAGATGTTGAACTCGAACGATCCAGAAGAGCGGGAAATTGCTGAAAAACTAGGGGTGTTTTTTCCGAATCAACTGACGACAGGTACTCATGTAAATATTAGTGGAATTGGCTTGGCCAAGAATGCCCCAAATAAAGAAAACGCCATTAAATTTGCTGAATTTTTGACGAGCAAAGAGGGACAAACTTTGTTAGTACAAGGAAGCTTTGAATTTCCAGTGAACCCAGAATCAACGATGCCTACACTATTAAAAGATTGGCAAAACTTCAAAAGGCAACCGATTGATGTTGCAAGTCTAGGAAGATTACACAACAATGCAACGGAAATTTTTGAAAATGTAGGCTGGCAATAAAGAGATATTTGAAAGTGAAAAAATTTTTCCTTTCTCAGCGTTTTCTCATTTTCAGTTGCTAAACTAAATTATAGACAGTATAGATAATAATTTTCATTTATGACTTGAAGGTTATTTTTTTTCAGGATAAATGAGAATGAATGTTATTATCAATTGCTGAAAATAATTTAGGGAGGAAATAAGATGTACAACAAATACAGTTCAACGTTTTTAACATTTGTACTTGTACTTGTTTTTGTGCTGGCTGGATGTAGTGCAAACAGTTCTAGCCAAAGTAGTGCCAAGGAATCTTCATCAGCAAAAACGGCGGAGGCTTCCAATGCAAATAATACAGAGTCTAGCAAATCGGGCGGTGAAGTTAATATTTATACAGCTCGTCATTATGATGTGGATAAGGAGCTATACGATCAATTCACAGAGCAAACGGGCATTAAAGTAAACGTGGTGGAAGGAAAAGCACCAGAGTTGATTGAACGCATGAAGCGTGAAGGAGCTAGTACACCAGCTGATCTGTTCATAACTGTAGACGGTGGTATTCTAAATTCAGCTAAAACTGAGGGGATTCTACAACCAATTGTGTCAGACGAATTGGATAAACAAGTTCCTAGTGATTTGCGTGACAAAGAAAATCATTGGATTGCATTATCTACACGAGCGCGTGTTATCGTCTATGCAAAAGACCGCGTTGATCCTAGCCAGCTTTCGACTTACGAGGATTTAGCAACTGATAAGTGGAAAGGAAAAGTAGTTGTAAGATCTTCAACAAACCTATATAACCAATCGATGCTTGCTTCCTTTATTGATGTTATGGGAGAAAAAGAAGCAGAGGCTTGGGCGGCTGGTCTTGTATCGAATTTTGCACGTGAGCCAGAGGGCGGTGATCGCGATCAAGCCAAAGCAATCGTTTCTGGTGTAGGTGATGTCGCGATTTTGAATACTTATTATGTTGGACATATGTCTTCTTCTGATGATGCTGAGGAGGTCAAGGTTGCTGAGAATATCGGCGTATTTTTCCCGAACCAGCAAACGACAGGAACACATATTAATATTAGCGGCGCCGGACTTGTTAAACATAGCAAAAACAAGGAAAATGCTTTAAAACTATTAGAGTTTTTAACTGCGGCAGAAGCTCAAACAAAAATTTCTCATGCCAACTATGAGTTTCCAGTAAACAGTCAAGCAACGCTTCCAGGGCTTCTAGAAAGTTGGGGCAAGTTCAAGCACCAAAACGTTGACTTTGCAAAGTATGGTGAGTTAAATCCAAAAGCTGTGGAAATCGCCAATAAAGTTGGTTGGAAGTAAAAGATGAAACAAACTCTGCTTCCAAAATACATTTGGAGACGTATAAATGTTTGGACGATAACAAGTATTTTGGGTGCTGCAATGGTATTGCTGTCAATCCTTTACGTATTGACTGGTCTGTTCCGTCCTGCCAATGAAAATTGGGACAACATTTTGCAATTTTTATTGGCAGATTATATTTTGGGATCATTGAAGCTGGTGCTAATCACCAGCTTCTTTGCCACATTAATTGCAGTAGTACTTGCTTGGCTTGTAGTCGGATATACATTCCCATTGCGTAACTTTTATAAATGGGCATTTATTTTGCCACTAGCAGTTCCACCGTATATAGCTGCTTATACGTATAGCTATATGACTGGCTATACCGGTGTTATTCAAGCAATGCTTCGCAATAAATTTGGTATTGAGCTACCACCAGGTTCCATTGAGGTAATGTCAGAGCGCGGAGCTATTTTTATACTAACACTGTTTTTATTTCCATATATATTCATTATAACGCGGGTTTTTTTACAATCTCAGAGTGCATCCTTTATTGAAAATGCACGATTACTTGGACATAAGCCATTTTCAATTTTTTTTAAGGTAGTACTGCCACTTGCTAGACCCGCTATTATGGCAGGTGTAATGCTTGTTGTTTTTGAAGTATTGAGCGATTACGGAGTAGCCAATTTTTTTGGCGTACAGACCGTTTCCACCGCAATATTTCAGATTTGGTTTGGTATGTATGATATAGAGTCAGCGTTGAAATTGGCTGCCTGGCTTATGCTCGTTGTAATTGCTATTTTTATGTTCGAACGACTGTTGAGAAGAAATCGTCGCTATGCAGCGAAGGCAAATCGAAGCAATAGGCTTAAACCGCAACAATTGAAGGGAATCAAAGCTTGGGTTGCCACGATATTTTGTACAATTATATTCCTACTCTCTTTTGTTGCACCAGTAAGCCAATTAATAGTATGGACATTTCAATATGGGAGCAAAATTTGGAGATCTGATTTTTTTGACTTAACTATCAATACGCTAAAAGGAGCCACTATAGGAACGGCGCTTATTCTAGTTATTGCACTTTTATCCTCAAGGGCAGCAGTAATGTTTGCTTCACCGTTTATACAAGCACTTACGCGTTTGATGTCAGCAGGATATTCTGTACCAGGTGCGATTATTGCAATTGGTGTTCTCGCTCTATTTCTTGCGCTAGATGAAAAGCTGGCATCACTCTATACGTTATTCGGCAAGGAGGAAGGCGTGCTCGTGCTCAGTTTGTCATTAACAATGCTTATAGCTGGCTATGTAATTCGGTTTATGGCAACTGGGTATGGTTCATTGGAAGCGGGGTATGACAAGTTGCCTCGGGCTTATACAGAAGCGGCTCGAACATTAGGGAGAGGTAGTTTGTCGACATTCTTTCGAATAGAGCTCCCACTTTTAAGAGGTGCGTTGCTAAGTGGTTTTATATTAACTTTTGTGGAAATTATTAAGGAACTTCCACTGACATTACTACTTAGACCATTTAATTTTGATACGTTAGCGACACGTGCTTACCAATATGCAACAGATGAACGTATCTTTGATGCTGCGCTACCATCGTTATTGCTAGTTCTAATCGGATTAGCTTCAGTACTTATTATTATTAAGAAAGAAAGGGGATGACAAAATGTCCTTTGTATCCGTTGAAAAAATGACGTTCCGTTTTGCAAATGGACTTCCAGCGGTTATCGATGAACTTTCTTTCACAATGTCTAAAGGAGAAATTGTTGGTGTTCTCGGTCCAAGTGGTAGCGGGAAAAGTACACTTCTGCGATTGTTAGCGGGACTCGAAATGCCGGAACGAGGGATTATTTCCATCGATGATCGGTTGATAGTCGGGGAGCGTACTTTTGTAGAGCCTGAGCATCGTTGTGTAGGAATGGTTTTTCAAGACTATGCCTTATTTCCAAATATGACCGTAGCGGATAATATTATTTTTGGATTACATAAACTAAATCGGACTTTGCGTCGTTTACGCTTGGAACAAATGCTTGAGCTATTGCAAATGACAGAATATGCAAAGCGCTATCCCCATGAGCTCAGTGGAGGACAGCAACAACGTGTTGCCTTAGCTAGAGCGCTTGCTCCACAGCCTTCTGTGCTTCTGATGGATGAACCTTTTAGCAGTCTAGATGCAGAATTGAAAGCTAATATTCGCAATGAACTTCGGCAAATTTTACAAAAAGCGAACATAACCTGCTTGTTTGTTTCGCATGATCCTGCCGACATTGATGCGATATGTGACCGTGTGCTTAAAATGTAAGTGCCAGTCACTAAAACAATTCAAAATTGTTTTAGTGACTGGCACTTTTTTTTATTTAAAAACCTTTTGCTCTTTTTTCAGCCATTTCTACTAGTCGTTTTGTAATTTCTCCACCTACTGAACCGTTTGCGCGAGAAGAAGCATCTGGCCCTAGTTGTACGCCGAATTCTTGTGCGATTTCATATTTCATTTGATTGACAGCTTCTTGTACACCAGGAACTTGAAGCTTATTTGAACTGCGATTGTTGTTAGCCATTTTTCTCACCTCCTTGTGATATTAGAATGGTCGTGAGCTTGTTTTTCATACATTTAAAAAGAAGGAAATGTGCAAACTATATACTATAGTTAGGAATAACAGGAAAGCTAGCTAAAAATGCAATTTACTCTGTTATAATAAATCCTGGCTCTTAAAATTAAGGTTTAGCTAGAAGATCGAGGAGGTTTTGATATGACGAATAATGATATTTTGATTCGTTTACGATATGCATTAGATATTAAAAATACGGATATGGTGGAAATCTTTAAGCTAGGTGGCATGAAATATTCAAAAGAAGATGTTTTAAATATGCTAATAAAAATTAAAGATGAAGAAGAAGAGAACATCCCAGAGAATTACATCAAATGTAATAATAAAATGTTAGAGGCATTTTTAAATGGTTTAATTACATTTAAACGAGGCCCACAACCATCAACACAAGGTCAACAAGAAGGACCCCCACCAGTGACTGGTAATGAAAGCTCAAATAATATGCTGATGAAAAAAGTGAAAATTGCACTAGCTTTAACAACTGAGGATATGCTTGAGCTTTTAGCTGAAGGTGGCGTGTCAGTATCGAAAGGTGAACTAGGTGCAATTTTAAGAAATCCAAGCCATCGTAACTACAAAGAATGCGGTGATCGATTCGTAAGGAATTTTTTAAAAGGTTTAACATATAAATATAGAGACTAAAACAACAATCATTACTTAATTAAAAAATATATTGTAAAAGTACCATTTTTTTCTTTTAACCATTGCAATATGTGACAAAATTGTGTACACTTGAATTGACACAATGTTGTCACAAAAGGGAAAAGAAATGTTCATGAACAGAGGGGTGCTTTTATGATATTTTTTGATCTTATTTTAATTGTTGTTTCTTGCATTAGTATTCCATTAATAGTAGCAATCATGTTAGATATTTTTTATGCAGAACACAAAAAAGTTCGTTTTTCATTACGCCGTACTTCAGTATGGTATATGTTTGTTTTTGCTTTATCCTTTATTCCATCTGTGTTACTCGTAACACAATTTGCATGATTTTATACAATAAACATTTAGGGGTAAGTGTTTATTAATAGTAGAGCAGCGACACGTCTTAAAAAACGTTGTCGCTGCTTTTTTGTAGTGGCAAGCTATTCAAATGAAGAATGAAAAGAGAGATTACTGAATAAGATTTCTAGTATATAGATGTATTTTTCCTATCTATTATTTATTTTGAAGGTGGGATAATAATGAAAACAGTCTTTCTATTATTGTTAGGTACAATTTATTTGTTTTTAGCAAATGCAATGGAAGCCATACTAATTAAGAAAGCGTATTTTTTAATTGGACTTGCTTTAATTACTGTTGGGGTCATTCGTTATATTAAATGGAAATATCATACTTATAAAATAATGACAGAGCTAAAAAGAGCAAGTGAAGAGGAGTTAAATAATATCCCACATACACATGGCACAATCGCCAGTGACGGTTTACATGCATTATTGCTCAATGAGCATACAAAAACACTATTAGTAGGTGTTAAAGAAGATTGGGAAGCTGAGTTAATAAAGAAGGAAGTCCATTTTAATGAAATTTATGAAGTAGCCATTTTTGAAGATGGTCATATCATTGCCAGAACTAGTAATGGACTATTTAGTGAATCATTACTAGAAGAAGACGGAAGCTCTTTAGGAGAAGAAGATGAGATTGAGGAAGAAGAATATGAGGAAATGGAGGAGGTTTCACAATTAGCTATAAAGATGGTGGTAGATAATATTACGGCTCCAATTATTGAATATGCCTTTTTAGAACAAGAGGATGCGATTTCCAAAGAAGATGATACGTATATAGAGGCAATGGAGTTATGTGAGCAATGGTATCAAAAGATCAGTATTATTATAAAGCGCTATGAACTTGAAAGAGTGCCCATTCGACGGTGGCAGTAATAAAAAAAGCTATCTCGAAAAACATTTCGGATAGCTTGTAATACTGTTATAAAGTAAATTTTTGTAGTTGTGCGTTTAGCTCTTCAGCCATTTCTGCAAGTTGATTTGCACTCTTTGAAATTTCATCCATCGTCGCGGCTGTTTCTTCGACAGTTGCAGTTGTTTGCTCTACGCCTGCAGCAGACTCTTGGGAAATAGAAGCCATTTCATCAATAGAACCATTAATCATTTCGGAGTGTTGAGATATTTTTGTTAGGTTAGTTGAAATGACATTGATATTGTCATTCATATCTTCAATAGCTTGAGAAATTTGATCGAAAGTATTATTAGTTTGATCTAATTGCGCAGTACCTTTTCTTACTTCCTCATAGCCAGATTGTAGTGAGTTTGTTACACTTCCTGTTTCGTTTTGAATGCGGTGAACAATTGTTGAAATATCAGTAACAGAGAATTGCACTTGTTCGGCAAGCTTACGTACCTCATCGGCAACAACCGCAAAGCCTTTGCCATGCTCTCCTGCACGTGCCGCTTCAATTGCAGCATTTAAAGCAAGTAAATTCGTCTGGTTTGAAATCTCATCAATTACTGAAACGAGCTTCGAAATTTCAGCAGACTGCTCGTTTAAGCCTTCTACCTTTTTCACAGAATCCAATACAATGTCATTAATAGTTGCCATTTGTTTTGTTGATTGTACCATTAATTTTTTACCTGACGTTGTTAAATCATGTACATGCCCCGAATGTTCTTTTAACTCCATTCCTTCTTGCGTTGTTTCATGAATGTTGCGTTGGAAAGTTGTCATAGTTTCTGCTAAATCACTAGCTGTAGATGCTTGTGTTTCAGTTCCCGTAGCAAGCTCTTGCATAGTATAAGAAATTTGTTCTGTACCTGTTTGAACTTCATTGGCAGATTGCGCTAATTCCTCGCTGCTAGCAGCGACCGTTTCAGATACATTATGAATAGAGCTTATAGTATCCTTTAATTTCTCATTCAGGTCATTGGCAGAAAGCATTAATTGCCCAATTTCATCTTGGTTTGTTACTGAAAACTTATCATGACGCAAATTCCCATCAGCTAATTCTCTCATACGATTTGAAACAATCGTAATTGGCTTAGCAATTCGACTTGCTGTAAAAATCGCTAAAAGTATGCCTGCAACAATTAAGATGAGACTTACAGTGGACCCAATGGATTTATTGTTTGAACTTGTTGAAACGACATCATTGCCGACTTGCGTAATCGATTCAGCGCGTTTATTAGCTACTTCTTCATAGCCATCACGAACTTCATCGACGAGCTGATTAATAGATGTTAAATTTTCTAATGCTAATTGTTTATCGCCCTTTTTATATACTTCAAATACTTCACTATTAACACGGTTGCTCCATTCACGAGCTTTCTCTACAAGCTTTTCACGTTCAGCCGTTTTTTCATATTGCTCCACGATACGGTTATTATCCTCAGCAATTTGACGGTACTCATTAAAAGTATCTATGTATTTTTCATCGCCCGTAACAACATAACTTAGGGCTGAAGATAATCGTACACTAATAGACATAGATAGATTTTTACTTGCTTCTAAAACAACTAAATCTTCCTTAACAAGTCCTGTTGCTTGCTTCTCCATGTTCGTATTAGAAAAATAAGTATAAGTAGTAAAACACACAAATAATACTAATAAAATTATAAATCTACTTAAAATGCGCGCTTTGATTGATTTAAACTGAAATAAATGGTTCATTTTTCCCATCCTTTCGCTTTTTCTATAGAACTAGTCCTATCTTTTTATTTTATTACTATTTCATAAGAAAAGTAGAATTTTTTTGATGAAAATACTAAAAAAGGTTTTTTGGCATAATTAATTTACAATTTTCTTATATTTTTGTTAGAATGCAAAAAATGTCTATCTATTTGCCTATGTTAATGTCATTTTTAGAAAGCGATAAATTATTAATTTCCTACATCACTGCACACTAATCAAAAAGATATATTAAAAAAACAAGCCCCTCCACATAGTTTTCGTGGGGGGCTTGCTTTATGTCTCTGCTTACGCTGTGTATAAAGGGCTATAAACGCTAAAAAATTGCCCTTTGCAATTTCAACTATTGCTTGTCCTTTTTGGCCTGACGCTCCCATTGCAAGAGGGATGGATATGGATCGAATGCCCATTCTGTTCGACCATTAAATTTATAAATTCCATAATGAAGGTGTGGTGGGAATTTTCCTGAAGTTCCTTCTTTCCCATAGCCAGAGCTACCGACATAGCCGAGTATTGTTCCTGGCTCTACAACATCTCCAACCTTAATGTCCTTATTATAGCTACCAAGATGGGCATAATAATGATAAGAATTATGATTATCTCGAATGCCAATTCGCCATCCACCAAATTGGTTCCAGCCTTTGATTTCGACTACACCATAGGAAGTGGAAAGTATAGGCGTCCCATAGCTGGCAAATATGTCTGTGCCTTCATGGATGCGCCTACCGCCCCAGCCTCTGTTGTCGCCCCAAGTACCTCTAAAGCTGTAATTGTAGCGAGTTGGAATAGGGAATGTATGAGCATCAAGCTCAGTTGTTTTAAAATGTTTATACAAAGTAGAAATTGTTACGATTTGATTGACAGCTTCTTCGCTTTTGTAATATTCCCATAAAGCCAGTTTGAAGTCCTCATCTGTAGAACCAAATTTACTTAAATAGCTTGCCATGGAATATATAACATCTACATCATCTTTAGGACTAGCGATTCCATCATTATTGCCATCAAGTCCCATTCCACCGAAGTAACTGATTGTTTCGGGTATCGTATCTTCCTTGACAGGATTTAATGCGCCTGACCAATATTCATCAGAAAATTGAATGGCAATGTAGCCATCTCGCTTAGGAATATCTTTGCGAACAGATTGGAGATTGCGCTCATATTGGTCGATTGCTGCTAAGAAGTGCCATGGAATCAGTAATTCATCGTATTGAACATAATAAGACATGCGTTGTTGTAAAATTTCCTCATTACTAGGTCCTTCATTTGCCAATGTAACTGTTGGAAAGAAATAACTCCACACTAGCATACATGTCAGAAGGAAAATAAAATGACGACTCAAAATTGAACCTCCTTTCTACAGATTAGAATAACCGAAATTTTATATTTCATAAGTCCGCTTTACATACAGTAAATGCCTTTTTTATAGCAAGAAAAAAAAGGAACAATAAGAAGAAACTTAATCAAAGAAAAAGTAATGGGTATCATAATGTCTTTAACTTCATACTATGTTATAAATCAAGCCCTGAATGGAGGGAAGGCTATCAACATTTTAGATAAAGTGAAAAGCTATCGCGAAGAAGAAAATCGACTGAAGTGGGAAGGTACATTTGCAGATTATCTAAGCATTCTGAAGGAAAGACCTGAAGTTGCTCAAACAGCCCATTCTCGCGTCTACAATATGATCAAAAGCGCTGGAGTAGAGGAACGCGATGAGCAAAAAATGTATCAATTTTTCGGGCAAGAAATTTTTGGGCTTGAATCAGCTATTGAAAGATTGGTGGAGGAATATTTCCATCCAGCAGCAAGAAGATTAGATGTTAGAAAGCGAATTTTGTTATTGATGGGGCCAGTAAGTGGAGGAAAGTCAACGATCGTGACCTTGTTAAAGCGTGGACTTGAACAGTTTTCGCGTACGGAAGAGGGAGCAGTTTATGCAATTAAAGGATGTCCAATGCATGAGGATCCCCTGCATTTAATTCCACATCATTTACGTCATGACTTTTTTGAAGAGTATGGAATACGAATTGAGGGTAGCTTATCGCCTTTAAATACGATGCGTCTTGAAAAAGAATACGATGGACGTATTGAGAATGTCATCATTGAACGTATAACTTTTTCTGAAGACAAACGTGTAGGTATAGGAACCTTTACACCTTCTGATCCAAAATCTCAAGATATTGCGGATTTGACGGGTAGCATTGATTTCTCGACAATTGGCGTATTTGGCTCAGAGTCAGACCCTCGTGCTTATCGCTTTGATGGAGAGTTAAACAAGGCAAACCGAGGGATGATGGAATTCCAAGAAATGCTGAAATTAGATGAAAAGTTTTTATGGAATTTGTTGTCACTGACACAGGAAGGGAATTTTAAGGCAGGAAGATTTGCCTTAATTAGTGCGGATGAGTTAATCGTAGCCCATACTAATGAAACTGAATATCGTTCCTTCATTTCTAATAAAAAGAACGAAGCATTACACTCGCGAATTATTGTAATGCCAATTCCTTATAATTTAAAAGTGAGCCAAGAAGAACTGATTTATGAAAAAATGATTAATGAAAGTGATATGTCCCATGTTCATATTGCGCCACATGCATTGAAGGCCGCAGCAATCTTTTCGGTCCTAACAAGGCTGGAAGTTCCGAAAAAACAAGGTGTGGATCTTATAAAGAAAATGCGCTTGTACGACGGAGAAAATGTGGAGGGATTTAATTCCGTTGACTTAGAGGAGCTTAAAAAAGAGTTTCCTAACGAAGGCATGAACGGTATTGATCCACGGTATATAATAAATCGTATTTCTTCAGCTATTATTCGAAAAGAAATTCCATCGATTAATGCATTGGATGTTTTGCGCGCACTGAAGGATGGTCTTGACCAGCATGCTTCTATATCGCAGGAAGATCGAGAAAAATATATGAACTATATAGCTGTGGCAAGAAGAGAGTATGATGATATTGCCAAAAATGAAGTGCAAAAAGCGTTCGTTTATTCGTACGAGGAATCTGCAAAAACGTTAATGAATAATTACCTCGATAATGTAGAGGCATTTTGTAATAAAAATAAAATATTTGACCGCTTAACTGGTGAAGAAATGAATCCAGATGAAAAATTAATGCGCTCCATTGAAGAACAAATTGGTATTTCTGAAAATGCGAAAAAAGCATTCCGTGAGGAAATATTAATTCGTATTTCGGCTTATGCAAGAAATGGAAAACGGTTTGACTACAATTCTCACGAAAGATTGCGAGAAGCGATTCAAAAGAAATTATTTGCTGATTTAAAAGATGTCGTGAAAATTACGACTTCTTCCAAAATGCCTGATGAGTCACAGTTGAAGAAAATTAATGAAGTTGTAGCAAGACTTGTCGATGAACACGGCTATAATACAACGTCAGCAAATGAGTTATTACAATATGTAGGAAGCTTACTGAATCGTTAATTTTCATTTTAGTGGCAGCCACAATTATGCCAAAAGCGTAATTGATAGACGTAATAGGAGTGTCCCAATTTTAGGGCACTCCTTTTATTTCTCTAAAAAAGTTCAATAAAGCGGATCACTAGCATAGTATAGAAAAAGCGAATTTGATAGATGGGTGAGGATAAAAATGACTGAAAACGAAAATAAGGGTTTTGTCATCTCTCAGGAAAATTGGTCCCTCCATCGTAAAGGGCACCAAGACCAGCAACGTCATATGGAAAAGGTTAAAGATGCGATTAAAAATAATTTACCCGATTTAGTTAGTGAAGAAAGTATTGTCATGTCAAATGGTCGTGAGGTAATTAAAATACCTATACGCTCCCTCGATGAATATAAAATTCGATACAATTATGATAATTCTAAGCATGTAGGTCAAGGACAAGGTGATAGTAGCGTAGGGGATGTTGTCGCGCGTGACGGTAGCAAGAGCAATCAGCAGGGCAATGGGAAAGAAGCCGGTGACAAGCCTGGTCAAGATTATTATGAAGCAGAAGTAAGTATGGAAGAAATTCAAAGTGTGTTATTTAAAGAGCTGGAGCTTCCTAATTTACAGCAAAAAGAAAAAGCAGATATTAAAACCGAAAAAATTGAATTTAATGATATAAGGAAAAAAGGGCTTATGGGTAATGTGGATAAGAAGCGCACAATATTGAATGCGCTGAAACGCAATGCCATGGAAGGAAAAGCGCAAATTACACCAATTCATAATGATGATTTACGCTTTAAAACATGGGATGAAGTGGAGAAGCCTGAATCAAAGGCTGTAGTCCTTGCAATGATGGATACAAGTGGTTCTATGGGTGCTTTTGAAAAATATTGTGCTAGAAGTTTCTTCTTTTGGATGACGAGATTTTTACGGTCGAAATATGAAACAGTTGAAATTGAATTTATAGCACATCATACAGAGGCAAAAGTAGTGACAGAGGAAGAGTTTTTCACTAAAGGGGAAAGTGGCGGAACGATCTGTTCTTCGGCTTATATTAAAGCGTTAGAGTTGATTCGTGAGAAGTATAATCCTAGTCGTTATAATATTTATCCTGTGCATTTTTCAGATGGTGAAAACATTTCAATGGATAATGAAAAATGTTTAAAGCTAGTTAATGAATTGATGGACGTCTCAAGCATGTTTGGATATGGCGAAGTAAATCAACATAATCGTTTTTCAACATTAATGTATACGTATAAAAAAATTGATGATCCAAAGTTTAGGTATCATATTTTAAAGAAAAAAGGCGATGTCTATGATGCCTTAAAGAGCTTTTTCCAAAAACATGAGTTGCAAAATGAAAATTAATATTAGGAAGGTGCGAAGCATTCATTTTTCCAGAGGAGGAGGTTGAAAAATGGAGAAGGAGCTTCACCGTGCGATTGATGAAATAACAGAAATTGCAACAGGGTTTGGTTTAGATTTTTTCCCAATGCGTTATGAAATATGTCCTGCAGATATTATTTATACATTTGGCGCATATGGTATGCCTACGCGTTTTTCCCACTGGAGCTTTGGAAAGCAATTTCATAAGATGAAGCTACAATATGATTTAGGGCTAAGTCAAATTTATGAGCTTGTTATTAACTCAAATCCGTGCTATGCATTTTTACTTGATACGAATTCTCTCACACAAAACAAGCTAATTATTGCGCATGTATTAGCACACTGTGACTTCTTTAAAAACAATGTACGATTTTCTAATACAAGACGAGATATGGTAGAGAGTATGACAGCAACTGCAGAGCGGATTGCAGGCTATGAAAGGGAATATGGGAAGGAAGAAGTAGAACAGTTTTTAGATGCGATATTAGCTATTCAAGAACATATCGATCCTTCTTTATTAAGACCAAAGCTGTCATCAGAAGATGAAGAGCATGATGAAGAAGAAATTGTTACTTCTAGATCGCCGTATGATGACCTTTGGAATTTAGATAATAAGGAAAAAGAGCAAAGGTCGGTACGTAGAAAAATTAAACAGTTTCCAATGAAACCTGAAAAGGATTTATTACTTTTTATCCAAGAGCATAGTCGTGAACTAGAGGGATGGCAGCGTGATATTTTAACAATGATGCGTGAGGAAATGCTATATTTTTGGCCTCAATTAGAAACGAAAATAATGAATGAAGGTTGGGCTTCCTTTTGGCATCAGCGCATCATGCGTGAACTCAATTTAACAACAGTAGAGACGATTGAATATGCCAAATTAAACGCTGGTGTTGTCCAGCCATCAAAAACATCAATTAATCCTTATTATTTGGGTCTGAAAATATTTGAGGATATTGAAAAACGCTATAATAATCCAAGTGAAGAGATGCTAAGATTAGGGGTACTACCAAATAGCGGACGAGAAAAGATGTTTGAGGTGCGTGAGATTGAATCGGATATTTCCTTTATTCGCAACTATTTAACAAAGGATTTAGCAAAGCAAGAGGATCTATATTTGTTCCAGAAAAAGGGTAATGAATATCGCATTACAGACAAAGATCATGAAATGGTTCGTGATCAGCTTGTATCGATGCGCGTTAATGGAGGGTTCCCATATATCGTTGTGAAAAACGGCGATTATCTACGAAATGGAGAGCTATATTTAGTGCATGGTTATGAGGGAATGGAGCTAGATCCACATTATTTAGAAAATGTATTGCCGTATATTTATCAATTGTGGGGGCGTCCTGTGCATTTAGAGACGTTTGTTGAGGGAAAACCGATGCTTTATTCGTATGATGGTACAAAAAATTATAAGCGCTCTGTCTAAAGTAAAACTTCTATCAGGTAGGATGAAAAACCCTACAGATAGAAGTTTTACTTTTTTATTGAGATAACTTTATTCATTGTTTTCATTGTTAGAAGGATGCTCTTCAATTGCTGAATCTTGTAATTCTTCTTCTTCAACGTCTTGTGATTGATTAGAAGTCGAATGTATATCACTATCAATGACTAAACTATCTCGGACTTTTATACCTTGTTGTCCACCAGCTTCATCATTATTATCTCCGGCAATTCCACTTCTACCATTACCGTCAGCGAATTTAGAATTAAGATTTCTTGTTTGGCTATGATTGAGCGCATTTTGTCCGCCTTGGTTGGCATTTGTACCAACATCTTTATTGATTTGACCGCCACCTTCAGCTCTTTGCTCAAAATGGTTCTCTGTGTTGCCAATATTAAAAGTGATATTTATAGTAATGTTATTTTTTGCTTCTTTATCTCTTTCTGGTTCCTCAGAGTGATTAGAATTTCTAGAGGCATTATTATAACCTGTCATAGTTTTCACCCCTTTCATTAAGTATTATTATTAAAGTATTAATTTTTTAGGGGTTCACTTGTACGTGTAGCCTTATACATATCGGAAATATTGAAGATATTATGTAAAGCAGTAGTTATTAATAATGAATTTCTGCGCGACGTAACGAAAATTTGTTAAAATGAATAAGATTATATGAATATCTATGGAACTGGAACGGTGAATAAACGTTGAAAACATTTAAAAAGGTTTATATAGAAATAACAAGCGTCTGTAATTTAGCTTGTAGTTTCTGCCCGCCAACTGAGCGTGCAAAAGGGCTTATCAAGGTAGAACAGTTTAATAAAATACTTGATGAAATACGACCTCATACTAAATACATTTACTTGCATGTTAAAGGCGAACCACTTTTGCATCCGCGGATTAATCAGCTATTAGACGCGGCACATGACAAGGGCTTTAAGGTGAATATTACGACGAACGGCACACTTATTAAAAAGAATCGTGAAAAGCTATTGGGCAAGCCAGCACTACGCCAAATTAATTTTTCATTACACAGCTTTGATGGCCATGAGGGCTCTGAAAATCGTGAGAAATATTTAGGGGATATTTTAGATTTTGTCCGCGAAGCAAAAGAATTTAACACAATAATTTCGTATCGTCTGTGGAATTTACAGCAGGATCATGTTACAGATCTTGCTGCTAGAAGAAACCGTGAGACATTAGAAATTTTAGAAAATGAATATAATCTCGATTTTCGCATTGAGGAAAAAGTTCAGCCAGGCAAGGGCGTAAAAATTGCGAACAATGTTTATTTAAATCAGGATCATGAATTTAGATGGCCAAGTTTGCTTGCGCCTGAGGATGAAGGCAAAGGCTTTTGTCATGCGTTACGCAGCCAAGCAGCCATTCTTGTAGATGGTACAGTTGTGCCATGTTGTCTTGATGGAGAAGGTGTTATCAACTTGGGGAATGTACATGAGCAGTCCTTTAGTGAAATTGTAGAAGGCGAGCGTGCCAATAATTTAGTTGATGGTTTTTCAAGACGAGAAGCGGTCGAAGAGTTATGTAGAAAATGTGGCTACCGTCAAAAGTTCGGTATGGAAGGCGAATAGGGTAAAAGAGAAAAGTGTTACTTTGACTGCACTAACCTTGCTGTGACCGTCGATATCCGTTGCGCACGGTCGCTTTCTGCAAAGCTTAGAAATAGTATGATTGACTGGCACACGGTATAGCCCAATGGCATAAGAGTAGTAGTTCCTAAAACGGAAAAATCCACTGCGCTTTCCGCGGGCACACACGTAAGCCGCAACCCTCGCTAACGCGCGTCTTGTTGCGTCTTACGCTGTGTGCGTTCCCGCAGGAGTCTACGAGGATTTTTCCTTTGTTAGTTTAGAATGCAAAGCTTAGAAATATATGAGTGACTGGCACACGGTATAGCCCCATGGCATAAGAGTAGTAGTTCCTAAAACGGAAAAATCCACTGTGCTTTCCGCGGGCACACACGTAAGCCGCAACCCTCGCTAACGCGCGGCTTGTTGCGTCTTACGCTGTGTGCGTTCCCGCAGGAGTCTACGTGGATTTTTCCTTTGTTAGTTTAGAATGCAAAGCATAGAAATAGTATGAGTGACTGGCACACCGTATAGCCCCATGGCATAAGAGTAGTAGTTCCTAAAACGGAAAAATCCACTGCGCTTTCCGCGGGCACACACGTAAGCCGCAACCCTCGCTAACACGCGGCTTGTTGCGTCTTACACTGTGTGCGTTCCCGCAGGAGTCTACGTGGATTTTTCCTTTGTTAGTTTAGAATGCAAAACCTAGAAATAGTATGAGTGACTGGCGCATCGTATAGCCCCATGGCATAAGAGTAGTAGTTCCTAAAACGGAAAAATCCACTGCGCTTTCCGCGGGCACACACGTAAGCCGCAATCCTCGCTAATGCGCGGCTTGTTGCGTCTTACGCTGTGTGCGTTCCCGCAGGAGTCTACGTGGATTTTTCCTTTGTTAGTTTAGAATGCAAAGCATAGAAATTGTATGGGTGACTGGCACGCCACATAGCCTCACGCCCGCGGAAAGCGAGCAACCCGTAACGGAAATCAATTAACACTTTGAAAGGGACAAGGTGCGTCTACAGTCTTACAGCTCCAATGTTATTCAACATTGGAGCTGTTTTTCTTTGATTGAGCATCAATCGTATTTAGAAAATCTCTTGTAATGCGTACTACATATTTTACTTCGTCTAAATTGCGCTCTCTTAATAATGAGCGATGAATGTCGAGCATAAGATTTTTTTCTTCAATATCAGTAACACCCGATAATCGTTGGAAATTAAAAAGTTCCTCAGGTGCAATATCTAACGCTTTCATAAGCAATTCTAACGTACTTAAAGTAATATTTGATTGCCCGTGCTCAATATTTGAAATGCGACCTTTACTAAAACCTAACTTCCCCGTTCTCTCTGCTACTTCTTCTTGACTAAGCCCTTTGGAAACTCTAATGATACGGAGTTGTTCACCTACTAGCTTTAAAAAGTCTGACATATCACTCACCTCTATGTAAAAAGCTAGTGAAAAACAATGAAAATGCATATACCATTAAAGTTATATAATGTAGATAATGTTACATTAAAATGGTACAATAATCACTATAATATTGATATGGAAGAATATTCATTGCATTTTGGCCGTCTACACAAGCATTTTTTGATTGGTTGTATGAAATTTTGAAAGCTCTTTAAGAATGGAGGATCTCAACTTGTTGGAGCGTTATAGACTAGATGAAATAGCTCTTATTGTTGCTAGTTTAACAACACCTAATATTTCAGATTACTCAAAGGTTGGTCAACCTCTTATTACAGCAAAAAATTTAAAATGGTTAGCACTTGATGGTGATATTCGTAAATTATCTAAATGGAATGATACAGTTAATATGCATTTTAAGTGTGCAAAGGTGCCAGCAAAAACAATTATTCTCGCGAAAAATGACTTAGGTCGTGCTAAAAAGTATATATTTCAATGTGAACAAGATGCATATATTGCTAATGATGTAGTTGCAATTATCCCAAATGAATCTATTATTTTAAGTGATTATTTGTATTTTTTTCTCCATTGGTATCAGACCAATAAAGACTGGAGACAATTGCATCATATAAAGTTAGATTTACCTGCATTAGAAATACAAACAAATATTGTAAAGCTGTTAAAAACTAGTCAGCTTTTATTGAAACATAAAAAATCATTGCTAGCTGTTGTGGAGGAGTTACCACTCCATATTCGAAACATTTCAAAGCAAACTGAACAACATGCTAGCCATTTAAATGACGGATTTGAACAGCTTCAAACGTTATATCATCTGGCACTTCATAAAATCTTTACTGGAGAGCTATATCAGTTCCACAACAATAATGTTAAAAGGAAACCTTGAGTTGGCGTTAAAAAAAGTCGGTGTGATATAGAAAGACTAACACCGACTTTTTAACATAAAGCGATATGAAGTTAAATTTCAATTATAATAGGCAAAATCATCGGTTTGCGTTTCGTTTGTGAAAACAAATATTGGCCGACCGTTTTTTTAATCTCTCGCCTTAAAACAAATAGCTGTTGCTTGTTTTCCCCTTGGAGTTCGCTAATAGTTGCTTTTACGAGTTCATTCACTTTTTGTAGCAAATTCTCCGACTCTTTTGCATAAACAAATCCTCTTGATGTAGTATCAGGTTCTAAAATAATAGACCCATCACTCTTACTAAGCGTTAACACGATAACGAGCATGCCGTCCTCAGATAGTTGTTTACGATCACGTAAAACAATTCCTTCAACTTCACCAATGCCAATACCATCAACATACGTTTCACCAGATGGGATTTTTCGTGTTTGTCTAGCTTTCGACTTTTCGATATCAACAACATCCCCATTTTTCATTATAAAGGTATGTCCTCTTTTGACACCGACAGATTCTGCTAACAAGCGATGTTGATGTAGCATACGAAATTCTCCATGTATCGGAATAAAAAACTTTGGTTTCATTAGCGTCAACATTAGCTTTAAATCTTCTTGATAACCATGTCCAGAAACATGCATGCCTGTGTTACTCGCCGAACCATAAATGACGTTAGCCCCTAGCTGAAATAAATTATCGACAATTCGCGAAACGCCTTTTTCATTACCTGGTATTGGAGAGGCAGCTAAAATAACAGTATCGTCAGGTAAAATTTTTACTTCACGATGATTGCCACTAGCTAAACGAGAAAGTGCGGCCAATGGCTCTCCCTGACTCCCTGTACATAATACAACAACTTCTTCTGGAGGGAGATACTTCACTTCACGGGCATCAAGTAACAACTCATCAGGCATCGCTAAATACCCACGCTCTAAGGCGACATCAACTACATTCACCATACTGCGACCTAACAATGCAAGTTTACGATTCGTTGCAATAGTGGCATCTACAATTTGTTGAATTCGATTTACATTGGAAGCAAAGGTAGAAATGATTATTTTACGTTCGGCATGAAGAAAAGCTTCTTCAATATGATGACCTACAAGTTTTTCCGATGGTGTTAATCCTGGTCGTTCAGCATTTGTACTTTCTGATATTAATAATAATACGCCTTCAGATCCAATAGCTGCCATCTTGTGAATATCAGCATACTGATTATTAACTGGAGTTAAATCAAACTTGAAGTCTCCAGTGTGCACTACTTTGCCTTCAGGTGTTTGAAAAACGATACCTAAGCAGTCAGGAATACTATGATTTGTTCTGAAGAAACTCACATCAATTTGTCCGAAATGTAACGAGGAGTCTGAGCGTATCTCTATTAAATCAGTCTCTCTTAGCAGCTTGTGCTCCTTTAGTTTTAACTCAATTAACCCTAATGTAAATCTTGTAGCGTAAATGGGAACGTTAATTTTCTTTAAAAGGTACGGAATGCCACCTATATGATCTTCATGCCCATGCGTGACAATTAATCCTTTAATTTTTTCTTTGTTTTCCTGTAAGTAGGTGATATCAGGGATAATTAAATCAATGCCAAGTAGACTTTCATCTGGAAACTTTGCTCCACAATCGACAATAAGTAAATCATTTCCATATTGTATTACATACATATTTTTACCGATTTCGTTAATACCACCTAGAGCAAAAATGGATAATGCATTATTTGTAGCGGTCAATTTTTTTTACCTCCGTTTAAACGTATTCCGATACTTTTTATTATTGCTCACGTTTTCAATCTTATACTTTTGCGGAAGAATGATAAAAACAGCTAGTGGATATGATAAGTGCATTAATGGAGGAGTTGTTTGACAATGAAGGAATTTAAAATAACCTATTTCTTTGATGAGATTCATTATGTTAGGCGATTTATTCATATTGAGTCACAAGAAAAAGCACAACAATTGGTTAAAAGTGAACGGGATCAATATATTGCTTTTACAGATAGTAGAGGAATATATCATGAATTACACACAAAAAATGTACGCGTTATTCAAGTTTCCGAATATCATCGGGTTGATAAAACGAAGGACACTTAATCTTTGTACATTAACGATAATGGAGTGTACAACATGAAGAAAGAAAATGTGCCACCTGAGAAAAGAATGTTTATGAACTTATCAAAAGAAATAAGTGAAAATCCGACACAAATAGTGCTAAATACTATTTCAAACTGGGCTTAAACAGTCCAGTTTGTTTTTGTTTGTTAAAGGACTGAACCCTTTCCCCTTTGAAAGGACAATCAATGTTTTTTTCATCCTTTTTAAGCCATCGTTAAAAATTAAACCCATTCGTTTATATTCTATTATGTTTTAGGTTGTATCAAAAAAATAAAAAATAAAAGAAAAATATGATTTTGAATATAGTTGAAAAATTAAGTAATTATCATTAAAAAGTGTAAAATGCTCATTTTAATATATTCATTTTCTAATATTTATACATAAAAGTGTATTTGTAGTTATAAAATTTCTCAAAAAAAGATAAAAGAAGCAAAAAAGAAGATTCTTACGTGCCTATTAAATAATTTATGGTTTAGATAGATTGCAAAATTGCAAAAAAAATTAAAGAAAGGGAGAGGGTCAAAAAATGAAGAAGAAAAAAAGAAATAAATTTAAAAAAACAGCAATTTTTGCTGCTGCTGCTACTGCTGCACTAGTAACACCAGCAATAGTAGCGCCAATAGACGCTGAAGCTGTATCACGATGGGTATATGTATTACAAGCAGACTATAACATTGTAATGAAAATAGACGGTGAAAAAGTAACTGGTCAATGGGGTGGCAGAACACTTCGTTTAGTTAGTACAAAAGACGATAATGTATATTATACAAGAACATTACCAAGAGCCCTTTCAGTAAAAGATACAGGAACATATTACATTTATGATTTGACAGATTATGATTTAACAGACTCGGCTCAAGCAGCAAATGTTCATAAAATGTTAAAACCAGCTGGGAAAATTACAATACACCATAATGGTCGTCTGGCGAGTATCGCTACTTTAAATTACAATACAGTTACATTTTATGGAAATAGTGAGAAGAGCGAAATTTTAGCGACATCACTTGTTCTTTCAGGAGATAAAGTTAAAGAGCCTTCTAAGCCGACAAGTGAAGGCAAGACATTTATCGAATGGGTAGATAAAGATGGGAAAAGATTTGATTTTAGCACACAGCCAATTACTAGCAAAACTGAAGTCTTCGCTAAATGGTGTGTACCAACATCAACTACAGTCCCAACAGAACCAAAAGTGGATGAAACAATGACAGTCCCAACAGAACCAAAAGTGGATGAAACAATGACAGTCCCAACAGAACCAAAAGTGGATGAAACAATGACAGTCCCAACAGAACCAAAAGTGGATGAAACAATGACAGTCCCAACAGAACCAAAAGT
>NZ_JBIWDT010000008.1:37476-78005 GCF_044762185.1 Lysinibacillus sp. NPDC097162 | reverse complement strand
AAAGTGGACGAAACAATGACAGTCCCAACAGAACCAAAAGTGGATGAAACCGTGACAGTCCCAACAGAACCAAAAGTGGACGAAACAATGACAGTCCCGACAGAACCAAAAGTGGATGAAACAATGACAGTCCCAACAGAACCAAAAGTGGATGAAACAGTGACAGTCCCAACAGAACCAAAAGTGGACGAAACAATGACAGTCCCGACAGAACCAAAAGTGGATGAAACAATGACAGTTCCAACAGAACCAAAAGTGGATGAAACTGTGACAGTCCCAACAGAACCAAAAGTGAATGAAACAACGTCAGTGACACCGCCTAAAAATGCTAAACGTGTGGTATATGTTTTAATAGCAGGCTATAACATTGCAATGAGAATAGATGGGGAAAAAGTAACTGATCAATGGGATGGCAGAACACTTCGCTTAGTTAGTACGAAAGACGATAAAATATATTATACAAGAACATTACCAAGAAAATTTTTAGTGAATGATGTGGGAACATATTATATTTACGATTTGACAGATTATGATTTAACAGATTCAGTTCAAGCTGCAAATATTCATAAAACGCTTAAGCCAGCAGGGAGCATTACGATCCATAGAAATGGTCGTATCGCTACTGTTCCTACGTTAAACTATAATTCGGTCACATTTTATGGAAATAGCGAGATGAGCGAAATATTAGCGACTTCGCTTGTTCTATCAGGAGACAACGTAAAAGAGCCATCTATACCAACAAGTGAGGGCAAGACATTTATCGAATGGGTAGATAAAGAAGGAAAAAGATTTGATTTTAGTACACAGCCAATTACTAGTAAAACGGAAATCTTTGCTAAATGGGAAGAACCAACAGAACCAACAGAACCAACAGAGCCAACAGAGCCAACAGAGCCAACAGAGCCAACAGAGCCAACAGAACCAACAGAGCCAACTGAGCCAACAGAGCCAACTGAGCCAACAGAGCCAACAGAGCCAACAGAACCAACAGAACCAACAGAACCAACAGAGCCAACAGAACCAACAGAGCCAACAGAGCCAACGGAACCAACAGAACCAACAGAACCAACGGAACCAACAGAGCCAACAGAGCCAACAGAGCCAACAGAACCAACAGAGCCAACGGAACCAACTGAGCCAACAGAGCCAACAGAGCCAACAGAGCCAACAGAGCCAACAGAGCCAACAGAGCCAACAGAACCAGCTCCTGACGCAGAGCAGAACGAGCTACTGGATAAATGGATTCAGCTTTTAGCACAACAAAATGAGTTGCTAGCTCAACAGAACGAGTTACAAGCGCAACAAAACGAGTTATTAGCACAACAAAACGAGTTACTAGCGCAACAGAATGAGTTACAAGCGCAACAAAACGAATTACTAGCGCAACAAAACGAGTTGCTAACTCATCAAAACGACTAATATAATTCGTAACTAAATTCCTTTTTTATGGCGTGTCGATCCAAGCTATAGATCTGACAATGGGAATAACAATATTTTAAAAAAACCTGTAAGTCATTAAGGAATAAGCTAATTTTTATACGTGAGACAAGAAAGGAATAGACAAAGGTGGTAACTCAATTGATTTCATATAATCGATTACGAATCAAACGGTTATCTGCTCTATATGGAGCGAACCAGTTGCCGACAAAACAACAAAATCAGCAGCAACCAAACCAACAGAATTTGTTGCTGTCCCAACAAAACTACTTGTTATTAAAGCAAAATCATCTATTGACACAACTGTTGACTCAATTATGGAATCCCGCACCGATTCATCCAAATCAGTTGCTAGGTCAGCGACAGATGTATCTACCATTGCAACTAAAACAGGTGTCGATACACAGGAACCGGTTGCTCGCACAACAACGTTATCAGTCGCAAACAGAGTGGACATTTTTGCAGCCGCGGAAGTATCAATTACTGATTTAACGCTAAACAAACAGTTGCCGATTCCATGTTGCTATATATCTCATTGTCTAGACATGCCTATTGTAAACTTGCTCTCCTACAGTTTCGTAAAGCACATGAGGATGATTCTATATTAGAGAATCTCTTTATACAGGGATTTCAGAATGCAAGGTATCAAAATCATAAAGTTTTGATACCTTGTATCTCATATAAGACTAAAACTTCCGTTAGTGTCTCCTTAAACAGCACGACAACACAGAAAATCATACATATTGGATTTCATAACAACAGCTACGATGATAGTTGAATAAGTTCCGAAACGCTTGATATAAAGACAAAGTCGATAATGGCTTTGTTTTTATGTTTTTTTAGAATGTATTTTAGGTATTTAGTTTGAATTTTAGTATATTGATGAAATAAAAAGGAGCTGATTTTTTATGGAAAGATTTTTAGATCGCCCAGAAAAAATACTGATTTACCTTTATTGTAAAAGTGGAAAAGCAAAGATTGATGAGTTGGCAGAACATTTACAAGTTGGACGATCAACTATAGAAAAAGAACTACATTTTTTAATGGAGACACTAAGTAACACAAGTTTTTTTATAAAATCTGGGGAAGTCCATTTGGATATAGTTTCTCCTTCACTTATAGACGATACACTGAAAATGCTATATAAAAATAATATATTTTTAAAAATAATAACATTACTTTTCGAGAAAAATATAAATTCTGTAAATGAAATAACCAATATTTTAAATATGAGCAAATCCACAGTATACCGTAAATTTAAAGTTATAAAAGAATGGCTGCAAGAATATAAACTAAAATTAGTTACTGCTCCAGTGCTAACGATTCAAGGTGATGAAAAAAATATTAGAAATTTGATGCAACAATTTTATGATTTTTATTTATCTCGTTCTTTATCAGAAATAAGATTTTTTAATAAGGAACTTTTTGTGGAGAAAATAGACGAAATTTGTATTTTAAATAGTTTCAATTTGACACCGCAAGGTCTACGGAAATTATCAATTTCCATGGAAATTTTGCATATTAGGAGTCGACTTTCAAGGTATATACAATATGAAAATTTCCCTACTGAAGAAAATTCTCTTTATATAAACATAACGAAAAAGCTGCAATCATTTTTTCCTAATTATATGGACAAAAACACTAAACAATGTGAGGTTATTTATTATGCAACGAATTTATATAACTATTTAATACGAAAGAGAAAGCTCACAATAGGTGAAATTTATTCTTTAAAAGAAACTAATTTGCGTTATAGTATGATTTTTAATTTTTTAGAATATATATCCGAAAATTTTTATTTTGATTTCTCTTCTGATATAAGACTCGTTGAAGGGTTAAGCAGATATACTGAACTCTACTATATTGATTTACGTTTAGGAACTAGTAATAGGTTAAATGAGTTAAGCGGTTACATAAATATTTGTAAAGATCATCCTTTTTATTTTTTAGTAAAAGAAGCAGCTTTAAAGTTATTTAAGCAATATAATTTTCTTCCTGAAATTAAAGAGATTGATATATTTGCGCTGTACTACTTTCTTTCAATCAGTCAACTTAGAATAAAAAAGATTCAAACTGTATCAATAGCTATTATAACGGAATCTGAAATTGAACAAGAAAGTATAACAGAATACTTAACGTTTAAATACGGTACAAATATACAAACATACTCATTGAACCTATACGCTTTCAAAAAAAATATATTTTATCAAGAGTATGATTTGTTAATAAATATGGAAAATAACAATAGTCTTTTCAAAGGCGTTGAAAGCTTGACTATTTCCCCTTTATTAAGTAACGCCGATAAGAGCAAACTTGAATATAAAATAAACGAACTTTTAAATAAAAAAATGACTAAATATACTGAACTAATAGTTTTTTAGCGTAATCTCGATATGCTTTATGCATTGTAAATATCTTAGTGAATTTTTAGAATTCCCACCCCAATCTTAAGATAGATGTAAAAGAACAATTATCCCCTAATTTTTGTTTAATATAATGGCTTTCAATCTGCACTATTTAAGAAAACAGTACACATGGCTAAAAATAAGAAATGTTCACGTTTTTCAAGTTTCTAAATATTATCGAGTTAATAAAACGAAGGACACATAATCTTTGTATGTTTACACACATTAACGATAAAGGAGTGTGACAATATGAATAAAGAAAATGTGCCACCTGAGAAAAGAATGTTTATGAACTTATCAAGTAAAGATAAGCCCGATATGGTTGATTCGGATACCATTAGTATTTTTGACTTGCACGAAGATATGCAAACAGTCGATATCATTCCAATTGAAGAGCTCAATAAAAGGGTGAAAAGAGAAGGCGATGAATTGATTGAAATGCAGCCAGATGAATTATAGAAGGGAATGAATTTGCTTGCCTAATATGAATGAAGAACAGCTTACGGCTTCGGGTACGAATATTAATGATGTAAAACGGAAAAACGCAGAAGCGGGGCTTTCCTATAACGAAGTAAAAGAGCTACTAGCTAGAACTGGTGGGCATGGTACTGCAATGTATAGTGATACAGATAGTGAAGAAGTGAAGGCGCAAAATAATCAATCAATGCGTAATATGTAATAGTTTAGGGAGTGCGAAATTTAACCTGTATTTCGTACTCCTTTTGTTGTACATTACAATCATCGTAGAAAGGAGTGTAATTACATGCAATATGAAGAAAAATGTTGTCCTTTATGTGGGAAAGAAAATCAATGTGGTGTAGCAGAAGGCCAAGATGCATGCTGGTGTATGAACGAAAAATTTCCTGAAGGTATAATAGGGGCAGTCTCTAACGAACCTAAAAAGTGTATTTGCCAAAATTGTTTACATACATATCAAAACATCTAGCTTTTTCTGTTTCATTATCTTGATATTCGGTGGTACAAATGTCTATCGCACAACAACCTACGGGGCATACATTACTCTGAAAGGAGTGTGTCTAATGACCAAACCAATTCCACTTAGTAATGTAACCCAGGCATATTTAGAGGAAAACAAAAGAATAATCAATAAGATGATGCAAGGTATGACCTATGTAACCATAACGTGTAGCATATCGGAAAACTTTATCAAACAAATTATTCCACATCAAATTGCGGCAATTAGAATGTCAGAAAATGTGTTGCAATATACAACGAATATACCTGTTCAAAATTTTGCATTAGAAGTTATACAAACTCATACCGAAATAGTCGAAAGTCTAGAAGCAATACAAAACAGATGCTGTATCGTACAAAATACAGAATATGAATTATATGAATATATGTGCGCATTTAAAGAAATTGCTGAAACGATGTTCCAAGCATTGTGCTCGCCACCAACCTCTAATAGTATCAATATAAATTATCTTCAAGATATGATTATCCATCATCAAGCAGGCGTACGATTAGTACAAAACGTTCAACGATTCTGCATATGCCAAGAGTTAATTCCAATTCTTCAATGTATGATTCAAACATTATGTTGTCAACTTGAAGAAATGCAAAAATTACTTGATGCGCTACAAGATTGTGATTGTTAACAATAAAACGCTAAAATTGTTCGCAATTTTAGCGTTTTATTTTGTTGATAATAGAATTAAATGAATGTGTATCTAAAAATATTAATGTGTTTGAATTTCGCTCCGAGTGGTCTCGTTCCTGCGGGGCTTTCAGCTCAAGCTTTTCGCTGGAGTCGCCACTCTTCGTGATCTTGCTCGTGCTGTTTCGGCAGATGTATCGCGGCTTCCACTCCAATCAACTAGGATTATCTACTATTACAATACTTCTCTCCTGTTAAGCTTTCTGCAAAAGCTTAAATCACTGGAGTCACCACTCTTTGCGGACATGAAAGGCTTCTATTAAAGAAATGAGAGACAGCTGTAGCAAAAGATTGATATTTAAGAAGGTTCTACTTGTCGCACGCTTAGTTGTAATAAAGGATTGCTCTTAAAAGCGAGGTAGGTCGTGGCGACTAGGTGATACTAGTTAATCGTAGCGGAGGCGGTAACTCCTGGGGGACAGCACAGAACATAAGACGCAGGCATTTCGCGCGTTAGCGAGGGTTGCGGCTTACGTTCTGTGCAAGCGGAAAGCATCAGCGTTCTGAGCCTTATTAGTTGCAGTATCTGATTGTTTAAGTAGTTAAATGTGATTAAAGAACTTATGTTGGTTTCTAAGTAACGATAATTTAAATGCCAACTGCATCCTTAGCTTCGCAGGACGATGCGCACATAAAAGTGACCGTTCGCTTGTCACTATCGTAGAGGCACCACTCACGGTGATCCACTACAGAACCAACATTGATGCGATATTGTTTTGCTTGCAACTCAATTGGTTGACCAAAATGAATACGAATTGGCAGCTTTTTATTTTGGCGATAGATTCCTGATTCATGGCTATGTCCGAAAAAAAGAATCTGCTTTTCAATTGAAGGAAACTTAGGCTGCCATGAAACACTCCACTGGAACTGGTGTCCATGAATTAGCATGGCACCTTCAATGTCCATCGTTTCGGGCAATGCAATAAAGCGCTCAATGCCTGTAACGTGTGTAATCCGTTCTTCTTGGTTGCCTCGAATAGACGGGAATGTCAGTAGTTTTTCGAAATCATTCTCTATAATAGCGGCTTTTTGCAAAGGCAAGCCTGATATCGTTTTTGCTTTTTTCTTACTTACTGTACATTCATATAAATCGCCTAATCCTATTATTGCAGCATCTTCTGCTGTTTCTTGTATATGAGCTAATACTGCCTTTGTATCATCAATATTAGAATGTAAATCTCCTAAAAGTGCATACAGCATAATAATCATGCCTTTCATTTTCAAAATAATTTTACAAGTATCATACACCTAACAGAATTTGATAGAAAAGTAATATGTATCAGAATATTTTGTGACACTACTTACATATTTTGAATGTGAGGAAAAATTGCTAACAAATAAGTTGCTTGATAAAATAGTTTGTGTAGTCTAAATTTTCTGAATAATGTTAGTGGAATTCTATTTTAAAGCTTTTAATTACTTTAACAGAAGTTTTCCATTTCTTAACGTGGAAAATGAATGTCAACTATGTTTTGAATGTAGTGGGGCAAGCGTCTGCGGATGTCACAAATTTAAGCGTAGTTTTTGATTAGCTTGAAAACATCGATTCGCTGAGTAACAACTAAAAATGAGGGGGTATATGATGACGATATTTATGACGGATATTTTACAAAAATACGCTACACAGCAACCTGATGCGATTGCAACGATTTATGAAGGTGAAAAGGTAACTTATGGCGAGTTTTATAAGTGTGCAGAAAAGTTTGCAGCCTATTTACAAGAGCAGGGCTATGAGAAAAATGATGTCATTGCGCTATATACACTTAATTCCGATATGTTTTTAATTGCTTACATCGGTATCCAACTAGCAGGTTATGTTGTGATGCCTATCAATACAAAACTTGCAGCACGAGAGGTTGATTTTATCGTCAACCATTCAGAAGCAAAAGGGCTCATTTATGACGAGAGAATTGAAGAAGTACTAGCTGATGTTCCGTATTCATTTCAACATGTGATTGGATTAAAAGATATGAAAGAAGTTATCGAAAACTATAAAGGGCAAAGAAAGATTATACAATTACAAGCAGATGATACGGCTGTTGTAATGTATACGTCTGGTACAACAGGGAAGCCAAAAGGGGTAATGCTGACGCATCAAAATATTGCTTCGACAGCGGATATTTGGTCAGCATCTATGAATATGACAAACGAGGACAGCATGTTTATTTGTACGCCTTTGTTTCATTGTGCAGGACTCCACGTATTTGCGATGCCAATGTTCTTTCAAGGCGGTGCGGTAATTATAGAGGAAAGCTTTTCACCAAAGAATACGTTAGAACAACTTGTAAAAACACAGGCCACTATTTTCTTCGGTGTACCTTCCATGTATACGATGATATTAAATACGCCTGAATTTAAGGATCATTCCTTTATGAATTTACGTTTATTATGTTATGGTGCAGCACCAATGCCATATGAACTTGTGAAGCAAGTTAAAGAAGCTTTGCCGAATGTAAAAGTTCAAAACTTATATGGTCAAACAGAAAATTCACCTGCTGCTACCTCTCTTTTAGATGCAGATGCATTGTCGAAGATTGGTTCAGTCGGAAAAACGTTAGCACAGACAGAAGTACGTGTTGTAGATAGCTATGGAGAAGCAGTGCCAGCAGGCGAAGTTGGAGAAATTTGCGTTAGAGGACCACAGGTAATGAAAGGTTATTTGCGCAATGATGAAGAGACAGCCCGAGCTATTCAAGATGGTTGGCTTTATTCAGGGGATTTAGGGCGGTTTGATGAAGAAGGTTACCTATATATAGTCGATCGTAAAAAGGACATGATAATTCGTGGTGGGGAAAATATTTATCCAATTGAGATTGAGGAAGTATTATATCAATTGCCAGAAATTTTAGAGGCAGCAGTAGTTGGCTTACCACATGAAGTGTATGGTGAAGTACCAAAAGCGTTTGTTGTATTAAAAGAAGGGAAGCTGTTAGATGAAGAGTCTATTTTAGCCTATTGTCGTTCACAGCTTGCAAAATATAAAGTGCCTTTTGAAATTGAATTTTTAGCACAGTTACCACGTAATGCATCAGGAAAGGTGTTAAAACATACGCTTCGACCTAAAATAGCAACATCTTAAAGTATAGGATTTTGTCAATACATTGAAAAGTAGCAGGATAAAATATGAACACCTATTAAATTAGCGTATAATAAAGCTACGACAAATTGTAAAAATAGAATAGAAGATTATGTATTTCTTCGAATGAGATAGGAGCGGAATTTGTCTTGTGGAGTGATTATAAACGCCTTTTAATAGTTAGTATTATGATTATCATGCTACTTTCTGGTTGTAATCAATTAACACAGCAGAGTCGACCAAAGAATCAATTAACTGTTTTGACGGTAGAATTTAATAGTGGTGCACCAATTCCGAGTCTCTATATAACAATGACAGATACGGAGACCGGTAAGAAAATTGAAGAAGCAGTAGGCTCTGAAGAGGGCGAGGCTACTTTTTCAAACCTTGTAGAGGGCAGAGAATATACGATTACGGCAACAACGCTAAGTGGCAAGGATGATAATGGCTATACGACAATTGAAAAATTTACGTATGATGTGACAAAGCCGTATTATCGACTGCCAACGCATTCTTCAAGAGCAGAACAAGAGCTTGCTGTTCCAGTAATCATGCAGAAACCAGAGCTTCCTCAAGGTTGTGAAATTACGGCACTAACGGCTGTTTTAAATTATTACGGCATGGATGTTACAAAGCTTGAAATGGCGGATAACTATTTGCCTAAACAAAATATATATACATCAGGCGGTCAACGCTACGGGCCGAACCCAGCGCTTGCGTATGCAGGAAATCCACGGGATAAGGCAAATGGTATGTACGTCTTTGCAGCGCCTATTGTCAAAGCTGCGGAAGCCGCTATTGCAGATAAGCAGGCAAACCTTCGTGTAACGGATATGAGCGGTGCATCTCAAAGTGAGATTTTAGACCTTGTAGAAGAGGGAGTTCCTGTTGTCGTATGGGTTACGCTTGATTTATCGACACCTAAAACAACAGCGAATAAAGGCTGGATTTATGAAGGTGAAACGGTGAAGCATGATGCGTACTTAAACTTACATGCCGTAGTATTAACTGGTCATTCAGATCAGCAAGTAGTCGTCATGGACCCATTACAGGGTAATGTTTCATACAATGTAGACGAATTTTTCAAGAGCTATCAGGAGTTAAATATGCAAGCAGTAGCGATTCATAAATAAGGATTTTTGCAAACTTCTTATATCTAGGAAAGCTATTGGAGCGCAGTTTTGACTGTAGTAAAATATGTTACACTAATAAAAAAGCTAAAGTGAGTTGAGTAGAATGGCCATTGAGCACGCTTTTTTACCGGTTTTATTGGGCGATGAAATGAATGCTTACGGCATGGCGCGAGCATTTTACGAGTCCTATGGCGTTAAACCACTTGCATTAAATCATACGAATATGGAAAAAATTCAACAAAGTGATTTATTTACTTTTCGTGAAGTAGCAAGATTGAATATTGAAGAACGCTTTGTTGTTGCTTTAAAAGCTATCGCAGAGGAATTTTCAGAAAAGAAATTATTACTGTTAGCTTGTGATGAATTTTATGTAAAGAAAATTGTGCAGCATAAAGATGAATTATCGAGTTTTTTTGTTATTCCCTATGTCGATGAACCACTTGCCAATCAACTATTAAAGCGTGAAAGTATGTATCAGCTTTGTGCAGCGTATGGCTTCCACTATCCTGCAATGCATGTTTGTACGGTAAATGACTATGAGCAATTGACGATGCCATTTGAATATCCTGTTATCATTAAGCCTATGAATATGACGAAGTACGCAAGTTGTATTTTCCCCGGTAAGAAAAAGGTATATACTGCACATAATGAAGATGAAAAAGATGCTATTTTTCACGCAATATATAAGGAATCTGCCTACCGTGATGATTTAATGGTGCAACAATATATTCCAGGTGAAGATGCCAATATGCGTGTTGTAAATGCTTATGTTGGACAAGATCACAAAGTCAAGCTACTATCTGTAGGGAACCCGATTTTAGAAGAGCATTCACCGCACGGTATTGGACGCTATGTCGCCATTATGACGACTTATGACAAGGAACTAATGGATTGTGTTAAAACGTTTCTTGAGGCGCTACAATTTCAAGGCTTTGCTACATTTGATATGAAATATGATGAACGTGATGGACTGTACAAATTATTGAGTATGGAATTACATAATGAACTATCGAATTATTATGTGACAGCAAGCGGCTATAATTTAATGCAGTATGTAGCGGATGATTTTATTCGGGGAAGTAAACAGCAGCTAACATATGTGCAGAACAAGCACCTTTGGACGATAGTGCCTAATGGTGTATTATTTAAATACGTATTAAATGAACAACTTGTAATTGAAGCTAAAAGTTTGATTCGACAAGGTTTAGCAACGGATTCTATTTTTAATTATAAAGATATGAATGCGAAGCGTTGGCTGAATGTAACGCTTGATAATTTAAGCTTCTATCGCAAATATAAGAAATATTTTAACAACAAAGGTCTGTCTAACTCATGAAAAAACAAACTTTAGGTATAATTGGTGGCGTCGGTCCACTTGCAACAATGTTTATCGGCGAAATGATTGTAAGACGTACAAAGGCTACAAAAGATCAGGAGCATGTACATACCATTATTGATAATGATACAAATATTCCTGACCGAACAGCTTTTATATTAGATAAAACAAAAGAAAACCCTGTTCCAGTTTTAATAGAGGATGCAAAAAAACTAGCCTCTGTTGGAGCAAATTTAATTGCCATTCCGTGTAATACGGCACATACCTTTTATGATGAAATAGCACAAGGCTCTCCAATTCCTGTGCTACACATGATTCGTGAAACGGCAAAGCGAGCAAATGATTTAGGGGCAAAGCGGGTTGGTATTTTAGCGACAACGGGCACGTTAACGTCACGCATGTATCAAGATGCATTAGAGGAGTTTGGCATTACACCAGTAATACCAGATGATCAAATGAAAGAAAAAGTGATGGCGATTATTTACGATTATGTGAAAGCTGGTAAGGATGTCACACAAGAAGATTGGCTGCCTATCGAAGAAGCGATGCTAGCCTTGAATTGTGATCGTATCGTACTAGGCTGTACAGAGTTATCAATCGTCAATCGAGACTTAAAATTAAGTGACAAATATATAGATTCATTAATCGTTTTAGCTGAATGTGCTATTTTAGCATGCGGCTATGAATTAGTGGAGTAACATTTGGCTCACCTGTTGTAAAAGGTGAGCTTTTTTAATCCATGTCTAAAAGATTAATGAGTATTGCACAATATATAGAAGGAAAATGCTTGTGCACAGCTAGTGTGTTAAACTAATGTCAAGCAGGATAATAAGGTGGGAATTAACATGTCAGTAATAAATTTATTAAAAGAAGAATTACAAGCAAAATGGAACTTTGAAGAACCGATGAAAATTCAAGAAGAAATGATTCCAGCAATGCTTGAAGGCAAGGATATTGTAGCAGAATCACCAACAGGCTCAGGGAAAACATTGGCTTATGTGTTGCCTTTACTTAATAAAGTAAATGGATCGAAAAAGCAAACACAAGGTTTAATTGTTGCGCCATCTCAAGAATTAGCAATGCAAATCGTCGAGGTCATTCGTGAATGGACAGCGGGTACTGATATTACCGTACAACAACTTATTGGTGGTGCAAACTCTGCACGACAAATTGAGAAGTTAAAGAAAAAGCCAACCATCGTAGTTGGTACACCAGGTCGCTTAAATGAATTAGTGCGTTCGGGTAAATTAAAGTTAAAAGAAATTGAAACAGTTATTTTAGACGAATGTGATCAGCTACTAAGCCGCGAGTATCGCGTTGTGGTGAAATCATTTATCGAAGGGTCAGCATTCGGTCGCCAAGTAGTTGTTGTTTCTGCCACAATTACTGAAGAAATTGAATTAGTCGCAAGCCGTATGATGTTTGAGCCATTACGCTTTAAAATTAAACCTGAGGATATGGTGAAGTTTGGTAAAGTCGTGCATTCGTTCTTGAAAGTAGAAGAGCGTGATAAAACAGACTTCCTCCGTAGACTATCACATACAGAAGGCTTACGTGCCCTTGCTTTCGTCAATAATATCGATCAATTGTTAATGAAAGAAACGAAGCTACAATATCGTTCAGCACCAATTGTGACATTACATTCTGACATGAAAAAGGAAGAACGTAAAAAAGCTTTAGATGCATTCCGTAAAGGAGATGCGCGTGTTTTAATTGCCACAGATATTGCGGCGCGTGGTTTAGATATTGCTGGTTTAACACATGTTATTCATGTCGATGTTCCACGTACAATTGAACAGTATTTGCATCGCTCTGGTCGTACAGGTCGTGCAGGTGCAGATGGTGAAGTACTAACATTGTTATCATACCATGATGAAAAAACGTATAAAAAGTGGACACGTGAGATTCCAGGCAAACCAGTGCAGAAGGTATGGCATGATGGAAAGCTCGTAGAAGGTAATTCAAAAACAATTGGACAAAAGCGAGGGAACTAATATGACATTTGAAGAAAAATTACAGGCATATGCAGAACTAGCGGTTAAGGTTGGTGTCAATATTCAACAAGGGCAATACTTATTAGTGAATACATCAGTGGAAGCTTTAGACTTTGCTCGTCTAGTGGTGAAGGAGGCATACAAAGCTGGAGCTGGTCGTGTTCATGTTAATTTTTCAGATGATGAAATGGACCGTGCTTATTTCGAGCATGCGTCTGATGAGGAATTTAATCGTTTTCCAGAATGGGTTGTTAAAATGCGTGATGAGCTAATCGAACGCAAAGGGGCATTATTATGGATAGATGCGGCTGACCCAGACAAATTAACTGGTATTCCAGCAGACCGTTTATCAACACATCAAAAGGTATCAGGCGCAGCATTGAAAAACTACCGTAATGCAGTCATGAAGGATTTAATTGCATGGACTATCGTCGCAGTACCTTCAGAAAAGTGGGCAGGAAAAGTATTCCCGAATTTAGAAGTTGAAAAACAAGTACCAGCTCTTTGGGAAGCCATCTTTAAAACGGTGCATATTGGTGAGGGGAACGCTGTTGAAAACTGGCGTACACATGTTGCAAATTTAGAATCGCGAGCTGCATTACTGAACAATAAAAAGTATGCAAAACTTCATTATACTGCACCAGGTACTGACTTAACGATCGCATTAGCACCTCAGCATAAATGGCTTACAGGTGGCAGTAAAACTCCTGATGATACTATTTTCATCGCTAATATGCCGACGGAAGAAGTTTATACGTTGCCAATGAAGCAAGGTGTAAATGGCTATGTTAGTAATACAAAGCCATTAGTTTACCAAGGCAATATTATTGATGGCTTTAAGCTTACATTTGAAGAAGGAAAAATTGTTGATGCGAAAGCGCAAGTTGGGCAATACCTTTTACAAGAGTTAATTGCAGTCGATGAGGGCTCATGTTATTTAGGAGAGGTAGCACTTGTCCCGCATGAGTCCCCAATCTCGGCTTCAGAAATATTATATTTCAATACATTATTCGATGAGAATGCTTCAAACCATTTAGCTATCGGCGAAGCTTATCCAACTTGTTTAGAAGGTGGAAGAGATTTAGAAAATGGTCAACTTGAAGCGTTAGGGGCGAATATTTCAGTTACACATGAGGACTTTATGATTGGTAGCGGCGAAATGGATATTGACGGTATTTTACCAGATGGTACTGTGGAGCCAATTTTCCGTAAAGGTAGCTGGGCTTTTTAATAGACTAACGTAAATAAATGTGAGGTGAGCAGATGAAACGACTATTGAGCCTAGTAAGTATAACGGTGCTTTCGTTAACACTTGGTGTTTCATCTGCTTTTGCACGTGCTGAAAATTATGTAGCACTTGGTGATTCATTAGCAGCTGGTCAAACACCATATCAGGAAATTGATGCAGGCTATAGTGATTTTATCGCGATGCGTTTAGGGAAGATGGGACAACTGAGTCACTATACAAAAGAACTCGCTTTCCCAGGCTTCACAACAGCGGACGTTTTAGAGCGGGTAAAATCAGAAGAAGCAAGTGAGGTGTTAGCGAACGCAACACTTATTACGATTTCAGCAGGCGCCAATGATTTACTGCGTCTTGTGCAGGTCAACCCAATGGCTGGTACGTTAGCATTTTCACAGCTTCAGGTAGACTACGCTTTAAATATAGCCAGAAAAAATATAGCGGAGATGTTGGCAGAGCTAAAATTACGTGCACCCAATGCGAAAGTGTACGTCATGGGTTATTATTTTGCCTATCCAAATGTGCATGCAACACAAAAAGAGGGAACGAATGCACAGCTCATGAAGTTAAATACGATTTTAGAGCAACAAGCTGAGCAGGCAGGGATGACTTACATTAATGTCTATGATGCTTTCGGATTGCAAGCTACACAGTTCTTGCCAAATATTGCGGATGTCCATCCAAATTTTGAAGGTTATCGTCAAATGGCGAATGCCTTTTTAAAATCTTATAGTGGTAGTGATATGTTAGCAATCTCTACATCAGAATTACCAAAGCCTAATCCAATGACATTTCAAGAAATATTACAAAAACAGGCAGAGTCCAAGAAAAGGTCAGTAGAAGCAAAACAGGAGAAAGTTTCAACCGTCAGAAACATTCAAGGCTTTATTGGCTATGCTACTTTCATTGAAAAAGCCAGAGCCAATCAACGCTTGCAACTACAACGAATCTAGGACATGAAAGATCCAAAAAGCTGTAAAGTAAAAAAGTATGCTAAGTAAATGAACTGCTTCCTAATTAGGGACAATTCAAGTAACTTAGCATACTTTTTTATTGTAGTGACAGGCACCGAAACAATTCTGAATTTTATGAGTGCCAGGCACCAAAACAATTCTGAAATGCGCGACAGCGAGGGTTGCGGCTTACACTGTGCCCGCGGAAAGCGAAGTGGATTTTTACGAAATAGAAGGTTGAAACATTGCAAGGTGCCCGTGCCGAGTGCTGTAACGAGTAACAGGCACAGAAACAATTGAGGCTTTTTCCATATAAAAGATGTTGTCTTAAAGCAAGAATATAGTTAAATGCATGATAAAATAAAATAATAGAAAAAGACAGGAGGCGCAAATACAATGAAATTATTTCATACAGCCGATTGGCATTTAGGCAAGCTTGTACAAGGGATGTATATGACTGAAGATCAACACTATATTTTACAGCAATTTATGCAAGCCATCGATAAAGAAAAACCGGATGCAATTATTGTAGCAGGAGATTTATATGATCGCTCAATGCCACCTGTAGAGGCCGTTAATTTACTGAATGATGTTTTAGCAGAAATTGTACTGGAGAAGAAAATTCCTGTGTTAGCGGTCGCTGGCAATCATGATAGTGCAGGTCGATTGAATTTTGGTAGTCGTGTAATGCGTGATAGTGGATTACATATAGTAGGTCAGTTCACAAAAGAGCATTCACCTATTGTACTAACAGACGAATTCGGTGAGGTCCATTTTCATCTTGTGCCGTTTGCAGAGCCAGCTTCAGTCCGTACTATGTTAGAAGATGATACGATTCAAACACATCAAGATGCAATGCAAAAAATTATCGCACATATCAAACAAACGATGGAAACAACAAAGCGTAATGTTTTTATTGGACATGGCTTTGTGACGAAATACGGCTATGAAGAAGAAAACACGAGTGATTCAGAGCGTCCACTATCTATCGGTGGGTCTGATTGTGTGGATGCAGCGCTATTTAAACATTTCAACTATACGGCACTGGGGCATCTCCATAAAGCCCATTTTGTATTGAATGAATCGATTCGATATGCGGGTTCTCCCTTAAAATATTCGTTGTCTGAACATTTACATGAAAAAGGCTTTTTAATTGTAGAACTAGATGCAAGTGGAAACGTAGAAGTCACTAAACAAAAACTTGTGCCAAGACGTGATCTACGAGTGGTAGAGGGCTCGATGGACGATTTATTAAAACTACCACCATGTGATGATTATGTTTTCGTACGTTTAACAGACGCCACACCAGTCGCTTCACCGATGGAGCGAATTCGTACAGTATTTCCTCATGCGATGCATATTGAACGAAAAGCGTCACGAATGCAAGAAAACCATGAAATACAAGCAATTGAAATGGAAAAAGTAGAGGATATTGATTTATTCCGAGGATTTTATGCTGATATTTTGGGTGAACAGCCTGACTCAGAAACTGAACGTTTATTTATAGAAATGCTACAGGAATTATTAGAAGAGGAACGGGAGGCAGTTCGATGAAACCACTCAAGTTAACTATTACTGCTTTCGGTCCTTACAAACATACAGAAATTATTGATTTCCAACAGCTTGGTGAATATCGGTTATTTGCTATATCAGGAAAAACAGGTGCTGGTAAAACGACTATTTTTGATTCCATTTGTTATGCACTTTATGGATCAGGAAGCGGAGAAGATCGTCAGGATACAGCGATGCTTCGAAGCGGTTTTGCTGCAGATGATGTTTACACTTCAGTGGAATTGGTTTTTGAAATGAGAGGTAAAGTTTATCAAATTGTACGTCAGCCGGGCCATATTAAAGCAAAAAATAAAAGTGTTACAGGAAAAAAAGTCGAGTTAGCAGAAATGAAGGATGGTAAATTTGACTTTAGTATTGTGGAAAAACAGCAAACAAATGAAGTGGATAAAAAGTTGCTGGAGATTATAGGACTAACAAAAGATCAATTTAGTCAAATTGTAATGTTGCCACAAGGAGAGTTTCGCAAACTTTTAACTTCAGATTCAACCAATAAAGAAGTGATTTTACGTAAGATTTTTAAAACGGATCGTTTCAGTGCAATGACAAAAAAGCTAGATCTAAAAAGAAAAGAAGCAGAAAAGGATTTAGAACGTGCCCAGCAATTAAAAGAGCATTTACTTGGACAAATTGCAGGCGTTTTACCACACAGATCATCAACACTATTTACTTGTATAAGCAATAATACCGACAATATGCATCAGCTAAAAAATGCCCTTGAAGAGGAGCAATTCTTTTATAGTGCTAGTATACGAACGGAACAAATGCGCTATGAAGAAGCTTATGCAAATCATCAAAAAGAACAAGAATATTACAGTATGGCAAAGGCGCTCAATGAACAATTCGATCAACAGGCACAACGACAAGCACGTTTGCAATTGTTGATGCAACAACGAGAAAAGTATACAGCTATGGAACAGGAAATACAGTTAGCAGAGCAAGCAAATCGTCTCATTATGCTTGAACAACAGTGTGTAGATTTACGGACAGAGCAAAATCGAAAAGAACAACTTTATCAGCAAGCTACAATTAATCACCAAAATGCAGTGGAACAACTGAAGAAATCGCAACAATTGTATACAGAGGAAGAAGCAAAAGAGCCTGAGCGTCAGCAAATATTGCAACGCGAAATAGAGCTATTAGCATTAGTGCCGAAATTTGAGGCATTTGAAAGTAATCAGCAGCAATTAGAAATAACAGAACAGCTTGTCGAAAGTTCCAAGCGTGCAGTAGCTGATAATCTTCATATTTTAGAAAAAGAACAAATGCAAGTTCGACAATTAACAGCAACGATTGAGCAATATGAAAAACAGATGGAACCATATGCAGGCTATTTAGAACAGCTTCCATTACTGAAAGAGCAAGTAACACTTTTAGCTCAAATTGAAAAATATGAGCGAGCGATTGAAGTAGCTGAGCAAGCTGTTATTAATGCACATCAACAATACAAAGAAAGTAAGCAAGCACTGCAAACAAAAGAGCAACAATGGATTACCGGTCAGGCAAGTATATTAGCAGCTAAGTTAAAGGACGGAGATCCATGCCCAGTTTGCGGTAGCACAACACATCAACTAACACATAGAGAACCGTTAGAAGTAGTAGATGAAGCGGAGCTAGAATCTTTACGAGCGATGACCAATGCAATTGAGCGTAAATATTTGGAACAAGAGGCGACGTTAAAATCGACTAAAAAACTGCTTCAAGAGGCAATTGAACAAGTAGATGCTTATCATATTTCAGTAGCTGATCGATTAGAACTGACAACTTCTTTACACGCTATTGAACAACAAGTGACTGTTTTAAAAATAGTGAATGACCAACTGTCCGTCGCGCGAGCTAAGCTAAAAGGGCAACACGAAAAAAATGAACAGCTACAACAGAAACAATTACAATTAGAGCAACATTTTGCAGAGCAATCGAAAGAATTAATAAAACAGCAAGCGATTGTAGAAGAACAGCAAAAGCAAATACCCGAACATGTACAGTCATTACGAGCTTTAAAACAAACGATTGCAGATGTGGGATCACAAAAAATGGCGTTACAGTCAGCTTGGAACGCAATACAACAAAACTTACAAACGACTAAGGAAGCAACAAATAAAGCATCAATGGCAGAAGAACTAGCTAAAACCGCATATGAGGAATTGCTAAATAAACTGAATGACAAGCGTGAACAGTTTTTAGTAAGCATGAAAGATGTTGGTTTTGCAACGTATGAAGATTATGCTGCTGCAAAGCGTAGCGTTAGTCAAATTGATGATTTACGTAAAGCATGTCGTGATTATGCCTTACAATTACATTCCTTACAGCAACAAATGGAGGATGGAGCAAAGCATCTTGAAGGAAAAGAAAAGCAAGATCTAACAGTATTAGAAGAAAAGCTTGAGATGCTCCGTGCCACATATGAAGAAGCATTTAAAACCTTACAACAAACGCAAAGCTATGCAAAGGCATGTGCAGACTTTATTGTTAAAGTAGAGGAAACGGCAAAGGAAATCCGTGTCCTTGAAAAAGAAGCAGGTCGTGTAAAAGAGCTTTACACAGTGTTGAATGGTCAAAATCCGAAAAAACTTTCCTTTGAGCGGTATATTCAAATTAATTATTTAGATAAAATCACTGCGGCAGCAAATATTCGTTTATTCCATTTATCGAATGGACAGTTTGAACTGCGTCGTTCCGATCGGTTAGAGAAACATGCGAAGCAAAGTGGGCTTGGGTTGGATGTCTATGATGCGTATACAGATCAATTAAGAGATGTCAAAACATTATCAGGTGGGGAGAAATTTAATGCATCATTAAGTCTTGCATTAGGTATGGCCGATGTAATTCAAAGCTTCCAAGGTAATATTCGTATTGAAACAATGTTTATTGACGAGGGCTTCGGTTCATTGGATGAGGAAGCGTTAAATAAAGCGATTGATACGCTAATTGATTTACAAGACTCTGGAAGAATGATTGGTGTTATTTCACATGTAGCCGAGTTAAAGGCTGCTATGCCGGCAGTATTACACGTTGAAAAAACGTTGAGCGGACATAGTACAACACATTTTGAAGTAAAATAAGTGCCAGTCACTCAAACAATTCTGAATTCTTAGGGCACTGGGAGTAGGGTTAGACCCCAAAAAAGTGCCAGTCACTCAAACAATTTATGTATAACAAAGTAAAAACCTACGAAGCCTCCTGCGGCTTACAGATTGTTGCGCAGCAGGAAAGCGAAGTGGGTTTTTACGTTATAGGAGCCCATTGGCTATTATTTTTTGTGTGTCGTTACGTTTGGAGTTGTTCCTTTTTTTGCTGCGACCACTTTTTTGACAATCGGAATAACGATGGGCGCTAATTTTATAGCAGTTTTAACTACTTTCGATACTTTCATGAATACGACAGCTCCTTAGTACTAAATTTTAACGAATAACTCGTACAGCTTGGACAATATTCCAAATGACTATGCCTAACGAAACGAGTAAATAAATACCAAAAGATACAAACCATATGATAATAAATGTATTCCCATTAGACGAAGGATCAAACGTGTTTAATGACATAGTAGAAAATATAAAGACGATAAAGAAAATGATACCAAAGACAAACGGTATTAAATGAGAAATAAGTGCTTTGATGGAGTGTCTCTTGACATCGCTATCTTTTGACACGAAATAAACGATTAACGGAACGATAAATGGTGCAAAAAAAATACTGAGATAACTAAAGGCAGATAAAATTTTTGGATTCTCCATAGTAGTCCCTCCTTTTTAATTATTTACGCATAGAAAACTCGAAAGTTTCAAAAAAATTAATGTTGAAAAGGTTGTAATTGCAAAAGTGTTTGCGTACAATGAGGGTGTTCAACAAAAAAATTAGATGTAACGACCACAAGGGGAGCTGATGATGTCAGCTGAGACTGGGCACGTAATGCCTTTACTCTTCGAACCTGTAAGTTAACGCTTGCGTAGGGATGTGGATAGAAACCGACACTTTTACGATGTGAGGCTCTGTCCTGGCATCGTTTTTTTATGCCGGATTGACATGCATATCAAAATGATTTCTATTCCTGCTCTTGTATCCTACATCGGAACAAAGGAGAGAATAATAATATGGACAAAAAAAGATTACTCATGCTGGTGGAAATTGCAATTTTCGCAGCGGTAGGACTTGTACTCGATCAAATTTCCTTTAAAGTATGGGCACAAGGTGGCTCGGTAAGCTTAGTAATGGTACCAATCATCTTAATAGCATTTCGTTGGGGCCTCTTATCAGGACTCACAACCGGGCTATTGATTGGTGTTATGCAAACAATGTTTGGTGCTTATATTGTGCACTGGCTTCAAGGATTACTAGATTACGGGGTAGCCTTTACCGTAGTAGGTTTAGCGGCAATCGTTCGTGAACCTGTATTAAAAGCGGCAACAGCTTTAAATAAAAAGAAAATGGCCGTTTATATTGTCATTGGTACGTTGTTAGCTGGATTCCTACGTTATCTTGCGCACACATTTGCAGGTGCAGTATTCTTTGCAGAGTATGCAGGCGAGCAAAACGCATGGATTTATTCAATCATTTACAATGGAACATACATGCTTCCAGCAACAATTTTAACAGCCATTGTTGCTGTGCTATTATTTACAGCTGCGCCACAATTAATGCAGCGAAAATCTTAAACACTATAAGACTGTCCTAAAAGAGAAAATAGTATGCTAAGTGTTACTTAGTATGCTATTTTTTTTATTATCCAAGGTTTCCACGTTATTTGGTCAATATTTTTTAGCCGAAGAACTTCAAAAAAGGCCTGATTATTATTTGCATGGTACTTATGAAATAATGTTAGCATAGAATAATTAAAGCGTTTGGCGTTATGGACATATAAAGTTATGTTATATTAATGAATAGATATTAGATGAAAGGGACGTTAAAAATGATTGTAAAAACGCAAGAAGAAATTGAAGCCTTTAAAAAAATTGGTCGCATTTGTGCAGAAATTCGTGAGGCAATGAAGGAAGCTACAAAACCGGGTGTGACAACACTTGAATTAGATGAAATTGCAGGCCGCATGTTTGCTGAAGCAGGAGCTATTTCTGGTCCTAAAGGAGAATATGATTTCCCAGGATACACTTGTATTAGTGTCAATGAGGAAGTTGCCCATGGTATTCCAGGACAACGTGTTATACAAGAAGGGGATATTGTAAATATTGACGTATCCGGTTCACTAAATGGCTATTTTGCAGATACAGGTATTTCATTTGTAGTAGGGGAAGGTTACGAGGATAAAGAAAAACTTTGTCACGTAGCAAAAAGTGCCTTTGATCGCGCTATGACAAAAGTAAAAGCAGGTTCTAAATTAAACCAAATTGGGAAAGCTGTTGAGCGTGAAGCTTATGCAAATGATTTAACTGTTATTATGAATTTAACAGGTCATGGATTAGGTCGTTCATTACATGATGAGCCAAACCATATTTTAAATTATTACGATGCTTGGGATTCAACAATTATGAAAGAAGGTATGGTGCTAGCAGTTGAGCCGTTTATTTCTGCGAAAGCAGAACATATCGTTGAAGCTGGTGATGGCTGGACATTTATTACACCTGACAAATCATTAGTTGCCCAAATTGAGCATTCAATTATTGTTACAAAAGATAAACCAATCATTTTAACTTCATTAGATGAAGCATAAAATAGCCAAGTAATAAACAAGGCTAAATGAAAAACCTGCTTACCGATTTATTTTCGGTGAGCAGGTTTTTTTTTGACAAATCGGATACCAACGATTAGGACGCCACATAAAAATAGAGCCGCTGTCGTCACAAGTAATTCATCAAGTTGATTATGGAATGCAATGCCAATATAAGCCCATATAAACACGCTAGGATAAACAATATCGAAATGATAGTAGCGAATATGTAAGGCGATGGCTACACCGATTGACAGTAAAATAACTGCCCAAAGTGGGTTACTAAGTCCAAAACCATGCCATTCATAAGATGTTAGCGTAAAACTTGCATTTGTCATCATGATAAATGTAGACCAGGCAAAATAAATTGAAATGGGCAGACGGCCAGTTAAAGCATTATTTGTATGCGGATAAGTATTGTAAAGGATAAACAAGTACAATACTAAAATTACAGAACAACAGAAAAATACGATGAATAATTCATAATGCCAAAATAAGATAGAGAGCGCCTGTAAAATGCATACATTGCTAAAGAGAACAGTCTGTTTAATAGATGTCTTTTGAAAATTCATAACTAACCAATATGCGAGTAAAATGTAAATTAATATCCATATCATATAACTAATATTAATAGGTGCAAACATTACGGGAAAACGATTTGAGATTTCTAACGAAGATTGACCATTTATTTTTATGAAATAGGATGAAAAGGTTAGGATGAGTGAGACAATAAAGGTTATTGTCATTAAAATAAACTTAGGCAAGGATTCCTCTCCCTTCGTGTTAAATTGTATAGGGAAAAGACAAATAAGTATATGACTGTCACATAATATCTATTTTATTATAGCGGAAAACCCTTACAATGTATCATATGAATTTGCATTAAAAAATCTACATTTTACCATTTGAATATGCATCCAAATATTTCTTTAGTACAATAGAAATAACCAATTTGAAGGAGTGGAATTTTTATGGCTCAAAATCTTAAAAATCTTGACCTATCGATTGAACTAGATAAAAAATTATATAAAAAGAAATTAAAAGTACTTCAATACGAAATGTTAAATGCACAGCAATTTTTACTAAACAATAAAATCGGACTTATTCTAGTATTTGAAGGAATGGATGCAGCAGGTAAGGGTGGCGCCATTAAACGTCTAATTGAACGTGTAGACCCACGAGGTTACATAGTCCATCCAATTTCAGCTCCACAGCCTCACGAACTACGCTATAACTATTTGCAACGCTTTTGGAGAAAGTTACCGCAACATGGACAAATCGCTATATTCGATCGTTCTTGGTATGGAAGAGTGCTAGTAGAGCGTATTGAAGGATTTGCAAAAAAAGATGAATGGTCTCGTGCTTATGAAGAGATTAACAACTTTGAAAAGATTTTAACTGCTGGAGACTACATTATTATAAAATTTTGGTTACATGTGTCAGATGAAGAGCAGTTAAAGCGTTTTAATGAGCGAGCGCAGGATCCGTATAAATCATGGAAGTTAACGGATGAAGACTGGAGAAATCGTGAGAAAACACCTGAGTATATAGAAGCGGCAAATGAAATGTTTGCAAAAACAGATAAGAAAAATGCTCCTTGGATTTTGGTGGCAGGAGACGATAAAAAACATGCACGAGTACAAGTGTTACAAGAAACACTTGCACATATTGAACGCGAGGCACAAAAAAGAGGTCTACATCTATCGAATGTTTTAGATAAGTCCCATATAGAAGACGCTGAATCATCAAGTATTGAATTACAAATACATTCTAAAAAACAAGTAAAAACAAGTAAATAAATCGACCGATGCTGTGATAACAAGACAAGACTGTTTTAGTTGTAGCAGCATCTTTTTTTACATACAATGAATATGTATTTACATTTATCGGAAGGCTTGTGGGGGAGAAATGGTGCTTAAAATTTGGAATTTATTAAGGAAAAAGGGTGGAAATGTGGTCTCGATTCAGGGGGGAAAATGCTACGTTCGCACATTCCAAGAAAAAGATGCACAAAGCTTAATGGGTCTTGTAAGTCGAAATAAATATTTTTGGTCTACATATGAGCCGTTACAGCGTCCTGAATACTATACAGTTGATGCTCAATATAAAAAAATTCAAGAAAGTTTATATTTAATGAACTCGAAGAGGGAATATACATTTGGTATATATGAGCTAGGTACAAATAATTTAATAGGGCACATTTCGTTGTACGCTATCAAACGTTTACCGTATTCAAGTGCATTTGTTGGCTACGCAATGGATGAAATCTATGTTGGGAAAGGGATTGTTTCAGAAGCTGTAGAATTAGTTGTCCAATTTGCCTTTGAACAAATAGGATTACATCGTGTGGAGGCTTATGTATCAACTGAAAATAACGCATCTATCCGCGTCTTAGAAAAATCAGGTTTTCAACGAGAAGGTTTGTTAAGAAAATTATTGTACATCAATGGCCAATGGGTAGATCACTATATGTATGCCCGCTTAGAGCCATCATGATGAATAGGCTATAAGCTATTAAAAAGTGCAAATGTGGCAATGGTAAAAGAGATAAAGTGTTAGATTGACTACAATCAATTTAACACTTTTTTTGCAATGCCGTTGTTGTCCGCTACGGCGGGCGCTTTCCGCGGGCACACCGTAAGCCGCAACCCTCGCTACGCGCGGATCGTTGCGTCTTACGTTTTGTGCGTTCCCGCAGGAGTCGCCACCTCCGCTACCAACAACTAGTGCTCACTCTTTATAAAATTTTAAAGTATTGTCCCACCCACATTTTTTAGATGTTCATTTCGCATCGAACAGTCATTTAACAGCTTCAAATGTTATGACTTGATTTCGATTTGTTGGGTCTTGCTGATAGCAATAGTCTGCTGAAATAACGATATCTCTAAATCCAATTTGCATTAGAAGCCTTTTAAATTCATTGATTCCATACCATTTCAAAGTAAAAATTTCAAATTCGCTTTCGATACATTTACCATCTTTCCATTTATCGTAGCGATGATGCGAAGTAGTTGTTTGATTAATATAATTTACTTCAGATTGTGTTACTTGTAATGTAATTAATTCGCCTTGATTGTTTGTAAACGTTCGATAGTGTGAGCTACCTTCACTAAAATCAGGTTGCAAAAATAAATCTACAATTAATCGCCCATTTGATTCTAGATGATGGTGAAAATTAGTTAGTATTTGAAAAGCCTTGTCATCGTCTTCAATTAATAAAAATGTTCCTGCTGGGATAATAATTGCTTCATATTGTTGTTCTGACTGAAAGGTCTCCATATTGGCTAGAAAGATGTTTGCTTCTTTATTTGCCATCTTTAAATTGTCTCGGCAGTACGCTAACATTTCTTCGGAAAGATCGAAACCTTCAATTGCCAATCCTTGCTCAAGTAATGGAATTAAAATACGACCCGTTCCAACAGCTGGCTCTAATATTTTTCCTTTCACATGTGAAAGTCTTTGGCTATAGTATTCAACATCACCAAACGAACTGCCAATTGGTTTATCAATATTATAAACTTCTGCTGAAATAGAATGATAAGTTTGCATATGTTCCTCCAACTAAATTATTATTTTTTCTATTTATAGTATTATTATACATAATTTAGTTAATTATTTTTTAAAAAACACAAGAAATATCATATAAAAGATATGGATGCTACTTATAATTTTATTTGGGGGGTGAAATAAATGGATGAACAAATACAATTTATGATTGAGTGGATTGAAGGTAAATTAAAAAATCAATTTTCATTAAATGAGCTTTCTAATTTCATGGGATACTCCCCGTACTATTGCTCTTTTAAATTCCACCAAGTAACAGGTATTAGTATTCGACGGTATATTCATCTTAGAAGGTTGTATTTATCTACAGAAGATTTGGCGAAAAACAGAAAGATAATTGACATCGCCTTTGAGTACGATTATTCCTCGCAGGAAGCATATAGCAGAGCTTTTAAAACTGTTTTTGGTATAAGTCCGAAAGAATATCAACTTAGCAAGTTGCCTGTTCAGTCAATTGTTAAACTCACTATGAATAAAGACGGGGAATGGTATGGAATGAATATCAATCAAAAAGTTGAGGTAGAGCGGTTACAAAATACGAAAAGCGAATTATTTGAGAGGGACGTACTTAACATTTTGAACGGACAAATGATGTATGAGGAATTTAAGGATAATAGACTAATGGGGGATTCCGATTACGCTCCTTTTAATGAAGCTATGTGTGTAAACGCCACTACTAAACAAGTTTTTAATAAAGCGTTTATAAACAAACGAGCTGACGGACATCGTGATTCTGTAGAGAATTATATGCAGAAGGTAATTGCACCATTAGAGAGTCTTTTTCACAAAGAGTATAAATGTATCGTTTTATGGTTTGGTGAAGACATGTTTTGTCAAATGAACCTTCTTACTATACTGTCTTATCTTGAACAGTCAGGCTATGAGGGGAAAGTGTTCTTAAATAGTTTCAGGGAGGATGAGTTTAAAGTTAATCAAACTGAACTTTCATTAGGACATTATGATGCTGTATACAACGAAGTATTGGTCAACCACAATAAGCCGACTAACGAAGTACTACCCGTAATGTATCAGGCAATCAACATATACTTAGATATGCTAAACGAAGATAATGCAGTAGTAAAATTTATTGCTAAAAATAAAGACATGCCAACAACAGAATTATTGAAGCAATTATTTGCTCTATTTCCGACAGTAGGCTATGGTGATACACAATACGTAGAGCTTATAAATAAAATTAAATAGGACAAAAAAAATGTGTCTATCATTCGATCTTTCGATACGATAGACACATTTTTTTATTGAATGATTGTTTGCCAATAGAATAGTGAGCTACAAAAAGCTCAGTTAATTTTGTATATTATTTGCTACCATCGTCGATTAAATCAAGTCGACCAGTATTCGGATCAATTACTAAACCATGAACAGGTACAGTTTGTACCATTAGGGGGTGATTACGAATCGTATCAACGCTTTTCTTAACGCTAGTCGCTACGTCGCCGAAACCACGTAAAAAGTCTTTTAAATCAATACCCGAGTATTCCATCATCTTAATAGTTTCTGGTTTAATACCTCGGTTAACCATTTTGCTAAGCATTGCATCTGGATCAACTGCGCTCATACCACAGTCATAATGTCCAACTACATACACCTCATCAGCTTGTAGTTCATAAACAGCAACAAGTAAACTACGCATTACTGCACCAAATGGGTGACTTACTAAAGCACCAGCACTTTTTACAATTTTTACGTCGCCGTTTCTTAAGTTCATCGCTTTTGGTAATAGTTCTACAAGGCGAGTGTCCATACAAGATAAAACAACGATACGCTTGTCTGGGTACTTAGTTGTAATAAAAGGCTCATATTTTTTTTCTTGAACGAAATCTTCATTAAACTTTAAAATATCATTTAACATTGTCATGAAATTTTGCTCCCTTCCCTACAGAAATATTTTAGAGCAAAAAAGTAAATATGCAAATAATAATAACAATATTCATGCAATTTTATGAAAAAAAAAAGAAGTTTGCATAGTTAATTAGCGAACTATAAGGCATTTTTATATATGCAAAAAAACAGCTACGTAAAGTAGCTGTTTTTAATATGATTAAAATTTTTCTTTTGGTTGTGGGTCTATAGTTACTGAAGATTTAGTATCTAAACCAACTTGTAGGTAGTGGATGAAGAATCCTGTAGAAATTAATAATACGGCTGAAAAGCCAAGTACAGTTGTGATGAACATAATAAAAGCTCCTCTCTACTTAAATAATCTACTATAAGAACTATACTAATTATACAATAGGTTGCTAGGAAAATGTAAGGATAATTTATGACATCCATAAGATACCTAGCCTAGAATAATATTAATAAGACTGACTATTTTCTTAAAAGGCCCAGTTACCATTGCGGAAAATCGGTTCAATTTGACCATCAGCTGCAATGCCATCAATATCCATATTTGCTGAGCCAATCATAAAGTCAACATGCGTTAAACTTTGATTCAGACCATGTTTTAGTAGTTCCTCTGAAGACATTTCTTTGCCGCCATCAATACAAAATGCATAGGCATTACCTATTGCTAGATGGTTAGAAGCATTTTCATCGAATAATGTATTGTAAAATAATAACCCTGATTGCGAGATAGGTGATTGATGTGGAACAAGTGCTATTTCCCCAAGGTAATGAGCACCTTCGTCTGTCGCTACAAGCGACGCTAAAATTTCTTGCCCCTGTTCAGCCTGTATATCGACAATACGGCCATCTTTAAAAGTTAATTTAAAGTTATCAATTATATTTCCGCCATAGCTTAAAGGCTTCGTACTTAATACATAGCCATTAGCACCTGTCTTTAGCGGTGCTGTGAAAACTTCCTCAGTTGGCATATTCGCCATAAATGTCTGTCCTTGTGTATTGACACTACTACCACCTGTCCATACATGTTTTTCTGGTAATTCAATCGTTAAATCTGTTCCTGGAGCTGTATAGCGAAGGGATTTATATTGTTTCCCATTTAAGTAGTCAGCTTTGTTATGTAGCTGTAAATCGTGTGCTTCCCATGCACTTACAGGATATTCTTGGTCTGTGCGTGTTGCTGCAAAAATTGCTTCCCATAATGCATCAACTTGTTGTTCTTCTGGTAGATGTGGAAATACTTTAGCTGCCCAAGGTTTAGAAGGAGCAGCGATAACTGTCCAGCTAAATTTGTCTGCCTGCATCATATTATAATAATTTACAAGTGCTTTACCTGAGGCTTTTTGGAAAGTCATAATTTTTTCGTGATCTATATCCTTTAAAAGATCAGGATTTTGTGAAACGATACTTAAAAAGGCAGCACCTTGCTCAGCTAGCCATTCACGTTCTTGAATTTTCCATGGTGGGAAGAAATCAAATGAGTCTTTTGGAGCTTTTTCATAGCGTGTACGAACAAGTCTATCATCCGATAAATCGACAAAAACCTGTTTTGCACCATTTTCATAGGCAATTTTAGTAATTATTTCTGCTAATTTTAAGTTATCCGTCGAACAACTCATATAAAGGTATTGATTTTTCTGGATATTTACACCTATTTTCACAGCTAATTCGGCATATCTTAGTAATTTTGTGTTAAATGATAATAACAAATTCTTAACCCCTCTCCATTAAAGACAATTTAGTGTATTATTCTTAATTCAATATAATCAAATATGGTCGAAATGTGAATAAAAAGCATTTATTTCATCGAAAAATTAGTGAAATACATTTATACTATATAATATCTTTATTTAAAATATGGAAAATTGGACGAAAATAAGTAAGATAGAAGATTTGGAGGTTCGAGAATGGATTTATCGTCAGTAGTAGGGGTAATTTTAGCGTTTATCGCCCTGTTAACAGGGATGGTGTTAAAAGGTGTAAATTTAAGTGCCTTTTATAACCCAGCGGCTATTTTAATTATCATCTTCGGTACAATATCTGCTGTAACAATTGCCTTCCCAATGAAGGAATTAAAGCGGGTGCCAAAGCTGTTTAAAATTCTTTTTAAAGAAACAAAACTAGCGGATGATATTGAAATCATTAAGATGTTTTCACAATGGGCCGATTTAGCTCGACGTGAAGGTTTGTTAGCGTTAGAAAGTAAGGCTTCAGAAATTGAAGATCCATTTTTGAAAAACGGTCTTACATTAGCAATTGATGGTCAAAACGCAGATTATATTCGTGACGTATTAACGGAAGAAGTAGAGGCGATGGAAGACCGACATACAAGTGGCGCAGCCATTTTTACACAAGCAGGTACATATGCCCCGACATTAGGGGTACTCGGTGCGGTAGTAGGCTTAATCGCAGCGTTAGCAGATATGAACGATATTGATAAGTTAGGACATGCCATTTCAGCTGCTTTCATGGCAACATTATTAGGTATCTTTACAGGTTACGTATTATGGCATCCATTTGCTAACAAGTTAAAACGTAAATCAGCAGTTGAAGTGAAGCAAAAACGTATGATGATTGAAGGAATCCTTTCTGTATTAGAAGGAGAAGCTCCACGTGTAATTGAACAAAAATTATCTTCTTATTTAACGATGGAAGAGCGTCGTCAAATTTCGGGTGAAAGCGGGGCGGGCGGCCTTGGCAAAGAAAGCTAAGAAAAAGAAGCATGAAGAGCATGTTGATGAGTCTTGGTTAGTACCGTATGCAGATATTTTAACGTTATTACTAGCGTTATTTATCGTACTTTTTGCATCCAGTTCAGTTGACCAAGAAAAGTTAGATCGTATGTCAGCAGTATTTAATCAGGTTTTTGATGGTGGTACGAGCTTTTTAGAACAGCCATCGCCAATGCCAACGCCTGATGCAAATAATGACCAAACACCGCAACAGCCACAGCAAAACTCAGCGTATTTAAAGGATCAACAGGAGTTAGCTGAAATTAAAGATAGTGTAGATAATTTTATCGCAGTAAATGAGATGGAAGGTCAGTTCGCAACTGAAATGACTGATGAGGGATTGCTAGTAACAATTCGAGATAGCATCTTGTTTGACCCAGGGAGAGCAACTATTAAGCCTGAGTATAATGCAATAGCTAAGGAACTTGCAGGCGTATTAGTATCCGATCCTGCTCGTAGTATTGTCATTACTGGTCATACAGATAACGTGCCTCAAACAGGTCCTGAATTTGCTTCAAACTGGGAATTATCGGTTATGCGTGCAGTGAACTTCTTGAAAATTTTAGTGGATAGTAACTCAAATCTTGATCCGGTTTATTTTAGTGCAAAAGGATATGGTGAGTATAAAGCCATTGCACCAAATAATACGGCTGAAGGTCGCGCAAAAAATCGTCGTGTGGAAGTGTTAATTCAACCACTTGTTGCCGAAGACGGTTCTGTAGCGAAAAACACTCAGTAATAAAAGAAATGCTATTAGCAATAGACTCGTCGTCCTTGCTAATAGCTTTTTTAGTGCGCTGAACATTTATTTACGTAAAGATCCTAATTCGGCAACGATAGCCTGCATTTCACTCGGGCTAAATGTATCACGTTTCATAACCATTTCGTACAGATAGACTAAATCTTCATAATTTGCTTCATCAAAATTCTCAGATTTCATAGCATCTACATTTACCATGCGGAGCTTATCTTTCATTTGGTCGACCATATAAATAACGTTTTCTTTTGACGGTACTGATAAATCCATTCAATTAAACCTACCTTTCATAATCCTAGCCAATATCATTTCATTGAATAAAAAAAATGTCAATACTGTAATTGGGCGTTGCTTTAAAAATGCACTGTTATTGGGTAGAATAAGGGCAGTAAGCTGTTTAGTTATTTTTAAAAAAGGGAATACACATTAAACAAGCAGGGGGTAAATAAAATATGGGACAAAGTAAATTATTAGCATCTATCGTCGTAGGCGCAGCTGTAGGGGCTGCAATAAGCATGTTTGATCGTACTACACGAGAAAAAACAGTCGCTACAACAAAAAGAATGAAAGAAGCGGTATCTTATTACGCATCAAACCGAAGTGAACTGCAAGACCTAATTGAAGAAAAGGTGTTAGCAGCAAAAGTACTTTGCGATAGTGTGTCAGAAAATGTAAATACGCTAGCCGAGAAAGTTGATGAGTTTAAAGAATTGCCTTCTACAATTCAAGGGATGATTAGCGATACTAAATCAGCCTTCTCTTCGCCAGATAAAGAATAAGCTGTAGTAAAAGGAGGGGATTAAATGGAAAAGAGAAAAGCATCCATACATTCAACGATTGGTGAGGTTAAGTCGTTTTTCTCACCAAATGAAGATGCGGTAGATGTGATGACATCGAAAGGCTTTATCCAAGATTTAATGCTTCGCATACAACGCGTTGAAATATCAGCTCTTGGGGCACAACTTGCTTATTTCTTTTTACTTTCTTTCTTCCCCCTATTAATTTTCCTTGTTACCCTATTGCCATATTTAAACTTAGAGACAACGCAAGTGTACTCGTTTTTAGTCAATCTAATGCCAGATGAAGTATATAGGCTTATTGAAAGTACATTAAATGAAGTATTAACAAATCGCAATAGTAGTTTATTATCCATCGGGGTACTAGGGACAATATGGTCTGCTTCAAAAGGAATAAATGCGTTAATAAGAGCTCTAAATAAAGCGTACGATACGGAAGGTAGAGTAGGTTTTGTAGACAGAGGGCTCTCACTTGTATTTACTATAGCTTTAGTTATTGTAATTGCAGTAGCTCTTCTATTACCTGTCTTTGGACAGCAAATTGGGCATTTTTTGTTTTCAATTGTTAGCATTGAAGATGAGTTTGAGTCTCTTTGGCGTAATATTCGTTGGTCAATGCCGCCATTACTTATCTTTTTACTGTTGATGGCAATTTATTGGTTAGTACCGAATACAAGCCCACGATTGAAAATAATGGGTGTATGGCCAGGGGCAATATTTTCTACGCTTGCATGGCTCGTTGTGACATATGGTTTTTCTTTTTATATAAGTAACTTTGGAAATTATTCTGCTACATACGGTAGTATTGGTGGCGTTATTATTTTAATGCTATGGCTGTATTTTACAGGGATGATAATAATTTTTGGTGGTGTGTTAAATGCCACAATGCAAAAAAGAGCCTTGCAAAAAGCTGAAGGTGCTATTAAATAACTTTATAAAAAGGGTGGTCTCAATTGGAGACCACCCTTCAGTCTTTTTACAGTTAAATGCCGTTGATTTCCGCGGGCATAATATTACGCTCCTAAAGCGTAAAAATCCACTTCGCTTTCCGCGGGCACAGTGTAAGCCGCAACCCTCGCTGTCGCGCGGTTTGTTGCGTCTTACAACTGGTGCTGTTCCCGCAGGAGTCTACGTGGATTTTTGCTTTGTTAAAAATTCGGAATTGTTTGAGTGCCTGGCACTTCTCATAAATACCAGTTTGAGACCACCCTTTTTTATACATTTTTATTAAGCATTCGTAAGCCGTTTAATATTACAAGAATTGTACTACCTTCATGCCCGATAACACCTAGTGGTAAATCAACAGCTTGTAAAAAGTTAGAGGCAATTAGCAAAACAATGATACCAATAGAGAAGAAGATGTTTTGTTTGACGATTCGTTGCATTTTGCGAGATAGACGTACTGCATAAGCAATTTTAGATAAGTCATTTTTCATTAACACAACGTCTGCTGTTTCCAAAGCGACATCAGTACCTTCGCCCATTGCAATCCCAGTAGTAGCTGTCGCTAATGCAGGTGCGTCATTAATGCCATCGCCAACCATCCCTACAAAGTTATGTTGATTAAGTAGGCGTTTCATTTCCGTAACTTTTGTTTCAGGAAGACACTCTGCCACGTATTCAGTAACGCCAGCTTCTTTCGCAATAACTTTTGCTGTTTTATCATTATCACCAGTAAGCATGACGACATCTATACCTAATTCTTTTAATAATGTGACGGCTTTCTTTGCCTCATCACGAACTGTATCTTTTAACGCAGCAAGTGCAACAATGCCTTCATTGTCTCGCATGAAAATCACTGTTTTACCTTCTGAGGTAAGCTTCGCTAATGCGTTATTCGCAAAAGCATTGGCTTCATCCTCTCCTACAAAATCGGGTTTACCGATAAGGTACTCTGTTTCATTAACGTAGCCCTTTATGCCCCAACCAGGGATATCTTCTATTGTTGCTTGAGCAAACTGTGAAATATGTTGTGCTTTTGCGTAGCTTGTAATTGCTTGGGCTAATGGGTGATTTGACTGTGCTTCAATGCCTGCCAGAAGCGCTAATGCTTCTTGTTGATCTAAACCTTCACGTACAATAAACTCTGTAACGACTGGTTTTCCTTGCGTAAGAGTACCTGTTTTATCGACAGCTAATGCACGTAAAACACTTAGATGCTCTAAATGCAAGCCACCTTTAAATAACACCCCATTTTTAGCGCCATTTGAAATAGTTGCTAATGTTGCAGGCATTATGGATGCAACGAGTGCACAAGGGGAGGCAACAACTAGGAGCACCATTGCTCGATAAAATGTAGTCGTCCAATCCCAACCGAGTAAAAAGTGGGGAAGGAACATCATAAGCGCTACAGATAATAATACAAACTTTACATATGTGCCTTCGAATTTTTCGATGAATTGTTGAGAAGGCGATTTTTCGCTTTGAGCACTTTGTACAAGCATAATAATTTTTTGGAATAGTGTTTCGGAATTTGGTTTCGTCATTTCCATCGTAATTGCACCATTTAAATTTACCGTTCCTGCAAATACTTCGTCACCTTCAAATTTAGCAATAGGTAGCGGCTCACCACTAATCGCTGATTCATCAATAGACGACTGTCCTTTAAAGATAATACCGTCTGCTGGAACACGTTCACCTGGTTTAATAAGTAAATGATCGCCAATTTTTAATGTAGAGACAGCCACCTTCATCGGTTCAAATCCACCACGTACTAGCCAAGCCTCTTCAGGTTGTAAATTCATAAGAGCAGAAATTTCGCGATGACTTTTGTTCATAGCATATGTTTCAAGAGCACCACTGACAGCGAAGATAAAAATAAGAATTGCGCCTTCTGTCCAATAGCCAATGGCAGCTGAGCCGACTGCAGCTAATATCATAAGTAATTCTACATTCAATTTTTTTTCTTCTAGTGTTTCTTCAATACCTTCTTTTGCTTTGGCAAATCCTCCGACACAAAAAGCAACAACATATAAGAGAATAGAAGCTGTTGTTTGATCATTTGTATCTAAACGCCATGCAAGTAAAATAAATAATCCAGCCATAACAGCAGCAATCAGTTCAGCATGTACCTTGATATTCTCAATTAGACTTACGTTTTCTCGATTAGTATATTCCATCAATATCCCCCCTGATAATGAAAATCAATATCAAAACCCTTGTATAATAAGGAAGTATAAACATTCTTGTAGTTGATAATCACTTTCATTTACATCTTTTCTAATTTAGAATTATTATAACAAAGGTTTTTGGAAAATGAAAGCAATAACTTTTAGAGGAAATGGTCTAGGAAAGAAATCAATTAAATATAATAATGTGTTCAAGAAACTGATTGTTGATTTTCCTATTCTGAACATTGCATTGAGAACAGAAAAAGACACAGTATATTCACTAGGAATATTCTGTGCCTTTACATTTTGTGTGTGTAACAGATAAATCTCTTTAGTTAAAAATGTTCTTCTAGATTAGAAAACTCTTTCTGCATGTTGAGCAAGTTTTTCTAGAGAAGATTTGTCCACATCAGCGTGAAGCGATTTACCGTGAGAGTCCATTGTTACTACAGCTGTGAACCCTTCAACATTTAAATGCCACATAGCTTCAGGAATACCGAATTCCATTAAGTCTACACCATCTACACCTTTAATGCAGTCTGCGTAGTATTGAGCAGCACCACCAATTGCATTCAAGTAAACACCGCCGTGTTCGCCTAAAGCAGCAAGCGTTTTAGGACCCATACCACCTTTACCAATTACAGCGCGGATACCGAATTTTTTCATAATGTCGCCTTGATATGGCTCCTCACGTATAGAAGTAGTTGGACCAGCAGCTTTCACAGTCCAGTTGCCTTCTTCGTCTTTTGCCATTACAGGACCACAGTGATAAATAACTTGTCCGTTAAGATCTACAGGTGCATCGTGACTCATTAAATGATGGTGAATTGCATCACGGCCAGTGTACATACGGCCAGTAATAGATACAACGTCACCAACTTTAAGTGAACGAATTTGTTCTTCTGTAATTGGAGCAGTAAGTTCTACTACATTTGTTAAAGTTTCATCTGTTGTTGCAGCGACTTCATCTTCTTTAAATGTAATTTTTTCACCTTCTTGGTAGTGCCAGTTGATGATTTCGCCTGTTTCAGGATTAATATCAACTGCCATACGACGGTATGCCCAGCAGTTATATGCTACAGATACGTAGAATGAAGCAGGAATACGGTGCATTACACCAATTTTACAGCCAAGTAAAGTTGCTTCACCACCGAAGCCCATTGTACCGATACCGAAAGTGTTTGCAGTTTTCACAACATAGTCTTCTAATTTAGCAAGGTCAGGATTTGAATTTGTATCTTCAACATGACGGAATAATTGCTCTTTTGCTAAATCATATCCAGAAGAGCGATCGCCACCGATACCTACACCGATAAAGCCTGCAGAACAGCCTTGTCCTTGTGCTTGATAAACAGAGTGTAAGATACATTTACGGATACCATCTAAATCACGACCAGCACGGCCAAGACCTTCTAACTCACATGGTAGGCTGTACTGGATGTTTTTGTTTTCACAGCCGCCACCTTTAAGAATTAATTTAATCGTAATATAATCTTTTTCCCATTGCTCGAATTTCATAACTGGCAGACCATCACCAAGGTTATTTCCACTGTTTGCACCAGTTAAAGAATCAACGGCATTTGGACGTAATTTTGCATCAGCTGTTGTATCGTTAATTGCTTTTTTAATCGCTTCTTTAATTTCTAATTGGTTTACACCTACAGGAGTGTAAATTTTAAATGTTGGTAGACCAGTATCTTGACAGATTGGTGATACGTTGTCTTCTGCCATAATAATATTATTTGAGATTGTTTCTAAACTCATTGCTGCGCGAGTACCCGCATTTTCAGCTTCTTTAGCTTTTTTAATGGCACGACGTACATCTTTTGGTAAGTTTGTTGACGTTTCAGTAATTAAATTGTAAAGACTTTTCTCCAAAGTTTGAAGATTCATTTTGATATTGCCCCCCAATGAAAAATTGATTATTTCCACGATACATTATACTCTTTTCCACTAATGAAAAAAAGAGTCCATCTCATTGTGGTAGGAATTAGCGATTATTTTTATAGATTTTGTAATGTTTAATCATTAACCATTAAATGTTCAAAGAAAATAGTATTTGATTATTAGGAACATTTGTTCTAAAATAGAATTAACTTTACTTTAAGGAGGATATTTCATGTCTGAAACAATATCGTTGAAGTTACCAAAGGAAGTTGAGCAATTTCGAAATATTATAGAAGGAACTATGAAGCCTGTTGTTGTAATTGAAACGCATGAAAAGGAAACGACATTATTTGAAAGTAAGTTTGCAGGTAATCCGTATTTTCCACTTTCTATGGAATATCCAAAAAACGAGGAACAACAACCATTAAAGCTTTTAGCACAAATTAATTTTGCAGATGTACCTAAGCACTTACCTCATTTCCCTAACGAGGGGATACTGCAATTTTATATTGATGGCTATGATGATGTACTTGGAATGGATTTCGATAATGGGAAAAATCAAAATGGTTTTCGAGTTATTTTCCACGATACAATCGTCAAGGATGAATCACAGCTTATTCAAGATTTCTCATTTGTAGAAAATAAAGAAGAAGAATTGTACTTTCCAGTAGATAAGGAAATGGCCTTGTCCTTTAAAGCAAAATTTGAACCTTTATCTATGGATGACTTTAGAAGCAATGAAATATACGCAAGCATCGAAACAGCCGCTGAAGAAGACGAAGAGCTGACAGATGTATTATATGATGTATTAACGGGTGATGGTCATAAAATTGGAGGGTATCCTTTCTTTACACAGGAGGATCCTAGAGCATACGGCAATTATACGGATTCAACAACGATGTTACTTCAAATAGATAGTGAAGGAGATCATATTATGTGGGGGGATTGTGGTGTTTGCAATTTCTTCATTACAGAGGATGAACTTAAAAATCAAGATTTTAGCAAGGTTGTTTACAATTGGGATTGTCATTAAATAAGCAAGCGAGCAATTTATATGCTCGCTTGCTTTTTATCGTTACTATTGTTCACGAGCGTTGAATTGCTCCATTTTATCTTCTAAATCATCCATCATTTGAATTAAACGATCAATATCTTGTAATTCAGTTTTTTCTGGGTCGATGGCATCTAAAACTTCTAAAAACATTTCTAGACGTTCTTTTAAGTAAGTCACTTGTTGTTCTTTATCCGTGATTGGCTTTGACATGCATACACCTCATTTCGTCCCTTACATAGTAGCTGATTTGGGACTAAATTTCAATGCCTAGGTCAACACCTAGGACTTAGCGATTATTTTTAAAAATCAATAGACAGAATATTTACAATATTGATGTTGTGTGTTAAAGTTATTTTAAGAAATAGTAAAGGAGCTGATTGTACAAAACGGTGAACTCTAACTCGAAAAGGAGGGAGTTTAAACAAGTAATCGGTCAAATAAAAAAGCCGAAATTCGTGTTTATACAAGTTGAATGAAGATAAGTGTTAGTTAGGCCTTAGCGTAAAATCACATGTGGTGAGCGCTAAGGCTTTTTGGTATGCTGTAATGTGGAAGAAGACTTGATGTTGGAGGAAAAAATGAATTACTTCTCAGATTACAGCAAAAAAAGATTTACTATTTTAGTGTTAATTGTATCTATATCGGGATTTTCACAAGGAATGCTACTGCCGCTTATCTCCATAATTTTTGAGCGTGATGGTGTATCGTCCGCTTTAAATGGTTTAAATGCGACGGGACTATACATAGGAACTTTATTAATCTCACCGTTTATCGAACAGCCTTTACGAAAATGGGGCTATAAGCCAATTATTTTAATTGGCGGGGCATTTGTCTTTGTATCACTTATCATATTCCCTTTATGGAAAAGTGTCACATTTTGGTTTGTGCTACGTTTGCTAATAGGTGTTGGAGATCATGCGCTACATTATGCTACTCAAACATGGATTACGAGCACAGCTGATCATAAAAGCTTAGGCAAAGGTATGGCTATTTATGGTTTGTCCTTTAGCATGGGCTTTGCGGTAGGGCCATTAATGGTACAGCTTATACAAATTGCAGAGGCATTGCCGTTTATTGTGTCATCGATTATGTGCTTATTTGCTTGGTCATTTGTATTCTTTTTACGCAATGAAAAGCCAGAGCGTTTAACGGGTGATATGAATGCAAGAGGATGGAATCGCTATAAGGTGGCAATTGTATTTGGATGGATAGCATTTTTAGGTCCGTTTGTTTACGGTTTTTTAGAATCTTCATTAAATGCCTTATTTCCAGTATACGCTTTACGTATAGGTTTTGAGGTAGACATGATTCCGATTATTTTATCCGTCTTTACATTTGGGGGCATTTTAACGCAAGTGCCGCTTGGTGCACTTGGCGATAAAATTGGGCGACGGAATATACTGATGTTTGGATCATTTGGAGGCGCAATTTTATTTAGTATTGCTAGTTTTTTAGAGCACTCACAAATGGCTGTAGCGATCGCGTTTTTCTTCGCAGGTACATTGGTCGGTTCGATGTTTTCTCTCGGTATTACGTTTATGGCTGATTTAACGCCTAAAGAGCTATTACCAACCGGAAACCTTCTTTGTGGTATTGCATTAAGTATCGGTAGTTTAACAGGACCATTTTTAGGTGGCGTTTATTTAGAATTTGTAAAAAATTATAGCTTCCTGTTACTTGTAGCACTTCTATTACTAGCTGTAGCGACAGTTCTACTTGTATTTGGGAATAAAAATAAGCGATCAGTGACTGTTTAATGTCACGGTCGCTTTTTAAATGCAAAATAAAAGAGCGGGGCTCATCTCCCGCTCATAAAACAAAAAACGCCCAGCAAATCCGTGCTGTAATGGCGTTTTTCGGTGTGACACGGATGTTCCGTCCATGCCACGTAGGTTTGGCACCTAGAAATACATTATACAGACAAGCTTCTATAAAAGCAATTAGATATTAGTTCCATGTTTGCGGGAGTGGGAGGGAATTCCGCGAAAGCGGGTAGGGATTCCGCGAAAGCGGGCTGGGATTCCGCGGAAGAGGGTGAGAATTCCGCGAAAGTGGGCGGGGATTCCGGGAAGAAGGTGGGGATTCCGCGAAAGCGGGTGAGAATTCCGCGAAAGAAGGTAGTGATTCCGCGAAAGAGGGTGGGATTTCCGCGAAAGCAGGTGAGGATTCCGCGGAAGAGGGTAGGGATTCCGCGGAAGAGGGTGAGAATTCCGCGAAAGTGGGCGGGGATTCCGGGAAGAAGGTGGGGATTCCGCGAAAGCGGGTGAGAATTCCGCGAA
>NZ_JBIWDT010000008.1:0-37378 GCF_044762185.1 Lysinibacillus sp. NPDC097162 | reverse complement strand
AAAGAAGGTAGTGATTCCGCGAAAGAGGGTGGGATTTCCGCGAAAGCAGGTGAGGATTCCGCGGAAGAGGGTGAGAATTCCGCGAAAGTGGGCGGGGATTCCGCGGAAGCAGGTAATTCCGCGAAAGAAGGTGAGAATTCCGCGAAAGGAGGGAAGAATTCCGCGAAAGCAGGAGTTAATCCCGCGAAAGAGGGTGAGAATCCCGCGGAAGCAGGAGTTAAGCCCGCGAAAGCAACGGTTTTGTTACCTTATTAAAATAAAAAAGCATCTCAAAATTAATTGAGATGCTCCAATTTATCTATTTTTTTAACACAAGCTTAGCAACACATTCGACCTGTGCAGTTTGTGCGAACATATCTACGGGTTGGATATATTCTACATTATAAAGCTTTGATAATTCCTGTAAATCTTTAGCTAATGTTGATGGGTTACAAGACGTATAGACAAAACGGTTCGGTTTTAGCTTAAGGACAGTGCGGATAAATTCTGGTGCAAGGCCTGTGCGTGGCGGATCTACTGTAATAACATCAGGCGTGAAGCCTTCTTTACGCCATTTTGCTAAAACACTTTCAGCTGTGCCGACTGCATATTTTGTATGTTTAAAGCCATGGTTGCGCGCGTTTGTTCGTGCATCTTGAATGCTTTCTGGAATTACGTCCATACCACGAACTTCTTTCGCTTTATCTGCTAGCCATAAACCGATAGTGCCAACTCCGCAATAGGCATCAACAACGGTTTCTTTGCCCGTTAATGCCGCTGCTTTTTTGATTTCATCGTATAAATGTACAGTTTGTGTTGGATTCAATTGGAAGAATGCGCGAGCAGATAAATCAAATGCTAATTCTCCTAGTTCTTCATGTATTGTTTCCTTGCCATCAAGAACAATTGTTTCATCACCAAAAATAAGTGATGTTTTTTCACGATTAATGTTTTGAGCAATCGATACGATACTTGGGTCGATTTTTTTAATGCGCGTTAAAAGCTCAGTAAGGTGAGGGATTTCTTTACGAGTCGTAACAAGCACCACTTGCGTTTCACCAGTGCGAATCCCTGTACGTACAACAATCGTACGCACTAAACCATCGAGCGTACGACCATCGTAAATCGTAATATTTAGCTTTTGTAAGATTTTACGTGTCGCTACAGTAATTTTCGATGTAATTGGATGCTGTACAAGGCAATCATTAATATTCAGTAGCTTGTTGCTGCCTTCTGTAAAAAGCCCAGCATAGACACGTTTGCCTTCTTTGCGTACTTGGAACTGGCTTTTATTGCGATAATTCCAAGGGTTGTCCATACCAAGTGTATTGCGAACTTCTACGGTTTCAGCTAATGGCTTAGCATAGCGTTCTAACGCTTGAATAACGATATCCCGTTTTTCTATAAGCTGTTTTTCGTATGTCATATGTTGAAGCTGGCACCCACCGCATTCATTGTAAACTGGGCAGGGTGCTTCCTGACGAAATTGTGACGCTTTTCGTATGGCAAGTATATCTGCCTCAGCGAAATTGTGTTGTGTTTTCGTAACTTGGGCAGTAATTTCTTCTCCAGGAATAGCGCCTTTTACGAAGACGACGTTGCGTTTATAAAAGCCAACGCCCTCGCCATTAATGCCAAGTCTTTTTATAGTTAATGGGAATTTTTGTCCCACTTCCATCGTAGTTTGTTGCGTCAAGCGATCCACGTCCTTTAACTTTGTTCAGCACGTAGGTATTGATAACATGCTGATGTCATCTCCCCATTATAACTAAGGAGTGGACGATTGCATAGTGACAGGGAAATCTTCATACTCCAATACTAAATCGTCAAGCGATAAAAAAGTATAGCCTTGTTTCTTTGCTTCAGCGATGAATAAAGGTAGAGCCTCCGCATTATCTTGAGCTACTGTATGCATTAAAATGACAGCGCCAGGGTGAAGTTGCTCCATTAAAGCATTATAAGCATAATCTGCTCCACGTCGTTCATCCTTTAGCCAATCTTTAAAAGCGATAGACCAGAAAATATGACGGTAACCTTCTGCATTGCCGACTTCTAACAACTTAGCATTGAAAATTCCTTCGGGTGGACGAGCATAAGTTGTACGGTCTATGCCTGTTAATTCACGAAGTTTCGCATCAAACTTACGCCATTCTGCACGCATACCATCTCTTGTTAACTTTGCCATATTCGGATGACCATAGGAATGGTTACCGATTGTATGACCGTCTTGTACCATACGCTTAACAAGGTCACCAGCACTATCTAAATAATGACCAGTTAAAAAGAAGGTTGCTGGTGCTTTTTCTTTTTCTAACGTATCCAATATACTTTCTGTATAGCCATTTTCGTATCCGTTATCAAAGGTTAAATAGACCACTTTTTTATCGGGTTTTCCTTTATAAATTGCTCCATATTGGTCGAGTAGTTTATCAAGTTGTGCTCCTGCCTGTGCTGGTTCGCCATTCTTTGCTCGTTTAATGCCCCAATGATATTCATCTGAGCCAGATGCAAAGTATGGATTAATGCTTATTGCTGCGGCAATAATAAAAGTAGCGATTACTGCACCTACTATATGTTGTTTCCACATAAAAAACGCATCCTTTCCTTTTCTTTTAGGATGCGTTCTTTTCAAAAATTTATCCTGCTTGTCGTTTCACTTTGCACACGGATTTTATAATAAATTTTCAAGTGCTTCTTTTAAATAAGGATATTTAAATTCAAAATTTTGCGTTTCTAAAACAGTCGGTATTACATGTTGTCCTTCTAAAACGAGCATACTTTGTTCTCCGAGAGCTAAACGCATGGCAAAACTCGGGACTGGCATCCAATGACGACGTCCCATTACTTGTGCAATTGTTTGACCAAATTCTTTCATGCGTGTTGGATGTGGAGCAGTCACATTAAATGGTCCGTTAATAGATGAATTGGTAATGGCAAAATAAATAGCCCGCGCTACATCTTCTACATGAATCCATGATAACCATTGCTCGCCTGTACCAATCGTGCCACCGATATGTAGTTTATAGGGCAATAGCATGGAAGGAAGTGCACCGTTGTCACGACCTAAAATAACACCAAAACGAGCAAGTGCTACACGAACACCGAGTTTTTCTGCTCGCTTTGCATGGCGTTCCCAATCATGAACTGTCCATCCTAAGAAATCTTTTGCGTAGTCGCTAGCGTTTTCACTATAGGTGGCCACTGTGGAAGGTGGGTAAATTCCAACTGCACTGGCATTTACAAGTACGTTCGGTTTTTCCTTAAATTGTTCTATAATACGGACAATTTCTAGTGTAGCTTCCATGCGACTTGTATAAATAGCTTTCTTTTGCTTCTTTGTCCAACGTCCATCATTCAATGGCACTCCTGCTAAATTGACGACTGCATCGATATTCTCGTCCAATTCCTTTTCTGGTCGAGCACCATCTTTTAGCCATTGTACATAATGAATGCCATTTTCATATTTCGAATTGCTACGGGATAAAACGAATAACTCATGTCCTTGTTCTTGCAACAGTTTTGTTAACGCCTTCCCAACAAAACCAGTACCACCAGCAATGACAATTTTCATAAGAACCCCTCCTTTTACCAATTGATGTAACTCAACTATACACAAAGATAGAAAAAAAGAAAAAGATGTTATAATGATTAGGCAAAGAGGTGATTTCGCTATGCGTGTTATTACAAAAATTGCGCGTCAAAAAAACAATCCAGAACGCTATAATATATATTTAAATGAGGAATACGCTTTTCCTGTAGACGAGGCGATTTTAATACAATTTGGTCTTACAAAAGGAAAGGTGCTTGAAGAATTTGATATTCAGGAAATTGCCTATGAAGATGAAATTCGCAAAGCATTTAATAAAGGGCTAAACTTTTTATCCTATCAAATGCGTAGTGAGCATGAGGTGAAGAAAAAGTTAAGCTCATTAGAGTTTGGGGAAGCGGTAATATTAGAAGCGATTCAAAAGTTAAAATCATATGGCTTTTTAAATGATGAATCTTATTCGAAAGCATTGCTCGATACAAAAAAAGCTACGATGAAAAAAGGGCCTCGAGCAATTCGACAAGATCTCATCAAAAAAGGAATCGATAAAAGTTTACAAGATGAGGTGCTTGAAACATTTAGCCATGAAGAACAAGTGAAGCTTGCAACACAGCTTGCAGAAAAAGTAATTCGTTCTGAGAAGAAGAAAACACCAACGCAAATAAAAACTAAGATACAAGATTTTTTAATGCGAAAAGGGTATTCTTTTACTGTTGTCGATGAAGTACTTGGACAAGTTGAAATTGAGCAAGCAGAAGATGAATGGCAGTCCTTACTCGATGTGCAAGGCGAAAAAGTTTGGAAAAAGTATGCGTCGAAGTATACTGGTTATGAATTAAAAATGAAAACGAAGCAGGCGCTTTATCAAAAGGGATTTCCTGTAGAAGTTATAGATCGTTTTATTGAAGAGAAGGAGAATGGGGAATGAATGAAAAAAACTATGCTGCAATGACAGAGCATGAACTACGTGAAGAAGTAGGAAAGCTAAAAGAGAAGGCTCGTAAGGCAGAACAGCTAGGCATACTTAATGAATTTGCAGTGTATGAGCGTAAAGCTTTAATGGCAGCTGCTTATTTAGTTGATTTAGATACGATTGTACCTGGGGAAATGTACAGAATCGATGGCTCAGACAACAACTATTTCCAAGTTGATTATTTAAAAGGACGTTTTGCATGGGGTCATCGCCTAGGCGGCGATAAATATCAGGAAGCCTTGCCCGTTTCAATTTTATCACCTATAAAGGTGGGGAAATAAATGCAAGAAAAAATCGACAAACTAACAGCAGAGTTACTTGAGAAAAATCCTCAAATGTCAGCAGGGCGTGCGCGTGTTTGGATTGAACTGTTATGGAGCGATTTTGAATCAACATCTGCAAAAGCGGGCTATGATTATCGTGGGGCTGATTACACTGAAAACTTAGTACGCCAATTAATTGTAAGCTATGGCGATAAGCTCCATCAATTTGCAGGACGTAATCCAAAATACGCTCATTTACTAGATGCTAGTGATGATATGGTACAATAACATATAGATTGCATTGCAATACAAAAATCAATTTTAAGCTATAAGCATAACAAAGCCGGTGTTCCCTTCAAATAGGATACTCCGGCTTTATTCGTTAATTGCTTGCGCCAATTTGTAATTTTTTTTGAAGCTTATCCTCGGTAAAAATCCAACCAGTGTACGAGGTAATAATGTCGTTGTCGTCATTTAAATGAGCAACTGCAACGAAAGGATAGCGATTGTCACTACGATAACGTAAATCGATTAACCTCACTTCTGTTAAGCCATTTTCAAGCTCGGAAATTTCCCAACGGTACAATGGTGAGAAAGACACAAAGGCAGCGAGATTAGGGTCTTTCATAGCAGCTTCAACAGCAGGTGTTTTTGGTAGTGATTTGATTTCGAATTTATCGTAAATATTAACAGTTCGCCCATAAGCGCGACCAACATAGTAATGTGTTTTTGATTTTGCGGCGATGCGCCAGTGAAAAAATCGCATCGTAGGTGCTACAATAACATAATCTTCATCTTGAATTGTGCTATGCACTGCTTTTTTAACTGCTTTTTGAACAGCAAAGCGAAAAATATAATAGACGACAATAACGCCATACATGACGCTAAATGTCCAGACTGGATTTGCCCCAAATGCCCATAGTAATATTCCAAGGCAATGAAGGGAAAAAATAATGGGATCGAATGTATTGATCACACCAAGTGCTACCCATTTTCTAGAGAATGGGCGAATAGCTTGTGTTCCGTATGCATTAAAAATATCAACGAAAACATGAATAGCTACTGCAAGAAATGTCCAAAGCCATAAATGTAATACATTTGCGTCCTGAATAATTAGTGATAACACGATTGTAATTAAAATTGGCCATAAGGCTACTGCTGGTATTGAATGTGTTATACCGCGATGATGCCGAATATAAATCGCATTATTGCGAAGTTTTAATACTGTATCAACATCAGGTGCTTGTGAGCCAATAATGGTACCAGCCATAACGGCAGTAAAAGTCATTGAATGATTGGCAACTACAGGGTCAACTAAAGCAAGACCACCGAGTGCTATTCCCATAACGAAATGTGTACCTGAATCCAAAATTATCCACTCCTTGTATGCGTGAAAAAGTCGTACAATGCATACATGTATATTTCATTTCAATAATGGTATTGCTTATAAAATTTGCTTTTCAATCGCTAAGTATTCACTCGCACAAGAGGTAAATAATGGAGTTTTTTGTTTCAGCAAATGTCCGCGACTTATATTAGTGCGTTAAAACCTTGGTTGTAGCAGGAAACGCAGCGGCGGATGTCACGTTTAACTGTAATAAATTTATACGTTTTTGCCATATTATGCGAATAGCTTTTCTTAATTGTATACCCTTTTAATCATAAATTAAATCGTAAAGACACGGGAGGTCACTGTGAATTATCCATATGTAGCAGAATTTCGACAATCTTTAGTCGAATGGTTTGAAGAAGAGAAACGAGATTTACCTTGGCGGCATACTAAAGACCCTTATAAAATTTGGGTATCTGAGGTAATGCTACAGCAAACACGAGTTGATACAGTTATTCCTTATTACAATCGCTTTATGGAAAGCTTTCCAACTTTAGAATTATTAGTTGAGGCACCACAGGAATATTTATTGAAACATTGGGAGGGCCTTGGCTATTACTCACGAGCGAGAAATTTGCAAGCGGGGGTTCGTGAGGTGCTAGAAAACTATGGCGGAATCGTACCTGATAATCGCTATGAAATTTCTAAGTTAAAAGGGGTTGGACCCTATACTGCAGGTGCTATTTTAAGTATTGCCTATAATAAGCCCGAACATGCAGTTGATGGTAATGTCATGCGGGTTTTAAGTCGTGTACTCAATATACATGATGATATTGCACTGCCGAAGACAAAGAAAATTTTCGAAGCAGCTGTTGAAGAATTAATTGATCCACAAAATGCATCATCTTTTAATCAAGGGTTAATGGAACTTGGAGCGCTTATTTGTTCCCCAACATCACCGAAATGTTTGTTATGTCCTGTCCGTGAATATTGCACCGCTTTTAATGAAGGAGAACCTGAAAAACTGCCTGTTAAATCAAAAAAAGTTAAGATGAAGCATATTTCATACGACGTTTTTGTTTGTGAGGATGAGGACGGTCGAATTTTAATGGAGCAACGTCCGGCAAGTGGCTTACTTGCGAATATGTGGCAGTTCCCGATGGTTGAGCAAGCAGAAGACTCATTATTAAAATTTGCTCAGCACTATGAAGTAGAGGCACAAGCACAACGAGAAATTTTAACATTTAAACATGTTTTCTCACATTTAACTTGGCATGTGAATGCTTATTATATGAAGTGTAAATCATGTGAAAAGGGTGATTGGCTAACACAGGAGCAAATAGAATTGTTACCAATGCCAGTGCCAATGTTAAAAATATGGCAAGCGATAAAATAGGGAGACACTATAACGAAGCAATGAAAATAAAAAAATTAATGAGCATAAAAGTAATCACCTCTGTACACAATAATTAGCGTGGAGGTGAATGACTGATGAAGAAAAATCAAAACACAAACCAACAAGCAAATAAAAACATGCAACGCCAAAGTGAAGAGTTTGGTTACGAAACGGACTTCAATGAAGTGCAAAAGCAAAATGCTAAAGCTGAGCAGAATAAAGCTCAAGCTTCAGGCAAATATGCTAAGAATAACCAAAACGCGAGCGAGTAAGCACTTTGTAACTGCATAATTGCATTTACCTTCTAAGGGGCTGTCTAAAAATCGAAAAGATGAAAAGGACAGCCCTTTTCTATTTTTCCTCCGATACGCATAAGTTTATAACATAAGTTAAAAAATTCCATTAAAGTTGCTGTTATGATGGAAATTGCTATTAATTTTCGAAAATTTGTACATAAATAACATGACACAGTGAAATTTGTAGTTTTCAACTACACCTTTCGCGTACAGATTGCTATAATATACTAGAGACTGCTAGATTTAGGTAGCATAGACGAAAAGGTGGGCTTCAAAAATGGCAATACCGGTAGAAGGAGAAACGATACAAATACATAGTTATAAGCACAATGGCCGCATCCACCGTGTTTGGCAAGAAACAATGGTTTTAAAAGGAACTAAAAACATTATAATCGGTGCGAATGAACGAACACTTGTGACAGAATCCGATGGTCGTACGTGGCTAACGAGAGAGCCTTCTATTTGTTATTTCCATGCGGAGCACTGGTTTAACATCATCTGCATGCTGCGTGAAGACGGTGTGTATTATTATTGTAATCTAAGCTCACCATTTGTTTTCGATAATAATGCCATTAAATACATTGACTACGATTTAGATATTAAGGTTTTTCCAGATATGTCGTATACCCTTTTAGATGAAGATGAATATGAACAGCATCGCCAGGAAATGTCTTACCCAGATGTCATCGATAAAATTTTAAAGCGTAATGTCGAAAAATTAATTAGCTGGATACAACAAAAAAGAGGACCCTTTGCACCTGATTTTATCGATGCTTGGACAAGTCGTTATAAGTTTCAGCTCGATATGCAAGCAGATGATTGTCAGTAACACCTATTAGTTCAACTAATGGGTGTTTTTTGCATTTAAGGGGTATTTTATAAATAGAACTATCGATGTAAATCGAAAATAGTTAGCATTAAAGGTCAACTAACTGTACTTCATGCTAAATATTGCTATAATACGTAAGGGCATTCGTAATAGAATGTCTGTTTCTTTTTTTAATGTATAGAAAGCCACATAGGGATGAGGTTTTCTAATAAGGAAGTGATGAAAAATGAGTAGTATAAAGCGTTATATGCGTTTTGTAAAACCATACACATGGGAAATTATTTTAACGGTTTTAATTGGTATAGTGAAATTTGCAATCCCGTTATTCATTCCACTGCTCATAAAAATAGTACTTGATGATATTATTGGTGCGGAGGATTTGACGGATACAGAAAAAACAAAAGAATTGTTTTACTGGCTAGGCGGTACAATTATTGTGTTCTTTGTTATACGACCACCAATAGAATACTACCGTCAATATTTTGCACAGCATGTGAGTAATAAGGTCCTTTTTGATATCCGCAAAGAGATTTACTCGCATTTACAGCGCCTAAGCTTAAAGTATTACGCCAATACAAGAGCGGGTGAGGTTATTTCACGTGTAATTAATGATGTGGAGCAAACGAAGAACTTTGTTATGACAGGTTTGATGAATGTTTGGCTGGACTTAGCAACGATTGTTATTGCCGTTTGTATTATGCTAGCATTGGATGTCAAACTTACACTTGTTGCGCTCATTGCATTCCCGTTCTATGCAATTAGTGTTAGGTTCTTCTTTGGTAAACTTCGAACATTAACACGCAACCGTTCACAAGCACTTGCAGGTGTTCAAAGTTATCTTCATGAACGAGTAGCTGGCATGAGTATTATTAAAAGCTTTACGCTCGAAAAGCATGAGCAAAAATTATTTAATGAAGCGAATGGCGAGTTTTTAGAAAAAGCATTAGATCAAACAAAATGGAATGCTAAATCTTTTGCGGTCGTCAATACGATTACAGATGTAGCACCATTACTTGTTATTGCTTATGCGGGCTATCAAGTGATTAATGGATCTTTATCGGTCGGCACAATGGTTGCTTTTATCGCGTATATTGAACGCCTTTATGGACCACTTCGCCGTTTAGTAAGTGCATCCACAACGTTAACACAGTCGATTGCCTCGATGGATCGTATGTTTGAACTAATAGACGAGCCTTATGAAGTAAAAAATAAAAAAAATGCACTACCATTATCGCCTGCAACAGGTGAGGTGCGATTTGAGAATGTCGCTTTTCAATATGAAGCAGATGGTTCGCAAATTTTAAAAAATATGAATTTTACCATAAATCCAGGGGAGACGGTCGCATTTGTAGGGATGAGCGGCGGTGGGAAATCTACCATTATTAGCTTAATTCCACGCTTTTATGATACGTCAGATGGAGCGGTATATGTAGATGGTCATGATGTGAAGGATGTCACAATCCATTCATTACGCTCTCAAATTGGAATCGTGCTACAGGATAATATTTTGTTCAGTGATTCAGTTAAAGAAAATATATTGATGGGTAAACCTGAAGCGTCTGAGGAAGAAGTAATTGCTGCTGCAAAAGCGGCTAATGCGCATGACTTTATTATGGGCTTGCCAAATGGCTATAACACGAAGGTTGGCGAGCGAGGTGTAAAATTATCGGGGGGACAAAAGCAACGTGTTGCCATTGCCCGCGTCTTTTTAAAAAACCCACCGATTTTAATTTTAGATGAAGCAACATCAGCACTAGATTTAGAAAGTGAAGCGCTTATTCAAGAATCGCTCGATGCCTTAGTGCATGACCGAACAACCATTATTATTGCGCACCGACTTTCTACTATTACACATGCCGATAATATTTTTGTTATTGATCATGGACAATTAATTGAAAAAGGGAATCATGAGCAACTAATGAAGGAGCAAGGCACATACTTTAATTTATTCCAAGTGCAACACTTAGATTGAGTATTGAAAGATGACGAATGTCATTAATTTTCGAGCGAATTGTTTGAGTGCCTGGCACTGTCGCTAGCACAGAGTAAGCCGCAACTCTCGCAAACACGCGGTTTGTTGCGTCTTACGTTTTTTTCTTTGCAAGAAATTGTTTGAGTGCCTGACACTTGTATATTGTGAGCCTTTCATTCCTAGTTGAATGAAAGGCTTTTTTGTATGCAGTGGCATATTTCAGCAATCAACGGCTTCTTCTATTCTTCCAAGTTAAATGGAAGCTATTTTTGTAGAAAAACATCGTTAAAATACGAAATATTTATAAGTGAGGGGAAAAATGTAGAAAATATATGCTAATGGTAGAAAAATAATGATTGAAAGAGAGGAGAAATTTAGTTAGAATTATCTGAAAATAGAGAATTTATTGATAGTTAGTATATAATAAACTATAAATTTGTAATTTTTAAAAATATTGGTAGGATGGGGCGGTTGAACATGCGAAAAAAGCTGTTAGAGATTAAAGGTTTACAAACAACCTTTTTCACAGATGATGGACAGATTCCTGCCGTTGACGATATTGATTTTTCGGTCCATGAAGGGGAAATTTTGGGGATTGTTGGGGAATCGGGCAGTGGCAAAAGCGTAACATCTTTGTCCATTATGGGATTGATACCATCGCCACCTGGAAAAATCACAGGCGGACAAGTACTGTTAGATGGCAAAAATTTAGCTAAATTAACTGATAAGCAAATGCAAAAAGTGCGTGGGAAAGATGTGGCGATGATCTTTCAAGAGCCGATGACTTCCTTAAATCCTTTATTTACGATTGGGGATCAGTTGAAAGAGGCTATTTTAATTCATAATCCTAAGTGGTCTAAAAAGAAGGCTTTTGCACGCGCAGTAGAAATTATGAAACTAGTAGGGTTACCACGTGCGGAGGAACTATTAAAGGATTATCCTCATCAATTATCAGGTGGGATGCGCCAACGTGTAATGATTGCCATGGCACTTGTCTGTGACCCGAAGGTACTGATTGCCGACGAGCCTACAACAGCGCTAGATGTAACAATTCAAGCTCAAATATTGCAACTAATGAAAGATTTGAACAAGCGGATGAATACTGCTGTTTTATTAATTACGCATGATTTAGGTGTTGTAGCAGAAACTTGTGAACGCGTTATCGTTATGTACGCTGGACAAATTGTTGAAGAAGCATCTATTCAGGAAATTTTTAAAACGCCAAAGCACCCTTACACACAAGGACTTATTAAATCGGTACCAGATATGCGTTATAAAAAAGACAGTCTTTATTCGATACCTGGTAGTGTTCCAAAGCCGGGCACGATTAAAGACGGCTGTCGATTTGCAGCACGCTGTGAATTTGCGATGGAGCGTTGCCTACAGGAAACACCACCTTTATATGAAGCGACAGAGCAACATAAAGCAAGGTGCTTTTTAATGGAAGAACAGGAGGTGGTTCATTATGTCGAAAGTGTTGTTGAAGGTTGATGGTTTAAAAAAGTATTTTCCTATTCGGAAAGGATTCCTTAATACGCAGGTAGGGGATGTGAAAGCTGTGGACGATGTTTCCTTTGAAGTTTTTGAAGGGGAAACATTAGGCATAGTTGGTGAATCGGGGTGTGGGAAGTCAACTACAGGTCGCCTATTAATGCGCTTACTTGAACCGACAGCAGGTAACATTGAATTTGGAGGCAAAATGATTTCCACATTATCAAACAATGAAATGCGGAAAGCGCGAAGGGATATCCAAATGATTTTCCAAGATCCTTATGCTTCGTTAAATCCACGCCATACGATTGGCAAGATTTTAGAGGAACCGCTCATTGTTCATGGTATGGGCAATTCGAAAGAACGCAAAAAGAAAGTAATAGAGCTTCTCGAAATCGTTGGCTTAAATGAATATCACGCAAAACGCTATCCACATCAATTTAGTGGAGGGCAAAGACAACGTATTGGAATTGCTCGTGCGCTAATGACCAATCCTCGTCTAATTATTGCAGACGAGCCCGTTTCAGCGCTGGATGTATCAATTCAAGCCCAAGTTTTAAATCTAATGCAAACATTGCAAAAGGAATTAAAGCTTACTTATATATTTATTTCACATGACTTAGGGGTTGTGCGGCATATTAGTAATCGTGTCGGGGTTATGTATTTAGGCAAGTTAGTAGAGTTGACAGATAGTGAGAATTTATATGCAGAGCCGCTCCACCCATATACGCAGGCATTATTATCTTCTGTTCCTGTGCCTGATCCAACTTTTGAACGTGAGCAGCTTATTATATCTGGAGATATTCCGAGTGCATCCAATCCGCCAAGCGGCTGTGCATTCCATACGAGATGTCCTTTTAAGAAAGAACAATGCTCAAGCGTTGTTCCGAAACTGCAAGAAGTGAAACAGGGTCATTATGTTGCTTGTCATCTTTATGATGCGCTTCAACATTAAATGATATAAAAAAGTTTTAGGGGGAAAATAAATGAAGAAAAAGAAGCTTTGGTCATTAGGCGTAATGCTAATCCTTGTTCTCTCGACAATCTTAGCTGCGTGTGGTGGTGGCTCTGATGGCAAGGATACAGGTTCAAAAGATACGTCTACTGGCGGCGATTCAGCTAACGGCAGTGAAAAAACTTTAGTATATGGTCGAGGTGGGGACTCTACTGCACTTGATCCAGCGACAGTAACAGAAGGTGAATCTTTTAAAGTTACAGTGAATCTCTATGAAACACTTATTAACTTTGGAGATGAAGATGTTACATTGCATCCAGGTTTAGCAAAATCATGGGAAGCTTCAGACGATGGATTAACTTATACATTCCAACTTGAAGAAGGCGTAAAGTTCCACGATGGGTCTGATTTTAATGCAGAAGCAGTCGTGAAAAATTTCGAGCGCTGGAAAGCTGGCGCTGATAAGTTCCCGTACTTCATGTCCCAATTTACAATGGGCGGTGAGCAAGTAATTGAAGCAATTACAGCAGAAGGCGATTACACAGTTGTATTTAAACTGAAGCAGCCGCAAGCACCATTCTTGAAAAACTTAGCAATGTCACCATTCGCAATTGCTTCTCCAACTGCATTCGAAGCGAATGACGATGCACTTATCGATAATCCAGTTGGAACAGGTCCATTCAAATTTGTAAAATGGACACGAAATGATTCTATTACAATTGAGAAAAATCCTGACTATCGTATTGCAGGGTTCCCGAAATTAGATAAAGTAATTTTCCGTTCGATTCCTGATAACTCAGCGCGCTTAAATGCATTAAATAATGGCGAGGTAGATGTTGTCGATGGTTTAAGTCCATCTGATAAAGGATCAATCGAAACAAATGGCGATTTACAATTAATCGAACGTCCTTCTATGAACGTTGGTTATCTTGGTTTAACAGTAACACGCCCTCCATTTGATAATGTAAAAGTTCGTCAAGCAGTAAACTATGCAATTGATAAGCAAGCATTAGTAGATGCTTTCTATGAAGGGTTAGCGCAACCTGCGAAAAACCCAATGCCACCAGTTATTGCTGGCTACAACGATGATATTACAGGTTATGCGTATGATCCTGAAAAAGCAAAAGCTTTACTGAAAGAAGCAGGCTATGACGGTAAAGAAATTGAGCTATGGGCAATGCCAGTACCACGTCCATATATGCCAGATGGTCAAAAAATTGCAGAAGCAATTCAAAAGAATTTAGCTGATGTAGGTATTCCATCTAAAATCGTTTCATTCGAATGGGCTACGTATTTAGAAAAAGCTCAAAATGGTGAGGCGGATGCGTTCTTACTTGGATGGACTGGTGATAACGGCGATGCTGATAACTTCCTTTACACATTATTAGACGCTGATAATATCGGCTCAAATAACTACACGTTCTATGACAACCAAGAGTTACACAAATTATTTGTGGCTGCACAAACAGAAGTGAACGAAGACAAACGTATTGAACTTTACAAACAAGCGCAAACAATTATTTCTGAGGATGCTCCATGGGTTCCACTTGCACACTCAATTCCTATTTTAGCTGCAAGTACAAAAGTTACAAATTACCATGCACATCCAACGGGTTCTGACCGTTTAGAAGCAGTAGATATGAATTAGACAATAGAGAAATGAAAATTGTCGCTTACTCATAGTGACGTAACAAGATTTTTACAGCTTTGGACTTTGTCTAGCGTTGTAAAAACGGGTTGTGACTATGTTGGTCGCAACCCGTTTTTCTGTATGAAAGACAAACCATCTAAACGTCTATCGTTTGTTGAAGGCTGTCCCTTTCTACAGTATGTGTATTGACTTCAATGCTTTTCGTAGCAAAAGTATAATTAGAAAATTACAGAGAGGTGAAGAAGATGCTTCACTATATGGGAAGACGTTTATTTCAATTAATCCCAGTTTTGCTTGGAATGACTTTTATCGTCTTTATGTTAATTCGTTTAATTCCTGGTAACCCCGCGCAAGTGATTTTAGGTCAGCAGGCGACGAAAGAGGCGGTTGAGGCATTAAACGCAAGTTTAGGATTAGACAAGCCATGGTACACACAATATTTCGGCTATTTAGGTGGTATTTTTCAGGGCGATTTAGGCGTTTCATTGCGTACGAAGTTACCTGTTTCACAAGAAATTTTTCCATATTTAGCGGCAACAGCAGAATTAGCTATCTTTGCGATGATTATCGCAATTATTGTTGGTGTCAATGCAGGTATTATTTCAGCTTGGTTCCAAAATTCATGGTTTGATTATTTAGCAATGGTCATTGCTTTAATTGGTGTATCTGTGCCAGTCTTTTGGCTAGGATTGATGGAACAATGGGCGTTTAGCATTAACCTTGGCTGGTTCCCAACATCTGGACGTGATAATGTCCGTGACCCAATAACCGCCATTACGCATTTTTATTTGCTCGATACGCTCATTCAAGGGAGATTTGATCAGTTTACGGAAGTTATAAAGCGATTAGTGTTACCAGGGGTGGCACTTGCTACGATTCCGATGGCGATTATTGCCAGGATTACCCGCTCCTCTATGCTTGAGGTAATGCGCTCCGATTATGTTCGTACAGCTAGAGCAAAAGGACAAAAAATGTTTATCGTCGTTTATAAACATGCATTAAAAAATGCCGTAATTCCAGTATTAACAGTAATTGGTTTACAAACAGGGTTGTTACTTGGCGGCGCCATTTTAACAGAAACGATTTTCAGTTGGCCAGGCATTGGTCGTTATATTTATGATGCAATTGGCTTCCGTGATTATCCAGTTATCCAATCGGGTATTTTAATCGTTGCGTTTATTTTCATCATGATCAATTTAATTGTCGATCTACTTTATACAGTGATAGATCCACGCATTAAATACAAATAGGAGGGAGATGCGATAATGACTGGTGCGATAGAAATTAAAAAAGAAGCAATAGCAAGTCGAGAGCGTGCGGCAGGTCCTTGGAGAGAAGGCTGGCGAAGCTTTAAAAAAAGCAAAATCTCCCTAGTTGGTGCTGGGATAGTAATATTTTTTATACTACTTGCTGTATTTGGTCCAATGATTGCTCCTCAAGGGATTAATGAACAGGATTTATCAAAACGGTTATTGGCACCTTCAAGTGCACATTGGTTTGGAACAGATGACTTTGGTCGGGATATTCTTTCACGAATTATATATGGTGCGCGTATTTCGTTAAGGATTGGATTTTTTGCCGTTATTCTTTCGGTAGTTGTAGGAAGTACACTTGGAATTCTTGCAGGCTATTATGGAAAATGGATAGATACAATTATCTCTCGTATTTTTGACATTATGTTGGCGTTTCCTAGCATTTTATTAGCAATCGCTGTAGTGGCTGTACTTGGGCCGTCATTACAAAATGCTTTAATTGCGATTGCGATTATTAACGTACCTAACTTTGGGCGGTTAATCCGGTCAAAAGTGTTAAGTGTAAAAGAAGAGGAATATATCGTAGCAGCAAAAGCGATAGGGATGCGAGATTCGCGTATTTTATTTTCTCACATTTTACCAAACTCAATGACGCCAATTATTGTACAGGGAACATTAGCAATTGCGACAGCGATTATTGAAGCAGCTGCACTTGGCTTCCTAGGCTTAGGGGCTCAAGCACCAGCACCAGAATGGGGTAAAATGCTTGCTGATGCGCGAATCTACTTATTAAAAGCGCCATGGACAATGATTTTCCCGGGCTTAGCGATTATGCTAACGGTACTAGGTTTTAATTTAATGGGTGATGGTTTGCGAGATGCACTAGATCCGAAAATGAAAAGCTAATATGTAAAATAGCCTTCTACTGAAAAAGCTAGAAGGTTTTTTTACTTGTTAAGACGAATAAATGAACTAACTATAAATTTACAATTTCATCCTGGAGCCATTATTTGAATTTTATGTAATATTATTTTAGACTTAATTTATGCTGACATACATACTTTATTGACGCAGCTACTGCTCACTAATGAAGGTTTTGAGGAAGCGTACAAGACTTATTATAAGAAGAAGTATATCGATGCTTATACTGTTAGCAACTTTTTAGCAGAGGTGCATTCAAATAAGGAGGGCATTAAAAATGGGGATTAATTTACAAAAGGGACAGCGTGTAGATTTAACAAAAGGCAATGCTGGTTTAAATAAAATTAAAGTAGGCTTAGGGTGGGACCCTGTAAGTCAAACAAAAAGCGGTGGCTTTTTAGGAGGCTTATTTTCGAGTGGTAGAACAGCAGGCAGAGATGTTGACTGTGATTCCTCAGTTTTAATGTTACAGGATGATCGTATAGTTGCAGGAGATGACGTAGTTTACTTCGGAAAATTATCGAGTAAATGTGGATCTGTTGTACATTCTGGTGATAATTTAACTGGTGCTGGTGATGGTGATGATGAAGTAATTACAGTTGAGCTAGGGGCAGTACCTGCTCAATACAATAAATTAGTATTCGTCGTTAACATTTATGATGCAGCTGGACGTAATCAACATTTCGGTATGATTCAAAATGCGTATATTCGTGTGTACGATGACAAGACAGGTAATGAACTAATTCGTTATAATTTAACTGATAATTATTCGAATTTAACGACGCTAGTGTGTGGTGAAATTTATCGTCACGGTAACGAATGGAAGTTTGCAGCTGTTGGTAACGGTACAAATGATGTAAAACTTGGTGATGTAGTTCGAAGATATCAATAAATATAAATTTGAGGAGGAATACAAATGGGTATTTCATTACAAAAAGGACAAAAAGTAGATTTAACAAAAACAAACCCAGGCTTATCAAATGTAATTGTAGGTTTAGGATGGGACACAAATAAATACGATGGTGGACATGATTTTGATTTAGATTCGTCGATTTTCTTACTTGCTGATACAGGTAAAGTAGCAGATCAAAATGATTTCATCTTCTACAACAATACTATTGGTGGTAATGGTTCTGTTGAACACTCTGGCGATAACTTAACAGGAGTTGGCGAAGGGGATGACGAAATCGTTAAAGTTTCGTTAAAAGAAGTACCTGCACATGTGCAACGCTTAGCTTTCACTGTTACAATCCATGAGGCAGAAGCACGTAGCCAAAACTTTGGTATGGTGTCTAACGCATTTATCCGCATTGTAAATGCCGCTACGAATGAAGAAATCGTTCGTTATGACTTAGGTGAAGACTTTAGTATTGAAACGGCTGTCGTTGTAGGCGAATTATACCGTCACGGCGGTGAATGGAAATTTAACGCAATTGGTGCTGGATACCAAGGCGGTTTAGCTGCACTTTGTAATGATTATGGCTTAAGCGTAAACTAACGGTTTAACTTTACACGAGAAAGGGAGTTTTTTTCTAATGGGTATTCAGTTAAGTAAAGGACAACGCATTGATTTAATGAAACAGGATCCAGGCTTAAATAATGTAGGGATTGGTTTAGGCTGGGATGTTAAACAATTCGATGGAGGAAGTGACTTTGACTTAGATGCATCAGTGTTTTTATTGGATGCATCGGGAAAATGCCGTAATGAACAAGACTTTATTTTCTATAATAATCTAACAAGTCCCGATAAATCGGTCCAGCATATGGGTGATAACCGTACTGGTTTAGGTGATGGAGACGATGAAAAAATTCTTGTGAATTTAAAGCAAGTATCCCCTCAAATTGAAAAGATTGTTGTAACAGTGACAATTTACGATGCTGAAGGTCGCCGTCAAAATTTCGGACAAGTATTAAATGCATATGTTCGTTTATCGAACGAAGAATCTGGTTCAGAAGTTCTTCGCTATGATTTAGCAGAAGATTTCAGTATTGAAACCGCGGTCGTATTTTGTGAGCTGTACCGTCATAATGGCGAATGGAAATTTGCCGCTGTTGGCTCTGGCTATCAAGGTGGGCTCGCTTCATTAATCAATGCTTATGGTCTAGAGTAATTAAAGTACGATGTATATCTGCAATGTCCACTAGTAGGCATTAATTTAAATCATGATGAACTTAACGGAAGGCACTGTATTAGTCTGTATAAACAGGTTGATGCAGTGTCTTTTTTACAAAGGTCATTCTTTGATGAGGGAGAGAATTGGATGCAATATTTTGCAACTGAAGCGGAGACGATTTTTTATCAACAACCACGCACATTTACTAAACTAGATTCACCAGATATTTTATCGTACGCATTAGGTGCAACGCTATATATGCCTGCATCTATGCCTAACATTATTGAAATGGTACAATCACAAAAATATCAAGATTTAAAGTCGATTGTTATAGATTTAGAGGATGCAGTTGGAGATGCAGAGTTAACGAGCTGTGAAGAAAAAATAATAGAGGATATAAGCGCACTCTACACACTTTATGTCCATAACGAAATTTTGCTTGAAGATTTGCCACTCCTATTTATTCGTGTGCGGAGTTTAGAGCAATTTAGACTTTTGACGTCTGTATTAGGAAAGCAACAGGAAGTGCTTACGGGCTATGTATTTCCTAAGTTCACAGCTAGACAAGGAGCTGCCTATTTTGAAATACTTGAGCAAACGATTGAACAGCATCAGCTAACGCTATATGGAATGCCTATTTTAGAAAGCCGAGACATTTTATATAAAGAGTCTCGAATGGAAGCTTTATTTGCGATACGAGATGTGCTGCGTCAATATAGAAAACGTGTACTTAACGTACGTATCGGTGCTACTGATTTTTGTGGAATTTATGGAATTCGTCGTCGAGTAGACTCAACAATTTATGATATAGCCGTTATTCGAGATTGTATTGCAGATATCGTCAATATACTAGGTCGTGAAGAAGATGACTTTGTTATTTCGGGACCAGTATGGGAGTATTTCAGCAATGAACGGGTATTAAAACCAACGCTAAGAGCTACACCATTCAGTGAAAAGGGAGCTTTATATGCACGTAAGGCACTACTTGATGATTATTTGGATGGCTTGATGAAGGAGGTAATTTTAGACAGACAAAATGGCATTTTAGGTAAAACAATTATACATCCAAGTCATATTCGAATTGTACATGCACTTTATGTTGTTTCTTATGAGGAATATGTAGATGCTACTAGTATTATTGATAATGAAGGGCAAAAGGGTGTTTTAAAAAGCCATTATGCCAATAAAATGAATGAAATGAAGCCACATATGAGATGGGCACAGAAAGTTTTACGCCAAGCACATATATATGGTGTATACAATGAATCTGCAGATTTTGCCTCTCTTTTATTGAATGCAAGTGTAGGAGGAAGTACAGATGACGAAGCTCAACAACAAGATGAACATTATTCAAGATTATAAAATTGATATTGAGATTACCCAAAACCCTTATGATTTTGCGATGACGGATTTATTCAAAATGGCGACACGTATTAATAAAAAGAGACAGTTTTTATTTGTGAGTACCGTCCTTGGTAAGCATTTAGCAGTTCGTCCACAGGTGCCGATTTTGACAGGCGCATTATTAGCAATGATGTATCATGAAAAACTGGTTGGTCATGATTGTTTGTTATTACAGCCAGTTGTACAGGCGATAAAAAATCAGCAAAATATGCAAGGGATTTTACTGCAAGTAGAGGAGCAAAGACTGGAACTAGCAGAGGAAGTTTTATTTATCGGCTTTGCTGAAACGGCAACAGCTCTTGGTCATGCTGTTTTCAATGCTTTTAAGACCAATGCAACTTATGTCCATACGACGCGAGAACTACTACCAGAGCTCGAACCGTTTGTCACTTTCGAAGAAGAACATTCGCACGCGACGAGTCATCGCGTGTACTGCGAGCAACCTGAAAAACTGCTGCAGGCAAAACAAATTGTGCTCATTGACGATGAAATTACAACAGGAAATACAGTGGTAAACATTATTGAAACACTACGCCAAAAGTTCCCTACTGTTCAGCATTATTCTGTTTTATCGATTTTAGATTGGCGTTCGCCACAGCAAAAAGCGATGTTTGCGGAGCTAGAGGCTAGGTGGGGGGTAACGATTGATTTTGTATCGATTATGAGTGGGCAATTTATTTGTGATGGCACACCACTTTTAACAAATTATCAGGTGCAAAGTACCTCTCAAGCAACAACAGAAATGAAGTTGCTTTCAGTGAACGAGGTAGTTGAACAGAAACATTACTATTCTATCGCTGAAAATGGTGTGGAAAATAGAGCGCCTTATATGTTAGCAACAGGTCGATTAATGTTAACGACTGAGCAACATGCTGCACAAAAGAAGATGTATCAAACTATCGCGGACCAGTTACGAGGGCTTCGTACAGATGGACCAGCACTTGTCATCGGTACAGGAGAGTTTATGTATGTGCCAATGCAGATAGCGACTTGTTTAGGAGAGGATGTTTATTTCCAATCAACGACACGTAGCCCAATTTATTGTGCAAATAATCCATCCTATACAATAACAGAAAAAATTGCTTTCGAAAGTCCAGAAAATAATGGTGTTGAAAATTACTTATACAACTTACATAGCCATCCATATTCGGAACTTTTTTTAGTCGTAGAACGTATAGCCAATGAAGAGGTAGTGGCAAGGGCAGTACATGCATTGAAATCTGTAAGTAACGCAAATATTTATGTGATTTGTATGCACGAATGGGGGACTGAATAATGCATGAAATGAAGCAACCAGATAAAATGGGAAGCTATTCACCTGAAGATGTTGTCTTTTTACTACGAGATATTAGTAACGTTAACTTAGAAATAGATAATGAACAGCGTGAACGACTTATTCAATCGGGTACCCACTATTCAGAAATGTTGCCAGTAGAGTATCTTCCTTCTGAAGCATATATGAACCTGTTTTATCGAACGTTAGATGATTATGCACAACGTATTGCGGTTGCTGTAGGATTGGTGGCTCAACAAATTGTAGAGCGCCGTGGTTTAGAACATTTAGTGCTTGTTAGTTTAGCGAGAGCAGGAACGCCTATTGGTATTTTAATTAAGCGTTATATAAAAATGCATTATAACGTGGACGTTCCTCACTATACTATTTCGATTCTCCGAGGTCGGGGTATTGATGACTACGCTATCAAATACATATTTACTCAGCACCCACTTGCACAAATTCAATTTATTGATGGTTGGACAGGGAAAGGCGCGATTACGAGAGAATTACAACAAGCGTGTGAAAGCTTTAATGAGCAAAACAATAAACAGTTGGATGCGACATTAGCAGTACTTGCTGATCCAGGACATTGTGCAGCGATCTATGGTACACGTACTGATTTTTTAATACCATCCGCATGTTTAAATTCAACCGTTTCGGGCTTAGTTAGCCGAACAGTATGGAATGCACAGTTCATGGATGTAAATGATTTTCACGGGGCAAAATTTTATAAAGAACTACAAGTGGCTGATGTCTCCAATGTATATATTGACCGTATTAGCGCGTATTTTTTACAAGTAGAGAACGATGTGGAGCAACAGCTTCGTGAACGAATACCTTCTACAATTACGTGGCAAGGGTTGGAAACCGTTGTTGCTATTCAACAACATTATGGCATAACAAATAGTAACTTTGTGAAGCCAGGAGTTGGGGAAACAACACGGGTATTACTTCGCAGAGTCCCTTGGAAAATTTTAATTAACCCTAAATATGTGCATGAATTAGCGCACATTTTACTATTAGCTAAGGAAAAAAATGTGGAAATTGAAGAATATCCACAAATGTCCTATGCATGCTGTGGCTTAATAAAAGAAGTGTAGAGGAGAGAAGACATGCTACTATTTACATCTGATTTAGATCGTACGCTTATTTACTCCCAGCGCATGATGGATAAGTATCCACCAAATACAGCTCCAATTACAGCTGAACGAAAAGATGGGGAAGCACTTAGTATGATGACAGAAGTAACGATGTCATTATTGCAACAAGTCCACCAACAAACATTATTCGTTCCTGTTACAACACGTGCAATACATCAGTATGAACGAATACATGTAATAAAAGAGCTGCGTCCTACTTTTGCAATTACGAGTAATGGGGGTACAATAATAGAACAAGGACGCCCTAATATGGAATGGTCCAGAATTTTACGCAAAAGAATTGAAGATTCCTCAATTCCTCAAGCAGATTTGGTACGCCAATTTAATAGCATAAAATCAGATGATTGGCTTCAACAATCGTTCTATGTTGATGAGCTATTTTATGTTCATTATGTGGATTGTAATATTTTACAGCAGGACGAAGTGCAGGCAATAATTCAAGACTTTGCAGTACATGGTTGGCATGTACTGCTGCAAGGACGAAAATTGTACTTTATGCCAAAGGCGCTTACGAAAGAAGCCGCAATTTCGTATTTGAAGGAGCATTGTACATATAATATGCACTTGGCAGCGGGTGATTCCATAATGGATTATGGAATGCTCGCTTTGGCTGATAGAGGTTATACGCCATACCACGGTGACTTAAAAGACAAACAACCTCAAATACTAAAGAACACAGTATATTCGGCTCATAGCGGTGAAGCATTTACAAAATATTTATTAGAAGATGTATTACAATTGGCTGCCAAGCAACCGATTGTGGAAGTATGATGTAAGGAGGTGATGCTTGTATGCAAACAGTCACAATTGAATCGGTATTAGAAAGAGATTCTTATGATTGGCTACAAGCCTTCCAAGATACAGCTAACGCGCGAACAGTTTACGAGGTAACAGCACAACACGTACGTTTTAGTCGTATTGCTGTACGTATATTAGGTGTCCCGATAGAAGAAGATGATTATTTTAATTCCTTATATACAATGTCACAAAATTCAAATGTCCATATTTTAAGCGAAGAATTAAACAAACATATTGAGCAAAAGGATTTTCAGGCATTGCAAACGATTTTAGAACAACATCAGCAATCCCCTAAAGGCTTGTCGATTAATCGACTGATTGCCATGATGTATGGTCATCAACTAATTCCTAAGCATGATGATCCTTCGATGAATCGTCATTTACAGCTAGTGACGATGCGAGTAGTGGAGCGCTTCAGAGATCAGCAATCACTTGGATTACTAGCGAATGACTTTCGACGCTTTTTAATTGATATGGTGAAGTGGCTCAAAAACCATTGGATTCAGTGGACAAAAGCGATGAAACCGACAGATGATTTTCCGAAGGTCGTTTGGTATGGTGAAACAACAATTAGTCAGCGCTATTTTCTCCTATTATTAATGGAGCTTGGCTGCGATGTGTTAATCTTCCATCCTGCGGCGATTGATGAATTTGCTACTGTGGATCCGACAGATGCATTTTCTGTTACGCACTCCTATGTAAGTCAAACAGCGTTACAGCCATTCCCAGATAAATTACGTGATCGCCAAGCTACAGTTGGCTATAGTTCTAGCCAACATTTTGAACACTTAATGCATGACCAGCATTCTGGTGTTTATCGACCATGGCAATTTAAAGATCATTTGCCGCGTTCATTAACACTACGTATGACATATGATGATATTTTTATTTATGCCAATGAAAAGGCGATGGTTCGCCCGAAATTTGAGGTGCTTAGGGATGAAGTAATCATTCCTGTAATTTTCGCGAAAATTAGTGGTGTATCTAGTAGCCGTGAAGAATATTGGGGGTATATGCATCAACTGCTTGCTAGCCCACAAGCTGTATTTGTACATGAATTTCCATATGCAAAAACGAGTAGAGCTAATTTTCATTTTCACTATAAGCATTGTTTAGTGAATGGTGAACTATCTACGGAGCGGATTATGCAAAGTGATTGGTGGCAATATGATGATTTGACATTGGAGCTACAATCAGCAATTGCTCATACAATTAAAACGTCCTGTGAACAGCCCATGCTGAAACTGCAGCCAAATGAGTCACAGTACGAATTGCAATTATTTATATTTAAACAAATGACGATGATTCCAAAGGATATATTGCGCCTATTACAAAGTTTTGATTATGCTCAGGAAGTTCCCAAAGTGGTGCTCTATCAAGCTCCGCAGCAGCCGTCATTATCACGAGAAGATATTGCTCTTTTAGCATTTTTAAATCGTTTTGGCGTGGATATTATTTTTTACAATCCAACAGGAAAGCTTGATATAGAAAAACATTTGCTAGAGGATACGTTTGATGGACATCGTCTAGAGCATATGGTGTTTGACTTACAATTTGAAGAGCCAAAGCAACAAAAGGCAAAGCCTGATAAAATGATTAAAAAATTATTTAACCGTTTCTTCTGACGGCTTGGAAAGGAGGAACACGATGTCAAATAGAGCTATTGTCCTTGAACGATTGACAGCTGAAACGGCAGATCAAACAAAACAACAGCTATGTCAAAATCCAGAAGTACAGCATATTGCAAATCATATCAATATAAAAAATAAACTTGAATTAACGGAGCTCGGGAAGGAACCAGCAGTTAAGCTTTCTCGTTTCTCAGACCAAATTTTAAAAACGATAGCCCATTCAAAAGTAAATGAATCCAATGAATTGTTAAAACAGCTTGAAGCGCTAATGTCTAAGTTTGATAAAAAAGAAGTCATTGAGCAACAAGGCTTTTTTGGGAGACTGTTTAAACGAGCTCCAAAAAATAAGGAAGATTTGTATGCTAAATATAATACTCTTGGTAGAGATATTGAAAAAGTCCATTATCAATTTGTGCTAATGGAAGAAGCATTGGCAAATGATAATCGAATGCTTGCTCGCTTGTATAACGAAAATTTGTCGTATTATTTGGAGCTTGAAAAATATATCATAGCAGCAGAAATGAAACTAGACGAGATAAAGACAACGCTAATTCCGATGTATGAAAAACAAAGTGATGCAGGTAATCAAATTGCTAAAATGGAGCTTACTACTTTACAAGCAATTGCCGAAACACTTGCACAAAAAATTGATGAGCTTGAAAAATCGCGTTTGGTAGCAATTTTAGGGGCAACACAAATGGATATGCTACGCAATGGCAATAGTGAGTTAATGGAGCAAATAAACGGAGCGTTTATTACGACAATTCCCGTTTTTAAATTAGGTATTATGAATGCGGTGAATGAAAAGCGGCAACAGCTACATCAGGAATCCGTAGCTGCTTTTGAAAAGCGCATGAAGCAATTTGGTGAAGAAAATAATCGTGCTGTTTTGCAAAGCTTAGAATATGCGCAACAAAGTGAGACGACTATGACGCTCGAAGAAATGTGGGAGACAATCGTTACTGGTATTGCAAGTTATCGTCAAATACGAGCTGAACAAGCAACTAAGCGTCAACAAATAGAACAACAACTAATGGCATTAAATAGTGAAGCCTAAAAAAGCTGACACCATATTAAGGTGTCAGCTTCAAACGTTTGTTTTGTCTATTGGCCTTCATTTGCAGGTTTCACACGCCTGTTTCTTTGCGAAGCCTTGTCAATTGAGTGGCAAATTAGTTGGAAAGAAACAAATGAATTCTACTGGTCGATAAATCAAGAAACTGTATTACTTTGGTTAATCAACATACATGTTAGCTTAAAGTATAATGATTACTTGAAATAATGCGGTGGAAAACAGGGAAAAGAGGGAATCGATGCCTACTATACTAGTTGCTGACGACGATGCGAACATTCGCGAACTCGTCTGTTTATTTCTACGCAACGACGGATTCGCAACAGCTGAAGCAGCGGACGGCAAGGAAGCACTGGCCGTCTACAACTCAACGAATGTCGATCTTGTCATACTTGACATTATGATGCCGATTATGGATGGTTGGACGTTAAGCAAGGAGCTCCGAAGAGCCAATCCTGATTTACCTTTACTTATGCTGACTGCGAGAGGAGAAACATGGGAGAAAGTGAAAGGTTTCGAACTTGGGACGGACGATTATTTAACGAAACCATTCGATCCGTTAGAGTTGACGGTTCGTGTTAGGGCACTACTTAAACGATACAAGATTGGCTCCACGCAGACGATCCATTTCGGGAATGTCATTCTTGATCGACAGACCTATAAGGTGACGAAGGGGACGGAGACGCTTACGTTGCCACTAAAGGAGTTTGAATTGCTGTATAAGCTCGCTGGAACACCAGGACAAGTCTATACGCGCGTGCAGTTGATCGATCAGATTTGGGGTATCAATTACACTGGAGATGATCGAACGGTAGACGTACATATTAAACGGCTGCGTGAACGGTTCGCGACAACACCTGATTTTCGGATTGAAACGGTGCGCGGGCTTGGGTATCGGCTTGAGGTTTATGAATGATCAGATCCTTATATATACGTGTTATCCTGACATTTTTAGTCTCCATCATCGGGGGCACGATCATTTCTTTTTTTGTGTCAACTTGGATATTCGAAGATAAATTGAACGAAAATGCTCAAACCAACTTACGTAACTTTGGTCAAGACATCGTCCAGATTTACAACACCCTTCCGTTACATGAAGCGGACATGTTCGTAAGTGAAATGAAGCAACTCGATTCTTATTATATTCGAATTTACGAAACAACGGGTCAGTTCAAGTCTTACGGTAAACTTCACGGACACAAACCTGAGCCTGTGACGAGGGAGCAACTAAAGAAAGCATTAGATGGAGGTGTTGTTCAAGAAACTCCTAATGGTATTGCCACGGTCCTCTTAGGGTTGCCGTTGAAAACGGAAATGGGAACGAAAGCGATATTTCTGGAAGCGCTCGCCCCTCCTTCGTCCTCTTATGTCACAAAGTGGGCATTGGTCTTTGCAACATGTTCGTTGATTGCAGGAAGCTTATTGATTCTAGTTGCCTCTGTATACCTGGTAAAACCAATCAAAAAGCTGACAAAAGCGACCAAGCGGATAGCATCTGGAGATTTCAACGTCAAGTTGAATATTAAGCAAACGAGTGAGCTGGGTACTTTGGCTCGCAGCTTCGAAGAAATGATGCACGATCTGCAGCAACTTGAGCAGATGCGCAGGGAATTCGTAACGAACGTGTCGCACGAGGTTCAGTCTCCACTCACTTCGATATCCGGTTATGCTCTAGTGCTTAAGCAAGTTGATCTTTCAGAATACGAACGAAGCCGTTATCTTGATATTATCATCGCTGAAGCGAAAAGGATGTCCAAAATGAGCGATAGCCTGCTAAAGCTGAGTTTGCTTGAATCGCAGTCAAAGCAACTGCAACTCGTCACGTTCAGCCTAGATGAACAAATCCGACGGATAATCGTGGCGCTCCAGCCACAATGGTCTGCTCGCGATATACATTTCGAGCTTGATTTACAGACAGTTAAAGTAACGGCTGATCATGACCTGTTAAATCAGGTATGGACGAATATCCTTAGAAATAGCATCAAATTTTCCGAGGATGCCAGCGTAATTAACGTAAGCATTAAACAAGATATCAAAAACGTGACAATCCTAATATCCGACACTGGTATTGGTATTCACCTTGACGACCAAAAGCGTATATTCGAGCGTTTTTTTAAGGCCGATCGTTCCCACAGTCGTAAGTATGACGGAAGTGGTATGGGACTCGCTATCGTTAAACAGATTGTGTCGCTTCATCAAGGTGACATCCGAGTGAAAAGTGAACTTGGTCAAGGAACGACCTTCATTGTCACCTTGCCAATCACTACACCAATAGATTAGTTAGATTCATTCTCTATGCTACGACTCATATGCAAGCTTATTTGCATATAGAGCCGTAGCATTTTTTTTGATAGTTCATATTCAGTTCATATTGTCGTCATAAGGAGTACATCTTCATTTGTTAAGGTTTCATTACAGGCACATGAAGGAAGACAATCAACCAGATCAGGACAGGAGAAGATGACAGTGATACAACAAGAGGAAAAGAAAACGCCGAGTGGAACGAAAATAAAGAAAGTGCGAAACATCTTACTTAAAATCATAGGAGTAATCGTTCTAGCCATTGTACTTTTTTTAGGTATTGTTTATACCGTAAATGTGATGAGTAGTCATTCGGAGCAAAAACGAATCGTGCCTTACGGGCAGCATGTATCTGTAGACGGGAAAAACATGAATGTGTTAATTCAAGGCGAGGGCAAGGAAACAATCGTGCTCCTGCCTGGTTATGGAACAGCTACTCCAGGGCTTGATTTTAAGCTTCTTATCGATGAATTATCTCCATTTTACAAAGTTGTTGCGATAGAGCCTTTCGGTTATGGATTAAGTGATGAAACTGAAAAAGAGCGGACCACGGAGAACATTGTAAGTGAAGTTCATGAAGCTCTACAGCAGCTTCATATTAACAGATACATGCTCATGGGCCACTCCATTACAGGCATTTATGGAATTGATTATGTGAACAAATATCCAAACGAGGTGACGGCATTTGTCGGAATCGATAGCAGTGTTGCAACACAACCGGGTATGGATATGAATTTCCCATTAAAAACGTTTGCATATCTCAAAAAATCAGGTCTCTTAAGATTGGCTATGAAAATCAGTGCTGACCCCTATGCTGGACTGGCATTTGATGAAAAAACCGTGGAGCAAATGAAAATGATTTCAAATAAAAACATGTATAATGACACAACCTTGAATGAGATGGACCATATTTCGTCTAATTTTAAAGGGGCTCAAGGTTTAACCTTCCCTAAATATCTTCCACTTCTTCTCTTTGTACAAGCGAATAATGAAGATGTAGCAGGATGGTTACCTCTGCATGAAGAGCAGATCAAAGACTCGGTACATGGAAAACTAGTAACCATGGATGGATCACATTATTTACACCATACCAAATTTAAAGAAATCGCTGAAAACGTTAGACTATTTATGAAAGAAGTAAAGTAAGTGTTCAAAGAAAGGTTCATCCGTTAATTTATGAATTTGTCTACAGTCTGCAAGACCATCGTTTAGATGGTCTTTTTTACATCCAAACAGGGATTGATTGGTGTCGACATATACAATAGCCCAGTTCAGTCTCATTCAAAAGGTTGTAACGAATCCAGGCAGAAAAATGAGTTGAATAGAGCATTTAATCAGGATGAGGGGAGGGGGATGACGGTCTATATGAAAATGAATCGACTTTTAGAATAAGCCAAACAAAATAAAAAGAAGCCGTTTTCCCTTAGCGTAGGAGAAAACGGCTTTCGAAGCGAAGCGGAGGAGGAGGCTTAAGTAACACCCGCGGAAAGCGAGCAATCCGTACCGTCAACATGTACATAGAAGTTTACAAGGCAAGCCCCAAACACGAAAAGTAGTGGTAGGGATTGCCCAAATAGCTTTGTTAATTGGCCTATTAAATAAACTCTTCCTCAATTTCCAAGTTGATTTCTTCACCGTGATAGTTTTGATAGGACACAATTAATGTATCTAAGTGCTCTAAATTTTCTTCGTAATCTAAAATACGCGATAAAATATACAGAAGGTGATAGCTTGAAAATTCTGTATCGCCTTCTTCGTGCGCAAAGGTCACTTGATGGATAAAAATCTCCATTAACTGATTGCGTTGGATGTAGTCGATATGGTTGCTCCATTCGGAATGCTCAGGCTTTAATTTCCCCGTATATTTCAGTAACAGCTGCTCATGGTAGGTAAGCAGAAAGTCTAGACGCTCTTGAATCATTAAATGGAACTGTGTCGGTAAATGTGCTAATTCGTTTTCATGATTATGCAGACGTTGTAACAATTCTAGACTCTTTTTTGAAGTAGTAATCATTTGACGGTACACAACTAATTTCCGTGCTTTGACGTATTTTTTATTTTTAAAGTAATTTCGTTCTTCCTTGAAAAACTCATAAAGTGTGTCGACTCTAAGCATACGTTCTCTAAATTTGTTTAAAGCCGTTTTAGTAGAAGTATGCTCAGAAGCTTGACGAACAGCTAGTCTCGTCCAGCGTATAATATCATCCTGTAAAAAGTAAATTTTACGGAAAAGCTTTACTTCGTATTTTGGTGGTAAAAACACAAGATTTACAACAAATGCTGCTAAAACCCCAACTAAAATTGTAAGAAAGCGAATTAAACCAAACGTAAGAAAGTCATCACCCTGTATTTCCATAATGGCTACAACGGAAACAAGTGCAAGAGACAGTGACTTTTCAAGCTTGAATTTTAACATCAATCCTATTGCGATAATTACTGCAATACCAACAGCCACGACGTGGTGACCAAAAAGTAAGCCGAAGATTACGGCAATGGAGGCTCCTATAATATTTGCTTGTACTTGTTCAACTATCGTTTGATATGAGCGATATATGGACGGCTGAATCGCAAAGATTGCTGCAATTCCAGCAAAAACTGGGGATGGTAATTGCAGGAGCTCAGCAACAAATAGAGCAAAGACAATAGCTACGCCAGTTTTAAATACACGGGCACCTAATTTCATAATAAAATCGATGTCCTTTCTGTCTAATATTTTTAACTTGCTTCAGCAGAAGTGCTCCACTGCTATAAGTGGGAGTGAATCAAGTTAAAGGCCTCAGCGGATGTCTCAGATTTTAAGGAGAGCTCAAGCAGGCTCAAAAAAATCTGGATACAATTACGCCGAGTCGTAATTAATGCTTCTTTACATTATAGAAGGAAGTTCTTAGAAAATACATAGATTTGTATATCGTAATATAAAAAAGGCGACTCTCATATGAAAGTCGCCTTTTTTCGCCCTATTATAGTTGAGAAAATGCATAATCGACAGCTTCGATTGTTTCACGAATATCTGCCTCTGTATGCTCAGTTGTTAAAAACCATGCTTCATATTTAGATGGAGCGAGGTTAATGCCTCGTTGAAGCATTAGTTTAAAGAAGCGCCCGAAAATTTCTCCGTCAGTGTTCTCTGCCTGCTCATAATTTTCTACCTTCACATCTGTAAAGTAAATTGTAAGCGCACCTTTTAGACGATTTAAAGTAATTGTTACACCATGTTTTGTTGCAGCCGCTAAAATACCGTCTTCTAAAATCGCACCAAGTCGATCCATTTCATCGTAAATACCTGGAGTAGCTAATACTTCTAAGCAAGCTATACCGGCTTGCGTTGATGCAGGGTTTCCTGCCATTGTACCTGCTTGGTATGCTGGTCCAAGTGGAGCAACTGTATCCATAATTTCTTTGCGACCACCGTAAGCACCGATTGGTAAACCACCACCAATGACTTTTCCTAGCGCAGTAAGGTCAGGTGTTAAACCAAGTAATGTTTGTGCGCCACCGTAATGGAAGCGGAATGCCGTAATCACTTCATCGTAAATTGTAAGTGCACCTTTTTCTTTCGCTGTAGCATGCACTAATTCTAAAAATCCAGGTTTTGGTTCAACAATTCCGAAGTTGCCTACAATTGGCTCAATTAAAATAGCAGCAATTTGATCGCCCCATGTATTCATCGCTTCAGTAAATGCTTCTGGATTGTTAAATGGTACCGTAATTACTTCTTCTGCCGTAGCAGTCGTTACACCCGCTGAGTCTGGTGTGCCTAATGTAGCTGGTCCAGAGCCTGCAGCTACTAATACTAAGTCAAAGTGACCGTGGTAGCAGCCAGCAAACTTCATAATTTTTGTACGGCCAGTATAGGCACGAGCAACACGGATTGTTGTCATCACTGCTTCTGTACCAGAGTTGTTAAAGCGTACTTTATCCATTGAAGGAATGGCTTCTTTAAGCATTTTTGCAAAAGTTACTTCGTATTCAGTTGGAGTTCCAAATAAAGTCCCGTTTTCAGCGGCATTTGAAATTGCCTTAGCGATATGTGGATGGCCATGACCTGTAACAAGTGGGCCATATGCCGCTAAATAATCGATGTAACGGTTGCCGTCAACATCCCAAAAATAAGCTCCTTTTCCTCGAGCCATTGCAACGGGAGATCCCCCACCAACTGCTTTATATGAACGAGAAGGGCTATTCACACCACCAACGATATGTAAAAGCGCTTCTGCGTGTACTGCTTCGGATTTTGAGTGATTCATAAATATGCCTCCTAAGTAATTATACTTAATCTATTGTAGACCTATCAGTGTAAGAAATCCAAAGAAAATAAGGGATATGACTTGATTTGTTACTTAGAGTAAAATAAGAAATGCAAAAGGAGGAGATTGTTATGACATTAGTAGAAGGACAGAAAGTACCCGATTTTTCACTTGTTAATGACAAAGGGGAGTACGTACAATTAGCAGATTTCAGGGGCAAAAATGTAATTTTGTACTTTTATCCGAAAGATATGACACCCGGTTGTACAACAGAGGCATGTGATTTCCGTGATAAGCATGAAGACTTCAGTCAGTTAAACGCTGTTATATTAGGTGTGAGCCCTGATAATGTCCAAAAGCATACAAAATTTATTGATAAGCATGGGCTTCCTTTTACACTTTTAGTGGACGAGGATCATGCAGTAGCGGAGGCTTATGGCGTATGGGGGTTAAAGAAAATGTATGGACGCGAATATATGGGGATTGAACGTTCTACCTTTTTAATTGATACAGATGGTAATCTTATAAAGGCTTGGCGTAAAGTACGCGTAAAAAATCATATTGAAGAAGTATACACATATTTAGCAAATCAGGAGGAACATAAATGAGAATTTATTTTACGTTTGAGCCAAGACCCGATTTACGTGAACCGTTAGTAGAGGAATTTTCACAATGTGACTTTGTATTTAAAAATGGGTTATCTACGGATGAACTTCAAAAAGCAGATGTACTAGTTACATATGGCGAAGATTTAAATGATGACAATATGCAATACGCAACGAAACTAAAATGGATATTCGTTGCTTCGGCAGGTGTAGAAAAAATGCCAGCACAAGCAATTATTGATCGAGGTATTTTAGTATCAAATGTGCGTGGAATTCATAAATCACCTATGGCTGAGTCAATGCTTGCTCATATTTTAGCAATTAAGCGTGCATTGCCGTGGTTATACGAGCATCAGAAGAAAAGAGAATGGTCGAAAAAAGGGAAACAAACTGAATTACGTGATAATACAGCGCTTATATTAGGGCCTGGCGCGATTGGCTCGGAAGTAGGTCGCTTATTACAAGCATTTGGTGTAACTACAATTGGCTGTAACCGTTCAGGTAAAGCAGCACCTTACATGGATGAAATGGTTAGTTTTGCGATGCTAACAGAAGCTTTGCCAAAGGCGGATATCGTCATTTCTGTATTGCCAAAAACAGCGGAAACTACGCATTTATTGAAGGAAGAGCATTTTAGCGCAATGAAAAACGATGCCATTTTCATGAATTTTGGCCGTGGAAATTTAGTAGATGAAAAGGTACTTATTCATGCTATGGAAACAGGTGAAATTGGCTACGCAGTATTAGATGTATTTGAAGAAGAACCACTTAGTGCAAATAGTCCATTATGGTCATGTCCGAATGTCATAGTGTCACCACATGTTTCAAGTCATTCTTCTCGCTATGTGGAACGCAGTTTAGATATTTTTAAGCCTAGTTTGATGAAATGGTTAAATGGAGAGACAGCTCTAGAAAATGTAGTGGATCTGTCGAGAGGATATTAAAAAGTAATTTAATTTAGCTGATGTATAGGACGGAAGTTGACAGATGTTAGCTTAATTCGATACACTAATTGTAACAATTATAAATTAATAATACTTATGAAAAGGGGTGCATGACGATGTCTATACCGCATTTACAGGATGCACTTGACACGTTAAAAACAACTGGTGTACGCATTACTCCTCAGCGTCATGCTATTTTAGAATATTTAATTCAATCGATGACACATCCGACTGCGGATGAAATTTATAAAGCGCTTGAAGGAAAATTTCCGAATATGAGTGTGGCAACTGTCTACAATAATTTACGTGTATTCCGTGAAGTAGGATTAGTGAAAGAGCTTACTTATGGGGATGCCTCTAGCCGTTTTGATTTTGTTACAAATGATCATTATCATATGATTTGTGAATGTTGCGGTAAAATTGTCGATTTCCATTACCCAGGTTTAGATGAAATCGAACACTTCGCTTCACAAGTAACAGACTTTGATGTGCACACACACCGTCTAGAAATCTACGGCACGTGTCCAGCATGTAAAGATGTTGCAGCGAAAGTACAATAAGTTTTCTTGGAGTTTTTACGAAAGCGTATGAATGAAAACGTTTAAAAAAGCAAGTGGGCATTAGCTCGCTTGCTTTTTATAATGGAACGAAAAAGATTTTCTTTAAATAGACTGAACATTCTCGATATAAATAATGTATGTTAAGAATAAAGCGTTGGAGGTTGGAGCATAGCAAATGAGTATCTCTGACAATTGAACAGTTAATAGGAGGGATATAATGAATGTACAATTAGGGAGTAGTAATTACTTTAGTACATTAAAAAAAGAAGAACGTTTATCGGATAATTTGTTTTTAGCAAACCAAAAAAGAAAAGCAACATATGAAATAAAAAAAGAGAATGGTTATATACGCCATATAGTAACGAAAGAAAATGGCGAAAAAGTAATTGTAAGAGAAGTGAAAATTTCAAAACAAGAAGAACAAGAACAGTCTTCTGGTGAGGTAAACGATATGATTACGCAAAAATTAGTAGAGCAAATGATGCAATCATTCGATGACAGGCAGAATCAACAGAAATTTTTCAAAACTGGTATAGCTGGTCTAAAAGAAAAACAAATTTCTAAATATATAGTGAGCATCTAATATCGGTTATTTCTATAATAGTAGTGGTGGTAATAATAAGAAAATTCCTAGCTCTTATATGAGGGCTAGGAATTTTTTGCTTTGTTATTATAAGATTGATCGAACTCTTTTCCTTCAAGTGTTGGATCTAGTGTTAATGGTTCGTTACAGTACATGCACATATCTACACGACCTAAAACCTTCGTATGCTTATGGCAATTCGGGCACTCTACTTGAACTGCTCTTGTTGAGAGAAGGCCAATCCAAGCATAGACAACTGTACTACCGATAATACACAGTAAACCAAGCGTCATGAAGATTAAGACAAGGATAGGATGGTTTTTGAAGAATATTCCCCCATACATAACAACAAAGCCGATAAAAATAAGTGCTAATGCAAATGAACGGATTTTATTAATTTTACTTTTGTAAGGTTTCATACAATATCTTGCCTCCCAATCTAAAATCTACTATAACATATAAGAACAAAGTATTTTAGTTTTGACTAAAAGGCAAAGAAGGAATACTTTCAGAGTATGTCGAAATTTTAACGAAATAAAGTCATATAACAAATAGAGGAGGACTGAACATGGAGCAAGTTTTGCGCCCGATATACCAAGAACGTGCGAGTCAGTCTAATACATTAGGTGTCATTTTAATGGAGAAGCGTGAAGAACAAAGTAACGTTACTGACACATTCGATACGATATTACTAATTATTGTGAAGGAAGCGGATCAACCTGTTTTCTCAAAGCATTATTTATATGAGGGGAATAAGGTAGCCTTACATACTGTTACAGAGAAATTGTTACGCAAGTGGTTACTAATCGGCTCTAACAAAAAAGTAGTTGATTGGATTTTCTTTGGCAGAGTGTTGTTTGATCGTAATGAATTCCTTCATAAATTAAAAATTGAACTACAAGAGTTCCCGTTTAGCGGTCGGAAAATTAAAACAGGTATTCAATTTTCAAAATTAATTCGACGTTATTTAGAAGGGAAAGAATATTTTGATAAGGGAAGCTACCTGGATGCCTATAATCATGTTGTTGATTCATTGCATCATTTAGGGCGATTGTCCATTATAGATAGTGGGCTTTATCCAGAAGTTACGGTATGGGCGCAAGTGAAAAAGATAGAGCCTGCTATCTATAAGTTATATGAAGAACTTGTTATGAGCAGTGAGCCAATTGAAAAGCGATTAGAGCTACTATTTTTAGCAAGTGAGTTTTTAATTCATTCACGAACACAGGATGGAGCTCAACATATATTAGAAGTAATGCAAACAAAAGAGACATGGACTATTCAAGAATTACATGATCATCATGAGCTTGTTAACTATTCTGTAGACTTAGAAGTATTTGTAGAGTATTTAGTGGATAAAGGCTACATACTTATTGAACCTGTCGTTGCAAAAAGTGAAATGATATTCCACCGGCATTATAAGGTGGATAAAGAGTCTATAGAATTTGAATAAGCCATATAGTATGCTAGTTATCGAGGTATAGAAAATACCTCGATATTTTTTTGAAAAAAGTGTTGACGTTTAATATATTGATATTGTATTATATTAATTGTCGCTAAGACATACTAAGAACACTTAAAAACGAGTGAAAAAAACTTTTGAAAAGTTATTGACGCAAGTTGAATAAGGTGTTAAGATAAAGAAGTCGCTGAAAAACGACAAAACACATGAACCTTGAAAACTGAACAAGCAAAACGTAATCAATATAGTTTCTATTAACTAACTTCGTTGGTGAACGAAACAAAATTTTGGACATCAAAATTGATGCCAGCAAAACAATTTGAGCTAATCAAATTTCTTTTATGGAGAGTTTGATCCTGGCTCAG
>NZ_JBIWDT010000007.1:78818-205857 GCF_044762185.1 Lysinibacillus sp. NPDC097162 | reverse complement strand
GTCACACCCGTTCCCATACCGAACACGGAAGTTAAGCTCTTTAGCGCCGATGGTAGTTGGGGGCTTCCCCCTGTGAGAGTAGGACGTCGCTAGGCGCAAAAAGTCGCTGCTGATACACTCAGTAGTGGCTTTTTTTATTTCTATATACATTTAACTTAACTGAAATAGAACCAAAAATAGAGACATTTCATCACGATAGGTGAAATGTCTCTTTAAATATTTTAAACAGTTATAGCTCGTAGCTCTACACGTCGGATTTTCCCCGATGTTGTTTTTGGCAGCTCATCTATAAAGACAATACTGCGTGGGTATTTATATGGCGCTGTTAAAGCTTTAACGTGCTCCTGAAGCTCTTTTGTTAATTCTTCCTCATCACGGTCTCGGAAGCTCTCACGTAGGATTACAAAGGCTTTAACAATATTACCTCTAATTTCATCTGGTGCAGCGACAACAGCGCATTCTTGTACAGCCTCATGCTTATTTAAAGCATCCTCTACTTCAAATGGACCAATTGTATAGCCTGATGAAATAATAATGTCATCTCCACGTCCTTCAAACCAGAAGTAACCATCTTCATCGCATTTTGCTTGGTCTCCTGTAATATACCAATCGCCTCTAAAAGCAGCTTGTGTGCGTTCAGGTTCACGATAATATTCTTTGAATAAAGCTGGTGATGATTTGTGGACAGCGATATCTCCGACTTCTCCTACAGGTGCCTCATTGCCCTCATGGTCAATAATACGCACAATATTTCCTGGTGTAGGAACACCCATAGAGCCAGGTCGTAATTCGGTGTTTTCAAGTGTACCAATTAATAATGTATTTTCCGTTTGTCCATAGCCATCTCGTACTTTAAGGCCGAAATTTTTCATAAATGTTTCGATTACTGGACGATTTAACGGCTCGCCTGCAGATACGGCACTTCTTAATTCAGCTAATTTGTAATCTTTTAGATTATCAATCTTTGCCATAATACGATATTCAGTAGGTGTACAGCAAAGTACATTTACTTTTTCGTCCTGAAGAAGCTGAAGATAAGTATGAGGATCGAAACTACCATGATAGACGAAAGCAGTTGCTCCTAACATAATCGTCGATAAAAATGGACTCCAAATCCACTTTTGCCAACCTGGTGCTGCTGTAGCCCATACTAGGTCACCTTCACGTACACAAAGCCATTTGGAAGCTGCTGTTCGAATATGCGCATAACCCCAGCCATGAGAGTGAACTACTCCTTTAGGTTTACCCGTTGTTCCGGAAGTATATGAAAGAAACGCCATATCATCACGTTTTGTAGCTACAGCCGTAAAGTTTGTTGATTGCTTGTCAGCTAATGCATCTAAAGATACCCAATCGTTTGTAGCATTACCAATGACTAATTTATTGTTTAAAGCCGCGACGGAAGAAGTAATTTGATCGACCTCGCTAGTAAAAGCCTCGTAGGCAATAACTGCTGTTGCAGAAGAGTGTTCCATACGATACTCTAAATCACTTGCACGTAACATCTCAGAACAAGAGATAGGAACAATACCCGCCTTTAAACAACCTAGGAAAACAAAATATGCTTCTGGTAGACGTGGAATAATGACTAAAACACAATCTCCCTTTTGAAGTCCCTGTTCAGTAAACGCATTCGCGTATTGATTCATTTTTTGACTAAGGTCGGCATAAGAAATTGTTCGACGATTTTGCTTTGTATCCAACCATCTTATAGCTTGACGATCACTATCCTGCGAAAACTTCTCTAATTCCTCTGTGATGTTATAAAGTTCTGGTGCAATTAAATCATTTGTTACCATATATGAACATTCCTCCCCAAAACAAATTTAATAGAAAATTCTTAAAACTATTTTTATTTTAGCAATTACAATAATATACAGCAAGAATATTTGATGCGCAAAATAGAAATATTAGATTTAATAGAGAACTATTGTGCTTTAGTACCTACGAATTAAAAATTATGCAATAAATTAAATAATTTTTTTTGAAAAAGTATTGCATAATTTAGAATGCTTGCTATAATAATAAATGTACTTAAGAGGTTGTTAAAACCGAATTGAATAGTATTGTTCCGAAGTAGCTCAGTTGGTAGTAGCACCTGACTGTTAATCAGGTTGTCGCAGGTTCGAGTCCTGCCTTCGGAGCCATTTTTTTGCCCTTTTTTAATTAAAAGTTATTTTTAAAAAGAAATTATTGAAAAAGGCTTGCATCATAATAAAAATGATGTTAATATAAATCTTGTCTTGTTTGAGACATAACGAATGGCCCCTTGGTCAAGCGGTTAAGACACCGCCCTTTCACGGCGGTAACACGGGTTCGAATCCCGTAGGGGTCACCATTTTCTAAGCATCGTAGTAATGCATAGGCTTAAAAAGATGAATAAACTGTGAAGAAATAAACACCTGTCTCTATGGAGGATTAGCTCAGCTGGGAGAGCATCTGCCTTACAAGCAGAGGGTCGGCGGTTCGAGCCCGTCATCCTCCACCATATTGTGTTTTTTTCGGAGGGGTAGCGAAGTGGCTAAACGCGGCGGACTGTAAATCCGCTCCTTAGGGTTCGGCGGTTCGAATCCGTCCCCCTCCACCAGTTTTATTTATACAAATGAATGGGGTATAGCCAAGCGGTAAGGCAACGGATTTTGATTCCGTCATGCCCTGGTTCGAATCCAGGTACCCCAGCCATTCATTTCTTAATTTGAGCCATTAGCTCAGTTGGTAGAGCATCTGACTTTTAATCAGAGGGTCGAAGGTTCGAGTCCTTCATGGCTCACTTTTCTATAATTAAATTCAAAAGTGTAACATTAACTACAGATACTAATCTCTTGCTGAAAACAGCAGGAGATTTTTTTTAGCTGTTTTAAAATGTATAAATATACGGTTTTTTGTGGGGTTGAGCCAAGTACATTGTAGGCTTTACAATAGTCTTATTAAGAAAAGGGGGTATAAAATAATGAATAAACATCAAGTATCAATTATTGGAGTTCCAACAGATTACGGACAAACACGAAGAGGAGTTGACATGGGGCCAAGCGCAATCCGCTATGCGGGCGTTGTAGAGCGATTAGAAGCAATTGGTCACAAAGTAGAGGACCAGGGAGATATTCTTGTTAGCCAAGTACAAGAGAGTAATAAAATAGATAAACAGCTATTAAATTTAGAAGAAGTTGTAGATGTTAGTACATCGTTAGCAAATCAAGTACATGAAGCATTAGAGCAAAAAAAATTCCCACTTGTCTTTGGTGGAGATCATAGTATTGCAATCGGGACACTTGCAGGACTAGGTGAGCATTTCAAAAACTTAGGCGTTATTTGGTTTGATGCACATGCGGATCTAAATACACCTGAAACTACACCATCTGGTAATATTCATGGTATGCCACTTGCTGTTAGTATTGGCTTAGGGCATGAACGCCTTGTACAAATTCGTAACTATGCACCAAAGGTTAAACCTGAAAATGTAATTATTATCGGGGCGCGTTCAGTAGATCCTGGTGAGCGTGAGCTAATTCGCCAACAAGGAATTAAAGTATATACAATGCATGAGGTAGATCGCCTTGGAATGACGCGTGTAATGGAAGATGCTATTGCCTATTTACAAGAACGTAAAGTAGATGGCTTACATTTATCGTTAGACTTAGATGGTCTAGATCCACTTTATACACCAGGAGTAGGTACGCCAGTGCCAGGTGGCATAACATATCGAGAAAGTCATTTAGCGATGGAAATGCTACAAGAATCAGGAATGCTAACATCTGCTGAGTTTGTTGAGGTAAATCCAATATTAGACGAAAAAAATAAAACTGCAGATGTAGCTGTGGCATTAATAGGTTCTTTATTTGGTGAGACACTAGTTTAATTCCAAATTGTGAAAATATTGTTTATCGCCACATTGAGTAAAAATCTTTTGTTATAATTGAATATAAATTGAAACTTTTCTTATAGTCGGGCCGTATAGTATAAGACAGTTGTAAAGGTGGAGAAGTAAACACAATGGATGCGTTAGTAAATAAGAGAATAAAACAAGTGCTTAAAGGCGATCAAAACGCATTTGCCGATATTGTGAGTCTCTATCAGCACAAACTGTACCAAGTATGCTACCGAATGTTAGGAAACAAGCAAGAATCTGAGGATATTGCGCAAGAAGCGTTTGTTCGCGCTTATATGAATTTGCATACTTTTGATCAAAAAAGAAAATTTTCGACGTGGCTTTATCGAATTGCGACGAACCTCTGCATAGACCGTATTAGAAAGAAAAAGCCGGATTATTACTTAGATGCGGAGGTAGCTGGTACAGAAGGGCTGGATATGTATTCGCAAATTGCAGCAGATGACCAGCTACCAGAAGAGCAGTTAGAGCAGATGGAGCTACAAGATCGCATTCAATATGAGATTGGACGATTGCCGGATAAATATCGTTCAGTTATAGTATTGAAATATATTGAAGAATTATCGTTACAAGAAATCAGTGAAATTTTGGATATGCCTCTTGGGACAGTGAAAACGAGAATTCACCGCGGACGTGAAGCATTACGAAAGCAATTAAACAATCTGTAGGAGGGGGAGCGTCATGAATATTTGTCCAGAGCATATCATAGATTATATGCATGATTATTTAGACGGTGACATTAGTCGTGAGCATGAACAAGAGTTGAAACAACATTTGCATTCATGCGGTGATTGCAAGCAATTGATGCAGGAATTGAGTGAAACGATCGCCTTTGTGAAGAGTGCTTCCCATATTACAGCACCTCCAGATTTTGAAGCTGCGGTGATGGCTCGTTTACCGAAACCCAAAAGTCGTGTAGGTATGCAAAAATGGATTCGCCGTCATCCGTTCTTTGTTGCGGCAGCAGTTTTCTGTTTATTTATGAGTGCTACTTTATTGGGTAACTTTATGGATGATCAGCATTTCTCTGTTACAAAACAACCAAACCTAGTTGTTGAAGGACAAACGGTTATAGTACCAAAAGGTGAGGTTGTAAAGGGCGATATTGTCGTTAAAAATGGCGATTTAATTGTTGAGGGTGAAGTAGATGGCAATGTAACGATTATTAACGGCCAGTATATGGCATCTTCTGCAGTTGTTTCAGGCAAAATCGAGGAAATAGACGAAGCGTTTGAATGGTTATGGTATTCCATCAAAAATTCCGTTAAGACTGCAATGACATTTGAGGAAAAAGAAACTAAATAGAACTCTATACGTCCTACATGGTAGTGCACGTGAGAGGATGAAAGGTCTACTCATCTGGGTAGACTTTTCTTTTGAAAAAAGTTACATTTGAAAAGAATGTGCTATACTTAAATGTGTATGGATTCGCAATGAAAAGTGGGGGATGCCACGTGCAAATTATCGAACAATTCACGGATTTAACACCAGTGAATATTGTTATTAACTTCATAGATGTACTGCTCGTTTGGTACGTTGTTTATAAAATTTTAACCCTCATTAAAGGGACGAAAGCTGTCCAATTATTAAAAGGCATTTTCGTCATTATTATTGCACGCATTGCAACAGACTTTTTGGGGTTAGAAACATTAGGATGGATGCTAAAACAAGTAATCGAGTTTGGTTTCTTGGCTATCATTATCATCTTCCAACCTGAAATCAGACGTGGTCTTGAGCAAATTGGCCGAGGCAAGCTGTTCCAACGTTCAACAAGTCAAGAAGAAGAAGAGCAAACTAGACTGATTGAGGCTATGAAGAAATCTGTTAGTTATATGGCTAAACGCCGTATTGGTGCGTTAATTTCTATTGAAAAAGACACAGGACTAAATGAATATATTGAAACGGGAATCGCTTTAAACGCAGAGGTTTCGTCTGAATTACTTATAAATATTTTTATACCGAATACACCACTTCATGATGGGGCTGTCATTATGCAGAAAGATAAGGTCACAGCAGCTGCTTGCTATTTACCGCTTTCTGAAAGTCCGTTTATTTCGAAAGAGCTTGGAACACGACATCGTGCAGCTCTTGGGCTCAGTGAAGTAACAGATGCGATTACGATTGTCGTATCTGAGGAAACTGGAGCAATTAGTATTACGTTAAACGGTAATCTACATCGCAATCTTTCTCTAGAGGAATTCGAAACACTATTACGTAAAATGTGGTTCGGCTCAGTACAAGAATCTAATGCAGCCTCTAAGTTGACTTGGAGGGGGAAAAAGAATGGATAAAATGATGGATAGCCCTTGGGTATTGCGGATCATTGCACTTTTCCTAGCGTGCTTACTATTTTTCTCTGTTCGGACCGAATTATCTTCTACAGATAAGACGGCGATGAATGAACAGATGGAAGTGATTCAAGATGTCCCAGTAGAGGTTTATTATGATGACGATAATCTTATTGTAACGGGTATACCGAAAACAGTTAATGTCACGATTAAAGGACCAAAGCAAATTGCTTTAAATACAAAGCTAGTGAAGGATTTCTCAATATTTGTTGACCTAAATGATTTATTAATAGGTGAACATAATGTCAAACTACAATACGAGAATATTTCTGATAAATTGCAAGTGACGCTCGACCCAGCAACAGTGAATGTAAATATTGAGGAAAAGGTCACACAAGAATTCCGTGTCGATCCTGAAATGAATAATCGTTTAATTGATGAAGGATATTACCTAAAAGGAATGTCTGCCAACCCAGCGACTGTGTTTGTAACAGGGGCAAAAAGTGCTATTGAGAGCATTAGTTATGTGAAAGCAACTGTAACGGGTGAACAAGGTCTGAAACAATCCTTCTCTCAAGAAGCGGCAGTTAAAGTATTAGATCGCGATTTAAATAAACTAGATGTGACGATAGAACCAGAAAAAGTAAAAGTGCGAGTAGATATTGGAGAATATAGCAAAGAACTACCGGTCTCAATAAAGGAAACTGGTAAAGCAGCAGAAGGCATTACAATAAATCAATTAACGCTCGTTACGCCTACGCTAAAGTTATATGGGAGAAAATCGATTATTGATGTTTTAACAGAAATACCTGTTGAAATTGATTTGTCAAAAATTACTGAATCAAAAACATATGAATTTGATGTAAAATTACCAGATGGTGCGACTAAAGTATCTGAACAAAAAATTAAAATTAAAGCAGATGTTACTAAGGCAGAAAAAGCCGACAAGGTAGAAAAGGTAGAAAAAGAAGAAAAAGAAACGCCTGCAAATGCTGAAACAAAACCTGAAGAAACAAATCCTGATTCTGTCACAGAAGAAGATATTGATTCTTAAACAATAACTGACTATAATTTTAACTTGATTCATTAGAGATTCCTGTCTCAACAAATCATGCTTTCTAGCATAAATCAAAATGCTACGAACAAGTGAGGCTCAGGCTTACATTATTACAAGTGCGATTTGTTAGATCAAACGTACAACGCCTGAGTACCAATAGCTTGGAGCTATAGAGCCTCTGAAAGATAGTTAGAGAGGCCTAACTACTACTACATGAATGAAAAAAGACTTTTCCAAAAGTAAGCAGACGAGCCGTCCGATTGTCCGCAGGAAACAGCATGATGCGGTCGTCTTGCATTGAAGGAGAGAACAATTAAAATGGGTAAATATTTTGGAACAGATGGCGTCCGTGGCGTCGCGAATAGTGAATTAACACCGGAATTTGCATTTAAACTAGGCCGCGTAGGTGGCTATGTTTTAACGAAGGATGCAACAGCAACAGGGCGTCCAAAGGTATTAATTGGTCGTGACACACGTATTTCAGGCGAAATGCTTGAAGGTGCACTGGTAGCCGGGCTATTATCAATCGGCGTAGAGGTAATGCGTCTAGGTGTAATTTCTACACCAGGTGTTGCTTATCTTTCCCGAATTATGAGTGCAGATGCAGGCGTCATGATTTCAGCTTCACATAACCCAGTTGCCGACAATGGCATTAAATTTTTCGGTCCGGATGGTTTTAAACTAACTGATGCACAAGAAGCAGAAATCGAAGCAATTCTTGATGCAGAAGATACATTGCCACGTCCAATTGGTGCAGATTTAGGTATTGTAAGTGACTACTTCGAAGGTGGACAAAAGTATATTCAATACTTAAAGCAAACGGTAGATGAAGAATTTGATGGTATTCATGTGGCACTAGATTGCGCACATGGTGCAACATCATCACTAGCGACTCATTTATTTGCTGACTTAGAAGCAGACATTTCTACAATGGGTGCTTCACCAACTGGTCTTAACATTAATGACGGTGTTGGTTCAACACATCCGGAAGGTCTTGCTACATTTGTTACTGAAAAGGGTGCAGATGTTGGTTTAGCATTTGATGGTGATGGGGACCGCCTAATCGCAGTAGATGAAAAAGGTAAAATCGTTGATGGCGACCAAATTATGTTTATCATTGGTAAGCACTTAAATGCAGTCGGTCGTTTGAAAAAACAAACGATTGTATCTACTGTGATGAGTAATATGGGCTTCTACAAGGCTGTTGAAGAAAACGATATGCACAGTGTTCAAACTGCTGTAGGTGATCGTTACGTTGTAGAAGAAATGCGTGCCAATGAATACAACCTAGGTGGCGAACAATCAGGCCATATTATTTTCTTAGACTTCAATACAACAGGTGATGGTCTGTTAACAGGTATTCAACTTGTCAATATTATGAAGGCCACTGGGAAAAAACTATCTGAGCTTGCGGCAGAAATGACGATTTTCCCACAACGTTTAGTAAATGTACGTGTAACTGACAAGCATGCAGTGACGGAAAATGCAAAAGTTGCGGCCGTAATTGCGGAAGTTGAATCTGATATGGCTGGTAACGGTCGCATATTAGTTCGCCCTTCAGGTACAGAGCCGCTAGTTCGTGTAATGGTGGAAGCTGCTACAGAAGCGGACTGTGAACGTTATGTAGAACGTATTGCAAATGTAGTACGTAGTGAAATGGGTTTAACAGAATAATTGTCATGTAACTCGATCTCTCATTATTGAGAGATCGAGTTTTTTTATGTTTGAAATAGATTGGAGCGGGAAGAATACTATTGAGTCACAATAACAAGGGGTGTTTTATTGATATGGCTAAAATAGCAACAGTAATAACAGATATGTTTGAAGATGTAGAGTATACAAGTCCAAAGGAAGCGTTAGAAGCAGCAGGTCATGAGCTAGTAACAATTGATACTGAGGCTGGAAAAGAAGTAAAAGGTAAACATGGGGAGAAAGTGAAAATCGATAAAGGTATTGATGAAGTCAAAGGTTCAGAATTTGATGCATTGTTCATTCCAGGTGGCTTTTCACCAGATATTTTACGTGTAGATGATCGTATTGTAGCCTTCGTCAAAACGTTTATGGACGACATGAAGCCAACCTTTGCGATTTGTCATGGGCCACAGCTTCTAATAACAGCGAAGACTTTAAACGGGCGTGATGCGACAGGCTATAAGTCCATACAAGTGGACTTAGAAAATGCAGGTGCTAATTTCCATGATGAAGAAGTATTTGTTTGCCAAAAGCAATTAGTAACAAGTCGTACGCCGAAAGACTTACCCGCTTTTAATCGAGAAATTGTGAAATTACTTGCAAGTAAAGAGAGCTAATTAAAGGCCCTCTAAATAATCATAACGTAAGATGCAACCTGTGATACATGTTGTGTCTTACGTTTTGTATTGCTTCTAAAGAATCTTATTCATTAGTATGAGGTTGTAATACTGCTAGAATCTTGGCGAAGCTAATTTTTTATGTCTTTGCACTAAAATTCGCCTTAAAAAAGGAGGAAAAGAAGAAGTTTTTATAACGAAAATTTGACGAATAGCATATGATTGAGTATTATGGAGAAGCTGACGGCTTGGCTAGACCTTGACCGCTTAGCAAGTGCAAAAGGGGGAAAGATAGCACATAAATCGGAAAACAATTATAGCGCCTGAGCTGAGGAAATTGGACGAAGATATCTTCAGCAGACGAGGTGGAGGTTTATCGAAAATTCGGCGGATGCCTCCCAATCGACATACCCGATTGTCATTTTTCATTTTGAAAGCATTTAAGTGATTGAATGTACAGAAAATGGAGAAGGTATAAGTAAAAGCAATAGATAAATAGGAAAACTTCACATATCGAAGCAAAGCACTATTTTAGATGGCTGAAATAGTACGAGGATGTGCGCGCATAAGTATGCTTATTTTTGAGATGAAAATAAGTGGTACTGTTTACGCCCACTGAAAAAAATTTCGATACGCTGAGGTCTAGTTTGTCATTGCGTTAATATGACAATATCGGAGGAAAAGTAATTATGTGTGGAATTGTAGGATATATTGGTGAATCAGATGCAAAGGAAATTTTATTAAAAGGGTTAGAAAAGCTTGAATACCGTGGCTATGACTCAGCAGGTATTGCTGTGCGCAATGAAGAGGGCGTAACGATCTTCAAAGAAAAAGGTCGTATCGCTGACTTGCGTGAAGCTGTAGACGAGGACGTTGCTGCAAAAGTTGGGATTGGTCATACACGTTGGGCAACTCACGGTGTGCCAAACCGCTTAAACGCTCACCCTCATCAAAGTGCATCAGGTCGTTTTACGATTGTGCATAATGGTGTTATCGAAAACTATCATTTATTACAAAAAACATATTTAAAAGGCATTCCAATGAAATCTGACACAGATACAGAAGTTATCGTGCAGTTAGTTGAGCTATTTGTGAAGGATGGTCTGCAAACAGCAGAAGCATTCCGCAAAACATTATCATTATTACACGGCTCTTACGCACTTGCATTGTTAGATGCTGAAGTGGCAGATACAATTTTTGTAGCGAAAAACAAATCACCACTTCTTGTAGGTGTAGGTGAAGGCTTTAACGTAGTTGCATCAGATGCGATGGCAATGCTACAAGTAACGGATCAATTCGTGGAATTACACGATAAAGAAGTTGTTATCGTACACAAAGGCAGTGTGGAAATTACAAAATTAGACGGCACAGTAGTAGAGCGTGCACCATATACAGCAGAGCTTGATATGAGCGATATTGAAAAAGGTACGTACCCTCACTATATGTTAAAAGAAATGGATGAACAGCCAACGGTTATCCGTAAAATCATTCAAGCATACGAAGGCGAAAATGGCGATTTAACAATTGATGCAAATATTTTACAAGCATTGCAAGCTGCAGACCGTTTATACATTATCGCTGCGGGCACAAGCTATCATGCAGGTTTAATTGGTAAACAATATTTCGAGAAAATGGCTGGTATTCCTGTTGAAGTGCATATTTCAAGTGAGTTTGGCTACAATATGCCATTACTATCAGAAAAGCCGCTATTCATCTTTATTACACAATCAGGTGAAACAGCGGATAGCCGCCAAGTGCTTGTGAAAATTAAAGAGCTAGGTTACCCAACATTAACAATTACAAACGTACAAGGTTCGACGCTGTCACGCGAAGCAGACCATACGCTATTATTACACGCAGGTCCTGAAATCGCAGTAGCTTCTACAAAAGCATATGTAGCACAAGTCGCAGTACTTGCAGTAACAGCTTATGTGACAGCAAAAGCAAGTGGTCAAGGCTTAGAATTTGATTTGAAACAAGAGCTTGCGATTGCAGCAAACGGTATTCAAACAATTATCGATTCAAAAGATGTATTAGAAGATATCGCAGAAGACTATTTAAAAATTGCACGCAATGCATTCTTCATCGGACGTAATATCGATTTCTGTGTAAGTCTTGAAGGTGCTTTGAAACTTAAAGAAATCTCATATATTCAAGCTGAAGGCTTTGCAGGTGGCGAACTCAAACACGGTACCATTGCTTTAATTGAAGAAGGAACACCAGTATTCGCCCTTGTAACACAGGAAGCGGTAGCATTAAATATTCGCGGCAATGTTAAAGAGGTAGCTGCACGTGGCGCTTATCCATGTATTATCGCAATGGCTGGCGTAGACGAAGACGGCGACCGTTTAATCATTCCGCATGTCAATGAATACTTAACACCACTCGTTTCAGTAGTACCATTACAGTTAATTAGCTACTATGCCGCATTACACCGCCGCTGCGACGTTGACAAACCTCGTAACTTAGCTAAATCAGTAACTGTAGAGTAGGGCTGGAGAGTTTGTGTTTGTTGTAGTTTTATAAAAAATATTCATTAAAGATCCTGCTATAATATGCAGGATCTTTTCTTATTCCACAATCGGGCTATATTGTTGAGTTATAAGCGTGAACTTGAACTGTATATTGAACACTATAATTACAAACGTATATAAGTAAAATTAAAAGGATTGAGCTCGGTACAATACCGAATTCAATCCTTAACTTAATATAGTGTTTTAGTGTCATATCAAAAAAGATAGGCGCTGGGTCATAATGCAGTAGGGATAATATTTACTATACTTGCATAGTAAACACCTCTACATTTTTTCTAGTATATTTTTTATGGGCTTTTGAAGTACGTCTATAATGGCAGCAATGATAGCTGTTACTAAAATTCCTATTAGACCAAGTGCTATCGGACCTGCTGCGTCTTCACCCGTGAACATAGCAAAAACCCTTAAGTAAACTATTATAAACAAAATGAAGATAATAATTATAAAAGCACACTTTTTTATAACCTTCAAGGATTTAAGGGATACCTCAGAAAACGCATTGTTTATATTGATATAACTCAATAATTTATATGCTTGATACAACGCAACAGAAAACGTAATGCATACTCCATAGGCACTTATTAGCAATGGATATATCGAGTAATCTCCTGGATGTACTTTCGCATCTCGTATAGCAGCTTGAGGTAACCAATATATACACACAGCAAGTACCGCAACGCCAATAAGAAAAGCTACGGTCTTTAAGAAAAAAGTTGAACTTAGTTTAACAATCATTTGAAGCACCTCACTGATTTAATAATAATAAGTTTTAATACGATGATAGTTTATTTTTTATCGTTTATCAATATATTTATGTTGTTTTTCATAAAATTATTGTTGCTATTAAGTAATTATTTAATAATCATGTAGGGATCGTACTTCAGTTATTATGAAAACTAATATACGTTTTGTCAAAATTATAAGGATGTTAAGATACCCTAATACTATAGCGAAAAACAATCTATATTTATTGTAAAACGATAAATTTTATGTTAAATTTATTTTGTCATTAAATAACTGAGGTGCTTACTATGAATGTTAAACGCGGTTCAACCACTTTTTTAAAGGTAATTATTTTTCTGGCTGGAATTGCAGTTCTTGCTTTATGTATATTTTTAGTGCCCCATATAGCGAATTTTGCATCGGAATTGTATCCAGATATTTCACCGATGAAATATCTCATTTTCATCGTAATGTATGGAGCGGCTGTACCTTTTTACGTTGCTCTCTATCAGGCCTTTAAACTTTTACGGTACATCGAGAAGAATACAGCGTTCTCGGAATTATCAGTAGAAGCATTAAAGAATATTAAGCGCTGTGCGATTATAATCAGTAGTTTGTATATATTGGGTATGCCACTCTTCTCTTTTATTGCGAAGAAAGTTGATCCTCCTGTTGGATTTATAGGACTTATTATCATTTTTGCATCGTTCGTAATTGCCGTTTTTGCTGCTATTCTCCAACGGCTTTTACAAGAAGCGATTAACATAAAATCAGAAAATGATTTGACGGTCTGAGGTGGATGATATGGCGATTATTATTAATATTGATGTAATGTTAGCGAAGCGAAAAATGAGCGTAACGGAGCTTTCGGAGAAGGTTGGAATTACTATGGCGAATCTTTCTATTCTAAAAAATGGGAAAGCAAAAGCGGTTCGTTTTTCAACATTAGAAGCGATTTGTAAAACTTTAGATTGCCAACCTGGTGATATTTTGGAGTATAAAGGCGATGAAGATACTGAATAAAAACAGATAATAAATCTGATTAACGAACAGGAGTTAATAGAGAATTAAAGGGGATAGCATAATTGCTATCCCTTTTTTGCTTTTATTGATGTAATATGTACTGTTTGCACATCAATAGGGAACCCGTTAAAGTACCCGACTTTGATTTCGCTAAACATGTACATAAGTCGTGATGTTTATAGAACTTAACTCTGTTTTTTATTGCTCAATCATAGCCCTTATCCATGTAGCGATGTCAATTGCGACGAGCCATTTGCTCTATACCATCAACGATTACTTTGTACAGTTGGTGCGGCAGGTCATGACCCATGCCGTCAACCAACATTAGCTCGGCACCTGGGATGGCAGAAGCAGTGTCCTCACCGCACGCCATGACGAACATGGGATCGTCCACCCCATGAATGACAAGTGTTGGTACTTTTATGTTCGCCAGCATCGGACGACGATCACCAGAGACAGCGATAGCAGCAATCTGTCGTCCGACGCTACCTGGATCATATGCTCGATGGGCCTCCTCCAAAATGAGCGCCCGATAAGCTTCTTCTTCAAACGGATAGCCTGTGCCTGCGATGCGTTTGGCAAAAGAGAGGCTGTGCGCCAAAAATCCTGCTTCATCCTCAAATGGGTTTGGCGCCGGTTTAGTCATCATTGCCATGACATCTGGTGCGGTTTGCGGAAGAGCGGGATTACCGGAACTGGACATAATGGATGTAAGTGATAACACACGTTTAGGGTACTCACTGGCTGCAATTTGGGCGATCATTCCGCCCATCGATCTGCCTACGAAATGTGCACAATCAATTGATAGGGCGTCGAGCAGTCCAATAGCGTCGTTGGACATGTCATCGAGAGTATAAGGGATGTCCGGTCGCTGTCCTGACATGAGAGCAGTCGCAAGAGCGTCAAAATTCAGCGTCGGATAATGGCTAAAGTGGGTCGAGCAACCGACATCGCGATTATCGAAGCGGATTACACGAAAGCCCCGCGCTGCTAATATCCGGCAAAACGAATCCGTCCATCGGATCATCTGGGTTCCAAGCCCAGCGATTAGGATAACAGCCTCGTCGTTCTCGTTACCGAAACTGTCATAGGCCAATTCGACGTCGTTGACTTTTAGGATATTTATCATTATGTTCTCCTCCTTTTATTTTGATGTCGGAAGTTCTGTTATAGGCAGAAGGCGTGAATCTTCGATCGCGGCAGTTCGATGTCCGATACCGGTCATGTATTCTTGATGATTTGAAAAAGCAAGAAACGACTCCGCACTGCTCTGACGAATCATCATGATAAAATCCCATCTTTCCTTTTCGGGCCCGATCAGAAACTCTCCGCCGTCGCCAAGAAACATCACTTCACCTCCGCTTTCATGGAGAAATGGGAGGGTGTGCTCAATATAGCGATTGAAAGCTTCTGCACCACTAATTGGGACCTCTGGTGCTAGCTCAGGGTGTGCTGTATAATCGGCAACTTTACGAAAACGCAGCAGATTCAGCATGACAATGTTACCCTCAATGCCTCGTTGCATGAATCTCATGCCAGCGCGTTGTGTTGGTTCGGTGTATGAAATGAATTCAAACTCTGTCATAGCGACTCCTTTCGTAGATCCTTTTTTATTTCAAATTATTTAACGATTTATATCAAACATTATATTGTTTTGTTTGTTATAAATCAAACGTTTTAATTAACTGTTTGTTTATTAGTTTGTATTTAATTGGTGAAGGGGTATCTGAGGGTAGGCATCTATAAAAAGTTAAGGGAACTAATTGAGGCTTATTTTGATTCATTACGGGCTAGTTTGCTCTAGATGTTTACACAATGTAAACACTACAATGAAATAGAAGCATTACGATTTATAAGTAAATAAAAATAAGCTATAAAGAGTAATCTCTTTATAGCTTATTTATTCGTTATTTATGCTCGCTCACGAGTTGAGTGGCTGGCTTTAAAAAGAACCAAACAATTAACAAAGTTAGTAGTGCTAATATAAAAGTACCCATATAAATGTAATGTACACTAGAAGCTAATGCCTCTTGCGATTTGGTTACGACGTTGGCTGTAGCTCCTCCATGACCACCAGATGAAACAAGATCAAGGTGCTGAATACCATGTGCATGGATCATCGTGTTGAAAAGCGCCCCGAAAACTGCAGCTCCTAATGTTTGGCTAAACGTATTGATAAATGTATTTAAGCCAATTGCTGTCCCACGTGTTTGATTTGAAACAGCTGTTTGAATTGTTACCATGTAAATAGGTGAAACAAGTCCCATCCCAAGTCCGAATAACCCAACTCCAACATAAATAAGGAACGCTAGGGAATCTGTTGACAATGTAAATAAAGTAAAGGCAGCAACTGACAGAACGCTAACCCCAATGAGGATGATTTGTTTCGTATTCAAGCGTCCAACTAATTTACCTGAAAAAATAGTCCCGACTGTCCACATAACAGGAAGCGGCATTAAAATGAGTCCAGCATCTGTCGCGTTTTTTCCTAATACACCTTGGCTCCAAATTGGTAAATACATCGTAATACTAATAAGCATTGCACCCGAAATAAGTGTTAGTATATTAATAGTAGATAATGTACGGTTAGAGAAAAGTGCTAGCGGAATTAGTGGTTCCGGAGATTTCTTCTCAATAAATAAGAAAATAACGAATGATACAACTGCAAAGAGTAATAGACCTATAATTGTCATGTCCCCCCAGTTGTTTTTACTGCTACCTGTTAATAACGCGTAAAGTAGAGCGATTGCACTTAATGAGAAGACTGTTGCGCCAAGATAGTCGATATGATGCTTAGCGGGCTTAATAGATTCTTTGTAATAAATGACAATCATTATACAAGCGATAATTCCAAATGGAACGTTTAAGAAAAAGATGTAGCGCCAAGAAAGAGAGTCAACTAAAAATCCGCCAACGAGAGGTCCGATAACACCAGAGATACCCCAAACGGCACTAATCCACCCCTGTGCTTTTGCACGGTCTTTCACTTCGCTATATAAGTCGCCAATAATGGTCATTGTTATTGGCATAATAGCGCCAGCGCCTAGACCTTGAAGGGCACGAAAGACGATGAGCTGTTCCATCGATGTCACGACACCGCAAAGAGCAGAGCCAACTAAAAATATTGTAGCCCCAATAAGTAAAACTTTTTTTCGACCAAATAAATCCGCCAGTTTCCCGTATATTGGAGTCGAAACAGCAGTGGCAAGCATATAAATTGCATAGACCCAACTAACGAGTTCGACACCCGATAAATCACTTGTTATACGGGGAATTGCTGTACTAATAATTGTTCCTTCTACAGCAGAAAGGAAAGTCATTAACATTAATGACATAATAACTTTTTTTCTCATATTTTTCCTCTAACTTCCATCTTGTTAAATTTATTCAATATATAACTTACCTTTAAATCTTCCAAATAACAAATCTATTTTACATGTGTAAGATGAATAGCCTAACTGTGAACAGAAATGTTCTACGGAATAAACGGGTGGTTTTTATCAAATAATATTAACTTTAATTGAATCTTCGGCATTGTCAAATCCAAATAACTACTTTAGTATACATTTTCGTTTAGATTAGCTTGTAGATTGTGTGCTACCTTTTTTAATTCACTTTTCGTATATCATCATTGGTATCCGCATAGGTTTTGATGAAAAATCCGTCAGTCTCTGACCATTCCGCATACAAAATATCTTGAATAGTCGTATAGCCTTCCTTTAGCAGTTCATCGTATAGCCATTCTTTTGACTTGCCCGTGTATTTTAAGATTTCTTCGTTGATTTCTCCTTCATCTACATAAAGGAAATTAATTGACTCGTCTTTTGGCTTTAAATTGAGCATGGCTGGTGTGACCATATCGAATTTTGCATATTTTTTTAAGCTGACAGTACCACCAGGCTCCAAGTACAAATCACAAACTTCACGCAGTGAGAATACCCCTTGTTGCCTTAACATAATGCGTAATTGCTCCATTTCCAAGTGATTCGCTTCTAGTTCTTTTAAGTTGAATTCGCCATTTTTGATTAAAATCGACGTTTCCCCTTTCAAAAGAACCCTTAATTTATCGTAGCGCTGTGATGAAATTTCGATAATAAATAACATTACTCCCCAAACGGTCACTGCGAACCAGACATGAAGCGGTGAAATTTTGTTATCATAGATGCTTTCTTCCAATATGCCACCAAGTACAATGGAATAAATAAAATCAAAGGGGGTGAGCTGCGATATTTCTTTTTTGCCCAACAAACGCGTCACAATTAATAAAGCAATGAACCCAAAAAATAACTTCGAGCCAATATTTACATATGTCATAAATTCAACTCCTCCACGTATTGTATTTAAATTTTTTTAAGCAAAATGAGGATACGAATGACGTATCCTCTCTGGTAATATTTCAGTTCATAGTTTAAGAGCCTATAGCACTCACGTAAAATTGATTCAAACTTCGCTAAATTTCCTCTCCTAGCAGTAGTGTCCTATACCCGTTCTGCCGAAAAACCCAACCTCTGAAGCGAAGCATTAAAGGTTGCCTTATTCAAAATTTCACCATGAGGAATCGTTTACCAATTATTAACAAGGTATAATATTCATATAATTTAGGGTTCTTAATTACCTAAATAGAAAAGGAAGAAATTATGAAGATTGAAAAGGGAACGGAAAATAATATCGGGGAAATTGAATCTTTGTATAATGATTTAAATGCTTATCTTGATGCGCATATAAATTACCCTGGATGGAAAAAAGGTGTCTATCCTATAAAAGAAACTGCAGTACATGGTATACAGGAAGGCAATTTATATGTGATGAAAGATGGGGAACATATTGTTGGCACTGTCATATTAAGACATGAGCAAGAAGCAGCTTATTCTAAAGCTAATTGGTATCATGATTTCGATGATGAAGAAATATTGGTTATTAACACTTTTGCTGTACATCCTACATACCTTAATAAAGGAATTGGAACAAGACTTATGGATTTTATTATTCAACATAGTAAGGAAATGAACATAAAAGCTATTCGTCTGGATGTATATGAAAAAAATAAACCAGCTATAAAACTTTATAGAAAATATGGTTTTGAGTATATTGATGCCATTGATTTAGGATACAGTAAATATGGTTTAGATAAATTCGAACTTTATCAAAAGCTACTATAAATTCAAGTTTTAATGAGCAGTTAGTCTATACAGAGTAACTGCTTTTTGTTCTATAAAAGTAATTTAACAATGCAGTCCTGTAGCTACCTTTTTTAAATAATAAATTGACAAATATTATCATATGATTTAAAGTAACGAATAATTGAATGGAGGAGATTCTATGCGGGTTTTAAAGCATCTAATATCAACAACTACACATCATCATACCCATTAGTCTTGCTATCTGTATTAATTTATTAATATTGAATAGGACGACTATTTCTCATGAAATCGTATAACTAAGCCGATGTTGGAGCTTATGTTTGTACGGTTTTTTATTTTCTTAAAAACAAAGGAGAGACGATGATGAAGAAAATGGATGATCAAAATGTTAGAGAAACACAAGATTATTTACCTGAGCAAGAGCTTATTCGTCGTAAAATTCGCCGCACATAATAAAAAAAATTAAGAAAAGCGATGAATAAAGTGAATCGTGACAACATTCCATTTGTAATTGTGTTAGGAGAATAAGAAGTTACGGAAAATCAATATGTTGTAAAAAACATGGAGACCGTAGAGACCGCTATTAAAATAACAGACGTAAGGGGATACACTATGGAAATTCGAATTTTAAATAAATCAGATGCTCAGTTGTATCAAGAAGTTCGATTAAGTGCGTTACAAATCAATCCAGAGGCATTTGGTTCAACATATGAGTGTGAAGTAAACTTTTCATTAGAAACTATAGCAGGGCGATTAGAACCAACGAACGATAAATTTGTCCTTGGTGCCTTCAATGACAACAATTCGTTAGTTGGAATTGTCACTTATATGCGCGAAAGCACTGTGAAAACTCGCCATAAAGGAAATGTTTTCGGAATGTATGTAGCACCTGAAGGAAGAGGTCAGGGCGTAGGGAAATTACTTATGCGTAAACTAATAGAGAAGGCAAAAAGTTGTGAAGGTTTGGAGCAAATTAAATTAACAGTTGTCTCTGACAATATTTCAGCCAAGAAGTTGTATATGTCTTTAGGTTTTAAAGTGTATGGTGTAGAACGGAATGCCCTCAAATTTAATGGGCAGTATTGTGACGAGGATTTGATGGTTTTACATATGTAAGAAAATGAGATGAGATCTTCAAATTACTTTGCTCTTAAGAGGTCATAGTATTTTGGAGTTTACTGCAACATAAAAAGTAAATACTAGATTCTTTTTTTTGCTATTTAGTCATTTACTATAATAGAGATATCTTTTGCACAACAAAGGGGGAGAATGAGTTGCAACTCTTGTTAGAGAACGTAAAAGATTTAACTTTTTTAATCATATTACTTTCGAGTTTTGTTTATCATAGGCAGCTTAAATTAACGAAATGGAAAAGGAAGCTTTCGAAGGGTGAAATGGTGATGTATCTACTTACCTCCATAGCAATTCCTATCTATGGGATTATTTATTTGGCTCAGCTTTTTGGGACGTAAAAGGTAGGATATTTATGCTTTCACTGATTATGCGGGGACATTTCCTACAATGGGGGACATTTCAACAAAAAGTAGCATAGGATAATTTTATAATCTGTGAGAGGATTGAGAAAATGTACTATGTTCCTTATTATGTAAATCTACCAATGTATAGCTATGGCAATCAGCCTATTCACTGGCCTGTTCCTCATGAGGTAGTGCTTGCAAATCAAGCTGGCTACGGTAATCACAATCAAATGACAACCGATTTTGGACAAAAACCCTTTGTTGTTAATATGGAGGAGGCAACTAAGCTCAATAATACGTACCGTACTGCTATATGGACAGGAGATCATTTGCAAATTACATTAATGACTGTAAATGTTGGTGACGATATAGGTTTAGAGGTGCATCCGCATGTCGATCAGTTTTTATATATTGAACAAGGGCAGGGGGTTGCTCAAATGGGCGCTAGTAAAGATCATTTAAGCTTTACTAGAAATGTCTATGATGATTATGCCATCGTGGTCCCTGCTGGAACATGGCACAATGTAACCAATACAGGGAATGGGCCATTAAAGCTGTTTTCAATCTATGCGCCTCCTAACCACCCATTTGGAACTGTTCATGCTACGAAAGCAGATGCAGTGGCAGCAGAAGAGGGTTATGGTCATTAGCAAATAATAAATTATGAATGATAGGCAGAGTTGTTGATATATTGCAACTTTGCTTTTTTTCATGCCAAGAAAAACAATTGTTAGCAGGGCGATTGACGAAATAAAAAATAACGTGTTATAATTATCTCGAATTCAAGATAAATTAATTCGAGATAATAACAAACGTCTATAAATTGTTCATTGTTAGAAGTTTGAAGTAGCACATAGTTAGAAACTATAAACAAGAATAAGCAATAAATTATTTGTGAAGGAGAATCGTCATTATGAAAAAACATACAGAAGGTATACACCATATCACAGCAATTGTTGGGCATCCACAGGAGAATGTTGATTTTTATGCTGGAATTTTAGGTTTACGCTTAGTAAAAAAAACGGTCAATTTTGACGACCCAGGAACATATCATCTTTATTTTGGCAACAATGCTGGGAAACCAGGTACCATTATTACATTTTTCCCGTGGGCAAACGCTTATAAAGGACGCATCGGTGATGGGCAAGTAGGCGTTACAACATATGTTGTACCAGAGGGGGCATTACCTTTTTGGATTAATCGTCTTGCAAAATTTTCTATTCCATTCAAAAAAGCCGAACGCTTTGGAGAGCAAGTCGTTCAATTAGATGATCCACATGGACTTCATATTGAATTAGTAGCACGTGCAGAAGGCGATTTAAATAATTGGGTATTTGGCGAGGTTACACCAGAGGTTGCAATCAAAGGCTTTGGTGGCGCAACACTTTATTCAAGTCGTCCACAAGAAACCGAGAAGGTATTAACAGATGTAATGGGGCTTGAAAAAATAGCAACAGAAGGCGAATATGTACGCTTTCAATCAAGTGCCGATATCGGAAATATTATTGACTTAAAAACTGTACCGGGCATACGTGGTCAAATGGGTGTCGGAACAGTCCATCATATTGCTTGGCGAGCAAAGGACAATGCAGATCACATAGAGTGGCAAGAGTATGTAATGAATCGTGGGCAACATGTAACGGAAGTAAAGGACCGTAATTATTTTAACGCTATTTATTTCCGTGAAGCAGGTGAAATTTTATTTGAAATTGCGACAGATCCACCAGGATTCGCACATGATGAAACATTTGAAACAATGGGTAGTCAATTAATGTTACCATTGCAGTATGAGCAACATCGTGAACAACTGGAAAGAACATTAATACCAATTAAAGTTCGTTCGGTTGATTGATAAAAAGGGGGACGAAACTTTTGATTTCGATTGATCCTAAAAAAAATACAGAACGTGAAAACTATAAATTATTAACTGGTAGTATTATTCCGAGACCTATTGCTTTTGTGACGACAAAGTCAGAGCAAGGTGTTATGAATGGCGCACCGTTTAGTTATTTCAATATCGTATCAGCAAACCCGCCGATGATTTCATTAGCAATTCAAAGATCGAAAGGGTACTTAAAAGATACTGCTCGTCATATTCAGTATCAAGGGCAATTTGTTGTGCATATTGTAGATGAAGATAATGTTAGCCAGGTTAATGAAACAGCGGCTACGTTGCCTGTAACTGAAAGTGAGATTGAAAAAGCCAACTTTACAGTGGTAGACAGTCATTGTATTAACGTTCCTGGCGTTAAAGAGGCGAAAGTTCGGATGGAGTGTCGCTTAGTACAGACAATCCCCTTGCTAAATGGGGATGAGCAGACAGGTGAATTATTTATCGGTGAGGTCGTACAATTTCATTTAGATGATGCCATTTATTGTGAAGGAAAGATAGATCCAAGAGCACTAAAGGCAGTTAGTAGGCTTGCGGGATCGAGTTATGCAAAAATAGGAGATCTTTTTGAAATAGAACGTCCTATATAGTCAGACAGAAAAGTTAATTAAAAAAGATATGCTTGTGAATGGAGCGTACGAGAAATCAACGGACCTCCATTCATGAGCATTATCCTTCTTGAATACTTACCTCTATTATTTCATTTCCTGACATGCCCAAGCATCAATCTCTACCTTGAATGCTGGCGCAGCAAGTGCTACTACATACAACATCGTCATACATGGGACGTGATCGCCAAAAAAGTCATTCATCACTTTTTTTCTTTCTGTTGAGTCAAAATCCCCGACTAAGTAAAAAACCACTTTTGTTAAATCATCAACAGTCATGCTAGCACTTTCAAGATTTTTTTTAATATTGTTAAGTGCTAATTTTAATTGAGCTATTGGATCTTCAGGCACAGTGCCGTCTACCGTCATCCCTATTTGTCCAGATAATGTTAGCCATTTAGTTGGACCCGTTATTTCAATCTGGTGAACGTAAGGAGCAACAGGTGGATGAATTTCCTTGGGATTTCTTGAGATTTTCATATAATCAATCCTTATCTAGACGAATTTAGTGAAACTTCTAAAATATCGTACGAAAATTAACATAAAAACGTTATTTAGATGCTGTTTACCAAATAAGTTGCTTTTGATATCGCAGTTTATAGGGTTATAATAGAATTAATAAAATTCAGGCTTTAACGCTGGTATAGCTTTCAATACACTATGATTAATAGTATTGTGTCTTTCATTTTAATTCGAAAAGTGTAAAAAATCTAATGTATATGGATTTACTTCTTGGATTAGATTGTTATGAGTAAGATAACGCCATATTGTTTTATTTTATGGGAAATAGAAATACTCTTCTATCTTTAAGCTCAAATAATGACATGAAAATTATATATATTGATAACTAATATGTTGTCTGCTTGCTTAATATTATCATATTTTGTAAGTTGGCAGTTGAGGCGAAGCTGTTTTGTGGAAGGAGCGAATGCATGAGTAATTTTTTTCGAAGTAATGGATTTAAACGTTTTATTATTCTAGCTGGGATCGCTGTTGCATTATATTTAATGCGCAGTATGATTAACCTTATTCTTCTCACATTCATTATGACTTACTTAATGAATGAGCTCTCTACTAAGGCGACTAAAGAGTTTAGACGTATTGCGCCAATCAATGAAAAAGCGATGATAGTTGCGCTTTATCTTCTACTTGTTGCCGGGATTATTGCTGTCATCTATAAGTATTTGCCAGTTGTGACCCAACAGATTACACAGCTTTTTGATTTGATTGCAGCTTTTAATCTCAATCCGAATGATAACGAGATTGCGAGATATTTAGCTCCGACATTTGAGAAGATTGAACTCGGAAAATATTTAGAGCAAGGCGTAGACATTACACTTAAAAATTTAACAAACATTGGTAAAGTCATTTTGCACGTTTTCATCGCGCTTATTTTGAGTTTGTTCATTCTTCTGGAGAAGAAACGAATTATTGAATTTACTGCAAAATTTAAAGATAGTAAAATTGGTCCGCTTTACGATGAGTTAACGTATTTCTCTAGAATATTTATTCGTTCTTTTGGTAAAGTAATTGAAGCGCAATTTATCATTGCTGCTGTAAATTGTGTTTTATCTGTTATAGCTCTCTCTATCATGGGCTTCCCACATTTAATTGCACTCGGAATAATGCTTTTCATCTTAGGTTTAATTCCTGTAGCAGGGGTTATTATTTCATTGGTTCCACTTAGCATTATTGCCTATAGTATTGGTGGTCCGATGTACATTGTCTACATTCTTATTATTGTAGTGGTACTACATGCGATTGAGGCATATTTCTTAAATCCGAAGCTTATGTCTGCCAAAACGAATCTTCCTATTTTTTATACATTTATCGTAATCCTGTTCTCTGAGCAATTCCTTGGAGTATGGGGGCTAATTATCGGGATTCCGTTGTTTATGTTCCTGCTCGATGTTCTAGGTGTTACGTCCTCTGAGGGAGAACCTAAACAAACTGTAGCTATAAAAGTAAATAAGTAAAATCAAAAAAGGAAGCATCGCTTTATGCGTATGCTTCCTTTTTATGGTGCCAGGCACTCAAACAATTTCCCTATGTCTCGCCAAGGAAAAATCCACGTAGACTCCTGCGGGAACGCACGTAATGTAAGACGCAACAAACCACTCGACAGCGAGGGTTGCGGCTTACAAGGTGCCCGCAAAAAGCGTAGTGGATTTTTTCGATTTAGGTGCAGGGATCTATACAAAGTGCCAGGCACTCAAACAATTTGCGGAAAGCACCCGCCCGTAGCAGAGATCAATGGCAGTATTTATTATTTTTGAAATCCCACAGAGTTTGAAAAAACCGCACGTGGCTTTCTTCTGATATATAAGAAAATCAGCAATGCAGTAATACCTTCAGCGACGGGGAAAGTCCACCAAATTGCTTGTGCTCCTAGTAATTTAGGTAGCAATAAGAGCGCTGGAATAAATAAAATAATACTGCGCAGTAACATAATAGTTGTTGCAAGGCGAATTTTTTCAATAGATTGGAAAAACTCTGCAAGTACCATGTTTAAGCCTAAGAAGACATAGCCAATTGCAAATTGAACAAATCCTTGGGTTGCTATTTGGCGAATTTCAAACGTACTATCGCCGAATAACGCTATTAACTGTGAAGGGAATAGCATAGCAATAATGGCAATGCTTAAACCGAGAATAAGAGCGGTTGCTAAGCCAATTTTCAATAGCGCTGTTAAACGCTTTGTTAATCTGGCACCATGGTGGTAGCTGACAAGAGGTTGTAGAGCCATACCAATACCTAAAAATACGGTTAATAATACTGTATGAATATAGTTAACCATTGCATATGCTGTTACGCCGTTTGCGCCAAGGTAATGCAAAAATGATACATTATATAAAATAACGATAATCGCCATGGAAGCTTCTACGATAAAGCTTGGTAAACCAATGGAAAATATTTTCTTTAAATCGGATAGGCTGAAAAATGAAGATACAAATTTTAATTCAGATTGCTTTCTGAAGAAATGGAGACATAGCACCGACATGCCAATGATTGTAGAGATTGCTGTCGCTAAAGCGCAACCTTTTACACCGTAATGGAGCACGAAAATAAATACGTAGTTTAATAATATATTTAAAATGGATGTAGTGATTAAACCCATCATTGCAAGCTTTGGATTTCCATCATTGCGAATAAAAATACTTAATAAGTTTTCAATTGTGTAAAAGACACCAAATATCAAAATTACATGTAAATATTCTTGCACATAAGGATAAGTAACATCACTTGCCCCAAAAATATAGGCAATTTCCTTTAAGTTTACTAAAAGTAATAGCACCAACGTTAAAACTACTGCAAGCATCGTTGTAAATGCGAGTGTGAAAATCTGATGTGCTCGTTTTTTATTGCCTTCTCCAAGTGAAATGGAGTACAAAGTGGCACCCCCCATACCAATCCACAGAGAAATTGATAGTAAGATGGAGAAAATCGGAACGGCAATATTGACACCTGCTAGAGCAGTTGGGCCAACCCCATGACTGACAAATATACCATCAACTAAGATGTTTACAGACATGAGTAGCATACCAATCATCGCTGGGAATAAGTAGGATAAAAACAATGGCTTTAACGGTCTTGTTTCAATTGAATTAATTGTCGTCATGAGCAACTACCTCTCTTACCATGACCTTTTCGCCCTTTTCATCTAGTTCACCGTTAAAGGCAAATCCAAACTTTTTATAGAGCTGAATGGCTACTTTATTGTTGTCATAGACGCTTAAAAATATTTTTTGGCAATTGTATTTTGTTTGTAAGAAACTGATAAGCTGCTGTAAAAAGTACTTTCCAAGTCCTTTATGCTGATAACGCTCATCAATTAAATAGCGGTCTAGCCAAACGCGTTGTGTATCGTCCTCGTGAGGAAATACACCATACATTGCGAAGCCTACCGGGATATCCTCCTTGTACAAACCAACTGGAATAAATCGTCGATCGTCTTTTGCCTCGTCTAAGCATTGTTGTGTACTTTCAATAAAGTCCTGCTGATTGTCAGCGATGTGTAAAGCTAATACTTCTTCTTTGTTTAAAGCTGTGATGTCACGTATTTCCGTGAACATAATGTCAAAACCTTTCTAAATTTATTGTGAATAGGTACAATCTAAAGTATATAGTAACTATATAGTCAAGGAAGGAAACTTAAAATGCTTAATAAAAACGTAAAATATTTTACAACAGGAGAATTTGCCAAGCTTTGTAAGGTGAATAAACAAACGCTCATTTACTATGATCAAATTGGCCTTCTATCACCAATTATGAAAGATAGTAAAGACTATCGTTATTATTCCATCGCTCAATATGATTTTTTTAGTGTTATTGAATTATTAAAAACACTTGGTATGTCTTTAAAAGAAATTCAAAAGTATATGGCAGATAAATCACCAGAAAACTTTTTAGATTTGATGCGTCAGCAAAAAGAGCTTGTGGCGAAAAAAAGGCAAGAGCTTGAAATGATTGAAAGTATTATTAAGGTAAAAATCGAGACAACAGAAGAAGCGATGCATATAGATTTTGACAGCATTACGATCGGCCATTTCCCAGAAGAGACGTTATATTTAAGCAAAAATATTGAAGATTCCACAGAGGAACAGTTTGTAAAGGCGGTCTCAGATTTTATCGATGAATTGGATCGCTCGCAGCTTGATACAGGCTATCCAATTGGGGGCATCACAAAAAGAGAGCAAATTTTAGCTGGGAACTATGATAATTATTGTTACTTATATATGGAACAACCACATCCTCAAGAAGGGCATCCATATTTTAAGGCGATTGAAGGAGATTTTATTATTGGTTACCATATAGGATTATCAACGACGCTAGGCCAAACATATGAACGATTATTTAAGGTCATGGATGAAAATGGCTACGAGCTAGGGCAGTACGTATATGAAGAATATATTTATGATGCTGTTATTAAAAATCGGGAGGAGGATTATGTCACGAAAATTATGATGGAAATTGTTAAAAGGGCAAAGTAGTTTTGCATAAAAAAGAATCTACGACATTGTGGCTACTCATGCAATGTCGTAGATTCTTGTATTCAAAGGTTTATTTGTAATGGTAAGTGCTCGCTCTTGAATTATTGCGTTGAATTTTATTAAACCATGCTTGATCTTTTTCTTCTTGCTGTAAGGTATTAACGATGGATGAGGAACAGTTAACACAAATTTTTGCTTGTGTAATTTTACCGCATCGTTCACATGGTGCGCCAAGATTAGGGAAGATAGAGGTTTTTAACTTTCCTGTCTTCACCCATTTAAAAAGTAAGTCCGATGAAATGCCTGTTAATGCAACAATTTCATCATTCGTTAAGTGCCGATTATTTTTTCTTAATAAAAAATGATGTAATTCCGAAAAAATATCCTCTTCTCGAGCGTCTATTTTTTTTCCGAACAGCAGCATTCGATTCCTCTCCCTTCTCAATTATTTGATGATTTCTTGTTTATTTTCAGTGACATAGTTAGGGTGTTCGTTATATTTATAGTTTTCCCAACGATCACGTGCTAGTTTGCGATATTTATTGGAAACATTGCGATCTGCAATTAATCTAGAAAATCCTTTTTTTGCTTCTACAATATCGCCGAGTCGAAGGCTTAATTCGGCATGTAAAAATTGAATTCGCTCGCTGCCTTCTTGATTGGATGCAAAAGATTTACTGTAAAAGTCTCTTGCTGCATACAAGTAGTGCGTTTCAGATTCGCTTTCATTTTTCAAACGATACAGCCAAGCTATTTTTAGGGCGATATTAGCCATTAAAAGTGCCTCTTCCATTGATGCCTTTGCTACGAGATAGGCCAATTTATAGCTTACGATAGCATCATCAATCGTGCGTTCGCGACAGATGTCCATTGGCTTATGTAGTTCTTTAATATACAATTCATCGATTAGTAGCAAGAACGGTCCATACGTTCTCGTCATAGATTTATGGTAAGCATATCCGCAATGCGGGCATACAGCAACTTCATAAAGTAATGGATTTAAGCCTTCATAAACGGGCATAAAATCCGTTTGTTCTTCGATTATTTTAAAACGATTTGGTCGTACTTTATATGTTGTATATTGTTTTTTGCAAAATTTACAATCCACATTACTTTCGTAGTAGTAAATATTAAAACCCATATGAACCAACTCCTCTGTGTCGAGTTTTTAACATTTCTTTAGTTCTATTTAAATAAGGGCGATACTCGTTCAATATATTTAATGGATTTTCTACTATTTTAGCAATTCTATGTTTTTTGGTATACTCCTTCAGTATGATTAAAGTAGTACCCAAAAAACATTAATTTTTTATATGTAAAGGGAATGCATGGTTTAAATATACTGGCAATAGTATTTATCGGTGGTGCATAGGGAAAAGTTAAATGTTTTAGTCTACTTTATTAAATTAAATCTGACATACTTAGAATGCTCTTTTTTATAAAAAATTGTCGTAGTTTTATTATAATACATATAGGATAAATTTACTATTCAATAATATGCATATTGATAAGGGATTTAAGCTGGTAGAAAGCTATTTTTTTTTATTTTCAAAGTACGATAATCACTATATTTTTCTATTTAATTTAAAAGGGGATAGATTGAATTGGACTGTAAAATTATTTTCTTTGATGTGGATGGTACGCTCATCAACTATGACGATGGTTGTATTGAAAGTAGTACGAAGAACGCGTTACAACTATTAAGAAACAAAGGAATTCGATTAGTAGCTGCAACAGGAAGACCATTATCTATGTGTCATGATTTGCAAGAACTAGGTATTGATACATTTATTACTGCTAATGGTGCTTATACTCGGCATGGTGATCAAATAATCCATACCATTCCTATCGCACAAGAAATCGTAGAAAACGTAAAAGCTTTTGCTGATGACAATAACAATAGTCTATCATTTTTCACTGATCAACTATTCATGAATAATGTTCGCCATCCTGCAACATTAAAAGCAATGAAGGAGACATTATCTTTAGATGAGTATCCTCCTACTAATAATAATATTTTAAACGAGGAAGTTTACTTAATGTGTTTATATGCCAACGTAAAAGAAGAGAAAAAGTACATAACACAGTTTCCGAATTTGAAGTTTGAGAGATGGCATCCGACGATTATAAATGTGCTACAAGATGATGTATCAAAATCCATCGCAGTTGAAGCAGTGCTAAAATATTTCAACCTAGTTCCGAAAGAGGCAATTGCTTTTGGAGATGGAGATAATGATATTGATATGTTAAAGCAAGTTGGATATGGTATTGCGATGGGAAATGGCAGTGTCGCATTAAAAAATATCGCTGATTATATCACGATGAAATCAGATGAAGGTGGCATAGATTATGCATTGCGCAAGCTACAGCTTATCTAAGGTAATAAATATGATAAAGAATGAAATAATATTGCAATCGCTTCTATAGGGGAATGTTCTCAGATTGTATGAATAAATTATAAATAATGATTGTAGTAGCTATTCTAGTTGCCATTGTCGTATGTATTTGTTTTTTAGTCAGCTCATCAGTTACTAACAAGTCGTTTTGACGTAGTCTACAGTAAGGGATATGGAGTCATCATCAATAGAAATTAGCGCTGAAGGAGATACGAAGATACGGTAAAGCGGGTTTTTGTTGAAAACTGAATTTAACAAAAATAAAGTTCTGTTGATTGTACAATATTGATATACATGTAATAATGATTAAACCTATGCAAAAGTGATTGTTAGAAATAATTGACTTTAAGAGGCTTATGTTAAGCTAAGATAATGGGAAAATTAAGGCTTTAGGTGGGGTAAAAAATGGTGCATCACGTGCAATCTCTTATTGAACATTACGGGTATTTTGGGATTATTCTTATACTAGTTGGAGGGATTGTCGGGCTGCCACTTCCTGATGAAATTTTTTTAACCTATGTAGGGTATAATGTTTATCGAGAAAATTTAGAGCATATTCCTGCATTAATAAGTGCTGCGGTGGGAGCTGCAGGAGGCATCACCCTCAGCTACTTTGTTGGTCGTCGATTCGGTTTGCCGTTATTACAAAAATATGGGCCAAAAATTTATATAACTGCACAAAAAATTGAGTTTACGAAAAAATTGTTTGAAAAGATAGGGCCTGTATTATTATTAATTGGATACTTTATACCTGGCGTTCGTCACCTTACAGCATATATTGCAGCCATTAATAATTATCCTTATAAAAAGTTTGCTGTTTATGCGTATGCAGGTGCAATAGTATGGACTTTCACATTTATTACTTTAGGGAAAGAGCTAGGAAATAAGTGGCGTTTTGTTGGTATGTATTTATCCCAATACAGCCTCTTTGCTATATTGCTGTTTATAGTAATAATGCTGATTGTGTACTATATTTTTAAAAAAAGAAATACGATTAAATGAATATCGCATGTTAAAAGAAGGTCTGCTGCAAATGTTATATGACATTTGAGGCAGACCATTTTTGTATTGAATTAAGGCAAAATAGCAAATGAACGTACAGGGAATCCAGATGCTTTTTCAGGCTTTGGCACAATATTGAAAATGACTGCTCCTTTTGCTGGTAGCTTATCTAAATTCGTCATCAGTTCAATTTGATATGTATCCTGATCTAGTACAAAGTATTCGCCATCAAGCGTTCCATTTTTACGGAAATCTGCCGCTGAATCTGTATCGAACGTTTCATGACCTATTGCATTGATGTTCCGTTCTGTAAATAAAAACTGCAACGCTTCTAATCCCCAACCTGGAATATGGTTATGACCATCTTTATCTTTATTATTAAATAAATCCTTATCAGGCCAGCGTTTACTCCAATCAGTTCGCAGAGCAACAAATGTACCTGCTTCAATTTCTCCATATTCTGCTTCGAAATCTAAAATATCTTGTACACTTAACGTGAAGTCATTGTCCGATTTAGCTTCCTTGGACTTATCAATAACAATTAGCGGTAGGACAAGTTCTTTTAATTCTAATTCGTCTAAGTAGCGTGTATCTGAAACAAAGTGGATAGGTGGATCGATATGTGTTCCATATTGCCCGGGAAACGTAAATTGTTGTGCAAAGAAGCCGTCATTATGCGAAAAGAGCGTTTCAAATTTGGCATCTTCAAACATAAAAAAATGAGGCGAGTTAGGTCCAAATGTGTGTGTTAAGTCAACCCATTGCTTAGATTTTAATAACTGCAATGCTTGTAAAAGTTCATTTGTCATTTTTATTCCCTGCTTTCTTTATTATGAGTAGTGAATTAATTTCATCATTACATACGAACATTGAAGAGATAAAAATTACGCTTTAGGCAGACGCTTTCCACGTGCAAGCCCCGAGCCGCCTTTTGCTCCATTAAAATGTTCGTGATTTCTTTTAGAAAAACTATTATGAAATTAACTCTTGTTTAAAATAAAATAAAAAAAGAGCCCTCCTTGTAGAAGAGGACTCTCGTGTAACTGAAGTCAGTCTCCTCATCTTCTTGCGAATTTCGCAAATTGGAATTAGCACCATGCCTAAGACTGGTTGCTGAGACTTCATAGGGCCAATCCCTCCATCTCTCTTGATAAGAAAAATATATGAATTTTCAGAAATAGTAATACCAAATACTTTAGCATAATCATAAAAAGTTTACAAGTTCTATAGGAGTGCATGGTTATAAAAAATAAGAAGCTTTTCCCTTACCAATATAAAATTACCGCTATACTACAGCACCCACCTTCTGATAATACAATTCGAATATTATCTGGCGTATATTTCGCTTCAAACTTCGCCGTAACGCCAGCTGAAGAAATGAGTTTTTGTACTTCATCTTGCTTGGAAAGCTGTGCGGCATTTTTAAGATCATGTGCAAATTGATCAGACCCTTCAATTTTCTCTGTCAGTAATTGGGCCTGCTGCATAATTGGCTGAATTTGTTTGGCAGATGTTTTCAACTTCAACGTATTAATAGGCGGGTACGGATTTGGGTTTGGGGATGTGGGCATCGCAAGCTGTCCCGGCAAATGATGCGGTAAAGGCGTATTAGAAGTGCCCCAATGTGGATATTGATAAACATAATACGGATAAGGATTGTAATACAGCAGAATTCCTCCAATCCATGGCTAATATCTTAGTGTATCTTATGTAGCGGCATTATGTTTTGTGTTGAAGAACATCTTTTATATGGAACGTGAGATAAAGGGAAATTAATTAAAAAAGTAGAATAAGTATTAGATACCGTAGAAAAGGGGCAGATGGGATGAATCGTTTAAACTTAATTACATTGGGTGTGAAAAATATGGTAGAATCGCTGGCATTTTATCGTGATGGGCTTGGGTTTGAAGTAGTCGTTTATGGGGATGAAACAAATCCAGATGTTATTTTTTTTAATAATGCAGGAACAAAAATATCTTTATTCCCAATTGAGCGCTTAGTAAAGGATATTGATGAAGCGAATCCACCTGCTGTAGGGAATGGCTTTAATGGCATTACACTTGCCTATAATGGAAAGTCTAAAGAAGAAGTCGATGAAGTATTTTTGTTAGCAAAAAAAGCTGGAGCGAATATTGTAAAGGAGCCTGAAACAGTATTTTGGGGAGGCTATAGCGGTTATTTCCAAGACCCAAACGGCTTTTATTGGGAAGTTGCACACGGTGATATGTGGCAATTTGATGAAAATGACATGTTAATTATTACGCAATAGATTGTCAGTGTGCTTTGATGAAGTTTTGTCAAAGCACGTTTTTTTAAATTAACCGATAGAGGAGATGGTATAGTGAAACCGTTTTGGGAGAAAGATTACTTAGCGGATACGCATTATGCTTTTGGTAACCCAAGTGATGAGGTGGTTGAATGGGCAAAAACATTACAAGCTGGGGCGCGTATTTTAGATATAGGGTGTGGTGATGGTCGGCACGCAGTCTATTTAGCACAGCTTGGGTTTGAGGTTGAAGCCATCGATATTTCGGAGGCAGGTATTGCTAAAATCAATAAATATAAAGCGTTGCACCAATTACATAACTTACAGGCTATTGTGCAAGATGTTACTACTTATAAGTTTAAACATTCCTATGATTGTATTATTTCACATGGCTTGTTCCACTTTTTAGAGCGTGAAGCTTGGCATAGCATTATTCATTCAATGCAAATACATACGAAGACACAAGGCATCAATATTATTACAGTATTTACAGACGAAGTAGATATTCCAGACGATTTAGCACCATTTGTTAAAGGAATATGTAAAGAAGGCGAAATCAAAGATTTATATCATAGTTGGTCTATTCAATATTATCGTTCCTACCAATTTGAAGATCAGCATGACAACAATATTAAACATTGTCACGCAGCAAATAAATTAGTCGCTGTTAGAAGATAATAAAGAAAAAACAGGCACGATTATGATTTTAGGCTATATTAAGGTTTTATGTTTAAGTTAAGTATTGAAAACCCCGAATTTGTTAAGGATAACAAAAGAGGAGGTGTGATACGATGGCACAACAGATTCTATGTGAAGTCAATAACTGCACGCATTGGGGCTCTGGTAACAAATGTACAGCAGAAGCTATTTACGTTGTAAGTCAAAAAGGTCAGCATGCATCCAAAAGTGAAGAAACAGATTGCAAAACATTTACACCTGAAGAGCATTAATGGCGTTAGGGTAACCCTTTAGGGGGCTACCCTTTTTTTATGTCATAACTGGTACATATCTACTTTGTCTTTCTTGAACAATAGGGTATGAGCATTTTTCACTTTTTCCTCTACATAATCTAATGAATAGTTGCCAAATGCGTCTGTTAAATCACCGATTGCACGAGATAAATTATCAATGACAGGTATTAATGTTTCGAGTTCTTTCAATTCTTTCCCTGCGTTCATCTCATCCATTATTTCATGAGCAAGATGTTGGATTTTCCGAAGGCGTTTGTTTTCCGCTTGCATCATATCCTCCTTTAAGCATCATCTTTTATACTGACTAAATATATGATGGTTATTTGTAGTTCATGAGTAATTACTTTTACTCATATTTGTTATAAATGGTAAAATGTTAGAAATAAACGTAGCGATTTTTTTCAATTTGTAGGGGGGAGCGAAATGAAGAGGATTTATGTAATTAGACATTGCGAAGCACAAGGGCAATCTTCAAATGCGCCTTTAACAGAAAAAGGGCACGAGCAGGCAATGCGTTTAGCTGACTTTTTTCATGCTTATAAAATTGACCGAATCATTTCGAGTCCTTTTTTACGTGCCATCCAATCGATAGAACTATTAAGTAAAACAACAAACAAAAAAATTGAGATAGATGAACGCCTTTCAGAACGTATATTAAGCACAGATAATTTACCGGATTGGTATGAAAAACTAAAATTAACTTTTACTAATTTGGATTTAAAATACGAGGGTGGGGAGTCCAGTCAGGAGGCAATGGATCGCATTAAGAACGTTGTAAAAGAAGTGGCTGAGAGAGGAACTGAACATACAGTTATCGTCAGTCATGGTAATCTAATCTCCTTACTATTAAAGAGTTATCAAAGTGACGTAGATTTTATGTTTTGGCAAAGGCTAAGTAATCCAGATGTCTATCAAATAAGCTATATTCATAACGAAGCGGTTATCGAACGTATTTGGGATGCACAATAATAGAAGACAAGAAGCCAGACTACATTATGATAAATGGAGTCTGGCTTTGTTTTACGTTCTGGAAAATATATTTAGTATTGAAATGTAACGCGGACAGCGGCACTAATAGTGATTTGCCCTTGTTCAATAGGTGTTACCATTGACGAATCTGCCATTGCCATCGATTTATATAGCACAGGGCCACTTTCGTTTTCTTCAACAATTTCTATCGGCTGAGGATGCACAGATAATTGCATTGTCTGTGCTATCGTATTAGCCTTCATTTGAGCATTATGAAGTGCCAGGCTAAGCGCCTGCTGGTAATATGCATCTGCATTATCAATTTTAAATTGGATAGAGGATATACGATTTGCTCCATTTTCCACAGCCGTATCAATAACAACCCCTACAAGATTTATATCAGGTATTTTTACCGTAATTGCATTTGCCACCTCATAGCCTTTAAATACCTGTTTGCCATCTACATAATCATAAATAGGCGCTATCGTATAGGTGGCAGTTTGAATATTTTCCTTTGGAATAGTTAGTGCCATGATGGATTGAATTACACGATTCATAATGCTAGCATTTTCCTGCTGTGCTTGCTGCACATTTTCCCCTTGCGTAGTTACCTCAATTTGAAGCTGAACATAACTTGCATTCGCTACTACTTTTCCATTTCCTGTGACAGTCATAATTCGCGATGCAGGGAGCAAATGTGGATTGGTATGTGTGTGATACATTTAATACCACCTCCCGACTGGTCTCTAGTAGTGTTTTAAATCATTTTTAACAATGCTTCTACTCCAGTCATTCCTGCGAATATGCCTAGTTGCTCTGCCTCAAATGTAACGGACTCTAGTGGGGCTGTTAACAGCTCATCTATTGTTTTCACTCCAACCGCTCGACCTGCGATAATTTTTCGATCTAATAAGCGACTATTTAAAAGACCGACATCTAATGCACCACACATGATGTAGCCCGTATCATTTGAAATAGTTAGTAGTGTCGTTTTTGGTAAATGTACAATTACAGCAGTGAAAAAATGACCTTTAATCATAATAGGTTCAATTGTCACCATGAACATCACACTCCTTTTCTATCTATACATATGGCAATAGATAAAAAGGTGTTCGGTATTTCCACTAAAAAAGTGTGTGTGACGTTAATTGTTTGAGAATTGTATGTGTGCCTGGCACTTATTTTGTATAAGAAAGCAATGCAGTTTGTTGTATATTTTTTAACGCTAGTTTAGCCTCATCTTGCGTAGTGTACTCGAACATACGGTATGAATCTTGTTCAAAAACAGTAATAACCCACATTATAAAATCCCCTTTGTATGTAAATTTGTAATATAACAGTAATCGAATATGTTGTAGTTGTTATATATCAGTTTATGCACCTTATTTTACACCGATTTTTTTAAAAATAAAGTGTTAAATGAAAGGTTTCACATTTCGTTCAAAATTGACGCTACGTTTGTGGGAATTATTTAAAAATAAGGATATTGAAAAAATTTCATTAAACAGGTTATTAAAGTATAGAGAAACAGTTTGTTAAATGGTTTTTTAGCATAAAGGTTTTAGCAGGCATAAGTAAAATCAGGTAGTCTTTGTGAAGTATAATTCAACGTGTTTCGTAAATAGTAAGATGAGCTGTAATATGCAATAAAATGTGGGAGGTGATACGGTGATACGTAAAAATGTATTGTTTTTGACGGTTTGCTTTTTATTCATTTCTATCTGTTTTACAGGAATGAATACCTCTGCAGAAAAAGGGCGTAGTGAATATGAGGAGACTGGTGAAGTTGTGTGGGATATTAACACAAAGGATAAAATCATTGCCTTAACCTTTGATGATGGCCCACATCCGAAGTATACCTCACAGGTGCTAGATATTTTAGCTAAGTATGAAGCAAAGGGGACCTTTTTTATTATTGGTCAAAATGCAGAAAAGTATCCAGATGTTGTTTCAAGAACTTATAAAGAAGGTCATGAGCTAGCCAACCATACTTACACACACCCATTCAAAGTTTCTGTATCTAAATTACAGGAAGAACTACAGCGGACAAACGAAATGATTAATAATATTACTGGTTTTTCACCTGTTTTATTTCGTCCTGTAGGTGGTAATTATAACGATAAAATAATTAATACTGCCGTAAAAAATGGTTATCAAGTCGTCATGTGGTCTTGGCATCAAGATACACAAGATTGGAAAGAACCAGGCGTAAATAAAATAGTCCAAAAGGTGCTCGGTGGAACAAAGCCAGGGGATGTTATTTTGTTTCATGACGGAGGCGGCAACCGCACACAAACAATTAAAGCCCTAGAAGAAATAATACCTACATTAAAAAAACAGGGCTATACATTTGTAACAGTATCGGAATTAATTGAAAGAAAACAGAATCAAGAGAAAGTCCAATAAGAAAAAAGCCATTTCAAAATAAATGAAATGGCTTTTTTTCCTAAGAGCAACGGATATTCTACGTATTTAAACTAGAAAAATAATATAGGTGCTAAAGCAATACCGGCAATTGCTCCAAATGCGAAACCAATGCCAAGTCCAGCGCCAAATCCTGGTCTAAAGCCCCAACCCCAAAAACCTAATCCATATCCTCTGTTTTGTCTATCAGGTAGAATCCATACCTGTCTTCTATCCACTTTAGTTATTTCTCCGACATGAACATTCCCAGATGTATCAGTAATTTTTACACGTTTACCGTGATATTTACAGCAAAGATTATAGCATTCAGCTGGATTCACAGAAATCTCCTCCTTTCTTAGTCCTTACAAGATAATATATGCCGTTGGATACAACCATCACTAGCCGAATGTCTATTGGAAACATATGCTATTGCATGGGGGTGAACGTATGTCAGTCATATCAACTGATGATTGGCTTTACGAGTTAAAGACTAGTCAAAAGTTAAATAACAGTAGAGATTTTGAAGATTTGCAACGTACTATTCTTTGTAGCCGATTAGTAGAACATTTTAATGGTGGAACACCACATGAAATACAGTTTGAATTACAGCAACAAGGGCTATTTCGAGCACATGAAAACATTAATATTAAAAAGCTACAGGATCAAAATACTTGGGAAATTGTTCAGGAAGAATATTTTTATTTAAAGAAGCGTTGGGGCGGGCCAGATATACCAATCTATATTTTTCCACTAACACAGGAGCAAAACATTACAAATAAAAATGGTGTTGCATATCCAGATGCTTTATTTTTATTTATAGGAGAACTTGAAAGGGAAGAACTTAAAGCATTATTTGCACATGAATACAACCATGTTTGTCGACTGCGCTACTTAAACAAATCGTTACGGGAAGTAACGCTATTAGATTCATTAATTTTAGAAGGTTTAGCAGAATGTGCCGTAGAGGAAATTTACGGCTCTAAATGGTTGGCACCTTGGTTGGGAGACTATTCTTCGGAAAAGATGCTAGCCATTTGGAAGACTCAATTTTTGCCCAATATAAATATTCAAGACTTGAATAACCATGTTGAATTTTTATATGGTGGAAAATTGCCACCGTGGATAGGGTATTGCATTGGTTATGAAATTGTAAGGACATATATTCAAAGTCACTCGGCTAAAGAGCTTCTTAAAAAAAGTTCAAAAAATATACTTACGGGCTCTGTATTTCCTTTATAGCTACGAAAAACCAGTTGTCGATATTTGAATCGACAACTGGTTTTGTAATTAAATAGTGAGTACCTTCCGCTTTGCCAACGACAATAATCAGCTTTGAAGCAACGTTTTAAAACTTTACGCTACAATAAAAGAAAGGAGTGATGGCTGTGTCAGATGAAGTGAAAAATGTACTGCCTCCTATTATTGATGTAGCAACAAAAGTGCTTATCGTTGGTTCAATGCCAGGAAAGCTATCGTTAGAGAAGCAACAGTATTATGGCAATCCACGCAATCACTTTTGGCCTATTATTGGAGAAATATTAAAGAGAGAGATTCCTGTAGATTATGGTCAGCGAATAGAGTTGTTAAAGGAAAACCGTATTGGTCTTTGGGATACAATTGAATCATGTGAGCGGAAGGGCAGTTTAGATTCGGCCATTCGAAATGAAAAACCGAATGATTTTAAAACGCTTTTTATACATTATCCAAAAATTGAACTTGTGCTTTTTAATGGTGGTAAGGCATTTGAAGTGTTTAAAAAACATATTGGCTTTGATGTTTTAGACGGGCGAGCATATCAAAAAATGCCATCGACTAGCCCGATACCTGGCAAAAATATTAAATCCTTTGATGAAAAACTCGAGGATTGGCGAGTGATGCAATCATATATAACACAATAAAGGCTCACAATTATGAACTCGGCCTTCGTTAGGAAAAGGTGAATGGTCAAGTGAAGACTAAATTGATGAGTAGGCTAATTGCTCAATCAGCTATTGCCCCTTATACATATATTGAATTATGTAAAAGGGGGATTTTATATTGAATTTATTTCCAAGTGATGACTTAGGGGAAAGACGTCTACCACCTAACTTTGGCCCACCGAATATGGGCCCTCCTAACTTTGGTCCACCAAATTTCGGACCGCCAAATATGGGTCCACCTAACTTCGGTCCGCCAAATATGGGCCCCCCGAATATGGGTCCACCTAACTTTGGTCCACCAAATTTCGGTCCGCCGAATATGGGTCCACCTAACTTTGGTCCACCAAGTTTCGGTCCGCCACCAAATTACGGCCCACCATCAACTGGCCAAATGCCGACGAGTGCTCCACCAAGTTTTTCGCCAGCTATGCCTGCGTGGCATGGAGGTTCTAGTGGTATTCAAAGATGTTTATTTAGGAATACATTTATATGGACGAGGAACGGAAGAAGTTTTTGGTTTTTCCCGACGGTTATTGGCAGGGACGTTATTGCAGGATTCCGCTGGAGCAATAGATCTGGCTGGCGTTTCAGTACAATCTTGAGAGATAACATACTCGCATTCGAATGTTTTAGATAAGGGGCCTTTATTGCGGGGGATTCGTCGATTTACTGCGATGAATTCCCTTTTTATTTTTGTGGACATAGCTCCTTTTTCGAAAATATGGAGAGATATTTATTATTAATATTCTGTTTTTGAGCAATTGATGTTACAATTATTGTAACTAAAGATGAAGGGACGATGGGTGGCTAATGATTAACTAATCTTATTTTTTGCACATGAAATGTATATTTCAATGAACCAAAAATAGGATTAGTCTGCCCATTTTCCATAAGTGCAACGATATAGGTTTAACGCCGACTATCGTTAAACGCATACTTTAAACGCATATTTTCCCGCTAGAAATTCTTTAGTGGGGTATAGCTTTTTTAGTATTGGATCATCGCATAAATAAGGCTCTACGTTGGAGCTTTTTTATGCATGATATTTCGCGACTAATCCTTCCAAAATAATTGGAGGGATTTTTTTTATCCCTCTATACGGAGAGGAACGGATGTAATGAAAGAACTTTTAAAAATACAAAATGTACAGTATGAAGTGAGTGACACAGTTATTTTTGATAATGCGACCGCTACAGTAAAACAGGGTGAAGTCATTGGCATAATAGGTAAAAATGGTGCTGGAAAATCGACATTATTACAGCTCATTCAAGGCATACTAACTCCTACAAAAGGGCAGCTATTGTGGTTACAGCGAATCAACATTGCTTATGTAGAACAAGAGCAAGCAGCTATTGAAAATGGGGAAGTAAGTGCAGAGGAAGCAGATTTACTAGCGAAATGGCATGTGCCAAACACAGAGTTTACTGCTTTAAGTGGTGGCGAAAAGCTGAAAAGACGACTAGCAAGAGGCTTTTCACAACATGCGCAATTACTATTGTTAGATGAACCGACAAATCACTTAGATGAAACAAGTACTGCACTGCTAATCGCCCACGTAAAAAAATATGGCGGTACAATTATTGTCGTGTCCCACGACCGTTATTTTTTAGACGAAGTTGCCACAAAAATATGGTCATTGGAAGACGGAAAACTGATAGAGCATAGTGGTCATTATACAAGTTATATAGCGGCACGAGAGCAACAAAGGTTAGCGCAGCAACGTGCATATGATAAACAACAGAAAAATATTGAACGTATTGAAGCACAGATGAATGAGCTTTCTTCTTGGTCGCAGAAGGCACATGCGCAATCGACTAAGCAAGAGGGTGTAAAAGAGTTTTATCGAGTAAAGGCTAAACGAATGGATGCACAAGTAAAATCAAAGAAAAAACGCTTGGAAAAGGAGCTAGCAAAAACGAAAGTTGAACAACTTAAGCAAGAAGAGGAAGTGCGATTTTCAGTAGAGTCAAACCAACGGGTAGGAAAACGATTTTTAGAGTGTAAGCATGTAACAAAATCTTTTCAGCATCGTCTTATATTTAAAGATGTAACTATGACGATTAAATTTGGTGAAAAGATTGCTATTACTGGCCCAAATGGTAGCGGGAAAACGACTTTATTGAAAGTGCTGACAGGGCAAGAAAAAGCAGATGGCGATATATGGATTTCTCCTGCTGCCAACATCGGCTATTTAACGCAGGACGTATTTGATTTGCCGCTTGAACTGACGCCAGAGCAATATTTTTACAAGGAGACGTTCGAGGAAAGAGGTAAAGTCCGCAATGTCATGAAACATTTAGGGTTTACAGCGAGTCATTGGACAGCACCTATTAGCAATATGAGTATGGGTGAGCGTGTGAAGTGTAAGCTTATGGCATATATACTAGAGGAAAAAAATGTTCTCATTTTAGATGAGCCAACGAACCATTTAGATTTGCCTTCAAGAGAGCAGTTGGAGAAAACATTGGAGTTGTATACTGGTACATTGCTCGTTGTATCACATGATCGTTATTTTTTAGAAAAAACGACGAACATTGTTTGGGAGCTTAAAAATAACGGCATTGAGAAAAAATGGAAAGAGAGCGCACCACCACAAGTAAATGATACGAGTGCACTACGACTAAAGCTTGAAAATGAAAGACAAGAAATACTCGGCAAACTTAGCTTTCTAACTGCAAAGGATAAGGAATATGCAGTGCTTGATCGAAAGTTTAATGAATTGACTAAGCAAATTAATGATCTTCGCTAGTTTCACGTTTAAGAGAGAAAAGAGTGGGGAAAATAAACTTGATTCAACAAAAATTCTCCACTTTTATAATGTGGGGAAACCTAGCTAATGTCACAAGATTTTAGAGCAGGATTGAAAAAACGTCAAAACCGTTATTGATATAAAGCCAAAAGAGGGGTGTCTAGATGAAAAAATTACTTTTTACAAGCTTACTCACAATTAGTATGCTAAGCGCATGTACTACAGATGAAGAGAAAGTGAGCGAGCAAGACCATACACAGCAAGACCATACGCAAGAAGAGCAGCAATCGAATGAAAATGAGAATGCTACAACTGAAACTAAATCTGAAGACACTGTATCTTCTATAACGCAAGCAGAAGCATTGAAAACGATAAAAGAGCAGATTGGAACAGAATTAGCGGTTGTTATGCCAAATAACCTTCCGCTAACAAAAGGGACTTTTCTAACGGCTACAACAACAGGTTCAGACAAACAAGCTGAAGTTCTTTTTCTAGAAAGTAAAGAGTATATTCCTGTTAATGATGTGAAGCTGAAAAATGCTTCTAATGCAACGCCAATTGCCAAGCTTACTGTAAAGCTATTCGACAGTATAGATGAGGCAAAGGAACAGATTGCTTATGAAGATTATAGTAAAAATGGCGGGCAACAAGTACCGCTCGGATACAATATTAATGGCTATCAGGATGCAGGTGCTGGCTCGTTATGGACTGGCTGGAATGAGGGGAGATGGGCATTAGCAGCCCGTACCCGAACAGATAACCCAGCCGCTGGAGTAGACTTAGCGAAACAAGCAGTAGAATATTTAGAATCCCATACGCTTCCGATTCCACATGAAAACGGCATGGTGCATTTAGACGTTTATGAATCAGGAAACTTAATCGTATGGCAGGATGGAAAGCTTGTCTATACACTTGATTCGATAAAGGACCCAATGAAGGCACTAGCAATTGCAACAGCCTTTAATCAATAAATAAAATTCCTTGAGTGGCAATCCGCTCAGGGAATTTTTTTTGCTGTTTACTTTTCAGCTTCATGTATTAGTAGCGTATATTCTGCCAACCTTTTTTGCCATGCTTCCATTGGAAATTCTCCAGGCACTGTGTCATTTAACAAATCAGACAGGAGTTCTAAGCAAATATGCCATCCCGCTAAATCTTTAGGCGTATGATCAGTCAGTTGACCGATTTTTTCGTGCAATACTAATATTGAACCATCACTAGTCGGTAATAGCTCAAAGCGTACACTATCCTTGCCCCATTCAAACTCCAGTACCTCCTGCTCAATATAATCCGTAATAGCGATGTCTATAAAGGCATCAGTTCCGTCATTCATATTGAAACGCATTTTACCATTCTTTTTAGGCTCAATCATTTCTAAATTGTTCATCCATTTTTGAAGTTTGCCATTCTCTGTTAGTACCGCCCAAACTTCGCAAATTGAATATGCCAGTGGGCATTCAATTTGCGCGATATAGCCGGTTTGGTTTTTGTGAATTGTAGCGAGCATAAATATCCTCCTTGAATTTAAGGTCTTTCAAATTGTAGTACTAAATAATCTTTCCAGACTAATTAAGTTTTAGATAAAATTGTGAGAATACGGTTCTTTAGCTAATATTAGATGAAAAGAGGAGGAATGGAAATGGATTATCAACAAGCTTTAACACATTACATTGAAGCAACAAATACACATGATTTTAACAACGTCAAAGCGCTATTACACACACAAGCAGTTTATTGGTTTACTGATCAAACATGCACAACGCTAGAAGAGATAGGAGCTTATTTTAATCATGCATGGCACGTCATAAAAGATGAAGTTTATCGGGCGACAAATGTTCAGTGGCTTACTGCGGATGCAACTACCGCTACATGTATTTATACATACCATTACGAAGGGTATCATAATGGCACATTTGTATCAGGGAGCGGGAGAGCGACAAATGTTTTTACTGTAGTAAATTATGAATGGAAGCTTATTCATGAACATTTAAGTAGCTAACGCAGTTGGCATTTGGCGCACCCTTTTTAATCTAGCTTGGCCGCATAAATGCGTGAACTTTCTCCCCAAGGATGGTAGCCAGTACCGATATGTGAAAAGCCATAGCGTTCATATAAGCCAATATGATCTGTACAAAGATAAAGTTGTGGAAATCCGTGTCGCTGGGCATCCTTTTTAGCTTGCTCTAATAGCAATGCTCCGTATGCATGCCCGCGATGGCTTTCTTCGATATACACCGCACATACCCAAGGATATAAATCCATACGACTAATAAAATCATTCGTTACTAAACCTGCACAGCCAATAATTTCATCATTGTCCATTAATAAATACCACTGCGGAAGTGGTGCTTGCGCATTAATGCAATGTGAAATGCAGTCCTCGTAGAGCATCATACTTTCCTCACTTGCCCATTTGCTTTGTATATAGGGGGTCGCCAATTCGGCATAGCTAGGCTCCTGCCGTACAGAAATAATTTTCATACTCACACTCCTTTGAAAAATAAATGCATACAGTTATTATTGTAATAAATGGAAACATTAATAAGCAATAATAAACTTATGTCAGGGGCAATAAAGGTGCAAATTAGATCCGCTGATATACATGATATCAAAGCTTTAACTTTGTTGATGGAGCAGCTTGGCTATCCAACGACAGAGGAGAAAATGACGTTAAGATTTCAAGCTTTAGCAGCAAATCCAAGTTATCAACCATTAGTTGCAGAAATGGATAGCCACGTAGTTGGGATGGCAGGATCGTGACATAGCTTATTTTACGAGCATGATGGATGTTATGTACGAATTCAAGCCTTTGTCGTAGATCATCATTATCGTAGAAAGGGCATTGGACAGAAGTTGCTCGAAGCGATAGAATACTGGGCAGTGGAACAGCGTGCTTCTGCACTTGTGTTAAACGGTGGTAATCGTGAAGAACGAAAGATAGCATACCATTTCTACAGACAATAAGGCTTTGAAGGAAAATGTACCGGTTTTAATAAGCAATTAAAATAGAGATATATCAAGGGGTTTGGTTGAATGGAGCGGTTACTAACAGAAAGAGATTTAATAACTTTAATTGAGTCAGATAGATGGATGATGGAAATTTTACGCTGTGTCGAGCAGCTACAATTACTGGACGGCTGGGTATGTGCTGGATTTATTCGTTCAAAGGTGTGGGATTATTTGCATGATTATAAAGAGAGAACGCCATTAGGTGATATTGATGTCATTTATTTCGATAATCAGCATATTTCAGAACAACTAGAGAAGCAATATGAACAGCGATTATTAGAACTCTTACCAAAAGAACCGTGGTCTGTGAAAAATCAAGCTAGAATGCATGTCGTAAACAATAGTAATCCGTATCAATCTTCTGTTGATGGCATTGCGCATTTTCCTGAAATACCTACAGCGATTGGCGTACGGCTTACACAAGGTGCACTAGAAATTGCAGCGCCTTATGGCATACAACATTTGCTGTCGGGTATTGTTACGCCTACACCTTATTTTGATGAAAAGACTCAATTGCATGACATTTATCAAAAGAGGATACATAACAAACGATGGCAAAATATTTGGCCAAAACTAGTATTTGTAACATCAGTATAGCTAAAGGAGCTGACAGAATTGCATCCAGAAAAGAAGCAAATACTTATGCATTATGAAAAATCTATACTGTGGCTAGAGCAACTTTCGCATGCTTCGGACAAGCAGTGGCGTTCACCAATACAACAGGGGAAGTGGACAGTTGCCGAAGTGATTGGACATTTAATTCCGTGGGATGAATTTGTATTGCATAAGCGCATTCCATTTCTATTTTCAAAAGAGCAGTTACCTAAGGGGCCCGATGTGGAACAGATGAATGCTGAAGCAGCGAGTAGTAGTGGTTTACTAAGTATGGAGCACACATTACAAGCGTTACTGAATAATAGGTGTTTACTGTTAGATGCCCTTGCGCTTTTACCAGATGAATTGTGGCAGCAGAGCTTTAAAATAGGGCACTCTGAGCTTACACTTTACAGTTATTTTTGTGGCCTAGTAGAACATGATTTGCATCATTTTTTACAAATCCAAAATGTTATAGGTGAGATGGAATGGAAATAAATATAAATCAAATGATTGATTATTATGCACAGGCAACTGTGAATTTTGTTGATATTTTTACGAATAAAATGGAACCAGATCGAAAGGATATCGGGCGTACAACAGCGCCAGGAAAATGTGGTTTAGTCTTTCCACTGGCAGGCAGTGCGTCTTTTAGCTTTAATGGTACTCCTTATATCATGGAGCCTGGAATGGTTGTTCATGCGGGGCCACAAATGCCAATAGAGATACATACGATTGGTGATAAAGTGTGGGAGTATGCGGTAGTCCATTATCATGTACCTGCTGACGAGGCGGCTATTAATCCATTAGCAACGCAGCATTTCTTAATCAATACAGGTGAAAACTCAAAAATTATTAATCTTGTACAACAGCTAATAGAAAGTTATGCAATGCCAGGAAGTATGGCAACATTTAAATCAAAGTCGATATTTATGAATTTAGTGGAAACGATTTTAATTTCGGCAAAAATGAAGGTTCTTGATACAGCAAATGAAATGATGGAGCAGGTAATACAATACATTCACGAGCATTATTCGAAACCATTATCAGTGTCTAAAATTGCACAGGAATTCGGTATGGAGCGTCGAAGATTTGCATATCTTTTTGAACAGCACACAGGTATGAATCCTAGTAGCTATTTAACAGAATATCGCATGCGACGGGCAAAGGACTTGCTACGATATTGCGATTCTACAGTAACTGAAATTGCAGAATGTGTAGGCTATGTTGATAGTTTTTACTTTAGCAGGGTATTTAAAAAATGCACCGGAATGTCTCCATCAGCATATCGAAAAATAATGATGGAAGAAGCTTAGGGGACGAGAGAATCGCCGATAAAAGCCAGTGAATCGCCAGTAAGGGGAGGGAAATCGCCGATAAAAGCCAGTGAATCGCCAGTAAGGGGAGGGAAATCGCCGATAAAAGCCAGTGAATCGCCAGTAAGATGAGAGAAATCGCCGATAAAAACTCGTAAATCGCCAGTAACGACACCGGTATAGCGAAAAAGTGTTAGATTGATTGCGGTCAATCTAACACTTTTTTTCTTATGAATCAGCATCTTTTTTTAAAATAATTTCGGCAAAAGTCCATATAGAAAATAAAATTGTCCATTCACAACTATTTTTCTCTTTGGTAGGATAGTAATCGTAAATGATAATGACTATCAATTAAATAGCTAATTACTATTGACTTATAAATGAAAATGATTATCATTATCGTAAGTAGATGAAAATAATGAGGAGAGATTCATTGTGAATAAATATATCAAAATGTGTGCACCTGCACTTTTAGCACTATCCCTTGCGGCGTGTGGTACTGATAAAGAGGAGTCCACACCTGTCAAAAACGAAGCAGCAGAAACAAGTACAACTGAAACACAAACAGAACAAGCAAAAACACAAAGTATTACATATTTAGGTGAAACGTATGAACTGCCTGCAAAGGTGGAAAACATTGTAGCTGCAAGCTTAGAATCAATGGAAGATGCTGCAATGCTTGGTATCAAGCCAGTTGGTGTACTTGATATTGGTGGCAAAATTCCATCATATCTTACAAAGGAATTAGAGGGTGCAACACTAGTAGGAAATAAAATGGAGCCGAATGCGGAGGCAATTTTAGCACTTGACCCCGATGTTATTATCGGTACTTCAAAATTCCCTGAGGAAACGGCTGAAAAATTAAATAAAATTCAAACAATGATTCCTTACTCTCATATTTCAACAAATTGGAAAGAAAACTTAACACTTCTTGCACAGCTTACTGGCAAAGAAGATGATGCTAAAAAAATTATTGCAGATTATGAAGCCAAAGTAGCGGACGCTCAGGTTAAATCAAAAGAGCAACTAGTGGACAAGGAAGTATTAATTATTCGCTTACGTGGCGGCGTAATGTATATTTATCCTGCAGGCGTTTACTTAAATCCTGTGCTGTATGAAGATTTAGGTGCTCCAGTACCTGAAATTTTAAACGCGACAAAAGCGCAAGCAGAGCTTTCACTTGAAACGTTAGCCGAGATCGACCCAGACTCGATTTTCCTACAATTTGAGGAATCTGAAAATACGGATGCACCGAAAGCATTAGAAGATTTACAAAAGAATCCGATTTTTGCAAGCTTAAAGGCAGCTAAAAATGAACAGATTTTCGTCAATGCAATTGATCCACTTGCTCAAGGTGGTACTGCTTGGTCTAAGGTTAAATTCCTAGATGTTGCAGCGGAAAAATTACTTAAATAGAAGAAGTAGGCTGGTAGTAGAATTGGTGCAAGCACCGGGCTATTACCAGCCTTTTATAAGATAAAGATTAAATAGAAAAAGGTGTGGCAGTTGAAAAAAACAAACATAGTATCATTTTCTATATTAGTAGCTTCACCTTTCTTAATTGCAATTGTGGCTTTAATTTCTGTCATGTACGGTACAAAGGATATTAGCAGCTTAACCGTATGGCAAGCACTTACGGCATTTGATGCTGGAAATATTGATCATCAAATTGTTAGGACTAGTCGTATTCCTAGAATTTGCGCCGTATTACTAGTAGGTGCGTTTTTGGCAGTAGCCGGGGCGGTTATGCAAGGTATTACTCGAAATTATTTAGCATCACCATCATTGATGGGCGTTAATGATGGCTCCGCATTTGTCATTACATTGGCGCTTGTGTTCTTTCCAGGACTTCCAAATTACCAAATGATTTTACTATCTATGCTCGGCTCTGCAATGGGAGCAGGTATCGTTTTCGGGTTTGGCTCGCTAATACGGAATGGGCTTTCCCCAGTTCGATTAGCAATTATTGGAACAGTAATAGGGACATTTTTGAGTAGTATAGCGACAGCAATAGCAATGTATTTCCAAGTGTCGCAAACGGTTAGTGCTTGGTATAACACTAAGGTACATACAGTAGACAATGATATGCTCATGCTTTCAATACCTTTCGGATTAATAGGCCTTATTCTTGCATTATTATCGGCAAGAGCTATTACTATCACCGCATTAGGCGACGATATTGCCTTAGGTCTTGGTCAAAAAACAAAAGCAGTAAAAATTGTTAGTATGCTTGCAGTTGTATGTTTAACAGGTACAGCGGTGGCACTTGTCGGAAAAATAGCTTTTGTCGGGCTAGTTATTCCACATATTACACGTTTCCTTGTTGGTGTTGATTATCGCTTTATTATTCCATGTGCAGCGGTAATAGGAGCATTTTTCTTAGCACTTTGCGATGTGCTCAGTCGTTATGTAAACTATCCATACGAAACGCCAATTGGTGTATTAACAGCGCTTGTCGGTGTCCCATTCTTCTTATACTTAGTTCGTAAGCACGGAGGTGAAAAGCATGCATAAAAAAACTTCCCGTGCAGTCATTACGACTGTCGCTATCCTTCTATTATTTATATTAGGGGCAAGCTATCTCCATATTACGAATGGCGTTTTTGATATGTCAGTATTAGATGTACTAAAAACACTTTTACGTATTGAGCCAAACCCGAAATATGATCTTGTTATTTTTGAATTTCGTTTACCTCGAATTGTAATAGCAGCACTTGTTGGTGTGGGACTAGGCATGGCAGGGGTTGTGCTGCAGGGCATTACACGAAATGGCTTAGCAGACCCAGGAATTTTAGGTATTAATGCTGGAGCGGGTGCAGCAGTAGTTATTTTTATGTTTTTCTTTCAATTCCGTCTTGTAACAGCGGATATTAGTAGCTGGTTATCTATTTTAATCATGCCGATATTCGGTTTTGTGGGCGGTACGATGGCCGCAGCTTTAATTTTTTCGTTTGCCATGAAAAATGGCCACCTAGATATGCAGCGACTGATCTTAACAGGGATTGCTATTAATAGTGGATTTGGTGCATTATCGCTGTTTCTATCGTTGAAAATGAATGCGCAAGATTATGAATCGGCAGCAGTTTGGATGGCTGGTTCTATTTATAATGCCAATTGGATTTTTGTCGTGTCGATGTTGCCATGGCTCCTATTGCTAGGTTTTTATGTATATCGTAAATCGTATTTACTCGATTATTTTCAGCTGGAAGAAGACAGTATTACAAGCTTAGGCATAGCGCTAGAAAAAGAGAAAATTAAATTATTATTGGCGAGTGTAGGCTTAGTGAGCGCCTGTGTATCCGTCTCCGGAAGTATTGGTTTTATTGGATTAATGGCGCCACATATTGCTAAACAACTTGTTGGTATTCAACATCGTTATGTAATGCCGGTGAGTGCCCTAATAGGTGCATGCCTGCTTGTGTTTGCTGACTTTATTGGAAAAACTGTCTTTGCACCTTCAGAGCTAGCAGTTGGTATTGTTGTTTCAATTATTGGTATTCCGTACTTCTTGTATTTACTAGTGAAGTCAAAAGCATAGGAGGAAGTAGTGTGCAAACTGCATTTAGAATGGAAAATCTGTCTTCAGGTTATGAGCATGTTCGTGTATTTGAAGGATTGAACTTAACGATAGAAGAGGGAAAAGTGACAACTATTATCGGTCCTAATGGTTGTGGAAAATCTACCTTATTAAAAACAATCGGACGTATTTTAAAGAAACAACAGGGAACGGTTTATTTACAGGAACAAAATATGCAAAATTTGTCGACGAAAGAAATTGCGAAAAAGTTAGCAATCCTATCACAGACACCAATTGCACCAGGACAGTTGAAGGTAGAGGAGCTAATTGCATACGGTCGTTATCCACATCGTAATAATGTCAATCGCTTAACGAAAAAAGATGAAGAAATGATTGAATGGGCCTTAACGGTCACAAATACATTGGAGTATCGCAACCGAGAGCTTGCACAGCTTTCTGGAGGTCAACGCCAACGTGTTTGGCTAGCAATGGCATTAGCACAAGAAACGAGCATTTTGCTGTTAGACGAGCCAACGACTTATTTAGATATGGCGCATCAGTTAGAGGTTTTAGATATCGTAAAAAATTTAAATGAACAACACGGCTGTACGATTGTTATGGTTTTGCATGATATTAACCATGCAGCAAGATATTCTGATCATTTAATCGCTATGCGTCAAGGTGTTATTGTGGAAACGGGAACACCACAGGAAATTTTATGTGCGGACGTCATGCGTAAAGTGTTCAATATTACGGCAAGAATTATGGAAGACCCAGCAACAAACACTCCTGTATGTTATGGCTATGATGTTTTAAAGGAGGAAGATAAATGACTGTAGAACAAGCAATTAACGTAACAGATTTTATTTCTTATGAAATGAATTCGAAGTTTACTGATTATACGTATACAATAAACATCTATGTACCTCAAGGGGAAATACCTCAAGGCGGCTTTCCAGTTTTATATGTATTAGACGGATCGTCATACTTCAATTTGGTGAAGGAAGCAATTCGCCTGCAAAGTCGTAATGCGCCCAAAACAGGCATCGTACCTGCTATTGTCGTCGGTGTAGGACACGGGGCTGATATGCATGAACGACGTTTTTATGATTTTACAGCACCAGCCGAAACGTATAGCTATCCTGCAAGATTTAAAGGAAATGGATATGATAAGCATGGAGGTGCAGTGAGTTTTAGTCGCTTTTTACAGGAGGAATTAAAGCCACAAATTCAGCAACAATTCCATATAAATGAACAGCATCAAACTTTATTTGGGCACTCTTTAGCAGGCTATTTTGTGTTGTGGCAATTATTGAATGAAAAACATAGTTTCCAACGTTATATAGCTATTAGTCCTTCCATCTGGTGGAATGAACATGAATTGTTCCATAAGGCAAGCGTATTTATGGAAGAGCACAAGCAAGTGAACGAACAATTATTTATCGGTGTAGGGGAACTTGAAACATTTATGGTAGATGACGGACGACAAATGGCCAATGAGCTAATGCAAGTAATGAGTATTGAATTTTATGAAGCATTGAATGAAAATCATGCGTCTGTCGTACCCACTGTAATGAGTAGAGCAATACGTTTTGTGAATAAATATTAATTCAGTAACCGCATTATCTTTGGTAATGCGGTTTACTTATGGATAAAAATGCAATAATATGTATTTATAATTAAAAGGATGTGACTTAGATGGGAATTATTTTGGCAAATAGTAAGGATGCACAAGTAGTGCATAGATTAATGCTTCAGGCTTTTAAAGAATATGAACATGCAACGCCACCATCCAGTGCATTAAGTGAAACGGTAGAATCAATTGAACAGGCGCTCAATAATGGCGAGCAAGCATTTATTAGTTATATGGAAGATCAACCTGTAGCAATGGTTCGATTTACGTTGAGTAATCAAGGCATTTATTTCTTTCGGTTATCTGTAGTTCCAGAAAAGCAAGGGCAAGGTTTGGCAAAAGCATTAATAGTTGAACTTGAAAATTATGCACGTGCACAAGGGAAAATGATTAGTGAATGTAAAGTCCGTATGAATGTACCACGTAATATTGAGTTATACCGCTCGTTAGGATATGTTATCACTAAAGAAACGATAGGAGAAAATCGTAATGGCTTTTCTCTTCCGATTGTAACAATGGAAAAGAAACTTTAGGGGGAGTGCATTTGAAGAAAAGAATAGGCTGTTTGCACGCACACTATTCCAATATAGACTACATAGAGCAGGCATTTAATAGCATACATGAATTAGAGCTTGAGCATTTTGTTGATCCGGGACTTATTCAGCATGTGGCAAAGGGTACTAGTGGTTTGTCATTAAAGGTGAAGGAGCAAGTAGAGTGGATAGCAAGTTGTAATGTCGATGCCATTTTAATTACATGTACAAATTATATTGCGTTGTTAAAGGAAGAAGAGTTGTCATTATCTATTCCAATTATTAAAATAGATGAACCCTTTTTTCAATCACTTTGCGAAGTGACGCAACCACAAATAATACTTTTTACAAACCCTGCAACGGTGGATGGCACGATGGAGAGACTCTACCAATATGCTAAGCTCCATGATAAAGCGATAGACGTTCAGGCGAAGGTTATAAACAATACATTTGAGCTTATTATGCAAGGGAAAAAGCAAGCATACAACAATGCAATTATACAATATTTCCGGGAAATAATGAGCGAAGGTCGGCTAATTTCTGTTGCCCAGCTATCGATGGTCGAAGCGGCACAACAATTTGAAAAGGAGTTCGAGATTCCGATTATACATCCTTTGAAATCATTAGTTGGTTTTGGCATGAAATAGGAAAATCGCCGATAAAAATGCCCGAATCGCCGATAAAAGTCGAGCAATCGCCGATAGAAGTGCTCAAATCGCTGATAAAACTCACGCAATCGCCGATAGAATTTTAAATTTAAATGAAATGAAACTTCTAAATTGGTAGTATAATGAAATTAGAAAGAGAAACGGGGGCTAGCTAAATGAACGATTTACGATATCCGATTGGACAATTTCAATTTCCAGAAGTAGTAACGGCACAGCAAGTACAGAAATGGATTGATGATATCCGTCTATTGCCGAGGCAATTAGCGGAGGCAATAAGTGGAGCAAGTGAACAATCATTAGCGAAATCCTACCGAGAGAATGGTTGGACTGTAACACAATTGGTCCATCATTTGGCGGATAGTCACATGAATAGTTTTATTCGCTTTAAATTAGCTTTAACCGAAGATACACCGACTATTAAGCCATACAATGAAGAGGATTGGGCAGTGCTTCCGGATTCTGATATGCCTGTCGCCACTTCCTATAAGTTACTTGAAAGTTTACATGAACGTTGGGTGTATTTGCTGACAAGCTTAACGGATGAGCAATTACAACGGGCTTTTCAGCATCCAGACAACGGGCTAATGACGCTTGAAAAAGCACTCGCTCTCTATGCATGGCATGGAAAGCATCATCTTGCCCATATACAAAATGCTCTTGCAAAATAAATAAAAAAGGCGACTTATCCTCACTTCTGAGGAAAGTCGCCTTTTAAAATTTTGACTATTCAAATGTGTGTGGATTTTTTAGTCGAATAAACTGGGACGTTAAAAAATAATTTATTGAATTGTAATGCCAGCACTTGCTGTACCAGTAAGTACTTGTGCAACAGCTACACCAGCTGTAGTCATAGAGTAGATCATTACTAATTTGTCACCAGCAGTGACTGGAACTGGTGCAAAACTGCCTGAACCAAATGCTGTAGTACCTATTGCTATTAAGCCTGTAAATGGTGGAGCTAAATTAACAGTAGCAGTTGTAGCTGTATACACCGTGCTTCCAGCAGGCGCACGATAGATTGTAGCAGTAACAGTAGTACTACCAACTAAAGTAACGGCAAGCGTAGCAGAGAATGATGCAGAAAGGCCTGTAATACTACCTGCGCGTGGTACAGTAAATGCCTCTGTTAATACGCCAGATAAATCAACTGTTTCTCCAACGAGCGTAACACCAGGAATTGCAGTACCGAATCCAATAAGGGATGGTGTAGCGATTAAACCAGTTACTAAAGAAGTTAACACAACAGGTGTAACCCCAGAAGAGAATGGAATAATGGAACCGTTAATAACAGGTTGTGATGGAGTGATACATGCAGCATCAATTGCTAAAAATGGGCCGAAATTTTGGCATTCCATATTGTTTGATCTAGATGAGCAACCACATCCACTATTAGACATAGGGTCAAATAAGAACATATTTACACCTCCTTTCTTCATTATTCTATTCATAGAAGAATAAAGAAAAAGGGCTATCAACTACATTCATAAAGCTATTTTTACAATACAAGAAAAAGAGAAAAATGCCTGTAAGTGCTACGGGTTAGTCTATTGTCTACTAGTGAAAATTTGAAAAACCACTATTACATGTTAACCGTGCTTAAAAGTTATTTAACGATACTTGCAAGCAGAATTCTAATATTATTGGACGTAAAAAAGTCCAATATGTATTTTTGGATACTTATTGGACATTTATCTATAGGAATAATGATGGTTGATTGTATAAGGTTTAATTGTTTTTCCTCCGAGAATTTCAAGCTAATTGCGTCTCCGAAATAGATTGAAAAATAAAGAATTTTTTTCTTTCTTCACTTCTTCCTCCACTACTTCTTTTATATCTTCAGTTTGGTTATTGAACTCCATTTGTGCAATGCTTTCTTCCTTTACTAGTTCTATGTTTTCATTCGATACGCTTAAAGATGAAGGCTCAGCTTGAATAATTGAAGATGTAAGAACTATAGATGTAGAGGTTTCTGTTATGTCCAAGTCATTTGCGTTAGGAGCGGAGGTTTCTACTATGTCCAAGTCGTTTGCGTTAGGAACAGATGCTTCTGTTATCTCTAATTCATTTGTGAGAGGAGCAGAGGCTTCTATTATCTCCAAATCATTTGCGTTAGGTGCAGAGGCTTCGATTATCTCTAATTCATTTGTAGTAGGAGCAGAAGCTTCTGTTATGTCCGAGTCATTTGTGATAGGAGCAGAGACTTCTGTTATGTTCAATTCATTTGTGGGAGGAGCAGAGACTTCTGTTATGTTCATGTCAGTAGCAGTAGGAGCAATAGCTTCCGTAGTCTCCTCTTTTGCTATAGGAGCTGTTAAACTATTTGCTTCTACAACGCTTACTGGGATTCCTTGCGTGTCTGCTGCATTTTTAAAATGAAAAGTTGATTCTGCTGTGGTGTTTCTATATAAACCGTTATAAATCTGACTTGGGTGTGTATTGATTGATTGAAAATAGTGCTGGTTAAAATGGCGTTCTTCTTGTTTTTGTACAGGATTATTATTAGGAGGAAAAGGTACTCCATTGTTCATATTAAAAGCTTTACCAGCCAAATCTTGAAGGAATTTATAACTTGGTTCAGTGGTAGGTAATGGTGGTTGTACAGTAGTTTGTTCTATTTTTTCTAGAAGTTTTCTCGAAGGAAGGGCTATATTTTTTACTGAACTTTCAACAACATTTGTTGGGAAATTGTCTGTTGGTATATTGGTTTCAACGGTTATTAATTTATTTAATACGGCTAAAATTTCTTGATTCATTTCCTCAATAGCTTGATTGAGGGATTCAATATGAATAGAAAGCTGTTTGACTTGCTCTTCATATTCTTTAATTTGCATACTGTGTTTACCATCAATTGTTTCTGTGAGTCCTTCTAAATGTACAATTTGTTTTTTAAGATCCTCAAACTCATTTTTCATAAATAAGTAATCCTCGATTGAAGTACCCATTTTTAATGTTGTTAACGTTTCTTTATAGCTATCAATTTTTTCTTTTAATTTTTCAATGTCTTGAGTGGAGTACAACTTTGAATCTTCCATTGCATTTCACCCCTTTCAGTCCATTAGTATTTTATTAAAAAACCCCACTTTCTGTTACAAATCATTTAATCCAACTCGAAAGGGGAGAAAAGTGTTCTTTAATAGTAAATAGCAATAACACTTGTTGAATAATTATCATGGTAAATTATTTGTTAGCCCATGCACTTAACGCTAAAAATCATATGCTACAAACGAAAGATAAAAAACTTATGGAGGTGTCAAAAGGATGCAAGATAATATGCCATCCCAGGCGCGCGAACTAATTTGTATAAACGTCGATAAAGTATATGACTGGATTGTAAAGGAAATGTCATTTGATATTTCTCCAACTGGTGCAATTACCTTCCCAGGCGTAACACCGGCGACGGTTTTAACAGGTGCAACTGTCACATGTAGAGTAACTCCGGCTGCGACAAACCCAATCGTAATTTTAAATCGTGAGAACCGTCAATTTTCTATTGATGGAGCAACAGTTTGTCTACAACACTTAAATATTCAAAAGAACTTCATTCTTACGATTGTTGTTACTTTACCAACTGGAGCTGTATTAACAAGTAGTGAGATTCCGGTATCACGTTGTGAACAAGTTACATTATGCGCACCTCAAGGAACAGATGTAGAAATCCTTTATACTGATTTAGATTGCTTCGTGTGTACAACGGGTACGCTTACTGCTGGTACTGGAACAATTACGTTTTCTGCGTTGACAATAACAGTAGCAGTTTGTCAAAGTATTCAATCTACATTCCCAGTTACTGTGGAATTCTTAGCGAATTACTGCGAGCCAAGAGCAGATTTACCATTCTCATGCCCGTCTACGGTTCGTCCAAAGCAATGCTCCGTTATTTTCCCAACTATGGGTTAAGAGTGCTAACACATAAACATATGTCATACCTTAAAGAGAGGGTTATCCTCTCTTTTTTTATTTTTGTTACATATTATATAGGCAAGGGGGCACTAATTATGAGTACTCATAAAGATTCTGTCGAAGAAAAAATAAAGAATCTTAAAGAGCAAACGACGTTTTATGTCCGTGAAATAAAAAAGCTAATGGAGGAACAAAATTTTCAAAAAAATGTAAGTGTTATTAGTTATTTCACGACTTCTCTTAATATTTCTTATGATTCAGAACAGGAGAGTCTATGTCTTGGTTCTTATCATATTCGCAATATAGGTAATCAACCAATAACAAATCCTTATTTGTGCATAAAGCTACCTGAAGATTCCCCGTTTTCCTTCTCAGGTAGATATGTATATGAGCATTTTAGTCAAAATTTAAAAACCGCGGGTAGCTGGGAACGAATAAATGATAGCTCTAACAATACAGAATTTTGGCTTAAACCAATAGGCAAAACAACAATTGAACCAAATGAGACGATTTCATTTACTAATTTCCAAATTAAATGGTCCCATAATTTATCCTATGCTGGTACAATAACGGGCTTTACATATTGTGATGAGCTACAAGACGGTGTCTTCGTACTAAATCCTATTAATCTCAATGGAATTAACGTTGTACAGGAGGATCAAGATGAGTGAAATAGAAGAACAAAAACTAGAGGCAGGTTTAGAACAAATCGTTCGTCATTTTATGAAGGATCAACTTAGTAATGTCACGGACTTTAGAAAGGGGGGAGATAATAGCTTTGCATTTCTTGAAAAAAGTACGTTGCATTTACTGCTTTCCTATTTATTATCTGGCGACAAGAGAGCACCAGAAGAGAATATAACTGGACAGTTTGAATTGCATCTCATAAAAGAACTTGATGATTTAATAGCTGATAATAAAGTGCAATTTGAGGAAATAATAGATTATTTGAAAAGCTAACGTGATAGGAGGTACTAACGTGGATAATCAAAGCGTTAAAAATAACGATCCTATACAGCTCCAGCAAATGATTATTTTTTTAAGAGCAGAACTTGCTAAATATAAAAATGAAATAAATAGACTTAGAGATAGCGATTATTATTCACTCGTACTTAGACTAGAGCGGGAAAATGTTCAATTGACGAAACGTAATAAAGAGCTAGCGATGGATCGGATGAAATTAAAAAGAACGAATGAAAAGGAATTAAAGGCTTATAATGAGGATATACAGAGAAGGGAAATTCAACGAAAAAAACACATTTCCTCGATAGATACATTATTAAGAGAAATTGAACATTTACGTTCTGAGAATAAAGAATTACGGCAAACTACAAACGCTAATAATAACGAACTGCTCGCTATTAAAAGAAATTATGTAGCGGAAGAAAAGCAGGCGATTGAAAGTCTTGAAATACAGCTAAGTACATTTACAAAAGCAGCGAATGAAAAAATGAATGCTATAGTCGAAGCCATACAGAGACATGACGAAAATAATGTATATGACTATTTAGTTAAGGAGTTAGTAGAAAGAGATAATGAAATAAATAGATTGTCCTTTGAGTTAATGGATATTAAAAACAACAACACAAGTGCTGTAGGCTTAAATGGCGAAAATATGGCTGTCAATTCGAAGGTGCTTTTAAATCTAGATGCTAAGATACAAAAAATAATAGCACAATCCAATGATTTTGAGGAGCAACTAGAGAAGAAAGTTCGTATCCTAGATGACTTAGAGCACCAATTGACTCAGCTCGCTATGGAGATTAATGTGAATAGGTCTATGTAAAACCAGGCTGTTTATAAGGATGGTATGAAGAGAAAAAGTGTTAGATTGACTACAATCAATCTAGCGCTTTTTTTGCTGTAATCGTTACTTCGCTACTGCGGGCGCTTTCCGCTCAGCACAACGTAAGGCGCAACACTCGAAAGTTTGTAGTTTGTTGCGCCTTACGTTCTGAGCAGGTGCTCCGAACTACTAGTGCTCACTTCTAAACTATATTGAAGCAAAATATCGAATTTTTTTATCTTACATAGCGGAACTTTTAAAACCTTTGACAGGATTGTTTAGTTGACGATGAATTTTTTTATTTTGTTTCTCTGTGTAACGTTACGCGCTTTAAACGAGGAGAATATTTTTTTAACTCCAGTCTTTCTGGATTATTTCGTTTGTTTTTTGAAGTAATGTAGTTTTTATCTCCAGTTTCTGTACAGGCTAAAATAATTTGAACACGCATCCTATCAACTCCTTTTAAATAGTAATCATTACGCTTTATACATTATTATTTTTATTTTCTATTGTCAAGATGTAGCTACACAAAAAGTTAAGCATTGCATTTTCAGCTTTTCTATGATTAAATTACAACTTGTAAATAGTAATGATTACGATTTAAGGAGGTTGGAATATGACGACAAAGAAAATTCCAGTGACTGTTTTAAGTGGTTATTTAGGTTCAGGTAAAACAACGATGATGAATCATGTCCTACAAAATGAGAAAAATATACGGGTGGCTGTTATTGTCAATGATATGAGTGAAATTAATATTGATGCAGAACTTATTGCAAGTGGAAGTGGTATTTCTCGAACGGAGGAAAAATTCGTAGAGCTTTCCAATGGTTGTATATGTTGCACGTTACGTGAGGATTTATTACAAGAGGTTAAACGCCTCGCGGAGCTTGGAAATATAGATTATATTTTAATTGAGTCGACGGGTATTAGTGAACCTATTCCAGTGGCGCAAACGTTCAGTTATTTGGATGAGGAGCTTGGAATTGATTTAACAAAGTTTTGTCAACTCGATACGATGGTGACTGTAGTCGATGCACACCGTTTTTGGCATGATTTTCAGTCAGGCGAAAGCTTGTTAGAGCGTAAGGAAGCTGTTGGTGAATTAGATGAACGAGATGTGGCAGATTTATTGATTGACCAAATTGAATTTTGTGATGTTTTAGTATTGAACAAGTGTGACCTCGTAACAGAAGACGAACTTGAACGATTAGAACGTATTTTGCGTGCATTACAACCTGAGGCAACGCTAATACGTACAATTAATGGTGTAATCGAGCCAAGTGCAATTTTAAATACAGGACGTTTTGATTTTGAGCGAGTATCAGAATCTGCTGGCTGGTTAAAAGAGTTAGAACTTGGGCATGAAAATCATACACCGGAGACAGAGGAGTATGGCATTGCTTCATTCACGTATAAGCGTAAAATGCCTTTCCATCCGATGCGTTTTGTTGAGTGGTGTGATAATATGCCTCAATCCATTGTGCGTGCAAAGGGTATTATTTGGAGCGCAAAACATCAGGAAGTAGCGTTGTTATTGTCACAGGCAGGTTCCTCTGCAAAAATTGAACCTGTTTCCTATTGGGTAGCGGCATTACCAACAGCGCAGCAAAAGGATGTTTTTTTACAAAGCCCAGAGGTTTTGGAGGATTGGGATGAGGAATTTGGTGACCGTATGACACAGCTAGTCATTATAGGCATCGATTTAGACAAAGAAGCAATAACAAAAAAACTAGATGCATGCTTATTGACGACTGATGAATTTACAGAGCCGTGGGGCAAGCTAGAGGATCCCTTTCATTGGGAGTGGAGTTAATGTAGTGCTGCTTGATTGTGAGATAAGCCGCGCTAGCAAAAAGTAGCCAATTTGTAATGAAAATCGACCTTATTTACGATTTACGTAAAAAAGAATCTACCACATTATTTTTGTGGTAGATCCTTTTTAAATACATGATTATAGTTTGTCGCATCACGTAATGCTTTTTCCTCAATAGGAATCCGTACTGAAAGCATTGTAATGTTTAAGAGCGTAAAGCAAAATGCTGTGAAATAAGCTTGGAACATAATTGGTAGTAGAAGAATCTCCAAGCTAACAACGGCATAATTTGGGTGTCGCATAAATGTATAAGGGCCTTTACGTACAACTTTTGCGCCAGGTAAAATCAGTATTTTCGTATTCCAAAATGGTCCTAATGAACGGATACACCAAATACGCAAAGCTTGCACCATAAGGAATAATAAGAAAAATAACGGGAATAAGGACGATGGACCATTTTTATTTGAAACTACTTCAACAATTAAAAATAGAAAAAAGCTAACATGCATAGCAACCATATAGGGATAATGTGAAGCACCGACTTCATAGGCTCCTTTTGCAAACATCCATTTTTCATGACGTTTTGCTATTAAAACCTCTGCTAATCTTTGTAGAATAACAAGAATTAAAATAATGTAAAAAAGCATATTACTCCCTCCATTTAAGTAATACAGCCTCTGCACAGAAGCCTGGACCGAGGGCGACTAGCAACCCAATATCATCTATTTGCCCTTCATTTAACATAAACTGCTCTAGTACATACAAAACAGTAGGAGAAGACATATTACCGTGTTGACGTAATATTTCCCGAGAAATGTCGGTTTTTTGTTCAGCAAGATATAACGTATCCTCATACGCTTTTAACACTTTTTTTCCCCCTGGATGTGCAATAAAATGATCAAGCTGCTCACTGTAAAGTTGTTGTTCAACTAAAAATTGTTCAATGAAAGGACCAAGCCAATTTGTAATAATGGATGGGATACTTTTCTGGAAAACGACATGAAGGCCATTGTTTTTAATATTCCAGCCCATTACATTTTCTGAATCGGGCATCCACTTAGAACCAGTTGAAACAATTGAAGGAATTGGTTTTTTTGTCGGAATTGCAACATCGTCCCCACAAACGAGTATGCAGGCAGCACCGTCAGCGAATAGGGAGGCGCCAATTAAATTACTTTTAGAAAGATCGTTTTGCTGAAAAGTTAGGCTACAAAGTTCGACACATACAACAAGTACCTTTTCTTGAGGATGCGCTTTGCAATAATCATAAGCACGACTAACTCCAGCAGCTCCCCCTGCACAGCCTAACCCCCACAATGGTATGCGCTTTAACCTATCAGAAAAAGGCAGTTGATTCATGATACGAGCATCTATGCTTGGTGTAGATATGCCCGTACTACTCACGAAAATAATAGCATCAATATCTTTAGGGGAAATAGGTGCTTCTAAAAAAGATTCATTTTGTAAACAGGCTTGAATGACTTCAACGCTATATTGTGTTGCTAGCTCTATATACAGATTGTTACGTTCTTCGAAAGTATGCTCACTACGGTGCCACTCAGCGGGTACACAGAAATGACGAGTATCGATGCCACCATTATCAAATACTTTTAAATAACGCTCTAACTTTGGAATTTTTTCATAAAAGAGCTCCTTTGTTAACGCCTCTGCGTTCGCCTGTTGCAATGTGTAAGGTGGTTGATATGTGCTGATAGAAATAATTTTTGACAATTCAACATCTCCTTCGCAAATAGTGGTCTTGTACATTGTATGCAGATAGGAAGGGCGTACATGCTTCAATAAATTTATTTGACAATTATGAACAATATAGATATATTGGAAATATCTAAATTGGAAGTAGGTGATGTGACATGATGAATAGATCCGTTTTTAACGAACTGCAATTCGGTTTGTTCAATTTCACACGCCTAAAATATGCGATTTGACCTTGCCCGTAGAGTTAACGACTACTATGTGACAAAGGCTATTTGTGTATTCCCTTAAACGTGCCTGTGAAACCTTGTAACTGCCGAATTGCAGTTGCAAGGTTTTTTTATGCTTGTTTCGCACTTAGAGGCGTAATTGATAGACACATTTAGGAGGAATAACAATTGAAATTAACAACATTAGGGTTTTCAACTTATTTTGAAGAGCAAGTAACTGCGTTTAAAGAGGAATCAAAGTTAGCGAACTGTGTACCTGCACGAGTTACTTTGGAGCATAAGCATTCATATCGTGTACTAGCTGAAGAAGGTGAATGGCTAGCTACAGTCGCTGGACATTTTGCATATACATCGGTAGCAAGAGAGGACTATCCAGCAGTTGGAGATTGGGTATTAGTCGAGAAAATGGCGGGGGAAGAAAAGGCGATAATTCATAAATTATTTAACCGAAAGTCCGTGTTTTCTCGTAAGGTTGCAGGACAGGAAATAAAGGAACAAATTGTAGCATCAAATGTTGATATTGTGCTACTTGTAATGAGCTTAAATGCAGATTTTAATATTCGTCGTTTAGAGCGCTATTTAGTAGCCGCTTGGAATTCCGGTGCGAAGCCAGTAATTGTACTGACAAAGGCTGATTTATGTGAAGATATTTCGAGCATGGTACGGGAAGTCGAGCTTGTAGCTTTTGGTGTGGATATTTTTGTAACTAGTGCACGATCAGGCGAAGGCATAACAGCTATTCAGAACCTCTTTACAGAAGGGGTGACAGGTGCACTGCTCGGTTCATCGGGTGCAGGGAAATCCACTTTAATGAATGCTTTAAGTGGAGAAGAGCTTATGAAAGTTTCAGGTATTCGGGAGGATGATGCCAAAGGGCGCCATACGACAACACACCGAGAATTAATTGTATTGCCAAGTGGTGGCTGCTTAATCGATACCCCAGGAATGCGTGAGTTGCAATTATGGGATCAAAGTGAAAGTCTATCTTCTAGTTTCCGCGATATTGAAGAATTTGCAGCCGCATGTCGTTACAGAGATTGTACGCATCATATGGAGCCATACTGTGCGGTGCAACAAGCTATTAAAGATGGAGCACTTGAACAATCACGTTTGCAAAGCTATTTCAAGTTGCAAAAGGAGCTTGCTTTTATTGAGCGAAAAACGAATATGCAGGCAAAGCTGAATGAGCAACGCAAATGGAAGCAAATTGCGAAAGGCATGAAGAAGGGCAAAAAATAGTTAACAAGCTTTTAAGAGCAACTTCGCCATCGTGTTGCGAAGTTGCTATCTGATAAGCGAGTTAATCGGTAAAGGAGATGTACTATGGCTATACAAAATATTAACCATTTTTTATTTTCAGTGTCTAGTCTAGAGCAATCAATAGCATTTTACCAAAATGTTTTTGATGCCAAGCTATTAGTGCAAGGGAGAAGCACTGCTTATTTCGATTTAAATGGGCTGTGGCTTGCACTAAACGAGGAAGCGGATATTCCACGTAACGAAATACATCGCTCCTATACACATATTGCTTTTTCTATCGATGAAGAAGATTTTGAGAAAATGTATGACAAGCTTGTACGTTATAAGGTTAATATTTTAGAGGGCAGACAAAGAGATGAACGAGATAAACAGTCCATCTATTTTACCGATCCAGATGGTCATAAATTTGAGTTCCATACAGGTACGTTACAGGATCGCCTAGAGTATTATAAAAACGAAAAAACGCATATGGAATTTTTCAATGATTAACAATGACTAAGGGGGTTATATTATGAAAAAAGCAATTATTTTCGATATGGATGGTACTTTATTTCAAACGAATCTTATATTGGAGCCAGCACTGACAGCGACTTTTGATGTGCTACGTACAAAGGGGTTATGGCAAGGGGACACACCGATTGAACAATACCGTGAAATTATGGGAGTTTCATTGCCTGTTGTATGGGAAACTTTATGTCCTATGCATACTTTAGAGGTCCGTGAAGCAAGTAATGCCCTATTTCATGACAAGCTTATTGAGCTGATAATAAATGGCAAAGGCGCATTATATCCGAATGCAGAGCAAGCACTTGCTACGTTAGCAAACGACTATCATTTATACATAGCGAGCAATGGCCAAAAAGAGTATTTGCAAGCAATTGTAGATACATATAAGCTAGATCGTTATATAGAAGGGACGTATAGTATTCAGTCTATTCCAAGTGGTCATAAATCCGATTTAGTAAAAAGTGTAATCGAAGAAAATAACATTCAAACCGGTGCTGTTGTCGGAGATCGTGCATCTGATATCCAAGCGGCACTGGATAATCATCTATTTTCCATAGGTGTACGCTTTGATTTTGCGCAGGACTCTGAATTACAAAAGGCACATATCGTGATAGATAATCTATATGATATTTCAAAGCATTTACCTACTATTTCTCACTAATTCGAAGCGAAGATAAATGTTTACATTGCATTTTATAAGGGGAAAGAGTAAAATAGTGCCAAACTATAACAAAGCGTTGAAAAGGAAAAGTAAATTGGACAAGCATTTAATAGAGAGCCTCTGTTGGTGGAAATGAGGTAAATGAACCCTTTTGAAAATGACCTTTGAGCTTCGTACCGAAAGCATTTTTGTGAGTAGATTACGACGAGATGGGCACTCGTTACAACAGCGGCAGTATCTCTTATATGAATGCAAGACGTACTGATTGAGGCAAATAGTGTGAGCTATTTGTAAATATAGGTGGTAACACGGGTATACTCGTCCTAATCAGTCATGATTAGGGCGTTTTTTTTATCTTCAAAAACGATGGAGGCTAGGGAATATTTCTATTGTCCATTGAATGAAGAGAATGCCGCTGATAGCTGTCCGATTTTTTTCGCGACAGCTTAAGAGTAGAATTTAATAAATTGAGGGGAGCAACTTAGGATGACAATAGTAATTGGAGGAGCTTGGCCATATGCCAATGGCTCATTGCATTTAGGGCATATTGCCGCATTATTACCAGGTGATATTTTGGCTAGATATTACCGACAAAAAGGTGACAAAGTATTGTATGTTTCAGGTAGTGATTGTAATGGGACACCAATATCGATTCGAGCTGCACAGGAAAATACGACGACAAGTGCGATTGCAGATCGGTATCATCAAGAATTTACGCAATGTTTTCATGATTTAGGATTTACTTACGATTTATATACGAGAACGGATGCTCAGCATCACCATGAAGCTGTACAGACAATTTTTTTACAGCTGATGGCAAATAATTATTTATACAAAAAGAAAATTGAGCAGGCTTATTGTGAAACGGACAAACAGTTTTTACCTGACCGCTTTGTGGAAGGTGTTTGTCCAAATTGTGGGGCAAAGGCACGTGGAGATCAGTGCGATAATTGTTCGAAAATTTTAGACCCACTTGAATTAATCGACAAGCGTTGTAAAATCTGTGGCAATGAGCCTGTTATTCGAGAAACTGAGCATTTTTATTTTACTTTTAGTCAATTTCAAGGAAGGCTAGAAACTTTTGTAGCTGAAGCAAAGGCGGAAAAGCGCTGGCGAGATAATGCAATAGGCTTGACCGAACGTTACTTAGCGGAGGGTGTTCCTGACCGTGCTGTTACAAGAGATTTGCCAAACGGTATTGATGTACCAGTACCTGGCTTTGAAGGGAAGAAAATTTATGTGTGGATCGAAGCCGTTGCAGGTTATTTAACAGCAAGTATGGAATGGGCAAAACAACATAATATTGCGATTGAGGATTTATGGAATGAAGAAACAATTTCTTATTATGTGCATGGCAAGGATAACATTCCATTCCATACAGTTATTTGGCCAGCGATATTGATGGGTATTGGTGCGAAATCATTACCAACACATATTGTCTCCAATGAATATTTGACTTTAGAAAAACGAAAATTATCAACTAGCCTAAATTGGGCGGTTTGGGTGCCATATATTTTAAGTCGTTATGATGCAGATTCTATTCGTTATTTTTTAACAACAAATGCACCTGAAAATCGTGATACGGATTTTTCTTGGCGAGAATTTATTTATAGTCATAATGGAGAATTGCTAGGAGCTTACGGCAATTTTGTCAATCGAACGTTGAAATTTATAGAAAAATCATTTGATAGCCAAGTGCCACAGGTCGATGTAGATGGGGCTGTAAGGAAACAGACGATACAGTTGTTTAGTGATGTTGGTGTGGCGATTGAAGCGGGACATTTTAAGCAAGCGTTAGAAGAAATTTTTGCTTACATCCGTGCGGCCAATCGATATTTTGACGAGCAGCAACCGTGGTTACAGGTGAAGGAGAATATAGCGGATTGTCATGAAACGCTTGCAACGTGCGTCTACATGATTGCAAATTTAGGACAAGTGTTACAGCCATTTTTACCGTTCTCCACAGAGAAAATTCGAGGCATGTTAGGCATAACAGAATTGATGTGGTATGAGCAAGTGGAGCTACCGAAAAGCATTGGCGAAGTGACACCACTATTTGAACGACTTGATGTGGGGCTAATTGAAGAAGAATATCAGAAGTTAGTTAATGACAGTCACTAGCAGCCGTTGATTTCTAGCGTATTCAAATTGTGTGAGTGCCTGTCACTCGCCCTAAGTTCCAATTAACGAAACAAAAGGCATCAAGAAACTTGATGCCTTTTATTGTTATACAGCTTTTTTAATTTGCTTTTGAAAGTTAGTTCATAACAGGCGTTAATTTCGCCACAACAATGCTGTTGATTGCATTAATGTATGCAAGCGCACTAGCTTTTAAAATATCTGTATCTGCAGCTTTTGCGATATATTTTTCGCCCTCATGCTCAATCGTTATTTTAACTTTACCAAGTGCTTCCTTGCCACGTGATACGCTGTTAATATTATACTCTACTAGCTTCACATCAATTTTTACAATATCTGCAATGGCAGAATACAATGCATCAATTGGGCCTGAGCCAACAGCACTTGCTTTCAATACTTCTTCACCTTTGCGAATTTTTACACTAGCAGAAGGGAAGCTTGCGTTGCTGACGACTTGTAAATCTTCAATGTCAAAAAATTGCTCGCTATAATGAGTAGCATTGGCATGATTTGCGTCATGCTTTTCATAATAACTTTCTACAATCACATATAAGTCATGGTCATAAACTTCTTTTTTCGCATCAGCTAATTTGAGGAAACCATCGAAAATGCCTTCAAATTCCTCAGTAGAAAGATTAGAAAAACCTAACTTTTCAAGTGCATTTTTTACGGCATGGCGTCCTGAACGAGCTGTTAAGACAAGTTCCATATCATCTAGACCTACATCTTCTGGATGAACGATTTCGTAGGCATCGCGAGATTTAAGTAGACCATCTTGATGAATTCCTGAAGAGTGAGCAAATGCATTGTCTCCAGTAATGGCTTTGTTTACTTGTACGTCTAAGCCCATAAAGCTAGAAACAAGGCGTGAAGTGTTCATGATTTCTCTTGTATTAATGCGCGTCTCTGCATTATAAACAGAACTACGTGTTTTTAGTGCCATCACGACTTCTTCTAGTGCAGCATTTCCGGCACGTTCTCCAATGCCGTTAATTGTACATTCCACTTTGTCTGCACCGTTTTTAATGGCTGCAAGTGTGTTAGCTGTTGCCATACCAAGGTCATTGTGACAGTGTACACTTAATAAAACACTGTCGTTTAAGTTTTTCATACGATCATTAAGCTTATAAATCATAGCGCCAAATTCCTCTGGTTCAGCGAAACCTACAGTGTCCGGCACATTTATCATTGTTGCGCCGGCTTTCATAACGGCTTCAATTGTTTTCCATAGGTACTCAAAATCTGAGCGGGAGGCATCTTCTGTTGAATATTGCACTTGTGGTAAAAGAGTTTTTGCATATTTCACAGCATCTACGCCAATTTGTAGTATTTGGTCTTTAGATTTACTAAATTTCTTTTCAACATGTATATCAGAAGTGCCAAGCACCATATGAATCATTGGGTTTTCTGCATATTTTACAGCGTTATAAACGGAATCAATATCAGCTTTTACTGCTCGTGCTAAAGCTGTAATCATAATGTCGTTCGTATTACCAACCTTTTGTGCGACAGCTTTTACCGCATCAAAGTCACCTTGTGAAGAAGCCGGGAAACCAGCTTCGATAATATCGACGCCTAATTTTTTGAGTTGCTGTGCAATCTCTACTTTTTCGTATAAGTTCAGTTTTGCTCCCGGCACTTGCTCGCCATCACGTAAAGTTGTATCAAACACCCAAATTTTTCTTCCCATTTTCAAACACTCCTTTTGTTGTAATAAAATAAAAAAAACCCGCCTCTATATAAAAATATAGAGACGAGTTATTTGCTCGCGGTACCACTCTAATTGACCTTCCCTTTAAAAGAAAAAGCCCCCTTATCGACAGCTATCACTGTCTATCCCAATAACGGTGGAAACCGACATCCCTTACTTTTTAAACGGCATTCAACTCACTGCTTTAGGAGCAGGAGAAATGTGCTGACTCATTTTGGTTCAGGGAGTAGCTCATGGATGAGTTCAAAATGTGTGCCTACCGATTTACACCAACCATCGGCTCTCTACAAGTACACGGGCATTTTTACTATTTCCAATCTTTGCTTAACAATGTGTTGTTGAAAGCTATAATACGTTGATATTGTCAGTATGTCAACAATATTCTAAAAATTAATTGTTTTCAGTTTTAATCATTATAGTTTTAACGGTAGCTAGTAAGATGGAATGTTAAAATGTATATTTCACAAATATAGGCATTTATTTATGAGATAATGAGGATGGATTTTATACATAGAAAGTAGGTAGAACGGTGAAATTTGTATTTGATTTAGATGGTACGATTTGTTTTAAAGGTCAGCCTTTAAGTGAAGGAATAACGGCTGCATTAGAGGATTGTCTAAAGAATGGACATGAAGTTATTTTTGCTTCAGCTCGCCCGATTCGAGATATGTTACCAGTATTGCCAGAGTCAATGCGCACGTTTCCAATGGTTGGGGGAAACGGAGCTTTTATAGCCAACAATGGCGATATAAAAGAAATCGCAGCATTTGATGGAGAAATTATAGAAGCAATCAAACAAATTATAACAACCTATCAATTAGCGTATTTAGTAGATGGTGACTGGGATTACGCCTACACAGGTAGTGAATCACATCCGATTTATCAAAACTTAGATCCACTACAGCTTGCAAAACGAGTGGTACTGGAGGAACTAAAAGACATTGTTAAAATTGTATTATTCCCTGGTGAGCACCATCAAAATATTTTGGCACAGCTACGAAAGCTACCAATTTCGTTATATGAACATGCATCTGAAAACATTTTAGATATGAGCCCCAGTGGGATTGATAAATGGACAGGTTTAACGAAATTAGGGGTATTACAAAATCAATTTATCGCGTTTGGCAATGATGCAAATGATGCTGCAATGTTTGAAAAAGCATTAGCGAGTGTTTGTGTTGGTGAGCATCCAGTAGGTCAGCATGCCACTGTACAGGTGCCATCTGAAGAAACAGCAGTGATCGAAATAATAAAGTGTCAGGCACTCAAACAATTTTGAATATTTTAATCAAGAATAAACTCACTTAGACTCCTGCGGGAACGCACAAGAAGTAAGACGCAACAAGTCGCGTGTTTGCGACTGCTGCGGCTTACGATGTGCCCGCGGAAAGCGAAGTGGGCTAAAGTGCCAGGCACTCAAACAATTCTGAATTTTGTAAGGTCAGTCGCTTAGCTATTGCACCTTAAAGCGAGAAACTTGTGTTTGCAATTCTTCAGCCATTGTCGATAAAGTAGCCGCAGAAGCTGCAACTTCTTCAATTGTCGCAAGCTGCTCTTCGGAAGCAGAAGCTACATTTTGAAGGTTAGAAGATGACGTTTGTGCAATTGTAGCTATTTCATCGAAGGATGCATAGATTTGTTCAGCACTAGAAGACATTTCCTCAGAAACAGTTGTCGCTTCTTGTATTTGTTTTGACACTTGCTCAATAAGGTCAACGATTTTTGAAAAACCTTCCTCAGCCACTTTAACAACCTGCATACCAACTTGAACCTCTTGTGTACCAGTATCCATTACTGTAACAGCACGGTTTGTTTCCTGTTGGATTTCTGAAATTAACCCTGAAATTTGTTCTGCTGACTTTTTAGATTGCTCAGCTAACTTTTTCACTTCGTTAGCTACGACTGCAAAGCCTCGACCATGATCACCCGCTCGAGCAGCTTCAATAGCAGCGTTCAATGCTAGTAAATTGGTTTGCTCAGCGATGTCAGTAATAATACTAATAATATTCCCAATCTCAACAGAATGGTTACCTAAATTTTTAACAACGTTAGCAGATTCTAAAACTGCTGTATTAATAGTATCCATCTGCGAAATGACGCGATGTAGCGACTCATTCCCCTTGTTTGCCTCAGTATTCGTTTCAATGGCAAGTTCAGAAACAGCTGCCGTAGTTGATGCTAATTGCTGAATGCCGTTAGTCATATTTTTCATAGCTTGTGAGCTTTCTGTAGCATTTTTCCCTTGTGCCTCTGAGCCACTAGCGACTTCCTGCATAGCAGATGTAATTTGTTCAGTAGCTTGGATTGTTTGATCTGCACTTGCAGTTAATTCAGCAGCTGAAGCACTTACTTGTGCTGTGTTTTGACTAACATTGGTAATTAAACTTTTTAAATTTTGAGCCATTTGATTGAAGGCAATGGCTAAATCACCAACTTCATCGCGATTTTTAATGCGAATTTGTTCAGCTGTTAAATCACCCTCAGCAATTTTTTGCGCTGCTTTTGCCATCCCTTTAATAGGTCGAGAAATAATAGTTCCCATAATCATGGCAATTATCAGACTAATGATGACGGCAAACACACCAAGTGAAATCATGTTTAATTTAATAGCATCAATATCTTTTGAGGTAGTAGCTATTTTTGCTTCTACAGCTTCACTTTGATAGTTGGCAAGGTTTTCAACACGCTCGTCGAATTGTTTAAGAATAAGTCGACCTTGAGAGCTGTCTAATTTCTCATATTGTTCTGTTTCGCCAGCATCCTTTAAAGCAAACATACGATCAGCAAATTGCTGAACATTTTGCTCACTTTTATTGACAGATTCTAATAATTCAATTGATTTTTTTGATTCTAATGTTGCCATTAAACTTTCGGATTTTTCTTTAAATTCTTCACGAGCGGATTTATTACCATCACGATTTTGTTTATCTCCAAGTAAAAGATATCCACGCATACTTACAATTTCCTGTTTTGCAATTACTCTTAGCTCTTGAATGCTAATAGATTTTTTTGTCTGTTCTTCGAGTAACTCTTGATAAGTCCCGTTTACTGAATTAAGCTGCTTAAAGTTTAAAGCTATAGTGCCAATTAAAACTAAAATAACAATAAAAAAACCGAGAATTAATTTTTTGTAAATCGTAAATCGCATGTATTGTAAGTCCCTTCCTAGTAATTTAGTAGAAATGTTACAAAAAAGTGAAATATGTATATATACTTATTTATAGCAGATTATATGTATTTTAAAAAGCATTATGAGTTTATTCATAGTGAAAAATATGAAATAAGAGGGAATTTAGTTATAGTATGGACTCTTATAGGTGGCAATTTATGCACTATGTACTATGTGTTTACTTATGAAGAAGAAACTAAATTGTATCATGAAAAACGCGATTTATATAATGTTTGAAACCTAATTGTTGGAAGTAACGTAAATACAATTAACGATAAACGAGGATGTGGAGCAATGTATAGACCGGTTTTGAAATTACCGAAAACGAAGTATGAAAAATTTTTGGACATAATTGGTGGCGGAATATTTATTGTATCCATCATATTTATTATTTCTCAATGGAACACCTTACCTGAAGAAATTCCAGCACATTTTAATGGTGCGGGAGAGGTGGATCGATGGGGTTCGAAAATAGAACTATTCATTTTACCGGGTATCGGAATTTTTTTGTGGATATTTTTAGGACTTCTTGAAAAAGTACCATATATGCATAACTACCCAGCACGTTTAAATGAGAGCAACGTCGAGGCCTTTTATTTAAATAGCCGTAAAATATTGAATGAAATAAAAAACCTTTGCTTAATTTTATTTGCAGTCATCTCTTTTGAAATTGTACTTGTTGCATTAGGAAAGGTAGATGGATTAGGTTGGTGGTTCTTGCCAGTTGTACTAATTGGTATAGGTATTCCGATTGTTAAAGGCTTAATTGCTTCATCGAAGATTAAGTAAACCGTATCCAAAGTGGGGAATTTTAAAAAAGTAACGATATGAGCAGGAGAATGAAGACGTAAATAGAATAACTTATATAATTACAAATACTGGAGGTCGCATTTTGTTACTATTCTTTTGATTTCTAGCAGCTAACTAATAGTTAAATAATATTAGGAGTTGATAGAAAAATGATTTATAAAAATTCACTCGAAGGTATTTCTTCAGATATGTTAAACGGTTTTTTTGTAGACTGGCCGAGTCCACCTAATCCACAAACGCATTTACGTTTATTGGAGAAAAGCAGCAAAATAGTTTTGGCGATTGATGATAATACAAAAGAAGTAATAGGGTTTATTACCGCAATTAGTGATGGTGTTCTGTCTGCCTATATCCCCTTACTAGAAGTATTACCACAATACAAAAATAAAGGTATAGGCAAGGAGTTAGTAAGACGAATGCTTATAGAACTCGATAATATTTATATGATCGATTTATGCTGTGATGATGACCTCGTACCATACTATGAAAAATTCGGAATGACAAAAACAAACGGTATGGTTTATAGAAATTATAAAATGCAATCAGGAAGTTTATGAAAGACTAAAACGCTTGAGAATGTTCAAGCGTTTTTTGTATATATTTTGGACAATTAGAGTTAAATTAAAATTTTTTATGATAAATTTAATGTAAATAAATGCAAAAGGGTGCTGAAAAGATGCAGAAGAAATTCAAATTAAAGGATGGACTTTCTATTACAATTCACAATTTGCCAGACAAGATGCTATTTGAGGGGATTTCGGATGTAGGACACGCACCTTACGATCGCGTCATTTCTTTTGTGTTTACAATTGATGAAATGTTAACGTATTTAAAAAGCACACTTAAACAGAACATGTTAGCAGAGCAAGGCTATTTATTTTTTGTTTATCCGAAAAAAAATAATAAAAAATACAAAGAATATATTCACCGAGATGACATTTTCCCAGCAATTCAGGTGGACGAGGCAAAATATATTGCGGGTAGCGATTATAAATTTTCAAGTCTTATGTCTTTGGATGATACGTTTTCCATTGTATGCATTAAACGGGATGCAAAGGGAAGAGGAAAGAAAAAAACAGCAAGTAGTCAATGTGTAAGTGACTATGAAAGTATGGTTCCTTTATTGCGAGATGAACTTGCAGAACATCCAATTGATTTAGCCTTTTACGATGCATTAACGCCAGGATATCAAAAGGATTGGGCTCGCTACATTTATAGTGCGAAAAAGCAAGAAACGCAGCTAGCTCGTTTAGTGGAGATGCGTGAAATTACAAGGGCTGGCTTTAAGACGAAGGAGCACTATCGAAAAGCGGAAGCGGAAGGCCAAGTATAAGAATATTTTCAGATGTAGTAGTTATCTGTTAAAACTTTTGTCGAATGTTGTAACAAAGGAGCTTACGCTATTGCTAATAAATAAGCTTCATACTACTATTAAGGAATATTTTTAAATCGTGCAATGACACATTTTTAAAAAGTGGGGTGGAAGTTATGGAAGCATATATTGAACTGGTAGATGAAAAATGGCGTGATAGTTTTGCCAAGCTTGCGGACGTTATAGCAACGAATATTCCTGCTGGATTTGAACAAACAATGAATTACGACATGATAAGTTATGTAGTTCCGTTAACGTCATATCCAAAAGGGTATCATGTAACACCTAATACGCCCTTACCATTTATTAGCTTGGCAGCGCAGAAGCGACATATAGCTGTTTATCATATGGGCATTTATGCAGACAACGCTTTATTGTCTTGGTTTCAAGAGGAGTACGCCAAGCGAGTGCCAACAAAGTTAAATATGGGGAAAAGTTGTATTCGTTTTACTAGTACAAAAAATATTCCTTATGATTTAATAGGAGAGCTCGTTTCGAAAATGACTCCTGGGGAATGGATTAATAGATATGAAGGAGAATTAAACAAATGAAAAGTGCTACTACATTTTTAATGTTTCAAGGACAAGCTCATGATGCCTTGGAGCAATACAAGCAATGGTTTCCAGAATTAGCGGTTGAAACTTTGACATATGTGGAAAACACACAACAGGTTGCTATGGCAGAAGTCGATTTAAAAGGTTTGAAAATCAAGTTGAATGACAGTCCAATCAAACATAACTTTTCATTTACTCCAGCGATATCAATCTTTTTAGAGTGTGAGACGAAGGAAGAAATTGAAAGCCTTGTTGAGCAAATATTGGACGGGGGTCAAGCGTTAATGCCATTGGATAATTACGGTTTCTCGAAACAGTTTGCTTGGATTCAGGATCGCTTCGGTGTATCGTGGCAACTTACGTATAATTAATTATCAGGGGGAGTATATATGAACCGATGGATGGAGCGAGCAGTGGAGCTAGCTCTTCAAAATATAGAACAAGGTGGTCAACCATTTGGGGCTGTCTTAGTAAAAAATAATGAAATCATTGGTGAAGGTGTAAATGAACTGCACCTACGACCAGATAGTACGGGTCATGCCGAGCTGCTTGCTTTAAGACGAGCGCAAGAAAAGCTAGGCTCTACAGATTTACGCGGAACGGTGATGTATGCAAGTGGGGCACCTTGTCCGATGTGCTTTGGCGCGATGGCGATGGCCGGAGTGGATAAGGCTTATTTTGCAAACTCTTTAGCTGATGCCATTGCAGTAGGTTTAAGCCGCTCAAGCGAGGTCTATGCAGATTTACAAAAAATAGATGAAGAACGCGAGTTTCGAATGATTCATATGCCAGTAGAGGATGAAGGTAAAAATCCAATGCATGTTTGGTATAGTAAAACTTAATTGCGTAAAAAGGAGAAAAGGGTATGGCAGTAACTTTAGTGAAGCATGACATTAAATATGCTGAAGCAATGCATGCATTGTCTTCAATGCCACAGGTTCGGGATGCTCTTGGGTTACCTGCTGGGAAAGTAGAAGATACGATTAACTTTATAAAACGTGAATGTGTAGACGAGGAAGAGGGGAAAACTGTTCCTCGCGTTGTGCTAAATGAAGAAGGACGACTCATAGGTGTAACGGCACTAATGTATATAGATCATGATAATAAAAACTGTCATATTGGATCTTGGTTAGGTCATGAGTTTTGGGGCCAAGGCTACAATGAGGAAGCGAAAAAGGCAATTTTAGAAATCGCTTTTTTTGATTTAGGACTTGAACGTGTTTTCGCAGGAGCTAGAAAGATCAATATTCGCTCACAAAAGGCACAAGAAAAGTTGCCATTTATTCGTATTGGGGTAGAAAATGATTTTCCACAGGAACATTCTTGGTTAGAACTGAAGGAAAAGCAACCGTGTGTATTAAATGTTTTTGAACGGAAGGATTTTGTTCGATACCATACATCTATTGAAAAGGTGCAGGGTGATCGTGAAAGCTATATGTCCTATCTATTACTAGCAGACGAAAGTGAAGTTGCCGTTCGTCAATATATGAATGACGGTGAATTATACGCAATTACATGTGGTGAGAAATTAGCAGGTGTCGCATTACTTATTGCACAGTCTGATACAACAGTAGAATTAAAAAATATAGCTGTTGTGCCAGCGTTTCAAGGTAAAGGTATCGGTAAGGAAGTTTTAAACAAAATTTATGCGGTTTGTGAAGCGCAAGGTTTTAAAAATATTATAGTAGGCACAGCCAATTCTAGTATCGATAACATTGCTTTTTATCAAAAATCGGGTTTTCGTATGGAAGCCATAGAGAAAGATTTTTTCAGTAATTATCCTGAGCCGATTTATGAAAATGGTATACGCGCATTGGACATGATTATATTTTCAAAGGCACTATAAAAGATACCGTAAAGTATTAATTATAAAGAAATACCCGACCAACAATTGTTGAGCGGGTATTTTTATTTGCCAAATAATAAAGCCATTAATTTTTCCTTTGAATGTAAAAAATCATCAAGGGAGTAACGATCAAGGACAGCCATATATGCTTGTAAGGCTTCATAAAGAACACCTTTTAATTGACATTCTGGTGCGATTTTACATAAGTTATTTTCTTTGTCGAAGCATTCAACAAGGTGAAAATCTTCTTCTGTATGGCGTACAATTTCACCAATAGTAATTGATTTAGGGTCAATCGCTAAACGGATGCCGCCGCCTCTGCCTCGAATTGTTTCGATGTAACCAAGTAGCCCCAATTGGTGTGTCACTTTCATTAGATGGTTTTTTGATATATTATAGGCATCTGAAATTTCTTGAATGGTTGAGAGCTGACCCTCTTCTTTTGCTCCTAGATAAATGAGTGTCCGAAGGGAGTAATCTGTGTATAAAGTTAATCGCATTGGAACACCCTACTTTCTATATTGTCACTATAATAATTATATCATTTCTACAATAATTTATAGTAATACATTACTTTTTTAAAAGATGTATTTAAAATACATCAAATATGTCCATTTTGTTAAAGATGTATTTTAGATATTGCTTTAAGGAAATGAAAGCGTTATATTGTAATCACGAAAGGATGGTATGCGATATGTTAAAACAAGAAACAGTACAAATTATTAAAGCGACAGTACCCGTATTAGAAGTTCATGGGGTAGAAATTACGAAGACGTTCTATAAAAATTTGTTTCAAGCTCATCCAGAATTATTAAATATTTTTAACCACACAAACCAAGAAAAAGGTCGTCAACAAACTGCGCTAGCAAATACAGTTTATGCAGCGGCAGTTCATATTGAAAATTTAGAAGCCATTTTACCGGCAGTTATGTTAATAGCTCATAAACACCGTAGTTTAGGAATTTTACCAGAGCATTACCCAATCGTGGGTGAGTTCTTATTAAAAGCGATTAAAGAAGTTTTAGGTGATGCAGCTACAGATGACATTATCAATGCATGGGCTGAAGCTTATGGCGTCATTGCTGATGTTTTCATTCAAGTAGAAGAAGAGCTATATCAAAAAGCTGAAAATAATGGTGGCTGGCGTTTATTTAAACCATTAAAAGTAGCGAAAAAAGAAGTTGAAAGCGACCTTGTTACTTCTATTTACTTTGTAAATGAAGATGGCTCACCACTTCCTGAATACGAACCTGGCCAATATATTAGCATTCGTGTGAAAGTACCTGGTGAAGAATATTTATTGAACCGTCAATATACGCTTTCACAGGCTAGTGCAGAGGACGGCTACCGTATTTCAGTAAAACGTGAAAGTGAGCATACTCCGAACGGTAAAGTATCTAACTTCATTCATAATGTGTTACAAGTTGGAGATTTAGTAGATGTAAGCGTACCTGCAGGATTATTTGTTCTACAAGAAAGTGCAGCGCCAATTACATTCGTTAGTGGAGGTATTGGTGTAACACCATTAAACAGTATGCTGCAATCATTAAAAGATAATGCAGCAAATGAAGTTAATTTCATTCAATGTGCGCGTAATGAAAATGTAGTAGCTTTCAGTGATGACATTAAAGACAAAGTAAACATGCTTCCTAATGCATCGTATACTGCGCTTTATTCTGATGAGGACAAGTTACTGACAAAAGAATTATTAGCTGAGCAAGTAACGAACAATACGGACGTTTATATTTGTGGTCCAATCGGCTTTATGGAAGCAGTAATTAAAAATCTCCATGAAATCGGCGTAAAAGATGAAAAGATTCACTATGAATTCTTCGGTCCAGCTATGCAATTAGCAAACTAATAAATAATAACTAACTCTGTTATAAGCCACATTTTGTGCACTTGTAGCAGAGTTTTTTTATGTAAAAAAGTAAGAAAAACAATAATTAGATCTTTCGTGTTGACAATATACCTGCTGGGGTATATTATAAAGCACGTAAGCAAGATGGATTACTAAATTTGAAGGGAGACGTGCACATAATGGCGTACGATGCTAAAACAGCCAATCGTATTAAGCGAATGGAAGGCCAATTGCGGGGAATTTTACGCATGATGGAAGAAGGTCAAAACTGTAAAGATGTGATTACACAGCTATCCGCCGTACGTTCTGCGGTTGATCGGACGATAGGGGTTATCGTCAGTGAAAACTTGTTAGATTGTGTAACGACTGCCGATGGAGATTCAGAGAAAATGAATACTGCCATCCAAGAAGCGATGGATTTAGTTGTGAAAAGTAGATAATTTCATTATACCCTTTATAGTATGTGGATAGGAGGTAGTACACTTGGAAACATGGATTATTATTACGATTGTTATTGGTTTTTTAATTTGGCGTATGAAGCCAGCAAAAGGGGTGCAGTCAATTTCAACAGCACAATTAAAAAATATGCTGAATGATAAGGATAAAGTATTTATTGATGTGCGAACACCTGCTGAGTACAAAGGTCGAAACATTCCTCAATTTAAAAATATCCCCCTTGGCTCTGGATACGATAAATTACCGAAGGACAAAGAAGTTGTTGTTATTTGTCAAAGTGGTATGCGTAGTAGTCAGGCGTGCAAGCAATTGAAAAAACTAGGATATGAGCGTGTAACTAATGTCCGTGGTGGCATGAGCGCTTATTAGGAGGTAACAATCGTGAAAGAAATAGCAGCAAAAGAAGTTCAAGAGGCTTTGGCACAAGGCGAAACTTTAAAATTAATTGACGTACGTGAAGTAGATGAAGTGCAGGAAGGTCATATACCTGGTGTTATTCATATTCCGCTAGGCTTGCTGGAGTTTCGAATGCATGAGTTAAATAAAAATGAAACATATATTATGGTTTGCCGATCAGGTGCTCGGAGTGGTCGAGCTACTCAATTTTTAGAAAGCCAAGGCTTTGATGTGACAAATATGGTTGGTGGTATGCTTGCGTGGGAAGGTGAAGTTCGGTAAAAAATGTAGTGAAGGTTATGCAATGGCCAACTCTATATTTTTTTATTAAAAATAATACCCCTATAAGTATAAGGAGGAAGTTATGACAATTAAAGCAGATTTTCAGCTAGATGCTAAAGGGCTATCTTGTCCAATGCCAATCGTAAAAACGAAAAAGGCAATGGCGGAATTAGCAGATGGCCAAATTTTAGAAGTATCAGCAACGGATAAAGGTTCGAAAGCGGATATTGCTGCTTGGGCTGACTCTGTTGGGCATCAGTATATTGGAACGATAGATGAAGATGCTGTGCTGAAACATTATATTCGTAAATGTGCACAAGATGCAGTCGGTGAAAAAACGTTTGAATCAACAATTGAGTTGCAGCAAATACAAGGAAGAGATGGGCTTATTCTTGATGTGCGCGAGGAAGCGGAGTTTGCTTTCGGTCATATTGAAGGTGCTAAGTCGATTCCGATGGGTGAGCTTGAAGCGCGACTTTCTGAACTAGATAAAGAACAAGAAATTTATGTAATTTGCCGTACAGGAGCGCGTAGTGACTTAGCGGCGCAAAAACTTGAGGCAAATGGTTTTACAAAAGTATTTAACGTCCTACCAGGTATGACATCTTGGACGGGCGAATTATTCAAAACTATTTAAAATGGAGGAATTTATTATGTCAAACAAAGTAGCAATTATTGCAAGTAACGGTGGTCTTTTCGATGCGTATAAGGTGTTCAATATCGCGACAGCAGCGGCGGCTTCTGACAAGGAAGTAGCAATCTTTTTCACATTTGAAGGGTTAAATTTAATTCATAAGCAAGGGATGCATGCTTTACCGATGCCTGCTGGAGCAGAGCATTTTGCTGAAGGATTTGCAAAAGCGAATGTACCTGCAATTCCGCAATTAGTGGAAATGGCACAGGAATTAGGCGTTAAATTTATTGCGTGTCAGATGACGATGGACGTCATGGGCTTAACGATTGAAGATTTCGTAGATGGTATTGAGGTTGGTGGGGCTGTTACATTTTTAGAATTTGCTAAAGATGCAGCACCATCATTAACGTTTTAACTTGCTTAAGATGAATGCTCATGATGCACGAAAATTTAGTAGTGCCCAAATCTCGACTGAAGGAAGTTAAAGGTCACAGATTATAAAAGGCGTTTTTCAAGCGGGCTAGGGAAATAATGAATGCAATTATATCGTTGGGTAAATGATTTTATTCAATAAAGCAAGTAAGCGGAGAGGCATGTCCTTTCCGCTAAAAAAATAAGTAATATAATACCTTAGGGGGTAATATTGATGTCACTATTAAAATGGAACGCTTCTGATGTAGCGAAAAAAGTAATCGAAAATGATGATTTATTTATTTTAGATGTACGTAATGCAGATGCATTTGCAGATTGGAAAATTGATGGGCATAAATTTGAGTACCTAAATGTTCCGTATTTTGCGCTATTGGATGGTGTTGAAGAAATTTTACCTAAAATCCCAGCGGATAAAGATGTATTAGTCGTTTGCGCAAAGGAAGGTTCATCGATGATGATAGCTGAGATGCTATCAGAAACTGGACGTTCAGTTGCTTATTTAGAGGGTGGTATGAAAACGTGGAGTGAATATTTAGAGCCAATTAAAGTAGGCAATTTAACTGGTGGGGGCGAGTTATACCAGTTCGTCCGTTTAGGTAAAGGATGCCTATCATATATGGTTATTTCGGAAGGTGAAGCAGCAATTATTGATGCTGTTCGTTTCACAGATGTATTTACAAACTTTGCAAAAGAAAAAAACGTAAACATTAAACATGTCTTTGATACGCACTTACACGCTGATCATATTTCAGGTGGTCGTCATATCGCAGCTGCAACAGGCGCTGCTTATTACTTACCTCCGAAGGATGCAGAAGAGGTCGTATTTGATTATACGCCATTAGTAGATGGCACTACTGTGCAAATTGGTGCATCGAAAATTGATGTAGGTGCACTTTATTCACCAGGTCATACGATTGGCTCGACATCGTTTGTTGTAGATGGCAAATATTTATTAACAGGTGACATTTTATTTATCGATTCGATTGGTCGCCCTGATTTAGCAGGACTTGCAGAAGACTGGGTTGGTGATTTGCGAGAAACGCTTTATAAGCGCTACCGTGAATTATCGGATGATTTAGTTGTGTTACCTGCCCATTTTATGATTATTGATGAATTAAATGAGGATGGTACTGTTGCGAAGCGTCTAGGGGAATTATTTGCAGAAAATCACGGTTTAAATATTGACGATGATGAGACATTCCGCAACATTGTAACAAATAATTTACCGCCACAACCAAATGCATATCAGGAAATTCGCCAAGTGAATATGGGGAAAGTAACACCGGCATTAGAGGAACAAACAGAAATGGAAATCGGGCCGAACCGCTGCGCAGTTAGATAGAGTGCCAGGCACCCACACAATTTCCACACAATTTAAAAGGAGATTAACATGAACGCGAACTTACAATTAGATGCAAAGGGCTTATCTTGCCCAATGCCTATCGTGAAAACGAAAAAGGCTATTGATACACTGAAATCAGGTGAGGTTTTAGAAGTACAAGTTACGGATAAAGGAGCTTTAGCGGATATTCCTGCATGGGCTAATGCGGGAGGTCACACGATTTTAGATAAATCGGAAGAAGCTGGCGTCATTACATTCTTTATTCAAAAAGCGTAATGCGGGGTGAGTGTTCAAATGAGGACACTCACCTTTCATCTTCATTCTAAAATTCATTGGGATATTTGCCTTGATATGCCTCGTAATTAATAGAGGACAAGGTGTAAAAGACTTGAAAGAAGGAAAACTGAATGGCTATATCGTGGGTAATTACAATATTTATAATTGGCTTTGTAGGTTCTTTTGTATCAGGTATGCTAGGAATTGGAGGAGCAATTATTAAATATCCTATGCTTCTGTATATTCCCTCCTTACTCGGATTTACGGCATTTACAGCGCATGAGGTATCGGGTATTAGTGCTGTAGAAGTTTTGTTTGCTTCGATTGCGGGTGTATGGGCATATCGTAAAGGTGGCTACTTAAATAAATCGCTTATTATTTCTATGGGCGGAGCCATTTTAGTTGGTAGCTTTATAGGTAGCTTTGGTTCGCGATATTTATCGGAGGCGGGAGTCAACATTGTATATGGAATATTGGCACTCATTGCTGCAATTATGATGTTTATTCCTAAAAAACAAATTGATGAGAAGCCGATGAATGAAGTTACATTTAATAAGTCAGTAGCAGCTATTTTAGCATTTATCGTCGGTATTGGTTCTGGCATTGTGGGGGCAGCTGGTGGATTCCTTCTTGTACCGATAATGCTTGTTGTACTAAGAATTCCAACACGTATGACGATTGCTACAAGTTTAGCCATTACGTTGATCTCCTCCGTTGGGGGGACAACAGGAAAACTGATAACGGGTCAAGTCGATTATTACCCTGCGGCTATAATGATTGTAGCTAGTTTAATAGCGGCACCATTGGGGGCAAAGGCAGGTAAGAGTTTGGATACGAAAGTATTACAAGGAATATTGGCTGTCCTGATTTTAGCTACTGCGGTGAAAATTTGGATGGATATTTTATAGGAGGGGTACTATGAAAATTGAAGTGTTTTCAGATTTCTCATGTCCATTTTGTTATATCGGGAAAAAAGAATTAGAGCACGCAATAAAAGAGGCAGGTTATACAGATCAAGTAGACATAGAATATAAATCTTACCAAATTGATCCGGGCGCAACCAAAGAGGTTGGTCAAAATTATTATGAATATTTCATGGCACACCAAAAAGTAACGTTTGAAGAAGCCCAGCAAATGACTGAGGGCATAATAGACCGAGCGAAAGAAGTTAATCTAGCATATAATTTTGCTGAGATGAAAAAAGTGCATACTGAAAACGCCCATCGACTAGCAAAATGGACGAAACAATTTGGTAAAGAAGCGGCTTATACGGAGGCTTTAATGGCTGCTTATTTAATAGAAGGTAAAGATTTAAATGATGAGGCTGTTTTACTAGCAGTTATTAAAGAATTAAACTTGAATGTTGCTACAGCAAAAGAAGTGCTGACTAATCCAAACGATTTTATGGAAGAGTTGGATAAAGATCGCTATGATGCACAACAGATTGGCGTACAAAGCGTACCGTTCTTCGTCTTTGAAAATCGTTACGGCATTAAAGGTGCTGAGCCAAATGAAGTGTTCGTGCGTACATTGCATCAAGCAGCAGAAATTGCAGGCATTAAACCAACTTTCAATCTAGTTGGTCATGGAGACGCTACCTGTGCTGATGGCGAATGTAAATACTAAGTAAGTGTCAGGCACCGAAACGATTTTGAATTTTCAGATTATTAACTTGTGAGTATGTAAGTAGAAATCACGTAGACTCCAGCGGGAACAACATAAGATGTAAGACGCAATAGACCAAGCGTAGCAAGGGTTGCGGCTTGTGCCCGACAGAAAGCAAAGTGGTTTTTTACAATATAGGAGACTATAGTATGCCAAGTGTTCTTGGCATACTATTTTTGTTGTTTTCTTATCGAAAACAGTGGGTTTTGCTATGTAGACAGCACAGTTTTTAGCAGAAAAAATTAGGTACTTCAAGAGGTATTAAGGATTGTTTCTATTGTTATAGAACAAAATATTTTGTATAATAATTCCATTTTTATCGTCTTTATGGTTCTATTCCTGTGAAGTGTGAGAAAAGTCACATCGTGCCATATATTATCTTGCTAGAATAAAATTAACATTCAAAGGGGGTATTGGTAATGAAGAAAATGGCTACTGGTATAGCGGGAACAGTCTTATTAGCCGCTACACTTTTTGTTGGGGCAGTGATCAGTGACAAAATTTTAGGTGATGCAAATGGTGAGACGCAAGAAGCGGCAGTACAGACAAAAATTCCAACAACGGCAGCTTCTCAAAAGGTAGTCTACGCTCCACCGAGTATCGAAGAAGTACCTGATGGACCGATGAAAGAAGCTATTTTATTTGGTTATGAGCTTGTAAATAATACGCACGTTGCTGCGGATGAATATGTAGGAAATCAGTTATCTTGCACAAGCTGTCATGCAGGTGCAGGCTATGATGAACAAGCCTCTTCTTTAGTTGGCGTTATGGCTAACTACCCACAATATATCGCTCGTTCTGGAGGAATTGTGACGATTGAAGAACGCATAAATGGCTGTATGGTAAGAAGTATGAACGGCAAAAAGTTTGAAATGAACAGTGACGAACTTGAAGCTATGGTTGCCTATTTTGCTTATATTTCACAAGGAGTACCGATTGGAGCAGAGCGTGAATGGGCAGGTACAAGTAATATGAAAAACATACCTGTTCCAGATGTAGCGAACGGCGAAGAATTATACGGACAATCTTGTATTGCTTGTCATGCTGCAGATGGCTCTGGTACTGGCGCTAACACAGGTCCAGCATTATGGGGCGATAATTCCTTTAATGATGGTGCGGGGATGGCGCGTATGTCCAAAATGGCTGGCTACATTAAAAATAATATGCCAGTTGGAGCGGGTGGAACATTATCTGATCAAGATGCTGCTGACTTAGCTGCCTACATTTTATCGCAGGATCGTCCTGAATGGGCCAACCACGATAAAGACTGGCCAAAAGGTGGTCGTCCTAACGACTTAATGGATAAAGAGAAGCGCGATCAAGTAAAAAATGGCACGATTGATTGGGCGCAAGTGCTTTCTACGAATTAGAAAAAAGTGCCAGGCACCGAAACAATTCTGAATATTGTCAGTGAAAATCTATGGAGATTTCTGCGGCTTACGAAAAGCCCGCGGAAAGCGAAGTGGATTTTTACGTTATAAGAAGTCCTATTATGCGTAAAAGAAAATAGTGGAACTGCCTCCAACTTATCTTGCTGTCCCTAGTAGTTCGGAAAAGAAAGTTAGTACATGAATTTGGTATACTAGCAGTATTAGGAAAAACAACGGGAGGTGGCGCTTGTTGATTTACTTGAAGTTACTTATTCAAATTATATTTGTTGCAGGAATTATTTATTTTGTTAGTGGTCGTTTAATAGGCTCAAATATTAACTTTGTACGAAGAGTACTGTCTGTTGTTATTAGTGTTACACTTACGTCCTTTGTTTATTGGTACTCCTATTTGCGTCATCGAGATTTTTTATCGGAGTCAATGATGCAAACCGTTACCGAGGTAAGTACGCTTATTTGGATAGGTAGTATGTTGCTTATCTCGATGCTACTCTATCTCGTATTCGAACTGTTTGATCCAATAGGGATTAAAGGTGGAGAGCGCCGTAATGGGCAAAAATCAATATTGTTGAGATTGCGCAGCTACTGGCGTCAGCAGAAGAGATTGCGTCAGGTGCTAAAAATAGCAGTAACAAATGGTATAGTGCAAACGATTAAATATGCAAGGCAGCGGGAAAATGAGAAGGAGCTTGCTGTTGCATTACGTACAACTTTGGAGCAATGTGGCGGGATATTCATTAAATTCGGGCAAGTACTTTCAACGCGCAAAGAATTATTTTCTCCTATTATTATAGATGAGTTAAAACATTTACAGCAAAGTGTAAAGCCTTTACCTCAAGAGCAAGTTACAAAGATTTTAGAGGAATCCCTACCAATGTCTGTAGATGATGTATTTACAAACTTTCAAATGGAGCCATTGGCAGCAGCTTCTATTGGACAAGTACATAAGGCACGACTGAAAAACTATGAAGAAGTCGTAGTCAAGCTATTGCGTCCAGAAGTAAAAGGAATTATGCGTGATGATCTTGATATTTTAGAGGAATTTGCAAATTGGTTTGCAAACAAGTCTACTTGGGCAGAGTCTTTAGGCTTCCGAGAATTAGCGGGAGCATTTGCAGATGGCTTAAGGGAAGAAATTCATTTAGATATTGAAGTACGCAATACTTTACAGGTAACGAATGCTCTTGCCAAAAGTGAATATAAAGTACGTATACCTAAAATATATACAGAGTTTTGCGATGAAGACATCATTGTAATGGAATACGTTCGTGGTAAAAGTGTGGCTGAGGGTTCATCTGAATTTAGACGATTGAATATTGATCGCAGACAATTTGCACGAACAATTTTGTATTCCTTTTTTGAACAAATGTTATTTTCAGGAATATTTCATGCAGATCCGCACCCAGGAAATATTTATATTGATGAGACAGATGGGGGACCAATTCTCCTCGATTTCGGAGCGGTGGGACGCTTAGGAGCTACACAACAAGAGGGATTAAAGTTATTTTTATTAGGTATTCAACAAAATGATTCCAGTATTTTATACGATGGCTTAATGTTGCTAGTAGAAAATAAGGACTATGCGGATCGTGGTAGGGTAGAACAGGCAATGGACCAAATATTACTTAAAATATCCTATGTAGATCGTATTCCAACTGAAGAATTGATACATTCGTTGTTTACTGTCGTACGGGATTTTGGCCTTGCGTTTTATCCTTCTGTTGGTTTAGCGCTTCGATCATTAGTAACATTAGATGGGACATTACGTGTAATTGATTCGCAATTTGATATTTTTACAGAAGCTAAAGATTTTTCCGCATCTTATATGAGAGCTGCATTTTTAAGACCATTTAAAGAACCGATGGCGACAAAAGATCGAGTGCAGGAAGAACTGTCGATGCTGATTCCTACTTTACGAAAAATGCCAAGACGTATCGATCAGCTTATTCAAAGAGTAGAAAGCGGAAAAATTATATTGCATCATGATATTTTTTCAGATGACCATAACTCACGTTTCATTACCCAGCTATTTGCACGTTTTGTTTTATTACTTGTCGGCATTACATTTGGTATTATCTCGGTCGCACTACTAGCAATTTCTCAATTCATTCATGAGTCGTATGCAGTGTATTTGAATACTGCCGCTTATCTAGGGTTGTTCTTATGTGCAATTTTATTAGTAAGACTATCTATTCAAGCGCTACGCTCAATGAGGTAGGAGAAGACACTACAAAGTGCTGATTAAAAGTATAAAGAAATTCACTATTACTGCATTTTGTCATTTAGTAGGCATTGGCTGCAATGCAATTTTGTTAAGCAATTAAAGTCGTCAATCGCATATTTCCTAGTGTTTTTCACAGTGTACATTTTCAGTTGATTGGAGCGGCAAGCGCTCGCCCGCAGCAGAAATCAATGGTAGTAGTTTAATTCTATGAGTTTGGATACAGTTTGAGGTAGGGGATGATTCTCCTACCTTTTTATATTACAAAAAGATTACAAATAACCAAGGTGCAAGGTGCTATTTAGAGAAATTTGTAGTAAATTGTAGCGTTATATTAATGTTTTGTAGAAAAATGTCGTATTAATTACAATGTTACAATTATATTTCGAGTTTTACTAAACTATTAAAACGGTCGGAAATAGTATAAAAGTTACGGCAATAATGCTAAACTTTAAAAGGCTAATAAAAACATAAGAATTTAAATTGATCGTTCATGTATTTACATAGGAAAATAAAGAGCGAAATTGATAGATGAAGGGAAATGAAGACCCATGGGTAAGCGTAATAAATGGCGTAAGTCGATGGTGCTAGCATTAGCACTTGCAGGCGGCCTATTATTTAATACAGTTCAACCGATTGAAGCACACGCTGAAGAAACGTCTCAGCATATGATAGATAAAAAAGCGAAAATTGATGCAGAAGTTAAAAATTTAGAAAAAGAGTTAGACCAACTTCAACAAGAAATTGATCAAAAAGTTAAAGTATTTAACCAAGTACAAGCAGATATAAAAGAAGTAGATGCAGGTATTGTTGAAACTGAAAAACGTATTGAGCAACGTTCAACTATTTTAAGTGAGCGTATGGCTGCATACCAAGCACAAGATAACACAGTGGGTGTATACTTAAGCGTTGTTCTAGAATCGAAGAGCTTTGCAGATTTAATGGACCGTGTCGTAGCGGTAAAAACATTAATGGATGCTGACCAAGAGCTAGTAAATCAACAAGAAGCAGACAAAGCGAAATTAGAAGAACAAAAAGCAACATTAGATGAAAAACAAAAAGAGCTTCAAAAACAATTCCAAGAGCTTCAACAAAAAGAAAGCGAAATGGAAGTGAAAAAAGCTGAAAACCAAGCAAAATCACTTGCATTAAAGGCACAAATTGCAACGAAACAAGAAGAAGAGCGTCTTGAAGCAGAGCGTAAGGCAGCGGAAGAAGAAGCAGCTCGTTTACGTGCACTTCAAGCAGCTACACCTGTAGTTCATGTCAACAACAATAACAACAACACTAACACTAGCGGTAAAAATAACGGTGGTAGCAAACCTCAACCAATCATAGTTGGATCTGGTTCAGGTACTGCATCTTCAGGTGATGCTATTTCTACAGCGAAGCAATTCCTAGGTCGTTCATATGTTTGGGGTGGCAGTAATCCTACAACAGGCTTTGACTGCTCAGGTCTTGTACAATGGTCTTACAAGCAAGCTGGCGTATCATTACCTCGTACAGCATCACAACAATATTTATCAACAAAACGAATTTCAGCAAGTGAAGCTCGTGTTGGTGACTTAGTATTCTTCAGCTATGGCTCAGGCGTAGCGCATGTTGGTATTTACCTTGGTAATAACACAATGATTGATGCTCAAAATAAAGGGGTAGTCATTGAGTCACTAGATTGGTGGAACCAATATTTAGTAGGCTTCGGTCGTATTCAATAAGTCTATATTAGTTAGACGATTTTAATAGCAAAAAAGTTAAATAAAATAGCATTCATTATCAAGTAACGATAATGGGTGCTATTTTTATTTGAAAATCTATAAACATAAATCTGTATAACAGTTTTAAATACTTTAAAAACTGTAACAGACACTAAGGAATTTGGTCCAAACAATTAAATCACACGAAAAAAACGATTGCGCCAACTGCTTACATTACTTGTGTAGAAGAAGCAGTAATAATCAAACACTTCTTAAAGAAAGCGGAGTCAATCAATTTATAACTTCATATTCTAGTAGTCGTAAATAGACAAAAATGTAAGGCACCCTCTGTTTAAAAAGAACCGAGAGTGCCTTTTGGTATTTATACGCCCATCAAATAGAATATCCCTTACTGCAGTATATTTTTTCAATCTAATCTTATATTAAATTTTGAAATTGAATTTGATAATCCCTGTTTCTTTTAAGGCGAAGAGGAAGATGATAACAAATGGTCCTACGAGTAAGCCGATGACGCCAAACAATTGCAAACCAATAAACATCGCGATTAATGTTGGTAGAGGGGGTAAGCCGATATGTGCACCCATTACTTTAGGCTCGACAGTTCGGCGAATAATTAATAAAATAGCTGCAAGAACAAAGAGCTTAATGGCAATCGCTGTATTACCCATCAGGAGGTGATAAGTTCCCCAAGGTGCTAAAATAATAATTGAGCCAAGGAACGGGATAACATCAATAATCCAAATAATTATGGTCATTACTATCACATATTTCGGTTGAATAAGTAGTAAACCTACAAGTGTAACCCCAGCTATAATAAAGCTAACAAGAATCTGAGCCTTCATAAAACCGAAAAATGCATCTTTTAAACGATTAGTAATAATTTTCAATTTCTCTTCAGTTGTAGGCTTTAAAAATTTGTAAGTTGACTGTTTTAATTTTGGTAAATCTAGCATAAATAGAAATAGGGCGATCATATAAACAAGAAGACTTATAAAGAGGCTTGGAATTTGTGAAAAGAAGGTCGTAACTTTGGTATAATTAAAGAAGTTTAAAAAAGATTCTTCAACTTTCTCAATGAAGTCGGTTGTCGTTTTTTGAAGTGAAGCACTCACTTCAGTTGGAAAGTCTTCTGTATATTTTGAAATATTCTCTTGCATATGACCCCACATCTCGGATAATTTAGAAATATAGTAAGGTGCTTGCTTTGAAATGGAAATAATTTGCGACATTAGTTGCGTAATAGTAAAGTAACAAATAATAGAAATAAAAATAACACTTACTATGTATATAAAAGCAACAGCTATTTTTCGCGACATTTTCCATTTTCGTTTAAAAAACATAACAATGGGTTCTAATAAAAAAGCTGTAACACCTGCTAAAATAATTGGCACGGAGACAGGAATGATAAAATATAAGGCTATAAGTAGGCATATAATCGCTAGAGTTCGTATAGTCAACTTTCGAGTTATAGTTCTATTCATAAGCTCTCCTTTTATCGTTATTTTTAAGTAAAGTGTAACATAAAAAAATTAAAATTTGAAAACGTTCTGAAAGAATGAAGGTAGGGATAAATCATGGAAAAAGAGATTTTGCAACTTTTTAGTAATTTAACAGAGCGTGACCGTGAGATTGAATACGAGTCGTATAGAAGATTGATAAAAATTATGCAAGAACCAGTAGATTGGACATATGCAGTTTGGGAACAGCTTATTAAAGCCCTTACATATACAGATGGACATGCTCGTGCACGGGCAGCACAGTTTTTATGTGCATTAGCAGCAAAAAGTGACCCGGAAGAACGTGTTCTGGATGATTTTTTAAAAATTTGGGCCGTAACATACGATGAAAAAACAGTAACTGCAAGGCATGCTCTTCAAGCAATTTGGCAAATTGGGCTTGCTGGACAAGTTCAAAGGGATTTAATTGTTTCGTATTTAGCGAAAAGGTTCCAAACATGTATCGATGAAAAGCAACCATCGCGTATTCGATATGATATTATTGTCTCCTTCAAGAAATTGTTTGATGCTACGAATGATCAAAACTTACTGGATATTGCAAAGAGATTAATAGAAGAAGAGCAGGATATAAAATACAAAAAGAAATATAAAACAGCCATCCGTTAAAATAGCGAGATGGCTATTTTTATGCCCAAGTGTGTTATTTTGAAGAAAGAAAAGTTATTGATTATAATGAAAACAGGAGGATGGATTCAGTTTTTGATAGGTCTTATATACTGACGTAAGCTTTAGTATAAGTGAGAGCCAGAAACTATCTATAAAGAGGAAACACGTAAATCTGCAACTGTATATAGCATAGTAACAGTATAATTTTTGTAAATAAGAAAGGGTCGGGTCGAGAAAATGGGGATTTATAATTATTTAGTGAAAAAGCCAAATGGTGAAATTTTATCAATGGAGACATTTCGTGGAAAGACAATGTTAATCGTCAACACAGCCAACCAATGTGATTTTACATATCAATTTGAAGATTTACAAAAAATGTATAATAAATATGACAAGGGAAATTTCGTTGTTTTAGGTTTCCCATGTAATCAGTTTGGACAGCAGAACCCAGAAGATGGAGTTGAGACAACTCAACTTTGTCAACTTAACTACGGGGTAACTTTCCCGATTTTTGAACTAGTTCAGGTTAATGGAGAAGAGACACATCCGTTATTCAATTATTTAAAGCACGAAGTAGATTTTCGTGAATTCGGAAAGGCAAATATGCAGGAAAAGATGTTAGCTGAGGCTATTATCCAAATTGCACCTAGCTTTTTAGATGGACGTAACATTCGTTGGAACTTTACGAAATTTTTAGTAGATAATCAAGGTCATACAGTTGAGCGCTTTGAACCAACAGATTCACAATTAGATATTGAGCAAGCTATTGAAAAAATTTTATAACTAGCTATTTTAATCAGAATTTTTAGGCTGGAATAACAAATAGCGGATCACTATGTAGAAATAGTGCTAAGTTTTGTATAAATATATTCGAATATTCCACAATCTCGCAACTACTCTTTCAAATCAATATATGATAAACTGCTAATCAAGTGAATAATTCTTGCAGAATAATGGTGCTAACTTTAGCATAATCGGGAATTCGGTGTAAAACCGAAGCTGTTTCCGCAACTGTAAGTACAAGAATCATAAAAAATGCCACTGTCGAAAAGGTGAAGACCCAAGATGGGAAGGTTTTATGATATCGCTACTGCATTGGGTAGTGAGCTGTACGAGCCAGGAGACCGACCTTTATTTAATGTATAAAAACTCTTCGGAAGCTAGGAGGATATACGGCAAATACATAGGCAATGTCGCGTGAGGCGGCACTATATATGCTATTTTCGTCGTTCCCTAGGGAGCGGCGTTTTTTTATGCACCTGTAAAGCAAAATCTGTTCATGAAAGAAAGAAGGGACTAAGTATGAAAAAAGATGCCCGTTATTCTTGCTACCCGTTCATGCGTGAAAAAATATCTACAGTAGATTTTGAGATTCGTACGGATAGTTTAACAACTCATGTCGGTGTAGCATTGACGGCTGTAAAAGCTGAAAAAGTTGAAGTAGTGGCGACAGATTTATTGACTATTTTGCCAATGGCCTACCATGTAAATGGCTCAGTACGTGGCAAATTAGCGGTAACGGAAGAAGATTTGTTATGGCTTAGCGAGCGCTATGATTTTTATGTGGGGCATGTAAAGGAAGAAATCCAAAACTTTGTTTTACCACAAGGTACGGGGGCTGCAACTGCGCTTCATTTATGTCGTAGTGAGGCAAAAAAATCATACCGTGTTCTACATAAAGTTTCTGAGGAAAGAGAAGTACCAGCCATCCTTTTCGATTACTTAGGATTATTAGCTAATGTATTTTTTGTAATGGCTGTATACATGAATCAACAAGCTGGTATTGCTGAAATACCGTTTATAAGCAAATCATATCCGATGAAGAAAAAGAAGGAGAATGTGTAAAGTGAAGAAACTATTTAAATTCCAATGGCTTACAGTGTTAATGTTAGCACTTGTATTGGCAGGTTGCGGCACAGCAAATGAAGCTAAAAAGGACGATACATCGAAAACAGGACAACAAGCTGAGCAAACAGGCTACAAAGTGACAGATGATCGCGATGTAGAAGTAGCATTTGATGCAGTACCAAAAACGGTTGTGTCATTACAACCGAGTAACACTGAAGTTCTATTTGCACTAGGTGTTGGCGATAAAGTAGTTGGGGCAACTGAATATGATACGTACCCAGAAGAAGCAAAAAAAATCGAACGAGTGTCAGATTCTGTAACATTCAATAGCGAGAAAATTGTAGCGCTAAAGCCTGATGTTGTAATTGCTTATTACACAGGTAATGACGAGACACTAGATGCCCTTAAAGGTCTTGAAGATGCAGGCGTGAAAGTATTTGTTATTAAATCAGCCGCATCATTTGAAGATGTTTATGGAGATATTCAACAAATCGCTGAAGTGATGGGTGTTCAAGATAAAGGTGAGCAATTAAACAAAGATATTAAAGCGAAAATTGCGGATGTGCAAGCAAAAGTAAAAACTGTAGAAACACCGAAAAATGTTTATTTAGAAATTAGCCCTAAGCCAGATATTTATACAACAGCAGCTGGTACTTTCCAACAAGAGATTCTTGATGCAGCGAATGTGAACAATGTATTTGGTGATCAAACAGGATGGGTAAAAGTTTCTGAGGAAGATGTTATCGCAAAAAATCCTCAAGTTATTTTAACAACAGTAAACTATGTAGAAGACTCAGTAGGCGAAATTCTTGGGCGTGATGGATGGAATACAATTACTGCTATTCAAGATAAAGCAGTAAATTATATTGATACTGATATTTCCAATCGTCCAGGTCCACGTATTGGTGAAGCTGTTGAGATGGTAGCAAAAGCAGTATATCCCGAATTATTTAAATAAGGATAAATGGTGAAAGCCAACTATTAAAATTTGGGCAAAAGAGATAAAGTGTTAGATTGACTGCAATCAATCTAACACTTTTTTGCTTGTGAATGTTGTTGTCCGCTAAGTACAGGCTTCACGGTCTTCAACCTCCGATATCTTCAAGACAATCGGTGATTCATAGACTTTGAATCTCTACTAAAAGGTTTTGTGAATAATTGGTATTATCTTCAGTTGTTCTATAAAATAGAAATATAAATGATTGCTTAAATAAGGGAGGCGTAGTGGATGACACAGTTTGACATGAAGGTTATTCCGTTTGAGGCAGTCTTAAATTTCCGCGATATGGGTGGCTATAAGACGCGAGATGGCAGAGTGGTTAAGAATGGATTGCTATATCGTTCGGCTGCACTAGGTAAGATGACACCGGCGGATAAGGAGCGCTTTGAAGCACTAGGAGTAAAAACAATTTTCGATTACCGAGATCAACAAGAGGCTCAAAATAATCCTAACCCCACATTCAAGGGCGCAAAGTATATTCAAATTCCTGCAAAAGGCAACCACGCATTTGAGATGCCGACAAATACCGGCGGCCACAATTTTTATAAGGTTGTAAGCCCAGAGATGTTCCGCGATTTTTATGCACAAATGCCATTTAACAATGCTTCATTTAAAAAATTAATGTCTACAATTCAAAATCCAGATAATTTAGGCCTCGTTCATCACTGTGCCGTAGGAAAAGATCGAACGGGAATTGGCGGTGCGCTCATTTTGCTCGCATTAGATGTACCCGAGGAAACCATTATGCAAGACTATTTAGATACGAATATTTATTTACGCCCTATGGTAGAACGAATGGCACAGGCAATACAAAATACTTTTAATGACCAAGAGTTACAACAGTTCCATGCATTAATGTCAGCACGTGAGGATTATTTGCAAGCTGCCTTCGATGCTATAGATAGTCGTTATGGTTCGAAAACAGTGTTTTTAGAGCAAGAGTTTGGTTTAACAACAGAAAAACGCCAGCAATTACAAGAAAATTGCTTATGCTAATAGGACGCCCTTTCACAGTAAGTTAGTGAGAGGGATTTTTTTGTAAGCTATTCAAAATATTTTTGTATTAGCTATCCTTTACAGTAGTAAATCTGTGATAAGATACAATAGATTTTTATGTAATATAGAGAGAAGTGAAGTTGTTGGGAAATGCGATTAGAGAGAAACATTCGGCAGACCAATTTAGTCTATTTCATTTAACATGGCCGATTTTTTTAGAAGTTTTTTTATTTATGTTGATGGGATTAGCCGATACATTTATGTTAAGTGCCTTATCGGATAACGCTGTATCAGGTGTGGGCGCAGCAAATCAATACATTCATATTGCGATATTAATTCTTGAAGTGGTAGGCAATGGTGCTGCGATAGTTGTCTCGCAATATTTAGGTTCAAAAAGATTATTAGAGGCTACAAAGATTTCAGCGTTGGCAATTACGATGAACTTAATTGTTGGGCTTATTATGAGTGCTCTGTTTTTCTTAGGCTCAAGCCATTTAATGACGATGATGAATTTGAAGGGCGATGTCTTACAATATGCCCAAAGTTATTTAGTCATAATTGGTAGTTTTATTTTTTTACAAGCTATTATTAATGCATTAGCGGCTATTATTCGTGTACATGGTTGGACGAAGCAGACAATGTATGTATCACTCGGTATGAATGTCGTTCACGTCGTGTTAAACTACGGTTTGATTTTTGGTAATTTCGGATTGCCGGAATTGGGTGTGAAAGGGGCTGCGATTTCCTCCATTATTAGTCGTGGACTTGCGGTTATTGTATTTGCATGGCTGTTGTATCAGGTAATGGAGATACGTGTAAAAATCGAATACTATTTCACATTTTCAAAAGAGTATGTTAGAAAAATTTTAAATATCGGGTTACCGTCTGCATTTGAGCAAGTGCTTTATCAATTTTGCCAAATTGTCTTCCTCTATTATGCAACTTATATAGGATCTGAAACGCTTGCAGCAAGACAATATGCAATGAATATTTCGATGTTTACGTATTTGTTTGCGGTTGCAATCGGTACGGGGACAGCTATTATTATTGGCCGCTATGTAGGCGCGGGTAAAAAAGATGAGGCTTATCATCAATTATGGATAAGCGTGCGCTCAGCTTTTATTTTTACAATACTAATGGTAAGTGTAGTGACGATTTTTAGAAAACAGTTAATGAGCATATTTACAGATAATGCAGAGATTATAGCCATTGGTGGGTCTGTATTAGCATTAAGTATTTTATTAGAAACAGGTCGTACGATGAATATCGTAGTTATTAATTCATTACGTGCTTCAGGCGATGCAAGATTTCCCGTGAAAATCGGCTTTTTATCGATGGTCTGCATGAGTTTGCCACTTGGCTATTTATTTGTATTTGTTTTAGATTGGGGACTAGTAGGGATATGGTTAGCTATTTCAGCAGATGAATGGATGCGTGCCATTATCGTATACTTTAGATGGAAAAGTCGAAAGTGGGAGCGTTTTGCAATTGTCTCACCTACTGAACAAAAGGAGGCGAATTAAATGGGAGCACTTTCTAAACGAGCTGCAGGAGCAGCGTTAATAGATGCAAATATCGGGTTATTTGCTTGTCCGATTTGTCAGGAGTCCATGCAGGTCTATGATCAAGGGAGGCTTACATGTTCAGCAAACCATTCCTTTGATATTGCTAAGCAAGGTTATGTAAATATGCTGACGCATAGTGCAGCTTCTAAATATAGTAAAGATCTTTTTGAATCCCGTAAAACGATTATTGATAGTGGTCTATATGATCCACTAGAGGAGAAAATAGCAGAACTAATAGGAGAAGCCAAAACAGTGCTTGATACAGGCTGTGGAGAGGGATCACATTTAGCCCGTATACTGTCGCAAAAACAAGGGATAGGCATTGGTATTGATATTGCAAAAGAGGGTATTCTTGCAGCTGCTCGGCATTATCCAAAGCAAATCTGGTGTGTTGGTGACTTAGCAAAGAGTCCTTTTGCCAAGACAAGCTTTGATGTCATTCTAAATATTTTATCCCCAGCTAATTATGAAGAATTTAAACGATTGCTTACATCAAATGGATGTGTCGTAAAAGTGGTACCGCAAAGTGGCTATTTGCAACAATTACGTTCACAACTTTATGCTGATTCGGCAAAAGAAACATACTCCAATGAGCAAACTGTAGAACGCTTTCGTGAAAGTTTTTCAAATGTCACAGTAGAGCGTATAACTTATACGGTGCCACTTGCTTCTGTGCTCGTTCCTGCACTGCTTGAAATGACGCCGATGGGCTGGCATAAGGCGCAGCATGCAGAAGTGACTGTAAATGAAATCACGATTGATGTCGATGTCCTAGTAGGTCGGGTCTAAATCATAAATGCAAAAAAATTGGAAACTCCTGTGAAAAAAACAGGAGTTTTGTCGTTTTTGGCGAACTAGTACGCTATGTATAAGAAAATGGAGGTGTCTATATGGCAATGACCATGCCGGAGACGATTCGATCCACTGCGACAACTGGAGAGCGCCTGTTGTTTAGGACATTGAAGGAATATTTGCCTGATGATTATATAGTGTACTATGAGCCTGAGATTTTAGGGAGACGTCCAGATTTTGTAATTTTAGGTCCGGATTTAGGAATAATTGTACTTGAGGTAAAAGATTATACAAAAAATACATTAATGCAAATAAACCAGGATACATGGATGATTCGTTCTACAAAAGGTGAACAAACTACTGTGAAAAGTCCATATAAGCAAGCAAAAGATTTTATGTTTCATATATGCGACACACTTAAAAAGGATAAAAGCCTTGTGCAACTCGAAGGTAAATATCAATTTAAACTGAAATTTCCTTGCGGTGCTGGTACTGTTTTTACAAGGATGACCCAATGTGATTTTATTGAGAACGACCTCTATAGCGTAGTAGAGCCAAATTTTTGTTTAACTAGAGACGAAATTGATCCAGATTATGAAGGCTTTTCAGAGGAAAATTTGTTTGAGAAGATTATAAATATGTTTAGTATGCCATTTCGATTAAAAGAGTCACTAACTCCAGAAGATATCAATCGTATCCGGTATCATTTATTTCCTGAGGTAAGAATTAGTGCGGAATTTAAAGAACCTATACCTTACCAGGATCAGCTATTACTGTCGTTACATGATATTAAAACAATGGATTTACATCAAGAGAAATTAGCGAAGCAAATCGGAGATAAAAACCGCTTGATTCGTGGAGTTGCCGGTAGTGGAAAAACATTAGTTTTGGCTGCGAGAGCAAAACTATTGGCAAAACAACATCCGGATTGGAAAATACTCATCTTATGCTACAATATTTCTCTTGCACGTGCAATTGAACAAATGATTTTTCATATGATGCATACTCCTGATAGTTTATTTGAATTTGATTTTTCAAATAACACAGATGGCTTCAAGCCACAGAAACATCATATTGAGGTGCGTAACTTTCATGCATTTTTAAAGCAGGATTTAAAAACTGAAGAGGGGAAAATACAGCTGTTACTAGAAAAAATGGAGAAGGGAGAGGTAATTTTACCGAAATACGATGCCATCATGATAGATGAGGGGCAGGATTTTGAAAGTGAATGGTTTAAGTTAGTAGCAAACTTATTGAACCCTGATACTATGTCACTTCTATTAGTAGAAGATCGTGCCCAATCTATTTATAAACGTACGCGTTCATATATTCAAGATACTGGTTTAAGCTTCCAAGGACGTTCAAAGGTACTTAGCATTAATTATCGTAATACTGCACAAATTGTGAAGTTTGCATGGGACTTTTATCAGCATTTTTCCGTATTAAAAAATAAAGTCGTTTCTAAGGAGATAAATGGGGAGATTATTGCTCCACAAAGCACAAGACGTAAGGGTGATGAACCTGCCATTATTCGACGTAATAATTTTTTTGAGGAAGCGCGAATTGTAGCATTACAAATACAAAAGCTACATATTGAAAGGAAAATTCCTTATCATGAAATTCTTATTTTATATAGAGTGAAAAAGAGTAAGGGGCAGGATTACGTAGCAATTTTACAGCAACAGCTAAGTGAAATTGGCATTCCATATTATTGGATTGCGGAGTCAGCAGTTAGTAAACGTGCATTTGAGCGAGAAGAAGAATCGGTAAAGATTAGTACAATTGATAGCAGTAAAGGATTGGATTTTCAAGTTGTATTTATGGTGAATCTTGACAACACCCCATGGTATTTAGAGGAAGATGTGGAGCAGGAAGTAGCAAGACTCTATATTGGAATGACGCGGGCGAAGCAATATCTATGTCTTTCCTACTCAGGAGATTCTGTTTATACACAATACTTCGATGACATAGCAATGAATCGAAAAAAGCTAAAGAAGAGTGGAAGTAATAGCGGATAATACGTATGGTAATGTTGTATATGTTCTAATTCGCATTTATTGGATCAAATAGATTTGACTTGGACAATTGCAGTATACAACACTTTTCGATTACAATGGTAATAACTATTGAATAAGGTAGGAATAAAACAGTGTATAAATTTACGGCAAATCTTGTCAAATTGATATTAAAATTATCAGGTTCAAAAGCACGTGTATATGATGAGCAAAACTTACCGAAAGATGGTGGGTTTATTATTGCATGTACACATACAGGGTATGTGGATATATTAAACTTAGGTGTTGCAGTCTTGCCTCGTGAAATTCACTTTATGGCGAAAAAGCAATTGTTTGATATTAAGGGGCTTGGCTGGCTTATTAACCATTTAAACGCCTTTCCAGTTGACCGTGACAATCCAGGACCAAGTGTTATTAAAGTTCCATCGCAGTTGCTGAAGGAAGGGAAGATTGTTGGGATTTTCCCATCAGGTACTCGAAACTCAGAAGGATCTGATTTAAAGCAAGGTGCTATAACGATTGCACAGCTGTCTAAAACACAGATTGTTCCAGCTGCTTACGTTGGAGCGCGAAATGCTGGCGATGTGTTTAAGCGTGGGAAAGGTTATCTCATCTATGGTGAGCCGTTTTATGTAACAGGCAAAGGAAAAGAAGGACGTGAGGAATTTACACTCCATCTTGAACACGAGCTTATAGCCTTAACAGACGAATTAAATAAACGAATTGCAGCGGATAAAAAATAATACGGACAGCACTCAGAATCAAGTTGATTTTGGGTGCTTTGTCGTAGGGGGCATTTTTCATGATTAATGTACTTTTTGTTTGCCTAGGGAATATATGTCGCTCTCCAATGGCTGAGGCAGTTATGCGAGATTTAATAGAAAAAGAGAAGTTGCATGACAAAATTAAAGTAGATTCGGCTGCAACAAGCTCTTGGCATATTGGCGAGCCTCCACATCGAGGTACACAAGACAAGTTGCGAGAATATGGTATTTCGACGACAGGAATGCAAAGTAGACAACTACATAAGCAAGATTTTGACCAATTCGATTACATTATTGGAATGGATGAAAATAATATTCGTAACATTTACACGATGCTTGGAAATCCCGATTCTCCAAAAATTTTTCGCTTTTTAGATTTAACGGACCATCGGATGGATGTACCTGATCCATACTATACAGAGGATTTTCAGGAAACTTATGATTTAGTGCTAGAAGGCTGTCGGGCTTTATTAGAAAAAATTAAGCAAGAGCAAAAGCTATGAACATGTAAGAACGATTAAGAGCCTTAAAATTAAAATATTTCATGCAACAACCTGTTTAGAAAACATTACGTTAGACATTGGTATATCTAGCTTTGTAAGCATCAATATGTTATTATTTGCAGAGTAAAGATACGAAAAGTATTTAAATACCATTTGCAGATGTGCAGTTGTACATCTATGATTTTTATAAACTTTATTTTCGAAAGAGAGTGGAAACAATGGGTCGTAAGTGGAACAATATTAAAGAAAAGAAGGCGTCAAAAGACCAAAGCACAAGTCGAGTGAATGCAAAATTCGGTCGTGAAATTTATGTAGCAGCAAAATCAGGCGAACCAGATCCTGAATCAAATCGCGCTCTTAAAGTTGTTCTTGAACGTGCTAAAACTTACAGTGTTCCTAAACATATTATTGAAAAAGCAATCGAAAAAGCGAAGGGTGGCGGCGATGAAAGCTTCGATGAACTACGCTACGAAGGTTTCGGACCAGCTGGAACAATGCTAATCGTTGATGCTTTAACAAACAATGTTAACCGTACAGCTTCTGATGTACGTGCGGCATTTGGTAAAAACAACGGTAACATGGGTGTAAGTGGTTCTGTAGCTTATATGTTTGATTCAACAGCAGTTATTGGTTTAGAGGGCAAGACTGCCGATGAAGTTCTTGAAATTTTAATGGAAGCAGATGTCGATGCACGTGATATTCTTGAAGAAGATGAGACAGTCATTGTTTATGCGGAACCAGACCAATTCTTTGCTGCACAAGAAGCACTGAAGGCGGCGGGCGTTCAAGAATTCACTGTTGCTGAGCTTTCTATGCTACCTCAAACAGAAGTTGCATTAACAGGTGATGATGTAGCGAAATTTGAAAAATTAATTGATGCATTAGAAGAATTAGATGATGTACAAAACGTTTACCATAACGCAGATTTAGGTGAATAATTTTTTATTATAAGTCAGACCAGTAGCAATCCTTTGCTACTGGTTTTTTTAACTTAGGGGTAAAGAGCTATTACTGAAGTTATGATGGATACAGACCGTGGTTGAATCTAGTTAAAGGTTCTACCGGATGTCGCAGATTTAAGGAGGAGAATTGTGCAAACTTTTTTAGCTATCGTTATTTTTTTAGTGACGTTATTTTTAGTAATTGTCCAGCCACGTAAATTATCTATCGGCTGGTCTGCATGTATAGGTGCAGCATTTGCCTTAATGCTCGGTGTCGTAACAATTAACGATGTCGTGGCAGTTACCGATATTGTTTGGAATGCAACGCTATCGTTTATAGGGATTATTATTATTTCCCTCATTTTAGATGAAATCGGATTTTTTGAATGGGCTGCATTGCATATGGCTCGACTTGCGAGAGGAAGTGGGATTCGGCTATTTATCTATATAGCCTGCTTAGGTGCGATTGTTTCTGCATTATTTGCAAACGATGGTGCAGCACTAATATTAACGCCAATCGTCTTAGCGATGGTAAGAAAGTTAAACTTAACAGAGCAAAGGGTATTTCCGTTTATCATTGCGAGTGGTTTTATTGCAGATACAACGTCATTACCACTAGTAATCAGTAATTTAACGAATATCGTGTCAGCGGATTATTTTAATATAGGTTTTATGGAATATGCAGTGCATATGGTCGTGCCTAATATCGTTTCTTTAATCGCTAGCATTTTCGTGCTATATGTTTTTTTTAGAAAAGTCATTCCGAAGCAGTATTCAATGGAAGCATTAGTTCACCCGAATGTCGCGATTCGAGATCAAAAGTTATTTAATATTTCTTGGTACGTTATCGCAGTATTATTACTAGGTTTCTTATCGAGTGAGTATTTTACTATTCCAGTGTCATTTATTTTATGTAGTGTTGCAATTATCTTTTTATCGTTGGCACGGAGAAGCAAAAGCATTGATACGAAGAGGGTTATTAAAGGTGCACCGTGGAGCATAGTGTTTTTTTCAATTGGTATGTACGTTGTTGTTTATGGTCTGAAAAATGTAGGTCTTACAGGTTTATTAGCAGATTTGTTAGAGCTTACTGTTCAGCACGGCTTGTTTGTAGCGACATTAACAATGGGCTTTGTTGCAGCAATTTTGTCTGCAGTTATGAATAATTTGCCGACCGTTATGATTGATGCATTGGCTATTGCTGAAACAAGTGCAAGCGGAACAATTAAAGAAGGACTGATTTACGCCAATGTGATAGGTACAAATCTAGGACCGAAAATGACACCGATTGGTTCATTGGCAACATTATTATGGCTTCATATATTGGCACAAAAAGGTATTAAAATAAGCTGGGGGCAGTACTTTAAAATAGGTATTTTACTAACAATACCGACACTTTTCATTACATTACTAGCATTAATTGCTTGGTTAGTAATAATATCGTAGTATAAAAGTCAAAATAGTTGAAAAAATAAAATATTCAGTAATAATAAGTAATTAGTATACTAGTAAAATGAAGAAGGAAAGTGCTAATAATATGACAAGAACAAATAAGTTAAGTAATAAAATTATTTTAATGTTATTAATGACAATAGTCGCTTTATTGATTGGTTTTATAGTAACTACTATTTACACAGCAAAATCATCTGTAAATAAAACGATGGGCACACAGGCAGTTGCGATGGCAGAAAACATTGCTAAACAGTTAAATGTTGATGATTATATTGCACTTTCAAAAAGCCCATCGGAGTCTAAATTATACTGGGAGTTAAGAGAAGAGTTAAATGGATTACGTGAACAAAATGGCGTTCTCTATGCTTACACATTTGCCGTACCAAAGGAAGATCAAAAAGTAAAATTTTTAGTAGATGGAATGCCTAAAGATGACCAAGAAAATGCAGGTATTATTAATACGGAATCATCTTCTACATACTATAAAGATATAGAAAAAGTAATGTCTACAGGCAGTTATTATTCAGCAATATTACATAGTGATTTTGGCGATTATTTATCAGGTACAGTACCGTTAAAAGATGCATCAGGTACTATCGTTGCCTTTGTTGGTGTAGACATTGATGCAACACAAGTAAGCGGCGTAACGAATACCGTATTATCTTCTGTTTTACCAGCTCTTATTGCAATTATGTTAATTTTAACGGCGATTGTTATGTACGTAGTGTATCGTTATGTAAATCGTTCATTAAAACCGTTAAGTTATTTAGGGGAAGCTGCAGAAAGCTTTGCGCAAGGTGATATTGAGGAAGCTACAAAAGCAGTGGAACAAATTCATTTTAAAAATAAAAATGAAATTACAGTTTTTGCACTGGCCTTCAAGGAATCACTTATAAAGTTAAAAGACACATTCCAAACTATTCAACATCGTACTGTGGCATTGCAAGATGTTGTAGGCAAAATAGATGCTACATCACAGCAGGTTGAAACATCCAATTTGAAGATTGCAGACCGTATTATCGAAATTGCAACAGGCAGTGAGCAGCACCAGCAAAATAATAATGAGGTTGTGTTAACGATGAACGAAATGTCGATTGGCATTCAACGTTTAGCAGATACAACTTCGGAAATAGCTGAGTCTTCTACTGCGATGACAGGATTAGTCGAATCGAATGTAAACCATTCCCATGAGGTTGTTTCACAAATTCAAAGTGTAGAATCTTCAGTCTTACGTACAGCAGGACATGTGGAAGAAATGGGTAATAAATTTCAATCGATTGAAGATATGGTCCAGGTTATTACAAATATCGCTGATCAAACAAACTTACTTGCATTAAATGCAGCTATTGAAGCGGCGCGGGCTGGAGAAGCTGGGAAGGGCTTTGCTGTTGTAGCTGACGAGGTGCGTAAGTTAGCTGAAATGTCTAAGACTTCAGCCGATGATATTCAAAAGCATTTAATAAGTTTCAAAGATATTACGGAACGCGCCCTTTCTGAAATGGCGCGAAGTGCGGAGGATGTGCAGGCAGGTAATGTAGCAGTACAACGTATCGGTACGAGCCTTTCTCAAATTTTACAATCCGTAGTGCTTGTTAATAATAAAATTCAGGATGACTCTGCAGTCATAGAACAAATGTCAGCAGGCTCAGAAGAAATATTAGCGACAATAGAGCAAATGCAAAGTATTGCACAACAAAGTGCCCTAGGAACTAAAGAAGTAGCAGCAGCTTCGGATCTTCAGGTGGCAATGGTTTCAGAATTAAATGAAGTTGTGGAAATTTTGGAACGTACATCAAAGGAAGTAATTGAAGCGATTAATACATTTAAATTATAAAGAAAATCAAAAAACTATTTTTCTACACAACGTATCCCTGTAGAAAGATAGTTTTTCTTCTGTGCGAAAAAATGTGTATATTAGCATATTTACTCGAAAATCTGAATATTCTACACATTTATTGTGAATTACCCATTGTGTAAACTGTAAAACCATTCCATAATATGATTAATGCATTAAACGATAGAAGTAAAAAGGGGTGTAAAGTATGAAATTTTTACGTTCAATACAGGGGAAATTAATTATCGTTTCAATGGCATTATTAATAGTGCCGAGCTTAATCATTGGTATAGTTAGCTATGGGAAAGCAAAGGATGGGATGGAAGGATTAGGTGAACAAGTCCTTCAAAATAGCGTTGAGTCTACTTTGCAATTAATCGAACTGGCAAATGAAAGTGTAGAAAAAGGCGATATCCCATTGGAGGTTGCGCAGGAAAAAGTACGTGAAGCGTTACTTGGTCCAAAGGATAGTGAGGGAAAGCGACCAATTAATTATCCTGGTAATTTAGGTGAATATGGGTATATATACGTGTTAGACGATAAAGGGACGCTAACAACACATCCTACTCGTGAAGGGGATAACTTGTGGGATGAACAGGATAGTAGTGGTACGTATTTTATTCGCGATGTAACTGAACGAGCATTAGAGGGTGGGGGCTTTACAAAATATGAATTTGCACTTCCAGGTCAGGATGTTTTAGCCGATAAAATCATTTACTCTACAAAAGATCCACATTGGGGATGGATTATAGCATCGGGTACATATATGCAAGATTTTAATAAGGAAGCTAATTCATTGTTATTAGTTATTGGACTGACACTATTAGGAGCCATTATTATCGGTACAGTTATCGTCATATTGGTTTCTAGACATTTGGCTTTGCCTGTTAAAAAATTGTCGACTCGTGTACGTGAAGTAGCGCAAGGTAATTTAACGGTGGAAATTGAAAACCTACAACGTACAGATGAGATTGGCCAATTAAACACGGGCTTTAATGATATGGTAGATCAATTGAAGACATTAATTACAAATGTGGAAGAATCAATCGCTGAAATTCAATCTACTTCGTCTAATTTAACAGCCGTTGCTGAGGAAACTAATGCGTACGGTGATGAAATTGTGAAAGCGATTAACGAGGTTTCAAGAGGTGCAGTTAAACAAGCTTCAGATGCTGAAGATACGAATCATACAGCTATAGCATTTGCTCAGCAAATTGTAGGGCTGCATGATAAAAATGAATTAATGTTAGATGCTTCTCAAATTATGAAGCATTCCAATGAAGAAGGGCTTGTAAATTTAAATAGTTTGAAGGACACATCACAGGAATCGTCTACGCTTATTAATAGTGTACAAACAGTGTTTAATAGCTTAATTGTTAAAGTAAGAGAAATTGAAGGTATTGTGGGAACGATTAATGAGATTTCCGATCAAACAAACCTTCTTGCATTAAATGCATCGATTGAAGCGGCACGTGCTGGGGAGCATGGCAAAGGATTTGCAATAGTAGCGGAGGAAGTGAGAAAGCTAGCAGACCAAACTTCCGTTGCCACAGATTTAGTACGCACAACGCTACGTGGTATTGAAAGTGAAACGAATTTAGTGAACGATGAAATGCAAAAAACAAGTGCTATTGTTCGAGAGCAAAATAATTCAGTTGGAATAATGGAATCTTCATTTAATGAAATTGAACTAGCTGTTGAAAAAATTATAGCAATTATTGGAGACATGACTTCAGGTGTGGCATATTTAAATAGCTCTAAAGATGATATGATGCAGTCTATTGAAAGTATCGCTATGATCAGTGAAAAAAATGCAGCAGCTTCTGAGGAAGTAACAGCATCTGTTGACGAGCAACAAAGAGCTATACAACTTGTTAGCGAATCCTCCAACGATTTAACAGACGAAATCTCAGCATTACAGGAATCGATTCAACGCTTTACTATAAGATAGTTAATAAAGATGCTTGTACAGTAGCCAATATTTGTACAAGCATCCTTTTTATATTCTGGACGTTGTAAGTAAAAAGGGGTGTTGCATTTGAAAAAGTGGTTGGTGGGAGGAATCACAATTGTCGTTTGTATAGGTAGTGCCCTCTATATATGGTTAGGACAAGAAATGAAACGAGGGACACAGCCAGTTGCTGATGGAACCGCACAATATGCGATAGTGCTTGGGGCAAAAGTAAAGCCTGGTGGGATATTATCTCTATCTTTAAAAAATAGATTGGAAGAGACTGTAGCTTATCTAAATGAGTATCCGCACGTAAAGGTAATCGTATCAGGTGGTCAGGGAGCAGATGAGGATAGGACAGAGGCTTCTGCAATGTTGTCGTACTTGCAAGAGAAAGGGATTGATCCTGAACGAATTTTAGTGGAAGAACAATCCACATCGACATATGAAAACCTACTATTTTCAAAAGAATTACTTCCAGAGGGAACTAAGCATATTACGATCGTCTCGAATGATTTCCATTTGCAAAGAGCAAAGTATTTAGCGAATAAGCTTCAGCTAGAGGCGGATGTCGTTGTTGCAAAAACGCCAAAATCTGTAGAAGCGAAGTTAAGGATTCGTGAAAGAGCTGCATTGTTAAAAACATATATCATAGGACATTAATGGTATATTTACTTTCTTTCTTTAATATATTTGTCATATAATAGAAATATAATGAGTAAACGACAGAAAGAGGGTACTTCTATGACAACGTTTAAAGATTATAAATACAGCCGTCCAAACGTGGCAGCAATGAAAGAGCAGCAATTAGCTTTAATTGAGCAATTTAAAGAAGCGCAATCTGTTGAGGCGCAAAGCGAGCTGATTGAAAAGTTAAATGAATTAAGCAATGAGTTTGCGACAATGGCTAATCTCGTTTATATTCGAGCATCGATTGATACGAACGATTCGTTTTATCAAGAAGAACGTGACTATTTTGATGAAGTAGGCCCAGAGCTTGAAGAGATTACAACAGAATACTATAAAGCATTAATAGTTTCACCATTCCGTGAGCAGCTTGAAGAAAAATGGGGCCAACAATTATTTGACTTAGCGTCCTATCAAATTAAAGGGTTCTCTCCGCAAGTTATTGATTTAATGCAAAAGGAGAACAAGCTAGTTTCCGAATATAATAAATTAGTTGCCTCAGCTCAAATTGACTTTAATGGGGAAACATTAACGTTAGCTCAGCTAGGACCTTATGCAGAATCGACAGATCGTGAAATGCGTAAAGCGGCTACAGAAGCTCGCTTTGGCTTTTTTGCTGAGCATGAAGAGGAATTTGATCGGTTGTATGATGAGCTTGTCAAAGTACGCCATGAGATTGCTTTAAAGTTAGGCTATAAAAATTATGTAGAGCTTGGCTATATTCGTATGAACCGCATTGATTATAATGCGGATATGGTGAAAAAATTCCGTGACCAAGTGCGTGATTTAATCGTGCCAGTTGCAACAAAATTATTTGAGCGTCAAGCGAAGCGCATCGGCATTTCGGACTTAAAGTTTTATGATGAAGCGCTAAACTTCTTAACAGGAAATGCTACGCCAAAAGGTGATGCAGATTGGATTGTCGCAAACGGTAAAAAAATGTATGAAGAACTATCATCTGAGACTGGTGAATTTTTCAACTTTATGATTGACCATGATTTAATGGACTTAGTAGCGAAAAAAGGAAAAGAAAGTGGCGGCTATTGTACGTTTATTGAAAATTATCATTCGCCATTTATTTTCTCGAACTTTAACGGTACATCAGGTGATATTGATGTGTTAACACATGAGGCTGGACATGCTTTCCAAGTATACTCAAGCCGTGATATTGGCATTCCAGAATATTTATGGCCAACATATGAATCGTGTGAAATCCATTCTATGAGTATGGAGTTTTTCACATGGCCTTGGATGGAATTATTCTTCAAAGAAGATACAGAGAAATATAAATTTACACATTTAAGCAGTGGCTTACTATTTCTTCCTTACGGTGTTGCTGTTGATGAATTCCAACATGTTATTTATGAAAACCCTACGATGACACCTGCTGAGCGTAAAGCTGCATGGAAAAAAATCGAGGAAACATATTTACCGCATCGTGACTATGATGGCAATAGCTACTTAGAATCAGGTGGTATATGGCAACGTCAGGCACATATTTATGCAAGCCCATTCTATTATATTGACTACACGTTAGCGCAAATTTGTGCATTTCAATTCTGGAAACGTTCACGTGAAGAGTTTGAGGCTGCTTGGAAAGACTATATCCATTTATGTGGCTTAGGAGGCTCTATGTCCTTTACGAAGCTTGTGAAAGAAGCTGGCTTAATTTCACCATTTGAGGATGGCTGTGTAGAATCAGTAATTGGTGATATTGAAAACTACTTAAATTCAGTAGATGATACAAAATTATAGATTGCGATAGAATCTTTCTAGAGCTAATATAGTTACTCCAGAAGGACATTAGCATATATCAGTTAAAAAGTGTTAGATTGACTGCCATCGATCTAACACTTTTTACTATGCCGTTGATGTCAGCTACGGCGGTTGCTTTCAGCGGGCACACACGTAAGCCTCAACCCCCGCTAGCGCGCGGATTGCCCACGTCTTACGCTGTATGCGTTTCGCAGGAGTTACCGCCTTCGCTACCATCAACTAGTGTGCTCTCAATATATGAACATCGTTGCCCATTTAAAATATTTTATGTTATGTCCCAACCTTTTTTGGGGAGACCACGGAAGGGTTTTTATACAAAATTGTCCAATATAAGTTGTTTTTTAGTCTGTTATCTTTTTTTATGTTTGTAATAAATACTAGGATACTTGCGAAATGGTTAATATATAAGTAGTATTTTCAGTAACTGTGATAAAAGGAAGTGAAGAACGTGACGAGGAAAGTATGGTTTCAAGTAGGAGTAGGCACTTTACTAGTTCTACTAATACTTAAATATTTTATAGAAATTCATTGGATTTTTTCACCGCTTGCGATTATTTTAAAAGCGATATTTGTGCCGTTATTACTTGGTGGCGTGTTGTATTATGTGACAGAGCCGATTCAGCGTTTTTTAGAAAAGCGAAAATGGCCAAGATGGGCTAGTATATTAACAATTATTGTTGGACTGATTGCCATGGTAGTTATCTTTGGGTGGGTTGTTGGTAATCCGATAGCTACACAGCTTAATAATCTTGCGAAAAATGCACCGTTGATTGGATCAAGCATTCAAGATGCAACTGATTATGTGGTCAGCTTGTTCAGCAATAAGGATAATTTACCTCCACAAATAACCGAATTTATCGATAATCTTGCTAATTCTGTACAAAGTATTGCTGTCGTTGCAAGTAAATGGCTCGTATCATTTATACAGTCCATTGTTTCAGTTTCCTTATTAGCTATTTTAATTCCATTTTTCTTCGTCTTTATGTTGAAAGATCATGAGAAATTTGCGCCATCCATTTATAAATATTTTAGTGGTGAACGTCGGGAATGGATAAAAAAGACGTTAAGTGAAATTGATGATGTATTACGTAGTTATATTCAAGGTCAACTGCAAATTAGCTTTTTATTAGCACTTATTATGTATGTTGGATATTTAATTATTGGCTTAGAGTATTCATTATTGCTCGTTATTTTTGCCTTCTTTATGAATATGATACCGTTTATCGGACCGTGGATAGCCCTTGCACCAGCAGTGATTGTGGCAGTTATTCAGGATCCGATGCTTGTTGTTTGGGTATGTGTTGTTACGCTTATTGCGCAGCAGATTGATAGTAACTTCATTACGCCAAATGTCATGGGAAAATCTCTCGATATTCATCCGTTAACGGTTATTACAATTATTTTAGCAGCAGGAAATATAGCAGGCTTCATAGGGATTATAATTGCCGTTCCTTTTTATGCGGTATTAAAGGTTATTGTTTCGAATATTTATGATAAACGAATTGCAATAAAGAAAAAGGCTACCAAGTCTGTATAGGGGTCGAATAAAAATGGAACAAGAGATTGTGAAAGTTTTTAATGAGCAGCATGAACAAATTGGCACGGCTACACGAGCAGAAGTACATGAAAAAGGCTTGTGGCATGAGACTTTTCACTGCTGGCTTGTCAACGAGAACTATATTTATTTCCAAATTCGTAGTGCCCAAAAAAAGGACTATCCAGGACTGCTTGATATTACAGCAGCAGGTCACTTACTAGCCATTGAGACAGTGGAAGCGGGCATACGAGAAGTAAGAGAAGAATTAGGATTAACAATCGATATTAATGAAGTCGTGAAAATGGGTATGACTTCATGTAGTATCGTATCCGAAAAAATGATTGATAATGAATTTTGTCATGTTTATTTGTACCCTTTTGAAGACAATTGGGATTCTTTTGAGTTGCAATATGAGGAAGTTTCGGGTGTTGTTCGAGCAAAGCTTGATGAAGCCGAAGATTTCTTTTTAGGAAAAACCGTCACGCTGAATATTGAAGGATATGAATATTTTCCAGATGGACAACGTGCACGGGTAGTGAGACCTGTAAGCACTGCGCAATTTGTTCCATATCGTGAGTTGTATGTTGCAGATGTAATAGATTTTGTAAAAAATTCAATGTACAGTCGATAGAATAGCTTAATTACCCGCTAGTTGATTACGCATATGAAAAACAATGAAGTATGGTAAGAAACAGTGCTAATTCGCATGTATATAATCATAGTGGCTCATAAAGATAACTTCGAAATGAATTGAAGTTATTTTTATGAGCATTTTATGTCTATATGTTAATTTGTGTAGAAAATAAGCTATACTTGTAATTACAATGAAAGAAAAGGAGCATATACATGCTAACATTTGAACAAAAACAAGCGATAATTGAATCGTTTTCAGAATTAACGAGAAAAGAAATTTCGATGAAACGAGTGAATTATCATTTTATGGACAGTCTGTTTGAAAAAACGATTGTCGTTGAAAAATTGCATCCAAACGGAAATGGTTTTGTCTTTGTAGGGGATTTATTGCGCTACGAAAATGAGGCAAATGATAAAGGATTAGTCAATATTCGTGATTACGATGAGCAACAGCTGCGTACCATTATTGAAGATGCGATTACGTATTTAGGCGAGGAACAAGAGGAAGAAGAACCGATTATTGAGACTTGGCGTAATCGTGAAGGTGATCAATTAGAGCTTGCTTTTGAACAACGTTCATGGAATGTATATCATCGAGATAATCTAGAAGAAGCCTTTGGCACGTATGATGCGGCAAAAGAATATTTATTGGAAGAAGGCTTTCGTAAAAAGAACTAAGTAATATGGGGGAAAACGCGTAATGAGTGGTAAAAAATTGGTGGGGGTTGTACTTATTGTTTTAGTAATTGCATGCTTATTTTCAGTTTTTACGATTCAAAATTTCTATAAAAACAATGAAGAACAGCCAAATAGCGAAAATCGTGAAGTTAATAAGTCAAAAAGTTTGAATTTAATTTTACCACAAGCTACAATTATCTCGAATTCAAGATAATTGAAAGGTGATGTGTTCATGCAACATATATTTCATAAAGGAACAGATGAAACAAAGCCTACCTTATTGTTATTACACGGTACAGGTGGAGACGAGCATTCTTTAGTTAGCCTTGCAAAAGAAATTGATGCAACAGCTAATGTTTTAAGTGTACGCGGTAATGTATTAGAAAACGGTATGCCTCGGTTTTTCCGTCGTTTAGCAGAAGGTGTTTTTGATATAGAAGATTTAATTTTCCGTACGCAAGAATTACAAAGCTTTTTGGCAACAGCAGCAGAGCAATACGGTTTTGATCGTACACGTATCGTAGCTATTGGTTACTCAAATGGCGCAAACATTGCAGCAAGTTTATTATTCCATTTTGAAGATGCGTTGGCAGGCGCGATTCTACATCATCCGATGGTGCCAAGACGTGGATTCGAACTACCTGTGTTAGCTAATACACCTGTATTTATTGCGGCTGGAACAAATGATCCGTTATGTTCAGCACAGGAATCAGAGGATTTAGAGTCACTTTTATCTGGTGCAGGCGCTAATGTAACAACAGCATGGTTTAACTATGGTCACCAGCTTACAATGCCTGAAGTAGACTCAGCAAGAGAGTGGTATCGTAAATATTTTTAAACGAAAAAACCGAGAACGCTGTAAATTAGCGTTCTCGGTTTTTTGTTTGTAGAAATTACTTCTTCTTAGCAAATGGTAGCCACCAATTCCAGTCGCCAAATAGCTTCATAAGACTTGGGACAAGCATAAGGCGAATAATTGTAGCGTCAATCGCGATTGCAATGGCAATACCAACACCGATTTGCTTTACAGGCATAACGTCGGTAAAAGCAAATGCGCCAGTAATAACGATCATAATAAGCGCAGCAGATGTAATGATACGGCTAGTAGATGTAAGTCCCTCTACTGTTGCACGAGTATTATCCGCACCTTTTTGATATTCCTCTTGTATTCGAGATATTAAAAATACTTCATAGTCCATACTCAAACCAAATACAAGGCAAAATACAATAACCGGAATGATGAGGACAATTGTGCCAGCCTCTATTCCGAAATGTCCATATTGGAATATATATACGAGTATCCCAAACGCTGAGGATAACCCAATAATATTCATAATGATTGCTTTGAGAGGAATTAAAACCGAACGGAAAGCAAGCATTAAAATAAAGAACGTTGACACGATAATAATCAAAACAGCGAATACAATTTTATCCGCAATTTCATCGAAAATCTCTTGATTGAATTTACCTTGTCCACCTAGTTTAAAATCGACGTGTAAATCTTTGTCCATCCATGTTCTTGCAAATTTTTGTGCGGCAGAGGACGAACCAGCTACATTTAATGTAATAGGGATAAACAATTGTGTATCCTTCGAAAAGGTATCAATAAGTGGTTTTAATTGTTCTGCAACTTGTGGCATTTGTAAAGATGCTGTTAATTCCTCTGGCGATTTTATATTAGAAGCCGTATAAATAGTTGATACTTGATCAACGAGTGGATCGTCAAGAAGCTGTTCTTGTATATCAAACAGTAGCTCTCTTGCCTTCTCATCCTCCCAGCCATCTTTACGTTCAGCGAGTAAATATAAAATCGAAGTATCACCGAGCCCAAACGTGTCATCTAATTTATCGTACGCTGCACGTGCATCATATTTAGTTGGTAAAGAATCCACTTGAGGTATAGCTAGTTTAATATCCTTCAATGGAATCATACCGATACCAAGTAACAATAATGCGACAATGACAATCGATACAGGTCGTTTCATAACAAAGCCAGCAAAACTGCGCCAACGATTTGTCCCACCTGGCTTTACGCGTATTATGCGCCACTTATTTAGACGGTCTCCCAACACCATCATTGTAGCAGGTAATAAAGTGAGACCTGACAACACTGCGAACAACACGACAATTGTGCCGCCTAGTGCAATATTGCGGAAAATTTCAACGTCAATAACAATCATGGCCCCAAGACCAATCATGACACAAACAGCAGAAAAGATTATTGAACGGCCAGCTGTCTGGATTGCAATTTGTATCGCATCGGCAACTGTAGAATGACCACGTTCTTCGCGATAACGATTAATAAATAGTAGAGCGAAGTCAATACTGAGGGCAAGTCCTAGCATTGGCACAATGTTTAACACAAAAATAGATAAGTTAACGCTACCACTAAGTAGTGTCAACAGTCCGAATGCTGTGACAACCGTAACGACACCAATTATAATTGGCAAAATTGCAGCTACAACGGTACCAAAGGCTAGTAATAGTACGACGATGGCGATTGGTAAACCAATTGCTTCAGCAGAAGCCAAGTCTTTTTGGCTAGCTTCATTTATATCCTCAGAAATCACAGGTCCACCTGTAATACTAATGCCATCCTCTTCAACTAATGTGCGAACTTCTTTTACTGTATCGGGCAAATTTTCAATGTTATTTTTAAAATGTACCATGGCATAGGCGATGCCGTTCTTTTGTAGCGAAGAATCATCCAATGGTGACTGGATTGAATGGATTTCTTGAATGTCATCGAGTTTTTGTAAGGTGTCTTCGATTTTTTTATTGTCTACTTGGTCAAAGACAACCATTATAGTTTCAGCAGGTAAGTCGAATGTTTTTGCTAGTTCATTTGTGACATAGGTATGATCAGCTTCAACAAAAAAGCCATCTCCATGCAGTTTGCTCGGAAGCTGTATAGCAAACACAGCCATTGCGATAAAAATAACAACCCAAATTGCAACGATAGCTTTCGCATGTGCAGTGATAAAAGCTGAAAAAGTTTTCATAATAATAAAGCATCCCCCTTTTAAACCAGTGTAAAGGATGTGTCGCTTTTTGTCGTGTGACAAAGTAAAACTCCTACTCAAACGACAATTTTCCTAAAGTGTAAAAAACAATGCGCTTTCCGCGGGCACGACGTTAGACGCAACCGTCTTCGTGGATTTTTACTTGGATATTAAAAATGTTTGCAAAGGGTTACGCCTAATTGTGTGAGAATTGTGTGAGTGCCTGTCACTAAAAAAGGTCACTAAAAAAGGCACTTTCTGTGAGTAGAAAGTGCCGTAACATCTAGAAGAATAAAGATAATATAAGGTAAATAACGGATGCCATAACAGCTGAAATTGGCATTGTAATAATCCATGTTGTCACAATTTTACGTGCCATTCCCCAGTTTACACCACGAACACGCTGTGCTGAACCAACGCCCATGATTGATGAAGAAATAACGTGTGTTGTCGATACTGGTAAGTGAACTAATGTCGCACCGAAAATAACAGTAGCAGAAGCTAAATCCGCTGCAACGCCATTAACAGGACGGATTTTCATAATTTTACCGCCGACTGTTTTAATGATTTTATAGCCACCAATAGAAGTACCAAGACCCATGGCAATTGCCGCAGCAGCTCGAACCCAGAAAGGAATATCATCCCCAGTGTGTAAGCCTCCAGCAATTAACGCCATTGTCATAATACCCATTGCTTTTTGCGCGTCATTTGTACCGTGTGTAAACGATTGAATAGCCGCTGTAAAAATTTGCATTGTACGGAAGCCTTTATTCGTACGATATAGATTTAAGTTTTTAAACCATAATTTAAACAGAGACATCATAAGAAAGCCGGCACAAATCGCGATGATTGGTGAAAATACTAAAGCCATAATAATTTTTGTAAAACCACCGTAGTTAAGTACGCCAAAGCCTGCAGAAGCAACTGCTGCACCGGCAATTGAACCGATTAATGTATGTGAAGAACTTGATGGGATACCAAAGTACCAAGTAAGTAGGTTCCAAATAATAGCCGAAATTAATGCGGCTAAAATAACGACAGAACCTGTTGTATCTCCTTGAAATGCATTTAAAGAGAATGGATCTACAATATCTTTTGTTAGAGCCTTTGCTACACCAACGAAAGTAATAGCACCGATGAAGTTCATCGTCGCCGCCATAATAATGGCAACGCGTGGAGGCAATGCTCTAGTTGAAACCGAAGTTGCGATAGCATTTGCTGTATCGTGGAAACCGTTGATAAAGTCAAATGTTAGGGCAAAGATGACGACCAATACGGTTAGTATAATTATTGTATTCATTGTAAGTGACCCACTCCTAATTACGCGTTACGCATGATAATTGTTTCCATTGTGTTTGCAACGTTTTGACAATAATCAGCGATATCCTCTAGTTGTTCATAAATATCTTTAAACTTAATAATGCGGATTGGATCTTTTTCATTTAAAAACAATTGCTTAATCGAAGTTCTTTGTACTTCGTCACATTCGCGCTCATAGTCTTTTATTAAAATTGCATGTGGGCGCATGCCGATAAGATTTTTTTTCTTTAACTCTTCAGTAGCTTTAACAATTTCGTCGGCACTTTTTGAAATATAGCCTAAGAAAATACGCATCGCTTCGTCAACTTCTGTTAAGGAGAACATTTCAAAGTGAGCGATACAATGCTCCGTACCATCTAACACGTCGTCCATACGGATTGCGAATTCTAAAATATCCTCGCGCTCAATCGGTGTCATAAATGATTTGTTTAGCATCACGATAAGTTCATGAATAAGTTTATCGCCAGCTGTTTCGTAATTCTTCATTGTAATGCTAATCTCTTTTAAGTCAGCTACACTTGTAATACGAAAATCATTTGCGTAATGTACGGCCTCTCTCATGTTTTCTGCAATTTTATGCAATGCTATAAAGAAAGGGTCTTGTTTTTTTGAGTTAAGCATGTAAATGAAATCCTCCTGGATGTATATAAAATAATCAACCTTTAAACTTTACTATCATAACAAAATCTTTCGTTTATCTACATAAAATTTATCTTCTCTACATAAAACTTTACAATCCTGTAATATACAATTTGTTCACAAATATGCTGTTTTGTATGTGTATTTATTCCTATTAGTACAGAAAAACGCCTATATAATAAGTATTTTTGAGAAAAATATAGTCTGTTTAGTACAGAATGTAGCATTTACAATCACTCGATTATACTTGCGTGTAAAATTGAATTGTAAAGGTATTGTAAAGAAACGCCCCTTAAACATAGTGTTCCCTATTTTCTTAAGAATATCTTCATTTTTATCCTTCCATATTTTTAAGAATTATTTTCTACAATTAGAAAGTACGAGAAAGGGGCATTAAGACAAAATGATTCAAGTCGAGAACTTACAACATACATTTTTAATTGGGAAAAAAGGCAAGGAAAAGCATGTACCTGTATTAAAGGGTGTCAATTTTGAAGTGAAGAAAGGAGAGATTGTCGCAATTGTCGGCAAAAGTGGCTCGGGAAAATCAACATTGCTTCAAACTTTAGCAGGGTTTATGAAGGCTGAACAAGGCTCTATTAAGGTGAATGGGCAAGAGACAGCCAAACTTAATGAAACAGAGAGTGCAGCTTTTCGATTGCGACAGTTCGGTTTTATTTTTCAAAACTTTCAACTCATGCCAGGTTTAACGGCATTTGAGAATATTGAATTGCCTTTGAAATTGCAAGGTGCTAGCAAAGCTATACGTAAAGAAAAAGTGAAGAAGATAATGGACAAGGTTGGATTAACTGCAGTAGCTGACCATTATCCAAATGAATTATCAGGCGGTCAACAACAGCGTGTAAGTATTGCAAGAGCATTGATTACCAATCCTCCAATATTGCTTGCAGATGAGCCAACGGGGAGTTTGGATTCTGAAACAGAACAAGATATTTTACTCCTAATTCAAAGCTTAAATCGTGAGCTTGGCTTAACTTTTGTTATTATTACGCACGATGAAGAAGTGGCGACTATTGCTCATCGACGTTTCAGAATGTATGATGGCGAGCTTGTAAAGGAGGTAGAATAACATGATATGGAAAGATCAACTAGACTTTGTTATACAACATATAAAGAAAAATAAATTACGGGTATTTATGACGGTGCTGGCTGCAACAATGGGTTGTGCGTTTTTAATTGTCCTGGCATCCGTAGGGTTTGGACTACAGGATTCGATTCGTAACGAAATACTTTCGGATGAAAATGTAACAAAAATACAAGTATATGATGGCTCACAATTTACAGAGCAACAGAAAGATGAAATAAAGTCGATAGAAAATGTTAACACAGTGCTTGAAACGATTACAGTTAATGCAAGTGCACACTCTTATTTTGAAGATCGTGATGCAAATTCAAACTTAATCTTAACGAATATGAAAGATTTTAAAGATGTAACTGGGAAACTTGCGCAAGGACAGTATCCAACAAAGCCGAATGAGATTATTGTTGGATATCATTTCGGCCAAACTTTATTAAACGACGCTGATCGCGATAAGATTAAAGAAAAAAGTAAAAAGGCTGAGGCAGAGGGAACGTATTATGATGGTAATGAAGAAGGATATAAACAGTCTGTCATTGGTAAAGAGATTGAGTTATCTTTAATATCTAATTCAAATGGAACATCTGAAACTGAAAAGGTGAAATATACGATTGTCGGTGTGACGAAGAAGCCTTCTTATGATTGGATGATTGACAATACAGTTTATATGGATTCAAAACAGAAAGAGGCAATAGGTAGCAGTTTTGCGGCATTAGATGATGTACCAGAAGATGAAGTATTTAATTCGGAATTTAATATATATGCAGACAGTTTAGAGCACGTAAAGCCTATTTTGGAAAAGCTAAAAGACAAAGGCTACAATGTGTATTCAGTGACTGAGCAATTAGATCAAATGGATGTATTTTTCCTTGTATTAAAGATTGGCTTAATTTTTGTTGGAACAATTGCCGTATTAATCGCCTCTATTGGGATTTTTAATACGATGACTATGGCGGTTACAGAGCGTACACGTGAAATTGGCGTATTAAAGGCAATCGGAGCGAGTCCAAAGCTTATTCAACGATTATTTTTAATGGAAAGTACATTTATCGGCATTTTTGGAACAATCATTGCCGTAGTGATTTCGTATGCTATTAGCTTTACAGCAAATGCGATTTTACCGTTAATTTTAAAAGCGGCAACAGGTGAAGATGCGTTTGGTTCGTCTGATATTACATTTTCACTTATTCCATGGCAGCTCGTTCTTATTGCGTCTGCTATCAGTATTGGTGTTGCTATGGTTTCTGGCTACCGACCAGCTCGTAAAGCAACAAAAATCGATGTTATCCAAGCATTGCGACAAGAGCTATAAAAAGAACCCGAGGCACATAATGCGCCTCGGGTTCTCATAGTTTATAAATAAGATGTTAATTCATTTGCCAAAAATGGCTTCGCATTCAACAGTGTGACAAAAGCGTCGTACTTAGCACGTTGCTGTGCACTTGGCTTTTTACCAGTATAATACGCTCGAATTAAAATATTTTTCGGTGTGTTCTCCATGTCGATAAATTCCAGTAATTGTGCTTCATAGCCAACAAGCGATAAAATCTCTGCGCGAATCGAATCGGTAGCCAATGCAGCAAAGCGTTCGCGGACAAGACCGTGCTGTAGCATGATGTCGAGTGCGGGTGTATCAAGTTGACGGTTTAGCTCATGCTGGCAACATGGCACGCTTAAAATAACACTTGCTCCCCATTTCACTGCGCGTGATAATGCCATATCTGTTGCTACATCACAGGCATGGAGAGTCACTACCATGTCTACATTTGATTCATCATTATAGTCATTAATATCCCCAACTAAAAATTCAAGTTGCTCGTAGCCTAAATCCTGTGCAATACGTGAGCATTCCTCGATAACCTCTTTTTTTAAATCTAAGCCAGTGACACGAATATCCAAACCTTTTTCAATTTTTAAGTAATGATATAAGGCAAACGTTAAATAGGATTTCCCTGAACCAAAATCTAAAATTCGCACTTGGCGATCTTTTGGCAAATGGGCTAAGGCATCGTCGATAAATTCAATGAAGCGATTAATTTGCTTGAATTTATCGTATTTTTGTTTTTTTACTTTTCCTTCTTCACTTTGTACACCTAAGCGAATTAAAAAAGGGTAGGGGGTGGACTCATCAAGTAAATAGTTTTTCTTGCGGTTATGTGATAAGTTTACTTCCTTTGGTGTAGCTACTTTATCAGACTTCCATAATACTTTGTTCTTTTTCGATAGTTGCACCTGTACTTTTTCGTCAATAAAATCGATATGTGCTTGACGGAAGTCAGCAAAAAATAGTTCGAGCTTAGGAGGGAAATCAGCTAGTATGACGTTCTCATGTTTTAAAATACGTTCATATTGGTATTCAATTTGTATATGATAAGCATCTTTCAGCATGATGGGCTTTAGTTTAATACGCTTTACTTCATTAGACTTCATACGAGGTTGACTGATTGTAGCTGCAACGAGTTGTTGTTGTGAAAATTGCTCTTGTAGCTGTGCTTTCATTTCTTCAAATGTCATTTATTTCGCCTTCTTCGTTGTGTAATAGATGGCATTAGTGTAACACAATTTTATTAATTCATTGTTGTTTTCAATTTTAAACAATCGGTATACCGAATATTCAGATAAACGATTTTATTTTTAATAATTTTTACGGTATATTTATAGTGAAAAGTTTTTTGAAGGTAAAGAATAATTGTGGATAGGAGGAAGACTTATGTCGGACAACACTTATCAGCTAATCGCTATTATTATTTATATGATTACAATGCTAGGAATCGGATGGTATGCATTTGTAAAAACTTCAAATTTAACGGATTACATGCTAGGGGGACGCTCGTTAGGACCTGCTGTTACAGCCCTTAGTGCGGGTGCTGCGGATATGTCTGGTTGGCTTTTAATGGGGTTGCCAGGTGCGATTTATGTATCAGGACTTGTTGAGGCGTGGATTGCAATTGGGTTAACAATCGGTGCCTATTTAAATTGGATGTTTGTCGCACCGAGATTACGAGTTTATACGCAAGTATCAAATGACTCTATTACAATTCCAAGTTATTTGGATAATCGATTACGTGATAATACGAAATTAATACGAATTGCTTCTGGGCTAATCATACTTATATTTTTTACATTCTATGTATCTTCAGGAATGGTAGCTGGAGGCAAGTTTTTTGATAGTTCATTTGGCTATGAATACCATACAGGTTTATTAATAGTATCAGGCGTAGTTGTTGCCTATACATTGTTTGGTGGATTTTTAGCGGTGAGTTATACAGACTTTTTGCAAGGATTAATTATGTTTTTAGCACTTATAACAGTACCGTTATTCGGGGTATTTTTAACTGGTGGACTTAGTGAAACAGTAGAGTCCATTAAGGCGGTTAACCCAGAGCATTTAAGTTTATTACCTGCGACAGCAACTGCTGCCGCGATTATTTCTTCTCTTGCTTGGGGATTAGGATACTTTGGGCAACCACATATTATCGTACGTTTTATGGCGATTAGTTCTGTGAAGGAGACAAAACAGGCTCGCCGGATTGGTATTGGATGGATGATTTTAAGTCTTGCTGGTGCACTTGCAACCGCATTAGTAGGCGTTGCATACTACCAGCAAAATGCTGGCGAATTAAAGGACGCTGAAACGGTGTTTATTGTACTTGGCCAAATTTTGTTCCATCCATTTATTGCAGGTATTATGTTAGCAGCTATTTTAGCGGCAATTATGAGTACAATCTCATCGCAATTAATTGTCACTTCTTCAGCACTTGTGGAGGATATATACAAAGCGTTGTTTAATAAGACAGCTACCGATAAACATTATGTTTTTATTGGTCGAATGGCCGTATTAGTAGTAGCAATTATTGCGGCAATTTTAGCTTGGAACCCTGAAAATTCTATTTTGAATTTAGTAGGTTTTGCTTGGGCTGGCTTTGGAGCTGCGTTTGGACCAATTATTTTATTATCATTATATTGGAAGAGATTGACGAATTACGGAGCGTTGAGTGGGATGGTGTTGGGTGCATTAACAGCTTTTGTTTGGGGAAAAATAGAATCGCTTTCAACGGCTCTTTACGAAATTGTACCAGGCTTCATAGTTTGTTTAGTAGTAGCCGTTATTGTTAGTATGATGACATATAAAAGAAATGAAGAGATTGAAGATGAATTCAATCGTAGCGTATCATTGTTAAAAGAAGAACGAGGGAAATGATGAACAATACTTTAAAGAGTGAATATTGTTCGTTTCTTATATAATGCAGGTTAAGCCCGTAAAATATTGTGGAAAAGTTTCATGTAGATTTATTCATTATAATAGTTAAGAAAATAAAAAGAGTTTATCTACAGTTCGCATGCGCCCAATTTTAGGGCGCATTTGTTTTTAGTAATTAAAACTCAACGCTAGAATGATTTTATTAAATAAATAGCGCTTTGGTGGAATTAAAAGAACTCGACTAAAAGACACAGATTCGGGCATTATATGGTAAGATGGAGAAAATTTGCTGTAGCGTCACCAAGGCGTTGGTGGGAGGATTGTGAGTGGAAAAATTGAAAGAAGTAGATGTTTTACTAGAAAAAGCTATTCTTGTTGGCGTAAATTTACGTAATGATAAGCATTTTGAGTATTCTATGGAAGAGTTAACAAATTTAGCTGAAGCATTAAATGTGGAAGTCTTAGGTGTTGTTACACAAAATTTAGAGCGTGTCACACCTTCACATTATGTTGGAACAGGTAAAATCGAAGAGATAAAAAGCTTTTTTGAAGAAGTGCAAGCCAATCTGGTGATTTTTAATGATGAATTATCACCTTCCCAGATTCGTAATCTAGAGCGCGATTTAGAGACGAAAGTAATCGATCGTACGATGTTAATTTTAGATATTTTTGGGCGCCGTGCAAAAACACGTGAAGCGCAAATGCAGGTAGAGTTGGCGCAACTTCAATATATGCTTCCTCGTTTAGTCGGCTTGCATGCTTCGTTAAGCCGACAAGGCGGAGGTACTGGAGGCGGTTTTAAAAACCGTGGAGCTGGTGAAACGAAACTTGAGCTAGATCGTCGTAAAATTGAAGATCAGATTTCAAAAATCAAAAAAGAGTTAGAGCAAGTGAAAGAGCAGCGAGAGACGCAACGAAAACAACGTCGGAAAAATGCCGTACCTGTTGTGTCTATTGTAGGTTATACGAATGCCGGCAAATCGACAATTATGAACCAACTACTCGCTAAAATTGGTCAAGAAGATCACAAACAAGTATTTGAAAAGGATATGCTGTTTGCGACACTTGAAACGTCTGTCCGTTATATTGAATTACATGATAAGAAGTCATTTTTATTAACAGATACAGTCGGCTTTGTTAGTAAATTGCCGCATCATCTAGTGAAGGCGTTTCGCTCGACACTAGAAGAAGCACGTGATGCTGATCTATTGCTTCATGTTGTAGATGTCTCAAATGCAGAGCATGGTTTTATGATGGATGTTACAAACGAAACGTTAAAGGCAGTTGGCGTTGAGGGAATCCCTACTATATATGTTTATAACAAAGCAGACTTAGCAAATGTTCCGTATCCTGTCATTAGTGGAGATAATATTTGGATTTCTGCAAAGCAGGGTAATGGTTTAGATGAACTATTACAAATTATACGACAGCACATTTTTTCTGATTATGTCACATGTAAAATGCTTATACCATATGAGCAGGGCAATGTAGTTTCTTATTTAAATGAAAATGCAACGATTTATGAAACGGCATATGAAGAAAATGGCACATTACTTAAGATTGAAGTAAAAGAAGCGGATTACGCAAAATATCAACAATTTGTTGTTAAATAGCAATAAGATAATCAATGCGCGGATTGGATTGCAGTTACGGTAGTCAATTTGAATAGCATTGTTTGAAAAATCAACAGCAATCATCGCTGTTGATTTTTTATTTGTTTAAATATCTGTATATTTACTATTTTCTAACTTTAAATTAAATACTATTTTTTAGAGGATAGGGAAGAGTGAGAAAACGTAGATATTTCAATATATTTAATAAAATATTGTTTAATGAGTCTGAATATAAAGAAAAATGACAAATTTTCAACATTTTTTAAAACTCTTGCGAAAGTAATAAAAACGCTTTAGTATGATGAAACATAGTTTTTTATCCTTATCAATGGGGAACAATATTTTTAAGGAATAATGAAAGTGGGAGAGGAAATTGTATGTCTACTAAAGATGAAATTGTAAAATCTGTCCCTCAAAATGGATTTGTCGGACACCCTAGAGGGCTCTTTACATTATTTTTCACAGAATTTTGGGAGCGTTTTTCATACTACGGTATGCGAGCGATTCTAATCTTCTTCATGTATTATGAATTAAATGAAGGTGGATTAGGTCTTGATCGCGGTACAGCGAATTCAATTATGGCTATTTATGGTTCGCTTGTTTATATGTCAGGTATTATTGGTGGCTGGATAGCCGATCGACTTTTAGGGACACGTAAAACGATTTTTTATGGTGGCGTGTTAATTATGATCGGTCACTTACTGCTAGCATTCCCTGGCGGTGTAACAATGTTATTTGCTTCAATGGCGTTTATTGTTATCGGTACTGGTTTATTAAAACCGAATGTCTCAAGTATTGTAGGGGATATTTATGCTGAAACAGATAGCCGTCGTGATGCAGGATTCTCGATTTTCTATATGGGTATTAATATGGGTGCATTCATTGCGCCGTTTATTGTCGGAACAATTGGACAAAAGTATAGTTTCCATTTAGGCTTCAGTTTAGCAGCGGTTGGTATGCTAATCGGATTAATTGTTTTTAAAGTAACAGAGAAAAAATATTTAGGCTTAGCGGGCTTACAAGTAAATAACCCGTTAAAACCAGAGGAACGTAAAAAAGTCTTTACGCAATTTGGTATTGTAGCATTAATCATTATTGTTTTAGGTGGCATTGGTATTAAAACTGGTGTACTAACAATGGATGTCTTTAGCTTAATTATTACTGCTCTTGGTGTGTTAATACCAGCAGCGTTCTTTATTTATATGTATCGCAGTAAGAAAACAACAAAAGATGAGAAATCTCGCCTTCTTGCATATATACCATTGTTTTTAGCAGCAGTTATGTTCTGGGCTATTCAAGAACAAGGTGCAACAATTTTAGCAACGTATGCAGATGAGCGTACACAATTAAATATAGGTGGTTTTCGTCTTGAATCGTCTTGGTTCCAATCGCTAAACCCATTATTCGTTATTACCATGTCTCCATTATTTGCGATGCTATGGTTAAAATGGGGCGATAAGCAACCATCGACACCACGTAAGTTTTCTTATTCACTATTCTTTGCCGGACTATCATTTTTAGTGATGATGATTCCTGCACATCTTTCAGATGGACAAGCTTTAGTAAGTCCATTGTGGTTAGTATTATCATTCTTCTTAGTTGTAGTTGGGGAATTATTATTGTCTCCAGTAGGTCTGTCTGCAACAACGAAATTAGCTCCACAAGCTTTTGCTGCACAAACAATGTCACTATGGTTCTTAACGAGTGCTGCGGCTCAAGCGATTAACGCTCAGCTAGTAAAGGTATACGAAGTTGTAAGCGAATTCACGTATTTCGGATTCTTAGGATCATTGTCAATTGTTATTGGCATACTCTTATTAGTACTTTCACCTATTATTTCTAAAGCGATGCGTGGTATTAATTAGTTAAAAAGGCTAGAGAAAAGAAAAAAGTGTTAGATTGACTGCGGTCAATCTAACACTTTTTTTGCTATGCTGTTGATGTCCGCTACGGCGGTTGCTTTCCGCGGGCACACCGTAAGCCGCAACCCTCGCTAACGCGCGGTCTGTTGCGTCTTACTATGCGTGCGTTCCCGCAGGAGTCACCGCCTTCGC
>NZ_JBIWDT010000007.1:78623-78720 GCF_044762185.1 Lysinibacillus sp. NPDC097162 | reverse complement strand
CCGTAAGCCGCAACCCTCGCTAACGCGCGGTCTGTTGCGTCTTACTATGCGTGCGTTCCCGCAGGAGTCACCGCCTTCGCTACCATCAACTAGTGTA
>NZ_JBIWDT010000007.1:0-78527 GCF_044762185.1 Lysinibacillus sp. NPDC097162 | reverse complement strand
TGTATTCTTCAAATTTTTTATTGCAAAAGTAAGAATAGCTAAGGCTTCATCCATTTTGCATAGCGGGAAAATGCCAACAATCCAACCCTTTTTGCAATGATGTTGGTGTCCGCTACGGCGGTGCTTTCCGCGGGCACACACGTAAGCCACAACCCTCGCTAACGCGCGGTCTGTTGCGTCTTACGCTGCGTGCGTTCCCGCAGGAGTCACCACCTTCGCTACCATCAACTGGTGCATTCTTCAAATTTTTTATTGCAAAAGTAAGAATAGCTAAGGCTTCATCCATTTTGCATAGCGGGAAAATGCCAACAATCCAACCCTTTTTGCAATGCCGTTGATGTCCGCTACGGCGGTGCTTTCCGCGGGCACACCGTAAGCCGCACCCTCGCTAACGCGCGGCTTGTTGCTTCTTACGCTGCATGCGTTCCCGCAGGAGTCACCGCCTTCGCTACCATCAACTATTATTATCTGCTAAATTTTATCTATTGCAAAAGAAAGGGAGCTAAGTTTCTCTTCATAATAAATAGCAAATTTACATAAACCTTTGCCTTGCTTTTAAAACTTTAGGGTAATGTCCCTGCATCTTTTTTGTCTCTTGTGTAGTCTATTAGCTAGAAGATAATTTAATTTTCTGTCGAATGGGGCTGTTTTTAGTTATAATAATCTTACTAGTAACATTTTTAAGGGGTTGGTTGTCATGAAAGAAGCATTGGATCGTTTGAGGCCTAGATTAATGGAGATTTTCACGTATTTACATGCGAATCCAGAAATAAGCTGGCAAGAGGTAGAAACAACAAATTATATTTTTGATTTGCTGACACGTGAAGGATTTTCACCGCAACGCTTTAAAAATAGCACAGGGCTGTATGTTGATATTGGTGATGGAAACCCAAAAGTAGGTTTACGTACGGATATAGATGCATTATGGCAAGAAGTAGATGGTGAGTTTAAAGCAAATCATTCTTGTGGACATGACGGACATATGACTATGGCAATCGGTGCTCTTTTACTTTTGAAAGAGCAGTCTCAATCATACAAAGGCACAATTCGTGTTATTTTCCAACCGGCTGAAGAAAAAGGAACAGGTGCATTAGCCGTTCTAAAAGAGGGCATTATTGATGATTTAGATTATTTATTTGGAGTCCATTTAAGACCAGTACACGAGCTTGAGGACGGCACATATTGTGCAGCTTTGTATCATGGAGCATCTCGTTTACTCGAAGGTGAAATCATCGGTGAGGATGCACATGCGGCAAGACCACATCTTGGTGTAAATGCAATAGAAGTAGGTGCAACAATTATAGAAGATTTGCGAACCATACATACAGATCCTATGGTACCTGTATCCGTTAAGATGACAAAATTTCAAGCTGGAGGTGGGTCAGGTAATATTATTCCAGGAAGAGCAGCCTTCACGATTGATATAAGAGCACAACGTAATGATGTAATGGATACACTCGCTCAAGGTGTTAAACGTGTAATCGATTCTTCAAAAATTTTGCATAAAGTGCAAATTGAGTTGCGTACAGTTGCTAATATTGTGGCAGCGGAGGTAGACACAACTGCTCAATATGTTATGGAGCAAGCCATTGTAAAGGCAGCGGGGTTATCTAATTTACGAAAGCCTGTGCATACACCAGGAGGAGAAGATTTTCACCATTATGCAGTTCAACGTCCGCATTTAAAAACGACGATGCTTGGACTAGGCTGTGGATTAACACCAGGACTACACCATCCGAAAATGAAATTTAAGCAGGCAAGACTTGTAACTGGAGTTGAAATTCTTGCAAACGCTGTATTAGGAGCATTAGAACTCGAAACATAAAGGAGGCATCAGAAAATGTTAGAAAACGTTTCTATTAAAAAAATGATGACACCTGAGGAAATTGCTGAGGTGCAATTCTTAAATGTTGAAATTTGGGGGAGTCAGGCAATCCCCTCACATCAAATGCTAGCGGCTGTTCAAAATGGCGGATTATTGCTTGGTGCGTATTTTGAAGGTCGACTAATTGGTTTTAATTACTGCTTTGTAGGTTACCGCGAAGGAAAAATGTATCTACACTCACACATGATTGGCGTCGAAAAAACATATCGTGAACAAGGTGTAGGAGAGTTATTGAAGCATGCCCAGCAAGAATATGCGCGGGAGAATGGGTTTCAGCTTGTCCGTTGGCTAATTGATCCATTAGAAGCGCGTTTAGCAAATTTATCGTTTTTAAAGCTAGATGCATATAGCAATCAGTATGAAATAGATTATTACGGTCCGTTGCAAGATGATTTTAATGATGGACTGCCCTCTGACCGCATTGCAGTAGAGTGGTGGGTTGAGCGCAAACATGCAGACGATAGTTTGGATGAGCTAGAAGAAGCGGCAGAACAAGTAGTGTCGTGGTCATTGACGGTTGATGGATTACCAGTGCTCGATAAAGATAGTGAATTTCAAAGTAACCAAAGATTTTATAAGGATGCTTATTTACTTCCAATTCCACAGTATTTACAAAAGATGAAAGTGGAAAGTCCGAAATTGGCAGAGGACTGGCGTTATAAAATTCGTACAATATTAACGACCTTTTTTGATCAAGAATATGCAATTGTTCGGGTGAAAAAGGAAAAAGAATATATTCATTTTTACCTGTTAGTCAGACGCTCTTTATTGGCTTTATAATAGAGCTAAGGAGTGAATTTTGTGAGAATAGAAGAAATTACAATAAGACATTTAAAAATGCCTATGAAGGCTCCATTCACAACAAGTTTTGGTACTGTTAGTGAAAAAGAGCTATTGCTTTTAGAGGCGAAGGATGCGACAGGAACGATTGGTTGGGGAGAGACAGTTGCTTTTGTAGCACCATGGTACACAGAGGAGACATTAAAGACGACATGGCATATGTTAGAGGACTTTTTAATGCCTGCCTTGCTACATAAAGAGCTGGCACATCCAGATGAGGTTAGTGCCTTGTTTGCTCCTATACGGCGTAATTGTATGGCCAAAGCATCTATTGAAGGGGCTGTGTGGGATATTTATGCACAGCAAACGAAACAGTCCCTTGCCCATGCGTTAGGTGGAAGCAAAGATTATATTGATGTAGGAATCAGTTTAGGAATTCAAACTAGCACTGAAAAACTTTTAGATGTGATTAAGGTCTATGTAGAAAAGGGTTATAAGCGAGTAAAGGTAAAAATAAAACCTGGGTACGATGTCGAAGTAATTCGAGCTATCCGTGCTACATTTCCTGATTTGCCATTAATGGCAGATGCAAACTCAGCGTATACATTAAAAGATATAAAAGTGCTACAGCAGTTGGATGCATTTAACCTTCTCATGATTGAGCAACCACTTGCAGCTGACGACATTATAGATCATGCTAAGCTTCAAAAGCAGTTGAAAACACCAATATGTTTAGATGAAAGTATTACATCACTTGAAGATGCCCGTAAAGCGATTGAGCTAGGTAGCTGTGGTGTCATTAATATAAAAATTGGGCGTGTAGGTGGTTTAACAGAGGCTAAGAAAATTCATGACTATTGTCAAGAGCATGATATTCCTGTTTGGTGTGGTGGCATGTTGGAAGCGGGAATCGGACGAGCGCATAATATCGCATTAACAGCACTCTCCAATTTTATATTACCTGGTGATACAGCAGGGTCAAGCCATTATTGGTATGAGGATATTATTATGCCTGAGGTCGTAGTAGAAGATGGTGTTATTCGTGTGCCTCAGAGCGTCGGCATAGGCTATAAGCCAAATATGGCTGTCATTGATAAATTAACAATTAGCAAGAAAGTCTATACAGAGTAGCTTTAACAGATGGAGGGTGTTTTTTCCTCCTTCTGTTTGTCAGTACGGGATAAATAGTCGAGGAGAGAAGTGATTGAAAAAGAGCTTGCAAATCGGCGGGGCTTATGTAGGAATTATCGTCGGTGCAGGATTTGCATCAGGGCAAGAGATCATTCAGTATTTCACGAGTTATGGCAATAAGGGGGTATTAGGCGCACTTTTAGCGACACTCTGGTTTGCCTTTGTAGGAATGTGTACAGCACAAATTAGTTCAAGGCTGCGGACAACGTCTCATAAGGATTTGATTTATCAAATTTCAGGTAAAACTATAGGCTTTATAATGGACTTTGTTCTATCACTTTTTTTGTTTGGTGTGTCAGTTATTATGTTTGCAGGAGCAGGTGCTACCTTCGAGCAAATGTTTGGACTACCAGTATGGCTAGGAAGTATTTGTATGATTGTCCTCACCATGATGACGGTTATGATGAATGTAAAAAGTATTATTAATATTATTGCCATTGCGACGCCTTATTTGTTAGCTGTTGTAACGATTATTGCGGTCTATTCAATAGCTACGATGGATCTATCATTTGCAGAACAAGCAGTTATAGCTGAACAACAATTACAAACATCTTCCAAAAGCTGGTGGGTAACGGCTTTGCTATATATGTCTTTTAATATTGGCGTATGCTTCTCTCTTCTCACGGTGATGTGTGGCGCTATTCGTAATGAACGAATTGCAGGCATGGGTGGAATTATCGGGGGACTATTATTAGGCGCACTCATTTTACTTATTCATTTTTCACTTCTTGCTAAAATGAACGTTATTGCTGGAATGGATATTCCAATGCTCGCATTAGCAAATGAAATTCATCCAATAGTAGGTTTATTAATGTCATTTTCGTTATTAGGAATGATTTACAATACGGCAGTAGGAATGTTTTATTCTTTTACGGTGCGATTTTTTAAACCAACAAAGCCAAGCTTTAAGGCTGCTGTTATTTTTATGGGCGTTCTAGGCTTTTTTGCTAGCCTAGTGGGCTTTACAACACTCGTATCGAAATTATATTCAGTAATGGGCTATGTAGGCTTTATTTTAGTAGCGTCCATAATTTTTGCATGGCTACGAGGAATAAGAAGAGTAGCTTAATGAGGTGATTGAGAAGGGCAAGTTATGCCATTCTCAATTACCTTTTTATTTTAATAGAAATTCCGAGGAAATAGTGCACAATTGTTGAATGAAAAATATCTTATTTTGTCGGTGTTTTTGTTGAAAAATCATAGTTTTTAAGTATTTCGGAATAAAGCGAGAACAATTCTCAATAGAAGGTTGACTGATAATAAAAAGATGCTTATAATGAGAATCGTGAGTAATGATAATCATTTTCAGCTGATTATTAATTACACTCAATAATGAATCTACCGGGGATTACAATGAAAATAAGATATCTTTTAACAGCAACTGTTGTGTTGTCTTTTGTGTCACTATTCATTGGCGTAGTAAATATTAAGCCAAGTGACTTATTGGACTTCGGATCAGAAGAAACTAGACTATTTTTAATTAGTCGTGTACCAAGACTTGTAGCAATATTGTTAGCAGGTGCAGGTATGAGTATTGCTGGTTTAATTATGCAAAGCTTAAGTAGGAATAAGTTCGTGTCACCAACTACAGCAGGAACTTTAGATGCTACGAAATTAGGTGTGCTAATTTCAATGATGTTTTTTACAAACGTCACGTACTTTCAAAAAATTTCCTTCGCTTTCATATTTGCTTTAGCCGGCACTTTAATGTTTATGCAAATATTAAATCGAATAAAGTTCAAAGATGCGATTTTTATACCGCTTATTGGCTTAATGTTCGGAAATATCCTGTCTTCGATTACAACATTCTTTGCGTATAAGGCTGATATTATCCAAAACATTGCTGCATGGTTACAAGGAGATTTCTCATTGATAATGAAAGGTCGTTATGAGCTTTTATACATAAGTGTACCTGTTCTAATTTTAGCTTACATTTATGCAAACCGTTTCACAGTGGCTGGAATGGGTGAGGATTTTGCAAAAAACCTTGGTCTTTCCTACAAATTCGTTGTGAATTTAGGTTTAGTGTTAGTAGCACTAGTGACAACTACGGTGGTACTAACAGTGGGTGTGATTCCGTTTCTTGGTTTAATTATTCCAAATATTATATCGCTATTCAAAGGGGATAACCTCGCAAAGACATTACCACACACGGCTTTACTCGGTATGTCGTTCCTATTATTATGTGATATTTTAGGGCGCGTGTTAATTTTCCCTTATGAAATTCCGATTAGTATGACGGTCGGCGTCATCGGAAGTGCAATCTTTCTAATTATGTTATTTAGGGGGAGAGCATATGCGTAACCGTACCAAAATGTTGATATTAATCGGACTAGCAGTAGCCGCTATGTTACTGTACGTCTTTTATGAATTAAATGGGAACTACAGTTATGCATTCCCACGTCGCCTCATTAAAGTGGTGGCGATGGCATTAACGGGAATTGCCATTGCGTATTCAACGGTGGTTTTCCAAACAATTACACATAATCGTATTTTAACACCAAGTGTTATGGGGCTTGATGCTTTGTACATGATGGTGCAAACAATTATCTATTACTTCTTTGGCTCGATGTCAATATTTGTTATTAATGCACATTACAATTTTTTACTAGCTGTTTCAGCAATGGTTGTTTTCGCGTTAATATTTTATCGAGTATTGTTCAAAGAAGGAAAACGTCCGATTTACTTTCTGTTGCTTGTCGGTATGATTGTCGGAACATTTTTAGGAAGCGTCACTACGTTCTTCCAAGTATTAATTGATCCTAATGAATTCCTAAGCTTACAAAGTAAAATGTTTGCAAGCTTTAATAATGTGAATTCAGATTTAGTATGGTTAGCAGGTCTTGTTATTGTTGGTACATTTATTTACGGTTGGCGTCATATGAGTCAACTTGATGTAATGTCACTGGGTCGCGATACAGCAATAAACCTAGGGGTACCTTATGATAAGCTTGTACAACGCATGCTCATATTATCTTCGATATTAATCGCCGTATCTACAGCTCTTGTTGGGCCAATTACATTCTTTGGCTTAATCGTAGCGAATTTATCGTATCAGTTTTTCAAGACGTACAAGCATTCTGTATTAATTGCAGGCTCTTGTGTAATGAGTATTGTTGCTTTAGTCGGTGGTCAGTGGATGGTCGAGCGTATTTTCAACTTCGATACAACACTAAGCGTTATTATAAACTTTGTAGGTGGCGTGTACTTCATCTACCTATTATTGAAGGAAAGTAGGTCAGCAGGATGATCCAAGTTAAAGAAATTTCTAAGTTTTTTGGGAAAAAGCCGGTCATTCAAGATGTTAGTGTAGACGTTGCGCCTGGTAAAATTACGTCCTTTATTGGACCGAATGGTGCAGGTAAATCAACTCTGCTTTCAATGGTAAGCCGTTTACTTAATGCAGACACTGGGGAAGTACTACTCGATAAGTCAGATGTGCGTCGCTGGAAATCTGATGACTTTGCAAAGCGCGTATCGATTTTAAAGCAGTCAAACTACATGAATGTACGCCTAACAATACGTGAACTCGTTTCATTTGGTCGTTTTCCTTATTCAAAAGGGAACCTAAAACCAGAGGACGAACAAAAAGTAGATGAGGCAATACAATATATGAATTTAGCTGATATTCAGCATAATTATTTAGATGAATTATCAGGTGGTCAGCGACAACGGGCATTTATTGCAATGGTCATTGCGCAAGATACAGACTACATTCTACTTGATGAGCCACTTAATAATTTAGACATGAAGCATTCCGTGCAAATCATGAAAATATTGCGCAAGTTGGTCGATGAGCTAGGAAAAACGGTTGTCATTGTTTTACATGATATTAACTTTGCTTCCGTATATTCTGATCATATCGTCGCTTTAAAAAATGGACGCGTTGTAAAAGATGGTCCAACGAATGACATTATTAACTCAGATGCGTTAAAGGAAATCTATGATATGGATATCCCTGTACAAGAGCAAAATGGTTGTCGCATTTGTGTGTACTTTAACTCTTAGTAACAATAGATAGTCATTACTATCTAAAAATATAAAAACAATTAAAGGAGATTTCACAATGAAGAATTGGAAATTACTTACTGTATTAATGGCAATGATGCTTTTAGTATTAGCTGCTTGTGGTTCTAAAGAAGAATCAAAAGAAGATGATAAAGGTTCAACGGATAATAAGCCTGCTGAAGAGCAAAATGAAGCTGCTTCTGCTTACCCAATTACAATCCCAGGAAGTACTTCTGGTGAAAATACTTTTGAAGAAGTGACATTAAAAGAACAACCAAAAAATGTTGTCGTATTTGACTATGGTTTCCTTGATACTTTAGATGCTTTAGGCGTTGAAGTTGCAGGTGTTTCTCAAAAATCAGTACCAAGTTATTTAAGCAAATATGCTGACACAACTTACGTAAATGTTGGGTCTTTAAAAGAGCCTGATTTTGAAGCAATCTCTTCTATGAGCCCAGACATCATTTTCATCTCAGGTCGTCAAGCGGCTGCATACGCAGAATTATCTAAAATTGCGCCAACTGTATTCGTTGGTGTAGATAACAATAATTTCATGGAATCGTTTAAAATGAACACTGAATTAGCTGGTAAAATTTTCGGTAAAGAAAAAGAAGCTGCTGATGCATTTGCTGCATATGAAGCAAAAGTAGAAGATCTTAAAGCAAAAACTGCTACATCTGAAGACAAAGCATTAATCGTTTTAGGTAATGAAGGTTCATTATCTGCATATGGTCCTGGTTCACGTTTCGGTGTTATTCATGACGTATTTGGCGTAAAAGCTGCTGATGACAAAATTGAAGCTTCTACACATGGTGCTAACGCTTCATTCGAATATGTACGTGACACAAACCCAGATATTTTATTCGTAGTTGACCGTGACGCTGCTGTTAACCCAGAAGGTGAGTCTGGTACGAAAGCTGCTATTGAAAACGAAATCGTTGGTGCTACTAACGCTGCTAAAAACGGCAAAATTTATTACCTTGATCCAGAATATTGGTACCTATCAGGTGGCGGTTTACAATCAGAAACTGCAAAAGCTGATGATATTTTAAAGGCGTTTAACTAATATGTTTGTACAAATTAAACGTATGGTCGTAACAGAGGGTAACGGGGATAAGGTTGTTGAACGATTTGGAGCTAAAAAAGACGGTCCATCATTACTTGAACAGCAACCGGGTTATATCGATAAACAAGTACTTGTAAAAAAAGTACGCCGTGGTGATGAAGAAGTGCTAATTATGGTTCGTTGGGAATCAGAAGAAGCATGGAAAAATTGGGAGAAGAGTCCTGAGCATATTGCTGGTCATAAAGCAAATGCTGGTAAGCCTAAACCTGACTATATCATCGAAAGCGGACAAGATGTTTACTATGTAAAAGGTTAATAAAATTAGAGGTGTCTCACAAGTAAATTGTGGCACCTCTTTTTTGTTATCTAACATCTTAAAAAATGCACTATAGGTGTGAACAGCTCGGAATTAACTTAGGAAATAGTCAATTTGTTAGAAGTCTAACTATATTTGTTGGGAATCGTTTTAGGGTGTGAAAGGCACGGAAGGCAAGGAGTTTTTAGTTAAATTGCGCCACACCTCGCCACATATAGAAGGGTGAATTTTGAGGTAAACAATAAATTTTATATAAATTTAGTAGCACATAAAGCTGTGCATAACGTTAAATATCTGCTTAATGTTTAAGGGAAGCTTTGCTCCAAATATTAAAGGCTGAGTTAATGTTGAAGGAAATGCCGCTATTATTAATGAATAATCCTGTAATATTGGTTGGGTAGTACTGATAGGCGTCATTTTCCACTGTAACTGTATTAACCATTTTTGAAGAGGTATTATAATCAATATTTTTGAAATCGGTTGGAGAGTCTGTAAAGCTGCGTATTTCAACAACGTTACTGCTGTTTTGACCATTCTGCGTTCCTCTAGCATAAACAATGCAGTACTGTGAAGTTTTATAGAGCATCGGTGTATGGATATTCAAACCAGATGTAAAAGGGCTCACTAAAGACAATAATGGTAAATCCTTTTCTGGTACTTTTACAATGTCATGCTGCGCCATATACGTGTCTAGTTTTTGCTGAAAAGTATCTTCAAATCCAGGAATATCACAAATGAAATTAGAAATAGAAGACTTATGTTTAAACTCTGCTAAAGCTTCTTGATAAGCACGTTGTTCAGCTTGAATGATTAATTGTTCAATAGATTGTTGTTCATTAGAAGGTTTTTTAATCGTAATTTCTTCTGCAGAGACAGAAATTGTACAGGAAAAAGTTTCTGTAAGTATTAACACGTTGTCATTTACTCCATTAGTCATTTCAATCACTCCTTAATGTTGGAGAATATATTATAGAGAACTTATCATACGGTTTAAATTGCAAATCGAGTCACATACAATACTAATGAATTTTACTTATCTTAAGCGTAACATCAGTCAGGACGCCATTTCAATGGTCAGTTAACGCCAAAAACTGGCGGTCGCTTTTGTGACACCGCCATTTTTTTACTATTTCTTAGCAAAAAAATGGCGTGCTTTCTATGAATACCGCCAATTTTTGGCGGTATTTATGTATTTATAATAGTGATTAATAGAAGATGTGAGTGATTCATTTAACATATAAATACTAGAATTAATTCCCATTAATATGTATAATATTTAACAATATATTTAGGGGAGTAGAGGACTATTGGTTGATATAGATGGACGTATTAATGATTCATTAGACAGTCTGATTGAACATGATTTGATGCTTGGTAATGAACTAAAGTCAATGCTTAAAAGTTTTAAAGCAGAAAAGAAAGTAATAGGCTATTCATTTGGTAAACTCTGTTTTTGGCATTATGAAGCATTTGTTGATTGTTTGAATGAAGATATATATAAAGTTGCTGCAGCTATTGAACTTCTAATTTTGTCCTATGATATTATTGATGATTTGCAGGATAAGGATACAGACTATATTTGGAGTAAAACACCTGAACTTTCTTTAAATGCTGCACTTGCCTTGCTCGTAATGTCGTCAAGAGCTATACATGACACTTCTTTTGAACATAAAGATATAGCCATTCGTCTACTTGAACAATATGCTTTACGCAGTATTAGTGGTCAGCAGTTAGATGTACTTAATACTTGTCGAGATGAGCAATCCTACTTACAAATGATTGACCAAAAATCAGGGTCACTCACAGCAATGAGTTGCGTCATTGGTGAGGCACTTGCAAAAGGGAAGGTGACTGCTGAAATAGAGGAGTACGGAAAATACATAGGTATTATCCAACAAATTAAAAATGATATTCTAGATTTAAAAACGTGGGGACCTAAAAATGATCTTTTAAACAGAAAGTATTCATTGCCTATTATTTATCTAATGGCACAAAAAAATAGTGTATCAAAAACTGTGATAAACTATTATAATAAAGATATAGTTACATTTTTGGATAATAATGTTACAGAACTTGAGTTGACAAATAGTGGTGCAATACGTTATGCGGTTGCAATTAAAAATCTCTATAAGATAAAAGCATTGAATAATCTTGAAAAAGTTGCTATAAACAAGTTAGGTAAAGAATACCTAATAAAACTAATGAAATGAGGAGAGATTTTATGATTAATGTAATTCAGTATCTAGAAGAAAACCCAGCACTAGTACCACTGTTAAAAGAACAAAAAGTTGCATTAATTGGTATTTCAGCAATTGAACAACAGGCAATACTTGACTCATTCGAAGATGTACTATGCTTAAGAGACCCTATTTGGAATTAAATTTATATAATCAAAAATGGTTTATGCTTGCTATAAGTGTTTACATAATGCTAGGTGTCTACCTGCTATATGTTCCTTATAGCAAGCCTTATTTGGGTATAAATTTGGTAGAGGAAAAGGGAGACTGGGTTATAGAACATACACATGACCAACTAGTGGATGGTCAGAAAATATCTGCGGGGGATATTGTATTAAAAGTAGATAATATTGAAATAGAAGATATTTCTTATATTAAGTATGATTTGACAATAAGGGCTGCAAATTCACTAACAATATTAAAGCCTAATGGAAACATAATTGATATTAAACCAAGTGGTTTAGATTTTTCAGAACGGTTTTATTATATATTGTTAATCCCTGCATGTTACTATTTTCTTACACTATTTGTTGTATGTTATTTGCATTATAAACAAAAACACACTTCGCTTTTAAGATTGCTCATCTTATTTATGCTAACTGTTTCCTTAGCATATGTGAGTATTGGAGCATCTGGTAGTCTCGATATCATAGGAATTATGGTCAATCGAGGTAGTATGTTGCTATGTTTAGTATTACTGTTACATTTTTTAAGAAACTATTATTTATTTTTAAAAGCTAATTGGTTACTTTTTAACAATATTAAATTATTTTATTTATTGCCTATAATGGCAATGTTACTTAGCTATGTTGGCATTATTAATAATAATTTGCATAACTTTCTTTCTTATATTGTTTTAGCTACTTTTTTAATTTTACTTATTTTAATACTCATTATTTTATTGCTAAGTTATTTTAAATATAAATCACCTCAGTTAAAAATTTTATTGAATAGTGTAATGATTCCATTTCTTCCATTCTTATTTCTCTATGCAATTCCAAATATTTTATTTCATCATCCTGTGCTTTCCGCCGAAATCAGTGCTTTGTTTTTATTATTGATTCCTTTTAGTTTTATTTTTACACAACTAACGGAACGATTATTTGACATTGAGTATCATATTACAAGGCTTCGTTACTATGTCATATTTTCTGTAATTTTTACTGCATGGTTTACATTGGGTTTGTATTGGATCGCGGGCAAATTTTTAACTATGACTATTATGTCAGGTGTTTCATTATTTACATTTTTATCGTTAATTGTTCTTTTCTACATAAAAGAAAAGGTAGATTATCGCAAGCGAAAAATTTTGTTTTCTACTAAAGGGGATTATATACATCAGTTATATACTGCTGTAGATAGAATTGGTAAGACGATTAAATTAGACGAGCTTCTAGAAAAGTTTGCTCAGGAAGTTTCGCTGCACCTAGAGCTTGAGCATGTATTTGTATTAACCTATGACTATGACACAAATCAGTTTACTTCAATGGTTGAGGGAAAGTTTCCGATAAATCCTATGCTAATGGAAGATTTGAAATTAGGAGAAATACGGAAAATTGACAAAGTCTATCTAGCTTTCCTCCATCAAGATGCTCATTACAAAAGAGCCTTAGTATTGGGGCATAACAATTCAATTCATTTAAAAGATGAAGAGCTTTTATGGCTCGAATTGCTCCTGTTATATGTAAATAACTTTATTGAAAATACAAAAATGGTGGAAGAACTGTTAGAGGAACTAAAGCATATGAAGCAAGCAGATGAAGGTCAATTACCTTGGCTAAATAAGCTGTTATGGCTAAGGTTTGAAGAGGAGAAATATCAATTAGCTCAAGAGTTGCATGATACTAATTTACAAGAGCAACTCCATATTGCTCGTGAAGTAGATGTTTTAATAAATGCAAAAGATACTATAGAAATCCAACAAAAACTTGTCAAGATTCATAAACAAATGGTTGCATCTTTACATGATTTAAGAGCATATTGTGAGAATCTAAAGCCCCCATTGTTAGATACATTAGGGCTAAATCCCGCATTAGAAAAGCTCATTCGAAAAGTAACGGAAAGGGCTAACTTTTTGTTAATTTATACAATAGACCGCCTTTATTTAGAGGATGAACGAATGAATTTAATGATTTATCGTCTATTTCAAGAATTACTCAATAATGCTTTGAAACATTCCTATGCGACAACAGTTGAAATTCACCTCAAGGAAATGGACAATGGATTTGAAATCGTCTATAAGGATGATGGAGTAGGTTGTAATGTTAATGATATTATTGTTGCTGAATCGATGGGAATCCGTGGTATGCAAGAGCGTGTAAAAGCTTTTGATGGAAACTTTTACATAGATACTCAAGTTAATGAAGGAATGTCTATTAGAATTACAGTAAAAGAAGGAAGTGACACACTTGATAACGATGCTCATAGTGGATGATCATCCTATTGTGTTAGAAGGAACGAAAAATTTATTTAAAGAGAATGAAGACATTTTAGTTGATACAGAGAGTGATGCAACTTCTGTAATCCCAAAAATTAAAGACAAGCCATATGATATTTATTTAATTGATATTAATATGCCTTTAGAAAATGGCATTCATTTAGCGAGAAATATTAAAGCGATACAAATAGATGCTTCGATAATCCTTTATACGGGGGATGACATTACAGATTATTACCCACTAATTTTAGAAAAGAAAATAGAGGGGATTTTAGCCAAAACGGCTTCCAAAGAGCAAATCTTACGGACGGTTCGTGCCATTGCAAATGGAGAAATTGTTTTGCCCATAAATTTCTTAGACTTTCTAGATAATCGATTTAAATTACAAGATGCTAAGCTCGATATACATTTAAATGAAAAAGAAAAGAAAATTTTAAGATTGATTGCTGAAGGGCATACAAATAAAGCGATAGCTATAGAATTAAACATTCCTCAACGAACAACTGAGAGATATTTAACACAACTGTTTTCCCTGCTAAATGTAGATTCGCGAACAGAAGCAGTAAATCTTGCTGAACGAATGAATTTACTATAGCTTAGCTATATGTTATTATAAAAGTTAATTGTTATATTTTTCTATAAAAGGATAGTATTTAGGTAATGTAAAGACACTATAATATTAATCAGGATAATATCCTTTTTTAATAAAACTAAATACCTATGGATTCGGATGAACACCGCCACTTTTTGGCGGTGTTTTTTTCGTGACCGCCAAATCACGCCAAAAAAATTAGCGAAGCCCGCCAAAAAACTGGCGTAAACCCAACATTGAAATGGTGGTATAAGTACTGGTACGCTTAGATTAATCGAGTTAAGTAATTTTTTCCATAGTGAGTAATAGTTTAAGAGAATATATCGTTGAAATAAGCAGTTTAACTATTTATTTATATAGTAGAAAATGTAGTAGATTTTTTAAGGATGTTACTAGCTAGACAGCATACTCACGAAAAAACTTTAATAAAGGTAGGCGTATAATTTGAAAGTAGAACTTGAAAATTTAATCTCTATAGATGAATCTAACCAAGATCAAGTCATTAAAGTTTATAATCGCTACGGTATTTATGTAGGTGCGCCTGAAATCAGAAAAAGAAATTTGAAGGCATCTTTTAATCCTATTTTTACTTTAAATGAAGATGTGACGTATGAGCAGGTGGCAGCATTATATAAATCGTTGGAACATGAGTTGGGCATTGTATCTATTGGGGAACGTTTCTATTTTGACTTTTCAGACAGTGAATATGAACAAACGCCATTATTTACGTTAAACTCTACAGGCAACTCGCCAGAAATGTTTTTAGATGATCGAGGTACTTTATTTTCAATAAGTACATATTGTAAGCATTGTGGGCTTATGGAAAAAGAGCAACTTTCACCATTAGTTATTGATACTTCGCAAATGAAAGATCGTCATTTAGTTCATGTGAGTGGGTATTGGGTGGCCTCTGAAGAATTAGCAGCATTAATGAAACAAGCAAATATTGAAGGCTTTGAACTTCTAGAAGTAATTCATAGTGGATCAGAAGTAGGGAAGCAGCTTGCATATCAAATAATACCTACACAAATGCTACCGGTTAGTAATGCTGAAAGAGTAAAGCTGTATTTTGCAACTGAGCAGCCACCTTGCAAATGTGGGTTAAGTGGTGTAATTCTAGGTCCTGATATTTACAATGCTAACGATATTATGAATGTAAATGGAGATGTATTCTATTCAGCAGAGTGGAGTCATGATGGCAGCTATCTTTACAGAAAAACAATATTCAGTAGAAAGTTCAGAGATTTAATTATTAATAATCATATTTCTCGAGAAGTTAGAGGGGAAAAGGATCGAAACTTCGGACCGAAAGATTGGTTATTCGACCCTGTATTATTGAAATAGTTTGAACTATAGAATAATAAAAGGTGAGGGAGTGTTGATGTTGTTTAGAAAAATACTACCTATTGTTGCTATTTTATTTATTGTAGCATTAGCGCTTTCAAATTACTTTAATAAGCCGAATGAAGAATCCATTATACTAGCTAATATAATTAAGTACATTTTTATGCTATAAAATCAGATATCGTATCTTTTCCTCAAGTTCACCTAATTATGGTATGATGTGAAAAAACATTGCGTGAATGTGCTTTGAGGTGAAATTTTGATAAAAAAATGGTCGTATCCATTAGCGATTGTAACACTTATTGTATTTTTTGCGTTGCGCTTAACATACAAGAGTGACATGATTTTAAACTTCGATAAAAAAGTGGCAGAAATACTATTTGGCAATCGGTATATAGAGATTTTTCATTATATTGGTGAGCCTAAATTTGTAGTCGGGGTCGCTATTATATTAATTTTATATTTAGCATGGAGAGCGAAAAATTACCGTGGCATGTTATTTGTAGTGTTAACTTTTGCCGTAGGGAATGTGTTAAATCAAATGTTGAAAAAATGGGTGCAACGTCCGCGCCCTGAAATAGACGATCAATTAACATCATTCAGTTTTCCATCTGGACATGCTATGTCAGGCATACTGTATTTATTTACTGTTGCCTACTTACTATCAGAAAATAACACTAAGGCACGTCAAATACAGCTTTGGATAGGTGCAATTGTGCTTACAATTCTTATTGGCCTATCACGAGTAGCAGGAGCGCGTCATTTTGCCTCCGATGTGCTAGCTGGATGGAGTATAGGTTACACATGGTTCATCATTTGCGTTCTTTGGTATGAACGACGTAAACGACTGTTTAAACCCAAAAATTAAGTGCCAGTCACCCAAACAATTCTGAATTTTTTACGCTTTCGATAGCCTAAATTAAACATTTGTCAGCAGTACCGTATCCAAGGTACTGCTTTTTTATGATTTTTTTATGTGACATCAATTAAATATTTACCTTACAAAAAAGAATTGCTTATAGGAAACTTTTAAGCTAAGATGAGTACAATAAAAAAAAGAGAAAAGGAAGAAGGAATTGGAAGGACAAATTTTATTTGCTTTAGGGTTAACCCTCTTTGCTGGACTTGCAACAGGAGTAGGGAGTTTAATTGCATTTTTTACCTCAAGAACTAATACTAAATTTTTATCAATAGCTCTTGGTTTTTCGGCGGGGGTTATGATTTATGTGTCACTTGTAGAAATTTTTGTGAAAGCAAAGGATGCATTAACCAATGCCTTAGGTACTACTAATGGTTATTGGATGACGATAGCGGGTTTCTTTGGCGGAATGTTATTTATAGCGTTGATTGATAAGTTTATTCCGAAATCGACTAATCCTCATGAAGTAAAGCTTGTGGAAGATGTTAATGCTATCAAACCACAGGTAGATGAAAGCCACTTAATGAAAATGGGCGTGTTCACTGCACTTGCAATAGGTATTCACAATTTTCCTGAAGGCATAGCAACATTTATGTCTGCAATGAATGACCCGAATGTCGGCATTGCGATTGCAATTGCTGTAGCCATTCATAATATCCCTGAAGGAATTGCTGTCTCCGTTCCTATTTATTTTGCAACAGGAAATCGTAGAAAAGCATTTAAACTTTCCTTCTTATCGGGGTTAGCAGAGCCTGTTGGTGCGCTAGTAGCTTATTTACTCTTAATGCCATTTTTATCGGATGTCATGTTCGGTATTGTATTTGCAGGTGTTGCAGGAATAATGGTATTTATATCATTAGATGAGCTACTACCAGCCGCACAGAGATACGATGAAACACATTTATCAATGTATGGTTTAGTTGCAGGAATGGCAGTGATGGCTATTAGTTTAGTATTATTAGCGTAATTGCTTAACTTGCTATTAAAAAAGGAATCTAGTCTTATCGGCTAGATTCCTTTTATTATGCTTCTATCAATTCTTTAACTGTCTCTAAGCAGTCATAAAAAGTGTTAAAAGGCTTATAAGGGATATGTAAATCTTTACAGCGATCAATTAATTGCTCCCTAGCTAATACTAAATCTGCTTGTTTAGCAGCTTCAAAATCGGAAATAGAGTCACCGATAACAATTTTAAACTGATCGTGCTGTGCCATTTCTCGCATGACGGTTGGCTTGCAACAACCACAACTTTGTGTTGGGAATTTTGCACAATGCTCATCGCAGCTATGAGGGTAGACAACGGTAATTTGCTCTCCAGAAAAGTCAGCACTATTGCAATAAATTCCTGAAAAGGGGCCGAATCTTTCAAGCAATGGTTGAATGAAAAAATCTACACCGCCACTAACAATGTAAAATGGAATGTTGTGGTCCTGCGCATAGCGGACAAATTCGCTAAAGCCCTCACGGATAACAGCGGTCTCCATCAAATATTGAATAATATCATCTTTTTGGTTAGTCGATAAAAGATCAAACATAGCAGTAATACCTTCTTTAAAGCTAATTGTTTGAGCCATCATTGCCTTTGCAATTTTCTCAGATTGCTCAGGAACGAAATGCGTCATTAGGGAGACAATATTATCCGTTTCTGTAATAGTGCCATCAAAATCGCAGAAAATAATTGGTTTCAATGTACTTCCTCCTTCAAGAAAAAACGCCTACTTTGAAGTAGACGTTCTACATTTATTTTACTTGTACACCATGCTCATCGGCCTTCGTTAAGATGATTTGATGTTCTGGGAACTTTGCTTGCATTGTAGTAACAAAGTCATCAGCAATAGTAGTTGGAATAATGGAAATGAGTGTCGGACCCGCTCCACTTAAAGCTGTACCGTATGCACCATGTGCTTTTGCAGCTTCACGGATTTCTGCATATTGAGGTATCAATGTTGAACGGAAAGGTTCATGGAACAAATCCGCTTCCATGTAGTGTCCTGCACGTTTAAAATCTCGTGACATTAAAGATGCAGCTAGCATATTTGCGTTTGCAGAGGCATGTACTGCATATGCTCGCTCCAATTGTTTTGGTAAAACGGAGCGAGACTCACTCGTTTTTAGCTCAACATCTGGTACGTACACAACAAAAGAAGCATTAATATTATTTACATGGAATGTATCTACTATTCCGTTTTCATCCATTGAGGAAATCGTCAAGCCACCAAGTACCGAGGCAGTCGCATTATCAGGATGCCCTTCAATTTGAGAAGATAAATTTAGTTTATCCTGTATAGTTAACTTTAAATCGCATAATTGGTTAGCTAGCTCAATACCCGCTACAATGACAGCAGCGCTACTTCCTAAACCACGGGCTAATGGTAGTTCACTTGCCATTTCAACACGGCAAGCAGGTAATGGTTTATTATACTGATCAGCAATTTTTTTGGCAATAATATATAGTAAATGTTGTTCTAGCTCAAATTCACTAGGACCGTTGTCATCGAGATGTATGATCTCCCAATTATCCTGTAGGGAAACATCTAATTTCAAATAAAGAGACAAGCCGAGTCCGATAGAATCAAAGCCAGGGCCTAAATTGGCTGTGCTCCCAGGAACGGTGATTTGCCACTTTTTACTCATAGTACACCCTCGATATATTTACGAATTTCTTCTTCATCATTTTTAAGAGATACGACGTCTACTGTTGAAACGTTCATTGCAGTATCCGGATCTTTTAAGCCGTTACCAGTAAATACTGTCACGACTTTTGAGCCTTTAGCAATTTTACCGTTTCCAACAGATTTAATAACACCTGCTAATGATGCAGCTGAACCGGGCTCAACAAAAATCCCTTCAGTTCCTGCGATTAGCTTGTAAGCTGCTATAATTTCTTCGTCTGTTACAGAATCAATAATACCGCCAGACTCATCACGAGCTGCTTCAGCAAATTGCCAGCTAGCAGGGTTTCCAATACGGATAGCTGTGGCAACTGTTTCTGGGTTAGGGATTGCTTCACCTTTTACAATTGCTGCAGCGCCTTCTGCTTCAAAGCCGTACATTTTTGGTAAACCTGAAGCTTTCACATCGTTATATTCTTTAAAGCCTTTCCAGTAAGCAGTGATGTTACCTGCGTTCCCAACTGGAATGCATAAATAGTCTGGAGCAGAACCTAAAGCGTCCACAATTTCAAAGGAAGCTGTTTTTTGCCCTTCAATACGGTATGGGTTAACTGAATTGACAAGTGCTACTGGAGTCGTTTCACTTACTTGGCGCACAATATTTAAAGCATCATCAAAATTGCCATCGATTTCAATAATTTTTGCACCGTACATTGTCGCTTGTGCTAGTTTACCAAGGGCTACTTTCCCTTTAGGAATAACTACAATCGACTGAATACCTGCGCGAGTTGCGTAAGCTGCAGCTGCTGCGGAAGTATTTCCTGTTGAGGCACAAATTACACATTTACTACCGTCCTCAATAGCCTTTGCTACCGCAAATACCATACCACGGTCTTTAAAAGAGCCGGTAGGATTTGCGCCTTCTATTTTACCATATAGCTCGATACCAAGCTGTTTTGATATATTAACTAAATGTATAAGAGGCGTATTGCCTTCGTTTAATGTTAGCGCAGGTGTATTTTCTGTTACGGGTAAAAATTGTTTATATTCTTCAATAAGGCCTTTCCACATAACGTAACGATCTCCTTTTGTTCTCATAGAAAGAACAGTTGTTTTTGTATAAGAGACATTTTAACGCAAATGACTATATATTTTCAATAGCAATTATTAAATTGTCTAAACAATTCGGTCATTTGAATTTTACTTGTCACTTTCTCGAAACAACTGTATAGTAAACTCGTAATGTAAAGTCATGTGTAAAGACAGGTGGTTATTATGACAACAATAAAGACAGAACAATCCATTTCACGTAACAAGCTCTTAGGAGTTGCAGGTGTTGGCTGGCTCTTTGATGCGATGGACGTCGGTATTTTATCTTTCGTTATTACAGCGCTAGCGGTAGATTGGGATTTAACAAAAAGTCAAATGGGCTGGATTGGTAGCATCAATTCTATTGGTATGGCAGTAGGGGCACTTGCATTTGGTATTTTTGCCGATAAAGTCGGACGTAAGCAAGTTTTTATGTGGACATTAATTCTATTTTCCGTAGCAAGCGGCATTTCCGCATTTACGACAACATTAGTAGCATTTATGGCATTACGTTTTTTAGTAGGGATGGGGCTCGGTGGAGAACTACCAGTAGCATCTACACTTGTTTCTGAGAGTGTAGAGGCGAAGGAACGTGGAAGAGTAGTCGTATTACTGGAAAGCTTTTGGGCAGCTGGTTGGCTAATTGCAGCACTTATATCTTATTTTGTCATACCTACATGGGGATGGCGTGTAGCTTTATTATTAACAGCAATTCCTGCTGTGTACGCTATTTACCTTCGTTGGCATTTACCAGATTCACCGCAATTCACTGCAAAGGCTGAATCTAAAAAGCGCAGTGTCTTTCTCAATATACGGGAAGTATGGTCGAAAAAATATGCACGTTCAACATTAATGTTATGGGTGCTTTGGTTCACTGTTGTATTCTCGTATTACGGAATGTTCTTATGGTTGCCGAGCGTAATGGTAGGAAAAGGTTTTGATATGATTACTAGCTTTAAGTATGTACTGATTATGACATTAGCACAGCTGCCAGGATACTTCACAGCTGCATGGTTTATCGAAAAGTTCGGACGGAAATTTGTACTTATTTCCTATTTAATTGGAACGGCTGTAAGTGCTTTCATTTTTGGTAATGCAGAAACGATGGCAGTGTTATTAATATCGGGTATGTTTTTATCTTTCTTTAACTTAGGAGCATGGGGTGCACTATACGCTTACACACCTGAACAGTATCCAGCAGTTATTCGCGGTACAGGTGCAGGCATGGCAGCGGCAGTTGGAAGAATTGGCGGTATTTTTGGGCCGTTATTAGTAGGATCCTTGTTAACAGCAGGCTATGATATTGGCTATATTTTTGCGATTTTCTGTGGTGCAATTATTATCGGGGTAATTGGCGTTATATTTTTAGGGACAGAAACAAAACAAATTGAATTAGAATAAAAAAGAAAGTCTTGGATTCTAACTGAATTCAAGACTTTTTAATATGCTCACCATTAAAAAATAAAATAAGAGTTTATTTTTATACACATTTTTCTGAAATATGTTAAAATTTCGAATTGAATATTGTATACAGTTAGATTACCAAGTTAATAAAAATATTTTTAATGTTGTCAATACATAAATTATATGTCAATTTATTACGAACTAACACATTAGTGTATTAATGTGTTAAAGATTTTTCTGAAAAGTCATTGTATTCAAATTGTAATCGTGATACTGTATTTTTAATCGAATTTAGAATCAGTAGGGAATAATCTCCATTCGTGATAATTTCTTTGAAAGAAAGGTTGTTAGGAATGAGTATAAAAGAAGATATAAAGAAAAGGTATGTAAGGCTGTCTAAAGGACAACGTAAAGTCGCGCAATTTGTTATGAGTAATCCAGCGGTTGTGATTGCCAATGGGGCGGCTGAAGTGGGTAGACAAGCGAATGTAAGTGAATCAACCGTTATTCGTTTTTGTTATGCAATGGATTTGTCAGGTTATGTCGAGCTACAGGAGGAATTAAGAAGTTATTTAAACTCTCAAAATGAGGGAACGCCTCTCCAATCTACATATGTGACGAGCAAGCAGAAGACTTCTAGCTTTGGTAAGGTAATGCAACGCGACATGCAAAACATTCAAGATACAATACATCTCATTAACGATACTATGCTTCAAAAAAGCTCCAAATGGATGCATGAAGCAGATACTATTTATATTTTAGGTGCACGTCAAGATGCTTCCGTTGCAAATTGGTTATCGTATACGTTAAAAACTTTACGAACAAATATAAAGCAGCTGCGAACAGATTCAGATGATCTTGTTCAACAAATAAACAGTATGAGCGAACGTACAACGTTAATCGTCTTTTCATGTGATAAACAATCCAATGATGTAAAAACAATTGTTGAAATTGCTAAAATGAAAAAGGTGAAAATCATTGCTATTACAGGTTCGGCTTTGTCTCCAATAAGGGATTATGCAAATGCATTGTTTGCATTAGGTTTGAAAAATCAATCTTCTTTGGACATTGTGCCAGTACTGTTTTCCTTTATGCATGCATTGATTGAGGAAATGATTAGCCAAGATAAAGAGCGATATGAGCAATATCAACAATCGTATGAACAAGTAGAAAATAATTTATTGTTTTTAGACATTGCAAGAGAGAAACAAGTATTTTAATAAAATACAGCGTATAGATTGGAGTACAACTGCTAATCTATACGTTTTTTACGATAGGTGATGTCGAATTAGAAGTAAAAAAAAGATGTCCAAATAAGGCATTAGACATCCTTGGGAAATAATTTATAAAATTTTGCTGAAGCTATATTCAGCCTTAAACGTATCTTTTAGTTTAATAGCATTGGAGCGGGTTCCTTCTTGCTGAAACCCATGTTTTGAAAATAACTGTAACGCAGCATCATTATGCTCCATAACGGATAATTCTAAGCGGGAAATATCTCTTTTGCTAGCCCAGTCTTCCACTGCATTCATAAGTGCTGAACCGATACCTTTTCGTTGGTGTTCTTTTTTTACGGCCATATGAATTGATGCAACGTGTTTAGCTTTAGAATGCTTATAACCATGGATAACGGCATAGCCCGCAAATGTGCCATTTAAAATGCAAAGTAAAATCGTGCGGTTTTTTAATTGCTTCCAATAAGTTAGGTCTTTTCTTAGCTGCTGTACGGTTAGCTCTAACTCATTTTCTACATTATACAAAAAGTCAGTTTGTTGAAGGATTTCTTCTTGTAAAAGAATAAATGCTCTAGCATCTGTTGCTTCAATCGCTCGGATTATGTACGCAGAAGTATTTTCGTTATTTTCAGAAATATTGTCCGAAGGTATTTTCTCTTGTGTGCGAGAGAAAGTGACACTCGTGCCCAATTTGACATCAATGACATAATAACCTGCATTTGTCCAAGATAAAAAGTGCGTAAGAGGGGGTTTTGTTTTTTTCCACCAGCTCTTATTCAAATATGCAGCATTGGGTAAGGCTTGTCCCATAATGTTTTCTATTGCGCTAAAGGATAATGTAATCTCATTTTGCGAAGCTACGTCAAAATAGCTTGCTAAAGGAATATACTTTTTTTCCATCTTCTTTGTCATCATAATCCCCATTCCTGTAATTCCTAAAAAATTTTGACTACATGATAATAGCATAAAATTATCGTTTCTTGTATAAAAATCACAACTATATATCTATCTAAAATAAGGAAATTTATGCTTAACATAGAAAAAGTAAAATAGTGCATGGTAAAAAATAGATAAACTATAAAATGAAGGGGAATGCTTTTATTATAGTATAGCGCAGCGTGAATGAACAAGAAGATAGTTAATGAAAATGCAGGATGATGAAAGTTTTACTTTATATCATGTTCTATCATAAATTATGTTAAAATAAATGAAAATGTAGAAGCCATTTAGGAGGAAAAGTATTAATGAGTAAAGTTTTAGTTTTCGGACATAAAAATCCAGATACAGATACGATTACATCTGCAATTGTATATGCATATTTAAAACAACAAATTGGAGTAGATACTGAAGCAGTACGTCTCGGTGAAGTAAATAACGAAACAAAATATACCCTAGAGAAATTTGGCTTTGAGGCACCTCGTTTAATTACTTCCGTAGTAGGGGAAGCGGAAAAAGTTATTCTTGTAGACCATAATGAATTCCAACAATCGGCTGATGGAATTGAAGAAGTACAAATTACAGAGGTAATTGACCACCACCGTATTGCTAACTTCCAAACAGCAGACCCATTGTATTATCGTGCAGAGCCAGTTGGTTGTACGGCAACTATTTTAAATAAAATTTTTAAAGAAAATGATGTTGAAGTACCATCAAATATTGCTGGTTTAATGTTATCTGCTATTATTTCTGATACATTATTATTCAAATCACCAACTTGTACAGAACAGGATGTTAAAGCTGCACAAGAGCTAGCAACAATCGCAGGAGTTGACGCTGCTGATTATGGGCTAGCAATGTTGAAAGCAGGCGCTGATCTTTCAGATAAATCATTAGAAGATCTTTTATCATTAGATGCTAAAGAGTTCCAGTTCGGTGAATATAAATCAGTAGTTGCTCAAGTAAATGCTGTCGATATTAATGACGTACTTGGTCGACAAGAGGAATTAGAAATTCTTTTAAACAAAAATGTTGCTGAAAATGGCTTAGACTTATTCTTCTTTGTCGTAACAGATATTTTAAACAATGATTCAACAGCTGTTGCAATTGGACAAGTTGCAGAAGCAGCAGCAAAAGCATTTGGTGCTGAGCTTACAAACAGCCGTGTTGTATTACCAGGTGTTGTTTCTCGTAAAAAACAAATCGTACCTGTGTTAACGGAAGCTTTAAAATAATTTAAGGTATAGCCCAACCTAAAATGAGTCTGGGGTAAAACTTTAAATTTAAAAAGAGATGGCACTATGTATGTAAAAGTTAAAATAGAATACTAGTTGATGGAAGCGGAAGTAGCGACTCCTGCGGGAATGCACAAAACGTTAGGCTTAACAGGCGGCGCGATAGCGACGGTTGCGGCTTACGATGTGCCCGCGGAAAGCGACCGCCTTAGCGGACATCAACAGCAAGGCAAAAAAGTGTTAGATTGACTGTAGTTAATCTAACACTTTTTTTGTTGTCCCAGCCTTCTGCAGTCTGATGCTGGAGGTAATGCTTTTAGTATGTTGTTTTGTTTATTTGCGATTTGGGGCTGTCCTTTTTAGTCAAGCTTTAAAGGCTGTACTGCTGGCCCCTCTAGCACTTCACCTTGGGAATTAAAACGGGAGCCGTGGCATGGGCAATCCCACGTTTCGTCTGCTTCATTCCATTTAGTTTTACAGCCTAAATGTGTACAAGTTGGCGCGTTGCCATTTTTAATATGGCCTGAGACAAATTCCTTTGCCACGAAGCCTCCGACCTTTAGCATTTGCATAAATTGTGCACCAAATTTCGTGCGTGCTGGTGAATAGAGTGCACTGGCATCGTTGGCATTTGTAGTCTCGGTAATAAGTGATGACAGTAAATCTCCAGCTACAAACGAATTAGAAATCCCCCATTTACGATACCCTGTTGCGATAAAGACATTAGGTAAGGATTTTGTTATTCTACCGACATAAGGTACCATGTCTGGTGTTTCAATATCCTGTGCCGACCATCTATAAAGTGGCTCCTGCCCAAAATGCGTTTTCATTTCATTTTGAATGGCGTCATAATAGGGCTCGGTTTTTGCCGTTTCACCTGCTATATGATTAGCCCCACCGAGAAGCAAATAATGTTCATCATTTATTGTCGTCGTACGAATAGAACGGGAAGGGAAATCGACTGATAAATATTGTCCTTGGAACGTCTCCGTTATTTTACTGGCGACCATATAAGAGCGATTATTCGAAAGCTTTAAAAGTTGTAGTCCTTTGAAGGCTTCAATTGGATAATGTGTGCACAAAATGAGCTTGTTATATTGAACCGATATATTTTTTTCGGTATGTAAGTTATTTTGCGCAATTTGCAGTTGCTGAACACGGGTATTCGCATATAGTTTTGCACCCATTGATAACGCCTCTTTAATAAGAAAATTGCTAACCATTACAGGATTTATTTGCGCCTGTTGTGATATGCTGAGCGCTTTTGTAACAGGGAATGGAAGCTCTGTATCCGAGGTGATCTTAGACTTTATATTTAATACTTTATAGGCGTTCCACTCTTTTAATAATTGCGAGTACCCATCTTTTGTTTGACAATAAAGTAATGAATCCACTTGCTGAATGGACTCTTTAGGTAGTAACTGTAATGCTTGCTCTATAGCAAGCTGATTCAATTGATAGTAAAGCCGAGCATCATCTACAGAAAGTTTTTCGATAAGATTCGCATAAACTAAGCCATGCTGTGCAGTTAATTTTCCTGTTGAATGACCAGTCGTACCATGACTAAGCTTAGCATTTGCCTCAAGCAGTACAACATCAACACCTGCTTTTGCTAAAACATAGGCAGTATATAGTCCAGTCAAACCCCCTCCGATAATACAAACATCACATTTAGTTGAAGCCGTCAATGATGGCAATGAATCAGAGTCGGTCGTTGCTAGCCAAAGAGATTGTGTCATAGTTAACCCTCACAGTGTTTTTATGCTTAGTATGGAGATTGGTTTGAAAATTTATGCAATGAAGCATAAAAATTGCTTCAAGCGAACTGGTGTCGTTACAATGTAGCAAAAGGAGCGTGTTCAATTATGAAAATTGAAATTTGGTCAGATTATGTTTGTCCATTTTGCTATATTGGCAAAAAGCAATTAGAAAAGGCTATTCAGGATACAGGCTTTGAGGGACAGGTGGAACTTGTTTATAAAAGCTATCAGCTTGATCCAACAACGCCAGAAGATACGAATGAGTCAGTCTATGAATCTTTGGCAAAAAAATATAGTATGACAATAGAAAAAGCGAAAGAAATGACGCAAGGTGTAACTGCGCGTGCAAAAGAAGTCGGTTTAAACTATAACTTCGATAAAATGAAGACAGAAAATACATTAAAAGCACATCGACTTGTGAAATGGGCTGAACAACAAGGGGACGCTACAGCACTTGTTGAGGCACTGTTACACAGTCATTTTATAGAAGCAAAGCGCATTAGTCATGATGATGTGTTAGTAAACATAGCAGAACAAGTAGGCCTAAATCGTGATGATGTTATAAAGGTTCTAGCTAGCAATGATTTTAAAGCTGATGTAGAAGAAGATATACAAGAAGGGCTTCAACTTGGTGTGAAAGGGGTTCCGTTTTTTGTGCTAAATCGTAAATACGGTATTTCTGGAGCACAACCACAAGAGGTGTTTGAAAATACATTACGCAAAGTAGCAGAAGAAGAAGGTTTGCAACCTGCTTTAAAAATGGAAGGCTCTAGTGATGCAGGCGTATGTACAGATGAGAGCTGTGAATTTTAATTTAATTTAATACAGCGGCACTTAAGCCCCAGCTACTGTCTCAGATTTTTAGAGGAGCTTTTCAAGTAGGCTCGAAAAAAAATCTGGATGTCATTACGGTTTGGGGCTCATACTAAAATTATTCAGTCAAAAGTCTTAGGTTAGGAACATTGACTTTTTATCCTGATTTTCTTATTATAAGTATATATCTTGAATTCGAGATATTAAACTAAGAAATTTAAGGGAGATTTATATAATGAACGTATTAGTAGTAAAAGCTAACAACCGTCCAGACGGAATTTCAACAAAAATGTATGACACTTTCATGGAAAGCGTACAAGATGTAAACGTAACAACATTCGATGTGTATGCTGAAGATATGCCTTACTTCGGTCAAGATCTTTTCAACGCATTTGGTAAAGTGCAAAACGGTGGAGAATTATCTGATATCGAATCACGTCTTTTAGCTGCAAAACAAAAAGCTATGGATGCATTAACTGCAGCAGATGTTGTTGTATTTGCTTTCCCATTATGGAACTTAACAATCCCAGCTACATTACAAACTTTCATTGACTATGTATACCAAGCTGGTTTCACTTTCAAATATGATGAAAACGGTCAATTAGTTAGCTTAATGACTGATAAAAAAGCTATCATCCTAAATGCTCGTGGTGGTTATTATTCAGCACCAGAAGCACAACCTATGGAAATGTCAGTAAACTACATTAAAAACGTAGTTGGTGGCGTATTCGGTATGGAAATTATTAATGAAGTTATCATTGAAGGTCATAATGCTACACCAGATAAAGCAGAAGAAATTATTGCAAACGGCCTAGAAGCTGTTAAAGAAGTAGCAAAATCTTTACAAGCTGTAAAAGCATAAGTAACTTTTTTTTACTAAAAGTCCTCTCATTATTGAGAGGATTTTTTTTATTGTTTTTATAGAGGTATGGTAGAAGTATAAAGGTCTGACATATTGGTGTTGTGCATTTATTAAACATTTACATAAAATAACATACTATAAATAAAGAAAATTAAGAAATGATAATAATATATGATTTACTTAAAAAGTGTTCTGCTATTGGTTAAAAAGTACATACAATTAGGACTAAGTGTTCAGTTAAATTGATGATTAGTATAATATAATAGAAAACGAAGGAAAATATTATATTTATAGGGGGGTAATTGCTTGAATAAGAAAATAATAACTAAAATGTTAGCCGTGTTACTTGTTCTATTTGCTGTATTACCATTTGGCTTTTCAGCGAATGCTGCATCTAATGATGTAACACGTGGAGATTACGTGAAGGAACTAGTAGAAAGCTTGAATGTTGAGCTTGGTGATGGGTCTTCACTTGGTTTTACGGATGTCCCTAAGGATTTAGCACCTTATGTGGAAAAAGCGGTAGAACTAAAGTTAATTAAAGGGAAAACAGCAACTTTATTTGGTCCAAATGATAAATTAACTCGTCAACAGGCATTTGTTATTTCGGCCCGTGGATTAGTAACAAACAATGCTTCACTTAGTGAATTAGACAAATTCAAAGATGCTGATCAAGTTGCTGAGACACATAAGCAAGATTTAGCAAATGCTGTAGCAGCGAATATTTTACAAGGATATGAAGATAATACAATTCGTCCGCGTGACTATGTGACAGCCGATCAAATGCAAAGTATTGTTGAGCGTTTTGTAGCTGAATACAAAGTACCTACATCTGCGACAACAGTGGATCTTCAAATTTTAGGTACTACTGATATTCATACTAACTTAGCAAACTATAACTACTATTTAGATGCAGAATCTGCTGATGTTGGACTAGCAAACACTGCTTCACTTATTGAGCAAGCGCGTACAGAAAACCCTAATACATTATTATTTGATAATGGAGATTTAATTCAAGGAACACCACTAGGTTCTTATAAAGCGTTAGAAAATGTGTTAAAACCAGGTGAAACTCATCCTGCTATTGCTGCTCTAAATGCACTAAAATATGATGGCGGCACTTTAGGAAATCATGAATTCAACTATGGTTTAGAATTTTTAACAGAAGTACTGAATGATGCGCAATATCCAGTGGTGAATGCGAACACTTACGATGCAAAAACAAAAGAACATATGTATACACCATTTGTTATTATCGATAAAGAGGTTGTGGACAATACAGGTAAAAAACATACACTAAAAGTGGGTGTAACAGGTATTGTACCAACTAAAATTGTTGAATGGGATGCTATTCATTTAGAAGGTAAAGTAGAAATGCAGGAGCCTGTAGAGGCAATTAAAGAAGTTGTACCTGAAATTCAAAAAGCAGGTGCAGATGTAATCGTCGTGCTTTCTCATTCAGGTATCGGTGAAGATACGAATGTAAAAGGCGCTGAAAATGTAGGATACCAAATTTCTGAAATAGAAGGTATTGATGCTTTAATTACAGGTCACTCGCATTTAACATTCCCAGGTGACTATAAAGACCTTAAAAATGTTGATCAAGAAAAAGGGACTATTAATGGAGTTCCAACAGTTATGGCAGGTAGCTATGGTAGCCACCTTGGTGTAATTGATTTGAAATTAGAACAACAAGGTTCTGAATGGGTTGTTGTAAATGGACAAGGTTCAATCCGTTCTATTAAACAAGAAGGATTACAACCATCGCAAACTGTGTTAAACGCTATTAAAGAAGCACATGAAGGTACATTAACGTATATTCGCCAAGCTGTTGGTGAAACGACTGCACCTATTCACAGCTACTTCTCAATGGTTCAAGATGATCCATCTATTCAAATCGTAACACAAGCTCAAAAATGGTTTATTGAAAAAGAACTAAAAGGGACTGCTGATGAAAACACACCAATCCTTTCTGCTGGTGCTCCTTTCAAAGCGGGCTCTCGTAACAACCCTGCGGACTTCACAAACATTCCTGTAGGTCCACTTGCTATTAAAAACATGGCAGACATTTATCATTACGATAATACTGTTGCAACGATAAAAGTTAAAGGTGCACAAGCTATCGAATGGTTAGAGATGGCTGCTGGTATTTTCGCAACAATCGATCCGACGAAAACCGAGGAACAAAATATTATTGATGCTGAAGCACGCTCTTACAACTTTGATGTTTTAGATGGCTTAACATATCAAATTGATGTAACATCTCCAGCAAAATATGATCGTCGTGGTATTCTTGTCGATGAAAAAGCGAACCGTATTAAAAATGTACAATACAATGGTAAGCCAATTGATCTAGAGCAAGAATTCATTATCATTACAAACAATTACCGTGTTGGTGGTTCTTATGGAGCAACCTTTAAAAATGCGGAAGGCACAAATGTAACAAACTATGCTTATGAAAATCGTCAAGCAGTAGTTGACTACATTATGGCAAACAAAACAATTAATCCTGCTGCGGATAACAACTGGTCATTTGTACCGTTCCCAGCTAATACAAAGATTATTTATCATTCTGCTAAGGATGCACAAAAAGTCATTCCAGCAGGTAGCAACATCGAGTATCTTGGTGATACAGAAGGCGGCTTCGGTAAATATTTAATTAAATAATGCAGTTTATAAAAAGGAGAGTACGATTAGTCATCGTAGCTCTCCTTTTTATGATGTATAAAAGCTTTTAACACGAGCAATTATTGTAGAAATTAAAAACCGTTGTACTTTATATAAACTAGCGAACGTAAAAAATCATTGCATCATCATTGAAATCTACAACTACTAACTGATCGTTTTCGAAAGTATACGGGATTTGTTTTTCCTTTAAATTATTCAACAGCTTTTGTAGTTCTTCATGTGAAGAAAGGGCGAATGTGTAGCTGAGTAAACCAGTAGTTTGTTTTGGTGGAACGGGAGCACCTACGCCTTGCCATATATTTACCGCGATATGATGATGATAACCACCAGCAGAAATGAAGAGTGCGCTATCGTGGAAATTAGTCATAATATCAAAACCAAGTGCATCTATATAGAAGTAAGTTGTTGCTTCATTTATAACGCTCACATTTAAATGGATGTGACCTAATACTGTTCCTTTAGGAAAACCTACCCATGGCCGCTGACGGTCATATAATGCCATTACGCCTTCTATATCCACTGCCTCTGTGCCAGTTATGAGCCCACCATGACCATCGCTAATCCATTCAGTACGAGGGCGATCATGATAGATTTCTATTCCGTTACCTTCAGGATCGTTTAAGTAAAAGGCTTCCGAATAAATATGCTCACCAGCCCCTGTTATAGCTACACCTGTGTTTAACAAATTGCCAATCACATATGCTAAATCCTCTCGAGAAGGAACTAAAATAGCGAAGTGAAATAAACCAGTCGTACGAGGTGGACGAATCGCTACACTTTCTTCTGTTGATAATACTAAAATGGGTTTTGTATTGCCTGGGATTGAAAATGTCACTTGTGTTGTCGTTTGGTTGAGGACTTGAAGTCCAAGTTTTTTATAGAAATTAGTCATTGTTTCTAGTGACTGTACAAGTAAATGTAAATGCTCAAGCTCTAAATTTGCATCAATTTTAAATGTCATAGCGAATAAATCCTCCAAATATATAAGTTACTTTTTGTAATTAAATATAGAATAGTAAACACATTACGTCAAGTAAATAAGTTACTTTAAATTTACTTTTACTAAATTAATCGTTACAATAGAATACATAAGAGGTGAAAAATATGAATGAGACAACTTTATGTCCTCGTTTAGCTAAGGCAATGGATTTAATCGGAAAACGCTGGACTGGGCTAATTTTATATCAATTATTAGACGGATCGCAGCGTTTCAATGAAATTGAATCAGCATTGCCTGTAAGTGGCCGTTTATTATCTGAACGTTTAAAGGAACTTGAAAAAGAGGGGCTTGTTGAGCGCAAAGTATTTTCAGAGGTGCCTGTGCGAGTAGAATATTCTTTAACGGATAAAGGTCAAGCATTAGAAGGTGCTATTCGTAATATTGAATCATGGGCTACTAACTGGCTATAGTATTCGAAACTAAATGTCAGTTGAATGCGCGATATAGTTAGACTTCATCAAGTGAAAGCCATTTTCCTTAGATGATTAGTTGGATAAATCGGGCAGTTACAAAGTCCCGGATGTTCTGAAAAATACAGAGGATAACTGAAAAGGACAACAAACTGCCCGTTAAAGCGCAAAAAATACCCTTCATTTTACTTGTCAAATCGAGGTTCTAAATCCATACTAGTGTAGAGTAAGAAGGACGTTAGAAAGGAATTAGCTCTCATGACAAAAGAACAATGGGCTGCGGATTTAGCACAAAACATAAATCCGGCCAATATTAAGTTAGATGAATTATTACAGCACTATACAATGACAAAATTAGGTGGTAAAGCGGATGTTTTTGTTCTTCCTGAAACAGAGGAAGAAGCAATTGCAGTTATTCGCTATGCACATTTAAATAAAATTCCATTATTAATGTTAGGAAATGGATCTAACATGGTTGTCCGAGATGGAGGCATGCGAGGGATTGTTGTGACATTCTCACATTTAGATGAAATTCATATTAATGGCGAACATGTCTATGCACAAAGTGGTGCACTCATTAAAGATGTATCAAAGCTTGCCGCTGCAGCATCTCTTACTGGTTTTGAATTTGCGTGTGGTATCCCAGGCTCTATTGGTGGAGCGATGGCGATGAATGCAGGTGCTTATGGTGGCGAAATAAAAGATATTATTATTTCTTCAAAAGTTTTAACAAAAGAAGGAGAAATATTAATTTTATCAAAAGAAGAGCTAGAATTAGGTTACCGTCAAAGTAGTATAGCCAAAAAAGGTTATTATGTACTGTCTTCTGAGTTTCAATTAACTCCAGGAGTACAGGAAGAAATTGATGCAAAAATTGCTGATTTAACGTTTCAACGTGAATCAAAGCAGCCACTAGAGTATCCTTCAGCTGGTAGCGTTTTTAAACGCCCGCCAGGACACTTTGCAGGCAAGCTTATTCAGGATAGCGGCCTACAAGGAAAAGGGGTAGGTGGAGCAGAAGTTTCTACAAAACATGCCGGTTTTATTGTCAATAAAGGAAATGCTACGGCTACTGACTATATCGCAACGATTAAAATGGTACAACGAGTTGTAAAAGAAAAGTATAATGTTGATTTGGAAACAGAAGTGAAAATAGTCGGTGACGACCTATAAAAACAATGCCGCTCTTCGCTTTGGCGAAGGGCGTTTTTTTGAGGAGTGGGAATGGATGAAATTTATTTCATGGAATGTGAATGGTATACGAGCTTGTTTGGGGAAAGGTTTTTTAGACTTTTTTAATAGTGTGAATGCAGATTTCTTTTGTATTCAGGAATCAAAATGCCAAGCAGGGCAGGTAGAGCTTGCATTACAAGGTTATGAGCAATATTGGAATTACGCTCAGAAGAAAGGTTATTCAGGTACCGCAATTTTTACGAAGTATACCCCTCTATCTGTACACTACGGTGTTGGTGAGGACGAGTCGCAGGATGAAGGAAGAATTATTACATTAGAATATGAAAACTTTTATTTGGTAAATGTTTATACACCAAATGCGCAACGTGATTTAGCAAGATTACCTTTTCGACTAGACTGGGAGGATCGCTTAGCGCTGTATTTAAAAGAACTTGATGCGAAAAAACCAGTCATTTATTGTGGAGATTTGAATGTTGCCCATGCTGATATTGATTTAAAAAATGCAAAATCAAATATAGGGAATTCGGGTTTTACATATGAAGAACGAGCTAAAATGACAGATTTATTAGCAGGTGGCTTTGTAGATTCTTTCCGCTACAAGCATCCAGATGTGACCGATCATTATACGTGGTGGTCTTATATGAATAAAGTTCGTGAACGAAATATTGGATGGCGCATTGATTATTTTATTGTGTCTGAACGTTTAAAGGAACAAATTGATGTAGCGACAATACATCCACATATAATGGGCAGTGATCATTGCCCAATCGAACTTCAACTGAATGTATAACCTTTTTTTATTTGAAATTGTTTGAGAATTGTTTGGGTGCCTGGCACTTTTTTTTGAGAACCGTATTATCCATTTGGAAATACGGTTTTTTGTTGTATTAAAAGAATTGCTTGTGTTTATATGTAGAAAAAAAGTGCGCAATACAGCAAAATTCGATAAAATTTGAGGTTATTCTGATTGTAGAAAAGGATTTGAGAAGCCAAATAAAGAATATATTGCTTATAGAGGGGGTTGTAAGGTGAGAAAGTTTAAGTGGAAAAAGTGGTTATTGGCAATCGCTGGTGTGTTGGCGGTAGTCGCAATAACATCTTTTATTGTCTTTACATGGTTTATGAATAAATCAAAACCGATTATTGATGGAGAGCTCGCAGTTAGCATGCTCGATCAAGATGTGACTGTGACAAGGGATGACAAAGGGGTTCCTCATATATTTGCCGAGACAGATGCGGATTTGTATCGGGCACAAGGCTATGTACAAGCGCAGGATCGTCTGTTTCAAATGGATTTAGCACGTAGGCAGGCTAGTGGTCGCCTGTCGGAAATCATTGGCGAGGCGACGGTTGAGACAGATAAGCATTTTCGTACATTTAGTCTTCGTAATGCTGCTGAAAAATCATTAGCAGCGTATGATCCAGCGAGTAAGCAAGTTCTTGAATGGTTTGCAGAGGGAGTAAACGCCTTTATGGAAGAGGCGAAGAGTACGAATACATTAAGCTATGAATTTGCGTTACTAGGTTACGAGCCAGAAGAATGGACTGTTGTAGACTCTTTAACAATCGGAAAATATATGGCTTATGATTTAGGGGGAAATTGGAATACGCTGGCCTTCCGCCATTGGGCTTTACAAAACTTTGATGAAGAAAAGGCAAAGGAATTATTTATTAAGTATCCTGAAAATGCATCATCGATTATCGAGGCAAATAAAGAAAATCCAGTGTCTGTAGTAGGGCAGTTTAATGCAGAGTTATTGCCCAATGAATTTAATGGCAGTAATAACTGGGTTGTATCTGGCGATAAAACAAAGTCAGGAAAGCCAATTTTAGCTGATGACCCTCATCTAGGGTTAAGTACACCATCTATTTGGTATCAAATGCATTTACAATCACCAGAACAAAATGTTAGTGGTGTAATATTTGCGGGAATTCCAGGCATTATTTTAGGTCATAACGAAGAAATTGCATGGGGGGTAACGAATGTAGGCCCTGATGTACAGGATTTATATATTGAAATTCCAAATCCCGATAATCCAACACAATTCCGTTATGACGGTGAGTGGGAACAAGCAGAGGTACGTGACGAGTCGATAAAGGTAAAGGATGGAGAAACGGTAGACTTTGAAGTAATTGTTACACGCCATGGCCCAATTATGACAGATTTAATGTTTAAAGAAACGGAGCCTTCAGCCCAATTTTCAATGCAGTGGACAGCACTTCAACCAACTGCTGAATTACGAGCAGTGCTTGGTTTTAATAAGTCGAAATCTTGGAGTGAGTTTGAGAAGGCTTTAGAGGATTTTAAAGCACCCGCACAAAACTTTGTTTTTGCCTCTAAGGATGGCACGATAGCTTATAAAGCTAACGGCCAAATTCCACTGCGAAAGCAAGGGGATGGACAATTACCAGTACCTGGTGACTCAAGTGATTATGGCTGGGAAGGTTTTATTCCTTGGAATGAGTTACCGACTGTTGTCAATCCAGAAGAAGGCTTTATTGCAACCGCAAATAATGAGGTTATTGGCGACGAATATCCATATCATATTACTGATTTTTGGGCGCAGCCTTACCGCTTTGAACGGATTAAAGAAGTGCTAGAAGCGAATGATTCAATAACAGTCGAGGATATGATGAATCTGCAAATGGATCAGCATAATCTATATGCACGTGAATTTTTACCGGATTTATTAAAGTCTATTAAAAAGATGGATAAGGATGGGAAGTATACTGAAGTCATTACATTGTTAGAGGATTGGAACATGGTGGATGCCCAAGATTTAGGTGCTCCGTTAGTGTTCCATACGTTAATGGTGCAATTACAAGAAGTATTGTTTAAAGAGCAGATGCCAGAAGATATGTATAAAATGATGTACGGTAAATTTAATATTACTGATCAGCTTCTACGTAAAGCATATGCAGGCGAGAGAAGTATTTGGATGGAAGAGCAAGGTGGTGTAGATGCCACAGTCTTTGAGGCGTTAGAACGCTCTATTACACAAATTGAAAATCAATTCGGGAAAAATGTATCGAAATGGCAATGGGGTGACTTCCACCAACTAACGTTTGATCATACATTAGGCAGTGCTTCACCGATACTTGCTGCATACTTTAATGCTAAGAAGGTTCCAGTTGGTGGCTCGAAGGTGACGGTGCAGGCAGCAGATAATGATTTAGCGGGCAACGTTAATCACGGTGCATCATGGCGTTTTGTTGCTGATGTAGGTGATTTAAGCTCTGCTTACCATATTGTAGGGCCTGGCCAAAGCGGTCACGTGAAATCGGATTGGTATCAAGATCAAGTAATGGACTGGGCAAATGGTAATTATCATGAAACGTTTGTCAAAAAGGAAGATATTAAGGGTAAAACTGTATTATTAAAATCTCAATAATAGAAACGATCAGCGCATGTTTTTATGCGCTGATTTTTTTGTTGAGCGGAAGGTGCCTGTTTAGAAGGTGTCAGGCACGCAAACAATTTATATACCCTCCTAAGTAGAAATCTACGTAGACTCCTGCGGGAACCTACGTAGCGTAAGACGCAACAATCCACGCGTTAGCAAGGGTTGCAGCTTACGTCGTGCCCGTAGAAAGTGAATGGATTTTCCGATATAGAAGCCTACATTATGCTAGCTAAGTGTCAGGCACGCAAACAATTTATTTTACTTTCGTGATAGTAATCCTATACATTCAAATGTCTGTTTGAATATGATGGAATATTATGCTATATTAAAAACAATCAAACGAATATTTGAATGAGGTGAGGAAATGACGAAAGAAGTATGTGAAGTGACGCATGTTAATGAACAAGCGGTCACAAAGGTACAGCAGCAAATGCCAGACTTATCAGGTGTAGCCAAATTTTTAAAGGCATTATCTGATGAAACAAGACTCAAAATAGCATATGCCTTAACGGTAGAGGATGAATTATGTGTTTGCGATGTTGCGACAATAATAGGTTCATCTGTAGCGACAGCATCGCATCATTTACGATATTTAAAAGAACATAGTTTAGCGAAATCGCATCGTAAGGGGAAGCAAATGTATTACGCTTTAGCCGACGAGCATGTATACCAAATTGTAACGATTGCCTATGAACATGCGAAAGAAGGGATTGCCAATGGCAGTGACACCAAGTAAGCAAGAGTATCGTCTACAAAACTTATCCTGTGCTAGCTGTGCAGCTAAATTCGAAAAAAATATAAAAGCTCTTCCTGACGTTCAAGATGCACAAGTGAACTTTGGAGCTTCTAAATTAATGATTGTAGGGGCAGTTAGTGTTGATCAAATAGAAGAAGCAGGGGCATTTGATGGCATTAAAGTGTCACAATCTGCGGCAAAAGCAAGTGAAGCAACAATTCCTTTTTATAAGAAAATGGAGAACATATTAGCTAGTGTCTCACTGCTATTCGTTGTAGTTGGCTATCTATTATCTTCTGTTCGTGGAGAAGAAGACTTGTTGACGATTGCTATGTTTATCATTGCGATTATCGTTGGAGGCGTAAAGATTTTTAAAACAGGCTTCCGCAATCTTGCGCGACTAGAATTTGATATGAAAACGCTTATGACCATTGCGATAATTGGCGCTGCAATAATTGGTGAGTGGGAAGAAGCGGCAGTTGTTGTCTTTTTATTCGCAGTGAGTGAGGCACTTGAAGCCTATTCAATGGATAAGGCACGTCAATCAATTCGTCAGCTAATGGATATTGCTCCGCCAACTGCCACTATTAAACGAGCGCATGGTGAGCACTTCCACGAGATGGAATTGGCAACAGAACAAATTGAAATTGGCGATATTTTAATGGTGAAGCCTGGTCAAAAAATTGCAATGGATGGCATTGTACTTACGGGGCTATCCGCGGTTAATCAGGCAGCCATTACAGGTGAATCAATTCCTGTCAACAAATCAGTCGGTGATGAGGTATTTGCAGGAACGTTGAATGAAGAAGGCGCATTAGAGGTACGTGTAACGAAACGTGTAGAGGATACAACAATTGCGAAGATTATTCATTTAGTGGAGGAGGCACAGGCAGAAAAGGCTCCATCCCAACAATTTGTAGATCGTTTTGCTAAATACTATACACCAGCAATCATGCTTGTGGCGCTTCTTGTAGCGATTGTTCCACCTTTATTTGTAGGAGATTGGCAACACTGGATTTATCAAGGATTGGCAGTACTTGTTGTCGGATGCCCATGTGCGCTTGTTGTTTCCACGCCAGTGGCAATCGTAACAGCTATTGGGAATGCTGCAAGACAAGGCGTTCTTATAAAAGGTGGTATTCATTTAGAGCAATTAGGTCATATAGATGCAGTTGCATTTGATAAAACAGGGACATTAACAAAAGGAACGCCTGTCGTAACAGATATTGTTACACATAAGGGATTGCAAGAGAATGATGTATTACAGCTTGTAGCAGCAGTTGAAAAGCAATCTCAGCATCCGTTAGCAAAAGCGATATTGAAGGCGTTACATGATAAAGAGCTGACAGAGCTTGTTCCGACAGATTTTCAATCCGTAACTGGTAAGGGTGCTTATGCAACGGTAGATGGTCAGAAGGTTTATGTGGGTAGTATGAATTGGATTTTATCGTTAGCGACAGTTGATGACACGATAAAGGAACAGGTTAACAAACTTCAAAAACAGGGTAAGACTGTAGTAGCAGCTGTTAGTGATGGTCAATTTATAGGATTAATAGCTATTGCTGATCAATTGCGCGCGGAAAGTAAAAAAGTGTTAGAAAAATTAAGTGCTTTAAAGGTGAAGCATACTGTGATGCTAACAGGAGATGCCAAATCAACTGCTGAAGCGATTGCCTCTACATTAGGTATGAGCGATGTAAGAGCAGGGTTACTTCCAGCGGAAAAACTATCTGCTATTAAAGAATTACGCACGAAATACGGAGCTGTTGCAATGGTCGGAGATGGTGTGAATGATGCGCCAGCATTGGCTTCGGCTAATGTAGGGATTGCAATGGGTGGTGCAGGTACAGATGCCGCGTTGGAGACAGCTGATATTGCACTAATGGGTGACGATTTAACAAAATTACCGTATACGATAGCTTTAAGCAGAAAAACATTACGAATTATTAAAGAAAACATTATATTTGCACTAGCTTTAAAATTAATTGCCCTATTACTCGTTATTCCAGGATGGTTAACATTATGGATTGCCATTTTTGCAGATATGGGTGCAACATTACTCGTTGTTTTCAATTCTTTAAGGCTTATTAAAACGAGAAAATAATAGGTATAAGGATGTGCGATGTTTTTCTCTGTAGGTAAATAATCATTCCAATGTTTATTTATTATTGTTGTATAGATGCTACTAGCGATTCTTGAAAAGCATTAAAATTCACGTTATTATTAATAGAGGAAAAATGTAACAATACATTATAAATGAGGCGAAAGTTTTATATGTCAGAACCTATTTTAGTAAATGTTACAGAGGAAATTGTGCGTGGTTTAGTAAGTTTTCTGCTTCGGGGACCAGAATATCAAACATTTTGTAAATGTCAAAACTGCGAATTTGATACAGTGGCACTTGCATTAAATGCTTTGGCTAGTAAGTATGTTACATCTATGGAAACGCGAGATGAAGCATTTAAAGCATTGAATACTCCTGAAAATATCGAGTTGATTAACAGAGAAATTATTCATGCATTACATGTGGTAAATAAGTATCCTCGACATTAAAAAGAGCCCACTTCTATAGTGAAGTAGGCTTTTTTTATGTTTCAAAGAAGTGTTTATCTTGGTTATGTATTTTCAGTTAACTTTTAAGGCAAGCTTGTAGTAAACTAGAGAGTAAGAATAGGAAAGAGAGGGAATAGGATATGCCAACACCTAGTATGGAGGACCATATCGAACAAATATATTTATTGATCGCTAATAAAGGTTATGCTCGAGTGTCTGACATTGCTGAAGCATTATCTGTTCTTCCTTCTTCTGTTACTAAGATGGTTCAAAAATTAGATAAAGATGGTTATTTAGTTTATGAAAAATATCGTGGACTTACATTGACGCCAAGAGGAGAACAACTTGGAAAACGTCTTGTGCAGCGACATGAACTGCTAGAACAATTTTTGCGAATCATTGGTGTAGATGAAGAGCGTATTTACAATGATGTAGAAGGAATCGAGCATCATTTGAGTTGGAATTCAATTGATCGTATTGCGGAACTTGTGCAAGTAATGGAAGAAAATCCAGACATCGCAAAAAAACTAGAAGCATCAAGAAAACAGCACAATTTATAAGATAAAACATTCATCTTTTGGGGTTACGTCGACTGTTATGGAAAATTTAATCTCCGTGTTACAGACGATGCTTAGATGACCAATATTGTGTAAACTTGTGCTCGTTGCTTTGAAGTATATGCATTAAGTACGGAATTATATATTTTGCGAAATTGATGGTATGAAGGAAAGGAAGACATTATGAACGAATTAAAATCAGGTGAAGTTGTTACTTTAACAGTGTTAGAGCAACAAGCATCGAAATGGATCTTAACAAATGGGGTAGTTGAACTGCCATTAAATGCTTCTGAGGTCACAGAACCACTAGCTGTAGGGGATCGTCTTGAAGTTTTTTTATTTGCGGATAGACGAGGCGATTTAGCAGCTACTACTGCTATTCCGGCATTTGCACAAGGCGAATACGGCTGGGCTCGAGTTCTTCGTGTTGTAGAGCATGAAGGTGCTTTTGTAGATATTGGTACTTCACGTGAAGTGCTTATCGAAGCAGAGGATCTACCTGCTGTTAAAGAAGTATGGCCAGAACCAGGTGACCATGTATTTATGACATTACGAACAGATCGAAATGGAGATTTATTTGGTCGTTTAGTAACGGAAGAAAAGATTTCGGAGCTATTCGAAGGTGCATTTGAAGATATGCACAATAAAAATATTACAGCTCGTCCATATCGATTATTACCAGTGGGCACATTTTTACTAGGGGTAGATCAACCATATCGTATTTTCGTGCATGAAACAGAACGCTATGAGGAACCGCGTCTTGGACAAGATGTAGAGGTCCGTATTATTGATATAAAAGATGATGGCTCAATGAATGGCTCTCTTTTACCTCGAAAACACGAGCGCATCACAGGAGATGCACAGCAAATTTTAAGCTACTTGCAAGATGTCGGTGGTAAAATGCCATTTAGTGATAAGTCTTCACCAGATGAAATTAAAGAAATGTTTAATATGAGTAAAGCAGCATTTAAACGTGCACTCGGTACACTTATGAAGGCTGGTAAAGTGAAACAGCAAAATGGCTGGACAGAAGAAATTTAATTTCTTTAAAATATATATAGAAATGACGAGAACCATGCCTGAAACCTTCTCGTCATTTTTTCGTACTAATAATTGTATAATGACATACATTATACAGGCTAAATGATTTTTCTAGCGAAAGGGGTCACACAATTTGAAAAAAACATGGGGGAAAATACTAGTAGCAACGATGCTAGTGTTTGGTGTGCTGGCACCAACAACGGGATTTGCAGCAGACAATACGCCACCGAAAGCAATTGATGAAAAATTAGGTGTACCAATTGTCGTATATGGCGCAAACCTATCTGAGGCCGAAAAAGAATCTGTAAAAAAATCGTTAAAAGTAAATGAAGATCCTGAAGTTGAGGAAATAACAGTATCAGGGAATGACTTAGCTAAATACATTAAAGATAGTAATTCAAGCTCACGTATGTATTCTTCTGCAAAAATTACGCGTAAGGATGCTGGAAAAGGCTTAGTTATCGAAATTGTCACACCATCAAACATTACACAAGTAACTTCAGAAATGTATGCAAATGCAATGCTGACAGCGGGTATTGAGGATGCAACGGTTCAAGTAGCAGCGCCAAAGCCTGTAACAGGTCACTCTGCGCTTGTAGGGATTTATAAAGCCTATGAGGTAACAACAGGCGAAACGTTAGATATAGACCGTACAGACGTTGCCAATGAAGAACTATCAGTAGCAACTAAACTAGCTGATTCTGCTGGTGTAGATGATGCAAAGGTTGCGGAATTACTTACAGAAATTAAAAAACAAATTGCTGAAGTAAAGCCGGAAACGCGTGAAGATGTTGAAAAAATTGTTCAAGAGCAGCTAGATAAGCTAGAAGTAAATTTAAGCGAAAAAGATCGTCAGCTATTAGTTGACCTGATGGACAAAATTAGTAACCTAGATATTGATTTTAGTAAATGGTCCGATCAACTAAATGATATTAGTAATACATTGCAAGAGAAGTTTGGAGCATTAATGGAAGATGAAGGCTTCTGGACGAGCGTGAAAAATTTCTTTGCAAATTTAAAGGATACAATTTCAACATGGTTTAACTAAATAAAAGAGCGCTCTGCTATTAGGTAGGTAGTGGCGCTTCAGACTGTAGATAAAGTCAAAAATATTTGGCTTTGTTTACAGTCTTTTTTTATATAAACAATATGATGTCCAGTCGGTGCGTAAATACGAAACGATTTCTACTATTTTTGTAAAAATGCAAATAGCTATGGTACTATGAAAAAAAAGGAGTGGTGAGAAATGGAATTCCAATTACAAAATGTAACGGAAAACAAACTGGCTTTTGTTTATAAGCAGGATGGGGAACAGTTAGCGGAAATTACATGGAAACAGGAAGGTCAAGTAATGGTCATGGATCACACCTACGTTTCAGATAAGCTTCGTGGTCAAGGGGTAGCAAAAAAATTATTAGATCGTGCTGCAGATTATGCCCGTGAAAATAATTATAAAATGGTAGCTGTTTGTTCATATGTAGTCGCAGCATTTGAAAAATCGGATGCTTATGACGATGTAAAACAATAAAAATGTAAAACAAAAAAATAAAGCAATCTGCTACATAGCCTCGAGCTATAATGCGGATTGCTTTTTAGGTTGAATATAGAAATTTTTCTTTACACATATTATAAAAAAAGGACACTGTAAATAAGTACTGTTAAAAAGCCTGATCCTCCAACTAACGAAGCCATATCTACCCAATCATATACTAAATCTAAATCTTTCATAAATGACATCCTCCTATCGTTTGTATTATTGTATTATTTCCCTCATATTGTCAGTATTAATCATATATAAGTGCAAAATAATAAAGAATTACGAAAAAATATTAGAATTATGTGATAATAACGAGTAGGAGAGTGATTGCGAATGTCTTGGAAAATACAGACGTACGATGAATTAACGACGGAAGAACTGTATAAAATTATTCAGCTACGAGTAAATGTTTTTATTGTTGAGCAACAAACATGCTATGAGGATTTAGATAACCATGATCAAAACTCTATACATATATCATATGTTGAGAATGGAAAATTATGCGCATATTCGCGTATATTGCCCCCAGGAGAAAAATTTGAAATGGCGTCAATTGGGCGAGTTATTACTAGTCAGGAGATGCGAGGGACAGGACTAGGTAAAGAATTGATTCAATTAGCATTAGAAACAATCGAACAGCGATGGCCAGGTTCTGAAGTATTTATTCAAGCGCAAGAATACTTAAAAAATTTTTATGGTTCCTTTGGCTTTCAACAAGTCTCAGAGCCGTATATTTACGATAGCTTGCCACATTTAGATATGCTATATCAAGCAAAAAAATAATGTTTAGTCCTCTCCGAATAGGGAATAGCTATAGTATAAGGCTAGTTTCTATATCATTTTTAGGAGGGATTTATTATGGCAAAGCGTAAAGGAACAGGTGTTGTGCTTGCTGGATTAGCAGGATTTGCAGCATCTTATTTAAGTAAAAAAGAAAATCGTGATAAAGCATGTGAAATGTTCAACAGTGCAAAATCGAAACTTGAATCTTTTTTGAATACATCGAATGTTAATATGGATGATAGAATCGCGGAACGTGTAACTGCTGAAGTAGCTACAGAAGCAGGGACAGCACCTACAAAGCTCGCTTCAAACGAGATGGTTTCTGAAGGTGGAGGGCATACAGGTGTTCATTTCTACAATGAAGAAATTCAAGAAAAAGAAAAATAATAAAAAACCTTCTCATTTAGCTTTGAGAAGGTTTTTTATAGTGCCAGGCACGTAAACAATTCTGAATTTAAAAACCCACGTAGAATCCTGCGGGAACATTACAGAACGTAAGACGCAATAAGCCGCGCTAGAGCGAGGGCTGCGCCTTACAATGCGCCCGTGGAAAGCGAAGTGGGCTTTTACGAAAGAGGTAGTCCAGTAGTTTACTTATAGCGAATTAAGAGGTTGCCCCTTTTTATTAGGAATAAGGGTAACACCAGCGAATGTGATTAACACAATTCCTGTGAAGATGAATCCACTGACTACACCAAGTGATAACCATCCGAGTAATGAGGAGCCTAACACTACTCCTAATGAGAAGAAGGCATAAAAATAACCGTATGCTTTCCCACGGATTTCAACAGTCGTAGAGTCAATTAATAGTGAATTCACAGACGGGAATAATAAACCGAAGCCAATGCCGTAACAAGCCATTGCTGTATAAAGTAACGTACTTGAATCAGCCTGACTAATCAGTATTTGACTTAAGCCCATTAAAGCAATACCGAGCGATAATGTTTTAACTGGAGCTACTTTATCAAAAATGCGATTACTCGGCAATATAAATACAAGTACAGCAACAATACCGAAAGCACTCATTAAAGTACCGCTTAAGCGCGAATCAAAACCTAAAGATTGAACCTTTAAAGGTAGTAAATAGGCAATGACACCTTGTGAAAACATTAAAAAGAATGCGCCTGTGAAAGCCTTTAACGTACCTACATTATTAAAAAATACACTAATTGGGATATAGGTTTTAGAAGAAGACTTTTCTTTTTTTACTTTATTAGAGTTTAGTAAAAAGAAAGAAAGGATACCTAACAGTAGCATAAAACTTGCAGTAATATTAAAGACAAAAGGTACACTAGTACGACTTGCTAGGATACCACTAAAAGCTGGACCGATAATGGCTGCAATCCCTACAAATGCTCCGGAAATGGCACTACCTTTGCCCCGCTTTTCTTGCTCTGTAGCATTAGCTAAAAATGTAAAAGCAGCAGGGACAATAAAACCAGCAACTAGTCCATGAATAAAGCGGACTATTAATAGGGCAAGTGGTGCATCTACTAAATTATATAATGTTAGTGAGAGTCCTGTTGTTAAAAGACCGATAATTAATATGATAAAGGGTCCTTTACGATCGGTTAAAAAACCAGAAATAATATTCCCGAACGTATTAGAAAGAGAATACATACCAACGGCAAGGCCAGTTAAAAAGGCAGATGCACCTAAAGATTCTGCATATGTACTCATTACAGGAAGCTGAGTAAATAGGTCAAAAAATGAAAAGAATATAATCAAATAGATAAACTTTTTCATAACTCCTCCACTACAAATTACGACATAGTGGGTTTATTATACCATTTTCGACAAAAAAAGAATGCCTAATAAGTTGAACTTATTAGACATTCGTGAATTGATAAAATTAAGCTTTAGCAATTTCTTTTTTCATTGTTTTGTTTTTCGCAAGGTTTACGTGCCAAGAAAGAGCCTCTTCTAAAATATGAGGAGTTTGTTGGTTACCTGTTGCTTCAATAGCACGGTTGTAGTAATCCCATAATTGTTCTTTGTAATCTGGGTGTGCACAGTTTTCAATGATTAAAGGTACACGTTCTTTTGGTGCTAAACCACGTAAGTCAGCAATACCTTGCTCAGTGATGATTACATCTACATCATGCTCAGTGTGGTCTACGTGAGAAACCATTGGTACGATTGAAGAAATCGCTCCGCCTTTTGCATAAGATTTTGTTACGAAAATACCAAGACGTGCATTACGTGCGAAGTCTCCCGAACCACCGATACCATTCATCATACGAGTACCTGATACGTGTGTTGAGTTTACGTTACCGTAGATATCTAACTCAAGAGCAGTGTTGATTGAAATTAATCCCAATCGACGGATAAGCTCAGGGTGGTTAGAAATTTCTTGTGGACGTAAGCAAATTTTATCAGCGTATTTTTCTAAATTGCCGTATACTTTTTTCTGTAATTCTTCAGTAAGTGTAATTGAAGTAGCAGCTGCAAATTTAACTTTACCAGCATCGATTAAGTTAAATACAGCATCTTGAAGCACTTCTGATGCAACGACTAAATCTTCGAATTCAGAATCTGCAAAGCCATCAAGTACAGCATTTGCTACTGAACCTACGCCAGATTGTAATGGCATTAATTGTTTTGTTAAACGACCCGCTTTAATTTCATCACGGAAGAAGTCTAATAGAATGTTAGCCATTCCTTGTGTTTCTTCATCTGGTGGTACGATTAATGAAGGAGCATCTGGCTCTTCAGAAATAACAATCGCTTTAATTTTAGCTGGATCAACTTTAATACCGATTTCACCAATGCGTTGCATAGCATCTGTCATTGGAATTGCTTCACGATTACCTTGTTCTCCTGGAACATAAATATCATGGATACCTACTAAAGCTTCTGGATGAGAAATGTTTAACTCAATAATAATATTTTCTGCATATTGAGCAAAGATTGGTGAGTTACCTACAGAGTTTGTTGGGATAATATAACCATCTTCTGTAATAGCAACTGCTTCAAGAATTAAATATTTAATTGGTCCGATAATTCCTTGACGCACTAACTCAGCATTATGAGAAAGGTGAGCGTCTACATATAGGACATCGCCAGAGTTAATTAAGTTACGGATACCAGCGTCACCTTGGAATGGTCCACGTTTACGAATTGCACCAGCTTCAGCTAAGTATTTATCTACTTCTGGTCCTAATGATGCACCTGTGTATACATCAATTTTAAATTCTTCATTTTTTGCACGCTCAACTAATGCCATTGGCACTACTTTTGCATCCCCAGCACGAGTAAAACCACTCATACCAACTACATCACCGTTAGAAATAAGCGCTGCTGCTGCTTCAGCAGTGACAATTTTACTTTCAAGTTCTTTTAAACCTAGGCGTTTTTGAATATTTGCATCCATAAAAAAATCCTCCCCTAAATCATTTTGATGGAAACCGATTACAAAACTAGAAAAAACCTGTATGAATTTTCTGTTTATTTAGTTGTAGTATGACTCCAACCATTTGATTAATACTATCACCAATTTGTCACAAAAACTTTATAATTAGCATTAAATTAAGTAAACGAAGAAAAAACGAGCGGAAGGCTGATTTTTCGACAGAGAAAACGTTTTATTGTAGAGCTGAGGTTTCAAGCTTTAAATTAAAAAGTACAGCAAGCTATCCTGAAGTAGGTACTTGCTGTACTAGAGAAAATTAGAAGCCTAAAGAACGACGGAAATAACTTGCGTAACGTTGACTAACAGGGATACGTGTACCATCTTTCATTATTAATAAGAAAGTTGAGTGTGAATCTGGTTGAATTTCATCAATGTAATCAATGTTTACAATATAGGAACGGTGACATCTAATAAATGAGTCAGGTGCTAAAAATAGCTCAAGATCACTTAAATTTAAACGGTGGTAGCCTTCTCGTCCCATTGTTTTAACAAATGTTTTACGAAGCTGTGTTTCAAGATAAATGACTTGATCGTGCTTAATTGGATACCAACAATCATCGATTTTAATCGTAATATAGTTTGTTAAAAATGCAGATGGCTTTTGCGGGAAGATGGCTGTGATAGCACCTTTTGTTTCGCCTTCTTCCATTAAAGGAATACTCATACCATAGTAAGCAACACCAAATACATCAGGTTCGATATACGTGCTGATTTTTTGATTATAGCTTAAAGCCTTATGTGCAGCTGAACCTTCTTTAATCGGATCACCTGGCTTAATTTTTAAATCAACCTTTTTGCTTGGTTGGTAGTACAAGTATTCATTTGTATCAGAAATTGCGATTGAAGTATTCTCAGGGAAAAACTCCTTAATAATCTCCATAATTTCTTCTATTTGTTTTGGATCCACTATTAGCACCTCGTTTTAACTTTTAAAAATAGTATTATCATCTATTTTACTACATATTCGTATAAATTATATAGAGAAGATTTCGGAATAAAAAAGAGATATGTCGTTTCCTGAAATAAAAAGTAGGATAAATGCTTACATAATATTCAAAATGGAGTAATTAATTACTAATTACTTTTTTTATGTATATGGTAAAATTTAAATGTCTATTAATAAGTTTACAAGGTTTCAACTATCTTTATATGATAAATAAGAACTAGAATGATGTGTAAAATGTGGTTGAAAGGAAATCGCAGAATATGGTAAAATTCACTGTAAAGTATATTTTTTTTTAAGACTGGTGTTTAAGTTGGGTTATTTTTAAGCTATATTCAATATATAATTGTGTAATAGGACTCAATTCATATGATAGATAAGTAAATACTTTTTTCTTATTTAGAAATTGTAATTTGATGTCAAATATTGTAATGTAATTCGTGCACTCTGAGGAAAGATGGGGAAGATTATGCAACTACATCAACATTCTATGTCCGAAACGATATCAAAAAGATACTTCCAAGAAATCGATAATATTAACCAATATGTCGGCGTAGAAGAATTTTTTAATATTGAGTCAAAGTTAATATTTGAAATTTATCATTTAGAATCTGCGAAGGCGAAAAAATCCTTGCATGAATTAATTGATATTCTTTCTATACGCTTTGGCAAGCAAGTTATTAAAATTGTGAGAGGTTATTTTTCTGTGTTAGCGTCGATTGTTGCTCGTAAATTGCTAGACAATCAAGTACCTTCAAAAAAAGCCTTTGCTTTTAATATTGCTTGTAATGATATGATTGAAAACCAAATGAAAGACGCTGAATTTTTGCAATTTGCTGATGATTTAATTGATTTCTTTGTCTATTTTATCGCAGATAGAAAACAACCGACTTTCCGTCATCAGACAGTCAACAAAGTGATTATGTATATAAATGATGAGTTAGAAAATGATCTGACAGTAGAAAGTATCGCGAATAACTTCCATATTAGTACTAGTCACTTATCACGTATTTTTAGAGAACATGTGGGCATAACATTGGTTGAATATTTAAATGTACGCCGAGTAGAAGAATCACAATATTACTTACGACATACAAATAAAAGCATTACGTCAATCTCAGACCAATTCCATTTTTGTAATCAGAGCTACTTTACACGTATTTTTAAAAAATACACAGGTGTAACACCTAAGCATTTCCGTGATGAGTTACACCATGAATTTTACCGTTTTGAAATGAACGAGACTGAGATGCAAAACGTATAATTTTAATCATGGGCATTGAATGACTGGCGCTAAATATAAAAACATACTGATAAGATGCGATCGTATTAGCGATGCTAAAGCGCGCATCTTTTTTTATATGAAATGATCGCCATAGTTCCAAGCTTACAAAACACCTAGGAAGAATTGATAAGTAGCGCTTGCTATTTGATAAAGGTAGTCTTTATAAGGTATACTTCACATTAGTTGAAAAATAATAGTAGGTGGAAAAATGAAAAATTTGAAGCTATTATCAATGCTTGGTCTTGTTGTTTTTGTATTAAGCGGCTGTCAAGCAGTTGAGAACAAAGAAGGCTTTTTCTATAGTGTTTTTGTAAAACCTATGGAATTTTTACTGGAGTTTTTCGGAAATGATATTTTTTCAGGTAGCTATGGTTTAGCGATTATCGCCATTACGGTCCTTATTCGTTTAGTCTTAATGCCGATTATGTTGAAAAACTATCGTCAGCAACAATTAATGAAATCGAAAATGGATGCCTTCAAACCTGAAATGGAAGCCGTTCAGAAGAAAATGAAGGAAGCAAAGACAAAAGAAGAACAAACGCAATATCAGCAAGAAATGATGGCATTGTATCAAAAGCATGGTGTTAATCCGTTAAATATGGGTTGTTTACCGATGTTAATTCAAATGCCAATCATTATGGGTCTTTACTTTTCAATTTTATATTCTGCCGATGTGAAATCACATGAGTTTTTATGGTTTAGCTTAGGTTCACCAGACATTGTTATGACAATTATTGCAGGGATCGTTTATTTAGTACAAGCACGTGTATCTTTATGGACTGTACCTGAGCAACAAAAAAAGCAAATGAAAATGTTTATTTACATTTCGCCAATTATGATTGTCTTTATTTCTATGTCCTCTATGGCAGCTCTACCTCTTTACTGGTCTGTCAGCGGAGCATTACTAATTCTTCAAACATATATCGGTCGAAAATATTATTCGGAGCATCCCGAAAAAGCAAAATCATAAATGAATTTATGTCGAGGCGCTTGTGTAGCCTCGATTTTTTTTAGGAGGAAAACAGAGTGAATACAAAATGGATATCATCAATTCTTGTGGCAATTTTTAGTATCGCGGCAATTGTATGCATCATTTTAGGAAATTTCAACTTTGCTGTACTAGCGATGACAATCATGTTTGCCATGTCTAATGGTTTTAGAGCGAAAAGTTTTAAGGAGCAGGGATATATTAAAGAGGCAAAATGGATGAAGTATATGTCTATCTTTTTCTCGATAGCTTCAATTGTTGTCCTTATTATCATTTTTACAGAATAATAGTGAAAAGCTTCACTTAAAAATGTGAACAGTGATAAAATAAAACTATCAAATGAAAATGTTATAACTTGCTTCAGCACAAGTACTCCACTTCAAGAAGTGGTGGATGAATGCCTTGAATATGCACTGAAATCTATGGGGGTTCAAAACCTTGCTGAACCAAGTTAAAAGCCCCGGCGGATGTCACAGATTTTTTACATGAGCTTTTCGAGCAAGCTCGAAAAAATCTGGACGCCATTACGCCGAGGCGTAATTGATTAAAGGTCTTAAGGTTGCTCAAACTCTCGATGAAACGACCTGTCTGGTAGTTGGGCAATCCTGTATCTGTACAAAAGGGGCAAAAAAAAGTGAAAAAAAGTCGTTTACCACTTATTATTGGTGCTGTTATTTCAGTGGCATTGATCGTTTCAATTTTTGTAGTTATAAACTATAAAAAAAGCCAAGTAAATGTAGCATCTGATGAGGAACAACCAGTAGCACAAAAAGGCAAAGAAGATGAGCCAACAAAAGAACAACCAAAAACACCTGATAATACATCTGAGCCTCAAGAACAGCCGGATGAAAACGGTTATTACCCAAATCAAACTATACCAACAGAGCCTACTTATATTGATGGTATTTTATTAGCTAATAAAAGATATCCACTACCATCAACATTTGCACCTGGTGAAAGTCCAGAGGCTCGTCAAGCGTTAAATAAGATGATAGCAGAAGCGAAGCAACAGGGTTTTAACTTAGTGGCGTTTAGTGGATATCGTTCATACGAATATCAAACAACATTGTATAACAACTATGTTAAGCGTGATGGTCAGGCTGCTGCGGACCGCTATAGTGCGCGACCAGGTTTTTCTGAGCATCAAACAGGCTTAGCATTTGATATTGGTGAAGTTGGCAAAGATGATTTATGGTTGACTGAGGAATTTGGCGAAACACCAGCTGGACAATGGTTATTTAATAATGCTGCGCAATTTGGTTTCATTTTACGATTCCCTCAAAACAAAGAAGACATTACAGGTTATATGTATGAATCATGGCATTACCGTTTCGTTGGAGTCGACATTGCGAAAAAAATTAAAGAACAAAACCTTACTTTAGAAGAATATTTAGGCGTGAAATAACAATAGAAGACTACTATCGTTGATTTCCACTACAGCGGGTGCTTTCCGCTCCAATCAACTGACCGTGTTGAAAGGAGATCCCATTTTATTACCTAAATCAGGGGAGAATTGTTTAAAAGTGCCCGTAGCGAAAATCAAAAATAAAGAAAAAGTGTTAGATTGATTTGAAGTCAATCTAACACTTTTTCTTTTTGTATCAGCAAGATTTGAACAAGTAGTTTACTACAGTACTGGTGTTAGTAAACGTGAAATAGATTCCTTAAACTTGATCATGTTCGAACGATTTTGATACATCTCCCAAGTTAATTCCGTGCAATCTAAAATATCCTTTTCAAATAGCTCCGCTAACTGATGAGAAATTGTTGAATCGTAAATAAAAGCATTTACTTCGAAATTTAAACTGAAACTTCGTACATCGATATTGGCAGTTCCGACTGTAGAAGCCTCGTCATCGATAATAATGGCTTTAGCATGAATAAATCCTTTTTCATAAATATAAACTTTTGCCCCAGCGCGCAGTAATTGCCCCACATAAGAGTATGTAGCCCAATAAACAAACATATGGTCCGGTTTGTTTGGAATCATGATACGAACATCAATACCTGAAAGCGTAGCAATTTTAATGGCATCTAAAAAGCTGACATCTGGAATGAAATAAGGGGTTTGAATATAAATATATCTCTTGGCCATATTAATAAGCTTTAAATAACCAATTTTAATTTGTTCCCACTCAGAGTCTGGTCCGCTCGAAACAATTTGTAAGCCTACATTACCCTTTTTCGGAATAGCAGGGAAGTAGCGATCTGAATAGCCCATTTTTTGCTGTGCACAAGCTTGATTCCAATCTAGCAAAAAGCGTGTTTGCAACGGATGGACGGCACTACCTTCGATACGTAAATGTGTATCTCTCCAATAGCCAAATTTCTTTTGAAGTCCAAGGTATTCATCTCCTACATTAAAGCCCCCAATATAACCAATACGACCATCAATTACTACAATTTTACGGTGATTTCTGAAATTTAGACGTGGATTAAGCAGTGGGAATATTGAGGGGAAGAACACTTCAACCTCACCGCCCGCTTCAAGAAGTTCTTTGAAATGTCTTCTTTTAACATTACGTGAGCCCATTTCATCATACAAGAGCCTCACTTTAACCCCTTGTTTTGCCTTTTTAATCATTGCGTCGACGAGACGCGTACCTAAATTGTCTAAACGAAAGATGTAATATTGAATGTGGATATGATCTTTTGCTGCTTCGATATCTTTTATAAGCTGTTCAAATTTGTCTGCACCATCATCAAAAATAGAAATATGGTTGTCTTGTGTTAATACGGCATTATTCGTTTTTAAATGCATGTAAATCATCTCTTTATAATTTTCAGCATTTTCAATACGAAACTCAAATGTATCATCTCGAATCGTATCCATTTGATAGCTAATCAGATTATCAATCCCAATATCCTTGCGCCCTTCCCAACGAAACAAATGTTTCTTCCGCAGTTGCCTGCCGACTAGTAAATATAAAATAAATCCAACTAATGGCAAGAAAAATAGGACGAGAATCCATGCCCATGTAGAAGAGGCATCTTTACGTTCTAAAAAAATTATGGTCATCGCTGATAAGATGTTAAAGATTAATACTAAAGGTACTAGATATTCTACATCTGTAAAAATGCTCATTCCTGCACCCCTCTACTATTTTTCATATAATACTTAGTATAGCCTACTTTTCAGGTGGAAAGAAAGAAGAGTCCGCTATTTGTTGTCACCATAGAAAAGATTACCCTAAAATATAAAGAGGTAATCCGCAGCGCTTCTATAAATGAAAGTGTATAAATACGGATGCTTGAAATTCGTGCTGTATGGACTGTGCAAACTATAATAGAAAACCGGCAAGCCTCCCCTGTGGTATGGCTTGCCGGTTTTGACTACTGTGGATGCCCCCTTCAAGAGGAGGGGGGCATCTTACTAACTTATGAATAACATTCCCATTGAAATAGTATATCGGAAAAATCTTGTTGTAGAAGTTTATCACGATTGATAAAAAACTTACCTACGCCACTATCCGCCCACATAATACCGAACTCATCATTAGAATCTATTTGTAGTAAAAGTACATCATATCGTTGCAAAAGCTGAGATGCATGTCGAATGTCCTCATCTAAAAAATATGCATAACCACCTATCTTTGCCCCTGCACCTAAAAAATGCTGTAAATAAATTTCATATAAATTAACATCATAATTTTGCGTTGCTATTAGGCTAGGTAAATGATGCACAGCACGATAATCTAACGCAGAAACAGGTTCTTGCGTGTAGTGAAATTGTAATGCTAATTCCTCATTAATAGGAAACCAATCATTTGAGGATTGTGATAGGTTATTATGTGATGGCATAGTTATTTTGGATTCTACTGTCGGGTAAAATCGTACCTTATAAAACTGTTGGAAAATATCTTCTTTATAGTGCGCTGCATTGGCAAAAATATTAGATGATATAAAAAATTGTAAAATACCTTGTGTAGGGAAATCTTGTATGAGCGGTATTTCTGCAAAATTTATTTGAGCTAATAAACGCATAGATTCACCAGTAATGTCTTTTGGAACTGTTTGATAATATGGTAAATAAGGTTCACCAGCAAATTTACTTTCTGTTAATGAAGTTGTTCGTTTAGATGGCGAAATAATAATCGCTGGAGAAAGCGAATCTTCAATTTCAGAACGTAATGGGTAGAGCTCTCTAGGTAGAGATAAATTTATCGTTTTGTTCATGCAGTGCCCTCCGAGTTTACACTTTCAAACATTGATGTCTTTAACTAACATAATCAAAAACGTTTGTTACTATAAGGTACGACATTTTGTAAGTAAATTATTCAAGGCGTAAAGTTTTATTTGATGCGTTATAAATAAACATTAGACTAATGGAGATAATGGCGATTGTTGCAGCAATGTAGTAGCCAAGGTTTGATTCCATTGTGAATAACCATGTAAAGAATAGAGGGCCGAGAATACGTCCTAAATTGTCCATAGAATAAGAAAGGCCTGCTGCTGTTCCGTATTGGCCACCAGATTCTTTGGAGGATAGTGACACAACACATGTTCTTGCAAGGGCATTTCCTGCTGTGAATACACAAAGAGCAAATCCTGCCATTAATAGATTGCCTGTTAAAGTAAATAAAATCATACCAAGTGCAGTAACGATTTGAGCTCCAATAAGCCAAGAAGTTTCCGTACCATTTTTAATACGACGAACAACACCGCCTTGTATTGCCGCATCTACAAAACCACTAAACATAAATAAATAACCAATTTGCAATGGTGTTATGTGTATGCGATCAATTTGGAAAAGCTGGAATGTTGCTTCTACTCCTGCGAGCATAAAAGTGACTAAAAAAGAGAACATAAATAAATAACGAACTCGGTATTGAAGCATTTTGCTAACACCTTTTGGTACGATTGCACGTTTTGTTACATCTTTTCGTTTTTCTGGTTCTTTTAAGACGAAAATTGCATAAATAAATAATAGCGCAATTAAAACTGCTGATGCGATAAATGGTAGTTGCAAGCTATAATGACCTAGCATGCCACCAATTGCAGGACCGAAGATAAAACCTAGACCGATGGACATGCCCATTAAACCCATGTATTTATTACGATCTTCCTCGCTCGACATGTCACCGATAAAGCCTGTTACCGCTGTATATAGTGCACCTGAGAATAAGCCGCCAACTATACGTGATACGTATAGCATCGTTAAATTATCAATAAATATTGAAAAGATAACGAAGCTGAGACTGAATCCAACCAATCCCGTTAAAATAAGTTGCTTTCTTCCGACTTTATCGGATAGCTTTCCCCACAGTGGTGCAGTAAAAAAACTTGCAAGTGAATACACTGTCAGTAAACCGCCTACATGAATGTTTTGCCAGCCTTGTTGCACAATGACTTCTGGTAAGACTGGAATAATAATTCCGAAGCCTAAGTAGACGAGAAATTGTACTGACATTAAGAGTAAAATTGGTTTTATCATTTAATTTCCTGCTTTCTTACAATATTTCAGTATGTATATTCTACCTCTCTTGTTCTTGCTATTACAAGGAAACGTAGGTAAAGCATTTTGTTGGGTACTGTAAAAAGTTTTTTTAAATTGTTTTTTATTTCGCTGAGCGGTTATTCCACAATATTTATTTCTTCTTCTATTCCCTCCTTTGGTAGAGGTTTTAACAGGTCCCAAATATCCGTATTGAATGTCAAAAAAAAATGAGGAAATACGAATAGAACCAATGAGATATGCAAAGAATATAGTTATATCAAATCAGTTTATTTTTTGCCGTAAAAAATGGTCATTAAACATAATTTACATTGTAACAAAATTGAAAAATATTAAAGGCGAGTTAAATGGTATGATAGATAAAGATAAACTCGTCTGACATCTATAACATAGAAAATTGAAACTTTTTTGGAAATAAAACGTTATATAAAATCGAGGAAAGATTGAGGTGGAATGTATGACAAAGGAAGTAGATTTGAAAAAGATTGTTTCGAATTTATCGAAGTTGGGTGTGACTGCCACTGTAACGAAGTCTCGACTTGAACTTTTAAAAGTGCTCACACCTCCAACGCAAACTCCGCAAGTTCAAGCTTAACTCGTTTTACAAAAAAAGAATGGATAGTCTTTTGAAAATAAGACTATCCATTCTTTTTTATTCAAGTTTTTAATCATCTTCATCATATGTTGTAAACATGTAAGTACGATAATGGAAACGCATGCTAAAGACCAGTCCGATGGCAAGTGCATTCCCCATTAATGAACTTCCTCCATAACTAATGAACGGAAGCGGAATACCCGTAATTGGTAGTAATTGAATTGTCATTCCGATATTTTCGAATACGTGGAACGTAATCATAGCAATAATTCCTGCACATACATAAGTTGAAAAAGGATCTTTTAACAATAGTGTTGTTTTTGTTAAATGATAGATTAACAAAAAGAAAATACAGATTACGATACTTGCACCAATAAATCCCCATTCCTCACCAATGACGGTGAATATGAAGTCCGTATGATTTTCTGCTACGTACACTTCGCGCCCACGGAAACCTTTACCAAAAATTTCACCCGAACCAATGGCGTTTAAGGAAGTGATTAAATGGTAGCCATCACTGGATGAATAAGAATAAGGATCTAGCCAAGAATAAATTCTGGCAAACTGGTAAGCTTTAAACCCAAAAGTTTTTTCTAAAAAGTCCTGCATATAAAGCGCCATCCAAAGGAGACTTCCTCCGATAGCTGCTCCACCTAAAAAAGTAGGTAATATAATCTTCCATGAAATGCCTGCAACAATAACAAGTGCTGCAGTAATCGCAAAGAAAACAAGTGCAGAACCAAGGTCTGGCTGTTTCATAATAATACCAAGTGGTATAATCAACGTTATAGCAATTTTGCCTAGTAAAATGAAGTCGGATTTTATGGATCTTAAAGAATAAACTTCATGATGCTTACTAATAAGTCGCGCAAGTGCTAAAATATAAAATGTTTTCATAAATTCGGAGGGCTGGATATTGCCGAGTGGTGTATGGAACCAGCTTTTTGCTCCATTTACAGGCTCACCAATCTGACCTTTTCCTTCCGGCATGAAAATAAGTAATACTAAAAGGGCGATCCCAGCTCCATACATATACCAAGCCATTTTTTTATATTGATCGGGTTCGAAAAACATAATGACACCGATAATAACTGCACCAATTACATACCACTGTAACTGTTTTGGCACGTAGTTAATACCGTATTGTCCAGAAGTTTGCGCAGATGCAATAGCTAACAAACTTATGACAAGAAAAGTGAAAAGTATAAAAGCGAGCGTCCAGTCAAAACGGTTCACGAAATTTCGTTTATTTTCCATAAAAGCCACCTAAAATAAAATAGTTTAAAGAGATGCGTGTATACGCATGTTGAACATTAACATTATAACGCAAAAAACAATTTTACGCCTGAGTATATTGTTCTGACGACAAATAGCATAAAATGTTTCAAAAAATGATGATTAGTTTTATAATGAAGTGAAGAATGGGGTGATGGATGTGGCTAAGAAATTAAAGTCAGCTGAAGATTTTATGTATCATATATACGTTCATATGAACGATGTCGATAAATTTGTTATTTTTAGCGGGCTTAAGCTCTCGCAATTTGTGGCTGCTTTAGATCCACTGCATCACTTACTTTTACTTAAGCATTCCTATGAAGATGGATCATTTAATATGCATACACAGTTTGATTATGTACCTGATGAGGAGGTTCCTCGTTTTGTAAAAAAGGCTACAGAGTCAAAAGAATTGTGTTGGATAGATTTTATGGATGAAAAGAGGCTAGATCAGCTGACTGCGATGGAGCAGGGAGAACTGCTCTACATTAGCCATAAAAAGGAACCGATTACATCGCCATTCTTTAATAAATTGCAAAATCGGTTTGTTTATTGTTCTTCGGATGTAGAGAAGATGACAAAAATTTATTTTCGCCATTTAAGTGATTCAGATTTACTAGTTGCAAATGTCATTAATTCTTTAATTCGTGAGAAAGAAAGAAGCACAGGCTTTTGGAGACGTAAAGTAAAATCGAGTATTCCTTGTCTTACACCTGAATTTTTAAGAGCTTATCGTTCTTTTGCTAAGGACGGTGCATTATTATCGCTGTATCGCATCGAGAAGCCGAAAGCAGCATATGGTATAGAAATTCGTAACTTATCAGATTATTCCTTCCCAGATGAAGTCTGGGATGATTTAAATACAATTTTGAAAAACGAACACGATGAATTGATTCAAATTATTTAGCTCTATTTAGCAGGCATTCCACCAGCCAAATATGAAGGGAACCGAAGCGAGTGATTTATGTCATTTACTTCGGTGACCAACTTTCGAATGAATAAGGCACTCAAATCTCACCGTAATTTTAACGGTGAGATTTTTATGTCATTTGTCAAGACGTTTCGTGATAAACTAATAATACTCAAGAAGTATGTGGAGGGCACAAAAATGAAAAAAAGAATCGGTTTATTATACGGCGGAAAATCAGCGGAGCATGAAGTGTCATTGTCGACAGCGTGTGCGGTCACTGGAGCTTTGAATTTCGAGGAGTATGAGATATATCCGATTTACATTACACAAGATGGGGAATGGCGACGCGGTGAGCGTCTAGAAAAACCTGCAAATTCGATTGAAGAATTACAATTTGGTGATGAAGCTATTATTTTAGAAAATAATATTACAGCATTTTTAATCGATAATAACGGGACAGCGGTACAATTTGATGTTATTTTCCCTTTACTGCATGGAACAAATGGGGAAGATGGAACTGTACAGGGCCTACTTGAAGTCTTGAATCTTCCGTATGTTGGAAATGGTGTATTGGCGTCATCAGCAGGTATGGATAAAGTAATTATGAAGCAATTATTTGAAATTGCCGGTTTACCACAAGTGCCATATACGTACTTCATTCGCAGTGAATGGGCTAACGAACAAGAAGCTATTTTAACACGCTGTGAAGAAAAATTAACTTGGCCAATGTTTGTAAAGCCTGCCAATTTAGGTTCAAGTGTTGGCATTAGTAAGGCTTCAAATCGTCAAGAGCTAATTAAAGCAATCGAAGTGGCTTTACAATTCGACCGTAAAATTGTAGTAGAGCAAGGAATTGTAGCTCGTGAAATTGAATTGGCTGTATTGGGCAATGATTTTCCAGAAGTCTCAGTGCCAGGTGAAATTAAGCCTATGACTGAATTTTATGATTATGATTCGAAATATAAGGATGGCTCAACAGCGCTCATTATTCCTGCAGAGCTTCCTACAGAAGTTGTAACAAGCTTAAAAGAACATGCAAAAAGCGCGTTTAAAATTTTAGATGGAAGCGGTTTAGTACGTGCTGACTTCTTTGTTACAGCAGATCATGATATTTATATTAATGAAGTAAATACAATGCCAGGTTTTACACCTGTTAGTATGTATCCACTTCTTTGGCAACACACAAATGTAAGCTATCCAGAGCTTATTAATCGTCTGATTGCTCTTGCACTTGAGCGTTATGAAGAAAAACAACAGCTTCACTATAAAAAAGACTGAGTGGGATTATTGTGAAAAAGACATTAAAGCAATTAGCAGCATGGTTGAATGAAGAGGAGCCGACTTTCGGAGAGACGGTTGTAACTGGTATTTCTATTGATACAAGAACAATCAATCAAGGAGATTTATTTGTACCATTTCGTGGAGAATTGGCAAATGGTCATAAGTTCGTACTACAAGCTTTTGAAAAAGGTGCAGGTGCTTCGCTTTGGCAAAAAGATGAACCGAATCCACCAGAGGGTGTTCCATTATTATTTGTCGAAGATCCAGAGCAAGCCTTACAGCAAATGGCACGGGCTTATCGCGATGAGCATAAGGCGACTTTTATTGGTATTACAGGGTCGAATGGTAAAACTTCAACAAAGGATATTTTAGCAGGTACGCTTGCTCCGTTTTTTAAAGTGCAAAAAACGATTGGCAATTTTAATAACCAACTAGGATTACCGATTACGATTTTACAGCTCGATGAGGATACAGAAGTTGCAGTGCTGGAAATGGGCATGAGTGGCTTTGGTGAGATAGAATTTTTAACAAAATTAGCTCGACCTCATATGACAGTTATTACAAATATTGGTGAGGCGCATATGCAAGATTTAGGTTCTCGTGCAGGCATTGCCAAGGCGAAGTTTGAAATTATTCAAGGTATGCAGGATAACGGTGTACTATTTTATGATGGTGATGAACCATTATTAAAAGAACTCGTTGCAAAAGAGCAAAATTTAAATGCCAAGGCATTTGGTTTAGAACCAGGCGATTTGCTATATGCTGAGAATATTGAAGCAACTGCCAATGGAAGTAGCTTTACAACGCATGGCGCGATTGAAGGTGAATTCTTTATCTCAGTTCTTGGTAAGCATCAGGTGAAAAACACATTGATTGCAATGCTTATCGCACAAAAGCTAGGGTTAAATGATGAACAAATTCGCGAATCATTAAAAGGTGTAACTTTAACTGATATGCGCATGCAACAAGTACAAGGAAATCAAGGTGCATTATTTATTAATGATGCATACAATGCTGCACCTACATCTGTAAAGGCGGCCATTCAGTTTATTGCTACAACAACGATTCGACCAGAAAAGTGGCTTGTCTTAGGCGATATGCTCGAACTGGGAGCTAATGAACAAAGCTTCCATGAAGACTTATCACTTGCTATTCACGAAGGTGAAATTGACTACGTGTGCTTATATGGTCCACGTATGGCATATTTATATGAAGTGTTAAAAGACCGTTTTGATGCTGATCATTTACTATATGAGCAGGATGATTTTGCACCTATTATTGCAAAGCTTCAACAGGCAACGGAGCAATCCATCGTTTTATTAAAAGGTTCACGAGGCATGAAGCTAGAGACGATTTTACAAGCATTTACTTCATAATTAACGAGTGTAAGTATAATAAATAGTTACCTATAGGGTAAAAATCCGCTTTGGCTGCAATAGACATCTTATGCGGATTTTTACCTTTTATTGAAAAAGGCAATATAGGATGCCTTTATGGCGGGCTAAGTTGCGCGTATAATGTCCACTTTTTAGAGGTGAGAGTAATGGCAATAGGTGTTTTATGTTTACATGGATTTTCAGGTGGCGCTTATGAGGTAGAGCCGTTTACAACTTATTTACGTGCTAATACAGATTGGTTAATCGAGACTCCGACTTTATCAGGACATGGGGAAGATTTAAACATGAAAGGTTTTACAGCAATGCATTGGTTAATGGATGCGGAGTTGGCTTTTCGAGCGCTTGCCAAAAAGGTTGATGAAATCATTGTCGTTGGCTTTTCAATGGGCGGGATTATCGCGCTATATTTAGCAAAGCGTTATAAAGTAAAGAAGCTCGTACTGCTTAGTGCGGCAGCTAAATATGTAAGTCCTAAGCAACTTGTAAAGGATTTTAAAATGCTAGCGACTGAGGCATATCATCGAAACCTTTCTAATAATGAGCTGTATTTGAGATATCGCCATAAGTTTAATAATGTGCCATTATCAGCAACAATTGAATTCATGAAACTCGTTCAAAAGGTTGCGCCGTATTACCAAGATATCAAAGTGCCAGTTTATATTATTCAAGGAAAATTAGATGGTATTGTGCCGTATCATACCGCCCGATTTTTATTTGATCAACTAGCCTCAATAAATAAAAAGTTGTATTTTTCTGACAATGGCAAACATCATATATGTTATTGTGAAGATTGTTTTGACTGGTTTGCGAAGGTTTTAGCGTTTTTAAAGGAGCAATAAAGTAGTCAGATTATTACGACTCATGCGTTATCGTTGCATACGGCTGATTACCATGATAGACTAGTGTAAGCAATGGATACATTTTGTGCGAAGACTCTTCATAATTTGGTTGAAGAGTACTTTTTTTTGAACATAACGGTTTTATTCTAAGTGAATAATTACGCAGAATCGAACCGCTCGGTAAAGACCGGGCTTTCCTTTTCATATAAGAGAGCTCTACATGAAACCTTTGTAGAGAAAATTTTTAAGTAACGGAAACGTTCCACAACACAGGCTCGAATTTGCCGACAACTTCATCTGAAAATGTAACCATTTGTCAACTTAAAAGGAAAAAAGGAGATTGAGAAGTTTGACAAATTTTTCAGAATTAAATATTAGCGAATCTACATTACGTTCAGTAAAACGTATGGGATTCGAAGAAGCAACACCAATCCAAGAGGGAACTATTCGTTTTGCCATTGAAGGTCGCGATGTATTAGGTCAAGCGCAAACTGGTACTGGTAAAACTGCCGCTTTTGGTATTCCACTTATCGAGAAAATCGATCCTAAAAACCCTAATATCCAGGCATTAGTAATTGCTCCAACTCGTGAATTAGCGATTCAAGTTTCAGAAGAACTATATAAAATCGGTTACGACAAACGTGTGAAATTATTATCAGTTTACGGTGGTCAAGAAATCGGCCGTCAAATTCGTGCACTGAAAAATAAACCACAAATTATTGTTGGTACACCAGGTCGTATTTTAGATCATATTAATCGTCGTACTTTAAAACTAGAAGATGTTCAAACGCTTGTACTGGACGAAGCAGATGAAATGTTAAACATGGGCTTCATCGATGATATTAATTCAATTTTAGAAAACGTACCTGCTGAGCGTCAAACATTATTATTCTCAGCAACAATGCCACCAGCAATCCGTAAAATTGCTGAAACATTTATGCGTGAACCTGAAATTGTAAAAATTAAAGCTAAAGAATTAACAGTGGATAACATTGAACAATTTTTTGTGAAAGCTGCTGAACGTGAAAAATTCGATGTTTTATCTCGTCTATTGAATGTTCACCAACCAGAATTAGCAATTATCTTTGGACGTACAAAACGTCGCGTAGATGAGTTAGCACAAGCTTTATCAATCCGCGGATATCTTGCAGAAGGAATTCACGGTGATTTAAGCCAAGCAAAACGTATTTCAGTTTTACGCCAATTTAAAGAAAATAAAATTGATATCCTAGTTGCAACAGATGTAGCCGCTCGTGGTCTTGATATTTCAGGCGTTACACATGTATATAACTTTGATATTCCTCAAGACCCTGAGTCTTACGTTCACCGTATCGGTCGTACTGGCCGTGCCGGAAAATCAGGTCTTGCAGTAACGTTTGTAACACCTCGTGAAATGGGTTATTTACGTATCGTTGAAGAAACAACGAAAAAACGTATGACACCACTTCGTCCACCAACAAATGACGAAGCTTTAGTAGGTCAACAACGTTTAGCTATTGAGACACTTGAAGGTATTATTTCAACTAATAACTTAGGTGATTATCGTACATTAGCTACAGAAGTTCTTGAAAACCATGATGCAATTGATGTAGTAGCTGCTGCATTACGTTCATTAACAAAAGAGCCGGATGATTCGCCTGTTACAATTACAGAAGAACGTCCATTACCAATGCGCCGTGAGCGTTCTGGCGGCGGCGGTGGTCGCGGTGGCGATCGTAACGGTCGTAACAGAAGCGGTGGCGGTCGTAGCTTTAGCGGTAACCGTCGTGAAGGTAGTGGTGGCGGAGATCGTCGCAGCAGTGGAGGCCGTCGTGAAGGTGGTCGCCGTGAAGGTGGAGCTCGCCGTGAAGGTGGACAAGGTCGTTCACGTGCACCACGTCGTCATGAAGACTAATTAATTTTAAAACTTCCAACCTTACAGTCAATTCGACTGTAAGGTTTTTTATATTTATATTGAAACAAATTAGTGTTAGTGTACGTATACATAGGTAATGAAAAGAGGAGGAACAACATGAGAGCTGAACCAATCCATCAAATTTCCCGAAAAGGGTTAACTGTATGGCGATTATATGGTGTGTTACAAACATTACTATTGTTAGTCGTCGCAGCATTGGTATGTTACGGTACTTATTATTTTGATTGGCCATCATTTATTTATATCATTGCAATTGCTGTTGTTTTATTAAGTGCCTTTTTATTGGCGTATTTATTCCCTAAAATCCGATGGGAGCGTTGGAGATATGAAGTGCGTGAGCATGAAATTGAAGTACAACATGGTTTATTTGTTGTAAAACGCACACTTATACCAATGGTACGTGTACAACATGTCGATACTACACAAGGGCCTATTTTAAAAAGATATAGCTTAGGAAATATTTCAATTTCTACAGCTGCCACAGTACATACAATTCCTGCACTTGTCATGGATGAGGCAGATGGACTTCGTGCACGTATTTCGGAATTAGCAAGGGTGGCAGAAGATGATGTCTAATGAAGTGTATCGATTGCACCCAGTATCGGCCATTATTTCTAGTGTCAAAGCGCTAAAAAGTATGATATTACCTGTTGCGATTATTATTATTAGTAACGGTTTTAACTTTTCATTTAACTTCCGCAGCGAACATTTTTTTGAAACAGTTTTATTGTTTGGAGTGTGGGGTGTAGCAGCAGTGCTTGCACTTGTTGGTGGTATCGTTAAATGGCGTACTTTTGTTTATTGGTTTGAGGATGGCGAATTACGGGTGAAGTATGGGTTATTCGTAAAGAAGAAGCGTTATATTCCATTTGAACGCATTCAAAGCTTGAATTACCATGAAGGTATTTTTCATCGGCTATTCGGATTAGTAAAGGTGCAAGTTGAGACTGCGGGGAATAAAGGCGGTAAGCCAGAGGTAGAATTGACAGCTATCCAGAAAATAGCAGCAGACGTAATAGAACAGGAAATGCGTCGTGCAAAAACGCAATTCGCTCAACACATTGACGTTGAACAGTCACCTGAGCAAATAGGTGAAGTAATGGTTCCTGCTATTTACCATATGTCGATGCGGGATTTACTTGTATTAGCAACGACTTCTGGTGGGATAGGAGTAGTATTGTCTGGGCTTGCGGCAGTAGTCTCACAGTTTTCGGATATTATCCCTTATGAAGAGGTTTTTCATGAACTGGCGGATTTTGTGAAAGTTGGGGCATTTTTAGTTGCCTTAATGGTCATGTTCGTACTTATCATTGCATGGTTAGTATCGGTTGTTATAACACTTGTAAATTATTACGATTATACAGTTCGTATTGAAGATGAAAAGCTAATGATTACTAAGGGGTTACTGGAGAAGAAAAGAATTACACTACCTTTAAACCGTATTCAGGCAATCCGAATTGTTGAAAATCCTTTGCGACAAGTATTTGGCTTTGCTACTGTTGTTGTAGAAAGCGCTGGTGGCAACGGTGAAAAAGGTCGAGATAAGAAAATTGCGTTATTCCCATTAATTAAAAAGCAAGATTGTTTACAAACATTAGTTCAGCTTTTCCCTGAAATGAATTGGCAACCTGAATTTACGAGGGCTCCGAAACGAGCACGTCCATTCTTTTATCGCATAGATTTTTTATGGCTTGTACCGATTTTAGGTGCTTGTAGTTATTTCTTATATCCTTATGGGTTGTTGTCATTATTACTAATTCCATTATCAATATTGCTTGGCATTTGGCAACATAGAACAGCGGGTTATATGATTGACGGAAAGCAACTCGCAATGCAATATCGTATTTTCAGTCGTATCACATTGTTTATGGAGAAAAAACGTATACAATCTATGGAAAGTAGTCAAACGTATTTCCAAAAGCGCAAGCAAGTGATGTCTATAAAAGCCACGGTAATGTCAGGAATGTCTGGTATGACAGGTAATGTACCAAGCTTAGAGCAACGAGATGCAGAAACCATATTATCTTGGTATGAACATTAATAGATAAAAAGCCAATCTTTACATGAAAATGTGGAGATTGGCTTTTTTTATATACAATAATAGGAAAAACGCGTTTATAATAGAATAAATCAACGAAAAGGGGTGGGATTGATGTTTAAATACAGCATAAATGAACACACATATTTAAAAATGTTGGATTTAAGTGATGTAGATGAATTATTTGCGCTAACGGATCGTTCGAGAGAGACTTTACGTGAGTGGTTACCCTTTGTAGACAATGTGAAGACGGTCAAGGATACGGAACAATTTGTACGAAATGCGATGCAACAATATGCCGATAATAATGGAATACAGGCTGGAATTTATTATGATGGTAAGCTAGCGGGAGTTATTGGTTATCATCAAGTGAATTGGCAACATAAATGGACGAGCATTGGCTATTGGCTTGGAAGTGATTTTGTTGGCAAGGGGCTTGTGACAAATTCTATGAGGGCATTCATCGATTTTGCTTTTGACTATTTAAAGTTAAATCGCATTGAGGTACGTGTTGCAGTAGGAAATATTCGTAGTCGTACAATTCCAAAAGTGTTAGGTTTTAATGAAGAAGGACGATTAAGAGATGCTGAATGGTTATACGATCATCATGTGGATCAAGTTGTATATGGGATAACCGCGGCAGAATGGAAAAAAATAAAAATGGCTAAAGAGGCTAATGTTGTACTATAATTTCAACGATAGTATGACAGTGATGCGGAGTTTTTGAGCTGAAAAAAGAGGACTAGCCCTAAGTGATATAGACGTCACTGTTTGGGTCAGCTCCTCTTTTTATAAGCTATTTGCCAGCCATTTTTTGCTTGCGCCAGCTTAAAATTCTTTTGGGATGTAAGTAAATAAGACCGAGAACGAATCCTGTCACTAAACCACCTAAATGTGCATAAACATTTACATTAGACTGTAAGAAAGTCATGATGACACTGATGACGATAATCGGCAATATAAGCTTACGAAGCATTGGCATTGTGCGACGTGTATAGTATACAAGAGCACCGAACGCTCCAAAAATCCCGAAAATTGCACCACTTGCGCCAAGGCTAGCATAGCTTCCGTCATTAAGCATAAAGGTTGCCATGTTACCTACGATACCAGATAATAAATAAATCGTAATGAAACGTGCTTTACCTGCAATTTTCTCAAGTTCTGGCCCAAATAAAAACAGGGAGAACATATTAAAGAGCACATGCATAAAGTTTGCATGCAAAAACATTGCTGAGAAAACTCGCCACCATTCACCGCTTTGTACGAGGAAATTGACCTGAATCCCATAGTTCCACAGAAGTTCCCCTATAACGGGAACAAGTGTTAATACATAAAGAATTAGATTCACTGCTATTAATGTTGAAACGACAGGGTAATAACTTGTATATTGCTTAAAATTTTCTGTTCTACTAAACATAGCTCCACCTCAATTTACAATTATTATACATGGCTTTTTGGAAATAAGAAAAGGAGAAGTTCATATGATTAAAGGAATAGGTCTCGACATTGTAGAAACCGAGCGTATTGTGAAGGCAATGACTCGTACAGATAAATTTAAAGACCGGATTTTATCAGAGAAAGAAAGAGCACTATTTGCTTTGCATACAGAATCTCGCAAAGTAGAGTTTTTGGCAGGACGATTTGCCGCAAAAGAGGCCTTTTCGAAAGCGCTAGGCACAGGTATCGGTAAAGATTGTGCACTGCAAGATATTGAAATATTAAGAGGGGAAGCTGGTAACCCTGTTTTATATTTTAAAGGAGAGCTTGTAAATGGCTTTGTCAGTATCACGCATTCTAAGCAATATGCAGCCGCACAAGTAATATTACTGTTGTAATAAAATATATTGCCTTTTCATCAAATGACATAACTGACACATACGGTTCATATATTGTCGTAGTGGATTTGAAAGAAGAAAGGGTGAAAGCGTGGGCAACCGTTTAGTTACTTGGCTCGTCTTAATTTGTGCGATATTACTTCTGTCGGCGTGTGGTACAGCCTCACAGGAAAAAGTGTTAAAGAAAGTTAATGGTAAATGGTCAGAGACGAATGGTTATGAGTTAGACGCTAAGATGGAGATTAAATCAGGTGGAGAACCTAGAACATATGATGTTACGGTATGGCATACTAAACCTGATTTCTATCGAGTGGAAGTAGTTGAAAGTGGGAAAGATGTTTCGCAAATGATTGTGCGTAATGCAGATGGAGTTTTTGTTGTAACACCAACATTAAACAAAATGTATAAGTTCCAAAGTGATTGGCCAAAGAAAAATAGTCAGGCATATTTAATCGGAGCACTAGCAGAAGATTTAGCTGAAGATAAAAATTTAGTCATGAAAGAAGAGGACAAAGCATATATATTTGAAGCGGCTACTAGAAATAGCTATAAAAATAGTATGCCTCACCAAGTCATTACAGTTGATAAGAAAACTATGCTCCCTACATCAGTAGTCATTATGAATGATGTCAAGGAAGAGCAAATCCGTATCACTTTTAATAATATTAAATTAGGTGTACAACATGCTGCAAAAGAGTATGCTGTTGAGCAATTTACTGAATCAGATGATTCAAAAGGCGAACAAGCTGCACCTACAAATAAAGACGGAAAAGATGCTACTAAAGATGAAAAAGATGCTAAAGGTGAAAAAGATGCTAAAGGTGAAAATGGTGAAAAAGAAGCAGTCGGTGCAGAGGTTGAGTATGAAGAATTCCAAACGCATTATCCAGTTGTGAATTTCGAGAACACTAAAATGACAGATGAGAAAGCTATCCGCGAGGGTGGCATGGATCGTGTTATTTTAACGTTTGAAGGTGATAAAGCGTTTACGGTTATGCAACAACCAGTTATGAAAGAGACGTCTATGTTACCAGTTACTTCACCTGGCGATCCTGTAGACTTAGGATTTACAATCGGAGCTATTACCGATACGTCTATTAGCTGGGAAAAAGATGGAGTTGCATTCTTTGTAGCTTCTAGTAAATTAACCCGTGAAGAAATGGTGGAAGTTGCTGCTTCCATGACGATAAGCAGTATGAAATAATTTTTTCAAGCTACAGTTTTCGATATAAAGGAAGCTGTAGTTTGTTAGAAAAAAATGTAAATTTGATAATAACACTATTCTATAGATAATACAAACTATAGAATAGTGTTATGTAATTTGTAAAAACAAGCGGTTTTTTATAGGAAAAAAAAGGGAGATAGCGATGTGTCGTCGAATTTAAGTAACGAGTGCTGTAAATTTTTATGTGAAGTTGATTCGAATTGCGGACGAGCATTATGCTTAAAATTCAACCTTTGCGGAAGTTCTTTACTTCGAGATGTAGAGGATGAATGCATTAAATTCAATGGGGAGCTTCAACCTTGCTGAATTAAGTTAAAGGAATCTGAAGATAGTATAGATTTTTAAGAGAAGTTTTTTAGAAAGCTTGAGAAAATTCTGGATGTAAATAAGGCTAATGCATAATTGAATTGTTATTTGGTAGTTTTTTCAATACATAACGGTTTAATAAATAAAAAAGAGGGTATTCTAATGGAGACACAGCAGCATTTTAGACCAACGAAAGCAATTGTAGATTTACAAGCTATTCAGCAAAATATAAAAAATTTAAAAGAACTACTTCAACCAAATGTACAAATTATCGCAGTCGTAAAAGCCAATGCATATGGACATGGGGATATAGCAGTTGCACAAGCTGCTTTGGAAGCTGGCGCAACGATGCTTGCAGTGGCTACACCAGACGAAGCATTACATATTCGGGCACATTTCGAAGAACCAGACATACTAATATTAGGAGCATCACCAGTAGCGTTTGCACCTTATGCAGCGCAACAGCGTATTTCACTTACAGTATTTTCTAGTGAATGGATACAGCAAGCTTCAACGTTCATAGCTGGTGAAGTAAACCCTTTACAACTACATATAAAGGTTGATAGCGGAATGGGGCGAATTGGGGTTCGCACAGAGAAAGAATTGTTAGAGGTATATCATACAATCAATTCAACATACAATGTAGAATTGGATGGCATTTTTACTCATTTTGCAACTGCCGATGAGAAGGATACAGCCTATTTCGATAGTCAGGTACAATTATTTGAAAAGCTTATTTCTACATTGCCTGAAAAACCTAGACTAGTACATGCATCCAATACAGCAACGGCATTAGTGAAAGATCATCATTTACACTATGACGCTGTACGTTATGGCATCTCAATGTATGGGCTAGCGCCATCTACTTACGTAGGAGAAATTTTACCATTTCCATTGAAACCTGCCTTTTCACTTGAGAGTGAACTTGTGCATGTCAAACAGTTAAAAGCTGGTGATTCAGTAGGTTACGGAGCAACATTTATTGCACAGACAGATATGTGGATTGGAACGATTCCGGTAGGCTATGCGGATGGGGTTATTCGTAAGTTAGCTGGACAAGATGTACTTATAGACGGACAAAGAATGCCGATAGTCGGACGAATTTGTATGGACCAATGTATGGTTGCTCTACCAAAAGCATATGCTATAGGTAAGAAAGTGACGCTTATTGGTCGTCAAGGGCAAGAAGTTATTTCAATGGATGAATGGGCAACAAGACTTGAAACTATTAATTATGAAGTACCATGCATTATTACAGCCAGAGTTCCTCGAGTATACATTTAACTTGTTGCAGCATAAGTTTTTCACATCTACAAGTAGGGGAGAAATGTTAAATAAGTAATGACTTCTGTATGGGTCACACGGAGGCAGGCTGAATCATATTATTAGTTACTAGTGCATGTCTCAGATTTTAACAGGAGCTTTGCGAGGGAGCTCTAAAAAAGTCTGAAGGCAATTACGCCTGAGATGTAATTGATTTTATTTATAGCAGTCATCAATAAAAATAATTTCTATATACTTCGCAGTTAGAAAATATTTGTCGAAATTAATAATTGTGTGGGAAAACATAATCCAATTCGGTTATAACTTAGGCATATAAGGAATGTAAGCAACAGGCACCAATGTCAAAGAGACATATGGAAGCAGTATTTACCATCGACAACCAACGAAATTTCACAACTTGTTCTTCAAATAGTCAGATATTTTGTCATTTCATGTCTTTTCAACAATATCTTTCAATGGTAGAATGAGTTGTAATGAAAAAGTGTATGGTTCCGTTGGAGGTGCTTGCTGTGTACGAGAAAAAGTTAAGAGAAGCTACAATTGCTGTTCAAGATAGACTGTTTCTACAAACAAAGGAAGTAATTGAAGGTGAATCTTTTGTGCGTTTTTTGTCGCGCAAAAATTTAATGCAGGAGCAACCAAATCAAATACGGGAAGCTATGATGAAAGGATATGTTGAGATGTCTCATATTAATCTGATGATTGCAAGTGAATGCTTGCACGCGGAATATGAAGCACAACATACAGTGGAGCGTCTCGTTAGCGGGGGATGACACTTTGAATGTAAAACGTGGTGACGTTTTTTTTGCAGATTTATCGCCGGTAGTTGGGTCCGAACAAGGTGGCACTAGGCCGGTATTGATTATTCAAAATGATATTGGAAATCGATTTAGTCCGACTGTCATCATCGCAGCAATTACTGCACAGATTCAAAAGGCAAAGTTACCGACACATGTTGAAATAAATGCTGAGAAGTATGGATTTGAACGTGACTCGGTCATTTTGCTTGAGCAAGTACGTACAATCGATAAGTCTAGATTGACTGATCGTATTACACAGCTCGATCATGCAGTGATGGAAAAAGTGGATGGAGCGTTGATGATTAGCTTAGGGCTTGTTAAATTTTGATATACATATATGTATAGAGCATCAGGGATTTTACGTATCCTGATGTTTTTTTAATTTTTTGCGTTATCATATAGTTAAAATACTATTTAGTAGTATTAATAGAATGAAAAAAAATGCAAGTAATATCGATTTATAAGTTTTGTAGAAAAATGTCGATGCTTTTATGTTAACTCTAAAAAAAATTAAAGTTATGATAATAAATATAATTAATTATGTTTAACATCCGATAAATGTGGGAAAAGAAAAAAAGTCGAATAAATATGGTGGAGGTGTACTATATGGACATGGTGGTGCATTTTAAAAAAGATGGTACAAAATTATATGGGTTTGTTGAAGGTGAAATTGATACGTATACAGCCTCAGGTCTTCGTGAGGAACTAGAGGCAGTAAAGGTTACAAAAGGTATTGAAATTGAATTAGATTTATCAAAAGTAAATTATATGGATAGTACTGGTCTTGGTATTTTTGTAGCTTTTTATAAAAGAGCTTTACGTGAAGAAGGTAAAGTAAAGATTGTTGGACTGTCTAAGCGACTACAAAGATTATTTGAAATTACTGGCTTAAGTGAACTGATGGATATTGAAACTGATAAAAAGGTGGAATTAAGCAATGAAGGAATTTGATTATATTGAAATAAGGGTTCCTGCAAAACCTCAGTTTGTCAGTGTCATTCGTTTAACTGTTTCTGGATTAGCTAATCGTATTGGATTTAACTTCGATGAGATCGAGGATTTGAAAATTGCAGTTAGTGAAGCGGTAACGAATGTTGTGCACCATGCTTATAAAGATGCTGAGGAAGGCGAAATTGTAATAGGTTGCGCCCTTTATGATAACAAGTTGGAAATGATGATTGCAGACTATGGAAATAGTTTTAATTTTGAAGAAGTTAAAACAAAAATTGGGCCTTATCATCCTGAAGATAGTATTGCGGGGCTAAGAGAGGGCGGTTTAGGGCTTTATTTAATGGAAACTTTGATGGATGAGGTGATGATTAATAACGATGGTGGCGTAACTGTTTTCATGACAAAGTACGTCGCTAGGGAGCAGGTGGAAAAAAATGTCGAAAGAATCACTACATAAATCTTCTTCAAAAGAAGATGTGTTAAAGTGGATAGCACAGTACCAAACAACAGAGGATGAAGAAGCACAAACCAATTTGGTAATTCATTATCGAAATTTAGTAGAGTCCATCGCTCGCAAATATTCGTATGGTAAATCTTATTATGATGATATCGTACAAGTAGGGATGTTGGGGTTACTAGGTGCAATAAGACGTTTTGATGCAAGTTTTGGCCGCAGTTTTGAGGCATTTGCTGTACCTACTATTGTTGGAGAGATTAAGCGATTTTTACGAGATAAAACATGGGACGTTCATGTGCCAAGACGAATTAAAGAGATAGGGCCACGTATTAAATCGACTGTAGAATCGTTAACGATAGAGTTCCAACGTTCACCTTCCATTCAAGAAATTGCTGAGCGATTAGAGGTACCTGAGGAAGAAGTTTTAGAAGCGATGGAGATGAGTCGCAGTTATCAAGCACTCTCAATGGATCATTCAATAGAATCAGATAATGACGGAAGTACTGTCACACTAGCTGATATTATGGGTAAAGAAGATATGGGTTATGAAATGACCAATAGAAGGATGATCGTTGCTGATGCTATGGAAGTTTTAAATGAACGAGAGAAGCAAGTTATTCAGCTTACTTATTTAGAGCAGCTTAGCCAAAAAGAAGCGGGCGAACAATTGGGCATTTCTCAAATGCATGTATCCAGAATACAAAGAAAAGCAATTAAGAAATTACAAGAAGTCATTCTTGCAAGTGGTAGTGTGCCACTGTGAGGATGAAACGAAGGCGTTTATTACTAGAGGATTTCTCCGTCCAATAGCGATAAGCGTCTTGTTTTTTGTCTTTTTTTTCCATCATATAGACTATCCTTGGTTTTTTATTGAAGTGTAGTGTTAAAATGAAAAGAAAAAAGGTAGTGATAATGTGGAACAAAAACAAATGTTACAGCTTATTGCAAAGGATGTAGCTATCAGACCAAATCAAGCGGAGGCAGTGATAAAATTATTAGATGAGGGTAACACCGTTCCGTTTATCGCGCGTTATCGAAAAGAAGCTACTGGTTCTCTTGATGAGGTACAAATTAAAGCTGTAGAAGATCGTTACCATTACATACAGCAACTTGAACAACGTAAAGAAGAGGTTCTTCGATTAATTCAAGAACAGGATAAACTAACTCCCGAGCTTGAAAATGCAATTCAGATAGCAACAGTTCTACAGCGTGTAGAAGATTTGTATCGTCCATACAAGCAAAAACGACGTACAAAGGCGACAATCGCAAAGGAAAAAGGATTAGAACCTTTAGCCGACATTCTATTAGAATATCGTAATGAAGCATTAGTCCAGTTAGCTCAACAATTTGTTGACGTGGAGAATGTTGCAACAGTAGATGACGCATTAGCTGGGGCACGTGATATTTTAGCAGAGCGCTTTGCGGATGATGCGGGTATAAGACAAAAAATCCGTGCCTTTTCTTGGAAAGAGGGCGTACTTACAACCACATTAAAAAATGCAGAAGTAGATGAAAAAAAGGTTTTTGAAATGTATTACGAATATGAAGAACCTGTTAATCGCATTGTTCCTCACCGTATTTTAGCAGTGAATCGTGGGGAGAAAGAGGATGTCTTAAAGGTAGCGATACAAGTACCGATAGATCGAGTACTGATGATTATGTGGAAAGAATGGATACCTGCTACAGGTTCATCGCCAGCTATCGCGGAGGTGAAGCTAGCGATAGAAGATTCCTACAAACGATTAATTCAGCCATCTATAGAAAGAGAATTACGCAATGAATTAACAGAAAAAGCAGAGGCGCAAGCTATTCACATTTTCTCAGAAAATCTCCGCAACCTCTTGCTACAGCCACCGCTAAAGGGCAAATATGTTTTAGGAGTGGACCCTGCTTATCGAACTGGCTGTAAATTAGCTGTTGTTGATGAGACAGGAAAAATGCTAGAAGTTACAGCTATTTATCCACATCCACCAAAACCAGATGTGGCAAAATCAAAGGCTGTAGTGAAAGAAATTTTAGCGAAGTATCCTATTAAGATTATCGCGATTGGTAACGGTACTGCCTCACGTGAAACGGAGCAGTTTATTGCTGATGTATTGAGTGAAGTGAAAACAGATGCGGCATATGTGATTGTAAACGAAGCTGGTGCATCAGTTTATTCAGCGTCCGAGATTGCGCGTACTGAATTTCCGGATTTACAAGTAGAGCAGCGAAGCGCCGTTTCTATCGCACGACGTTTACAAGATCCATTGTCAGAATTAGTGAAAATTGAGCCAAAGGCAGTAGGTGTTGGTCAATATCAACATGACGTTTCTCAAAAGAAATTATCAGAGTCGTTAACATTTATAGTAGAAACTGCAGTCAATCAAGTCGGTGTTGATGTTAATACAGCGTCAGCTTCATTAATGCAATATGTTTCTGGGTTATCGAAAACTGTAGCCGAAAATATTGTGAAAGTTCGAGAAGAAAATGGACAATTCACAACGCGTTCGCAGCTAAAGAAAATCCCACGACTTGGTGCAAAAACGTATGAGCAAGCAATCGGATTTTTACGTGTGCCTGAAGCGAAAAATCCATTTGATGCTACAGGTATTCACCCAGAAAGCTACAATATAGCTGAACAAATTTTAGAAGTAGCAAATTTAAATAAAAAAGAACTAGGAACGCAAAAGGCGGAGGAAGCAATTGCATCCCTTAATGTTCAAGAACTAAGTAACACATTAGGTATGGGTGTTGTTACAATTCAGGATATTGTGGATACCTTGAAGAAGCCAAGTCGAGATCCGCGCGATGCCTTTCCGCAGCCACTACTAAAAACAGATGTTTTGAAAATGGAAGATTTACAGGTAGGTATGGAATTACAAGGCACTGTACGTAATGTAGTCGATTTTGGTGCATTTGTTGATATCGGTGTTAAGCAAGATGGGCTTGTGCATATTTCTAAGTTACAAAAGAAACGTATTAAGCATCCATTAGAAGTTGTGGCGCTAGGTGATATTGTCACAGTTTGGGTGGAACAGATAGAGGTAAACAAAGGGCGTATTTCGTTAACGATGCTACCTCCAGAAAAACAAACAATTGAAAAGTAGTAATAATTTATTGCCACACTGTCTATACTGCGCAGTGTGGTATTCTTATTGTTAGAGGTGATAAAGTTGAACAATGAGGAACTGCAACAGCTTGTAACCCGCATTTCATTAGAAAGTTTTCATAAACCATTCATGCATCGCGCATACTTTAACTCAAGACTGCGTTCAACAGGTGGTCGCTATCTTTTACAATCCCACCATATTGAAATAAACCCAAAAGCATATGAAATGTATGGTGTCAGTGAGGTTGAGGGGATAATTCTTCACGAATTATGTCATTATCATTTGCACATAGAAGGGAAGGGCTACCAACATCGAGATAAAGATTTTCGAGATTTATTGAAAAAAGTGAACGCTCCACGATTTTGTTCAGCGTTGCAGAAACCTACATCTCGGAACGAAAAACAGCGTTCTCAATATAAATACACTTGTATAAAATGCCACCAAATATATGTTAGAAAAATAAGATTAAATGTGAAGAGATACTGCTGTGGCAAGTGTTCAGGGCAATTAAAGTTAATTGGTGAAAAAAACTTTTAAAAAAAGATTGACGTTTACTGTGCTTATCCTTATAATAGTAAAAGTCGACAAGATAAAGACGACAAAACAATATGATTATTCCGAAGTAGCTCAGTTGGTAGTAGCACCTGACTGTTAATCAGGTTGTCGCAGGTTCGAGTCCTGCCTTCGGAGCCATGGCCCCTTGGTCAAGCGGTTAAGACACCGCCCTTTCACGGCGGTAACACGGGTTCGAATCCCGTAGGGGTCATTTTTCATAAATATAAATAATTGTAACATTGGTCCCGTGGTGTAGCGGTTAACATGCCTGCCTGTCACGCAGGAGATCGCCGGTTCGATCCCGGTCGGGACCGCCACTTATTGGGGTATAGCCAAGCGGTAAGGCAACGGATTTTGATTCCGTCATGCCCTGGTTCGAATCCAGGTACCCCAGCCATTCATTTCTTAATTTGAGCCATTAGCTCAGTTGGTAGAGCATCTGACTTTTAATCAGAGGGTCGAAGGTTCGAGTCCTTCATGGCTCATCTTTTTTTAAGAAAAAAGGTTGATATTTCAAGTTATCATAGTATAATAAGAAAGTTCCTATTTTATGAATGCGGTCGTGGCGGAACGGCAGACGCGCTAGGTTGAGGGCCTAGTGGGGGCAACCCCGTGGAGGTTCAAGTCCTCTCGGCCGCACCAAGTCAAGTCAGTTCGGTTATTTAATACTTGCGCCCGTAGCTCAATTGGATAGAGCGTCTGACTACGGATCAGAAGGTTGTGGGTTCGACTCCTGCCGGGCGCGCCATTATAAAATTAAAATATTTGCGGGTGTAGTTTAATGGTAAAACCTCAGCCTTCCAAGCTGATGTCGTGAGTTCGATTCTCATCACCCGCTCCAAAAAACATTTTAAAAAAATGTTGACATCACAAATGATTGATGATATGATGTAAGAGTTGCTAAAAACAAACGGCAACAAAATGAACCTTGAAAACTGAACAAGCAAAACGTAATCAATATAGTTTTTATTAGCTAACTTCGTTAGTGAACGAAACAAAATTTTGGACATCAAAATTGATGCCAGCAAAACAATTTGAGCTAATCAAATTTCTTTTATGGAGAGT
>NZ_JBIWDT010000006.1:0-226561 GCF_044762185.1 Lysinibacillus sp. NPDC097162 | reverse complement strand
ATGTCCAAAATTTTGTTTCGTTCACTAACGAAGTTAGCTAGTAAAAACTATATTGATTACGTTTTGCTTGTTCAGTTTTCAAGGTTCATTTTGTTTCGTTTTGTGTGTCACCTCTTGGCGACTCATTAATAATATCAAGTTTCATAATCTATGTCAACACTTTCTCTAAAAAAATTAAAATAGTTTTTAATAACATTAATTCACTCTTATATTACAGCAAGTTAATAAGGCAATCAGAACCTTAATGACTGCCTTATTAATACTTTGTCGACGCTATTCATTTGTAATTATTCGTGAAATATAAAAAGTACGGTTTTTACCTAAATCAAAAATCTCACCAGTAATACTTAATTTAACTATTGGGCGAGTTGGAGCATATTTGTTAACGAACATTACTTCCCCGCGCTCTAAATTTGAAAGCTCAATAATTGTACCAATAGGTAGGTCTGCCACTAAATCAATCAGTGCTCTTACTACTTTAATATCAAACTTTCCAAACTCCGACTCATTAATCATTTCTATAACTTTAAACGACGATTGTTTAGATCGATAGATACGCTCACATGTCATAGCATGAAAAACATCCGCAACAGCAATGATTTGTGCAAAGATAGATATATTAGCGATTTTCTCACCTTTAGGATAGCCGCTTCCGTTTAAGCGCTCATGATGCTGGAAAATAGCTTCTTTTATTGTATCTTTTAAGATTGTTAAATCCTTTATCATGTTGTAGCTATATATAGGATGTTTATAAATCTCTGCAAATTCTTGTTCGGTTAAAGTCGTTTTTTTATCTCGAATACGCGGATGAATTTTAGCCATTCCGCAATCTGCTAATAAACCGCCAATTGCAATTTGAATCGTTAACCCTTTATCATAACCTAATTTTTGAGCAATAACAGAAGAAATCAAAGCTGTAGCTACACAATGATGATATAAATAATCTTTAGGGCTAGAATACTCGTTTAAATTAAAAATTACAGTACGATCTTCTAATACCATATCCAGTAAAGGCAAAATAATTGTACGAGCTTTTGTAATATCTACCTTTGCACCAGCCTCCCAATTTTTGAACTCCCTTTTAAATTGTTCCACAGAATTGTCGTATACTCTTTTAAAGGTTGGGATAGCTTCCGGTTGTATAGCTAAATCTATTTCTTTTTCGGTTTCTACTAAAACATCCTTCACATTATCTTTATATACAGGCGCTCTTGAAATATTGAATGCACTAAAAACTTGTAAATGTTCATGGGATACTACTGTATCTTTAAAGATAATAGGATATTGTGTATTAGCAAAAATATCTTCAGAAATAACTTTTCCTAAACGTAATTCTGAAATTGGGATATGTACCGTTTCCACGAAATTAAACACCTCTTTACTATTTCACTTACTTAAACTAAGGTCTATTAATATATTATCACGAATTTCAAAATTATTACTTATTTTTCATGATATATAATAAAAACCGATGAGCAGCAACAAGGGCTGTCTTCATCGGCCTTTTTTTATTCTTCTATTTGTTCATCTTCATCTTCGTCGGACACATCTTCATCTTCTTTTTCTACTTTTGCTACAGTAGCAACCAGTTCGTCATCTCCTAAACGAATTAAACGAACACCTTGAGTACTACGACCGATTAATGAAATATCATTTACATCCATACGTATAAGCATTCCGTTGATTGTAATAAGCATTAAATCTTCAGAACCATCCACAGTTTTAACAGCTACCATAGGACCGTTTTTGTCGGTAATTTGAATTGTTTTTAAACCAACGCCACCGCGACTCTGTAAACGATACTCCTCTTCGGTTGTACGTTTACCATAGCCTTTTGCGGTAACAACTAAAATTTCTTGTCCAGGTTCAACGATTTCCATTCCAACTACTTCATCGCCGTCACGTAGTTTAATACCACGGACACCGCCTGCTGTACGACCCATTGATCGAATATCATCTTCTTGGAAACGAACAAGCATCCCATCACGTGTACCTATAATAACTTGTTTTATACCATCCGTTAAACGAACAGCAATTAAATCATCATCTTCTCGTAAACTAATAGCAATTAAGCCATTTGTACGGATATTAGCAAATTGCGATACTGGTGTACGCTTCGTAATACCTGTTTTCGTCGTAAAGATAAAATAAGCATCCTTATCAAATGAATCAACGCGAATCATTGCAGTAACTTTTTCACCTTTATCGATGTTGAGTAAGTTAACGATAGGTAAACCTTTAGCTGTACGGCCATACTCAGGAATTTCGTAACCTTTTGCACGGAATACTTTCCCCTTAGTTGTGAAGAATAAAATCGTATCATGCGTAGAAGTATTCATAAGATGTTCTACGAAGTCATCATCGTTTGTACCCATTCCTTGTACACCACGGCCACCACGCTTTTGACTGCGGTATGTATTGGCAGCTAAGCGCTTAATATAACCATTATGCGTTAAAGTAACAACTGAATTTTCTACAGGAATTAAATCCTCATCTTCAATCATTTCCATACCGCCAGATGTAATTTCTGTACGACGGGCATCATTGAAGCGCTCTTTAAGTTCTAATATTTCAGTACGAATAATCTCAACAATTTTAGCTTCGTCAGCTAAGATTGCTTTTAATTCAGCAATTAGCACTTGCAACTCTTGATATTCTGCTTCAATTTTTTCTCGTTCTAATCCACTCAAACGGACTAAGCGCATATCTAAAATGGCTTGCGCCTGACGTTCAGATAAATTAAATCGTTCCATTAATTGTGGTTTTGCTTCTTCACCGCTACGAGAACCACGAATAATCGCAATAATTTCATCGATATGGTCAAGTGCAATACGTAAGCCCTCTAAAATGTGTGCACGGTCTTCCGCTTTCTTCAAGTCAAATTCAGTACGGCGTCGAATAATGACTTTTTGATGTTCTAAATAATGATACAGCATCTCTTTTATGCCCATTACTTTTGGTTGACCATTTACTAACGACAGCATATTAACACCAAAGCTTGATTGCATCGCTGTTTGTTTATATAAATTATTTAAGACTACATTAGCATTTGCATCTTTTCGTACTTCAATAACTACTCGCATACCACGGCGGTCAGATTCATCACGTAAATTTGTAATGCCATCGATTTTTTTATCGCGTACTAGCTCAGCTATCTTTTCGATTAGTTTTGCTTTATTTACTTGGTAAGGTAATTCATGAATAAGAATTGTTTCCTTACCATTAGATTTTTGTTCAATTTCTACTTTAGCTCGAATAATAATTGAGCCACGGCCGCTTTCGTAAGCACGGCGAATACCACTACGTCCTAAAATTATCCCACCTGTTGGGAAATCCGGACCTGGAATGATTTCCATCAATTCTTCGGTTGTAATAGCAGGATTTTCAGATAGTGCTAATACTCCATCAATCGTTTCCCCAAGATTATGTGGAGGAATGTTTGTTGCCATACCAACGGCAATCCCCGCTGCACCATTAACTAGTAAGTTTGGATAGCGACTTGGTAAAACAATTGGTTCTTTTTCAGAGCCGTCATAGTTATCTGTGTAGTCAATTGTGTTTTTATTTATGTCACGAAGCATTTCCATTGCAATACGAGACATACGTGATTCTGTATAACGCATCGCCGCAGCTCCGTCACCATCGACAGAACCAAAGTTCCCGTGACCATCAACTAGCATGTAACGATAACTAAAATCTTGCGCCATACGTACCATTGCATCATAAATAGAGGAGTCACCATGTGGATGGTATTTACCCATTACATCCCCAACAATACGTGCTGATTTTTTATACGCTTTATCTGCTGTATTACCTAGCTCTTGCATGCCGTATAAAATACGACGATGAACTGGTTTTAATCCGTCGCGCACATCTGGTAATGCACGCGAAACGATTACACTCATTGCATAATCGAGGAAGGATGTTTCTATTTCTTCTGTTATATTAACTCCTTTTACACCGGAGCGTTCTTGTTCTGACAAAGTGTAGACCTCCCCTCAAGAAAAATTAAATATCTAAATTAGCGTATACTGCATTTTCTTCAATGAATTGACGACGAGGTTCTACTTCATCGCCCATTAAGCGTTCGAAAGCTTCATTTGCTTTAATCGCATCATCTAATTCTACTTGTAACAATGTACGGTGCTCTGGATCCATCGTTGTATCCCATAACTGCTCTGCATTCATTTCCCCAAGACCTTTATAACGTTGAACAACAGGCTTTGGCATACTTGATAATCTTCCTAAAATCTCTTGTAGCGCAATATCATCATAGCAATATTCAACATGCTTACCTTGCTTCACTTGATAAAGTGGTGGCTGTGCAATATAAATATAGCCAGCATCTACTAGCGGTCTTAAGAAACGGAAGAAGAATGTTAAAAGTAACGTACGGATATGCGCTCCATCTACGTCGGCATCCGTCATAATAATAATTTTATGATAACGGGCTTTTTCTAAATTAAATTCCTCACCAATACCAGTACCGAATGCTGTAATCATTGCTCGAATTTCTGCATTCGATAAAATTTTATCTAATCGTGCCTTTTCAACGTTCAAAATTTTACCACGCAAAGGTAAAATGGCTTGGAAATGACGGTCACGTCCAGATTTTGCTGAACCACCGGCAGAGTCACCCTCTACAATGTAAATTTCACATTCTGCAGGATTTGTAGAAGAACAGTCCGCAAGTTTACCAGGCAAACTTGATACTTCAAGCGCTGATTTACGGCGTGTAAATTCACGAGCCTTTTTCGCTGCTACACGTGCACGAGCAGCCATTAAGCCTTTATCAATTATTTTACGTGCTACAGTTGGATTTTCTAACATAAAACGTTCAAATCCATCTGAGAATAATGCATTCGTTATTTGGCTTACTTCTGAGTTACCGAGCTTTGTTTTCGTTTGTCCTTCAAATTGCGGATCAGGATGCTTAATAGATACGATAGCTGTTAATCCTTCTCGAACGTCTTCACCTGTAAGGTTGGCATCAGCTTCTTTTAATAAACCATTTTTACGTGCGTAATCATTGATAACACGAGTAAGAGCTGTTTTAAAGCCAGACTCATGTGTACCACCCTCGTACGTATTGATATTATTAGCGAATGAGAATATATTCGAAGAAAAGCCTGCATTATATTGCATTGCAATTTCAATTGAAATACCATCCTTTTCACCAAGAACATCGATTGGTTCATGGATAGGCTCTTTAGATTTATTTAAGTGCTCTACATAAGAACGAATACCACCCTCATAATGATATGTAGTAGAACGAATCTCATCTTCACGCTCATCTGCAATTGTAATTCGAATACCGCGATTCAAATATGCTAGTTCGCGAATACGATGTGCTAAAATATCGAATTCATAAACGGTTGTTTCTTTGAAAATTTCTGGGTCTGCTTTGAAACGAGTAGTTGTTCCGTTATGATCTGTTTCGCCAATAACAGTTAATTCTTGTTTAGTTTTGCCACGTTCGAATTTTATTTCATGAATATGTCCCTCACGGTGAACTTGGACGATTGTCTCGATTGATAAAGCATTTACAACCGACGCCCCTACACCATGAAGACCACCAGATACTTTATAACCCCCACCGCCGAATTTACCTCCGGCATGGAGCACTGTCATAATTACTTCGACAGCTGGTTTACCCATTTTTTCTTGAATACTAACAGGAATTCCTCGTCCATTATCTTCTACACGAATCCAGTTATCTTTTTCAATCGTAACTGAGATATCAGTACAAAATCCTGCAAGTGCTTCATCAATACTATTATCAACGATTTCCCACACCAAATGGTGAAGTCCTTTAGAGCTTGTTGAACCGATATACATCCCAGGTCTTTTACGAACCGCTTCTAAACCTTCTAATACCTGTATCTGATCGGCTTCATACGCTTGATCTTGTAAACCTTCGTTTTCTATAGCCACGGCTTCCATCTACTCCTTCATAACATCATTGTGTGTAAATGAATGAACAGTCAACCGAGCTGACTATTACCATTCTTTTATAATCTAAAAAACTCCCTGGCTAACTTTCTTCAATCGCACCTTGTTTCACGTGGAACAGCTGTGCATGTTCCATCGTCTCATGATGAATTCCATCAACACTTGTAGTCGTTACAAAGGTTTGGACTTCACCCTGAATGGTATTTAATAAATGCGATTGGCGATAATCGTCGAGTTCCGACAATACATCGTCTAAAAGTAGAATGGGTGTTTCATTTGTTTCTTGTTTAATTAACTCAATTTCGGCAAGCTTTAATGATAAAGCAGTTGTACGTTGCTGCCCTTGGGAACCATATGTTTGCACATCATAGTTGTTCACCAAAAATTGCAAATCATCTCGATGTGGACCAACCATAGTGACGCCACGATCAAATTCACGATCCTTAACCTCTATTAGCTTTTTAAGCAAGAGATCTTCAATTTCACCAGTCGTCTGTCCTTTATCAATACCTGCTACGGTGCGGTATTTAATAACTAAAGTTTCCTTACCTTGTGAAATTCCTGCATGAATTGGTTCTGCCCACTCTTGTAACAAATCCATAAATTGAAATCTTTTTCGAATAATTTGGGTAGCTGCGTGAATATACTGCTCATTATAAACATCATACATCACGTCGTTAGTCATTACCTTGCCCTGATTCATCTTCAAATAGTGATTACGTTGTTTTAAAATCTTTTGAAAGGTTAATAAATCATGTAAGTAGACTGGCGAAATTTGGCCAATCTCCATATCGATAAAACGTCGACGTATTTGTGGACTTCCCTTTACAACATTCAAATCTTCTGGCGCAAACATCACTACGTTCATTTGACCAATATAATGGCTTAGGCGACTTTGTTCAATATGATTAATCTTACCTTTTTTGCCCTTTTTCGTAATACTAAGCTCTATCGGTAAAATACCATGCCTTTTTTGAACGGCCCCTTCTATTTTACCATAGTCTGAATCCCAACGTATCAATTCTTTATCGTTCGTCGTACGATGCGATTTAGCCATCGCTAAAACGTAGATAGATTCCATGACATTTGTTTTCCCTTGGGCATTTTCACCAATAAATACATTTATTTTCGGTGAAAAATTTAACGCCAATGCGTCATAATTACGGTAATTTGTAAGTTTTAACTGCTCTATATGCATAATTTATTGTCCAATAGGCCCAACAATTCGGAACCGGCCAGATCCAGGGATATTTACAACATCTCCGTTACGTAATTTGCGACCACGGCGATCGTCTACCTCGCCATTTACGTAAACATCATTTTCGTGTAAAAACCATTTGGCCATTCCACCTGAGCTAATAGCATCGGTCATTTTTAAAAGTTGCCCTAATGTGACAAACTCTACGTCGATTTCAATGTCTTTCATAGCTGTGTTACCCTCCAAATACAGAATGTCTATCTCTCTATCATACCTAAAAATACATCATAAGTAAAAAAAGATAGCCGCAACTAGCGACTATCCCAAAGTTTATCCAAATAAAGTAAACGTAACACAAATATCTTTTCTCAGCATTGCTCAACTAGTAAAAATTAGAGGATCAATATGTTCGTACTGGTAAAATTAATTGTAGAATTGCATCATCATGGACAGAACGTAAAATAAACGGTCTCATTGCGCCTGTAAATTGAATCACTACATCTTGGCCATCAATTGCTTTCAATGCTTCCATCATGTATTTCGCGCTAAAGGAAATTTTTAAGTTTTCCCCTTCTAATGCTTCAACAAGTATTTCTTCTTGTACTTTACCAATCTCCGGAGAATTCGATGAAACTTCAACCGCTTGACTGTCTAAAATTTCAAATCGCACGACATTATTACGATCACCTCGCGCCACAAGTGATGCACGATCGATTGCTTGTAACAATGCTTTACCGTTAATCGTTACATTTGTTTGATATTCTTCTGGAATTAAACGTGATGTATCTGGATAGTTACCTTCAAGCAAGCGAGAGAAGAATAATACATCTCCTGTTTTAAATAAAACTTGCTGACTTGTAATAACAATTTGGACAAGGTTTGTAGAGTCTTCTAACACTTTGTTTAACTCATTTAAACTTTTACCAGGAATGACAACGCTATGTTCAACTTCTGGTAAGTCTTCTAGTTGTACTTTACGTCTTGCTAAACGATGGCTATCTGTTGCAACACAGATTAATGCTTCATTTTTTATCTGCCAGTTTACACCTGTCAACACCGGTCTGCTTTCTGAAGTAGCAACAGCAAATACTGTTTCACGGATAATTGATTTTAGTAGGTCTGCAGGTATAGTAAATTTTTGATCTTCGGTTAATTCAGGTAATAAAGGATATTCAGCTGCATCTGAGCCAATTAAATGGAATTCAGATTTACCTGAGCGAATATGCGTTTGGAAACCTGTTGTAACTTGAAGTTCTACCTCATTTGTTGGTAATTTACGTACGATTTCATTGAACATACGTGCTTGTACGACAATTGAACCTGTTTCTGTAATGTGAATAATTTGTTGTCCATCTTCTTCTACTGGGATAAATGTTTGAATTGTAATATCAGCATCACTACCAGTTAAACTAATTCCTTCGTTTGTCACATCAATTTTAATTCCCGTTAATATTGGAATAGTTGTTTTTGAACTTACTGCTTTCATGACATCATTTAAACCTTCTAGTAAACGGTCACGTAAAATATCAAATTTCATTTCTTTTCCCTCACATATTTATATTATTTATTTATTTAAATATAAAAGATATAGTAATAGGCCCTGTGGATTTGTGGATAAGTGCTTCTATGTGAATAAAATCAGTCTATCCACATGTAGATAGACTGTGTATAAGTTTGTGTTTAAATATTTGAGTTGTCCACAAGATTATTTCCCTAGCATGCTACGAATTTGTTTAATATCTTGTTGCAACTGGGTGTCATTTTTCAACAACGAAGATATTTTTTCATGAGCATGAATAACTGTAGTATGATCACGACCACCAAATTCTTCGCCAATTTTCGGCAATGAGAAATCTGTTAATTCGCGCGATAAAAACATCGCAATTTGTCGAGGAAAGGCGATTAGTTTTGTTCGTTTTTTAGCTGTAAAGTCTTCTAAACGAATATTAAAGTGCTCTCCTACGGCATTTTGAATGTCTAAAATAGTTACAGTTCTTGGCTTCGTATTAGGAATAATATCTTTTAACGCTTCAGCGGCTAATGTAGCATTAATATCTTTGTTAACTAGCGATGAGTAAGCTACGACACGAATAAGCGCACCTTCAAGCTCCCGGATATTGGAGTCAATCTGGTTCGCGATATAGAGCATTACCTCGTTTGGTACATCCAAACCGTCCGCTTTAGCTTTTTTTCGTAAAATCGCAATACGTGTTTCTAAATCTGGTGGTGCTATATCAGTAATAAGCCCCCATTCAAATCGAGAACGTAAGCGATCCTCTAAAGTAGGGATTTCCTTTGGTGGACGGTCACTAGAAATGACAATTTGTTTTGATTCTTCGTGTAATGTGTTAAAAGTATGGAAAAATTCTTCTTGAGTAGATTCTTTTCCAGCAAGGAATTGAATATCATCAATTAGCAGAACATCTACATTACGATATTTATTGCGAAAATCGAGTGCTTTATTATCACGAATAGAGTTAATAAATTCATTCGTAAATTTTTCTGATGATAAGTACACGACTTTTGCATTTGGATTATGTTCTAACACATAATGGCCAATAGCGTGCATTAAATGTGTTTTGCCAAGCCCTACTCCCCCATATATAAAGAAAGGGTTATAAGCCTTTGCAGGGGCTTCAGCGACAGCTAATGATGCAGCATGAGCAAAGCGGTTTCCAGAGCCAATAACGAACGTATCAAATGTATATTTCGGGTTTAACATTCCTGGTGAAATATCATGATGGTCGTTATTTTTAGCTTGGATAATCGGCGCTGGTAAGTCAAAATCGTCCGAATCCTGGTTTTTTTGAACAACAAATTTAATAAGCAAGTCTTCGCCTGTTAGCTCCGTTAATATACCTGTAATCAAATGAATATAATGATTTTCAAGCCAGTCTCGAGCAAACGAATTTGGCGCGGCAATTGTCACTGTCGAACCACTTCCATTGTAAGAAAGTAATTTTGTAGACTTTAGCCACGTTTCAAAGCTTGGTTTAGAAATTTTTTGTTCAACTTGAGCCAGGACATTATTCCATAATTCTTCTAAATGTTCCAAGCTGCTATTCTCCTTTACAGTTCAATACATATACAGCAATAAAAAAATATAGTGCATTTATGTGATAAGTAAATACGTTCATTTTACGACTAATCCACAAAATCACAAGCTGTGGATAATACTTAACCAAAGGCTGTGATAAAAATTATCCACAGCATATCAACAGTTGTGGATAAAAGAATAGTTCGTTTTAGTTTTCAACAAAGTGAAGCACAGTAATCGTATCAGAAAAACAAAGCCATTTCAATAGTTTATGAAACTTATCCACACAACCTTGAATTACTCACTATTGAGTTGTCCACAAGCACTGCTTATGTGAAAAAGCTGTAGATAACCGTTGTGGATAAAAAATAAGGCAAAAAATACTATACACAGGTCTGTGTAAAAAAAACAAGTATTCTGTGGATAATTTAAAAGAGGGAAATTAAAAACATAGATTAGACGGATTAAAAGAATTTTTTAAAATTCATTGACAAAATAGCTGTTTACTTTATATAATATGCAGGTCTGTATGTTGAAAAATTCAACTTTCATTCAGGAGGTGTCTATATACAATGAAACGTACTTACCAACCAAAGAAACGTAAGCACAGCAAAGTTCACGGTTTCCGCGCACGTATGAGCACGAAAAACGGTCGCAAAGTTCTTGCTGCTCGTCGTCGTAAAGGAAGAAAAGTTTTATCAGCATAAAATAAGTCCACTGAGCCACATCAGTGGTCTTTTTTTTCTTTATTTTTTGAAGCCGATAAGGATCAAAAGTATAATTTAGTAGCAGGTGAAAGTAATGAAAAAACGCCAACGAGTGAAAAAGAATGAGGATTTTCAAAAGGTGTTTAAAAAGGGTAAATCTTTCGCGAATCGACAGTTTGTCGTTTATTTTTTCCCAAAAGAGGGACAAACAGAATTTCGTGTAGGTTTATCAGTTAGTAAAAAACTTGGTAATGCGGTAACACGCAACCAAATTAAACGTTATATTCGACAAAGTATTCATGAATTAAAAGATGAACTAAAGCCGAATATGGACTATGTTATTATCGCCAGACATCCGGCGGCCACTATGGATTTTCATGAAGTGAAACAAAGTTTGCAGCATGTACTACGAATTGCTAGAGTATTGAAGAAATCGTAATACATACGGCAACCAAAGTGGCGATAAAGTACACTTATAAAAGATTCCACGATAACTTTTGTAAATTTAGTAAACACTTTACTGCATGAGCCTATAATAATTGGCATATTTAGTAGAGTGAAAGCTAATTTGCATGATAAAATAACTGATAACTTTATTCAGTCAAAATGATTAAATTGAATAAAGACAACGCATATAGATTTAAGAAAAGTGAATAGTAATTGTAGGGGGAAGACGGTTGAAGAAACAACTTTGGGTGATTTTGTCGCTAGTATCAGTAGCATTACTACTATCTGGATGTACAGAATTTAATGAACCAATATCCAAAGAAAGCCAAGGCTTCTGGAATGAATTCATTGTTTGGCCGCTAGTATCAGCAATTAAATATTTTGCTGATTTACTTGGTACGTATGCATGGGGGATTATTGCGGTAACAATTATTATTCGTTTAGCAATTCTTCCATTGATGATTAAACAAACGAAGAGCTCTAAAAAAATGCAAGAAATTCAGCCAAAATTGAAGGAATTGCAGAAGAAGTATGCTTCTAAGGATGCACAAACACAGAAACAGTATCAGCAAGAAATGATGAAGCTGATGAGTGAGTCCGGTGTAAACCCAGTTGCTGGATGTTTACCGGTAGTCATTCAAATGCCAATTTTAATTGGTTTCTATCATGCGATTAGTCGAATGAATGCTACACCCGCTTTTGATTTAGGAAATTTCTTTATCTTCCCATTAGCAGAATCTGCGCCTGCTTTGGCAATAACTGCTGGTATCATGCAATTTTTCGTGTTACGTACGGGTCCAGCAATGGATAACCCTCAAATGAAAATAATGATGTATATTATGCCATTCATGATTATCGGTTTTGGTATGGCGTTACCAGCTGCATTATCACTATATTGGGTAATCGGGAATATTATCTCGATTCTTCAAAACCTGTATATTTATAAACCTTGGCAAAAAAATAAAACACAACCTGCTCAAAATGGAGGGGCTAAAAAGTGAAACAACTTACGCAAATAGGCGCAACAACACAAGAAGCGATCTCATTGGCGTTACAGAAACTTGGCAAAACCCGTGAACAAGTAGATGTTGAAGTTTTACAAGAAGGTAAAAAAGGATTTTTAGGTTTTGGAGCACGTTCTGCAGAAGTGCGTGTGACTGTAAAGGAAGTACAAGTTCGTCCAACTACGGAAACAGAAATAGTAGCTGAGCAAGGCAATACGGCTACTGAGCAATTGAACGAACAAATGGTAGTGGATGACGTTGAAAAAATAAGTTCACAAGTTTCAGAACAACCAATGGATATTGAAGCTATTCAACAAGTAGTTAAAAAAGAGGAAGAAGATCACTCTATAAATCCAATTGAAGAAGCAAAAGCTTACCTAGTAAGTATAGCTAAGCAATTGGACATTCAAGATCTTGAAATTGAAACAAAGCGCGAAGGTAAATATGTGATGTTTCAATTGAATAGTGAGAAGGCAGCGCTGCTTATCGGGAAACGCGGTCAAACGTTAAATTCCCTGCAGCAATTAACACAACTTGTATTAAATAAAACGGCTAAACAGTTCCTAATGGTTAAATTAGACGTTGAAAATTACCGAGAACGTCGCCAAGTAGCCTTAGAGCAACTGGCGGATCGTATGGCTGATAAGGCACTTCGTTTAAATCAACGTGTGGCATTTGAGCCGATGCAATCATACGAAAGAAAAATTATTCATAATCAATTAGCGAATCGCCTTGATATTGAAACATATTCAGAAGGAACAGAACCGAATCGCTATTTAGTTATTGAACCAGTAAAGAACGCTTAGGCTCTCTTTACGAAAAGGCATACAGACATATGCTATAAAAAAAACGGTCATTTTATCATAGATAAAGTGGCCGTTTTTTACTGTCTTATAAGCCAAATAATGTCGTAATATGTCGGATATTGCATGTTTCAAAGCGAAATAGATGAAGGATTAAAAATTTAAGCTTATCCACAATTGGAAATTATCCTTACTTTAGATTTTATCGAAAATATGTTAGTCTAAGATGTTAGAAAGTGTTGATCGGTTAATTATCCACATGTGGATAACGTTGAGGAGGTAATGAAATGGAGTTCGATACAATTGCTGCGATATCCACACCTATGGGTGAAGGTGCTATTGCTATAGTTCGCTTAAGTGGAGATGAAGCGGTAGCCATTGCAGATAAAATATTTAAATCGCCTGGTGGGAAAAGTTTAACGCAGCAGGCTTCACATACAATTCATTATGGGCATTTAGTGGATCCTAAAACAAATGAGGTAGTAGAAGAAGTCATGCTATCGTTAATGCGAGGACCGAAAACGTTCACGCGTGAGGATGTAATAGAGATCAATTGTCACGGAGGACTTGTGTCAGTTAATCGAGTATTAAAATTAGTATTAACGAATGGTGCAAGACTTGCAGAGCCTGGTGAATTTACAAAGCGTGCATTTTTAAATGGACGTATTGATTTATCGCAGGCTGAAGCGGTGATGGATTTAATTCGAGCGAAGACAGATCGTGCGATGAATGTAGCACTTGGTCAAATGGATGGGAAATTATCTCGACTCATTGGTGATTTACGCCAAGCATTGCTAGAGACATTAGCGCAAGTAGAGGTTAATATAGATTATCCAGAGTATGATGATGTAGAAGAAATGACAGTGCCCGTATTGCTTGAAAAATGTACATGGGTGCGTAATGAAATTATTAAACTTTTACAAACTTCTTCTCAGGGAAAAATTTTACGTGAAGGCTTATCGACTGTTATTTTAGGACGACCGAACGTAGGGAAATCTTCACTTTTAAATAGTTTAGTGCAAGAAAATAAAGCGATTGTGACAGATATAGCAGGTACAACTCGTGATATTATAGAAGAGTACGTAAATGTACGTGGCGTACCTCTTCGTTTAGTCGATACGGCCGGCATTCGTGAAACAGAAGATATTGTAGAGCGAATTGGTGTTGAACGTTCTCGTGAGGCGTTACAAAGCGCAGATTTAATTTTATTTGTATTAAACTATGCGGATGAATTAACGATTGAGGATGAGCGTCTTTTCGAAACAATTGAGGCGATGGATTATATCGTCATTGTCAATAAAACAGATTTACCGCAAAAAATTGATTTAGACCGTGTAAAAGAATTAGCAGGTGGTCATCGTATTGTGACAACGTCTCTTTTACAAGAAGAAGGAATAACAGAATTAGAGGAAGCAATTGCAGCATTATTCTTCGAGGGTCAAATTGAAGCGGGCGATTTAACATATGTATCAAATGCACGTCATATTGCATTACTCCACCAAGCGCAAGCGACCGTAGAGGACGCATTAGCTGGAGCACAGGCTGGAGTACCGGTTGATATGGTGCAAATAGATGTAACAAGAACTTGGGAAATACTTGGTGAAATTATTGGGGATACAGTGCAAGAAAGCCTAATAAATCAGCTGTTTTCACAGTTCTGTTTAGGAAAATAATTCTACTAGAGAAGGGAAGATACGAGCATGCCAACACAATATGAGGCAGGCACGTTTGATGTGATTGTTATTGGAGCAGGTCATGCAGGCGCAGAAGCCGCTTATGCTGCTGCTAAAATGGGCGCTAACACGCTCATGTTAACAATTAACTTAGATATGATTGCATTTATGCCATGTAACCCATCCATTGGTGGCCCTGCAAAAGGGATTGTCGTACGTGAAATTGACGCACTAGGTGGAGTCATGGGGAAAGTTATTGATAAAACGCATATTCAAATGCGTATGTTGAATACAGGGAAAGGTCCAGCTGTACGTGCTTTACGTGCCCAAGCGGACAAAGTTTTATATCAAAACGAAATGAAACGCGTGTTAGAAGAAAACGAAAACCTAACTATTCACCAAGCTATGGTGGAAGAGCTTATTATAGAAGAAGGCGAAGTAAAAGGTGTTATTACACAAATTGGTGCTATTTATCGTGCCAACGCAGTAATCGTCACAACAGGTACATTCCTACGTGGTGAAATTATTATTGGTGACATGAAATATTCAAGTGGTCCAAACAACCAACAGCCTTCAATTCGCTTAGCGGATAATTTAAAAGAATTAGGTTTTGACCTTGTACGCTTTAAAACAGGTACTCCGCCTCGTGTAAATAGCCGTACAATTGATTATTCAAAAACAGAAAAACAACCAGGTGATGATGTCCCACGTGCATTTAGTTTTGAAACAACTGAATTCATTATGGATCAACTTCCTTGTTGGTTAACATATACAAGCCCTCAAACACATGAAATTATTGAGGATAATTTACATCTTTCACCAATGTACTCAGGTATGATTAAAGGAACTGGCCCGCGCTATTGTCCTTCAATCGAAGATAAAGTAGTGCGATTTAATGATAAGCCGCGCCACCAAATCTTTTTAGAGCCAGAAGGACGCAATACACGAGAAGTCTATGTACAAGGTTTATCGACAAGCTTACCTGAGCATGTACAACAGCGTTTGCTAAAATCAATTCCAGGTTTAGAACAAGCTGAAATGATGCGTGCAGGCTATGCTATTGAATACGATGCCATTGTTCCAACGCAATTATGGCCAACTTTAGAAACAAAACGCATTAAAGGTTTATATACAGCAGGCCAAATTAATGGAACATCTGGCTATGAAGAAGCAGCTGCTCAAGGCTTAATGGCAGGGATGAATGCTGCTGCCAATGTCCTTGGTAAAGAAGAGCTGATTTTAAGCCGTTCAGAAGCTTATATTGGTGTCTTAATCGATGATTTAGTAACGAAAGGTACGAATGAGCCTTATCGTCTCCTAACATCTCGTGCTGAATATCGTTTACTACTGCGTCACGATAATGCAGATTTACGCTTAGTAGAACACGGTTATAAAATGGGTATGTTATCAGCGCAACGTTACGAAAAGTTCATGGAGAAAAAATCATTAATTGAAAATGAAATTGCACGCCTTCGTGAAGTCATTATTAAACCGAATGAAGCAACGCAATCTGCCATTCGCTCTGTAGGTGGTAGTGAACTGAAAGATGGAATTCGTGGAGCAGATTTATTAAAACGTACGGAAATGCACTATGATTTAGTCTCTTCATTAATACCAGCTGATATTGAATTTTCGGATGAAATAAAAGAGCAAATCGAAATTCAGCTAAAATATGAAGGTTATATTGAAAAGGCATTGCAACAAGTTGAAAAGCTTCATAGAATGGAAAATAAAAAAATTCCAGAAAACATTGATTATGACGCCATTTCAGGTCTTGCAACAGAAGCACGACAAAAATTAAAACAAGTAACGCCACTTTCTATTGCACAGGCGTCTCGAATTTCTGGTGTAAACCCTGCAGACATTTCGATTTTACTTGTTTACATCGAACAAGGAAAAATCGCGCGTGTAAGTGGCGAATAATAGAGGAACAGCAAAGTGAATAAGAGGCGGGCATACCATTGTGCCCGCTTCCTATTTTTAGGCTATATTATGCCTCAAGGTTGATTGCTTCCTACTAGGCATGACAATCAGCAATAGACTATACTGAGCCAATTTTTAAAAGGAGACCTTACATGAACGAACAACAATTTATTGAGGCATTGAAGGACAAGGGCATCGAGCTTTCTGAAAAGCAAGTTGCACAGTTCAAAAAGTATTTCGAACTGCTTGTCGAGTGGAATGAAAAGATGAACCTAACTGCTATCACAGATTTTGAAGGGGTCTATTTAAAACATTTCTATGATTCAATTAGTGCCTCGTTTTATTTTGATTTTACAAAGGTAACAACAGTTTGTGATGTAGGAGCAGGAGCTGGTTTCCCAAGTATTCCTATTAAAATCTGCTTCCCACATTTACAAGTAACAATTGTAGATTCTTTAAATAAACGAATTACATTTTTAAATCATTTAAGTGATGAATTACAGTTAGACCATATGAATTTTGTTCATGCACGCGCAGAGGAATTCGGTCAAAACGTAAAATATCGTGAGCAATTTGATGTTGTGACAGCCCGTGCAGTAGCTCGCTTGTCTGTACTATCAGAATTATGTGTGCCATTAGCAAAACAGGGTGGTTATTTTGTTGCATTAAAGGCTTCTGCAGGTCCTGAAGAATTAAAAGATGCAAAAAAAGCATTGAGCACTTTAGGTGTTTCACTAAAAGAAGAATATTCTTTCTCTTTACCTGTTGAAGAAAGTGAACGTACTTTATATGTTTTTGATAAAATAAAAGGAACACCAAAAAAATACCCGCGTAAACCTGGTGTACCAAATAAAACACCTATTCAATAATTAGTGTTTCATGTGAAACTTCTCAAACTGGAAAAATATTTTCTCTAGTTTGAGCATACATACTAGTTATGGATGGTTCACGCAAATGACATCTATGAACTATATACATTTTAGGAAATATAATAAATAATAATAGAATGAGACAGAGCAAGATAGTTACTTAAAGGTGGTGCCACTTGGATGAAAAGTCCTTTTTCACGTTTTTTTGGAGGCGGAAATAAAGCAGAGCCTATTGTGGAAAATGAAGTAGAACAAGCAGAGGCGGTTCGTGCAACAGAAGAGGTTATTAAGCTTCCAATCGATCAAATTGTACCAAACCGTTTTCAGCCACGTACTATTTTTGATGACGAAAAAATTGAAGAATTATCAAGAACCATTCATACTCATGGTGTAATTCAACCAATTGTTGTACGTAGCACAGCAAACAATCAATATGAAATCATTGCTGGTGAGCGTCGTTACCGGGCAATGAAAAAGCTACAATGGACGGAAGTTCCTGCGATTGTACGAAATTTAACGGATAAGGAAACAGCATCAATTGCATTAATCGAAAACCTTCAGCGTGAAGAGTTAACGGCAATTGAAGAAGCGGTTGCCTACCAAAAATTATTAGAGCTTCATGAACTAACACAAGAAGCACTGGCTCAACGTTTAGGAAAAGGACAATCCACGGTAGCCAATAAATTACGTCTATTAAAGCTTCCTGAAGAAGTACAGCAAGCTATTTTAAAGCGTCAAATTTCTGAAAGACATGCACGTGCACTAATCGCAATTAAAGACCAACCTTTGCAATTAGAAATTTTGCAAGGAGCCATTGAAAATGATTGGAATGTGCGTCAACTAGAAGAGCACATTTATACATTGCTGCATCCTGAAGTGGTGGATCAAGAAGAAGATATTCCTAAAAAGGTGAAGCCGAAAAGGAAAGCGATAAGTAAAGATGTTCGTATCGCCTTGAATACGATTAAGCAATCGCTATCAATGGTGACGAAAAGTGGAATAACGGTTAAAACAGAGGAAGAAGATACGGAAGAATATTATCAAATTACAGTGAAAATACCTAAAAAGAAGAAATCTTAATGAATATTTAATTATACTAAAAAAGTAATTTGTACTGTATTATATCTTCTGTACAGAGGAGGATCTTAGAATTATTTCTAAGATGCCTCCTTTTTTGTATATATTCTTAATATTTTATACAACTCTATTCGTTTTTTTTGATAGAATGATAATTAAGATAGCGGTATTGAACAATGATTTTACAAATGGATTTGTCAAAGCAAACTTTGATAGATGAAAGCAGGTGCTTTTAAATGGGTAGAATTATAGCAATCGCCAATCAAAAGGGTGGCGTAGGAAAAACAACGACATCGGTCAATTTGAGCGCTTGTCTGGCATACTTGGGGAAAAAAGTGCTATTAATCGATACAGATCCACAGGGCAATACAACAAGTGGACTTGGCATTAATAAAGGTGAAATACAAAGTTGTATTTATGATGTCCTAATCGATGATGAAAATGTTGAAAATGTCGTTCAACAAACAAATGTAGAAAATCTATCAATCGTTCCTGCAACCATTTCACTAGCGGGGGCAGAGATTGAATTAGTTTCAACTATTTCGCGGGAAGTACGTTTAAAGCACGCACTTCAAGATGTGAAAGAAGACTACGACTATATTATTATTGATTGTCCACCGTCACTAGGGCTTTTAACGATTAATGCATTAACTGCGTCGGACGCATTGATTATTCCTGTACAATGCGAATATTATGCATTAGAGGGTTTAAGCCAATTATTGTCCACTGTACGTTTAGTGCAGAAGCATTTGAATCAACAGCTTTATATTGATGGTGTATTATTGACAATGCTTGATGCAAGAACCAATTTAGGTTTGCAAGTAATTGATGAAGTAAAAAAATATTTTCAAGATAAAGTATATAAAACGATCATTCCTCGTAATGTGCGATTAAGTGAGGCTCCGAGTCATGGACAGCCTATTATCATTTATGATGCAAAATCAAGAGGAGCTGAAGTTTATTTAGAGATGGCGAGGGAAGTGATTAAAAATGGCTAAAGGTTTAGGAAAAGGTATTGGTGCTCTATTTCCAGGAGAATCGTTAGAACAAAGCGGACAAGTAGAAGAAATACAACTACAGCTAATAGTCGCAAATCCATTTCAGCCTCGTAAAATATTTGATGAAGAAGCATTGCAAGAATTAGCAGATTCAATTCAAGAGCATGGTATTTTACAGCCGATTGCTGTACGAAAAAAGGCACGAAAATACGAAATTGTAGCGGGCGAACGTCGTTTTAGAGCAGCACAAATAGCTGGGCTAGACATAATACCAGCGATTGTTAAAGAGCTAACAGATTCTCAAATGATGGAACTTGCAATATTAGAAAACCTTCAGCGTGAAGATTTAACGGTTATTGAAGAGGCAGAAGCATATCAAAGTCTAATGGAAAACTTACACTTAACACAAGAGGAGCTATCCAAGCGATTAGGTAAGAGTAGACCACACATTGCCAATCACGTTCGATTGTTAGCTTTGCCAGAAGATGTTCGTGCCTTAATGAATGACGGTACATTATCAATGGGGCAAGGCCGTGCATTACTAGGATTGAAAAATAAAAGAAGAATTCCAGAAATTGCACTCAAGATTATAAAACAAGGTTTAAACGTGCGCCAAGTTGAAATTTTAGTGCAAAATTTAAATGAAGAAGTTTCACGTGAAACATCGCAGCCGAAGAAGAAGGATATTTTTGTTGTAGCGAAGGAATCTCAGTTGAGAGATTATTTTGGTACAAATGTCCAAATTAAAAAAGCAAATAATAAAGGTAAAATTGAAATCGAATTTTACTCAGAAGATGACTTAGAACGCATTTTGGAAATATTAAACATTCAAGAAAATGATTAAGGGACCATTAATGTAAATTAGAGCGCCGACATACTAGGCGCTCTCTATTTTTTAGAGAGAAAGAAGGCCTTTTAGTGGTAATTTTAGGAGCATTAATTAATGCACTACTAATAGTAGTAGGGGCATTGGTAGGGCGCATTTTCAAAAATATTCCTGAGTCGATGAAAACTTCTGTATTATCGATTATTGGCTTATCTGTCGCACTATTAGGAATAAAAATGGGCTTTGAGAGTAATAATTTTATTATTTTAGTGGTAAGTTTAGTAGTAGGAACTGTGATAGGAGAATGGTTAGATTTAGATAAGCAAATGAATCGACTTGGTCAGTGGATTGAATCACTTTTTAGTAAAAGGCGTAATAGCGACAATCAAATTAATATCGCAGAAGGCTTTGTAACTGCTTCATTAATATTTGTTGTTGGATCAATGGCGATAATAGGTGCACTCGATAGTGGTCTTCGTCATGACCATAACGTCCTAATAACAAAAGGCATTATTGATGGATTTACATCTATTATTTTAGCGTCTACTTTAGGTATTGGCGTACTATTATCAGCCGTTCCAGTATTTGTTTATCAAGCTATTATTGCAATTTTTGCAGGTGTTATTAGTGTTTATATCCCAGATGATGCACTACAGATGTTCATTACAGAAATGACTTCTGTAGGGGGTGTTATGATTTTAGCAATAGGTTTAAATATAGCTGGCTTAACAAAGATCAAGGCTGCCAACTTGTTGCCGGGTATCGTCGTTGTCGGTATTATGGTTGCCATCATCTATCCTTTTCAGTGAGTAACGATGTGCAGCAAGCAGTAAAGCTCTTGAAAGCTTTTCAGCCATTGCGTAAGATATATGCAACCTAGTATTTTGTAAAACAAGCATTTCCATAAAGCCTCCAATATTGACGATTCCTTTAACGGAAATGTCACCGATTGGGGGCAATTCTTTTTTTACAGCTTTCCCAGGCAATATTGGTCCATCCTGCACGGCAATATGACCAACATTTTGTTCACTACCTAGACATGCATCAATCGCAATGATAAATGGTTTCGTAGTATGATGGTGTAGCTGTTGTATTGAAGTATCTAAGTTGAGGGCATGTAATGGATCTTCCAAAGTTCCTACAACTTCATAAGGAAAACTAACAGACTTTTTCAAAAAGCTACCTGTTAATGGACCGAGTGTATCGCCAGTACAACGATCACTTCCGATACAGCAAAAAACAAGACGTTCATGATGGAAAGGGATATACTCTAAAAATAATGTACTCAATTGCCAAACGGCATTTTTACTTTCATGATGAAGAGAATAGGGTAGTACTAAATTAGGTATAGTATTCATAAAAAAACTCACTTTCATTTTTATTTGTTGGAAGTGCTCAATTTTTATGCAGTATACGCAAATTTTTAACAAGTTATTCAAGAGGTGGTAATAATGGATTTTAACGCTAGATGGATAAGGAAAAAATGGGATATAGTGACGTCCGAGACATTTTGGGATCAGATAATTGATGCAACATTTGAGATTACGATAATCCTTATTGCATCGTGGTTAACAGTGAGATTTGGTAAAAAATTCATTAAAAAAGTATTCTTAATACGTATGCGCTCACCATTAAATCACTCAGAGCGTCGGCAACGAACAATTGCAAGATTACTACAAAGTGTTATTTCCTATGTTGTCTATTTTTCAGCTATTATAGCTATCCTATCTTCGCTAAACATTAAAGTCGCTGGTTTACTTGCAGGGGCTGGAATTGTCGGTTTAGCTATCGGTTTTGGTGCACAAAGTTTAGTGAAGGATGTCATTACAGGATTCTTTATTATTTTTGAAGACCAATTTGGTGTAGGGGATTATATTAAAATAAACGCAGCAGAAGGAACTGTTGTAGAAATTGGATTACGTACAACAAAAATTAAAGGTTCTACTGGTGAGCAATTTATTATTCCAAATGGTTCAATTGGAGAAGTGATTAATTACTCTATCAATAACTCGAAAATTTTTATAGATTTACAAATGACTACAGATGCAGACTTTGAAAAAGCGGAAGCGCTTATTAAACGGTATTTAGATTCGCTTCCGAAAATTCATAATGAGCTTGTAGCAGCACCTATCTTTTTAGGTGTGCAAAATGTAAAAGGTACCGAAGTAACCATTCGTATTGCTGCAGAGACATTACCACAGCAACAATATGGTGTGGCACGAACAATTCGTCGTGATGTAACAAAACTGTTTGAGGAACATAATATTCCTATGGCGTATCCTAATATGATGTTATATGGTGGAAATGGAAAAGAAGATGGGAGTAGTGAATAATATGGAAGCGAAAAAGTTTGAACTAAATGATATTGTCGAAATGAAAAAACAGCATCCTTGTGGCACGAATGAGTGGAAAATTATTCGGATGGGTGCGGATGTGCGCATTAAATGTGAAGGGTGTCAGCACAGTGTGATGATTCCACGTCGAGAATTTGAGAAAAAAATGAAAAAGGTCCTTAAGCATGCAAGTGAAGCCTAGCTTTTTGCGTATTAGACTTTTTATGGGCGAATCAATATAATAGATAGGGTTATACAGAAATCTCTAACTTGCTTCAAAAGTCCTCAAAGGGATGAATATCAACTATGCACTTAAATTCATTGAGCATTCTAACCTCAGTTGAATCAAATTCAATACCCCTGCGAATGTCACAGATTTTCAAAAAGATTTTCGGACAGGTTCGCAAAGAAATCTGGATGCAATTACGCGGGGACGTAATTGATTGTGTGTGGTTTACTTCAATCTTACCGATTTATGGACGGCATATGGACTAAGAGCGTCACATCGGCTAAGAAGAAGTAATGAACGAATGTTGGACTGAACAGTACTGCTTAGACGGCTTACGCAGATATGCTGTTTGAAGTAAGAATTTTAGCACCTAATAATATAGGATAAAAACAACAAATTGAACTGATCATAGAAAGGTTGTGTCCATTTATGGCATTAACAGCTGGAATCGTTGGTTTACCTAACGTTGGAAAATCAACACTATTTAACGCAATTACAAAAGCAGGCGCGTTGGCTGCAAACTATCCATTCGCAACAATCGATCCAAACGTAGGTATCGTGGAAGTACCAGATGCACGTTTAGATAAACTTACAGAATTAGTAGTACCAAAAAAGACAGTTCCAACAGCATTTGAATTTACTGATATTGCTGGTATCGTAAAAGGCGCTTCTAAAGGAGAAGGGCTAGGAAATAAATTCCTTGCACATATCCGTGAAGTTGATGCAATTTGCCAAGTAGTACGTTGCTTTGTAGACGAAAATATTACACACGTATCTGGCGCAGTAGATCCAATTGATGATATTGAAGTCATTAATTTAGAGCTTGCACTAGCTGATTTAGAATCAGTTGATAAACGTTTACAACGCGTGAGCAAAATGGCGAAGCAAAAAGATAAAGAAGCGATGGTTGAAGAACCAATTCTTCTTAAAATCAAAGCTGAATTAGAAAATGGCAGACCTGCTCGTGCAGCAGAGCTTTCAGAAGACGAGTTCAAAGTCATTAAAGGTCTTCACCTATTAACTATTAAACCAATGCTATACGTTGCAAATGTTTCAGAAGACGAAGTTGCAGATGCAGATAATAATGAATATGTTCAAAAGGTACGTGAATATGCAGCGGCTGAAGGTGCTCAAGTAATTACAATTTGTGCAAAAATCGAAGAAGAAATTTCAGAGCTTGACGATGAAGAAAAAGCGATGTTCCTAGAGGAATTAGGCATTAAAGAATCAGGCTTAGATCAACTAATCCGTACTTCTTATGATTTATTAGGTCTTGCTACTTACTTCACTGCTGGCGTACAAGAAGTACGTGCATGGACATTCCGTAAAGGCATGAAAGCACCACAATGTGCTGGTATCATTCATACTGACTTTGAGCGCGGATTCATTCGTGCAGAAACAGTTGCTTACAATGATTTAGTAGAGGCTGGCTCACAAGCTGCTGCTAAAGAAGCGGGTAAAGTACGTCTTGAAGGTAAAGAATATATTGTACAAGACGGCGATATCATGTTATTCCGCTTTAACGTCTAAATAAAATACAAACTGCTGTGCTACCCATAGGTGTGATGTTAATTACATCGTTATCGAGTGCTTTCTGCCGTACAATGTACATTTGTCTTTTCTGTGGGATTCTATGCGGTTTTTACGAAAAGTTATACAAACAAAATAGGCTTCTCCTAGCGTAGTATTTGGACGTTTGGAAAAGCCTATTTTTGGTTATATAATATCAGAATTTTCAATTTCCACAGGGGGATATTATGAACATAATAGAAATAAAAGAACGTGCATTAGAAATCGAACAGTTAGGAAAGTTGCCACAAGATATTTTAGAGGTTATTTATGAGCAACAATTGTTTAAATTGTTTATAGCAAAGGATTTAGGTGGCAAAGATTTAGATTTACTAGAAGGAATAAAAGTGTTTCAGCGTATGTCTGCTATTGATGGAAACTTCGGATGGCTTGTGACAATTGGAACAGGTGGTAATTTATTTATTCCTACGTTAAATCAAGAAATAGGAGAAAAGATTTTTTCACCAAGTGATGCTGTCATAGCGGGAAGTGGCTATCCTAATGGCACGGCCGTAAAAAAGGATGGCGGCTATACTGTAACAGGGCAATGGAAGTTTTGTAGTGGTGCTGACTATGCAACAACCTTTACAATGAATTGCTTTATTAAAGAAGATGGTATTATGACAGATAAAATCATTAGTTGTGCGGTAAGTCGTGAGCAAGTGGAAATCCTAAATGACTGGCAAGCGATGGGTTTAAAGGCTACAGCAAGCCATACAATTCGTCTTCAAGATGTATGGATACCGTTCGATAAAACATTCCAATTAGGCATTAGTAAAAATAGATTTAATAATGTAGTCCATAGTTTTCCGTTCGCTACTTTTGCAGAAGCTTCTTTTTTAAGTGTTTGTCTCGGAATTACAGAGAATTTTTTAGATGAAGCTTTTTCCCTAATGGAACAAAAAAATAAGAAATCCTCTTATAGTGACCGTATAGGCGCATTGCAATTTTTATTTATGCAGCAAAAAAAGCGCTTTTTACAAGTTGAAGAACAATTTTACGCTATGCTAACAGACTATTGGCAAAAACATAAACTTGGGGTTGAATTGACAGAGCAAGAATTACAACAATTTACGCAAATGAGCAAGGAAAGTGCAGCTGTCTGTGTGGATATTGCAAATAATATCATTCGTAGTCTTGGAATGGACGCTATTATTGAAACAGCCACTATTAATCGAATTTGGAGAAATTTATGTACAGCTGCACAACACGGATTTTTAACACCATAGAAAAGATGTAATTACTTTTGAGATAGTTTCTTTTTCTGTGGAGAATAAACATAGAGCTTTGGTAACTGAGGATCGTCTTGCACAAGGGCGTTTTTTGGATATTTGCGTAATGCCTTATACATGGCGAAATCTCCTACTGCTCCCGCTATTAAAAAGGCACCAGCAAGTAATAAAACAGTACTGTTAAAATAAAAGCCAGCAATCGTTGGTACAATTCCAGTTGTCCAAAATGGTAATAGCAACGCTTTTTTCATTGCGTGATTAGGGAGTAGCTGGTCAGTCGTTGCATAGGCAATACCAAGCTCTAAATTAACACCGTACTTTAACGATTTGTAGGGCACACCCCCGAAAATCATAAAGCCTATCAAATGAAAAGCTTCATGCAGGACGATAAGCACAATATAAAGTATGACAAAAAGGACAAATCCGCTTAGCATGCTCCATAACGAAAATTGAAAATCTTTTAGACAAATATATTGTATGGCAATAAATAATATAGAGAGACCACTAGTAATAACGACACTATCCATCATTAGCTTTTTAATATCTAATTCAATTACATTAGGTTCTTGATCTGGTAGCATAGAAATAGTTCTCCTTTATAAAATTAATTATGGTCTTTATTATATCGAATGAATTATTTGATTGCGACTTGAAAGACAGATGCCAATGTGTTACAATTCATTGATGTGAGTAATATTTATTGCTTACTCCTTGCTCCCTGTAAACAGGAGAGCCTGAGTCCATAAGGAGGTGTAAACAGATGAGAAAATACGAATTAATGTACATTGTACGTCCAAACATTGAAGACGAAGCGAAGAAAGCTTTAGTTGAACGTTTCAACGAAATCTTAACTTCTAACGGTGCTGAAGTCATCGAAGCAAAAGAGTGGGGCAAACGCCGCTTAGCTTACGAGATTCAAGACTTCCGCGAAGGTTACTACCAAATCGTAAAAGTAAACGCTCCTTCAGAAGCAATCAACGAATACACACGTCTTGCTAACATCAGCGAAGATATCATTCGTCACATTGCAGTACGTGAAGAAGCAAAATAATTTTAAACAAAATGCTGAAAAGGAGGTTGCATTCTGATGATAAATCGTGTCGTATTAGTTGGAAGACTAACAAAAGACCCTGAGCTGCGCTACACACCGAATGGTATTGCGTCTACTCGTTTTACAGTAGCTGTAAATCGTACATTCTCAAACCAACAAGGTGAAAAAGAAGCAGATTTCATTAGCTGCGTTGCTTGGCGTAAACAGGCTGAAAACTTAGCGAACTTCATGAAAAAAGGAAGTTTGATTGGAGTAGAAGGTCGTATCCAAACAGGTAGCTTTGAAGGACAAGATGGTAAGCGTGTATATACAACTGATGTTGTGGCAGATAGCGTACAGTTTTTAGAGCCTCGTAGTGGTGGAGGTGCTCCTGCATCAAACCAATACGGTGGACAATCTTACGCAAATAGCCAACCGTCATATGGCGGTGGTCAACCACAGCAACAGTATGGTGGCGCGATGCCTCAGCAAGGTTCATTTGGCGGCGGTAATTCTTATCAGCAAAATCAACCACCAATGAATCAGCCGAACTATACACGAGTAGATGAAGATCCATTTGCTAACAGCAAGGGACCAATTGAAGTATCTGAAGACGATCTTCCATTCTAATCTTCAATCTACAAAAACTATAAACTTATAAGGAGGAGACATCACTATGGCACCACGTCGCGGAGGCCGCAAACGCCGTAAAGTTTGCTATTTTACATCTAATAACATTACACATATCGACTATAAAGATGTGGATTTACTTAAAAAATTCATCTCTGAGCGCGGTAAAATCTTACCACGTCGCGTAACTGGCACTAGCGCTAAGTACCAACGTAAATTAACTTCAGCTATCAAAGTTTCTCGTATTATGGGATTACTTCCATTCGTATCTGAAGATAAATAAGATTGCTAAACACAACAAGGTTTATACCTTGTTGTGTTTTTTTTTGTTTGAAAATAGAGGTTACAATTCGAGAAGCGGTAGCGGATGTACATAAATGCTTGAACAAAAATCTTAGTATAAAACTATCACATTTTTTTAATTATGAAAATTGACAAATAAATAAATATCGATTTATTATAATGTTGAAAATTATCAAATTTATTTTGTAAATCAAGGGGTGTTTTAATTGAAAACTACAAAATGGATGTTGGTAGGTGCACTTACATTAAGTTTAAGCGGCACAATTTTATCTTCAGCAAATGCAGTAACACTAGATGACCCAACGATTTATGGTGGGTGGAGTGAAGATACGGGCTATTTTACTGTACGACAAGATAGTGATATTTCTTCATTTGCTGCTAGTAACCCGATACATAGGGCAACAAAAGATTACACTAGAAGAGGTTCAGCTGTTTATGAGCGGGTCATTGCAGACACGACATGGCCAGGTGTATACCATTATTCTAGAGCTCGTTACGAATCCGCTATTTCTGGTCGTGCAGAAGCAGATAGCGGCCGTGTATGGGGTTTTGGTACAACACAAGCAATTAGCGGTTGGCACCCTGGGGACTTAGACTGGGTTGCGAAAACTTACTATGAAAAATAACATACATGAAGAGATAATCAATTGATTATCTCTTTCTTGCAATGAAGGAATAAACATGATGAAAAAATATATAGTATCCAGCAAATTTGTGTTACTAACTGTACTATTGTTTGCTAGTGCCGCTGCCCTGCTTTATATAATGGACTCTGTTAGCTATACCAATATGATTAACAATGGCTATATCGACAAAAACGCTGTTGAATTCATTATCAATACAGAAGAGTCTTCTCTAGACATCGACTTAGAAGAGCCCTATTTGTTAATGCAATATAAACTAGATAATCCACAATTAAAATATATCTATATTAACAAATCGGTAAAGTTGCCACCTATAAACTATAAAAAACAACCACTATCAACAGACTATATAATTACAGGTACCGTTTTTCCAGAAGGTTCACTTTCAAAAAATTTGAAAAGCCTCATTATTGGCCAATTTGACACATCAGGCTCTTATTTGAATAGGGAGGCTTGGTATATATCAGAGTCTCAACAAATCAACTTACAAAATGGGACAAAGTTTATTCTCAATGTAGAAAGTGGAAATCCACATAAATTGATGCAAAAAATGTTTCCTAATACGAGTTATAAGCTTCTTGAAACCGAGGATAGAGGTACTTCCATATTGAAGTCAAATATTTTTTTGAAAGGGTTCTTAATCATTTCTTTACTGTTTGTAATCATCACTCAAGCTGTTACAGTCCATTATTCAATTCAAAGGAAAAAATCAATTGTTCAAATATTGTATTTAGCAGGCGGGAAATTGCAAATCATATTTGTTAAAGTTTTTAAATCAGAATTCATTGCGCTATTCGTGATAATGTTATTGGAATCTTTAGTATTAATAGCCGTTAACCATTTCTATGCGATTTGGGGGAATGATTGGTACTACGTATCGGTTTTCTATATGTTCATAACATTTATAGGATATTTTTTCGCCTGTCTACTTGTAACAAAGTCCTTGATTAAAAAAGGAGTAAGATCGTTTTGAATACAACTAGACTTTTATTGAAAAATAAAAAATTGTTTACGTTGTTAACTGTGCTACTTTCATTTATATTTTCTCTCGTTTTATTTGTTCTGTTAGTAAATATAAATATTTCCAAAATAGAAATACGTTCAGCAAGTAAATTTCATAACTACAACATCTATCAGATTTCGGATGATTTAATAGGTGAAAGGGAAATTGAATTTTTCAAAGATGTAAAAAACTACGATATACTCAATGATTTTAATAATGGGGTATTTAAAAATAGTAAAGTTGTCTTTTATAATGCCGTATCGCAACAAATAGGTTTAAAAGAATATCCTCCTGATAAGAAGTTCTCCGCCTATTATGAATGGGGCTCTAATAATGATATATATGAGTACGAAGGTGAGTTATATCAAACTACTAAATCGATACAAGTGACTAAATCTGTATTTGATTATAATATCGTTGAACTGATGGAAGGACAGCCATTTGATGATTCCGCTTATGTCTACGTAGCAGGAAGAAAGGAAATACCAGTTATTCTTGGCTCTGACTATCGTCCATACTATAAGTTAAATGACCAATTAGAGATTCATTATTATTTTGAAAAATTTATTGGGCGAGTAGTAGGCTTTGCTAAGGAAAATTCATCTATTTTCACTAACCTTGAACCGCAACAAGTACTCAATCGTTATATTCTATTACCTTCCATGTCGCTTTCTGAACAGCCCACTAAGTTGTTACAAAAAACGGATGTAGATGAAGTATTCTTTAGGGCACTTCTTTTAAGTAAAATGGGTGGCCATTTAATGACCAACTTAAACGCGCTTGAAGTAAGAAAGGAAATTGGAGAGATAGAAAAAGCGACGAATTTCACTGATTATCAAATTATTGGTGCGAATTCGCTATCAGTTGATCTCTTATATAAAATGATTGATGCCAATCAAACACATATTTTTACAATATCGGGTGTTGTATTTATTTTTATTTTGTGTGCCTTCTATTTGTTCGTTAAAAGCTTTATAAAAAGACAATTTGATACGTATTTAGTGTTCATTATGAGTGGGGTTGCAAATCATAAAATCAAAAAAAATATACAACTTGAATTTTCAATCCTCAATGGCATGAGTATAGGATTAGCATTGTTGTGCACCGTTCTATTCATGCAAGACATTTCGATTATATCCATTTTAATAATTGCCGGGTTCTTGGTTTGGTTGTTATTCAATGTCGTTGTTTACATGTTAGTGAATAACTTATTAGCAACAACGAATGTCATTGAAAAGTTAAAGGGTGATTAAAATTATAAACTTTATATCATTAGTTAACATAGTAAAAGCGTATAAAGAAAAAACGATATTGACCAACATTAATTTAGAAGTTGCCGACAATCAATTCATCTCTATAAAAGGGCCAAGCGGTGTCGGTAAAAGCACGCTTCTAAATATATTAGCTGGACTTGAAAAAGCAGATAGTGGTCAGTATGTTATGGATAGTATAATAATGCATGAGCAAAATCTTAACGAACTTTCGAATATAAGAGGCAGTCAAATCGGATACATTTCACAATACAATCCAATGATACGCAACCTCACAGTTCGAGAAAATATAGTAGCACCGTTATTATTAGGTAAATATGATAAAAAGCAAACCACGGCGTGTATTGATGAGCTGAGTGCGGATTTAAAAATTAACCATTTACTTAATAAGAAAATCGACAAGTTATCTGGAGGAGAAAGACAACGGGTAGGGGTCATTAGAGCATTAATTAAAAAGCCTAAATTGTTAATAGCAGATGAGCCTACTGGATCATTGGATGACGATACGACGATGTTAGTGTTCAACCTTTTTAAAAGGCTATGCGAGAACGAAACGACTATCGTTATGGCTACTCATAGTCACTTAAGTTCTCAGTATGTTGATAAAGAGTATGTTATGAGTTCTGAGGGGATTCTCTTGAACACCCAAAACTCTAAAGGTTGAACTGTGCGCGATCAATAGCCATTATCTTTAAAGTCACGTCTGTTATTTCGCGAGGGTTATAAAAATGAGTTCGGTATTGCGCCGGACTCATTTTTAATTTTTTCTTCATCCATTTTCTTTTTACTGATTAAAACAGTAAAATGCCATACGATTTACCTTTTTTTATTAAGAAATTTTACTTTTGACATCAATTGATCATAAAGCATACAGACGTTCTTAGCGTTTTTTGTTCAATAAGGTGAAAAAATGGTACAATAAAGTTTAGTAAGTTTGACTGACAAAAAGGAAGGTTTTCAATGCCGAATAATCAAACAAAGGCGCTTGTACAAGGCTCGATGATGGTTGCAATTTTTACAATCTTAATGATTGCTTCAGCGTATGTACCAATCATTTCTATGGTAGCCTTATTATTTACTCCATTACCGATTGCTTGGTATAGCGCAAGTTACAAGCGTTCCTCATCAATACTCGTTGCAGTTGTTGGCTGTATTTTAACAGTTTTAACGAGTGGACTATTTATGCTGCCATTTGCCTTTATTATGGCGTTGCTTGGAGTAGTCATAGGTAATGGAATTCAATTGAAGAAGAGCAAACTTTATTTATTCATGTCATCAGGTATCGCGGTACTTTTATCGTCAGCACTTGTGTATCTAGCCTATGTGCAATTAGCGGGAATTAACGTGATTGAAATGAGTTTAGATCTTGCTCGGGACAGTTATGAGCAATCCAACGAGCTTGCTAAAAGTGTAACGGGTCAAGTTGCAATTCAACCTGAACAAATGGAGGTTCTGCTTAAAACTATTGAGCTAACAATACCTTCGACGGTGACAATCTTAGCATTTTCAATAGCTTTTATTGTTATTACACTAAATTTACCAATTTTAAAACGATTAGGTATAAAAGTTCCTAAATTCTCACCGTTTGAAAATATGCGACTTCCACGTTCTGTGTTATGGTACTACATGATTATATTGTGTATTAATCTATTTTTACGTCCAGAAGCAGGCTCTATGCTAGATGTTATCGTATTAAATGTGTCTTATATTTTGTGGCTTTTATTAATCCTTCAAGGGATATCATTTATACATTATTTCATTACAACAAAAGGAATGCCGAGTATTGTAAAATGGATCGCTACGATTTTAGCCATTCCACTTGCATCATTCATTATTTTACTCGGTATTATAGATTTAGGTTTCGACGTGCGTTCACTTGTGAAAGGGAAGACTAAGGAATAAGGGGCTGATGTAATGGGGACTTTTAGAAGACGACCAATCCGCTATCCGCTTTTTGTTCTTTCCATTTTTGGCATTGTGACGTTTGTGCTTCTATGTATATGGAATATTGGGATTGGTATTGGCTATGGAATAGGCTTCGCTATATTAATGGCCTATACATGGAAAATTGAAAAAGCTACTTTTGAAGAGACAGAAAAGCATATTGAATCCATTTCCTTCCGTATGAAAAAGGTTGGAGAAGAGGCATTACTAGAAATGCCAATTGGGATTTTGCTGGTGAATGAGGAATATGAAATAGAATGGTCCAATCCATATATGCAAAATGTGTTAGACAATGAGGCATTAGTGGGTGAGGGGATCGTTAATATATCCGACGACATCTATGTACTGATGAAGACCGAGGAGACAAAAGAAGCTACGATTACGCTGCGTGATCGGAAATATCGTGTCTTTTACAAAGAAGAAGAGCGTTTACTATACTTCTTCGATATTACTGAACAAATCGCTATTGAAAAACAATATTTCGCAGATCGCACAGTCATTGCAATTTTATTTGTTGATAACTATGATGAAATTACGCAAGCAATGGACGATCAACCACGTAGCTTAACAAATACGATGGTAACATCCATTGTCAACGACTGGGCAGCGGAGCATGGTATTTTTGTAAAACGAATTTCATCGGACCGTTTTTTAGCGGTTTTAAATGAGTCCATTTTAACGGAACTAGAAAAGAAGAAATTTGCTATTTTAGATACGATCCGTGAAAAGACAGCACAAAAAAACCTTTCCTTAACGCTGAGTATTGGCGTTGGAGCAGGCTCTTCTTCATTAGTGGAACTTGGTGAGTTAGCCCAATCAAGCTTGGACCTTGTATTAGGTCGGGGTGGGGATCAGGTAGCCATCAAGCAGCCTACTGGAAAGCTTAAATTTTACGGTGGTAAAACCAACCCTGTAGAAAAACGTACTCGTGTAAGAGCGCGTGTTATCTCACATGCATTACGTGACTTAATACAAGACAGTGACCAAGTGTTTGTAATGGGACATAAAAACCCTGATATGGACTCTATAGGGGCATCTGTCGGGGTCCGCAAAATGGCACAAATGAATGATGTAAAGGGCTATGTAGTTATTAATTTTGATGAATTAAACGGTAGCGTAACACGTTTAATGCATGAAATTGAAAGTAAATCTGACTTCTATGAGCATTTCTTAACGCCAGAAGAAGTTGCAGCGAAAATGACTGAAAAATCGTTACTGATTATTGTGGATACACATAAGCCTAATTTAGTAATCGATCCATACTTATTAAAGCTTGCGGAAAAGGTAGTAGTTATCGACCATCATCGTCGTAGCGAAGACTTTATTGAAAATCCGACACTCGTTTATATGGAGCCGTATGCTTCGTCCACAGCAGAGCTTGTAACTGAATTGCTAGAGTATCAGCCAAAGCGAGCAAAAATTAATATGTTAGAGGCGACAGCATTATTAGCGGGGATTATTGTTGATACAAAAAGTTTTACACTTCGTACAGGTGCACGTACTTTTGAGGCAGCTTCATATTTACGAACAAATGGTGCCGATACAGTGTTAGTGCAGCGGTTATTAAAGGAAGACATCATTACGTACATCGAACGTTCAAGAATTGTGCAAACGGTAAAATTCGTGAAGCCTGGCGTAGCAGTAGCTGTAGGTGAAGAATCGAAAATTTATGATTCCGTATTAATCGCACAAACGGCTGATATTTTACTTACGATGAAAGACGTTAACGCATCCTTCGTCATTGCGCATCGTGCTGACGGTAAAATCGGTATTAGTGCAAGGTCGCTAGGGGAAGTAAATGTACAGCTTATCATGGAAAGGCTTGGCGGTGGCGGGCATTTAACGAATGCAGCTTGCCAAATAGAAGCACTTTCCATTGATGAAGTAAAAAAATATTTAGAAGAGGCCATATATGAGGTACTCGAAGGGAGTTCTGAATTATGAAAGTAGTATTTTTAAAAGATGTTAAAGGTAAAGGAAAAAAAGGGGAAATAAAAAATGTAGCAGATGGCTATGCACAAAACTTCCTAATTAAAAACGGCTATGCTGCAGAAGCGAATGCCCAAGCAATGAGTCAATTAGAAGGCCAAAAGAAATTAGAACAAAAAAATGCAGCAGCAGAATTAGCAGAAGCAAAAGCTTTAAAAGAAAAGCTAGAAGCATTAACTGTTGAGCTAAAAGCAAAATCAGGTGATGGCGGTCGCCTATTTGGTTCGGTTTCTACAAAACAAATTGCTGAAGCACTTCAAAAAGTACATGGCATTAAAATAGATAAACGTAAAATGACTTTACCTGAAGGAATCCGTGCACTAGGCTTTACAAATGTACCTGTAAAACTACATCACGAAGTATCAGCAACATTAAAAGTACAAGTAACGGAAGAATAAGGGGCGACTATCCATGAACGAACCGATGATAGACCGCGTTCCACCGCATAACCGGGAAGCGGAGCAATCGGTTATCGGTGCGATTTTTCTAGAACCACAGGCATTAATCACGGCATCAGAAATATTGCTAGCCGATGATTTTTACCAAAACGCACATAAGAAGATTTTTGAAACGATGCTGCGTTTAAGTGATCTAGGAAAAGCGATAGATGTTGTAACAGTTACTGAGGAATTATCAGCAAAAAAAGAGATTGAGGATGTTGGCGGGCTATCGTATTTACTAGAGCTCGCCAATGCTGTCCCTACGGCAGCAAACGTTGCTCACTATGCAAAAATCGTTGAGGAAAAAGCGCTCTTACGTCGTTTAATCCGTGTAGCTACAAAAATTGTAGAAGATGGCTACACACGTGAGGATGAGGTAGAGGCATTACTTGGCGAGGCAGAGAAGAAAATGATGGAGGTCGCCAACCGCAAAAATGCTGGCGACTTTAAACATGTAAAAGACGTTTTAGTAGAGACATTCGATAATATTGAACAGCTTCAATCACGTAAAGGTGATGTAACGGGTATTCCAACAGGATTCCGTGATTTAGACCATATTACAGCTGGCTTCCAACGCAATGACTTAATTATAGTCGCGGCACGACCTTCTGTAGGGAAAACAGCTTTTGCGCTAAATGTTGCACAGAGTGTTGCTGTACAAGCACGTGAAAATGTTGCCATCTTCTCATTAGAGATGGGTGCAGAGCAACTAATCATGCGTATGCTATGTGCGGAAGGAAATATTGATGCACAAGTTTTACGTACAGGTGCTTTAACAACCGAAGATTGGGGTAAACTAACGATGGCAATGGGAAGTTTATCGAATTCGGGTATTTTTATTGATGACACACCAGGTGTACGTATCAATGAAATTAGAGCAAAGTGTAGACGTTTAGCACAAGAGCATGGACTTGGAATGATTCTAATCGATTACTTACAGCTTATTCAAGGTAGTGGTAAGCCAGGTGAAAACCGTCAACAAGAAGTATCAGAAATCTCACGTTCGTTAAAACAATTAGCGCGTGAATTAAAGGTACCTGTTATTGCATTATCACAGTTATCACGTGGCGTGGAACAACGTCAGGATAAGCGACCAATGATGAGTGACTTACGTGAATCAGGAAGTATTGAGCAGGATGCCGATATTGTTGCCTTCTTATATCGTGATGATTATTACGATAAAGAGTCCGAGAGTAAAAATATGATTGAAATTATAATTGCTAAACAACGTAACGGTCCAACTGGAACAGTTACACTTGCTTTTAAAAAGGAATTCAATAAATTTATAAACGTGGATTGGTCACAAATGCCACCACCACCTCCACGTGATTAGTAATATTTATCTAAAATAGAGATAATATTCATACCATTCCGTCATTAAACACGAACGTTAAATCATAGTAATTGATTTTATGTTCGTATTTTTAACTGTTTTTTGTTGACGAGTCGTTTCTATCATTGTTACAATAATTTACGGCTTGATTAATGAGATACAATACGTATCTAACGGAGGTGCTGATTATGACATCAGTTGTAGTTGTAGGAACACAGTGGGGAGACGAAGGAAAAGGTAAAATTACAGATTTTCTTTCACAAAAGGCAGATGCAATCGCTCGCTTTGCAGGTGGCGATAATGCAGGACATACCATTAAAATTGGTGGAGAAACATATAAACTCCATTTAATCCCATCAGGTATTTTCTACAAAGAAAAAACTTCTGTAATGGGGAATGGGATGGTTATTAATCCGAAGTCGCTTGTAACAGAGCTAAAAGGACTTCAAGAGCGAGGCATTAATACGGATAATCTTCGTATTTCAAATCGTGCCCATGTCATTTTTCCATATCATATTAAACAAGATATCGCAGATGAAGAAAGCCGTGGCGAAAATAAAATCGGTACAACGTGTAAAGGAATTGGTCCTTGCTATCAAGATAAAGTGGCACGTATCGGTATCCGCATGGCTGATTTATTAGATAAAGAAGTATTTGAAGAAAAACTACGTCATAATTTAGCAATTAAAAATAAATTGTTTGAGAAGTTTTATGAAGTTGAAGGTGTAACATTCGAAGATATTTTCGAAGAGTTTTATGGTTACGGACAAGAAATCGCAAAATATGTTACTGATACTTCAAAAATTTTAAATGATGTGTTAGATGAGGGTGGCAAAGTATTATTTGAAGGCGCACAAGGTATTTTACTTGATGTCGATCAAGGAACTTATCCATTTGTTACTTCTTCAAACCCTGTTGCTGGTGGTGTAGCGATTGGTGCAGGTATTGGCCCATCTAAAGTATCAAGTGTTATTGGTGTATGTAAAGCCTATACTTCACGTGTAGGAGATGGCCCGTTCCCAACTGAATTATTTGATGATGTTGGTCAACAAATCCGTGAAGTTGGTCGCGAATACGGTACAACGACTGGACGCCCTCGCCGTGTTGGCTGGTTTGATACGGTTGTAGTTCGCCATTCACGTCGTGTAAGTGGTATTACACATCTATCACTTAACTCAATTGATGTTTTATCTGGCTTAGAGACAGTAAAAATTTGTACTGCTTATAAATATAAAGATGAAACAATTACGGAGTACCCAGCGAATCTTCATATAATTGAACAATGTGAACCTATCTATGAAGAGCTACCAGGCTGGTCAGAAGATATTACAAGCTGCCGTACATTAGAAGAGCTACCAGAGAATGCACGCCGTTACGTTGAACGTGTAAGTGAATTAACGGGCATTCAAATTGCTACTTTCTCTGTCGGCCCTGGTCGTGAACAAACAAATGTGTTAGTAGATATTTGGGAAGTATAAAAAAGAGGCATGTACAAATTTTAAAAAAGGAACAAAGGTGTTCGTATTTCCTCACAATTTAAAATGTATGAAACCTTAGTTATACTTGCTATTGTAATAAATGAAAAATTAGAAGAGAGCACTAGTTGATGGTAGCGGAGGCGGTGACTCCTGCGGGAACAGCACAATACGTAAGACGTAACAGGCGGCGCGACAGCGACGGTTGCGGCTTACGATGTGCCCGCGGAAAGCAACCGCCGTAGCGAACATCAACGGCAAAGCAAAAAGGTGTTAGATTGATTGTAATCAATCTAACACCTTTTTCTCTTTTGTCCGAGCTGCTCTTTTTTAGTGAATGTCCTTCTTCTTGAAGCGACCACCTTTTACTTCTGCAATATTCCCTATTGCAAGGAATGCATGGTCGTCAATTTCAGCGACAATTGATTTTAATTTTGATTCTTCTAATCGCGTAATGACTGTAAAAATAACTTTTTTGTCATTCCCAGTATAGGCTCCTTCACCATGTAGAAACGTAACCCCACGACCAAGCCGATCCATAATTGTTTGCCCAATTTCATCAATTTCATCGCTAATAATATATACAGATTTTGATTCTTCCATCCCTTGTATCACAATATCTATCATTTTGTAGGCAATATAATAGGCCATGATAGAGTACATTGCCTGCTCCCACGTAAAAACAAAACCTGCAATTGTGAAAATAAGAAGGTTAAAGAACATAATAATTTCTCCGACCGAGAAGGGGGATTTTCGGTTAAATAAAATGGCTAAAATTTCAGTACCGTCTAAAGAACCACCATAACGTATAACGATACCAACACCAATGCCCAAAATAATACCACCAAATACTGTGGCGAGTAATGTGTCTGTTGTAAATGGCTGAAGATTATGTAAGAAGATTGTTGTTCCAGAGAGCACTGTAATGCCGAGCCCTGTAGAAAGTGCAAATGTTTTACCAATCTGTTTATATCCTAAAAAGATAAAAGGTAAGTTTAAAACGAAGATGAATATGCCTAGGGGTAAGCTTAATAAATGTGAGGCGATAATGGAAACACCAACGATGCCACCATCCATAATATGGTTGGGTACTAAAAATAGCTCAAGTCCTACTGCCATAATGATAGCACCTATTGCAACCATAATCGTTCTGGTGGTAATTTTCCGCACTGTATTCTTTTTTTGTTGTTTTGCTTTCGCTACCTTCAATGAGGTCTGTGAATCACTCAATTCAATCGCTCCAATCAACTAGTCTCTTACTCTATTTTATCGAAATATTTAAAAACTAAAAAGTAATAAGTTCTAAATCTGTTTTGAAATAAAAAATTAAGGATAATATTTCTTAATTTTTAAAAAAGAGGAGTAGGAATGAGTACTGTAAATTATAGGTATTATGTAACAATTAGTAGAGAAATAATACATTTTCATTACAAAAAGGATAAATTATTCAAACAACATTTTCTTTATGGTACATTATAGTGGTGCAAAATTCTTTGTGGGTAATTAAACCTATGTTAGGTTAAAGTTGGAAGGGGCTTTATTGAATGAGTTCGTCTTGGAATAAAAAAGAAGGAAGCAATCGATTCACCTACAATTTTTCTTCTTTTAAGAAAGTATCAATTATTGCAGTTTTAATGGCAAGTTTCGCAATAAACGTGGGCTTTACAAAAGAAAATAATCATAAAGAAGCATTAAATAAAATCTATCATGTATATGTAGATAATGAATATATGGGTGCTGTATCTGATGACAAAGCTGTTCATGAAATTATTGTTTCAAAAGAACAACAAGCAAGTAATCAGTATAAAGACTTATTAATTGATGCTAACTCAGCGGTGAAAATAATACCAGAGCAAGTGTTTAGTAATGAAACAAAGGACGCAGAAACTTTAGCGAAGCTTGAGCAATCATTAGTAGCTCAATCGCCTGCCTTTGCATTATTAGTAGATAATAAGCCAATCGCCTATTTAAAAGATGCGGATGCCTACGAAGAAACAATTCGTATGTTAAAGCTACAATATGTTTCACAACAAGAGTTAGACTCGCTTGCTAACCAGCAATCTATAAATAATTTACCAGCTTTACAGTCTGGTGAATCACGCCTTTTAAATATTACGTTTAAACAAGGCATTTCTGGGGTAACACAAAAGGTAGCTCCAGATGCTGTTGTATCACCTGAAGAGGCAGTTAAGTATTTAATGACAGGCTCCCTTAAGCAAGAGGAATATCAAATTCAATCAGGTGATGTATTAGGAGCAGTCGCTAAAAAACATGACTTAACAACGGCTGAATTAATTGCATTAAATCCTGGTCTTACAGTTGATACAGTATTACAAATTGGACAAGCATTGAATGTTACAGTTGCGAAACCATTTGTAGCGATAGAAGTAAAACAAGAAAAGAAAATTACAGATACAATTCCATATAAAAAAATAACTGAAGAAGATCCTACGATGTACAAAGGTGAAACAGTTGTAAAACAGCAAGGTGTTAACGGTAAAAAAGAAACTTCTTACTTAATCACTGCTGAAAATGGAACAAGAACGTCAAAAGTAGCTTTAGAAGAAAAAGTACTACAACAGCCAGTAGATCAAATTGAAGTTGTAGGAACAAAAGTTATCTCATCTCGTGGAACGGGAGAGTTTTCATGGCCAACAGTAGGGGGCTATATTTCAAGTGGAATGGGGCAACGTTGGGGTGCCAACCATCGTGGGATTGATATTGCTCGTCCTAGTAACTACAATATACTAGCTTCAGATAATGGTGTAGTTGTAGCAGCTGGTGTTTCTGGCAGCTATGGTAATCGCATTGTTATTAATCATAAAAATGGCTATACGACGCTTTATGGACATTTATCTTCTATAAAAGTTAGCGTTGGACAAGTAGTTGAAAAAGGTTCGGTTATTGGGATTATGGGCTCTACAGGAAATTCAACAGGTACACATTTACACTTTGAAGTTGAGAAAAATGGAGAGCTTGTCAATCCATTATCATATGTAGGTCAGTAATTAAATTGCTTCAGCAAACATCCTTTACTTCTATTAAGTAGAGGATGCCAGAGATGCATTGAATTCAGTGGGGATTTAACCCCAAGCTGTATCAAGTTAAAGGCCCTAGCGGATGTCACAGATTTTTATGAGGAGCTTTTTAAGTAGCTTAAATCTGGATACAAATACGCTGAGGCGTAATTGATCTTTTGTAAATGGCAGTCCAAATAGTGGGCTGCCTTTTTGTATAGTAAGCATAAAAGTTAAGTTATTTCCCGAGAAATAATTGTCGAAATAGGGAAACTGGACATGAATAATGCATGGAAGCTAAAAGCATGTTAGAGTTAAGAGTAGTAACTTTACAAATACACATTGTTTAGAATAGATGAATAGCGAAAGGGAGAGAATGTATGAGCAAAACAATTTTAGTTGTTGACGATGAGAAACCAATCGCAGATATTTTACAGTTTAATTTAATTAAAGAAGGCTACAAAGTAATTTGTGCTTATGATGGAGATGAAGCATTAGAAAAGGTTGAGGAAGAGCAACCAGATTTAATGCTATTAGATATAATGCTACCAAAAAGAGATGGTATGGAAGTTTGTAGAGAAATTCGAAAAAAATATGATTTCCCTATTATTATGCTAACAGCTAAAGGTTCAGAGATTGATAAGGTGTTAGGCTTAGAAATGGGCGCGGATGATTATGTAACGAAGCCATTTAGTACGCGTGAACTTATTGCACGTGTAAAGGCTAATATGCGTCGCCTTCAAGTAGTGGCTCCTGCAGCTGAGGAAGAAGAAGAAGCATCAAATGAAATTGTAGTAGGATCTCTTGTTATCCAGCCTGACGCTTATCAAGTGATGAAGCGTGATGAAGCAATTGAGCTAACACATCGAGAGTTTGAATTGCTACATTATTTAGGTAAACATATTGGTCAAGTGATGACTCGTGAGCATCTTTTACAAACAGTATGGGGCTACGATTATTTTGGTGATGTACGTACAGTCGATGTAACGATTCGTCGACTTCGTGAAAAAATAGAGGATAATCCAAGTCATCCGGCATGGATTGTCACTCGACGTGGTGTAGGGTATTATTTACGAAATCCTGAACAGGAGTAAAGGAAATGCAGAAAGTAAGCTTCTTTAAATCAATTCATGTCAAGCTTGTATTAATTTATATTTTGTTGATCATGTTAGCATTACAAATTATAGGCATCTATTTCGCAAAGGAATTAGAGCGGAATTTGAAAAGTAATTTTCAAGAGTCTATTTTTCAGCGTGTAGATTTGATGCAATATAGCATTCGTGAAGAAATTTTGAAAGAACGCGATGAAAGTATGCCTTCACTTGAGGAAAGTCTAAAATCCATCGTAAAGGAATTTTCAACAGGATTGAAGGATGTATCGACAGGTGATATTTTAGAAATTCGCGTAATTGATAGTAGACAGCGTATACTTGCAACTTCAGAAGTAGATAATCAAAGTTTAATTGGACAGCGTTCGAATACAGACCTCGTCCGGCGAGCGATATCAGCAGAAACATTATTTGATATTATAAAACTGGATAATAAAACAAGAAACCGAGTATGGGTGCTAGCAACGCCAATCCGTGATGGAGCAGGCCCTGACGATGAAATTATCGGGGTGCTTTATATTGAAGCAAATATCGAGTCTGTTTTTGAACAGATGAATGATATTAACCGTATTTTCCTAGGTGGTACAGCCGTATCGTTAGTAGTTACTATTTTCTTAGGCATTTTAGTGGCACGTACAATTACGCAACCTATTGCTGATATGCGTAAACAAGCGCAAGCAATGGCGAAAGGAAACTTTTCTCGCAAAGTACGGGTTTACGGAACAGATGAGATTGGGCAGCTTGCCACGACCTTTAACCATCTGACCAATCGTTTGCAAGAGTCTCAATCAACGACAGAGGCAGAACGGCGAAAACTCGATTCTGTTCTTAGTAATATGACCGATGGCGTTATTGCAACAGATCGCAAAGGACGTATTATCCTTATTAATGATCCAGCATTAGAGTTATTGCATATTTCAAGAGATATTACGTTAGGACGTCCTATCGCATCCGTTTTAGGAATTGATCAGGAATATAGCTTTGAAGATTTAATCCATATGAATGATGCAATTAACTTGGATTTTAGTACGTCAGAGGCTCCGTATATTTTACGTGCTAATTTTTCGGTTATTCAAAAAGAAACAGGGTTTATTAATGGTTTAATTACGGTCCTTCATGATATTACAGAGCAGGAAAAGATCGAAATGGAACGTAGAGAGTTTGTATCAAATGTATCACATGAGCTTCGTACACCATTAACAACGATGCATAGTTATTTGGAGGCATTAATGGATGGTGCATGGAAGGATGACAATATTGCACCAACATTTTTAAACGTTACCCAAACGGAGACCGAGCGTATGATTCGTTTAGTGAATGACCTACTTCAATTATCTCGAATGGATAGTAGTAATTATAAATTGAATAAGGACATTGTGTTATTTAATTCATTCTTTAATCGAATTATTGATCGCTTTGAAATGTCTAAATCAGAAAATGTAACATTTGAACGATTACTTCCGGAGACATCGTATTACGTTGAAATTGATACGGATAAGGTGACGCAAGTAATTGACAATGTTATTTCGAATGCCATTAAATATTCTCCAGATGGCGGTAATGTCCGTTTTGGTTTTACTGTACAAGGAAATATGCTCAAGGTAATGATTTCAGACGATGGGATGGGTATTCCAAAAGAAAATGTAGGTCGAATTTTTGATCGTTTTTATAGAGTTGATCGCGCAAGAGCACGCTCTATGGGGGGTACAGGCCTTGGATTAGCCATTGCACGGGAAATGATTGAAGCGCATGGTGGGAAGATTTGGGCTGAGAGTGAAGAAGGATATGGTACAACAGTCTTCTTTACACTACCATTTGAATTAGATGATTTTGACGAGGCAGGTGAGTGGGGATGAAATATATAGAACCGGTAAAATCGATTGTTTTATTTCTACTCGTCATGCTAAGTGTTGTGCTAACCTTCATTATTTGGACCTATACTCCTGATTACAAAGTAATTGAGCAAACAGAGGGCAAGGAAATTTTAATTGGCACACAAAAGAAAGTGGAAGACGTCATAAAGCCGTATAAAGCAATTTATAGCAATGACGATGAATTAACAGGTACAGTATCAAATGGCACAATGAAAGATATTATGAATATCTTTGATGGCTGGAACATTCTTGATCTAGTTCGAGTGAATAATAATATTTCACCAACCTATATCAATGAAATGATACGTACTAATAATCGTATGACTGTGTTTTTCGCTGGAGAAATACCTTTCTCAGAGCTTAATACAATTTTCAATTTTGATGAAAAAGAGTTACCAGAGACAACTTTCAATCGTATTATTATAGATTGGACCAATTACTCGAATAAAGAAGTACAGATGTATTTCGTTAGTAGCTCTAATAAATCACTGTTACGCTCACATGTAAGTATTACAAATGCCAATGAATTTGCTAAAGATATTATTGAACCGTCAAAATTGCAAAGTGCGTATAAAGAAGTAGAGCGTGATGGCTATACTTCCCTTTACGTTCCTAGCGATAAAATTGAGTCTGTAAAATATACGTATTATATGAATGAACTATCACCAGAGCTATTTAAAAATGTCTTATTCTCAGAGCCAAACGTTGTACAACGCAATGTTGAAAGTGCGACATTTGAAAAATATACAGATGGATTGTCTCTTATGACGGTCGACACAAGGGCTAAATCATTAACATATGTATATCCAGCTGCAGAAAGTAGCGAACGAATTGAGCCATCGAAGCTCTTCCAGGATAGCTTTGAATTTATTAATGAACATGGGGGCTTCACAGCGGATTACCGATATGTATCAAGCAATCCGAGTAAAAATCAAATAGATTATCAGCTTTATTTACAAGGGTTCCCTGTCTATAGTGATCAAGCGACAACTCGTATTTCAACGGTATGGGGAGATAACCGCATTTTCCGTTATAAACGTCCTTATTTTTCTTTAGACATATCGGAAAAAGAGATTAAAGAACTGCCATCTGGAGCGGAAATAGTTGAAAAAATTCATAAGCTAAATAATATTGTATTATCAGATATCGATGAAATTGCCGTTGGATATTATTTAACGCAAGATGAAAATCTAAGATTATTTACGTTAGAACCGAGCTGGTTTATTATCCGAAATGGTTCATGGATTTTACTGACACCTGAAATGCTTGGGGGTGTAAAAAATGGATTGGAATAGAACAAAATCCATTTTTATCGTCGTCTTTTTAATTTTAAATATTTTCTTATACTCATTGTATGTGAATCGTTACAATGAGGCACAAAGCGTTGAGGTTCCAGGTGAGAAAACGACAGATGCTCGTTTGAAAGAGGACAATATTACATATGGTGTCCTGCCGAGTGGCGTCGAATCAGCTACGTATATTTCAGGTAAAGTTCATACGTTTACGGCTGCTGATTTTACCGATCCAAATCATCAAGCAAATACTACCGATCCAAAAGAGGCGCGGGTAATTTTACTAAGTCCTGTGAAATTGAGAAATGTGAATGATGATGCAAGCTTCACAGAGTTTGTGCAGACAAATATTAAAGAAGGTGGTTCCTACGGATTATGGAAGGTCAATCGTGATGAACGTATAGCCATCTTCTTTCAAAAAACAAATAATCGAATGCTCTATTACAATAAGAGTGGTCTGTTAAAAATACAATGGAATGCGGACAATGAAGTAACCATGTATGAGCAAACGATGCTTGATAATATTGAGGAAGTGGAGCAACAAGAAAGTGTACTTCCGCCGATTCAGGTGATTCAGGCATTATATGCAAAAGGGCTTTTAAAGCCAGATTCACGTATTGAGCATATGCAGCTAGGCTATTCAACACTTGTTTATTTAACTCAAACACAAGTATTATTGCCAACATGGGAAGTACGCGTAAAATTATCAGACGGTGAAATTGAAGAGTATTTTGTCGATGCTGTGGAAGGTAAGATTATTGAAATACAAGAGGAAAAGCAAGAGGTTGAAGAAGAAGACTGGGGAGTTTAATGATGCGATTTAGTGTTTTAGCAAGTGGCAGTACAGGCAATTCGATTTATGTAGAGAACGATAATCATGCATTTATTGTCGACGCTGGCTTTAGTGGAAAAAAGATGGAGCAGCTCTTTGCAAAAATCGACCGCAATATGAAACAGCTAAGTGGCATTTTAGTTACTCACGAACATAGTGATCATATTAAAGGAATTGGCGTATTAGCGCGTAAATATAATGTACCGATATATGCGAATGCAAAAACGTGGCAGGCAATGGACGGACTCGTAGGAGATATTCCTGTAGAGCAACGTTTTGAGTTTGAAATGGAGACGGTGAAGCATTTTGGCACACTATCAATTGAATCATTTGCCGTTTCCCACGATGCAGCAGATCCGATGTTTTATACATTTCATGAGAATGGTCGTAAACTCGTGATTATTACCGATACAGGCTATGTTAGCGACCGTATGAAGGGTATTATTCGCGGCGCAGATTCCTTTGTGTTCGAAAGTAATCATGATGTCAATATGCTACAAATGGGACGTTATCCTTGGTCCATAAAGCGTCGTATTTTGAGTGATGTAGGACATGTATCAAATGAAGATGCAGCTATTGCGATGAGCGAGGTTGTGTTTGAAAAGCCAACGAATATTTACTTATCACATTTAAGTAAAGATAATAATATGAAAGAGCTTGCGCGCATGAGCGTTTCGCAAACGTTGCAATCTTGTGGGATTATTGCAGGTGAGTATGTCCGTTTATTAGATACGGATGCTGAGGAGCCGACAAAGCTAGTAACGGTTTAAAAATAGGACAAGAGTGAGTATCGAGTTAGCATAAAGGCTATGAGAGATTTCTTGCTTGTTTATCTGCAAAAATAAATAGAGTCTATATAGTTAAAAAGATAAGCTGTTCAATTGCATTTATTATTAATGCATTGAACAGCTATTTTTTATACCCATTTTATTTATTTTTCATGTAATTTTAATGTTTGAATCGTATGATAAAGGCAAGAATTAATAGATAGAGCAGTCGCACGAAAGGATGAGGAACATGAGTTATTTTAATGAAGATGATAAAAACAGTGATTTTCTAAATAATGATGAAATCCAGAAATCACCTCTACAAGAGAGACTTGAACGTGAGGAAAAAGAAATGCAAGAGAAGCGTTCGAAAAAGAAAGGTGGAGGCAACGGAAGCGGTGGCGGTAAAGGGGGCTATTTCTTTAGTGGACTAGTTGGCGTAATCATCGGTGCTTTACTCGTTTGGCTAATGCTTCCTGGACTTGTTAATCAAATGCCGGGGACAACAACAAGTAGTACTGGCAAAAATGATACAACCATCAACCAAGTAGCTACAGAAGTAAAGAACGATGTCATAAGTGCAGTCGATAAAGCATCAGGTGCTGTTGTAGGGATTACCAATATTCAAGAAGTCGCAAGCGGCGGTTTTTGGAATCAGCAAACGACACAAGATACAGAAACAGGAAGTGGCTCAGGTGTTATTTATAAGATAGAGGGTGATAAAGCCTTTATCGTAACAAATAACCACGTAATTGAAGGGGCAAAACAATTAGAAGTAACAATGCAAGATGGCTCAAAAGAAGAGGCACAATTAGTCGGTAGCGATGTTTGGACAGATTTAGCAGTTATTTCAATCAGTTCGAAAAATGTTAAAACAGTTGCGACATTTGGTAACTCAGATGTACTAAAACAAGGGGAAACAGTTATTGCTATCGGGAATCCACTAGGATTAGAATTTTATGGCTCTGTTACAACAGGTGTTGTTTCAGGGAAAGATCGTTCTGTACCAGTTGATTTAAATGGCGACAAAGTAGCAGATTGGCAACAAGAAGTATTGCAAACAGATGCGGCTATTAACCCTGGTAATAGTGGTGGTGCACTAGTGAACATAGCTGGTGAATTAGTAGGCATTAACTCCATGAAAATTGCTGAATCATCTGTTGAAGGTTTAGGCTTCTCGATTCCAATTAACTCAGCAATACCAATTATTGAGGAACTAGAACGCAACGGAGAAATGAAACGTCCAACAATGGGTATTACATTAGTTGATTTAACAGACGTACCAGCATTCTATCAACAACAAACATTAAAACTGCCTAAAGACATCACAACAGGCGTTGTCATTACAGATGTTATGGGCAACTCACCAGCTTCAAAAGCGGGCGTGCAACAATACGATATTATTGTTGAAATGGATGGAGAAAAAATCGAAACATCAATTGATTTACGTAAACACTTGTATAACGATAAAAAAATCGGAGATAAATTAACAATGAAAGTTTATCGCCAAGGTAAATTAGTTGATGTAACATTAACATTAACAAATAGCGATTCATTGTAATGACAGTATCGGTAGTAGATGTATAATCTACTACCGATTTTTTTAAATAAATCAGGATAAAAAGCTCCCTAACGATTAGGAAATAAATTAAATACAGGTGTGGATAACTAGAAATTTGTGAATAACAACTTTACACAGCGAGTAGCGGTATAAAGCCTTCCTTCCCTACTCGCTATTCCTTTGTTACAATAGGTTGTGGATAACATAGACGGAATTGTGAATAAGTTTGTGGAAATTTCGGAAAATAAGGAGAGACTATTAAATGGAAAAATACAGTTGTGAAAAGCATATAGATCACGCTTTAGACATGTTTGTCGCGGAGCAAAAAGTATTCCCAATTATGGATAAAGTAGAAGAGGAAAAAAAGTTATCCACAAAATGTAGTTACTGTGAACAGTCAGCAGAATATATTGTATCAAGTAAATAACTTTACACAATATATAGAAAATGCTTGTGGATATGTTGATAACTTTTGTGGATAATTTGTTTGTAAATGAAATGTAAAGGTGGATAACGTGTGAATATAACAATTGTATCAGTCGGAAAACTTAAAGAAAAGTACTTAAAAATGGGGATCGACGAATACGTAAAACGCCTAGGTGGCTACGCAAAAATGGACGTAATTGAAGTACCTGATGAAAAAGCACCTGAGCAGCTAAGTGATGCAGAAATGGAAATTGTGAAGAAAAAAGAAGGCGAGCGCATCCTTTCCAAACTTAGCCCAGACACATACGTTATTGCCCTTGCGATAAACGGCAAAATGAAATCTTCTGAAGAAATGGCAGCAGATATCGAATCATTAATGACCTATGGAAAAAGTAAAATTGCCTTTGTTATAGGCGGTTCCCTCGGCTTGCACGACGATGTCCTCAAACGAGCTGACGAAAAACAATCATTTGGCAAGATGACATTGCCACACCAGTTGATGAAGCTCGTATTGATTGAACAAATTTACCGAAGCTTTAGAATTATGAAGGGTGAACCGTATCATAAGTAAGTGCGGTTTTTGAAGGGAACTTCTCCTAAGTCAAACGCTATTTATCTGCGTTTTTTGATGTCTTTCATCGAGAAATCGTTGGTTATTCAATTTCTAAAAGTCCGAGCTTAGATTTAATCATACAATATTTGGAAAAGCCATACGATTAAAGCAATTAAATGATTACATTGGATACTATAATAAAAAAAGAATAAAAGAAAAACTGGATGGTTTATGTCCAGTTGAGTATAGAAAAAACTGCCTTCGCTACAATCCATCACCAACTAAAAAAGTATACCTGTTTCCATTTAAGAATTTGTTGGATAGTCCTTTTTCTCAAAACTGAGTTTAAGAATAAAATGGGAATATAGTAGATTTATGAATCAAAATGTTTCTTATATTTTTAAATTTGTCTTGGCGCGAGTGTTAAATATTGCAGCTGAAAGGGAACAAATGACAATAAAAATCATTCGGAGAATGTAGCTATTGAGGGGATAGAGTAATTGAAGGTGACTGGCAATGGAATAATAGCAGGAACTAACAAAAGCGAATTGGAGTTATTAGAAGCCTTATGGTCGTTCCTATCATCGGGTCGAAACAAACTAGCGCTATCACGGTAAACCGTATCATAAGTAATAGAGGTTTTCCATGTATAATAGGATACAGATATAATATAAACTAATTTAGAACTAGACTGTTAGCTAGAAATTATACTTTTACTTTTAGTAGGTTTTGATTGGAGACATTGTGAATGTTAAGTGAACAGACGAGATATTCTAGGCTCGCGAGTATAACCAAAGTAATTAATACAAAGTTAGAACTACGTGAAGTTTTACAGCGTGTAACGCAGGCAATTTCCGAGGAAATCGTGCAATGTAACTCGGTGGGTATTTATTTACCAGAAAAAGATGGAACATTTAGAGGATTTGTGGGAAAGCCAGAAGATATGAATGGCATAACCCTCGATACACAGGTAATTGATGTTGAAACAGACTTACTGGCCAAAGAGGTTATTGAAACTAAAAAAACCATCTATATCTCTGATACCTCAAAGGATAATCGGCCGGACCCGAGATCGGTAGAAGCCTTCAAAATTAAATCCTTATTAGCACTGCCTATTTCATATGAGCAAGAGATATTTGGTTTAGTTTTTTTATTTGATTATGGAACACCGATGAATTTAACAGAATCAGAAATTCAGAGTGTTGAAGCATATGTAAATATGGCTGCAGTTGCAATTCAAAACGCAAATAATTTAAAGCAAAAGGAAAACCTTATTGCAGAAAAACAATTGTTACTCAATGTTACACGTGATTTGTCGATGTGTTCCTCCGTGCAGAAAAGTCTTGATAAATGTTTTTACTACTTAGGAAAGGTTTTAGGTAGCGAAAAAAGTGCAGCCCACCTCCTGGATCCATTGGGAAAAAACACAATGACATTCATGAAATTTAATACAGACTGTGATTGGACAGAAGCCGATTGGATGGAGAATCTAAAAAGCATAGGAATGAACCAAAGCTACGAAGCTATGATTCAACAGATTATTGAAACAAAAAGTATAATTCTCACTCCAAATATAGATAGTATGAGTCTTTTTATGATGCCACTGATTTCAATGGGGGAAGTATTAGGGGTTTTAACAGTTGTCAATTTAGGAGGGGAAACATGTAATTTCCATGAATCTCAAATTCAATTAGCAAAATCGATAGTTGAAGCCACAGCGCCTACAATTTCAAACTTGTTATATATGGACCAACTTGAAAATATGGTAGAAGAGCGAACAAGGGAACTAGCTGCTGCTAATGAAAAGGTTACAAGTGTTATTGAAAGTATAACGGATGGATTCTTTGCATTGAACAAAGAGTGGGAATTTCTTTACATGAATAAACATCAATATTTGCCGCAAAGGAAAACGGCAAAGGATGTATTAGGACAAAATATATGGGGAATTTTCCCGAAATGTGTAGATACGGTCATGTATAAAGAATTTCATCGTGCGATGTCAGAGCGAATAGCAGTACATTTCGAAATGACCTCAGCTTATGGTGATTATTGGTACGAAGCAGTTGCGTACCCATATGATGAGGGAATCTGTTGCCTTTTAAAAAACATAACTGAAAAAAAGAAATATGAGAAGGAATTGAAAAGATTATCAAACCTAGACTTAATAGGTCAGATGGCAGCAGGTATTAGCCATGAGATTAGAAATCCTATGACAACAGTACGAGGATTTTTGCAGCTATTAAAAAAAGAGAGCGAATTCGAAAAACATAATGATTACTTTAATGTCATGATCGAAGAGCTTGACCGTGCTAATTCTATTATTACTGAATTTCTTTCTATAGGTAATACTAAGACATCCGATTTACAGATGTTAGATTTAAATTCTATTATTCGCGATATTACGCCTTTAATAGAGATAGATGCATTTAATCAAAATAAAATTATTCAATTTAATCTGAATGACATTCCAGATTTACTTTTAAATCGTAACGAAATACGACAATTGATAATAAATCTATACCGTAATGGCTTAGAATCAATGAACATAGGTAAGGTTCTATCCATCAGTACCTACAAAGGGGATGGGAATTGTGTAATTCTTGCAGTACAGGATCAAGGAGAAGGTATCAGTCCTGCGATAGTAGAGAAATTGGGTACTCCATTTTACACGACCAAAGATAATGGCACTGGCTTAGGTCTAGGTATCTGCTATGCAATTGCTGCCCGTCATAACGCAAAAATTGAATTTCAAACAGGATCTGAAGGAACTACTTTTTTTATAAAATTTACTTATATATGAAAAGATGAAACGCTTCTTTAGTGTTGTAAGGTATTGACATTTGATGCTCTGAATAAATAAATTTATAAGTCTTTCAATAAACTATTTTGATAATTATTAATAGCTATGATGAAATCTGCGCTATATTGATATGCTATTTCGAAGGAGGTATAGAATGAAGCAACTTTATATAAAGCAAAAGGTATTCAGTCTAAGTGGCAAATTCACAATAAAGGATCAGCAGGAAAAGGATGTTTATTACGTAGAAGGTAGTTTTATGCAAATTCCAAAGACTTTCTCCATTATGAATAAAACAAGAGATGAAGTAGCCCTTATTACGAAAAAGGTGTTCAGCTTTTTACCGAAGTTTTTTATTGAGGTAAATGGTCGAGAGGTGTTAACGATTAAGAAAGAGTTTTCTTTCTTTAAAGCACGCTATACGATTGATGGGGCAGACATGGAGATACACGGTAACTGGTGGGATATGGAGTTTCAGGTCTTACAGCATGGTGAAGTCATCGGTAAAGTGAACAAGGAATGGTTCACTTGGGGAGATAGCTATAAAGTTCAAATATTGGATGAGGAGATGGAGGAAATCATTATTGCATTCGTTGTTGCAATTGATTGTGTGAAGGCTGACGCAGCTGCTTCCTCAGCAGCGACTTAGAAAATTAATAACCTCCATTAAAGGTGCAACGGTGAACCATATCACAAGTAAGTGTGGTTAATTAAGGCAGTATCAATTTTATATTGGTGCTGTTTTTTTTAGTAGACAGTTGTAGAGAAGAAGGTTTAACGATTCAAAGACATATTTGTACCACACCATTTGCTTATAAAATTGTCTTCCATAGTGAGTACTAAAGCATTTGGGCAATTATATAAACAAAGTATTTGAACAGTCAGTTTATATTGATGAGAAATGTTATATTAAATTCACCAATGAATAATCTTTTTTTAACGTCTAAAAAGCATCAATATTTGAGGAGAGAGAACACTTGAAAGAGATGTATATAAATTAAAAATGTTTCAAAAGTGTCGGGTACTATTAACAGTGCTTGACACTTTTTTGTTTTATCAGGAGTGGACAGGGTATTAACTATCATAAGCAAGTTACATAGTAACAGGCATTGTAGGAATAATCGAAAGGGAAAAGGAGTCATAGCCAACATGTTGTTGAATAAAAAGTTACTATTGGTCTTTAGTATAATCGTAGTCTGCTTTTTGTCTGGTTGTACAGAGAAGAAGCAGCTTGAGGATGGTTCTGAACTGATAAATAAAAACCAATTTGTTTTTGCTACTTCTGGTGAATTTAAGCCATTTAGTTATATGAATGACGATCTCACAATGTCGGGCTTTGATATTGAGGTTGGGGAAGCGATTGCAAAGGAAATGGGCCTTGAGCCGGTTCAGAAACGAATCAAGTTCAAAGGGATTGTAGAAGGGGTAAAAACAGGCCGAGCGGATGCAGCGGTTGCGAGCCACACGATTAACCCGCAGCGAAGTAAACATGTTTCTTTCTCTACACCGTATTACTATTCTGGACCGAAAATTTTCACCAGACCTGACAGTAAAATTAAGACTGTCGAAGATTTAAAGGGAAAGGAAGTAGCTGTTGCAAAAGGATCGACATATGCCGATACAGCTTCCGAGTATACAGACAATGTAAAAACATATGACAGCGATATTACAGCTTTAAAGGCGTTGAGCACCGGACGTCACGATGCGGTCATTACAGATTTTGTTACAGGAAAAACAGCTGAAAAAGAAGGATTTAAGATTAAAGGACAGCAATTAATTAATCGCAGTGAACAGGCGATTGTGCTGCCCCAGGATAATCCAAAACTATTGAAGCGAGTAAATGAATCTTTGGAACACCTCCGGGAAAATGGGACACTGACTCAAATCAGTATCAAATATTTTGGTGAGGACATTACCGAAAAACCAGAATAAATCAATGCTATAGAAAGAAAGGAAGTAGTACTTTGCCAAGTTTTTCGCATTTTTTTAACATACTAATGGAAACAAAAGGAATATTTTTCAAAGCAATGCTATTAACATTAGAGCTGACGGTGGTTTCTATCATACTAGGAATTGTCATTGGACTTGTCTTTGCTCTATTAAAAATTTCTAATATCAAAATTTTAAAACTTATTTCAGATATATATGTCTATTTGGTCCGCGGAACACCGCTGATTGTCCAAATATTTATCCTTTACTTCGGAATAAGCGGGATTTTCCTTATTCCTGATTTTTGGGCTGCTTCACTTGCTCTAGCGTTACATAATGGAGCTTATATTTCTGAAATCCTTCGAGGCGCAATTCAGGCAGTCGATAAAGGTCAGGTTGAGGCAGGCCGCTCTTTGGGAATGACAAAGATACTGACATTAAGAAGAATTATTCTTCCACAGGCATTTCGTCGAGCGTTGCCGCCTTTAGGCAATCAATTTATCATCAGTTTAAAAGATTCTTCGTTGGCCGCATTTATCTCCATGAATGAGCTGTTTAATGTGGCGACAACACTAGGATCAAATAATTTTGATGAAATGACCTATTTACTCATCGTAGCAGTCTACTATTTATTACTCGTAGCATTGATGACATTTGTAGTGAACCGAACTGAACTGAAATTAGCAATAAGCGACAGATAGGAGCTGAAAAAAATGGACACCAAGGAAATGATTAAAATAAATCAATTGAATAAATCGTTTGGAGATTTACATGTATTGAAAAATATCGACATGACAGTTTACGAGAGTGATGTTGTTTGTCTAATAGGATCGAGTGGGTCAGGGAAAAGTACCCTCCTTCGCTGTTTGAACTTTTTAGAAAGAAAGGATAACGGCAATATTATAATCGAGGGAAATGAAGTCAATCCACGGACAGATGACCTTAATAAGATTAGAGAAAAGGTAGGTATGGTGTTTCAAAATTTCAACTTATTCCCACACAAAACGGTTTTGGAAAATATTATTGAAGCACCTATTATGGTAAAGGGTGTAGACAAAGAGAAGGCTATCAACAAAGCAAAACTATTACTGAGAAAAGTAGGTTTGGAAGATAAATCGGATGTCTATCCTAGTAAACTATCAGGGGGGCAAAAGCAACGGGTAGCGATTGCTAGAGCACTTGCGATGGAACCAGACATTATGCTTTTTGATGAGCCAACATCGGCACTCGATCCCGAGCTTGTGGGAGAGGTTTTGACAACAATGAAAGACTTGGCTGAAGAAGGAATGACAATGGTTGTTGTAACCCATGAAATGGGATTCGCAAGAGAAGTAGCTGATTGGATTGTGTATATGCACGATGGGAAAATTATTGAACGCGGCACACCTGAACAATTTTTTGACCATCCGAAAGAGGAGAGAACTCGGGAATTTTTAACTGCGACAATGCTTAAATAAAACTATGAGGTCCTGCCTATATGTAAGGCAGGACCTCGTTAGATGGGCTGGGGATATAAGCAAAAAAGAACCTAATCTGGTTCTTTTTTGCTTTAAATAAGGATTCAAGTCACCTTATTGTTCATATATATTAAATCCTAAATATAGGATGGGAATTGTTAGTTTAATATTGTTACCTTTAGTTGTTTTACGCCAAAATCGATTGCATCTTGTTGAGAAGGAAAGAAAACATCAATTCGTTTTCCTTTAATGGCTCCTCCAGTATCTCCTGCAATTGCTTCACCATAGCCTTCTACATAAACTTTACTACCAAGCGGAATAACAGTTGGGTCAACTGAGATGACCTTTGTATTTGGGTTTGTTTTAAGGTTAATTCCTGTAGAAGTAATACCAGAACATCCATCACATGAAGCTGTATAAGCTGAAGCCTCCACTATAATTTCTTTTGAAGTAGAATTACTTGTTGATGGAGCGGTTGCTTCAGGTGTACTCTCCACTGAAGTAGAATTACTTGTTGATGGAGCGGTTGCTTCAGGTGTACTTTCCACTGAAGTAGAATTACTTGATGGAGAGGTTACTGAAGTTGTCGTTTCTTTTGCTTCATGAGTTGCAGGCATTATTGGTTTTTCAGTTACAGCCGTGTTAGTTTCCAAACCAACAAAGATAGATAGATTTAAACCTGGATGAATGAGATCAGTTTGTAATTGGTTCCATTCTTTAATTTGTGAAACGGTTACTTGATGATTTAGAGCTATGTCCCATAATGTATCACCTTGCTTAACGATATATTGTTTTTGCTGTGCAATGGTAAGAACATCCCCAGGGTGAATAAGGTTAGTATTAATATGATTTAACTTTTGGATATTTTCTACAGATGTATTATTTGCACGTGATAAATCCCAAAGGGTATCACCTTTTTGTACTGTAATCGTTGCAGCTTGAGCATTAGCACCTAAAGTTGCAGAGAGCATTGCAACTGGTACAATTGCTATAATTTTTTTAAGCATTCATGTATCCTCCATGTTCGTTCTTAGTTGTCAATATAAAATAATCGTAACATAGTTTTTTCTGAGAAAAAGAACAAGGAGGTGTTAATTTGTTTACGTACATGGCATTTATATTGCAATAATATTTCTAATATTAAACGATACCATCTCCTTGGAAATTTAATGTGAAAACAAGCAGAAGATTTCTTTTTTGAGTTCCTTTATTTGTATAGATCGTGTTTAGTGAGATTAACGAGGAATTATACATTTTGGCGATATAATAAGAGATTAATTGCAAGTCATTACTTTATAATAAATAGCAAAAAGAGAAATTGCGCTGTGCAATTTCTCTTTTTGCTTGAACTGAAATATTATAACTGTACCTCGGTAACTTCATTATTATTTTTATTGCCATTACCATTGCCGTTACCATTACCATTACCATTACCATTACCATTACCATTGCCGTTACCATTACCATTACCATTACCATTACCATTGCCGTTACCGTTACCATTACCATTACCGTTGCCATTACCGTTGCCATTACCATTACCATTACCGTTACCATTACCATTACCATTACCATTGCCATTGCCGTTGCCGTTGCCGTTGCCGTTACCGTTACCGTTGCCATTACCATTGCCGTTACCATTACCATTACCGTTGCCGTTGCCATTGCCATTGCCATTGCCATTACCATTGCCGTTACCATTACCATTACCATTACCATTGCCGTTACCATTACCGTTACCATTACCATTGCCATTGCCGTTGCCATTACCATTGCCAGGCTTTACAACCACCACGTCAAATGTTAGTGTGTGCTCACCATACGTTACCGTAATTGTCGTATTACCTTGACCTTTTCCTTTTACAACCCCTGCTTTTACAGTAGCTATTTTATCATTCGCTACTTCGTAGGTTGCAAGTTTTGTAACATCTTTTTCTGTTGTTTTACCATCAAAAGTAGTTACTTCAGTAATCTTAACTGTAACTTCTTTACCTATTCTAGTTTCAACTTGAGCTTGGTCGATTTCTAGTGTTACTATTGGTTCTTCTATAACAGGTGCTTTAACTGTAACATTTATAGTAACCTTATTATCTCCATATGAAATAGTAATAGTAGTCGTGCCTGCACCTACAGCAGTTACTAATCCATTTACGACTGTTGCAACATTTTCATCTCCAACAACATAAGTAGCTTTTGAAGTTACGTCTTCCTCTGTTACATCACCTTCTGCAGGTGTTGACGTTTCGGTTACCGTAAGTTGTGCAGTTTCTCCAGCTGTTAGGTTCAACTCAGTTGGATTTACAGAAAGTGTTACTTCTGGTTCTACTACATCTTTTTTATATATTATTGCTTCACCAACATTACCGGCAGCGTCATTAATTATTACAGATACAGCATTCGTTTCTGCTGTTACTGGGAATGTGAAGCTACCGTCTTGATTTAATTCAAAAGCAACTGGTGTTTGTACTTCGCCATTTACCGTCGAAATATAAGAAGCTTTTAATTTATCATTTAAATTATAGTTTAAACCGTATAAATATAACTCTTCATTGTAGTCGATATACTTATCTGTTACCTGTCCTGTAGCGACACCTTCAGCTACTGAACCAGTAATTTCGGGTTTAGTCGTTTTAACGATAATTGGTCCAACATAATCGGAAACTACCCCTGATGCTGCGAGACCAGTGAAGTCAATTGTATACAGACCGTCAGGAATCGTTGTTGCAGGTGCTGATCCCCATGGTTTGTACTGCCCGCCAACATTCAGCGTATAAGAGCCTTTTCCTAGCGCAGTCCCTGCATGCAGATAACCAATGTAGCCGTCTCCGTATTCTCCACCTTCAGGGTTCATAATATCCCAAAGCTCGATATAGTTAGTTGTTACATCTCCAGTTAATGTGAATGAAAGTACAGCCGAGTCTTTCACGCCATCTCCATTAAAGGATAGGTCTGTTTCTGTAATCTTATAATCTTTAATTTCAGTTACTGCCGCGCCGCTAAAGTCAGCTGCGAATGGCAAAGAAATTTCTGTAGCTCCATCACTGATGTAAATATACCCTAGTATTTCAGAGCCGTTTGGTGCTGTAGCTTGTGAAGCGGTTAATGTAATATTTAAAACTTGCTCACCAACTAGATTAAATGTCGGTTGATCGACTGTAACAGTTGCATCACCAAATGTTTTTGCCACATCAATAGATACATTGTAATTGCCGCCGTTTCCATTAATATCTTTTACTAAAACTTGTTTTGTTACAGAGATATCCCGATCTTTAAGCGATTGTGGACCGAAAGTGACTGTACCCTTCAAGTTTTCTGCAACTGCACCATTTCCATCTATAATTGCGCTATCAAGTGCATAGGCAAGGATTTCAGGATGAGCTGCTGCATAAGCATTTACACGCCCTGCCCCCTGAGAAAACACATCGTATTTTGTTGTATCTAAAACCTGTGCTGTATTAGAAATTGCCACTTTTACATCGAACGCGTTCCAATCAGGATTTGCTTGTTTAACTAATGCAACAATACCCGCAATATGCGGTGTTGCCATAGAAGTTCCTGTTTTACGAGCATATGCTTCCGCATAATCAGCATCAGGAAAATCTTTTTTATACATTGGAATTGATGACATAATGTTTGTTCCAGGTGCACTTACATCTGGTTTAATATCAAAGTTTGGTGTAGATGGTCCACGTGAACTTGAAGTGTTTACATCATCCCCAAGTGTCTTTGTGGAAGCAAATTTACTAAAGCTTACTTTTCCAGTTCCGCCTGCTAATGCAGCGCGAATTGCATCGCCATCTGTTTGGGACATATCAAATGTCGGCAGAAACTCAAATGAATCACCAAGGAATGTGCCTGAAATGTTCGGTGCATTCGTTCCACCAGCGAAGTTATGAATAATTGTTGCGATTGCTCCATTTGCCTTTGCATTCGCAATTTTATCAACGAATGCGATACCGCCACGAGCAATCAATGCCACTTTACCCTCTACATTAATTCCTTCAAAATCTTTTATTTCCCCGTTTCCAGGAACAGCAACTAGATCAAATTCTCCTTGAAGCTGGGTTGATAAATTTTTTCCAAAAGTCGTCCCCATTAATGGAAGCTGCTTTGTTAAGTTGTAGTTGCCAACTGCAACATTCACTTCCCCGTTATACATTGTTTCAGGATATGATGTGTTACCAACAGCAATTCCTAAACGAGCGGTTGCAGGCGTGCCCATTGTTCCGCGATTTGGACCAGAGTTCCCTGTTGCTATTACGCCAATTGTTCCAGCCATCATTGCATTATTAATAGCGAATGAACCAGCATCCGTTTCAGAGTTAGCTCCACCGCCAAGTGAAAGGTTGATAATGTCCATTTTTTCTATTACAGCAGTTTCAATTGCTTTAACGATACCGGATGTAGCGCCACTTCCGTATGCCCCAAGAACACGATAAGCATAAAGGTCTACTTTTGGAGCAATTCCTTTAATACCGAATTCGTTAGCGCCGATTGCCGCAATTGTTCCTGCAACATGTGTACCGTGGGAAGTATAGAACGAGCTTCCCTTTTCATTAAATTCAGGTGTCCCCGCTGGACGCTCCGAAGGCAAAGTTTCCGATGCATCGTCATCTGCACGAGGTTTCGTGTAAGTTGATGAATTTGGAATGAAATTTTTTCCGCCCTTGTAAACACCAGCAAACTCAGGGTGATCTGCATCAATACCAGTATCTAATACTGCTACTTTTATTCCTTGTCCTTCTAAACCTTCCTGCCAAAGCTGTTCAATGCCAAGGAAAGAATTACTTGTATTCATTTGAGCTTCTAATTGATCTTCTTTAGTAAGTTCCGATGATTTCATCGAATTATCTTCGGATGCATAAACAATTGCATCAGGTTCGATTAATGTAATTCCTTCTACTGTAAGCAGTTTCGGAAGATCATTTGCTTTCACAGTTGCCGCAAAACCATTTAAAACAGTATCAAAAGTGAATCCTTGAGTCATCTGTACTTTCTTAATAGATAACTCTTTTTTAACTTTTGTTTGTTGTGCTTTTACATTTGAGCGAACCTCATTTGCCCGGGCATTTGAGAATCTTTGACCTTTGACTTGGCTCATTCCTTGCTCTAGTGCTACAGGCAATTCTGATAAATGAATAATGACCGCAACATCTTGATTACCTGATACATTTTGTAAGCTTTCGTGAAGAGTTGGACCATCTTTAGACAAGCTTTGCTGTTCAGCGATAGCCGCCTTTAGTTGAATAATACTTTCACTTTGGCTATCTTGCTTGAATGGTTTCGACTCTTCAGCACGAGCACTCGATAATGGAACAAATAGAGAAAGCACCATAACGAAAGCTAGAATACTACTTAGAAACTTCGTAAACTTAAACTTTTTCAAATCACATTTCCCCCTTCAGCTTTTATTGTCACACTTTTCAGTTTAGTGTGATATTTCCAATTTATCATAAAGGGAGTAATTAGAATATCTGGATATTAAAATATTGATAATTAGTATTAGTTTATTAATTACAAATTAAATCTATATTCCTGGTAATTTAATGAAAAAGTAGGACTTTCGAGTGCGAAATGACATACTATAAGTCATTAATTTTTTCATTGCACCTTATCAAGACAGTAGTTGTAGATACATCAGTGGAAAATAAAAATAGCTGGCGTTTATTTAAAAATAACGCCAGCTATCTTATATAGTAGAAACAAAATATCCAATCAATTGATTTTTATAAAAATACTTATTTTCCATGAATTTCATACTAAAAAGAAGGTGAATTATTCATTTCTTCATATTTAACTGTAGTAAACATACCACCTAAGCCAACTACACCGTTGTTTGTAACGTGATGAGGCATGTGGCAGTGCATTGGCCAAATACCTGGGTTATTCGCTTGGAAGCTAATATCCCAAGTTTCACCAGATGCGACGAGTATAGTGTTTTTATAAATTTGTGTATGAGGGACAATTGGAAAACCATCAGCACCAACTACTTTAAACTGATGTCCATGTAAATGGATGGGGTGGTGGTTCATTTGAATATTACCAAATCGTACTTTAACCGTATCTCCGTATTTTACTAGTAAAGGTTCAGTTAATGGGTAGCAACGGCCGTTGATTGTAAAAAAATTAAAATCAGGTTTAATAAATGTTAAATCATACGTACCTTTTGTTAGATCGCCCCATGGTAAAGCATTTATTGCCCATTCTTGAAGTAAACATAGGTAATCTTTATGGTTTGGTATGTTTACCTCTGACGGATTTTCAACAATAAAGCCACCTAATAACCCCGCATTGTCTTGTATAGAAACATCAACATGGGAATGATACATATACGTGCCTGGGGGATTGACTATTGTAAAATGATAATCAAAATAATATCCAGGTTCTATAAATGGGGAGGGCTCAATGGGGGGGACACCATCCATAGAATTGGGTACGATTAATCCATGCCAATGTACGCTTGTATGGACAGGTAATTGATTAATGACCCTAATACATACTTTATCTCCAGGAAAAACTCGAATTGTTGGTCCTGGTGTAGAGCCGTTATATCCCCATGCTTTGATAAAGATACCATCTACCAATTCCCACGTTATTTCCTCAGCAACTAAAGTAAAAAACTTTACCCCACTTTTTTGAAGTACGTAAGGTAGATCCTCAATACCCGGTGTGATAACCATGATAAAACCCCCTATAAATTCACTTCTTAAAAAAATATATGTTTCGAAGGGGGACTTATTCTTTGGTAACGTAATACAAATCTATTCATATATATAATTACTACACTAGAAGAAAGAAAAACATTATTTACAAAGATAGTGGAAGTAGCTTTAGATTTAGTATAAGTAATGAGCACGATTATGAGTTATGAATTATAGAAAGCACATAGACTTTATATTAAAGACGTATTAAGGAAACTAAATGTACTGGATGCTTCTTTCTTTAATTCTAAAAAAGGGACAATACGATTTAGGTGGTTTTGATAATTTTATATATAATCAAATGTCCGTTTTATAGGAAGTAAAATATCAATAATGTAGTTTTATACAAAAGGAAATAAATGTTGTAAAATACTTTATTTGTAATATATAATTATTGAGTGATCTAATAAAGTATTTATAAATTTATCGGAGGTATTTACATGTCGGACAAAAATTTCGTAGCAACATTATTACTTTGTTTCTTTTTAGGAGGTCTAGGAATTCACCGTTTTTATGTTGGTAAAATCGGTACAGGTATTTTAATGATTTTCACATTAGGTGGGTTCGGAATTTGGACAATAGTTGATTTAGTTATGATTATCGTTGGTAAATTTACTGATAAAGATGGTCATTTAATAAAATCGTAATTGATCTTAATAAGCAAAATTATTGAAATAAAAAAACGATAGGCTCATACATATTATTTTTTAAGCTTGTTGCTTTTATTTATAGCAATACGATAAAAAGAAGGGGGACTTTTCTAAATGTCTACCCTTCTTTATTGTTTATGATGAAGTGAATGGAAACCAAAGCACTTTAGTCATATTGATTAGTAATAATAGCTATCATCCATCATTTCTGTTGCAATCCCAATTACAAATGTAATAATTGCGAAAATAATTGAAATAGCTAAACCAAACAAAGCAAATATTAAAGCAGACTTTGCAGCTTTTGGTTGAGTGTCTTTCCATACAAAATAGATGATAATGCCAAGCAGAGGGAAACAGCATAAGCTGAGTACATTAACCCAAATATTTGGTTTATCATTTTTAGCTACAGTTATTTGGTTATTAAATTTTAATACGTTGACACCACAATGTATACAAATTTCGGCATTCTCGTTAATGGTAGAACCACAATTAGGACAATACATAATAAAACCCCCTACATAATAAAAATTTCCCTTTTATCATCTTGTTCACCGTGCTGTTTGTTTAGCAATTAGTAAAAGCGTCCGTAGTTAAACCTTAATTATCGGATTACTATTTATACTAGAGCCACATGTGACAGAAGATTTATGACGTAAGGACGTACGCCACATTTAGGGCGAATTTTTACTAAATCAGAAATATGTTCAATTCACAATACATTATGTAATCCTTCGTTTTAGTAACTTGATAATCCAATAATGAACATTGCAATATAGAATAATACGATAATTGCTATGTTAATAAAGAAGAACATTAAAGCTGATTTAGCCGCAACTGGCTTTTCGTTTTTCCAAACAAAGAACATAATTAATCCAACAAGTGGCACACAGCAAAGTGTAATTATGTTAACGCCCCAGTTTGGTTTGTCTGCACCACCTGCATTTTTTACGCGGACACCACAGTGGATACAAATTTCTGCATGTTCAGAAATATGTTCGCCACAGTTTTTACAATACATAATAGTACCTCCAATATTTTGTTATAGATTTCTCCCAACATATTGACCAAATAAAAAAAATTGGTAACCAATAATGTAGAAAATATAAATAATACCGATTCCACCAGTTAATCCAGTAAGGAACCGTCTACTATTATTACTTGTCCATTTACCAAATAATTGACCTGTACCGTCTATAGCCATTGGTAAAATTAATAAAGCTATAATCCATAAATCAAATATGCCTAAAAGTATGACTAATATTATGGATAAAAGATAACCTACTGCCATACCAGTGCATCTGGCACATAGAGGGAATTTCTTCCCTTTATAATGGAATGAACGGTCCGGTCTTTGATGGCAAAAGAAAAAAACTCGCAATACAAAATTAAAAGTATTTGCCAAATTTGTAAACTCCCTTTGTTATTCTAGCGTATAGTATAACATAAATAGATTTTTTGGAATATACTTCATAATTTAGATTTTAATATAAAAATTCAATAAATAGCGATAGTATGAGATTTTAGCTGCTTTTGAGTAATGTGCAGAAGTGCATACAATAGGGGGCTTATAGAACTTTTTTGAGCTAGATGATTTACATTTGGGTGCCTTGTAACTTGTTACGGAATAACTGAGGATTATGAGAAAAAACCCCTAATTCGTTAATATGACAACGAATTAGGGGGGATGTTTAAAACTTTTAATATTATTGATATCTTTTTATTAGTTTATCTTTATGGCTTATCATAATTTCAGTTAAATCAATTTCGTACTTATCAGCTAAAATAAATAAATTATCAAGAACATCGCCTAGTTCTTCTTTTAAATTCTCAATTTGTTGTTCTTTTGGTAGAGCTTTTTCATCTGGACGATCACGCCCAATTTCAATTGTTCGTATGGCCTTTGAAACTTCACCAACCTCTTCCGTTAAGAAATTGACACGAATAAAAGGGTTTAAGTCGTACCAGCCTCGCTTTTTGTAAAATTCAGTTATCCACTTTTGATATTCAAAAATATTCAATGAAAATCACTCCTTATACTTCTATAATGATAGCATAAAGGAGGAATCGAATTTGAATATTTCAGTTTATTGCGGTGCAAGTCTAGGTAACAATGATTTATACGAAGAGGCAGCAAAAGCACTTGGTAAATGGATTGCCGAAAATGGACATACTCTAGTATATGGCGGAGGAAAAGCTGGTCTAATGGGTGTCATTGCAGATGAAGTTTTATTACATAACGGTAAAGTAATCGGCATTATTCCGACATTTTTAGTTGATCGAGAGCTAAGTCATCCTAATTTAACTCGTTTAGAAGTTGTGCAGTCCATGTCTGAACGAAAAAATAAGATGATTGAATTAGGGAACTGCTATATTGCACTGCCTGGGGGACCTGGAACATTAGAAGAAATTTCAGAGGTAATTTCATGGGCAAGAATTGGACAACACCAAAATCCATGTGTTTTATTCAATGTAGGTGGCTATTATGATAAATTAAAAGAATTTTATGATGATATGGTAACAAACGGTTTTTTAACTGAAGCAGATAAAAAGGCAATGTTATTTTCCAACTCATTTATCGAAATCGAACAATTTATTGCAAAATATACACCACCATTGGTACGAACATATTAATTTTAGATAACAGTTACTGATATACTTAATGTTATCTTGTGAAACAGGAGTGGGGATTTATATGGAAAAAAGACGTAATGTTATTTTGTATATAGGTACTTCTATTGATGGTTTTATTGCAAATGATGATGGTTCTTTAGAGTGGTTGGAGTCTACGGAAGTAGAAGGCGATTCGGGTTACAATTCCCTTCTAAATAAAATTGATACGGTTGTGATGGGTAAGGGTACATATGATACCATTCGAGGATTTGACATGGACTATCCTTATAGTGATTATAAAAACTATGTGTTTTCTAAATCTGTCAGCGGTTCAGATGAATATGCTTCATTTATTAATGAAGATGTTGAAGCTTTCATTAACAATTTAAAGCAACAGCCTGGTAAAGATATATGGCTAATTGGTGGGGGGAATTTAGCACGTGAATTTTTTAAAGAAAATTTAATTGATGAATTCCAACTAGCCATTGCCCCAATTATTTTAGGTAAGGGAATCTCTCTTTATAACGGCGATGATATTACCCAAAAATATAGTTTAAGCAAAGTTGAAAAGTTAGGTCAACTTGCGATGCTTCATTATAAAAAAATTTAATAAGTTACAAACAAACTCGCCAATATCTGTGGCGAGTTTTACTTTTTTATAAGCATCTTACAACGAATAAGATTTTTTTCTCGAATTTATATTTTGTTTATATTTGCGATATAAGCAGTTTAGAACTGGACTTCATAATTAAGCATAAGCAAATGAAAAGGGAGAGAATAATATATGAACAACAAATTAAAATTCGCAACACTCGCTATTTTTAGTTCAGTCACAATATTAACGGCATGTACAGATTCAGGGAAAACTGAGGCAGACAATTCAGTCGTGCAAAATGAACAGGCGGAGGCCAATCAAGCTGAGCAGCAACTGACAAAGGGCCAAACATTAGCGAATATTTTAAGCAGTACAAATTGGCAAGGTACGCGTGTTTACGACAAAGATAACAATGATTTAACTGAGGAGAATGCCGGATTTATCGGTTTAGCAAAATACGATTCTGAAACAGGTCGATATGAATTTTTTGACGCGAAAACAGGGGAGACTCGTGGTGATGAGGGTACATTCTTTATGACAAATGACGGTATGAAGCGTATTTTAATTTCTGATACGATGAAATATCAAGCAGTTGTTGAAATAACTACATTAGATGAAGAAGTCTTTACTTACAAACGTATGGGGAAAGATATGAACGGTAATGATATAGAAGTGTTTGTGGAGCATATACCATATGAAAATGATTTAGCCTTCACTAACGAAGACAAAACGTTAACAACTTCTACAGGAGATATTAATACTAGTGTAGATGGAGATGAAATCCTAGGTAAAACATTATGGCATGGAACAAAGGTACTTGATGAAAAAGGTAATGATGTCTCAGAGTTTAATGGGAATTTTTTAAGTGTCGCAAAGTTTGAAGAGGACACAAATAAATATGAATTCTTTAATAGAGAAACAGGAGAAAGTCGCGGAGATTATGGTTACTTTGATGTCATTCATGACAATAAAATTCGCGCACATGTATCAATAGGCGATAATAAATATGGTGCAGCATTGGAACTTACGGAATTAAATGATGATAAGTTTACTTATAAGCGTGTAGGTAAGGATGCAGATGGCAATGATATCACAATCTTCGTAGAGCATGAGCCGTATAAGGGAGATTTAAAACCAACATTTAGTTTTTAAAATTACCACAAAGTCCATCACTTGAAAAAGTAAGGAATCTCCTTTATAAATTGAGGAAAGGAGATCAATATGACAATCAAGAATAGATTTTTAACTTCTTATATCGGCGGTATTGTAATTGCAAGTGTCTCTATTCTATCAATTTTATGTATTGTTTTTTATGTGACAACAGGGTCTGTTCCGACACCTAAAACATTGTATCAAACTTTTACAAAGCAACGCTCTTTGAGCCCGGAAGAGGAGCTTGCTTATGTAAAGCTACGTAATATTGCCAAAGAGGATCCAGACAGGCTTTTAGTGCAAGATATGCAAAAAAGTTTTCAACAGATTGAGAACAGGTCACTTGGAGTTGTCATTCGTCATGAAGAGGAAATTGTTTATTATTCGCAGGGATTAGTAGAACGGTCACTTGTCGTGCATTTTCCAACTTTCAATACGAATAATATTGAAACGAAGGGCACAATAGATAATGCAGGGGGACTGTACCGTTATATTAAGTTCGACTTTTATTATAGCGACAAATCTAAGGGTAGTGTCTTAGTGCTGAAAAAAGAAAACAGCTTTTTAGATTTCCTTACTAAATGGGGAATTATTATTATTTTCATAATCCTTTTAGTATCGTTTGCCGCAATGCTATTTTTAAATCAATTTTTACACAAGACAATTATTAAACCTCTAGAAAATTTAGGACAGACTATGTCCGAAATACGAGAGGGCGATTTAATGATAGAGGCAACGACATTACCTGCTAATACAGCAAGGGAAGTACAAGAGCTGACAGCTAATTTTGAGAGTATGCGATCAGCACTTTTAGAGTCTATTCAGGAGCAACGAAACCTTGAAAAAAACCGTAAAGACCTAATCGCAAGTATTTCTCATGATTTAAAAACACCAATTACAACGATTATTGGATATGTGGAAGGTTTACAGGAGGGAGTTGCCGAAACGCCTGAAAAGCGGGAAAAGTATTTGAAGACCATCCACTCTAAATCACTTGCATTGAACAGATTAATTGAAGAACTTTTTCTTTACTCTAAGTTTGATGCAGAGGCAGTTCAGCTTCATTTTGAGCGTATACAGATCGGCAAGTTCCTTACACATATAGTGGAGGAGTTTCAATTATACAATCGAGATGTACAGCTGGTATTGAATGTAGTGGAGGATGTCTATGTTCATATTGATCGTATGCAGATGAATCGGGCAATCTCTAATTTAATTGAAAATAGTATGAAGTTTAAAAAGCCAAATGAACCTTTATGTATGATTTTAGAAGTAGTAGTAGTTGAGCAGCTTGTTGAAATTGTTATAAAGGATAACGGACAAGGAATTTCGGAGCTCCAACTCCCATATGTATTCGATCATTTTTATCGTGGTGAGGAAGCGCGTACGTCGACGACAGGTGGTAGCGGCTTGGGGCTTGCAATTGTGAAGCAAATCGTTGAAAAGCATAATGGACAAGTGAAAATTCAAAGTAAGCTACATTTTGGTACAACGGTGACAATAATCTTGGAAAAGGCTTAAAGGAAGTGTCAATGACTGATGCCATCACGAATATTAATCATTGAAGATGATATTAGCATTGCAGAATTACAAAGAGATTATTTAGAAATTCATGATATAGAGGCAGAAATCATAACGGACGGTTCTGAAGGATTGAGTCGAGCATTAAATGAGCCTTTTGATTTAATTGTCGTTGATTTAATGCTCCCTTCAATGAACGGTTTTGAAATTTGTCGACGTATTCGTGAAAAGAAAAATATTCCGCTTATAATTGTTTCTGCAAAAAAAGAGGATATTGATAAGATAAGAGGACTTGGCTTAGGTGCGGATGATTATATAACAAAGCCATTTAGTCCGAGTGAGTTCGTCGCTCGTGTACAAGCGCATAGTAAACGTTACAAGCAGCTGACAGGTACTGAACAAACAAAGGATTATTTAGAGATGAATAATATTATTGTTGATAAAGCCGCACGCAAAGTATTTGTTTTAGGTCAGGAAGTTATTTTTACAACAAAGGAATTTGACCTGCTCGTCTTTTTTATGGAGCATCCAAATCGTGTTTGGACAAAGGAGCAACTTTTCCGTCAACTATGGTATATGGATGACTTAGATGGCGATGTTTTTACAGTTGTTGTTCATGTAGGTCGCATACGAGATAAATTAAAAAAAGGAAAACTATCAGAGCTGCCAATCGAGACAATTTGGGGCAGTGGATATCGCTTTAATGACTGAAAATCTCCTTGTGTAAGGAAGGTTTTACATGAAATATTTTATAAGCATTCTAGTAAGCGCATTATTCATACTCACAGGGTGTAATGACAAGGGGGAGGAAAAGCATATGAAGCCACAATCAGGTGATCTTATTCAAGCAGTTGAAAAAAATGATGTAGAAATGGTGCTAGAAATTATACAGGATTCATCATATCCACTTAATGAAACAAATAATAAAGGGGAAACGCCTTTATTAATTGCTACACATGAAAATTATATTGAAGTTGCGAAGCGATTAATTGATGCGGGTGCTGATATTAATCAACAAGATCATATTCAGGATAGCGCCTATTTATATGCAGGCGCACAAGGAAAAACAGAGATTTTAAAGTATATGTTGGAGCATGCGGAACCAAATCAAAAAATTGTGAATCGCTATGGTGGCAATGCCTTAATACCTGCAGCTGAAAAAGGGCATTTAAACAATGTGAAGCTACTATTAGAAGATGGTAAAGTAGATATCGATCATCAAAATAAATTTGGCTATACGGCATTAATTGAAGCGGTAGCATTAACGGACGGTTCAGTGGTGTATCAGCAAATTGTACAAGAATTATTAGCATATAATGCCAATAAAGAACTTCGTGACAATTCGGGTAAGACTGCGCTTGATTATGCTAAAGAGATGGGCTATTCAAAAATGGTAGAAATGTTAGAAGATTAGTAGGAAGATGAATATAATGTGTTAAAAAGGAGCACCTAGAGCGTTGTTGATATGACAATGTTTTAGGTGTTTTTAATTGTGCGAAAATTGTTTGAGTGACTGGCACACTTTTCTGCAACTAATTTTAGCGCCTGTAAGTATTGTAAAAAATAGAACCACCTAAAGTGTTGGGCAAAGACAACGCTTTAAGTGGTTTTTTTGTAAGGTAATATTTTAAAAATATAAGGATAAAAAACTTGTATTTTGATGGCTCATAAGTTACACGGGAGCCAGTGTAAACAGGCTTGTAGCATGGTGTATGCATAAGTTCAACAAATATAGGACTTATTTTTGGAGTAAAATAACAAAGTTCATATATTTGACACATTATAAATAACGAGTTACTATTGCGAAGGTTGTTTATTATTAAACTAAATTACGTATGTAAAGAACTAGGAGGAAAATGGGAACAAACATAGGCAGTTTTCATTAAAGAAATTTTTAATATATCAATAAAATAAATTCTATTTAATTAATAGCATATTAATATTTACTTTTTTCTCAAACTGTAACCAAGCCCTAAACAGTTATTAAAAATGGAATGATATTTAATATAAAAAATAAAATCAACATGCGAATCGGGGACAACATATGAGTCAGTCAAAGAAAAAAATCCACTACGCTTGGTGGGTATTGTTAGGTTTAGTTGTAATGGTTGGAGCTGCAAAAGGAGGCATTGCGACTACAGGTGGTCTATTTTTAACTCCAGTTACAGAAGATTTAGGTATTGGAATGGGAAGTTTAACATTGTACTTTAGCATAGCATCAATTGTCACAATGCTATCTTTACCAGTTGCAGGTAAGATGATAGCCAAATATAATATTAGAATTCTTTTAGTGGTAGCTGTTACGTTGGAGGCAGGAGCCTATGCAATGTTTGGATTCATGAACTCTGTATGGGGTTGGTATCTGTTTGCTATTCCAATGGCAATGGGATCTGTAATCGTAACACAATTAGCAGGACCTGTGCTTATTAACAATTGGTTTAAAAAGCACAAGGGCTTAGCCTTAGGTATTATGGTTGGAGCTGGTGGTTTAATAGGTGCTTTCCTTCAACCAGTAGCGGGTAACTTAATTGCTAGTGCAGGTTGGAGAAATACGTATATTTTCTTAGGTGTCGGCGTAATGGCGATTGTTATTCCTATTGTGTTATTAACGATTAGAAAAGCCCCACAACAAATAGGGTTACAGCCATATGGTATGGAAGAAGTGAAGGAAGATACAACGGTTAATGCTCAAACGGCAACAAATGGTGGTGTCGCTGCTACTATAGCGAAAAAATCGAGTGCCTTTTATTTTTTAGTATTTTTCTTTTTCTGTGAAACATCAGTAGCTGCTTTTAACCAACATGTCGCACCATTCGCAATGGGATTGGGCTATGATGTTAAGTTTGCAGGTAATGCTATGGGTTCATGGTCTGTAGGCGTTGTTATTGGAGCGTTATTTTTCGGCTTCCTCAGTGATAAAATAGGCGTGAAAAATACAGCAATTACCGCTATGCTTTTAGGATTAGTGCCAGTAGGAATGCTTTTATTAGTACCAGAAAATCCGATGATATTTAAATTAGCTACTGGTCTATATGGATTCGTTGTTGCATCTCTTGGAACACTAGGGCCTCTTTTAACAACAGCTCTATTTGGTAATAAAGAGTTCAGTCAAATTTATGGACTTGCTATAACAGGATTAGCAGTTGCAGGTATTGTTGCTTTACCTATTTATGGCTTTATCTTTGAATTTACAGGTAGTTATACTTATGTTCTTTATACTATTTTTATCATGTTGCTCTTAAATGTGGGAGCTATTATCTTAGCATTTAAAGGTAAAAAGAAATTAGAAAAAGCTGGGCATTGGAATTAATATTGAAAAAAGTATTTTATGTTTAAGCCATACTGTGATTATCTAAGTCATAATACTCGATGATGGAAATACAGGCGACATGCCCCTAAATCGTTAGACATTAAATCTAACAATTTAGGGGTATTTTTATTTGTGCCTATTTATATAAAGGTATTAGAAAGTTTTAAAATTCAAAATCCATAGGGTCTATTTTATATTGATACTCCTCTAAGCTGAGTGTAAGGACTTGTGTGACAATAACCCCTTCACCTTCTAATAATGCTTTTTGGTGCGCCGCATTTTTAATAGTGATTTCTCCCTTGATATTTACAATCCGATGCCAAGGGAGATTATACTTTTCACTCATTGTATGAAGTATTCTTACAACCTGTCTAGCTCCTCTAGGACTGCCCGCACATGCTGCAACTTGGCTATAGGTCATTACTTTACCAGTCGGTATATTTTTTATTACAGTTATCACATTTTTAGTAAATGGTTGCATATGTTTCGGCTCCTTTAGAAATGGATATTAATAAGCTTGCATAAACATTATAACCATAGTGTGTTAACTGTTGAATATCCTCAACATAAAAAGAGCCTACTACATTTTCATGTAGTAAGGCTCTGTTTTAAATTTTCCGGGAAATAAGCGCCTACTTTAACGTAAAGAGCATATAAAGTGAAGACAATATAGTGATAACACCAATCATTATTTTTAACAAGTGCATAGGTACTTTATTGGCAAGGCGGGTACCCGTGAGAATTCCAATCGTTACGCCGATTAAACTAGCAATTACTAAACTATAAATACTTTCTACATTGGCATATGCAAAGTATCCAAATATAGATGGTATAGCGATAAATACGGAATTTAAAAGACTAACACCTACAGCCACACGAATATTGACACCAAGATTAACTAGTAATGGTACTAATAAAATAGGTCCACCAGCGCCTGTTAATGCACAAATAGTTGCTGTAAAAAAACCGATAATCACGACAATAAAAGGATGATTCAAAGCTTTCGATTTTTTTATAAGTGCATTTTCATTGTTTTTCTTAAAAATAATCGACAATCCAGCGACAAGAATAAATAAGTACAGAAGCAGTTTTGCTAGAAAATCAGAAATTAGCACATTGATTTGAACACCTAAAAACGCGCCAGGAAGGCTACCGATGCTTAAAAATAGCGCTAATTTTAAATCCATGTTTTTAGATTTCCAATAGGAATAAGCGCCAAGTACACCTGAAACAGCAAAAGCTAAAAAGCTCAATGCAAGTGCATCATGGACAGGTATTTCTAAAAAACCTACATAGATTAACGGGAGAAGAAATCCCGCAATTCCGGACATCCCTAATAGAATGCCAATCACTAAATTGGAACATAAAACAATACTTAATAGAAGTGTGTTTGTTAACATATTTTAGACCTCAATTATTGTTAACCCTCTAAATAAAGGGTTAAATGTTTGCACGAATAGCAAGTTCCTTCATTGCGAGCTTACTTTCGTATTTTATTTTCTCTTCATCCAACGTCAAAACTTCTCTGTTTTTCATTAATATTTTACCATTAACAAATGAATCTGTTACATCGTTGCTGTTAACCGATTCAATTATCCCAGCTGTTTTCCTTACAAATGAATAAAGCCTATCCAAACTACTGAGTTTTGGATAGGCTTTATTTTGTTTTTTCGTTTTATCGATCCCAGAATCGACCTTGGGCTATACCTTCAATAAAGGATTCAATTGTAGAGTCTTTTAAATTGTAGACTCCCGATCCCTCAAGTTTTATCCTGCAAGAATTTAATGCTTGAGGATCATTAAGGTCAAAGGCTAAAGGTTTATTATGTTTAAAGGTTGTTTCCATAAACTCTAGCACAGGTGTTTGAATAGGAGATTCACTACTGATGACTAAAACAGCATCAAAAAGGCTTGGGTCTGTTGTGTCATAAGTATCGGTTACTTTAAGGGAATCGTCGAATTGAGATACCTTTTCATCGACGATACTATAATTTAAATGTTGTTTAGCCAAAGTCTGAACCCATTCTGTTAGAAGGGATTCCTGAGGCTTCCCATTCAATAAAATCGCGACATTTTTCGTATCTGGTTTAAAGATCGTATTAGCCATGCTGAGTGCGGGCGATTTTTTATCTGATTGTACTTCAAGATTTGTCTTAGGCAATGCCACTCCAATATTGTTGGCTACTTCTTGAGCTAATTGATGGTCTATATGATTTATAAGGTCGATTGCATTTGTTTTCACTGCATTCGATTTACATTTGCCAAGCTCGAAACTAAATGCATTTTTAATATGTTGTTTCTCAAAAGGAGCCATACTGTTATAGAAGAGCTTCGCTTGTGAATAAAAGTCTAAAAAGCTTTCGCTACGACCTCTAATCTTATTGCCATCAATTTTTTCTTGATAATGTTCGTAGCCACCTTCTTCGGCAGAAACAGGAGCTGGTTGATTGTCATTTAAGCCGTTGCGATGATAGCTTGTTTGTCCTCGAAAAATTCCCATTTGGTGCATACCGTCACGTTGATTGTTTTGATAAGGGCAGACTGGTTGATTAATTGGGATCTGATGGAAGTTAGGCCCACCTAATCGAGAAAGTTGTGTATCGGTATAAGAGAATAATCGTCCTTGTAAAAGAGGGTCATTTGAGAAATCGATACCAGGTACAACATGCCCAGGATGGAAAGCAACTTGTTCTGTTTCAGAAAAGAAATTATCTACATTCCGATTTAGAGTCATTTTGCCGACTATTTTTACAGGAACTTCTTCCTCTGGCCATAATTTAGTTGGATCTAATATATCAAAATCAAATGCATGCTCATCTTCTTCGGGAATTACTTGTAAACCGAGTTCCCATTCTGGAAAGTCGCCTTTTTCAATTGCTTCATACAAATCTAGTCGATGGAAATCAGGGTTTTTCCCTGCAATTTTTTGCGCCTCATCCCAAACTAATGAATGTACACCTAGAGTAGGCTTCCAGTGGAATTTCACAAAATGGGCTTGTCCTTTAGCATTAATAAGTCGGAATGTATGAACGCCGAAACCTTCCATCATTCGTAAGCTACGAGGAATGGCACGATCACTCATATGCCACATAATCATATGAGCCGTTTCAGGATTTTGCCCGATGAAATCCCAAAAAGTATCATGAGCACTAGCACCTTGTGGTATTTCATTGTGTGGCTCGGGTTTAACAGCATGGACGAAATCGGGAAACTTAATGGCATCTTGAATAAAGAACACAGGCATATTGTTGCCGACTAAATCATAATTACCTTCGTCTGTATAAAATTTAGTGGAAAAACCGCGCACATCCCTCACTGTGTCATTTGAGCCTCTAGATCCCTGTACTGTCGAAAAGCGTACAAAGACAGGTGTGATTTTAGAGGGGTTTGTAAGGAAATCTGCCTTCGTATAACCTTCTAACGATTCATAAACTTGAAAAATACCATGTGCGCCAACACCGCGTGCGTGAACAATACGTTCAGGAATACGTTCATGGTCGAAATGAGTCATTTTCTCACGGAAATGAAAGTCCTCCATAAGGGTAGGACCCCTTAAACCTGCTTTTAAAGAAAATTCATCCTCTGCCATTTTTAATCCTTGATTCGTCGTTAAGGCATGTTTTCCTTGGTTATCAATGATATGTTTCTTTAATTGTTCAGTTTTTTTATTTTCCATTTGAATCCTCCTCAAAGTCATCTTACTTTAATGATTCCCTTTTAATTGGAATAAAAACATGTGGTGTTATGCCAAAGAAGCTAAATGAGGGGGAAATGGGAGATATACAGCACGCTCATAAAAAAAAAGCCCAATTTTCTTTAATAGAAAATCGGACTTCTTATTTTCAAGTATTATTGTGCAGTTAAGCCGCCATCGATAATGAATTCAGAACCTGTTGAGTAGCTAGAATCATCAGAAGCTAGGAATAATACCATGTTAGATACTTCTTCTGGTTGAGCTACACGTTTTAATGGAATATGTTTAGAGAATTCTTCTACTGCTGCTTTTGTATCTGCTTGTACAACCATTGGTGTTGCAATAACGCCTGGGTGTACAGAGTTTACGCGAATACCCATTGGTGCTAGATTAATTGCCGCTGCCTTAGTCATACCACGAACAGCGAATTTTGTATCTGTATAACCAATAGCGCCAGCAACTAAGCCGTTCATTGAAGAAATGTTGACGATTGAACCGCCACCAGTTTTCGCCATTGAACCTGCTACAGTTTTCATACCTAAAAATACAGACACTTGGTTAATGTCTACAATGCGTCGGTATTCTTCTAATGTCACTTCTAGCATATTTTTCGCCATAGTAATACCAGCATTGTTTACTAATACGTTTACTGGACCGAAAGTTTCTTCTGCTTTCGCGATAACTGTAGCCCAATCTTCTTCAGAAGTAACGTTTTGTTTAACGAAAATAGCATTTTCACCTAATTCAGCTGCGAATGCATTTCCTTTTTCCTCATTTAAATCTGTTAAAATAACTTTTGCTCCGTTTTCTACGAATAATTTTGCGTGTGCAGCACCCATACCTTGTGCAGCACCTGTAATGATTGCTACTTTACCTGCTAAACGACTCATTTAGAAAGCCCCCTAAAAATTAAAATTTGATAGTTAACTATCACTTTTCTACTTCCTAGTTAACAACTTTCACGATCGAATGTCAATTCAAAACGTTCGTCATTTATTGTGGTCGAATAAAAGATAAAAATACATCTTTCATCAACTCCAGTTGCTTGTCCGTAGATAACAACTCGGAGAGGTTTGGATCATGGGTTGTTAGGCTTGATTTAAATGTAAATAAACTAAAATTTTGCACCATCGTCATAATAAATAAATCTAAATCAATATCATGTCTTAATGAGCTGTCTTGTTTTCCCTGGTCAGCCAATGTGAATAAAATACTTGCCAATTTGTTTCGTGCAAAAAAATACTCTGCATATTGCTCAGACGATTCTGTAGCAATTTTTTCATGTAAATCAAAGGACTCGAAAAACTTTGCGAGCCGTAGCTTAGGGTCCTTTGTTCCACTTATATAATAATCCAAAATTTGTTTGATTTTTTCATACGCAGGTATTGTCTGCTCAACAATTTGTCCTATATGCGTCGCCATATCATTAGTAATAGTATTTGAGGCTGCAATCACTAAATACTCTTTTTTAGGGAAATAACGAAAAATTGTCGCAATCCCAACACCAGAAGCATCTGCGACATCCTGCATTTGTATGTTTTGAACGCCATGTTCCAAAAATAAATCCTTTGCAATTTGGATAATATTTTGACGGCGTTGTTGTTTTTGTTGTTCTCGTTTACTCATTTTCGTCACTCCAACTGTTCTTCATATATTAATTGTAGCATGCGTAACACATACCAACTTGTATTCATAATTATTGTTATTTTTGTATATTTATTAAGGTTTATACATAAGATGAATTTGTTCTGCTATGTAATCAGAACTTAAATGTAGCCCATTTTTTAACCACCACATTATAACGCCAACTATCGAAGCTGTTTTAATTTGAGAATCGACATAGACTTTTTTAGTTGTTTTTGTATTTTTATTTCTGCGAATTTCGATTAACTTTTTTAATAATTGGAATAAATGATTTTCAAATTGTTCCAGTTGAAAAAGAATGAGCAGATGATGTCTCTGTGTATAAAGATAATCTAGTAATTGAATCAATTGTTTTTTTTCGTCAATGTCCTGAACTTGAATAAGTGCTTCAATTTTTTCAGTTAGTTCCTGTAAAATTTCCTGTGTTAATTGTGTAATTAGGCCATCGATATCTTGATAATGTAAATAAAATGTTGTTCGATTTAACAATGCCTTTTGTGTCACCTTTTGCACAGATAATTGATTAATGGATAGTCCATCATTTAAGAGGGTTAAGGCAGCACTTTTAAGCATTTCCTGTGTTCTTATGGCACGTGGATCCTCTTTTTTAGTCATTTTTCTCATTCCTGTCTATCATAGTAGATTTTATATACAGTTTGTTTCAAATTGTCTAGTAGTCGACAGTGAATCCTATATTGTTCATGGTCAACTTAGCAAATTTCTTGTTAAGATATTTTTTAGACAATGTGTCGATAAAATTATGATAGCGTTAGGAGTTCTATTATGCAAAATGAAATATCTGCTCGGACGAAAAAGCTTTTGCTTTTTGTAATGATTGCAGGTTGCTTCTTTTCTACATTAAATCAAACATTACTAAATGTGGCACTTAGCGATTTAATGGTTATTTTTGATGTAACCCCTACAACCATTCAGTGGTTAGCGACAGGCTTTATGTTAGTGAATGGCGTGCTAGTCCCAATCACTGCCTTTTTAATGAAACGATATTCAACTCGCCAGTTGTTTATCAGTTCTATGCTTTTTTTATTAATAGGTTCTATTGTTGCAGCAAGTGCAATGAACTTCGGAATGTTACTGACAGGACGTATGATCCAGGCAGTTGGGGCAGGAATCATTATTCCATTAATGATGACAGTCATTGTTTTTTTGTATCCAATGGAAGAGCGTGGAGCTGTTATGGGGAAAGTTGGATTCGCCATTATATTCGCTCCAGCAATTGCACCAACTGTTTCAGGCTTTTTTGTTGAATATTTGTCTTGGCGATGGCTATTTATTGGTTTAATTCCATTTGTTTTGCTAATTATTTTGTTTGCTTATAAATATTTATTTAATGTTGTTGAGGGGACAAAAGTAAAATTAGATGGATTAAGTGTTGCGTATTCAACAATCGGGTTTGGATTTTTACTTTTTGGGTTCAGTATTGCAGGAAGTAGAGGTTGGGCTGATTGGCTAGTTATTACATCCCTGCTTTTAGGGATCATTGTGACGTTTTTATTTTGTCAGCGTCAAATGTCTTCAGCTGAACCATTATTAAATTTGACGGTATTTAAATATAAAATGTTTTCAATGACAACGCTTGTTAATATAGCCATTACCATATTAATGTATGCGGATTTAATTTTACTACCAATTTATTTACAAGATGGTCGTGGTTTTACTGCTTTTGAAGCAGGTCTTTTATTGTTACCAGGGGCATTAATAAATGCATGTTTATCTCCGGTAACTGGGAAAATGTATGACAAATATGGTGCAAAGCCATTATTTATAGTGGGCATGAGTTTAATCGTTTTGTCGATGTGGGCAGTGATTGATTTATCTGCCTCTACTTCATATATGTATTTACTTGTCCGCACAATTATATTACGAATTGGGCTAGCTTTTATTACAATGCCTTTAAATACAGCTGCCTTAAATGCACTTCCAAAAGAATTAGCTTCACATGGCTCAGCCGTTAATAATACAATTCGTCAATTAGCAGGAGCAATTGGCACAGCAGTTATTGTGACTATTTATACAATACAATTAACAAAGGTTTCAATTGGTACAAGTGAAGGTTATGCTACCGCAGCTAATACGACTTATTGCACAATGCTTATCGTAGCCATTATTGCATTTATTGTTGTTTGGTTTGTGCCAAAAACTAAAAAAGTGAGTAACTAAACATCGATTGCTTGCAGTGAGCGATACAATAAAGAAAAGCACCGTTCTAGATTATAGATTGGTGCTTTTTTGCAAATAAAAAAACACTCCTAAATACAGACTTCGAAGTGTTATTACGCTATTTTAAATGTTTATTTATATAGAAATAGATATCATGGTTAATCCATTGATAAAAACATGAACATGTGTTAAATTTATATAGATAGGCACTTTATTATTAAAAGGATATATTATCCCTATCTTAATTATAAAGCATTGTTTTTTATAAGTCAACCCCTATACTTACATTTTTAAGGAGTGAATGCGATGAAATCGGAGTTTCAGCAGGAGCAAAAACGATTAGACAATGTAATGGAGACTATTTCAGAGCAACTGAATAGGTTGGAGAAAGAAACTTTACAGCGTAAGAACGAAGTTGTAAATATTCGCAAGCATTTTTGGGATGAAATAAAGGTCAATATGGATACTTTCGACGATTATCTTGAGACGATTATCGGCTTAAGACAAGAAACGCAAGCACTATCCGTTAGCCAAAGTACCCATAAACATGCGTCTAAAAGATTGTCTACGTTACGCCGTATGCAGAAGGTTCCTTATTTTGGCCGAATTGATTTCTTAGAGGAAGGTATGTCAGCTCAGGAACAGGTCTATATAGGTATCTCTTCTCTTATGGATAAGAGTGGGGAAGATTTCCTTATCTATGACTGGCGATCTCCTATCTCAAGTGTTTACTACGATTACTCGCCTGGTCCAGCCCAGTACACGACACCTGAAGGCATTATCCAAGGGGAGTTGGAGAAAAAGTGGCAATATCTAATTCGCGATGGTGTTCTTCAATCAATGTTTGATACAAGTCTCACTATCGGAGATGAGATTTTACAGCAAGTTTTGGGGCAAGGTACAAATAAACATATGCATAGTATAGTTGCGACGATTCAACAGGAGCAAAACCGAATTATTCGTCATGATCATGGGAGATTGCTTATAGTTCATGGTGCCGCAGGTAGTGGCAAGACATCAGCAGCTTTACAACGAATAGCTTATTTGCTTTATAAATATCGGGATAGATTAAATGCGGATCAAATTATTTTATTTTCACCTAATGCAATGTTCAATAGCTATGTGTCCAACGTGCTACCTGAACTTGGTGAAGAAAATATGCAGCAAGTTACATTTCAGGAGTACTTGCATCACCGATTAAGTAAGGAGTTTTATGTTGAAAATCCTTACGAGCAATTGGAATATGTTTTAACTGCAGCAAATAGCCCAGCATATAAATCAAGAGTGGCGAGCATCCAATTCAAAGCATCTACTCGTTTTTTTGAAGTCATTAAAGCATACAGAAAGTCGCTGGAGTACTCCGGCATGATATTTAAGGGCATTAACTTCAGAGGGCAGCCGATTATTACCGCGCAACAAATCGCTGAGCAATTTTATAGTAACGATGCTTCACTTAAGTTCCATAATCGATTGGAAAAGTTAAAGGAATGGATTCTGAAGGAAATAAAAGAAATAGAAAAAGTCGAATGGAAGAAGGAATGGGTACAAGAAGAAATTGAGCTGCTAAGTAACGAGGAATACCATAAGGCACGTGTTTATTTAGCTAAAAGAAAGGGCTTTGCAAGAGAGACAGTAGCCGATTATGAGATGGAGCCTGCTAAACTTGCGCGATTGATTGTATCTAAGAAATTGAAGACATTGCGGAAACGAATTCGGGCGTTACAGTTTATCGACATTAAGGAAATTTACAAACAGTTGTTTATAGATCCTATGCAAATTAAACAGTGGATTGAAGGAGAAACACCAGTGGAGTGGGAGGCTATTTGCCAAGCGACGCTGGAAATGCTAGACGAAGATAAGCTATTTTACGAAGACGCTACTCCGTTTTTATTTATAAAAGAGTTAATTCAAGGTTTTCAAACAAATAGCTCGATTAAGCACATACTCGTTGACGAGGCACAGGACTATTCGCCATTCCAATTCGAGTTTTTAAAGCGATTGTTTCCTTTTGCGAAAATGACAGTATTAGGTGATTTTAATCAGGCAATTTTCGCGCATGCGAGTGAAATGATTGATTTTAATATTCTTAGTAACTTATATGGACCAGATGAAACAGAAGTTATCAATATGACTCGTAGCTATCGCTCTACAAAACAGATTGTCGAGTTTACCCGCAAACTAGTACCTAATGGCGAACGGATTATCCCGTTTGAACGCGATGGGGAGCTACCTGCGCTGACACAATTAGCTGATCACACTGCTTTGCACCACTGTATTACGACTAAAATCGAAGCTTTGCGAAGTGATGGCTATAACAGTATCGCCATCATATGTAAATCTGCGGAGGAGAGCAAGCGTGCATTTGAAGCTTTGTCTACTATTGAGGGTATTAAGCTTATAAAAAATGGCTCACCCGAGTACGAGCAAGGGGTTGTCATCATACCTTCTTATTTATCTAAAGGAATTGAATTTGAAGCTGTCATTATCTATGATGCATCGGAGCAAATATATGGCGATGAGAGTTTACGCCGAGTTTTCTACACTGCCTGTACGAGAGCAATGCATAATTTACAGCTTTACAGCGTAGGTGAACCAAGTCCACTTCTGCGCACGGCCTTACAGGAAAATGAAATTAAAATTTAAATGAGAGTAATGTGAAGAGCCGATTCTAGGTATTATTAGAATCGGCTTTTCTTTAGGATGACAATTTATTTAAGTTTCACTTGGATACGTCCAACACCATTTAAATATTGGTCATAACGTGCAATTTCAAGCTTCACAGGATTAACTGGGAGATTTTTAACATTCTCCATATCAAATTTTTGTGTAATTAATAAATAGTTGTCGTGCTTAGAAAACGTTGCACTATTTGAATAGTAAGTTTCACCATTAGCGTCAATTAAATGATTAAACATGCTTCTAAGTTCATTTTTATTGGAGGATAATATTTTATATTGAATTTCAAAGTTATCTTTTATTTCAAGCTCGGTATTAATATTCTTAGGCTGAGTCATAATTTCCTTTTTATCAAAATCAATTACTACCGATTCATCAGCTTTATCAATAGCCTCGATGTCTCGAAATTCAATCGTCATACTTTTTGGGATACGGAAGAAATTGCTCTCTAGCATGATACTAAATTGCTTATCTTCGTAATTACCAAATCCAGAATAACCGTTTCGAATTTTGCCCCATTCCTCATGATGTTCATCATAGATGCGAATATCTCCAAAGTTTAATATTTTCTTTGAATTCGATGAATCAATCGACATTTTCAACTCAGATCTAATTGGAGAAATAATAAGCTCATGAATGGTAAAGTCTTGCCCATCGACAGTTATTTGTTTATTAATAGTGTATTTTTTCGATGCTTTAATATCATTTTTTAATGTAAATGGTATGTCAAAGACTATTTCTGGACGATCATGAAGCGATAATGTAATTTCAAAATCTTGTGATGAATAGTTCATACCTTTGCTTGCGGCCACTTCAATTGTATTTTCAACTTCAAATGTTCCTTCTGGCTGTGCTGACCAACTACTCCCTACAGATGCATAGATTTGTTCACCTTGCTGTTTGACCTCTGTAGAGACGCCAGTGAAATTCGCTAAGTCTTCGTCTGATTGAAGCTTATAGGAAATGATCATACCTGATTCATCTGCCACAACACTTGTAATCGTAAGGGTGTTCCCATCAATCGTTTGACTCACATTAATAGGCTCGTAATATTCGTTGTTAATAATATCTTTAATGCCTTTATCTAACGCAATCATTTCAACAAGTGGTTTTAATACTGGAATTTGTGCCATCGTATAAGCAAGAGCTGGCGATACCCTAATGGAACTAATAAGGGCAATCATGATAATAGCAGCAGTAACCGTAAATTGTAAAAGGCGTTTATGGCGAGTTCTCTTTTTTAATTGCTTGTATGCCATGAACTGTTTATTTGACTGCAATGTTTCCATAGGCACTGATTCAAGTAATTCTATATATCTTTGTTGTTGGTCATTGTCCAACTGACTCATGAAATGCCCCCCTCTCCTAATAAATGACGAAGCTTCTTTAATGTTTTATGTAATCTTGATTTAACAGTCCCTTCAGGTATTTTTTGTAACGTGGCAATTTCGCTGTTTTTTAAATCTTTAAAGTACTTCAAATGAATGAGCTCCTGTTGCTCAATTGGTAGCTTTGTAATGACATCATTGAGTTCAAATAGTTCCGCCATTTGCTCGTGCTGATCCACTATATCATCTGTGACGACAATACGTTTTTGCTGTCGTTTCATCATTAAACATGTATTGATAACAATGCGTACGAGCCACGTTTTAAAATACTGAGGCGTCTGCACTTTATGAATATTTTTTAAGCATTGATACGTCATTTCTTGTAGTGCATCATTTGCATCATGTTCATTTTGCATATAGCTATAGGCAACACGATACATAGCTTCTTTATATATTTGTAAAAGCAGTAGCTGTGCCGCTTCATCTCCATTAATCGCTTGTTTGGCAAGTTCGATTTCGTCCATCTCCATGCCTCCTTTAATGATTAGATGCACCGAATAAAACATTCGTTCATTTTATTTTATAAAATTTTAAAAGTAATTTATAACTTTTTTAGGAAAGGGCAGTGGTAGACAGTTCGTTGGATGTAGTGGGAGGTTTAGCTGTTATTTAGTTATATGGAGAACCGTATTCCAAGTAAATAAAGGAGCCTTTCTATTGAGGAAGGCTCCTTTTATTTCTATATAGAGGTACCGCTTTAGTTAGCGAGTTCTACAGTAGGTTGTTCTTTATGCTGGATGTGGCTTGAAATCCAAGCGATGATGAAAGCGAGTAAAAGATAGATGAGTAAAAGTGATCCTTGTGTAACTAAGTTTGACCAGCCACCAAGGGTAATTACTTCTTGGAAACCTTTTAGTGAATGCGCCATTGGCAAAAATTCGCCGATTTTAGCTAGTATAGGATTTCCAAGCTCACCAGGGAATGTTCCGCCACATGTTGCTAATTGAAATACTAATAACGTAACAGCTATAAATTTACCGACATTTCCTAATAGAATTATGAGCATTAGGATGAGGGTCATAAATGTAAGTGACACGATCATGCTTGAAAGGAAAAAGAGCGGTACACTAGCTACTTTTAAGTTAAATCCTAACAAGATAACGATATCTACAATAATTGATTGAATTAAACCAACTACGTAAACTAAACCTAATTTATTAATAAAGTGAACGGTACCAGTCACTTTTAGAAGTTCTCTGCGTCCTAGTGGCAGAATATTAGATGCCATAATGCCTCCTACAAATAAAGCGAGTGACAAGAAATAGGGTGCGATACCGACACCATAATTCGGAACGTCAGATAAATCAGATTCTACCAATTCGATTGGTTGGGCAAACATCGATGTCGTTGCATCGTCAAATTGAAGATTAGATGTTTTTGCTGCCGCACTATTTAGTTTTGATGCTAATTCATTTGATCCCACTACTAAAGAGGAAAGCCCATTTTGCAGTTTTGGAAATCCGCCTGATACTTCATTAATTCCACTAGATAGCGCTGTAATTCCAGTATTAAGTGTAGTAAAGCCTGTTGACCATTTAGCAAAGCCACTTGCAAATTCAGTCGCTCCTTGTTGAAGTTGTTTTGCCCCCGCAGTAGCCTGAGTCATCTTTGTTCCAAACGTTTTCATGCTAGTTTCTAGCGTAGCTTGACCTGCCGCGATTTTTTTAGCAGCTGCGCCTACTTGTTGTTGACCATTTGTTAAAGTAGTTTCAGTTGCAGATAATGTCTCTGCTAAAGCAATCAGTTGTTGAAATTCCGAATCTTGCTTTGCTTCGGGATGATCTTTTATATATTGAGCTAATTGCCCGCTTAAATTACTTGCTGCTTTTGCTGCTTGTTGTTGACCTTGAACTAGCTCTGTATTTTTAGAGGACCAGTCTGTCATACTTTCGCTCATTTGCCCTATTCCTGATTGAAGGGCTTGTTCAGCTCCAGTTAGTTGCTGTAATCCACTATATAGAGAGTCAGAACCGTTTATGAGTCTTTGAGCGCCATTTGATAAGCTTTCCTGACCTGTTGAGAGGCTTGAACTTCCTGTTTGAAGCTTTTGAGCTCCTGCATCTAAACTTTGAATGCCATCCGCTAGCTTGTCGGTTCCGCTCTGTATATCAGTCGCTCCCTTAGAAAGCTTTTCCGCCCCAGCGCCTGCTGTTGCAAAACCAGTCGAAGCATCCTGGAATTTAGTGAGAATAGATTCAGAGTAAAACTTCGTTATGCTGGCGTTAATTTTTGTTTTCATTTTTTCCACGGCTGTTGTCGTAATTTGTGAAGCTACAAAGTTTTTCCCTGGATTAATTTCATACGAAAGTTTTGCTGTTTTTGGAGTTTCTTCCATTAAAGTCGTTACGTTCTTAGAGAAATCCTTTGGAATTGTGATGACCATATAATAGTCGCCTGCTTTAAGCCCTTTTTGTGCGGTCTTGGCAGAGACGAAATGGAAGTTTAATTCTTTACCTTCCTTTAGTTCGGTAATAAAGTCATCGCCAACATGCAAAGATTCTTTATCTATATTTGCTCCCTCGTCGAGATTAACGACAGCTACGGGAAGTTTGTCCAATTGCCCGTATGGATCCCAATATCCTGCTAAAAAGAACCCAACGTAAATTAAAGGAACAAGAATAAGAAAAATAAAGGCCGTTCGCCCATGCTTATGTTTCCAAATAGCTACTAAGTCTTGCAATATTAATTGAAATCCTTTCATGAAATAATCCTACCTTCCTATTTTTAAAAGATTATTTCATAATAATCTATTATATTAATGTTGTATAATACATAAATCGTTATTACATAATAGATTTAAATCTATACAAGAAGGGGACCAATATGGAACTTTTGCAGTTAAAGTATTTTCAAACAGTTGCCCGTCTCGAACATATGACGAAGGCAGCAGAGCAGCTTCAAATTGCACAGCCATCGCTTAGTAAAACGATTTCCCGCTTGGAGGAAGATTTGGGCGTGGTGTTGTTTGACAGAGAACATCGGAAAATTAGCTTAAATGAAGCTGGCAGAATTTTTTTAAACCGTGTGGAAAGGGCTTTTGCGGAATTGAAAGAGGGACAAAGGGAGTTAGCTCAATTTACTGAGCAAGATCAAAAGAGTATTACATTGGCAGTAACGATTCCAAGAGTATTGCCTGCTTTATTAGGTTCATTTTTATCGAAATATCCAGATGCCCGTTTTCAACAGTTTCTAAAGTCTGTTACATCTATGAAAAAATTGTTGATGGAAGGGGAGTTGGATTATTGTATTTCCTCAGTTCCTATTGAAGGCGAGGGTATTAGATGGGAACCACTTATTACTGAAGAAATATTTTTAATCGTGCCACCTAATCATCGGTTAGCAGACAGGGAGAGTATTCAACTCGCAGAGGTGAAGGATGAAGCGTTTATTAGTATGAATACAGGGTTTGGCTTCCGAAGCTTAACAGATCAATTTTGCCGGGAGGCGGGGTTTGTCCAAAATATTGCCTTTGAGGGGGATGAGCCTTCCGTTATTTCTGATTTAGTTAGACAAGGACTAGGTGTCGCTTTCGTTTCTGAATTATCTTGGGTTCCGAAATCAGAGGAGTTTCCTCATAAACTGCGAATTGTTGAACCATCTTGTCAACGTACAATTGGGCTAGCGTGGTCAGAAAAACGCTATTTTACACCGATGGCTAAGAAATTTCGTCTATTTGTTTTCGAATACTTTTCAACTATTGCTTAATAGAGTTAATTTACGCATGTGTTTAAGATGACCCAGCAATAGGGTCATCTAATATTAGGCATTTGTTTACGATCTAGTTATTACTTAGCGGACGATACATTTTACTCATTGAGCTATAAAAGTCTTGTAAAATTGGATTGCTTAAATTTTTTGTTAAAGCAATGAGTTTGACCGGAATGTTAGAAGTATAAGTTTCTAAAATAGTAGCCGACCCATCCTCGATTTCCTTTCTTATTCTGCTTGTCCCAATTACTCCGAGATACGGGTGATTGAGGACGGCATTTTTTATGCTCTCATCACTATTGCAGTGAATAGTATTTGGAAAGTGAATTCCTTTGTTCAATATTTCAAATTTTATAAAGGGAGCTCTAAGATCAACCAATACAGGGTATTTTTCTAATTTGCTCTCCATTTGAGAAGTGTCATTAGCAACTTTACTCGAAGCGAACAGCACTAAACTTTCATAGTCAATGCATTGATTGGAAATGTCAGAGTTTAAAGTTCTACCATTTACAATAGCAAAGTCCATCTCATTTTGTATTATCTTTTTTAAAGCCTCATCGCTACTATCTACAGAATAAACTTCTATTAAAATATCTTGGTTCCTTTTCTGGAAATTTACTATATGTGGTAGAAAAAAACGGTCGCAATGTTCATCTAATGCACAAACCCGAATAACTTGCTTTTCTCCTTGGAATTCTTCGATTCTTCTTTGCATCGTAAACATCTCATTTAAGATATTTTTTGCATGCTCATAAAGAATTTCTCCAGCTTTAGTTAGCTTCCTTTTATTGTCCACTTTTTCAAAGAGAGGTAAGCCAATCTCATCTTCTAAGTGCTGTAGATGCTTTGTAACAGTAGGTTGTGAATAATTAAGGCGCATTGCTGCTTGAATTAGTCTTTTTTCTTCTGCTACGATTTGAAAAGTCTGAAGGTGTCTAATTTCCAATTACATAACAACCTTTCCTGTTAATTTCTGAAGCTATAAAGTAAATAAAAATGATTATATAATGCTGATTTAATTTTTGAAATATAATTATAACCCTAAATATTTAAAATAGTAATATTGAATATTCACTATTAGAATATCAATGACCTGTAATGCATTATAAAATGAAACCTATGAAAGCGTTAGCAATATTGGGTATTTTCTAAATTTTTCTAATCTTATTATTTAGCCGAGAGGATGATTAAAACTCGACTGTTTTTTGAGTTAATTCATAGTATGACAGATTGCTTTTTACACAAATCACAAAGGGGTGTTATGTTTGAGTACTGCCAAACCAATAAAGATAGAAGAAGGTACTGAAAAGAGGAAGAAGAAAAAGGGCGGCTTAAATGCTTATGTTCTAATGTTTTTAATCATTGTTGTTCTTACACTTTTAACCTATGTTATACCTGCTGGTCAATACGCTAGATATGAGGAAAATGGTAGAACGATTATTGACCCTACAAAATTTGAATACATCACAAATACACCTGTAGGTTTGCTAGACATGTTTAATGCATTTCACCAAGGGATGGTCAAAGGTGCACCAATTATATTATTTGTTCTACTAATTGGTGGTGCTCTTGGAATTATGCAAGCTACAGGATCTATTGATGCGTTAATTCGATTTACTGCACAAAAGTTTGGTAAAAGAAAAAAATTAATTATTCCAGTGATGGTACTTCTGTTCTCATTACTCGGTACCCTTATTGGAGCGGCTGAAGACTCGTTAGTTTATATTACAATAGTTGCTCCAATGACCATTGCCTTAGGCTTTGATGCACTAACAGGTGTCGCAATAGTATTTCTTGGCATGATAGGTGCTGGATTTACTGCCGGTATTACAAATCCTTTTACAATTGGTGTCGCTCAAACAGTTGCTGAGCTTCCAATGTACTCGGGTATGGGCTTACGTATCGCTATTTACGTAATCTTCTACATTTTATCGGTTGCCTTTATTTTAAGACACGTAAATAAAATCGAGAAAAATCCTGAACTAGCTGAATACGGGAAGTTTAACCCGAATGAAAGAATTACGTTTGATGACAATTTTAAGTTAAGTAAAAGACATGCACTTTCTCTTTTAGTGTTTTTAGGCTGCTTTATCGCGTTGATTTATGGCGTTATTAGTCTTGGCTGGTACATTAGTGAAATTGTAGGGATTTTCTTATTAGGTGCAATTATTATGGGTCTTATCGGAAGACTTTCTGGCAATGAGATGACGGATGCATTTTTAAAAGGATGTTCTGAAATGATTTCAGGTGCGATGATTATTGGGATTGCTAATACAATTCTTGTTGTACTTACTTCAGGCAACTTATTAGATACGATATTACATATTACTTCTAATTTACTGAATGGCCTTTCACCAAGTGTAACAGCGGTAGGGATGGCAGTTGTCAATTTCTTTATTCATTTCTTAGTGCCGTCTGGAAGTGGACATGCATCATTAGTCTTGCCAATTATGGCACCATTAGCAGACTTAGTGGGAGTAACAAGACAAACAGCTGCGTTTGCTACTGTAATGGGTGGCGGTGTCTCAAGTTTAATTATTCCGACTGGTGGCTTATTGTTAGCAGCTCTAGGTATGATGGGCATTCCTTATTCAAAATGGGCTAAATGGGTATTCCCTTATGTTGCTATTCAAATTGTCATAGTTGTGATCTTTTTAATTATTGCCCAGGCAATTAATTATGGACCGTTTTAAAAGCAAAGATAGATCGGTATGTAGCATTGACTCTTTTCTATATTCGCCATTTTACTGAGGTGAGATGGCGAATTTAATAGGAAAGTTTATTGCATTTGCTAGGATTTTGGCTTAAATAATTTTTTAGCAAAAATATTATTCTAACGGGGTGAATGAAATGGATTATCGTAATACATTATCAAAGGTTATCGAAGAAAAACGACAAAAATTAATTTCTGTAAGTGATCAAATTTGGGGTTATGCAGAAACAGGATTTGAAGAGTTCCAATCAGCAGAATTATTATGCAACACTTTAGAAGAAGAAGGCTTTACTGTAGAAAAGGGAGTAGGTAATATTGATACTGCCTTTATTGGTAGTTATGGGACAGGAAAGCCGATTATTGCTGTTTTAGGTGAATTTGATGCACTAACTGGATTAAGTCAGGTTGGTGGAGATATTCAATATAACCCAGAAGTAACGAATGGCAACGGACATGGCTGTGGACATAATTTACTTGGTACAGGGGCATTAGCTGCTGCCATCGCAATCCGTTCATATTTAAAAGAAAACAATCTTGAAGGTACTGTTCGTTACTATGGATGCCCTGGTGAGGAAATCGGTAGTGGTAAAACCTTTATGGTAAGAGAGGGGCTATTTGATGATGTAGACTTTGCAGTATGCTGGCATCCTTGGTCTCGAAATTCAGTTTGGTCCATGTCATCTCTTGCCTGTTATGAAGTTTCATTTAGATTCAAAGGAAAAAGCTCTCATGCTGCTAGCACGCCTCATCTTGGTAGAAGTGCACTCGATGCAGTTGAACTAATGAATGTCGGCGTTAACTATTTACGAGAACATATTATTCCTGAAGCAAGGGTTCATTACGCTGTAACAAATACAGGTGGTGTTTCACCAAATGTTGTACAAGAAAAGGCGGATGTATTGTATTTTATTCGCGCACCACGTGTAGCTCAAGCAGAAGAAATTTATCAACGCATCTGTGACGTTGCAAGAGGAGCGGCTCTTATGACTGGTACACAAGTGGAAATTGATTTTGCTTCCGCTGCTTCCGATATATTGCCGAATAACACATTAGAGAAAGTCATGCATGATAACTTTGTTGCTTTAGGTGTCCCACAGTATGATGAAAAGGAACAACAATTCGCGAAGGACATTCGTGCAACTTTATCTGAGGCCGATAAAAAAGAAGATATTAAGGCTAATAAAGAACTAGCAGGCAAAGATTTAGCGCATGTTATCGATCCATTTATCCCATCAAACGGAATATTGCCAGGTACGAGCGATGTTGGCGATGTGAGCTGGGTTGTCCCAACCGTACAATGCATGGTAGCATGTGAACCAATTGGAACACCTCTTCATACTTGGCAGGTCGTTTCAACAGGAAAAACTTCAATTGCACATAAAGGTATGCTACATGCTGGTAAAGTGATGGCGGCAACTGCTATTGAGGTGCTACAAAACCCTGAAGTTCTGGAAAAAGCGAAGCTAGAATTAATTGAACAGCGAAATGGTGAGGAATATGTATGTCCGATTCCTCCTGAAGTGAAAAAGTATAAACTTCAAACTGTTTAAAATAGCTAAAATCCACTGTGCTCATAGGCAGCGCAGTGGATTTTGTGCCAGGCACTCAAACAATTTTGAATATTTTTTACGATATAGGTTGGTAGGTGGGTTAACACCAAACAATTACTTCATGAGGCGTAGTTTGTGCGGGAATGCTTCTTGTCGTAGGTCCATAAACTACAATGAGAGTGCGATTTGCAGGACTTTTTGAAAAAGGCTGCCCATTTCTAAGCAAAATAGGCGTGTATGGTGCAAGATTTAATTGTAATTGACCATCACTACTCAACAATTGAGAATTAAAAAAGTCTACTTTTACATTTTGATAGCTGTTTTCTTTAACAATAATAAGTGCTTGATATTGAGGAGGGTAGATTAAAGGTACAGGTGCATTCGCATCATAATAGCCAACAATGCGATCACCACGGCTTACAACTTCGTGATTTACAAAATAAGTAGAAGGTGAAATAACAAAATTAACAATGCCGCCTGCACCATTTTCTACCGTCATTAACGTATAACATCCTTCACTTTCCCCATTTTGCCCGACTGCAAAATCATTTATCTGTGTAACCGTACCCTGAAAAAAATTAAAATTGACCATAGCCATTCCTCTCTTAAAAAAAGTTTAATCAACTGTTTCCCGTCTACAAATACGAAATTCACCATCTTTTAATACATGTCATTTTAATCTATGTCACAAGTCATTTATGGGTGACAAGGGTTTGTTTCGCTTTAAAAAGGAATAATATATTTTTTTCACAAATCACTATATACTTAACTTGGACTTTAAACGTAATTTTTCTAAGGAGGGGAGCCTTTTGAATTGGATTTCTAAAAATAAGAAACCCTTTTTAGCATTCATCGTTATTATCATAATTATTGCGGGTCTGCTCGATATTAAATATGAGGGACTATTCTTTCAAATGTTACCTAAATCTTTGCAATCTTATTTAGCGAACATGTTTTAAAAACGTTTCAGCTTATATGAAATCTTTTTATAAATAAAAACGCATTAGCTTGGCCAAACTTTAAAATGAAAAGCAGTTGAACAGATTATCTGTTTTATTACTTTTCAATAAAATCAATGGGGGATGGCTATGTCAAATATAAACACAAATTGTAACAATGCAAAAGTTAGGGACAAGCATAGTGCGAAAAAACGAGAAGTAAATCAAAATGGCAAAAAGCTCTATAAAGAGGAGTTTGGCTCTGATTTCGATTTTGATGCAGCTTCAGCTCAAGCAAGTAACTTTACTGAAGCACAAGGGCAAAAAAATTCCCAGCAACCGGTAAGTGAGCGGACTGCATGGCACTAGTTTTTATTTGACAACTATTCAATTCATTGAGTTAAGGACTAAGGTGTAAGCCTTAGTTCTTTTTTATTTAATATAAATAAAGATAACTGCTGCTTGAGATTTCCTGTAGGAGTCGTCGACTGATAATAGGCATCAAGCATGACTTGTTGATGCCTATTAATAACAATTCGGTCTTTTATTGTAGAAATAAATGATTTATCTATAATGTTTTTCTTTAATTCATTTCTTGTGGAATTTTAATTGTGACAGTCGTCCCAATTGTTAAGCTTGAATTGATTGTAATTCCATAGTTAGGGCCGTAGTATAATTTAATGCGTTGATCTACATTTTTAATGCCAACGCCACCAAGCTTTGTTCGCTTCTCTGTAGATTCTCTATTTAGTTGTTTGACGTCAAAGCCCTGTCCATTGTCTCGAACAATAAGCTCCACATCATCTCCACTAGCTATTGCACTAATATGAATATGACCATTGCGAGGGACACTTCGAATACCGTGATATAAAGCATTTTCAACAATTGGTTGTAGAAGGATTTTTGGCATTCGTACGTTTCGTATCGATTGATTGCAGACAATCTTGTAATTTAATTTATCACCGTAACGTTCTTTTTGAATAAACAAATATTGACGAACATGATCTAATTCATTTTCTACAGTTGTCATTTCATTTCCCCCACTAAGCGATAAGCGGAAAAATTGAGCAAGTGCTTTTGTTATTTCAATTACTTTCTCACTGTCATTAAACTCCGCCATCCATACAATTGTATCTAATGTATTGTATAAGAAATGAGGATTAATTTGACTGTGGAGCGCACTAATTTCAGTTGCTCTTAAGTGTTTTTCCTTTTCAGTAATTTCCTGCATTAGTTTTTCAATTTGCCCAATCATACGATTGAAATATTTTGCTAAACTTTGTGCCTCAAAGCATCCTTTTTCATCAATAGGTATTTCTTTTAAGCCATGTTCGATATTTTGCATCGCTTTTTCTAAACGTTGGAATGGCACCGTAATTCGTCCAGCAAATAAAGCAACACTTACCGCAGCTATAATAAAAAGAATCATGCCTACTAATAAAAAGATTTCGAGCAGTTGTCTTTTTATCATTAAAAGTCCATCTTGTGAGGAGACTCCAACAAATGTCCAGTCGGCATTATTTAGCTTATAGGTGTGCGTTAACGTATTTTTTTCTTTATCATAGCCCGCTTGATTGGCGATAATTTGCTGTAATTGTTGTTGTTTTAAGTAATTTTCGAAATACGCGGTATCCTTATGATAAACGACTTCTCCGTTGTCATTTATAATGAAAGAAAAGCCATCCTTTCCTAAATCCAAGTTAGCTAAAAAGTCTTCGATAACTTTATATTGGATATCGATAAGCAATACACCAATATTTTGACCTTCGGCATTTTTTATTTCGCGGCTAATTGAGATTACCCAGTTATCTTTATCCATTGAAAAGTGCTGCATGCGAGCAGATGTCAGTACAGGCTTGCTGCCATTATTAACAGCTGCCACATACCATTGTTCCTTCATCATATTGCTCGACATACTCATAATTAATCCCTTTTCATTAGACAGTACTTGTCCGTCTTTACTAACAATTACCACCGATTGAATGAATCGATCCGTTGCCATCGTTGTTTCAATCATAGACAGTAAACTATGCTTAATAGTAGGGTCTCGCTCTGCACTCGAAAAATAGGTTACGAGCTGGGCGTTTTCAGCTAGCAAACCTGATACGGCTTTGAGACGATCGATATAGAGATCAATATACATACCGCTTTTTTCAACTGCCGTTTTTGTGCTAGAGGTTGCTTCACTTAACACAACAGAAGCAATACTGTAATACAAAATAACGCACATTAATAATAAAATAAGACCACTCGCTTTTAAATAATGAAGGGCAATTTGCATGCGTAAAGTTTTCAATATATTTGATTTCTTCATCGCTATTCTCTCATTTTTTCTCTAAATTGATTGGGAGAAATATCAAATTTTCGTTTGAATGTAGCGCTGAAATAATTGGGATCATCAAAGCCTACAGCAGCTGCAATTTCGTACACTTTCATATCTGTGCTGAGCAAAAAAATTTTCGCTCTATCTAAGCGGATGGATAGCATATAATCTTGAAAGTTTTTACCGTATAGGCTCTTAAACAAGCTACTTAAATAGGAATTACTGAGTGCCATTTGTTTTGCTAGATAGCTTAAAGAAAAATCGACATTTGCAATGTTACGGTCTATTTCTTTTTGTATTCTCGCTTTATAGCCTGTGTCATTATTTATGTTTGTTTCACTCAAAATGCCTTCCACAAGCCGAGATAGCTCATGCTGACTTTGTGTTGCTTGAATTTTTGCTATCAGATTTTTTAACGTTTCTTGAATGTCATGTTTAGAAACGGGTTTTAAGACGTAATCATCAATGCCTGCCTTTAATGCAGTTATGGCATAATCAAAATAGTCATAGCCTGTAATAATAGCAATTTTTACATTAGGTTTAATTGTTTTTGCTGTAATGGCAAAATCGAGGCCGTTCATTTTCGGCATATTGATGTCAGCTAAAACGAGGTCAGGACTATGGTTTTTAAAGATTTCAAGTGCGGTCTCTCCATTTGATGCTTCAAATACTTCAGAAATGGAAAGCTCCTCAAAGTTAACAAATGAGCGAATTCCTTTTATGATGATTGCTTCATCATCGACCACTAATAATTTGTACATCACATCACCTCTTTGAGAAAATACATAAAGGGCTGTCCTATCAGTAGCTCCACGTATGCAAAATGATATTCTAAATTGTAAAAATCCACTACACTTCCGGTGGGCACAAGGTAAGCCGCAACCGACGCTAATGCGCCGCGTGTTGCGGCTTATGATGCGTGCGCTTCCACAGGGGTCTTCGTGGATTTTTACTTAGCTAGTAATAAATATGACTACTTACAGTGCTAGGAGGATTCCAAATTGTTTTGGTGACTGGCACTGATTTCAGGAGCGTACTATTATTTAGTTAGCGGTATTAAGTAACCATAACCAGCTGATTCCATTTCAGCTTGTGGAATAAATTTAATCGCAGCACTATTTATACAGTAACGCAAACCACCACGATCGATAGGTCCATCGTTAAACACATGTCCTAAGTGACTATCACCCGTACGGCTTCTCACTTCGGTTCTAATCATATTAAAGCTCGTATCTTTAAACTCAAGCACCACGGCTGGATCAATCGGCTTAGTAAAGCTTGGCCAACCGCATCTAGAATCATATTTGTCAGCAGATGAAAATAGTGGCTCACCTGTTACAATATCAACGTAAATACCAGGATCATAGTTGTCCCAGTATTCATTTGAGTAAGCCATTTCTGTACCATTCCCTTGTGTTACTCGATATTGCTCTTTTGTTAACATTTTTTTAATTTCCTCATCACTTGGCTTTGGATATAAAGCTGGGTCAATAAGGGATGGCATTTCTTGATTTTTCAATGAATCAAACTCTACATGACAATAGCCATTTGGATTTTTTTCAAGATAATCTTGGTGGTATTCTTCTGCAAGTGTAAAGTTTTTAAGTGGTTCCACTTCAGTAACAATCGGGTCATCGTAGCGTTCTTGTTCTTTCGCCACTACCTGATCAATGATTCGTTTATCTGCTTCATCTGTATAGTAAATACCCGTACGATATTGTGTGCCACGGTCATTTCCTTGCTGATTTAATAAGGTAGGGTCAATAATTTGGAAGAAATGTGTTAATAGCTTTTCTAAATTAACTCGTTCGGGATCATAACGAACATGAACCGTTTCCGCATGCCCTGTATTTCTCCAAATAACATCTTCATAAGTTGGATTTTCTGTATTTCCATTGGCGTAACCTGACTCTGCATCATAAACACCGTAAACACGTGCCATATATGCTTCTACACCCCAGAAACAACCACCTGCAAGCCAAATATCTTTTAAATTATTTGTATCAAAATTTAAGTTGACGTTTGGGTTGGGTGGATACTTAGATTCTGCTTGGGCTGTACTTACACTACTAGTTAACAAAGAAGTATCGACCGAGCATGCTGATAAAAATAATAAAACACTAAACAATACACCAAATAGTTTTATATTCATTAGATGTACCTCCCTTTATTATTGGATACTTTTAAATTTCTCAATAATTTGTGGATTACTTACATGGCCAGGCAGTGTTTGAATGAGTTGACCATCTGAGCCGATATAGGACGATGTTGGATAGGCTCGTATATTGTATTGTTTCGCAATTGCACCATCTTCATCTAATAGCACTTTAATATTGGATGTTCCTTCAACACCGTTAAACCATTTAATAAATGCATCACTCTTTTTTTCATTATTGAAATTGGGTGATACGATGCTTAAGACAACAAAATCCTGCTCTTCCCCAGCTAGTGTATTTAATTCTTCTAAGCCTGCTAAGCAAATGGAGCACCAAGAGGCCCAAAATTTCACATACACTTTTTTGCCTTTATAGTCAGCAAGATTGTAGGTATCGCCCTTCGTATCAACTAATTCGAAGTTTGGAGCGATAGTCCCTTCATTTTTAGCTGCTGCTTTCGTTGAGGATGTCGAATCCCCCGTGCATGCCCCTAAAAGAAACACTGCTGCTAACATGACAAGGAGCAGTTTAAAATTGTACATGTTAAGTCTCCTTTCTTATTGTGGAATGAACGTAAGTAACAGATTTAAATTATTTGTCATTAAGACAATTCCCATAAAAATAATGATAATCCCACCGGCAATTTTGATTTTCCCTATATGCTTATTCATTTTTTTCACATGTTGTAATAGTAAATCAGAGAAAATAGCAAGAAGTAAAAAGGGGATTAATAGCCCGAGCGCATAAAAAAACATCATAAGTGCCCCATAAGTGGCCTGTCCCTCGCTAGCTGATATTCCTAATACCGCCCCTAAAATAGGCCCGATACAAGGTGTCCAGCCCATACTAAACGTAAGACCCAATAAATAGGTACCAAGTAAATCACGTTTATCGCTTCTTTTCAGTTGTACTTTGGTTTCTTTATGGAGCACTGCTAACTTCAAAAGACCTATTTGATGGAGGCCGAGCAACACGACTACTACACCGCATACGGCGATAAACCAGTCTTTATTAATAAACGCACCAAGAAAACCGGCGCCAAATCCTAAGATGACAAAGCTTGTAGAGAGACCAAAAACAAAAAGAAGCGTCTTAAAAATTAAATGTGGATTCACTTGCCATTTACCTAAAGCCCAGCTGTGTTGTATAGCGACACCACGCTCATTGGTTGAAAGTACTGAAAAGTAAACAGGTAGTAAAGGGACTATGCAGGGGGAAAGGAAGGATAGTATCCCTGCAATAAAAACTGTACTGAATAAAAGCTGTTCGCCCACGATTGAAGCACCACCTTTCTTGTATAGTTTTATAGTAAGAAAAGTGAATGAAAAGCAACATAGAATGATTTCATGAAACTCTTAGATATAATCTTGTAATGAATTTCACGTGTGTAAGGCAGCAGTTTTGCAAGGATAAATAAAAAAGTGCAATTTAATTTACTTAATACCAAGCTAGAAGGAAATGGTAAAATATTAAAAAGGAGGGATTGCTATGGCGATGATTCGAAAATATGGGATGTTATTAGGGGGATTCGGCTTTTCATATCTTGGCAATTGGATTTACCTTGTCGCTTTAAATTTAATGGTTTGGCATTTAACTTATTCTGCGACAGCAGTTGCGGGTATCTTTATTGTTGGTCCGATTGCCCGTATACTGACCAATTTTGTGGCAGGCTCAATTATTGATCGGTCGAACAAAAGAAAGATAATGATCGCAATGGATGTTATACGCGGAATTATTGTTTTCCTTATGCCATTTATAACGTCTATCTGGCTCATCTATAGCTTGTTATTTTTAGCGAATATAGCGAGTAGTTTTTTCGGGCCAAGTAGTACATATTATATTGCGAAATACGTACGCGATGAAGATAAGCAACGTTTTAACGCATTATTAGGCACATTAAATTCAGGTTCTTTTATGTTAGGTCCTGCCATCGCAGGTGTCCTTATTGCTGTTTTTAATATAAGTATCGCCATATGGATTAATAGCGTGACATTTTTTGTTTGTGCGTGGGTCATTTCGCGTTTACCGAATATAGAAGAGCAAGTAGAAGAGAAGCGTGTAGTGCTTACAATGAGTGTAATAATAAATGATTTTAAAGTGGTTTGGACTTTTATAAAGCAGCAACGGAATTTCTTGAAATTTTTTATGTCCTATCAAATTGCACTAATGGTTGCTTTTGCATTAGATTCACAAGAAATGACTTTTATAAAGAAAGTTTTATCTGCTTCGGATAGTCTTTACGGTGTGCTAGTAAGTATTGCTGGCGTTGGGGCTATTGTTGGTGGTTTATTGGCAATGATTTTAGTACATAAATTTTCAATTGCTACCTATGTAGGGGTTGGGCTTACGTGTACGATGGTTTCCTATACCGCCTTTTATGCATCAAGCAATATTTGGTTTGCTACGTGTTGTTTTATCACGTTAGGAATTTTTATGGCATTCAGCAATACTGGATACGATACTATCTATCAAAAAAATATTCCGCCAAATTTAATGGGACGATTCGGTAGTTCTGTTAGCCTTGTTCAAAGTGTTATACAAATTGTACTTACGTTTAGTTTAGGAATATTGGCAGACTGGTTTTCACTACAGCTCGTAGCAGTCATTTTTGGTGCAGTCGGACTTGTGTTTGCACTCTTTATGTCTATCTATATAGCAACAAATAAACAAGCACTGCAAATTAAAGAAAGTAATAATTAGTATTTAAAAGTGTAAGTATAGCGGAAGAAGAGGTTCGAGCAAAAGTAAGGACGATTTGAACCTCTTTAACATGCATAGTTCTAGATTTTTAGCTTCGAAAAACAAAATGTAATGGAACGTTTTACATAAAGTGAACAATAGAACAGTATGCCAGAAACAACAAGTGCTAAAGGTATACTGAAAACGATCGGGAGATCTACGCCTTGCCAAATACTCATTTTAATTTGGTCAATGCCTACAGTTCGTAAAATACCAGCAAGTATTGTTATTAAGGCACTTACAACAAGCCCCACATATAGGACGGTTAGGACAACTAGTGCTAACGAGCAAAAAAATCCACGTATCATCTTCATAGTTGCACCCTCTGTATAATTTGTTGCACTTTCGCATTGGGAGAAATAGTATAGCATTTTGTGTAATAAAGCGTTTGTATTGTACAATGACTGCCCACTACAACAACATCTCCTTCAACGACCTCCGCATTTGTATTGGAAAGATTCAAATGTTTTCCTGTTATCGATTTACACTGAAGTTTTTTTCTAACAATTGAAATCGATAATTTATCTTTCTCTATCGTTATATCTTCGGCAATTAGCCGATCAATCTCACTTGCTCCTGATAATTTTAAGTGAAAATGTGCTGCATGTATTTCTTGAGCCTTAACAAAGCCAATCGCGTGAAACTGTTGTGCTTGTAAATTTTGCTCAATTGTTAATTTCCCTGAGCTATTAATAGTCGCTATTTGTCCATTGCGTATCTTTAAATTCCCCGCAGTCGTCACTTCCGAAATTTCACAATAATCCTTTATAATACAAGACCCTGTATTTTTTAAAACATGCGCCATAACACATGAATGGAACGAGCTATGACCATGGGTGGAGATTGTTTTTAAGCGAACGTCTTGAAGTAAAGTGACAGCACCGCGAATCTTTAATTGTTCACAGTCAGGTGCTAAATCATTAATAGTGCCACTCGTAAGCGTAATACTACGTTGCCTCTGTATCCCTTCATTTGACATAGTAATCACCTCTTTAATTTAGTTTATATACATTTTAATTATTAAAACATATATTAATTAAAATATATGTCACTTTACTTTGTCAAGAACTAAAATTGCCTATTGTGCATGTAAAAAACGAGGGCAATAAAAAAAGGATTTCAAATTTATTGAAATCCTAAAAAATCTTTTGCATTAATTTATTCACCTCAATTAACACTTTTGCTATCTCGGCTAGTTTTTCTTGTGGAAACTTCAAAAATATTTCATGTACTTTTGTCTCTCCATCATTTGTTAATATCATGTTTACGACGCGTCGATCTTCATTTTCTCTCACTCGTTGTAATAAATTTAATTTTTCTAGTTTATCGCACATGGACGTAACAGCACCAGGGGTTACGCTAAAGAAATCCGCAATTTCAGTTGCTTTCATACCACCATTAATTTTAAGCTGAAGAAGTAGAATTAGTTGGTTTTGTGATAATGTTTCACCTTCTGATAGCAGGTTAACAAACATCATCGATTTTTGTTGTATTTCAAGCATTTCTCGCATTATCACTTCTACGTTTTGCATTGGGTTATTATTTAACATTTGATCACAGCCTATTAAAATATTTACTAATTAAATTATATAGCAAGTATAGGATTTATGTTAAGTAAATAACTCTCAAATTCAAAGTGAGGTTTTTGCACTTACGTTCGATTTCTTTAACAATAGTTTTCCTACTATAAGGACACCCACCATTAAAAGCAGTATAGGTATTAGAAATAACAAATGTCCAATGCCTGGAGCAAATATTGTTACCGTAGAAAGTGGCCCAAATAATTTGGGGAATCCAATTAAAATAAATAAAGGGAGTAGAATATTAAATATCATTAGCGACAACCAATTAAGAACTGTACGGAAGGTTGATATTTTCTGTTTGTTACGTTTGAAATTTCTATAGACCGAGCGAGCAATTAGCAGAATGATTATTACGAATATCAAATCAAATATTATATATTTCATAAAAGGGTTACTATTAGATATAGTAGGTTGTTCATGATGGACAAGTTTGTTAAGGCCACTAACTATGGCATCATATTCATTTAAATTAAAATAATCCATAGCATTGATTTGAAGACTAATACCGTATTGCCTATCTAACAACACTTTTGCATAAGTGTTTTCTGTCCATCCATTATGGGAGATGACGTCATTATTTACTTCCCAGCCCATGGCATAATAAGTTTCATGCGAAATGAACGAGGATGGTTGGTGCAGAGTATGCATTGCGTTTGCTGACAAAATGCTTTTTCCATTAAATTTACCTTCATTCAATTGTGCCATCATGTAATTAGCCATATCTTCTGCGCTAGAAATAATGTAACCAGAAGGAACGGTGCCATCATGGATTAATTGCTCTGTTGGTACCTTCATGCCGAATACAGTTTGATAGCCGTGTGCGATAGTATTGTTGATATCATCTTTTGGATCAGCATAGCTATTGTTCATTTCAAGCGGTTTAAATATAAATTCATCTATATACGCTTTATAAGGGGTATTTGTAACTTCCTCTATGACTGCACCTAAAATGCTATAATTTAAATTCGAATATTCGTAGTGTTTACCAACAGGTGATGACAATTTTATATTTGCTAAGCTTTGTACATGTTCTTTTAATGTTTTATCTCCTTGCGATATCGCTACTTGACCATCATATGTAGAAAGACCGCTCGTTTGGTTTAGTAAGTGTTGAATGGTTATTTTTTTAGATTGCTCTTTATCTGCAAGTTGGAATCCTGGTAGCACATTGTATACTAAATCATCTAAATGAATTTTCCCTTGTTCTACAAGCTGCATAATGGCAAGAGCTGTAAATGATTTACTAACTGATCCAATAACAATAGGTGTTTGTGGTGTCATATTTGTGCCATCTGGGCTAGAGATACCATACCCTTGCAAATATTCAACATGATTTTCTTTAACGATAGCAAGTGAAGCACCTGGAATGTTCAGCCTATCGATTTCTTTTGCCATAAACGCATTAATAGCAGCAATATCTAGAGTTTTATCTGTAACATCACCGGTTGCAAAGACAACACCGTTAACAGTCGTGAATAGCATGAGCAAGGTCATGGCGAAAATTTTTAGAATGGCTAATTGTTTTTTATACATAACGTATATTCCCTTTAAACGTATTTTGCCTTACTGAAATAAGGGCTGGCTACTATGTGAGCACTTGCACGATGCCTTACATTGTAGAGCTTTTATATAGTCTTCTTTTATAAACATAAAAATACATACTTAGTGGCCACCAAAGAACTAAGAAGATTGGATAGATAGCCCAAATTACGCCTGGTGAGGAAACGATGTTGACGATAATAAAAAAGATACTGATGTGAATGCTAGCATACACCGAGAAGGCAACAAATGTTTTCTTCTTAGCGTGATATAGAGATAAGGGCCACCATATAACTAAAAATGCAGGGTAGATTGCCCAAGGATATTGGGGGAACATGATGAAATTTGTTATTGAATAATAAATGATTGTACTTGCGCAGCCAATAAGTGCTATGTTCATGGATTTAGCTTTTTCTTCTAAAAACATAAGAATAGGCCACCAGACAATCGGATATATGGCGTATATGAACCATAAATGCTGCGGTGAATACAAAAGATTTTCAATGATAAGGAAAGCAATGACCATAGCGCTGCAAATTACAGCGTACTGTTTGTATAGTTTTTTTGACATGAAATATAAAGTAATCGGCCATAGCAACAACAATAAGCAAGGGTAAATAAACCATATCGTGTTTGGCGTTGTTGAATAATTGACAATTCCTAAAAACAGCATAGTCATCAAACTACCGACAACAGAAAAACTAATGTAATGCTTCATTTTACTCACTCCATTTCTTACGTGACCATACGAAATACATTGAAAGCGGCCACCATAGTATGGCGAAAATCGGATAGATTGCCCAAATTGTATTTGGTGTGTAGTATAGATTGATAAAAATAAAGAAAGCTGTTATTAAGCCACTTCCCCATAAGGAAAATTCTAAATTTAACTTCGCCATACTTTTCTTTTCTGGCGGCGCTTTTACGCCTAATTCTTTTTTTAGATCGTCAATATCTCCGAATTCAACGATTGCTTTATTGATTGCATCCTCTTCTTCTTTTCCTTGCTCCATTAAATAAAATACTTTTTCTTCAAGATTTTCGATGATTTCCTGTTTCACCATTTCCGTTTCATTATTGCGTGGCATGTCTTTAAATAGCTCATCAATATGATGTTTGATTTTTTTCATTCTAAGCCCTCCATAAATAAGTCGATAATTTCCTTCACTTCTGTCCACTCTTTAACAAGCTCGCTTAAATAAGCTTTGCCTAACGAGGTGATGCGGTAATACTTCCTTTTGCCTCCATGTGATACATCACCATAATAGGCTTCAATTACTTCCTTTTTTTCTAAACGTTGAAATACTGCGTATAAAGTTGCTTCTTTAATTTGAAAACGATTATTTGTACGGACGCTTATTTCTTGGGAAATTTCATAGCCATAACGATCCTTCTCTAAAATTAGCCGTAAAATAATTGAATCCAAATGTCCGCGGATAATGTCACTTCGAACCATAAGTCACCTACTTAATCTTTATTGCTCTATCTGATGGAGTAATATTAACAAAGATTACTCTATCTGTCAAAGTAATATTTGGAACTTTATAGAAAAAATTTTATTCCATAATTTAAATATAAAAACCGATAATGCAGGATGAGTATCCTGCATTATCGGCTTTTTAGAAGTATGGATTATTACAAATATAATCCTGCTAGAAAAATCCCTAAAGCTTCTTGGTAAATGTCATCAAACTGACTGATTGGGAGCGGGTTCGTACCGCTACCTAGCTCCACAGTGAACCCGGGTCTGCGCCAGTCTTGTATGAACCAATCTTTATAGCCAGCATAGCTATTTGCTGATTTAACAGGCTCATAACCACTTACACGACTAAATTCCTCCACCATCGTTTGTGATTCAGGTGGTTCAAGATTTTCAAACCCCCAATAGATTACTTTGCCTTGTGTATGAAACGCTAAAACCCAAGCAAAATTGCTTCTCCGTGTTAAATCGGCCATGGCGATAGCTTCAGGTTGAGTCAACGGTGCTTCTCCTCCATAATCTCGCGGTCCTGGTGATTGAGGGTTACGAGCACTTTCTAGCTCCCATTTTGCTGGGAATTGGTCATTTAAATCGACACCATTGATATTCGCCTTCCATCCAGAAAAATCGGTACTATCATTGTTCCAAGTAATGAGCTTATTTTTTAATGCTTCATTATCTGGTGGGCCATGGAGTACTAAATTAACACCATCAGGGTTAACCATCGGTACGATAGAAAGTGTTGTTTGCTCGTAAAGAGGCAATGTGGAAAGCCCTCGAATAGTCGTTTGATTTGTTAGTGAGAGTAGGTAATCGTTTAGAAATGTCATGATGATCGGCGTAGTAATCCATTCATTGGCATGAAAAGAACCGTTATAATGAATTCGCTTTGAGCCTTTACCAATAAGAATCTCAGGCATTTGAAGCTGTAAAACGGAATTGCCAATGGAGGTGTTTTGAAGAAATGGATAGGCAGCTTGTAGCTGTTTAATATCATTTATCATAATGTTGTAGTCGTAATTTTGTTTACCGTTTACGAGGCGCCAAGTGAGCCTTTGGGGGACTTGAATTGTTTGGCCAATGTACAGTCGATTTGGATGAACATCTGGATTGGCAAGCAAAATGGCATTGAGCTGTACATTTTGACTTTGAGCAATTTGCCACAAAGTGTCTCCTTGTTTGATTGAATAACTAGTTGTAACAAATCCAGGAATTTGAACGCGTTGTCCAACTTGAAGTCGTTGAGGGTTGATGTTTTGGTTGGAGTCTATAATTAGTTGAAGAGGTATCTTATATAACTCGCTGAAATACCACAGTGAATCACCTGGTCTTACAAATATGTCCACAGTTTTTCTCCCCTTATTTCAAAATCGTTCATTATAAGATGTATATGAAATTATATAAAGCTTATTAATAAATAAGTGCCAGGCACTGAAACAATTCTGAATTTGAACGCTGTAGAAAAATTTTAAAATAAGGAGATTTGATGAATTCGCTGCTCTGTGTGTTTTAGCTATAGGTATCCAAGGGAAATTAACTAGAGTTGAACAAAGTAAAGTCAACCTGTCAATTTCAATTCCACCATTATACTGTTAATATAACTATAGGACAGTAAAAGGTAGGGGGATTAAATGTATAAAAAGATAAAAATGGGTATACGTACAAAAATTACCCTCGGCTATGTAGTTATTATTCTTTGTTTACTTGCATCAGTGATTATATTAAACAATCAAATTACTTCCCTACAACAGGAAAGGAATCACATTATTAAATATGATGCTCAAGTTCAAACACTTACCAATCGTATTGAAAAATATATTTTAGATATGGAATCGAGCCAACGAGGTTATATGATTACCGGTGATTCGAGCTACTTAGAACCGTACAATAACGCCGAAGAAAATTGGAAGATCGATTTTAATGAATTGTATCAGTTGTTAGAAGATAGGGGGAACCAACAAGAGAAGTTAGATGCTATTAAAGTGACGATTGATCATTGGATTGCAACTTCAGGCGAACCGACAATAAGATTTAAAAAAGAAAATAATACGGAAGCATTAAATGAATTTTTCAAAGTGGACATTGGTCGTAAAGATATGGAAACGATGCGAAATCAGTTTGATGCTTTCCGTTCAGATGAGAATGTATTCACACAAAATAAGGCCAAGCTATTGGACAAAAAAAATAGTAATTTAACATCAGGCTTGTTTGGTATTCTAGTGCTCGTATCTCTCATCTCAATCGCCATTGCTAGTGGGATTTCGCGGTCAATTGTTAAAACAATGAAAGAAGTCACACAAACAATTAAAGAAATGGCGGCTTCAAAGGGTAACTATCGAACAAGAATTCATGTCAAAACAAACGACGAAATAAATGACCTTGCAGTTGCTACAAATGAGTTGTTAGATACATTTGAGCGAAGAGAATGGTTGCAAGCTAATATCGCTGAAATTGTCACTAAATATCAAGGGATTTCAGCTATTACGAAATTGGCTGAAACTTTCCTTTCAGAAATGTCGCACAAGACAGGGTCTTCATTCGGTGCTTTTTATGTTCGGGAAATGCATAATAGCGATGTCTATTTTGTAAAAAAAGCAGCCTTTGCAGATGCTGGAGATAATATTGGGATTGAAAAATTTAAAATTGGACAAGGTTTAATTGGCCAATGTGCGCAGGAAAAACGAGTTTTCATTAACGATGATATTTCGAAAGATTATCGTTTAATAGGAACAGGCTTAGGTGAGGCGCCACCGAAGAGCATTTTTATCTTCCCAATCATATTTGAGGATGATGTAATAGCTGTCGTTGAATTAGCAACAATGACTAGCTACACAGCGCTACAGAAAGAATTAGTGAATCAAATAATTGAAACATTTGGTTTAACGGTTAATAGTATTTTAGGTCGAATGGAAATTGTACGTTTACTAAACGAATCTAGAGCTATGACAGAGGAATTACAAGTTCAATCTGAAGAGCTACAAACGCAATCGGAAGAATTGCAAATGCAAACAGAAGAACTAACAATGATTAATGAACAGCTAGAGGAAAGAACAAAAGATGCTGAAATTAAAACACAAGAATTAGAAAAAGCTAAAAAAGAATTGGAAGACAGCTCTGAGCAACTTGTATTACATTCTAATTATAAATCTCAATTTTTAGCTAATATGTCTCATGAATTACGAACACCGTTAAATAGCATTTTAATTTTATCTGAAATGTTATCGGAGAATGGCAACAATAATTTAACTGAAGAAGAGATGGAATTTGCAAGAGTCATTCATTCATCTGGTGAAGACTTACTCGTATTAATTAATGATATTTTAGATATATCAAAAGTTGAAGCTGGGAAAATTGAAATAATTTTCGATGAAGTGAACATGAGTGAAATGCCGATACAAATTGAGCAAATCTTTGCTCCAGTAGCGAAGAAAAAAAATCTAGAGTTGCAAATAGTGAAGGCAGAAAATGTTGCTGATATTTTCTACACAGATGAAAAGAGATTCCAGCAAGTTTTAAAAAATTTATTATCAAATGCACTAAAATTTACGGAACAGGGTTATGTGCGTGTAGATATTAAACAGCTTGACCTTGAACAGTTAACAACTAATATGCAAGATGTAAGCTCAGAATGGCTCGAAATTACAGTGTCTGACACAGGAATAGGTATTCCAAAGGACAAACACCAGCTAATCTTTGAATCATTCCAGCAAGCAGATGGTGCTACTGTAAGAAAATATGGTGGAACAGGGTTAGGTTTATCTATTTGTAGAGAATTTTCAAAATTACTTGGTGGCTGGGTTTCATTACAAAGTGAAGAAGGAAAGGGCAGTAGCTTCTCTCTTACTATTCCAAGTTTACCTAATGGCGTAAATGAGGCGACGACTATTGATTCTGCTGTTGTTGAAGTAGTGGCTACTCTTGAAGCTCCTAAGGTAGTTGAAGAGGTGCAGGAGCAAGTGGATGAAAGCGACATTGTCTCTCTACACGAAGTAGAAGTGTTCCAAGGGAAAAATATATTAATCGTAGATGATGATTATCGAAATATTTATGCATTGAAAGCAGCACTTGAAAATAGAGGTATGAATATTCTCGTTGCAAAAGATGGATTAGAATGTTTAAAGATTATGGAGACGAATAACAAAATTGATCTTATTCTTATGGATATCATGATGCCGAATATGGATGGATACGAGACGATGTCTATTATTCGAACAAAAATGAAGCTTACAGATTTGCCAATTATCGCTTTGACTGCTAAAGCGATGAAAACAGATCGTGATAAATCTTTAGAAGCTGGTGCTTCGGATTATATTAGTAAGCCATTAAATTTAGATCAATTAGTATCGGTGTTACGCGTATGGCTAGTTTCTAAAGGGAGATAAAATAAGTATGGATAATCAATTCCAGAATTTTGAGCTAAAGCAACAATTGAATAAGCATTCGAATATGGAAATTGAGTTACTACTCGAAGCAGTCTATCGTTTATCAGGTTTTGATTTTCGACAATATAATCAATCTTCTATTTCTCGTAGAATATACAATCGAATGAGGGTTAATAATATTCCAACGATTTCTCGTGTATTGGAAAAAGTAATACATGAAGAAGATTTTTTAGAGCAGCTTTTAAATGATTTTTCAATTAATGTCACGGAAATGTTTCGAAACCCTAGCTTTTTTAAAGCTTTCCGTAAAGAAGTCATTCCTTATTTAAAACAGTACCCCGAAATCCGAATATGGCATGCAGGATGTGCAACAGGTGAGGAAGTATATTCAATGGCAATTTTACTACAGGAAGAGGGACTAATAGATAGAGCGGTGATTTACGCAACGGATATGAATGAGCATGTGCTAGAGAAGGCAAAAAAAGGCGCTTTCTCAATCAAAAAAATGCAAGCATATACAACGAATTATATGCTTGCAGGCGGAAGCCATGCTTTTTCAGAATACTATAAAACAGACTATCAATATGCCTATTTCCATCCTGAACTATTGAAAAACATTATTTTTGCACAGCATAATTTAGTGACAGATCAATCGTTTAATGAATTCCATGTAATTATATGCCGAAATGTATTAATTTACTTTTCACCTGTATTACAAAGCCAAGTACATCATTTATTTTATGAAAGCCTAAGTCAAAATGGCTTTTTATGCTTAGGAGATAAGGAAACACTTCGCTGTGAAGCTATTATTTCGAAATATAAAGAAACCGTAGGCGTTGAGAAAATTTATCAAAAATTAGATTAATAAGCGATAGCAATTATAAAAATCCGCTATACTTTCTGCTTAGACATTGCTTTAATGCATGCTAGTAGCAGAAGTGTATGCGGATTTTTGTTTTTGTCGCTGTCTAATTCATTTTGCCTGTGCTTGAATCATTAATACACACATATCATCAGGTTGGTTTGTTTGCTTTTCTTTAGGAAGCAAGTTATCAATCAGACATTGGGTATAATTCCATTTACTAGATGTTAGCGTTTGCAAATGTTTTTCAGACTCTATTTCACATGGGCCCATCGCCTCTAACACACCATCAGTATATAAAACAATTTGGATATCTTTTTCATATTTAATAAGTTGTTTTTCTACCTTTATTTCTTCAAAGAAACCGACAGCACAACTTCCTTGATTTAAAGGAACTAATGTTTCTTCGTCAACAAGAGCATATCCAGAAGGGTGACCCGCGTTTACGTATTCAATCGTTTTTTGTTCAGTATCAATCACTATGTAAATAGCTGTAAAGTAATGAATATTTTCTTCCTTAGCATTCTGTAAAAGCGTCATATAACGGTTCAATTCCTTTATGACCAACTCGGGTTCCACGAGCTGTTTAACAGCTTCTCTTAGGACGGACGAGATAAACATACAAACAAGTGCAGCTGAAATACCGTGACCCATCATATCAAGCAAAATGATGGCATAGCGGTTATCGTTTATTTTATACCAATAATACATGTCGCCTGCTAAATTAGAGGATGGGAGGTAGGAAACCTCGATTTGAATATTATCCTCATGTAAAGGTGCACTTAATAAACTGCGTTGTACATGTGTAGCCAAATCTAATTCATATTTAATTTTTGCTTCTTGTTTTGTATGCCAATCTAATTCCGCCTTCAATCGTAGGGCAACACGAATTCTTGCAAGAAGTTCCGTCTTATTAATGGGTTTTGTAATATAATCGACCCCTCCAATATCAAGTGCTTCTGCGAGTTTGTTTTTATCTTCTAATGCTGTAACGAAAATAATTTGAATGTCGTTGAATTTTTCATTTTGTTTAATTCGTTTACAAGCTTCAATACCATCTACCTCAGGCATCATAATATCTAATAGTATTAACTCTACGGAACTACCCGCTGGATTTTTAGCATCTAACTGAAGATAGTCAAAAAGCTCATAAGCTGATGAAAGAGATACACAGTTTTCATAACCTGCATTTTTTAAAATTTTTTCAATTACAAATAGATTGACTTGATTGTCATCTACAAGAAGAATTGTCATAGTTTTTACCCCTTATTCTGCTTGGATGTTGATGAAATGCAGATTATAAATTGTATTAAAAATACTCTTAATATCATTATTATACAAAACATTAGAAAATAACGGTATTTTAATGAAATTAAGGCATATTTTACTAGGTAATAAGTTTGCGTTATTATAGAGGGGACTATGTTTTTCATAGGTGAAAGTCGTCGATGAAAAGCGAAATAATAACAACTACATTAATACCCTAAAAAACCGTTTAACTAACCTATTTTTTTAATAAAGTTTCAACTTTATTTAATTTTAGCCTTCTTAAAGCCGCTATAAATATCAAACGCACTTGCTAGAATGGTAATAGCAATACAAACGAATAGTATACGATCTAATGTTACCATAATCTTTGCAGCTGTGGTTTCCATAATAGCTGCCATATATGGAATAGCAGCACTATGAATAAAATCAGGCTGGTTCGCCATGGCAATAAAAACAATGGTACCAATACAATGAAGAAGTGCACTTGTAATGGCAATCGGCATGGTCCATTGCCGAATCTTCCATTTATATAGAGTTAAGGCAAAACTTAATATTATCCAACATAAAATAATGGGTTTAAAGGACAAAAGGGTATCTTGATTGAAAATTGGCATGACAAATTTTAAACCAATTCTGTCATCAGATGAGTAAATTCCGATAAGATGAGAAGCGTTAAAATAAATGAAAGAAAAAAAGGCTATTCCTAAAAAGCTAAATATAATATCACTTAGTGGTATGTTGTTGCTTTTAGAGTTTACTATAATTTTGTTTAAATCTTCAGGTGTCCATTCATTGCTCCCCGTGATAAAAGGAATTTGAATTTTAGTGGTACTATAGCGCTCCGCTATAATAAAGGTAATGGTAACCCAAAAAAGTACGTGGAATACTACGCCAATAACGCTGACAATTGTTGTAGTAAATGCTTTGATAATTGTAGTTAAAAATATTTCTTGTTCTGGAAATGAAAAAACACTACTAACAAGGTGAACAATCAATGTTATAAGAATTGCCCAGGGAATAATCATCTTAATTGTCTGAATGTAAGTATTGTACAATTCAGGACCAATTAAATATTTTGGGCCTTCTTGATAGTTCACAGCAAGCTTTGCAGGGTCCCCTAGCTTCAATAACACTTCTTTTACCTCTAATTCTGAATAATTGTCGGGTAACATATCCTCAATTGTTGATTTTAGCTCAAGCTCAATAGCATTTCGCTTGTTTTTAGCGATCCTTCTCGTCACTTCATAAATATAGGCATCAATCAGATCCAACTTTTTCATCCTCCTCAGGTAATGTATATAGCTCTTACAACGTTGTTAGAAGCTGTACAAGAGCTAACGTACTGATACATAATCTTTTGGGGCCATCTTTTATACTGTGTTTGCTTTTTCACAGTAGGTTAATTTATAGAGAGTAATCATTGTTGTTTATGGATGCTCTCGGTTTGAGACGCAAGCTCATCATTTCATGGTGCTTTATTGTTATCATACAGCATTAAAAGTCTTGTGGTAATATATGTTATTAATAGATGCTTGAAATAATGTAAAAGCAATTGGCCTAAACCTAAATTATTTTGGACATTAGGAGGGTGTAAATGCGAATTGTAAAGAAATTACTACAGGAAGATGAGATTTTAAAGTATGTAAATATTGTGATTGGTGCCTATCCAGGGGTAGAACAGAATGATTAATATCTGTTTTTAAGCATAACCTAAGCAATGAACGTTCTATAAATGTTTTAGGGGAAGGACGAAATGGCTCTAATCATTTAATTCCAAGTGCATATCAGGCATTGCACAAACTTTTCTTTGTTTTTGAAAAACCATTGTGTTTGACAGCCTTTTAAGCGTAAAGAGAAGTACACTGCATATAGCAGATTACTCCTTTTTAAAAAGAATCGATGAACGAATAGGTCTTTCTAATGGGGTAATATTAATAATAAAATAGCTAATAATTAAAATTAAAATAATAAGGGAATAAATTAAAGTGTTAATAGGATGATCGTGCTCAACGATAATTAATCGAATCATGGCAGTTATGCCAATATAAATAAAGTATCTTAGTGGGAAATGATAATCCTCTTTAAAGTACTTAATAATCATCGTAATAAATTCAAAATACAAAAAGAAAATTAGAATATTCGCGAGGAAAAGTTTATAATCACCAGTACCATCTGCTAATAATATGTGTAGAAATTCAATTAATTCTTTCATAAGCAGGAAGGCTAATATAAGAGCTAACAATACAAGGCATACGTTAAGAAACAGTTGTAAAGTTTTTGGCACAGCTTTCACGAGTTGTATATATGTATAATGCTTTTGGTTCATGTTATTCCTCCATTTTCTTATTTAAAAATAATATTTATTTTATAGAATATGAAAAAAACATTATAAAGAGAATGGTGACTGTCAGAATAATTGTTACTATTTCGTGTATTTTATTAATACTATAGAATATAACATGACAACGTAAACATGGAATGCGTAATACTGTAAATTACTGTATAGTATTGTAAAAGAAAGTTTTTAAAAAAATTAGGCGGTATGCTAAAATAGATGTGCATGAATATAAAATAAAAGGGGTTTTTTTAAATGGCAAATGCAGCAAAAAATGATGCAAAAATTACACCAGAGCGTTTGGAAGAAGCGTTAGATGTTCGTGACCGTCTTATTATTGAATTATTAGTAAAGGTACTTGACGAGAAATTAGTCATTGAACGTCCTGTATTACGTGAGCGCTTAGGTAACCTTGTTGAGCTTGCTAATCATGATGCAGAATTAAAAGAAACTTTACATGCAGTAATCAACAAGCTGTAAAAATTATTTCTGACTATAGACAAATTCAAAGCAATTTGAGTTTGCCTATAGTCTTTTTTTATTAGCATAAACGAGAGATAATCGCGTGCTCTACAAATAAAAAAACAAAATATCTCGAAAGTGCACGAGATATTTTGTCTATTTGAGCGACTTTGAAAACAGCCGTTTTTAAAATATTAATATACTTTATCGCCATTGAAAATTGAATTCTTTACGATTACATAATCTACATTTCGAATAGCTTCTAGCTTAGTGCCACCTGCATACGAAATAGATGATTGAAGGTCTTGTTGCATTTCAATTAAAGTATCTTTTAGGCTACCTTTATGTTCTACAAACATTTTTTTACCTTCAACATTTTTCTTCTCACCTTTTTGGAATTCAGAAGCAGAGCCGAAGTATTCTTTTACTAATTTACCTTCGATTTCGATTGTTTCACCTGGTGATTCCTCGTGACCTGCAAATAAAGATCCAATCATAACCATTGAAGCACCGAAACGAACAGATTTAGCAATATCCCCATTTGTGCGAATACCACCATCAGCAATAATTGGTTTAGTCGCAGCCTTTGCACACCAGCGTAATGCTGCTAGCTGCCAGCCGCCTGTGCCGAAGCCTGTTTTAATTTTTGTAATACAAACTTTCCCTGGTCCAATCCCAACTTTAGTAGCATCTGCGCCAGCGTTTTCAAGTTCACGCACAGCCTCAGGCGTCCCAACATTACCAGCAATAACAAAGCTATCTGGTAAATGTTTTTTAATATGTTGAATCATACGAATGACAGCGTTTGAATGACCATGTGCAATATCAATTGTAATAAATTCAGGAACTAATCCAGCAGTTGCTAACTCTTCTACAAATGCATATTCCTCTTCTTTTACCCCAACACTAATCGAAGCGATTAAATTGCGATTTTGCATATCTTTAATGAAATTAATGCGTGTTTCGGGATTGAAGCGGTGCATAATATAAAAGTAACCGTTTTCAGCAAGCTTTGCTGCGATATTTTCATCAATAATAGTCTGCATGTTTGCAGGCACTACAGGTAATTTAAATTTGTGTCCACCTAAAGTTACAGATGTATCACATTCTGATCGACTTTCTACGATACATTTTGCGGGAATTAGTTGAATATCCTCATAGTCAAATACGTTATCCATTATATACACTCCTAAAATACGAATATTTTTAAATGTTTGTTTTAAATTGTTCGCCATTTGGTAATTTACATGATTTTTAAGTAAAAGTCAAAGATTTTAACAAAATAAATAAAAAATATGTAGGAGGAGACAAGAAAGTGTTTAAAATATAGAAAATCGCAAACCTTTTTATAAGTATAATATGTAATTGAAATAGTAAACCTATACAGGATTTCACATGATAAGACTAGCTTATCGTTCGTAATCTAAGTACAATATAGTTGTTTCAGAAAATTCAGAGGAGTGGTGGAAATGGCGGTAGAGGTGTATTTAATTTTTAATGGGAATTGTCGAGAGGCTGTATCATTTTATGAGCAAGTTTTTAATACGGACAAGGCTGAAATTATGACATTTGGCGATTCACCAAGTGATCCAAGCTATCCATTACCAGAAGAAGCAAAAAATCTCGTTATGCATACACGTTTATCGATTATGGGAAGCACGGTAATGTTTTCAGATACTTTCCCTGGTTCACCATTTACAATTGGCAACAACGTAACATTAGCTGCTGTGTCTGATGATGAAGCCCAATTGCGAAAAGCATTTGAGGGACTTAAAGAAGGTGGCAAAGTAACGATGGAGCTACAAGAAACTTTTTGGAGTAAATGTTACGGGTCTCTTACTGATAAGTTTGGAATTGAATGGCAGATTAGCCATGAAGAAAAAGCTAAATAATTATATAAAGAAGCACGATGAGCAGAGAGAAACCTTTGCTCATCGTGCATTTTTTAATATTTAAAACGGTTTACATAGCTTTGTAATTCATCAGCCATATCGAGTAAAGCTTTGGCAGATGCAGTCATTTCCTGCATTGAGGATAGTGTTTGTTCAGTTGAAGCAGCAACTTCCTCTGAAGCCGCTGCATTAAGCTTAGCATGGTCAGTTAACTCAATAGCAGTTGCTGAAACTTCCTCCACTACCGCTGAAATTTCTTGCGCAGAAGCTGAGATACCCTCCATTTTTGGTGCAATATTACGTAAGCTTTCAGTAATACTAGCAAATTTTTTGCTTGTGTCTTCTGATAACAGTATACCTTCTTGTACATCTGAAGATGCTTTCACCATTGTTTCAACAGACTTAGCAGTATCTTGCTGAATACCTGTAATGAGCGAGGAAATTTGCTCTGCAGATTGATGTGATTGCTCGGCTAGTTTTCTAACTTCATCGGCCACTACGGCAAAACCTTTACCATGTTCACCTGCTCTAGCAGCCTCAATTGCTGCGTTTAAAGCCAGTAAATTCGTTTGGTCTGAAATAGCACTTATAATTTCTAAAATGGAACCAATTTCTTTTGAACGATCGTAAAGCGACTTAATCATTTTGTCTGATTGCGCAACCGACTCATTAATTGAATTCATTTGGTTGACAGTCCGTTCAACAGATTGACCTCCTTCTTCTGCTTGCACAATAGCGTTGCTAGAAAGATCTGTAACTTGCATGGCGCTATCAGCCACTTCAACGACGCCTTGTGCAATTTCCTCAATAGAGATAGCATTTTGGTCACTACCTGTTGTCTGACTTTCTGCACTAATTGCTACTTGTTGCATCGCCTGTGCAACTTGCTCTGAAGATGCAATATTTTGTTCTGCATGTGCAGATAATCCGTGTGCAGATGCTTGTACATGTTGGACGCTCCGATCAACATTGCGAATAAGCTTTTTCAAATTAACTTTCATTGAAACGAAAGCCTCTCCAAGCTGTCCAATTTCATCCTTAGAATGTATTTCAATAAATTCCGTTAAATCGCCTTCGCTAATTTTAATAGCACTATGCTTTAGTCGATTAATCGGATTCACAATGGATTTGATCATCAGAAGCATAAACACAACGCCGACAATAATTGAAATAACAATAATGATTAAGTTGATATTAAAGGTTGAAGCTGCAGCTTTTGTTGCTTCAGCTGAAAACATTGTACCAACAAGCTTCCAACCTGTTAGTTCATTGGTGATAAATTGTAGCTGTCGATCCTTTTCAACAATTGTGCCACTGTCTTGCTCATAAATTTTTGAAATGTAGCTTTCAGTAGCCTCTGAACCACTTTCTTTATCATGTTGGGAAATATACGTTTTGTTGTTATCTAAAAGTGAGGCAAAGCCCGTTTTTCCAATGTGAATATCGTTGGTAATGTCACTTAGTGTAGATATATTGAGATCTAAACCAATGACACCGGAACCATCTGGTAAAGCTTGTGTAATCGTAATAACCATGGCACTTGAAGCTTGTGAAATATAAGGTGCTGTAATGGCTATTTGCCCCTTATTACTTAATGCTTGCGTATACCAAGGTCTTGTACGTGGATCAAAGTTACTTTGGTATTGTTGTGCAGGCTCATCTATAATCTTACCTTCATTAGTGCCGAGATAGACGAGCTCAACTTCTGGGTGCATATTTACATATTCTTGTAATAGCGATCGAAGCTCTGGAACTTTACTTTCTTGTAAATAAGATTGATTAATTTTCTTGGTAAAATATTGAATGTCCTCAATCTTCGGTTTAATAGTACCTGTAATATTCGTATCAAGCATGCGAATACTTTCGGTAGCACTTGCTTGCTGTTCCTTAGAAATTTGCTTCTCCGCACTTTGGTATGAAATGATACCAATGATTAATGTTGGGATGAGAAGTATTGCTAAGAATGAAAAAATGAGCTTTTTTCGTAAACTTAGTTTTGTCACTTGTGTTATCCTCACTATAATATTATTGTTCTATACATTTCCCAAGAAGGTAAATAATAGATGACTAGCTCATTTTAACAAAAAAAAAATAAAAGTTAAGTCTTTATCAGTTTTTCTTTTATTAAGATAATTAAGAAAATCTCAAAATTTCACTAAAAATAATAACTGCTACGGACATATAAAATTATGTTTTGATGTATACTATTGTTCAAAAGGGAGGGCTTTGTCATGATTCAACAAATTGGACAAGTAATGTTGTATGTAAATGACCAAGATGCAGCTGTAGCGTTTTGGACAGAAAAAATTGGCTTTGTAGTAGTAGCGGATAATACAGAGGCGGAAATGCGCTGGATTGAAATTGCCCCTACAAAAGACGCACAAACGTCATTTGTACTACACAACAAAGAAATGATTGCTAAAATGCAGCCCGAATTAAATTTAGAAACACCTTCTATTATGTTTTATGCCGATAATATAACGGAGATGTACCAAGATTTCCAAACGAAGGGAATTAAAGTGGGCGACTTAGTAATGATGCCAATGGGTAGAGTTTTTAATTTCGCAGACCACGAAAATAATTACTTCGCTTTAGTTGAAAAATAACATGTAGGGTCGTTTTTTACGTCCTACAAAATTAAAAATCCGCTTGCTTTCCGTTGAACATTGTGTAGGACAGCCTTATTTTCTCTCAGGGCTTATGTTTTATGCTGTGTTCGCAGGAATGTATGCGGACTTTTTAGTTTATATCGGTATTCTCGTTTTATGTTAAATCCTCGCCATATATGGACACGGATTGTCGATCAACTACAAATTCTCGACCATTCCATTTTAAAATGTTTTCAACAAATCCTAAACCATCCGCATGATATCTGCCCGCAATTTCCTGATAGGCTAATAGTTGATATGTTCCTTCCCGAGCATAATCAATAGGATATAATCCGCTAATAGGGTCAACCCAGCCTTCAATCGGTTGCTTCAATGTACCATCTTTATTATAAATTTCTGCTAAATATTCGGCTCCTTTATATTGTAAATCGAGAATATACTGCTTTTTAGGATTCGTGCTACGAACGGATGCTTTGTAGTTATTTAAATAATTGACCGAGTAAGTGAGTTTATTATTAAATGACTCCGTATCAAATATCGAAAGCAATTTCCCATTTATCGAGGAAAAAATCTCACCATTAATAATGCCACCACTGCCACCAGTATCAGAAATAATAAGAATATCCTCTATATGATCCCCTGTAAAATCGCCTAGAAAAATCGTAGGGTTATAGCCAATGTTTTCTTTCAGCCCAATTTGTTGGAATTGTCTTGTTTGTCCGTAAAAAACAACTAGTGTTAGATTCTGCCATAGGGGACTTTCCGGCGTCTTAGTACCCATTAAAAAAACTGTATCGAAAAAGCCATCACCGTTTATATCTCCAAATTTCGTTTGAATAATTTGAGGAGCTATATGTGTGATGTTTACAGTATTTGGAGATGGACTCGTATTTTTGGTCATTTATACACCTCTTTCTTAGTGTTAGCATATGTTTTAAATACAGCTTGGTGCACAAAATAAAGAGCTGAAATAAGGAGAAAATAAAACCCTATAATTCTTACAAAAAAACTTGTGATTAACCATTGACAATTAAACATGTTGAAAGTATCATAATGACAATGAATCTGAAAATTCAGTACTAAAGTGATCTCACCACTAATGTAGGTAGAGATTTTTTTACAACATTAATTCTTAGTAAATATATATGTTTTATATAATTTAGGAAGAAGGAGATTTTCTTGAAAGAGTTATTTATTAAAACTGAGCGCCAGCAATACTGGTTGGAGCAGCTCGCTTCAATTGCGGAACCAATTAAATCAGAGGCTGTAGAAGTCGATGAGCAATCGCGTTTCCCATTTGAGGCACATAAGCTATTACTGCAAATCGGCTATCCAAAACTAACATTACCAAAACAATATGGCGGAGAGGGACTATCTGTTTACGATATGATCCTCGTTCAAGAAACACTAGCTAGCTACGACGAGAACGCCTCTCTTTCACTAGGATGGACTCTAGGCGTTGTTGGTGAGATATATGATAAGAAGCTGTGGGCAGACGATATTCTCGAAGAGTTTGCTTTGGAAGTACAAAAAGGTGCCATCATAAATCGAGCTGTCAGTGAATTAGCAACTGGTAGTCCGACACGAGGTGGTCGCCCTGGAACAACTGCTGTATCAACAGATAATGGCTGGTTATTAAATGGCCGTAAAATATTTACGACTGCATCACCTGTACTAGATTATTTCTTAACGTCTGCTTGGATTGAAGAAAAAGGGCAAATAGGCTTCTTTCTCATTCATAAAGATGTAACAGGGCTAACGATTGTAGAAAACTGGGAAATGTCTGCGATGCGTGGCACAAGCAGTCATGATTTAGTGTTAGAGAATGTCGTTGTCCCTAAAAACCATTTAGTAGAATTGCCGAATCATCCAAGCGGTGGCAAAATCAATGGCTGGATTTTACATATTCCAGCAACTTACTTAGGGATTGCACAGGCAGCCCGAGACTATGCGTTGCATTTTGCTAATCATCATCAACCAAATAGTTTAAATGCTCCGATTAGTACATTGCCTAATGTGCAGCAGCTATTAGGTGATATTGAATTGAAGCTTCATCAGGCACGATTTGTGCTATATGGAGTAGCGGAAGCTTATGATGATCCAGCTAGACGCGATACTTTAACGAATGAAATGGCGGTTGCAAAGCACACCGTGACAAATATTGCGATAGATATTGTAGATAAGGCGATGCGTGTAGTTGGAGCAAAAAGTTTGCAGCTTACGAATCCATTACAGCGCTATTATCGCAATGTCCGTGCAGGTTTACATAACCCGCCAATGGATGATATGACAATTATTAAATTAGCGACAGCTGCTATTGAGCAGCAGAAACTAACGGAACATTAATATTAAAATCACTTGAGATTAAGGGGAAATGACATATGTTTAAACAGAAGAAAAAATTATTACAATTTGCAGCAGTCGGGTTGGCTTCTCTTGCTATTTTAGCAGGATGCAGTTCTGGCGAAGCATCTAAAAATGAAACTGAAGATGGGGTTAAAGTTCGTACTGTAAAGGTAGCTTACGATCAAGCTTCTAAGCCAATTAGCTATATTGATGATAAGGGAAATCCAACTGGTTATGATGTGGAAGTAATGAAGCTAGTAGATGAATTATTACCAGAATATAAGTTTGAATACGTAGGGACTACAAGCGATGATTTACTAATCGGTGTAGAGCAAGGAAAGTACCAAGTAGGTGTAAAAAATGCATTCTTTACACAGGAGCGTACAGAGAAGTTTATTTTCCCTAAAGAGTTTTTAGGGTTAAGTAGTGCAGGTTTAGTGCTACGCAAAGAAGATGAAGGTATAAAAACATTAGCTGACTTTGCGACAAAGGGCTACTCGCTAGCGCCAATCGCTGCAAACAATGCACAGTATACAATTATTGATGAGTACAATAAAGCAAATCCAACTAACGAAGTTAAATTACAAGCTGGGGATGCATTTACTGTCGATGTGGTGCAATGGGTAAATGAAGGTCGCGTTGATGGTGGTGTCATGATTGAAGGGCCATTCAAACAGCAAGTTTTAGCTGATGATGGCGCTTATCATAACTTAAAAGATGAAGTTGTTTACAACGAGTTTGCAGTGATTAAAACATGGCCATTGTTCAACAAAAAAGAGCAAGAATTTGCGGATGCTTACGATAAAGCTATTGCCCAAATTAAGGAACAAAAGAAAACAAGTGAATTAAGTAAAGAATTTTATGGCCGTGATTTATTTGAAGTGTTAGAAAACGTAAATCGATAATTTTTTAAAGGCTGCCTGAGTCAACATACTCAGCAGTCTTTCTTAATAAACGGAGAACAAAGGTGTTGTTTCGTAGCAGCCTTTAGTGAAGACATTTTATAAAGTTGGTGAGGAAATGGAGAAGTATTTTGATGCATCGTACGTTTGGAACGCTATTCCCTTATTATTGCCGTTTTTAAAAGTAACCTTTTTAGTTGCAGGTTCTTCCATTGTATTAGGTACATTTTTCGGCTTGTTATTAGCTGCAGCAAAGTTAAGTTCAAAGAAAGTGTTACAAAAAATAGCCAATTTGTATACAACGATTATGCGTTGTACGCCATCTATCGTTCTATTATTCCTTGTATATTACGGGGTACCTGCATTAGCAGAAAACATTGGTTTAAATCTTCATTCGATAGATACAGCGTTCTTTGTTGTCGTAACATTCACATTGCAGTTTGCTGCAATCATGTCAGAAGTGATTAGATCTTCTTATTTAGCTATTAACAAGGGGCAGTATGAAGCGGCTGTCAGTGTAGGGTTAACACCATTCCAAGCTTATCGTCGTATTATTTTCCCCCAGGCACTTGTTATTGCATTGCCGAACTTCGGGAATGGCATGATTGCGTTATTACAAGAGGGTGCATTAGCTTACACAATCGGGTTAATCGATATTGTTGGGAAAGCGAATTTAATTATAGCTAGTAATATCAATGCGCATGCACTAGAAATTTATATTGCACTTGCGATTGTCTATTGGGTACTATCCATTGTTATTGAAAAATTCTTTGCTATGTTGGAAAAGTTTTTCGGCAAGGGGAAAAGAACGTTAGAAACGACGTAAGGAGGCGTAATCATGAACTATCAATTTTTAGTTGAAACCTTTTTTGTGGCATTATCCGGCGTACCGATTGCACTCCTTGTAACGGTTGTTGCGTTGCTCGTTGCCCTACCACTAGGATTTTTATTAGCACTAACACGCATCAATAAAATTCCGGTTATTCATCATCTAGCAAAAATTTATGTATCCTTTGTTCGAGGTACTCCAATTATTATTCAGATATTCATTATTTATAGTAGCATTCCACTAATTCTAAAAATGATTTTTGAAAAATATCATATTGCCTACGATATATATAAAATCAATCCGATTTGGTATGCGTTTATTGTCTTTGCTTTTAGTACAACAGCTATTTTAATAGAGGTATTCCGCTCGGCTTTAAGTACTATTGAGAAGGGCCAGCTTGAGGCAGCACACGCGGTCGGTTTAACGACATTTCAAGCATATCGACGAATTATTATTCCACAAGCTTTAGTCGTTGCTATGCCGAATATTTGTACAGCAACAGTGAACTTAATAAAAGCGACGTCATTGGGTTATGCAATGTCATTGCCAGAAATTACACTGAAGGCCAAAGTAGCTGCTAATGTCGGCTACAATTATGTGGAAGCATATCTTGATATTTTCATCGTGTATTTAATTTTGTGTAGTACGGTTGAATACCTGTTTAAGCGATACGAGAAACATTTGAGCAAATACAAAATGGCAAATGCCTAAGGGGCGATTATCATGTTAAAAATCAAAAATATTCACAAATCATTTGGCAACAATGAAATTTTAAAAGGTGTAGACTTATCAATTGATAAAGGTGATGTCGTTGTTATTTTAGGTCCGAGTGGCTCCGGTAAAACGACATTATTGCGTTGCATTAACTTTTTAGAAAAGGCTGATCAAGGGCATGCAACGTTTGGGAATATCGATGTAGATTTTCAAAACGTAAAGAAGAAGGATGTTCATGCTATTCGACAACGTGTCGCTTTTGTATTCCAAAATTACAACCTCTTTACTAATAAAACAGCTTTAGAAAATGTTACAGAAGGGCTTGTTATTGGTCGGAAAATAGCAAAGGCTGAGGCTATTGAAATCGGCAAAAAAGCGCTCGACAAAGTAGGTTTATCAGAAAAATATGATGCTTATCCAAGTCAGTTATCAGGTGGTCAACAGCAGCGTGTTGGTATAGCTCGTGCAGTTGCCTTAAATCCAGATATTATTTTGTTTGATGAACCGACATCTGCGCTTGATCCAGAGTTAGTAGGAGAAGTGTTGACCGTTATGAAAAACATTGCGAAAGAAGGCACGACAATGCTTGTAGTAACGCATGAGATGGGTTTTGCAAAGGATGTCGCAAACCGCGTTATTTTTATGGACGGCGGTGTTGTGGTGGAAGAGGGAAGCCCACATGATATATTCGTTAGTCCAAAAGAAGAGCGGACGAAAAAGTTTTTAAAGCGTGTAACACCAGAAGACTATACGTTTTATATTTAGCTTTCTTTAACAAATTTTCTCTACTTCTATAGGGGTAGGGGTGAATGTACTTAAAGTTAAATGCTCGGGAATTTTTAAAGGTCCTTTTAAGCCGGCTCTAAAAATCTGATTGCAAGCCAATGCGTAAAGCCGACAATATAGATGTTCCGCTATTTCTACGTTTCAATATATAGTGAAATCTGCTAGACAATTAATGAATGTCAAGTGGATTTTTACTATTTTTTACAGATTGAAAATGGGTAGCAAACAAGGAAGATTGTTATTGTATTAGTTGCATAAATATTCATTATATACATTTAGTATACATATAAACTATTAGGATGAATGTTCTATTGTTTGTCTGGAAAGAGACTGCTCCGAAAAAAACGGGCAGTCTTTTTTTTTTTTAAATGATAGATTTTTATTAAAAAAGAGCCTGTTTTTGGATAGTTATGTAACGGGAGTTTATTCAAAAGAGGGCTAAAATCGCACACTGACTTCTTAAACATACACGTAGAATGATAGTGAAATGAGTTGATAGCGAGCGAAGTAATTATATATTTTTTAATATTAAAATTGAAATGATTTTGCATTGTTCTAATTGACTAAAGTAGTAGATTTTCGCTGTATTATGTATAAAATTTTAATACTTTATTAAACAGAATTATCAAAAAATATTGACATTTAAGTTTTAATTTTTTATATTTTTACTAATATATTTCCGTTTATCGGAATATATTTCCGTGTAACGGAAAAGTGGGTGGAGTAGATTTCTTGTCTAATGTAGCAAGTTTCTACTTTTGAAAAGGTTTTAAACTACGAATGTAAAGGGGAGAGAGAATGGCAAATCTACAGGAAGAAAATAATTTAGAAGAGCCAAAAACTAAAGGTATTAATGCGTTTGTTTTAATGTTTATCATTATTTTGGTAATGAGTGCCCTTACTTATATTATTCCAGCAGGTCAGTACGATCGAGTAGAGAGTAATGGTCGAATGGTTGTGAATCCTGAATCATTTCAATATATTGATTCGAGCCCAGTTGGTTTTCTTCAAATATTTAATAGTGTCCATTTAGGGTTGCTGGAAGGTGCCTCCATTATTTTATTTGTATTTTTATTTGGTGGCGCACTTGGTATCATGCAAAAAACAGGAGCTATTGATTCATTTATTAAAGTAATGGCTTCTAAGTTTGGCAAGAAGGAGTATGTATTAATTCCGATTCTTATATTAATCTTTGGTAGTTTAGGCACTTTAATCGGTTCAGCTGAGGATACACTAGTATACATTGCGATTATTATTCCATTAACGATGGCTCTTGGAATGGACGCAATTACAGGATTTGCGATAGTAATGCTAGGAACATTAGCTACTGGATTTACATCGGGGATTACGAATCCGTTTAACATCGGGGTTGCTCAAACGATAGCTGAATTGCCAATGTATTCAGGTATGTCCTATAGAATTATTGTATTTTTTGTTTTTTATCTTTTAACGGTAATCTATATTATTAGACATGCTAAAAAAGTTAAAAAAGATCCATCTAAAGGGATTTACGGGAAATTTAAGCCAGAAGAAAGTGTTGAAATATCATTAGACTTTAAAATGAGTGGGCGCCACTTATTAGCATTGCTTGTGTTATTGGCGAATTTTGTCGCATTAATTGTTGGGGTTATTAAGTTTCAATGGTATATCAGTGAAATTGGTGGCGTGTTCCTATTAAGCAGTATTATTATGTCAATAATTTGTAAAATGAGCCCGAATAAAATGGCTGAAGGCTTTATTTCAGGAGCTAGAGATATGGTAGAGGGTGCGCTTATCATCGGCTTTGCTCAAACTATTTTAGTTATTACTACATCAGGTGGCTTAATTGATACGATTTTACATTTTGTAGCGAATGCAGTAAGTGTACTACCTGCTTCCATTAACGCTGTGGGCATGTTTTTACTACAGCTTTGCTTAAATTTCTTAGTGCCATCAGGAAGTGGACAAGCGGCTTTGACAATGCCAATTATGACACCGTTAGCAGATTTAATTGGTGTATCAAGACAGACAGCGGTATTGGCTTTCCAGTTTGGAGACGGTATTTCAAACATGGTAATCCCTACAAGTGGTGTATTGTTAGCGGGTCTAGCAATCGCAGGTATTCCATTCTCTAAATGGTTTAAATGGGTATTCCCATACTTCGCTATTCAAACAGCTTTAGCTATAATTTTACTAATTATCGCTCACGCTATGAATTACGGACCGTTTTAACTTGGTAGAATGATAGGAGGATTTGCAAATGATAGAAACAAAAGATTTAAAACAACAAGTCATTGCCTGGAGACAGCATTTACATATGCATCCAGAGTTATCACATCAAGAATATGAAACAGCAAATTATATTTATAACCAATTAATAACATTCCCACATTTAGAAGTGAAGCGCTTAACTGAAACGAGTGTTTGCGCATTTTTAAAAGGAACGAAAACAGACGGTAATGGTCATACTATTTTATTACGTGCTGACATCGATGCATTGCCAATTGAGGAAGAGACCGATCTACCGTTTAAATCAAAAAATCGAGGTGTCATGCATGCTTGTGGGCATGATGCACACCCAGCCATGTTATTGGGGGCTGCAAAAGCATTAGCAGAGCGAGGAACAGATTTCAATGGTGAAATTCGTTTTGTTTTCCAACATGCAGAGGAGGTAACACCAGGGGGAGCGGCACAACTTGTTTCTCTAGGTATCGCAGAAAATGTAGATTATGCATTTGCATTACATGTAAGTCCTGATTATAAAGTTGGTCAGTTTGCCATGAAGGATGGGAAATTTACAGCGGCGGCGGATGATTTTGAGATTAAGATTTATGGACGTGGTAGCCATGCCTCTATGCCTGAAGTAGCGATTGATCCGTTGTTAATTGGTTCAGAAATGGTTGTTGCACTGCAAACAATCGTGTCGCGTAAAGTACCAAGTATTCATGCTCCTGTCTTAACGGTAGCACAATTCCATTGCGGCACAGCATTAAATATTATTGCGGATACTGCTGAGCTAGGTGGTACAATACGTTCACTAGACGCGACAGTACGTGTCGATGCTCGTCATCATTTAGAAAAGATTGTCAATGGTATAGCGGCAATGCACGGAGCAACAGTAGAGATTAAATGGGAGCTTGGCTGTCCTTCAGTGACAAACGATAAGGAGCTAACGGCATTATCACGTCGCATAGCGGGCGATATTGTTGGAGCAGAGGGTGTACAAGAATTAGCTGCACCAATGTTCGGTACAGAGGATTTTGCAGATTTTTCTGAGGCTGTCCCTTCTTCTATGCAGTTTATAGGGGTGCATAACGAGGAGTTTGGTGAAGCATATCCGTTGCACCACCCACGCTTTAAACTAGATGAGGATGCCCTTATTTACGGTGTACGCTATTTTGAAAATATCGCACGGACATTATGTCCATAAAAAATACCCGCCAGTGTTGGCGGGTGTTTTTTTGTAGAGGTCTTCTGCTGTTGATTTCCGCTACGGGCGGACGCTTTCCGCGGGCACACCGTAAGCCGTAACCCACGCTAACGCGCGATCTGTTGCGGCTTACGTTTTGTGCTGTTCTCGCAGGAGTCGCGTCCTCCGCTCCAATCAACTAAACCAGTAGGCAGGGAAATTCTACTTTTGGTCCACGGTATGGATAAAAATATCAAAAGATATAACAGGAGTGAATTTCTTGTTGCCTTTTGTCGACATTTTAAAACTCCCGCATATGAAGGCGGGAGTTTTTCTTGTTAAAGCGTATTATTTTGTATAGTTATCGAAGTAACCTTGAATATAAATCATTGGTGTTCCTTTGTCGCCTGAGCCTGAAGTTAAGTCAGAAAGAGAACCGATTAAGTCTGTTAATTTACGAGGTGTTGTACCTTGAGCGGCCATTTGACCAGTTAAATCCTCGTCTTTATTTTGAATATATTCAGAGATAGCTGCTTTTAATTCTTCTCCACGAAGATCAGCAAAATCGTTATCTGCTAAGTATTTTAATTTCACTTCATTAGGTGTACCATCTAAGCCTGCAGTAAAGGCAGGAGATACAACTGGGTCAGCAAGTTCCCAAATTTTACCTACAGGGTCTTTGAATGCGCCATCGCCATAAACCATTACTTCTACTGTTTTACCAGTAGCTTCTTTGATTTTTGCTTGAATGCCGTCAACGATTGGTTGGCAAGTATGTGGGAATAATTTTACACTTTCTTCTGTCGCTTTGTTTGAACCAAGTAAGCCGTATTCAGCATTGAAGCCTGAACCATTTACAGATACAGCTAAAATGTTATCTAAAGAGAATACTTTTTCAGCACCGTTCGCCGTTAAAATACGTTTTGTACGGAAGCGAGTGTGAATATCACATGTTAGTACGCTTTTTGTATAGTCTAAAATTGTTTTCGGGTTGTTTGAGAAGATTACTTCACAAGCAGCTCCTTCAGCTTCAATTAATTCTTTGTAGTATTCGATATAATCGACACCTGTAAATGTGTGTTTTTTATAGCCGAAATGTTCACGGAATTCAGCTTCCGTTAATGTATCTGTCCAAGGGTTAATACCTTTTACATCTAGTTCATCGATATCAACTAAGTGGTTACCAACTTCATCAGATGGGTAGCTTAGCATTAAAACAACTTTTTTAACACCTTTCGCAATACCACGTAAGCAGTTTGCAAAACGGTTACGGCTTAAAATTGGGAAAATAACACCAACAGTATCATCACCGAATTTAGCAGCTACGTCCACTGCAATGTCATCGATTGAAGCATAGTTACCTTGTGCACGAGCTACAACTGATTCTGTTACTGTAACAATATCACGATCTTCAATTGAATAGCCTTCCACTTTAGCGGCATTTAACACTGTATCAACAACGATTTGTTCAATATTATCACCTTCGTTAATAATAGGACCACGAAGACCTCTTACAACTGTACCAACTACACGTTCCAAAATAATCTCTCCTCATAAAAAGCTATATGTTAATTTAAATAATATGAATAAAATCAATATGATTTTACTATACGCTCAGTTAATGATATAAGTAAAATTAATAGTTCGTATAATAGCTATAAGGAGTACTTATATGATAGGGAAATTAGATTTATATCGTGTTTTTAGTGTTGTTGCTAAAAATAGTAGTTTTTCTAGGGCGGCTAAAGATTTATTTATGACGCAGCCAGCAGTTAGCCAAGCAATGATGCAATTGGAAAAAGAACTTGGTACACGACTCTTCAATCGTACACCGAAAGGCGTAACATTAACGACAGAGGGGAAGCTGCTGTATGAATATACAAATTCGGCATTAGGTCTTTTAGATGCTGGAGAGGAAAAGCTTCTGGAATTTAAAAACTTAACGATGGGGCAATTAAAAATAGGTGTAGGAGATACGATTTCACGCTTCTTTTTAATGCCCTATCTCGAGGCTTTTCATACGATGTATCCGAATATTAAGCTACAGATGCTAAATGGTACGACCTCTGAAATATGTAACTTTATTAAATCTGGTGAAGTGGATGTAGGGCTTTGCAATTTTCCGATAGAAGATGTGAGTCTACAATTAACAGTGTGCACGGAAATACAGGATATTTTCGTATGTGGAGAGAAATATAAAACACTGCAATCAAAAAGCTTACGTTTTGAAGATCTACTTAAGTTTCCACTTATTTTTCTAGAGAAGAAATCTAACTCAAGAAATTATGTAGAAAATTATTTACTGTCGAAAGGAATTCAAATTGCACCTGAGTTTGAACTCGGCTCGCATGATTTGGTTCTTGAATTTGCACGTAGTAATTTAGGGATTGCTTGTGTAACTAAAGAGTTTTCACAGGATTATTTGCAACGAGGACTACTATATGAGCTTCCATTAACAGAAAGCATTCCAAATCGTAGCATTGGTATGTGTTATTTAAAAAGTGTTCCATTGTCCCGTGCTGCTACAAAATTTATAGAGATTATCGAGCGTAAACAGGCTCGTAAAACGATAAACCCTAGAACATTAAAATAAGCTTAGCGACTAAAATATAGCCAGCTAAGCTTTTTTTATGTCTCATTTTTCCTCGTAATAAATTCAATAAGTGCTTCAACATTCCGTTTATTCTTCATCGTAGGTGAGTGAAGGTAAGAAAAAGTCCGCATAAAACGTTGTTCCGCAAGTGGCAAAATGGCAATATCGCCATTTCGGATATCACGCTCAATAACACTGCCAGACAGTAAAGACAGGCCGAGTCCTTCAATGACACTTTCCTTCACGCCTTGATTGCTACTAATTGTTAGAAGTGAATGTACTTGAAGACCATTTGTGCGAAATAGATGGTCTAAATAATTGCGTGTTCCTGAGCCAACTTCTCGTGCAACCCATTTTTGTCGTTGTAATTGTGAAATAGTAATAGAGGGTTGCTTAGCAAGGGGATGGTTACTTGCACTAACTATAAATAATTCATCTTGCATAAATGGCTGAATGACGAGCTCATTGTCATGTGCTTGCCCCTCTATAAGCCCAATATCTACTTGTAATAGCTTGGTAAATTGAATAATTTCATCTGTATTGCCAATAATAACTTGTAACTCTAATTGAGGAAATTGTTGTTGAAGTTTTGACAAAATGGATGGCAGAATATTTTCGCCAATCGTAAAGCTTGCTCCAATAATGAGCGTTCCTTGAATAGAGTGATGATAGGCTAAAATATCTTCCTGTGCAGCCTCCGCAATGGCCATAATTTGCTTTGCACGTTTATATAAAATTTCACCAGTAGGAGTAATTTGCACAGACTTTGGCGAGCGAATAAATAATGTCGTGTGAAACTCTTGTTCAAGGTTTTTAATATGTAGACTCACACTAGGTTGGGAAATATGTAAAATTTCTGAGGCTTTCGTAAAATTATTTACTTCAACTAATGTAATAAAAGTTTTTAACGCATCGTATTGCATCACATCACCCCTTATAATTAGAAAAATTAATGATAGTAATTATATATATGTATTTTACTAATGATTACCTTTTTTATAAAGTAATATTCATAAAGAATGAAAGAAGTGGACAGCATGGAACAACAACAAGGGATTAAGAAATTCCTAACGCCACCTTTTATAAAGGGCATTATATTGACGTTGGGCCTTGCCTTAGTGGCTAAGTATATTTCTACATTTCCTTTCTTCTCAATTTTAGGGCAGCTTGTGATAGCAATTATACTAGGTATGGCTTGGAGAGCAGCGTTTAGTGTGCCAGATGCGTGGCAAACAGGTATATCCTTTTCGAGTAAAAAACTATTGCGTTTCGGTATTATTTTGCTTGGTATGCGGTTGAACTTAGCTGATATTTATCATGCAGGTGCAGGCGTTTTTCTTATTGCATTCATCAATTTAGTATTTGCACTGTTTGTTGTTTACGGCTTAACGAAGATATTTAATGTAGATAAAAAGCTCGGCATTTTAACAGCCTGCGGGACAGCTATTTGTGGGGCTGCGGCTGTAGTTGCAATTGCGCCTCAAATTAAAGCAAATGAAAAAGAAACAGCAGTAGGTGCAGCGATTGTAGCGTTGCTTGGTACAGTATTTACACTTGTTTATACGCTGTTGTATTCAATATTTGGTTTAACGCCAACCGAATATGGTATTTTTGCGGGAGGTACATTACATGAAATAGCTCATGTCATTGCAGCAGCGTCTGCAGGTGGTGATGAGGCTGTTGATATGGCAGTCATAGTAAAATTAACTCGCGTAGCATTACTTGTGCCAGTGGCAATAGTAATCGGTATTATGTATCAAAGAAGGGATAAAGAACAAGGAAATAAAGCATTTTCTCTTTCTATTATTCCTTGGTTTATTCTAGGGTTTTTAGTAATGAGCGGGATTAATTCATTAGGAATAGTACCACCAGCAGTTGCGCAAACTTTTGTGAACTGTGCATATATTTTAATTGCGATGGCGATGGCAGGATTAGGATTAAATGTAGAGATTAAAACGTTTAAGCAATTGGGCATTAAAGCATTTATCGCAGGATTAATCGGTTCTGTTTGTTTATCTGTTGTCGGCTACATTTTAGTAGTCGTGTTTCAATAATTGTGTGAGTGACTGACACTTGTATTCCATATTACCTGGGGAATATTCAAAATTGTGTGAGTGCCTGGCACTTAAATTAAAAAACCATGCATATTTCTAGAAATATGCATGGTTTTTTAGATAGAATCAGAAGATATTTAAAAGGTTTACAATTCGTTATTAGCTTTGTGCTTCGATAGAAGAAGCAAGCTCAGCAATAACAATTTTACTGCCGATAATAGGGCTATTCTCAGGTTTTGCACCTTCTGAGCCAGGCTCTGGACGGTGATGTGCCGCAGCAAAAGCATCACTATTACGCCAAGCTTGGAAATGTTCCTTAGATTCCCAGTACATATTGACGCTCATTTCGTCATATGTAGGATCATCTGTTGAGATTAATACCTCTACTTTATGAAAGCCCTCAAACTGTTGTAGAGGACCTGGCTTCGTAAAGTTTGGTGCCATTTTTGCTGCAAAGCCAGGCTTTACTTGAATACGATTTGTAACAATAATCATACTATTACCCCCTAATCATTTTATTGAAGATAGTCTAAACTACAATTGAATGAATTATCAATGATTATCATTCGCAATCAATGATAAGTGTCCAAAGAAGCCATTGTCAACCGAATTGCAATAATTCAAGAGAAGAATAATAACTTTTTCTATAAATGCATTAGATGAATAGGTTGTATGGTGGATCGTTATAAGTCTGTTTTCAAATATACAAATATACATATAGAGCATTGTTCTGTAGAGCTTGCTGACATTTAGCTGACATAAACAGATGCTATAATAAAAAATCAACAAGCCGTGGCGGGGTGAAAAATGATGACCAAAATATTAGTGGTGGAAGACGAATTCGCAATTAGCCAAGTATTGAAGGCTTATTTGCAAAAGGTTGGATATGAAGTTGTACAATGCTTTACGGGTGGTCAGGCAATAGAAGTGTTTACGGAACATCAGCCTGATTTAGTATTATTAGATATTATGTTACCTGAAAAAAACGGCTGGACGATTTTACGAGAAATTCGCAATGAGAGCGCTTGTCCAGTTATTATGCTAACTGCGTTAGGGGATGTAAATTACCGTTTAGAAGGTTTCGATCAAGGTGCAGACGATTATATTCCTAAACCGTTTATAGCTGACGAAGTTGTCGCGCGAGTAAAGGCTGTATTAAGGCGAGCTGAAAACAATCATGAAACAACTTTAAAGAAGCGATTTGGTCAGTTGGAAATTGATATGCAGGCGCATCAAGTGCACCTCAATGGTCAAGAAATTGTGTTAACACCGCGGGATTTATCGGTGCTCTTATTTTTAGCAGAACATCCAAATCAAACATTTACAAGAGATCAGCTCATTGAACAAGTATGGGGCTGGGAATATGACGGCAGTGATCGAGCCGTCGATTTAGCGGTGAAGCGATTACGGAAAGCGCTTATAAACTGGGATGAAGCAGAAGGAGAGATTAAAACATTACGTGGATTGGGGTATCAGTTAAGTGTTCAAAAAAAATAGGCGAATCTCCTTACTCAACTATTGGACGAGACGTTATTTACTTACACTCTTTATAGGGCTAGCCATTATCTCTTTAATTTCCGCTAGCTGGATACGTCACACAGCTTTTGAAAATCGGCTTGATTTAATGAATTTTATAGCGGAAGAAACAGTTTATCGTTTGACGGATACAACTGGTTCAAATGCACCTACAGACGGCATACCAGGCTTTATCGGTAATCGTGAACGATATAATATGAGAGAAATTGATCCGATTTTATATGTAGTCGATGTAAAAGGCAATGTTCTGACAAGTAATCGACCGATGCCTCCAGGAAGCACTAATAATGTTGCTAACTTATTAGATAATGAAGAAGGAACAAAGAAGATACTAGTCGAAGTCGATAGCAAAAAGACAGTTCAATATGTAGTGAAAAAGAAGATTGAAAAGGATAATAATGTAGTTGGATGGGTGCTTGTGCTAGAGAAAAAGGAAAATTTGACGAAAGTTCAACAAGAATATGGTCAACTTGCCTTACTAATTGGAGCTCTTGCTGTCCTAGGCTGGGGAGCGATCTATTTCTTATCAAAGCGCTTAGTACGTCCAATTAAGCAGGTAGCTGAAGCGGCTAAACAAGTACAAGAAGGCAATTATACATTTGATTTACCTCAAAATAATAAAGAAGAAGAAATTTTCGAGCTTGTCACATCCTTTAAGGAAATGGCCAATAAGCTAGAACAATTAGAGAGAACGCGAACAGAGCTGCTTGCTGGTGTGACGCATGAGCTAAAAACGCCTGTTACGTCCATTAGTGGGCTTTTGCAGGCTGTAAGAGATGGTGTTGTAACTGGTAAGGACGCTAAAGAATTTATACAAATGGCTTTGCTCGAAACGACGAAAATGAAAACGATGGTTGGAGATTTACTAGCTTTTAATAGTTTTGCAGTAGATGCGATCCCTGTTAAGCTCGTCACAGTGAATGTCAATCATCTTGTGCGGGATGCTGTGGCACAGTGGGAAGTGATGGAGGATGAAGAAAACGTTAAAATACAAGTAAATTATCTTCTGGAGTCAGTAAATGTGCAGGCAGATGTCGTACGTATGCAGCAAATATTCACAAACCTTTTAACAAATGCAAAGCAAGCAATGCAGGAAGGGTTAGTGACGATTACATTAAGGCAAAAACTTGATAGGGTCATTATTGCTGTTAAAGATACAGGGAACGGAATAACTCAAGAAGATCAGGCATTTATTTTCGAACGATTTTATAGAGGGGAAAATAAAAAATACGCTGTTCGAGGGCTAGGCTTAGGTTTACCATTAAGTAAAATGATGGCTCAATCAATTGGTGGTGATTTACGTTTAGTTGAAAGTAATCCAACAGGAACATGCTTTGAAATAACCTTATTAAAGGCTACTACGCTGTAACGGCGTGGTGGCCTTTTTGTTGTGCTGTATAGGAGAAGAAGGGGATTTGTAAAGCTATTATAAAGATTCACAAATGGAAATGTAAAAATTTTTGAAGGAATTGTAAAGCTGACATCTGACTGACACATAAGCACTTTATAGTAAGCAATGTAAACGAGAAAATAAACGAAAGGATGTTATAGAGAGTGACTATAAATTCAAGGTTTATCAAGATATTTGCTGTTCCCGTTGCATTAGCAATGCTATTAACTGGATGTGGAGAGAGTAGCGATTATGTGGCAACGGTGGACGGTGAGAAGATTCTCCAGACAGAGCTAGATGAGGCATTGCGCAGTCAATATGGCACAGACATGTTAAACACACTCATAGACAATAAAATCATCGAACTTGAGGCAAAAAAAGAAGGCATTACTATATCGGATGATGCCATTAAAGTGGAATATGATGAATTGGTTGAATCGTATGGCGGGGAGGATGCTTTACAAGAAGCACTCGATGCAAATGGTCTAACGAAGGAGAGTGTCAATGATAATATTCGAATGTATCTGATGACGAAGGATGTAATTGCAGCAAGTATTGACATTACAGATGAGGAATTAAAGCAATATTTTGAAGAAAATAAGGATGACTACGGTCAACCAGAACAAGTTGCAGCTAGTCATATTTTCCTTGAAGATGAAGCAACTGCAAAAGAGGTTGAAGCGAAAATAAAAGCTGGTGAGGATTTTGCTGAGCTAGCGAAAGCATATTCAACTGATACAGATACAAGTGAAGACGGCGGTGATTTAGGCTATATTAGCCGAGGGCAGATGGATGAGCAGTTTGAAGAGGCAGCCTTCGCTCTTGAAAAAGATGCCGTTAGCGGGGTAGTACAGTCAGCAGAAGGCTATCACATCATTAAAGTGACAGGTAAAGTGCCAGCAGAAGAAGCCGTATTTGAAGATGTTAAAGATGAAATTTATGAAACAGTATTGGAAACACGTATCAATGAAGAATATACGACTTGGTTAGCTGAAAAACAAGAGCAATACAAAATTGAAAAGAAATAGTAGGAAGGAGAAAATATCATGCCTAAACTGACATCATTTAATCCGAATGGTCGCAAGGAAATTAAACAGGCTATCTCATATCCAGACTACGCACTTTTAAAAAGCAAAATCCAGCATTTGATGCGGCTGGATCACAATGCAGGTCCGGACGGTAAGTATTTAATTCGAAGCACATACTTCGATAATTTTGCTAACAAAGTTTTGAATGAAAAAAAAGAAGGGTTTATTAATCGAGATAAATACCGAGTACGTATTTATGGGAAATCTGCTGCTTTGGTGAATTTAGAGCGTAAAAGTAAGCGTAATAATTTAACGTTTAAAACGAAGTGTGTAATCTCACAGACGGAGTACGAAAAAATGCGTACTGGTGAAATTGCATGGATGGAAAATGATGATCGTGTTTTAATACGAGAATTATTTCATGAGATGAAATATCACCAAATTAAGCCGACGACGGTTGTCGATTATGAGCGAGAGGCGTACATTTATCCCTTTGGCAATGTACGTGTAACATTCGATAGTAAGGTGCAGTCAAGCCTTCGCAATACAGATATGTTCAGTAAAAATTTGCCTATGGTTGATGTGCTAGAACCGAACCTTGTCATTTTAGAAGTGAAATATGATGAGTACTTGCCAGATATTATTAAATATTTACTACAATCAGTGGATACACGTGCTGAAGCTTATTCAAAATACCAGCTTAGCCGTATGCATGTATAAAAAGGAGAAATGAAAAATGGATAATATGAATTTTAGTGATATTTTTAAATCAAATTTTCTAGAGAAAACAACATCATTTTCATTAACAGATTCAATCATTGGACTAGTTGTTGCTTTCTTTGTTGGGCTATTTATTTACGCAGTATATAAGAAAACTTTTAATGGTGTGATCTACTCGCATTCCTTTAATATTTCGTTGCTCATTATGACTATGGCAACATCTCTCGTTATTATGGGTATTAGTTCTAACGTCTTGTTGTCTCTTGGTATGGTAGGTGCATTATCAATTGTTCGTTTCCGTACACCTATTAAGGATCCAATGGATTTAGTGTATATTTTCTGGGCAATAGTGTCAGGTATTCTTTGTGGAGCAGGATTCATTCCACTTGTTATTATTGGCGCAATATTGATTGGTCTAGTTCTACTAGTATTAGTGAATAAAATTACGATTGAAAATCCTTACTTATTAATTGTGAAATTTGAAGAAGATATAGCTTGTGAAGAAGTGGAGCGTATCATTGCTGCACAGTCTAAAAAGTACGCGTTAAAATCAAAATCAATCATACAAAATGATGAAATCGAAACAACATATGAAATTCGCGTGAAGCAAAATGATGCAAAGTTTATGGACAATTTAACAAAAGTACCTGGTGTAAAATCAGCAATTATGCTTAGCTACGATGGTAACTTCACAGCGTAATGAAAGTGAATGATTGTTTTCTAACTACGAGCAAGAGAGGTGCAGTCAATGATTAAAAATCGAATTGTCTATACCAGTATGGCGATTCTCCCCCTACTCTTTGGCGTGATGGTTGCTGTACTTCCAAACTTAGGCATTGAAACGAAAAATACGGAATATTCCTATGAGACGCTTGTGTTCAATAAAAGCAAAGTAACAACTGTTGATATTGAAATACCTCAAGAGGACTGGGAGGACATGCTGGAAAACGCTGCTGATGAGGAGCTAAAGCAGGCCAATATAACAATAAACGGCAAGACAATAGAAAATGTAGCGATTCGTACAAAAGGTAATTTATCGTTACGTTCTGTTGTCAATAGCGACTCCGATCGTTATAGCTTGAAAGTCGATTTTGACTATTATGATGATACGCAAAGCTTATATGGCTTAAAAAAATTAAATTTAAACAATAACTACAGTGATTCAACTTTAATGCGAGAATATCTTTCATATGAGCTCATGGAAAAAATGGGCTTACCGACACCAGCCCACTCTTATATGTATTTAACGGTGAACGGAGAAGAACGTGGCCTATATTTAGGAGTAGAAGCGGTCGATGAAACATTTTTAGCGAATAACTACGGATCCAATGACGGATTTTTATTCAAACCTGATGGTGTAGGTAGTGATTTAAAGTATATTAGTGATGATATTGCTGACTATACAGGAATTGGTTTGAAAACAAATGAAGACAATATTGAGGACTCGAAGTTAACTGACATGCTTGATGCCATAAATAATGGCGGAGACATCGAACAATATATTGATATCGATGAAATGCTACGCTACTTTGCTGTTAATACAGCACTAGTAAATCTAGATAGTTACCAAGGAAATATGAAGCATAACTACTATTTATATGAGAATAATGGCGTGTTTTCTATAATACCGTGGGACTATAATATGTCATTCGGCGGCTTTGGTGCTGGCGGTGGTGAAATGGGCGGCGGCAATCCAAATCAAATGCGGGGAAATGCGAATAATGAATTACCTGCAGAAGGACAGACGGAGGAAAACGCAGACACACCAGCTATGAGGCAACCACAAGAGGGTCAACCAAATGGTGAGCAATCACAAGAAGGTCAGCCAAATGGTGGGCAACCGCAAGAGGGTCAACCAAATGGTGAGCAATCACAAGAAGGTCAGCCAAATGGTGGGCAACCACAAGAGGGTCAACCAAATGGTGAGCAATCACAAGAAGGTCAGCCAAATGGTGGGCAACCGCAAGAGGGTCAACCAAATGGTGAGCAAGCGCAAGAAGGACAGCCAAACGGCAAGCAATCGCAAGAGGGACAGTCAAATGGTGAGCAACCGCAAGAAGGACAGTCAAACGACGAGCAGACACAAGACGGGCAGCAAAACGCCAATCGCAATAAAGGGAACTTCGACATGGGCGGCGGTATGTCTAGTAATCTAATGGCAGATAGTGCAATAAACTTTAGCATAACTACACCTGTATCTGGGACAACTCTAGAAGAGCGCCCACTTTTAAATGCTTTACTGTCCAATGAAACATATCGCGCTAAGTATGAAAGTTATTTAGAACAACTTGCAACAACTTATTTAACAGAAGATTATATTCAGTCGATTACGAACAACTTAGCGATGCTATTAACAAGCTATGAAGAAGCAGATCCTACAAAATTTTATACAACAGAGCAGTTTTTAGAAGGTGTGTCAGGGGACAACAGTCTACCTGAATTTGCTAAACAACGTTCTGCATCAATCTTAAAGCAACTGTCAGGTGAATTAGTTGTAGAAACAAGTGCAACTGCTCAAGGTAATATGGGTATGCCAAATGGCGACACAAACAATGAGGCAAATGGAAATCAAATGCAAATGCCTGACGACTTTGATCCGAGCCAATTACCAGAAGACTTTGATCCAAGCCAATTACCAGAAGACTTCGACCCCTCACAAATGCCTGAGGGTGGCATGGGCAATGAGCAAGGTGGAAAAGCTAATGGTGGTCCAATGCAACGTCCAGATGGAATGGGTTTCCCTAACCAAGGCAATGGACAGGCAACTCAAGAAACAGGAATTGATAAAAGTACAGTGCTAACAGCTACCGCAACGTTTTCATTTTTAGTGGCTGCACTCCTCTTTGTTTTTAGATTTAATCGTAGAGGACGTTAAAAACACATCATAGGCAAACATTTTAATATGGTCAGAGTGTCAAAAATGGCATCAAGAGGCTCACTCTTGATGCCATTTTAGTGCCAGGCACTCAAACAATTTGCCGTGCTAGTTTTTACAGTGTGCTGAGGGCAAGTCAACCGTAGTTAAGAAAAATGGATTGTAGACAATCTTTTGGATATGGTGTTTGCTTTTTTTCATGCTAAAATAAAGCATTCTTTTTTTCGAGGAGTATCTAAATAAATGAATGAACAACAGTTTGATAAACTTTTGCACATTAATACAATCGGAGAACAATATGGATTTCCTAAACTAGCTCATTACCATCGTTATGAGCCAACTCCTTATGCTGGATTGGAACAATTATTTACACAATATGATTTGCCGGAAAATCCAGTATTTATTGATATGGGCTGTGGAAAAGGAAGGGTCCCTATTTATATTCATCATAAATTTCACACTCCGGCAATTGGAATAGAAATGGACGCAGGCTTTTATGCAGAGGCAGAGCATAATAAGGAGAGTTACTGTCGAAAAAATGGCTCACAAGGTGCCATCTCTTTTGTTCATACTATTGCAGAAAACTACAAAATAAAGCCGTGTGATAATGTTTTTTTCTTTTTTAATCCGTTCTCCATCAATATTTTCCGAACTGTCATTCATAATATATGGGAGTCTTATGAGCAAAATATGCGTGATATTCACATTATTTTATACTACCCACCATATGATTATTTGCAGTTTTTACATCATGGTACACCTTTTGAATTAATACATGAAGTACATCTAGAAAATGAAACAAATATTAATGAACGTCTTTGTGTATTTGCATTAAAAAAGGCGTAACTTCCATAGTGGGGTTGATTTCCGATCGGTGGAAAGCACCACCGCGACGAACATCAACGTTTACAGCAAAAAAGTGTTAGATTGCTTTCAATCTAACACTTTTTTATCTTCTGTCCCAGTAGCTTTTTTTATGGCGTTGTACCGTTCCAATGCACGGGCTCTTGCCGTTTTATGGTCAACGATGGGCAGCGGATAGGTGTCACCTAATGTGATATGAGCCTGCTCTAAGATAGTAGCTGGAGCTGTATGTGGAGCGTTTATATATTTTGATGGTAGCTTTGCTAATTCTGGTACCCATTTTTTTATATATGTACCATCTAAATCAAACTTCTCACCTTGTAAGGAAGGATTGAAGATACGGAAATAAGGTGCGGAATCGATACCCGTGCCGCTTACCCACTGCCAGCCCATCGCATTATTTGCTGCATTAAAGTCCAGTAGCGTATGCTCAAACCATGAATAGCCTTCCTGCCAAGGCTGTAGTAAATGTTTTACTAGAAATGAGGCAACAACCATTCTTACTCGATTATGCATATAGCCAGTTTCCCAAAGCTCACGCATACCAGCATCAACTAACGGGTAGCCTGTTTGCCCTTTTCTCCAAGCAGCCAGATGTAGAGAATTAGGCTCCCATTCAAAATGCTGAAAATTACTGCGTAAAGAGATGGTAGAAAATGAAGGATAGGACAACAGCTGATAGATTGAAAACTCTCGCCATATTAGTTGTCTTAAAAAACTTTCGACTTGTTGACCGAACGCTGCGTTATCCTCAACTTCTATTAACTCCTGACAAGTAGTCCACAGAAAACGAATACTAATATTACCCGCTGCAATAAATGGAGACATTTTTGAAATTTTTTCCTTGGTTAGGTAATCTCGCTTGTCCTTGTAGTCATATAAACCTCCCTCTATAAAAAGCTCCCATTGGTCTAATGCGCCATCCATCCCAGGGCGCCAATAATTATGAAACTTGTTATACCAGTTACCATTCAGTAGCTGCAACTGTTCTAATGACAGAGATGATACGTTCATAGGAAAGGCTTGCATGTTAGCAGGACGTCCAAGTGGCTTACGTGCTAGCTCCTGTAAACAGCGTTTATAAAAGGATGTGAAGATAGCATATGGCTTGTTTTGCTGATTTCGAATGGAAGTCACGTCAAATAACGTATCACCATAAAACGCTTTTACTTCAATATCATTTGCACGTAATATATTGGCTAAATGTTCATCTTCGGAACGCTCAGTTTCACTAAAACGTTCGTTAAAATAAACAGCGTCAGCCTGCGTATCTAATGCCAACTGAAGAACTTGTGAAATGACATCGCCCTTTTGTAAAATAAGCTGCATGTCGTAGTTACTAAATGTAATTTGGAGATTTTGAAGCGAATAGTACGTCCAAAAATGTTGAGCGGAGTCTTGCTCTGGCAATTGGTCATTCTGAATATAAAGGGGTAAGATGGCACCTGTATGGGCTGCATGCCATAGAGCGGGGTGATCATCTAGACGTAAATCATTGCGGAATAGCACAATTATTTTTTTATTCATATTAAATCATCCTTTTATGGATTTATTTAGATTGAAGTAAGGAGGAGCACATGAAAATACTCATCAATCGTCAAGTAATAATAGCGTCCTTTGTTGCAGGTTGTATATTTGGGGCTTTCTTCAAAGTTGTTGAAAATCTAACAGGCAGCCGTGTATATACATTACTATTAAACGTCGATTATATACCGATTATAAAGAACTTTCGATTTCCTGAAGTAATAGAATTCATTTTTCATCTTATTATATCGTGGTTAATAACAGCCGTATTATGCGCGATTCGTAATAAGTATAAGTGGAATAATTCTATGTTAATGAGAAATAGTGTCTTTATACAAATTTTTATAGGCTGTATGTTGTTCCCTACAACAATTTTCTCAAAACGGACACCGATTATTACTGATTATTTCGCTTTAAGTTGGTGGCTTATTGGTCATGTTGTGTACGGGGCATTGATAGGTATACTCTTAAAAAGAAAAAATAGCTAAGAATTAAAAAGAAAGCAATTTTCGCAAAATGGATGTTAGTTTTATAGTGACAAAAAATTTGCTTAATAGCTTTCTATTAATTTAGTCCTAATTAATAGATAATTCACAAATAACTAATTATACTGAAAAATCACTCTAGACTAAATATAAAGAATGTTTTACAATGTAAAAGGCTTAATTGAATATTATTTTGTTTCAAAAATAGATAGTTATAAATAATTATTTTTGCTATTGAGCATTAGCAAAAGATTGTTTATAATTATCAGAAATATCTAACATTTGAGAATTTTCAGGGGGAATTTAATTATGAGAGAGTACAATAAGCTTAAAAAGTTCGGTTCACTTCTAGTAGCTTCTTCACTACTTGCAGGCGTACTTGCAGGTTGCGGCGCTGGAGACAGTAATACAAGTTCAGGTGGAGGCTCATCATCAGGTGGTGGCTCAAAAGATGGAGATACGATTAAAATCGGTGCAAACTTAGAGCTTTCAGGTAACGTAGCTTCATACGGTTCATCAATTGGCTTAGGTGCAGAATTAGCTGTTAAAGAAATTAATGATGCAGGCGGTATTGATGGCAAGAAGATTGAACTTATTAAAGTAGATAACAAGTCAGAAAACTCAGAGGCAACTGCGGCAGCTATTAAACTAGCAACGCAAGATAAAGTAGTAGCGATGCTAGCTCCTGCAACTTCTGGTAATACTGTTGCAACAGTTCAAATCGCAAATGATAACAAAATTCCGATTGTTACTGGTTCAGGTACAGCTCCAAACATTACAGTAAATGACGATGGCAGCATTAATGAATATGCTTTCCGTACTTGTTTCATTGATCCATTCCAAGGGATTGTGGCTGCAAACTTTGCATCAGGTGAACTAGGTGCGAAAAACGTAGCTATCTTTGGAGATAATGCATCTGATTATGCAAAAGGTTTAGCAAAATCATTTAAAGATACAATCTCTAAAAGCGGTGGGAAAGTTGTAAAAGAGGAAGCTTATGTAGCGAAGGATACAGACTTCCGTACACAATTAACGAATATTAAATCAGCGAATCCAGACTTCATCTTTATTCCTGGATACTATGAAGAAGTTGGTCTGATTGTAAAACAGGCGCGTGAAATGGGTATTACAGTTCCACTTATGGGAGCAGACGGTTGGGATTCTCCAACTTTAATTGATTTAGCTGGAGCAGATGCACTGAATAATACGTTCATTACAAACCACTACTCTGCAGAAGACCCAGATCAAAAAATTCAAGACTTTGTAAAATCATTTAAAGCAGCGAATGGCGATAAAGCACCGGATGCATTTAACGCACTTGGCTATGATTCAATTTACTACATTGCAGATGCTATCAAACGTGCAGGCTCTACAGACGGCGAAGCAATTAAAAATGCATTAGCTGAAACAAAAGATCTTTCTTTAGTAACAGGTACTTTCTCAGTTGACGAAAACCATAACCCAATTAAAACAGCAACGGTTCTTGAATTTAAAGACGGTAAACAAGTGTTCAACTCTAAAGTAAATCCTTAATTTTTTTTAAAAAAGCAAGGGGGAGGCGGGCAACCTGCCTTCTCTTTTATTTTTTAACAGACAACTAGACTAATAAAAAAAAGCATAGATTCTAGCATAAGGAATCGGAAATAACTTTTTATGAGGGACACGAGTTTTTCTGCATTCAATTCAACTATGTAGAAATAGGTCCCGTTTTTGCATTCCTCAAAAAAAACAAAGGAGTGAACGCTCATGGAATGGATACAGCAACTTGTGAATGGTGTTTCACTAGGTAGTATCTACGCGTTAATAGCGTTAGGGTATACGATGGTATACGGTATTATTAAGCTTATTAACTTTGCCCACGGTGATGTTTTCATGATTGGGGCATTTATTGGCTTTTACGCAATTGCTAAATGGGAGCTGGGCTTCTTACCAGCATTATTATTAGCAATGGCGGTTTGTGCAATCTTCGGTGTGTTAATCGAACGAATTGCATATAAGCGATTACGAAATGCAACGCGTATTGCGGCTTTAATTACAGCAATCGGTGTGTCGCTATTAATCGAATATACGACAATTTTCTTCAGAGGAGCTCAGCCAGCAGCATACCCTGAAGTTATTAAAAATAGAACATTCGATGTGTTCGGTGTTCAAATAAGCAGTACGTCTATTTTAATTTTATCTGTCGCTATCGTACTGATGATTCTATTACAATTCATCGTACATAAAACTAAAATTGGGAAGGCGATGCGTGCAGTTTCACATGATGCAGATGCAGCACGCCTAATGGGCATTAACGTAGATAATACAATTTCAGCAACATTTGCAATAGGTTCTGCTTTAGCCGGTGCTGCGGGTGTTATCTTCGGTGTGTATTATACGAAAATTGACCCGTTAATGGGTGTTATTCCAGGGGTTAAAGCGTTCATCGCTGCGGTTCTTGGTGGTATTGGTATTATTCCAGGTGCAATGGTTGGCGGTATGCTACTAGGTGTCGTGGAATCAATGGTAAGTGCACTCGGATTCTCTTTATGGCGCGATGCAGCGGCATTTGTCATTTTAATTTTAATTTTGATTTTCAGACCATCGGGTATCTTTGGTAAAAACGCCCGCGAGAAAGTGTAGGTGAGCGGTAATGATGAAGAAGTCTAAAGTTTTCTGGGGCTACGCCGTATTAGCGCTAGTCATCTATGTAGTTATTCAGGCACTTATTACAACAGAAATAATTGACTTGTATTACAAAAATATGTTAATCACAATGTGTATTAACATCATGCTAGCTGTCAGCTTGCACATCGTTATCGGGGTTACTGGCCAATTCTCTATTGGGCATGCTGGTTTCCTTGCAGTTGGTGCTTATATTTCAGCTATTATTACAACAAAACTAATGCTTCCGTTCCCGTTAGCTATTTTATTAGGAGCGCTTGCAGCAGCAGTAGCTGGTTTGATCGTAGGTATTCCAACGCTACGTTTAAAAGGGGATTATTTAGCCATTGCAACACTTGGTTTTGCTGAGATTATTCGTATCGTCTTTTTAAATACGGATTATGTTGGTGGAGCAGCAGGGATGCAGGTTAAATATTTATCGAACTGGACATATGCATTCATTGGTGTTGTATTAACTATTTTAGTGATTTCTAACTTTACAAATTCTCGTCATGGACGTGCTTGTATTTCCATTCGAGAAGATGAAATTGCTGCGGATGCGATGGGTATTAATACAACTTACTATAAAGTTGTAGCATTCGCGATTGGATCTTTCTTTGCTGGTCTTGCAGGGGCCATTTTTGCACATAACTTCTACATTATTCAGCCAACAACATTTGGTTTCTTAAAATCATTTGATATTTTAATATACGTCGTTCTTGGTGGGCTAGGAAGTCTTTCAGGTTCTGTTATAGCTGCAGTATTTTTAACGTTGATATCAACATACTTAGCGAACTTCCCAGAAACACGAATGATTATTTACAGCTTAGTATTAATCATTGTAATGCTATATCGTCCGACTGGTTTAATGGGTACAAAAGAAATTACGCACTTATTTAAGTTTGGTAAAAAAGGAGGTACAAAATAATGACTGGAAACCTTCTAATCAAAGTAGAAAATATGGGCATTCAATTCGGTGGTTTAAAGGCGGTACAGGGCGTTAATATGTACCTAAATCAAGGTGAATTAGTCGGTCTAATCGGACCAAATGGTGCAGGTAAAACAACAAGCTTTAACATGCTAACAGGAGTGTATACACCGACTGAAGGAACAATTACTTTTGACGGTTTAAAGATCAATGGCCTTGCACCATATCAAGTAACGCAAAAAGGCATTAGCCGTACGTTCCAAAATATCCGTCTATTTAAAGAATTATCTGTTTTGGATAATGTAAAAGTAGCGAACCATTCACTCGCTAAACATTCAATGTGGTCATCCATTTTCCGTTTACCTAGTCATTTTAAAGGTGAAGAAGCAATGGAACAGCAATCAACAGAATTTTTAAAAATATTCGGCTTAGATATTTATAAGAACGAACTTGCAAAAAATTTACCTTACGGAATGCAACGCCGTCTGGAAATAGCGCGTGCATTAGCTGCCAATCCAAAGCTCTTATTACTGGATGAGCCAGCAGCAGGGATGAACCCACAAGAAACACATGACTTAATGGAGTTAATAGCGTTTATTCGTAAAGAGTTTGGTTTAACGATTCTGCTAATTGAGCACGATATGAGCTTAGTAATGGGAATTTGTGAACGTATTTACGTACTGGATCACGGGCAATTAATCGCTGATGGGACACCAGAGGAAATTCGCAACAATCCAAAGGTAATTGAAGCTTACCTTGGTGAGGAGGTTATCAGCTAATGCTAAAAGTACAAAATATTGATGTATTCTATGGGAATATTCAAGCATTAAAAGGCGTCTCTTTAGAAGTAAACGAGGGAGAAATTGTTACATTAATCGGTGCAAATGGTGCTGGTAAAAGTACATTATTAAAAACCTTGTCAGGCTTGCAAAAACCTAAAGGGGGCATTATCGAATATGAAGGCTTCTCGATTGCAGGTAAGGCTGCGCAAACAATCGTAAAATCAGGTATTTCACATGTTCCTGAAGGTCGCCGTGTATTCGCTAATATGTCAGTAGAGGAAAACCTAGAGCTCGGAGCATATCTTCGTAATGATAAGGCGGGTATAAAGAAAGATATGGATCATGTCTTTGAGTTATTCCCTCGTCTACTGGAGCGTCGTAAACAACAGTCTGGAACATTATCTGGTGGTGAGCAGCAAATGCTTGCAATGGGGCGTGCATTAATGGCAAAACCAAAGCTATTATTAATGGATGAACCATCAATGGGGCTTGCACCACTTATGGTAAAAAATATCTTCAATATTATTGAAAAGGTTAATAAAGAAGGTACAACCGTATTGCTAGTAGAGCAAAATGCCAATATGGCATTATCGGTAGCCGACCGCGCATATGTACTTGAAACAGGACGTATTGTGTTATCGGGAACTGCAAAAGAACTGCAAGAGAGTGAACAAGTAAAAGCAGCTTATTTAGGTGGCTTGTAATAAAGGGGGTGTCTCGGATTTATTCGGGATACCTCTTTTTATGATGGGATGGTAGATGGAAGTAGCGTTTGACCTTTACTTTTTGGTAAGGTGGAAAAAAGGAGTGAAGTTAGATGCAATATTCTGCACAATATTTTATTGAAAAATTAGCGTTAGATCAACATCCCGAGGGAGGATACTATATTTCTTCGTTTCGATCAACAGAGGAGATAGCTGTAAGAGATGTAACAAGACCAATTTATACAAGCATTTATTTTTTATTACAATCTCAGGATATTTCCCATTTGCATCGTTTAAAATCAGATGAACTTTGGTATTATCATGCTGGTAGCCCATTAACTGTGCATATGATTTACCCTGATGGTATATATGAGGGGAAAAAGTTAGGGTTAAATTTAGAAGCGGGTGAGGTTCCTCAAGTGGCAGTGCCAAAAGGTACGATTTTTGGATCTTCCGTTGATGATGCAAATACATTTAGTTTAGTAGGCTGTATGGTAGCACCAGGGTTTGATTTTGAGGACTTTGAGCTATTTACACAAGGTGAACTTTTAGCTGATTATCCGCAACATGAGACAGTTATTCGTAAAATGGCATACGAGACGATTGAATAGAAATAGCAGAAGTGGCAGATTGCATGCAATTAATCTACCACTTTTTTGCTATGCCGTTGTTGTCCGCTACGGCGGTTGCTTTCCGCGGGCACACCGTAAGCCGCAACCCTCGCTTGCGCGTGGATTGTTGCGTCTTACGCTGCGTGCGTTCCCGCAGGAGTCACCGCCTCCGCTACCAACAACTCGTATATGTTTAGTATCTGGCACCTACCCACCGTTAAAACGAAGAAATAGTAGCATTTACCATAAGATTTCTTCAGGGTAGTTTGCGTTGATGGGGATTTCGTGTAGTGCTTTTTTTGTCGTACTGGCGACTTCGATTAGCTTGGATTTTAGAGCGGTGTATTCCTCATCCTCGAGCATTAAGCGAAGAGCAAAGGACGCTAATTGCGCTTTACGTGCTTGCGTATGCAATTGTATGTATTCCAAATTTAGTACGTCTACATATTGAGTGGCATAACGGAAAGTTAATGGACTCTTTGTATGAAGCATCCTTAAAAATACTAAGTATTGCTCTTCAGTAAGCTCCTGCTCTAAGCAGTCAGCAACCGCTGCTTGGAATTTGCGAATTGTGGCAACTTGACCATTCCAAGCAGAAGAATCGATTAGCTCCTGATGTAAGCGAATAAAATCATTTAAAGCAATTGCAGTGAAAAGAAGCTCCGGCCATAAAACCTCTGCCCCGTAATAGACATTTTTATTTGGAAAAATAATTTCATGTCGAGAAAGTATACTTTTGTTAAGCCCATTACTCACAAATTCAAGCTGATGCTCACCCTGCATTGCTTGACGGAGATTATGACAAAGACCGAGGATGCGAAGACGTGCACCTTGGTAATCATAATATTTGTTTTCATCTCCAGTTACTTTATAAATGGCGTGAATGAGTGCATCTAAATCCCAAAAATCACCGCTTATCCGTACACCTGTAAGTTGTTCAGTACTTTGAATGGAAAGCATCTCTCTATCCCCTCCAATTGCTTTATTTTGCTGTGTAATTAAGTAATTTGAATAATTCTGTTCGCTCCTTATCAGTTAAATCGCGCCATTGTCCAACCTTTAAATTTCCAAGCTTAATGTTCATAATACGTATACGTTGTAATCGTTTAACGGAATAGTCTAATGCTGAACACATACGGCGAATTTGTCGATTTAAGCCTTGTTCTAAAATAATTTTAAACACTTTATCTGAGATTTTTTCAACACGGCAAGGCAATGTCGTCGTATCTAAAATATCAACTCCAGCGCCCATTTGTTTTATGAATTGATCTGTAATAGGCTTATCTACTTGTACAATATATTCTTTTTCATGATGGTTTTCAGCACGTAAAATTTTGTTAACAATATCGCCATCATTTGTTAGTAATAATAATCCCTCTGATTCTTTATCCAGTCGTCCGATATGGAAAATGCGCAAAGGATGATTAATAAAATCCACGACATTTCCTTTGATATGGCTCTCTGTCGTACTTGTAATACCAACTGGTTTGTTTAAGACAATATAAACGAGTTGTTCTTCTTTTGTTACCTCTTTTCCTTCCACACAAACAATATCGCCAGTCTCTACTTGGCTGCCGACAGTAGCAAGAACACCATTAATGGTTACTTTACCTTCTTCGACCCATTTATCAGCACCGCGACGAGATACGATGCCTGTTTCACTTAAGTATTTGTTAATTCTCATATTGTTCTCCTATACATTTCATATTAGCTTAAGTATACCCTATCGTTGTAAATACCGTGAATTCTAGAAGCTTTTCTATTAAAAATAAATATTATAAAAATTTATTTTAAAAAGTTGAAATAAACATTAATTTCTGACAATATAGTGGGTAAGAGAGTCTCTATGAAAATATCGTTATTTCGATATAAAATTACGATTTTTCTAGATATTTTCTCATTATTTTGTGTAAAGGGGAGAAGTAAAATGGTTTATGCATTTCCAAACACTGAAGGATCGGTAGTTCAATTCAAAGAGAAATATGATAATTACATTGGTGGAGAATGGACACCCCCAGTGAAAGGTCAATACTTCGATAATGTTACTCCTGTTACTGGACAAGTTTTTACACAAGCAGCACGTTCCTCTGCTGAGGATATCGAACTTGCACTTGATGCAGCACATGCAGCAAAAGATGCATGGGGACAAACATCCGCTACAGAGCGTGCTAACATTTTACTTAAAATTGCGGACCGTATTGAACAAAACTTAGAAAAGTTAGCCGTTGCCGAAACATGGGATAATGGTAAAGCGGTTCGTGAAACATTAAATGCAGATATTCCTCTAGCAATTGATCATTTCCGTTATTTTGCAGGTGCTTTACGTGCACAAGAAGGCGCCCTAAGTCAAATTGATAATGATACAGTTGCTTATCATTTCCATGAGCCAATTGGGGTAGTCGGTCAAATTATTCCTTGGAACTTCCCAATATTAATGGCTGTTTGGAAACTAGCTCCTGCTCTTGCTGCTGGTAACTGTGTTGTATTAAAACCAGCTGAGCAAACACCAGTTTCGATTATGGTGCTTGTGGAGTTAATTGGTGATTTATTGCCACCAGGCGTACTAAATGTTGTGAACGGTTTCGGCTTAGAAGCTGGAAAACCGCTTGCATCTAACCCACGTATCGGCAAAATTGCCTTTACTGGTGAAACTACAACTGGCCGTTTAATTATGCAATATGCGTCACAAAACCTTATTCCAGTTACATTAGAATTGGGCGGAAAGTCTCCGAATATTTTCTTCGAAGATATTATGGATGAAGATGATGCCTTTTTAGATAAAGCAGTAGAAGGCTTTGTATTATTCGCCCTTAACCAAGGTGAGGTATGTACATGCCCTTCACGAGCGTTAATTCAAGAATCCATTTATGATAAGTTCATGGAACGCGTTATACAACGTGTCGAAGCTATTCAAGTTGGAAATCCACTTGATCCTAACACGATGATGGGCGCACAAGCTTCAAGTGAGCAGATGGAAAAAATTCTGTCTTATTTAGATATTGGTAAGCAAGAAGGCGCAGAATGTTTAATTGGTGGCGAGAAAAATAATGTAGGTGAAGGCTTTGAAAATGGCTACTACGTTAAACCAACTGTCTTTAAAGGACATAATAAAATGCGCATATTCCAAGAAGAAATTTTTGGTCCAGTTGTTGCAGTAACAACATTTAAAACAAAAGAAGAAGCATTAGAAATTGCTAACGATACATTATATGGACTAGGCTCTGGTATTTGGACACGTGATATGAATACAGCATATCGCTTCGGTCGTGGTATTCAGGCGGGGCGTGTTTGGACAAACTGCTACCATGCATATCCAGCACATGCAGCGTTCGGTGGCTATAAAATGTCAGGTATTGGCCGTGAGACGCACAAAATGATGTTATCGCATTACCAACAAACGAAAAACTTATTGGTGAGCTATAACGAAAATAAACTTGGTTTCTTCTAAACAGTGAGGAGGTGCTAAAGCGTGGTTGAACGTGTTTTAGCAACGGAAGAAGCGCTGGCACTAATTGAATTGTTGAAGGAAAAGCATGGACCGGTTATGTTTCATCAATCAGGTGGATGCTGCGATGGCTCGTCTCCGATGTGTTATCCTGACGGGGACTTACTATTAGGTGATCAGGATGTATGCTTAGGTAAGATTGGGGACACACCATTTTATATGCACAAAAACCAGTACGATTATTGGAAACATACGCAAATTATTTTAGACGTAGTTGATGGGAGAGGCGGTATGTTCTCTCTTGAAGGCGTAGAAGGTAAACGTTTTTTAACAAGGTCTAGAGCATTTTCTACAGAGGAACTAAAAGAGTTAGGTTTAATTAAATAGTTTAATGACAGCGGCAAAAGCTTTTTTGTCGCTGTTTTTTTATGCTAATTTTTCTGGAAAAGTAGTTGTAGGTTTACGTTATTTGGGGAGTTTCGCAATAATAAATAACGTTGTAATCGTTCTTGTAGGGTCTGGGTTAATAGTAATTTTCTGATTGTCCGTTCAATCATAATATAGCCCCCGTTCATCTTTGTTTATATTAATTAAACCATATAATACCTATTTACAAACATTAAATTATGTTTACTTTTTATGTTAATTATTACAAAACGATTGAATCTTTTCGACAGAATGTTACGTAAATAGTGAAAAAGAGTGTGTTGAAGATGAATATTGTTATAATTGAAAACCAATTTTCACAAACTGTGGAGGCAGTTTCGAAAGTTGCAGGCTGGACAGTGGATCGGAAAATTATATTAGCTATTGCCAGCACATATGTTGCCTCGGATAAAGTGTTTGATTCGGAAAAATATAAAGATGCTGTAGAAGAAATGAAAAAACAAACTTCGTGGATGTCGCCATTGCGAACATCGATAGGGTAGCAAATATGATGGAGCAAGATGGTACGGAGAAAGCATTAAATACGCTATTGAAAAATGAAAAGATATAATGGAGGAATGCCAACTTATCCAGATTGTTATCACATTATTGAAGAAATGAAGGATCGTCATCCAATTACGTGTCTTACATGATAACTCTTTAATTGGGTACCTAATGAACAGATTATAACCCAATTTAGTCATGAAAAATAAGTGAAGTAAAAGTAGTTAGAACTAACCTGATGTTAAAGCTAAGCAGGGTTGGAGTGTGAAATAATTAAATATGAATAAATTATTATTGAATACTACAAATAACGAAGAATTAGAAAAACTACTACTCATAAATCTAATAGGTTTAATTGAGGCTTTAAAAAAAGATTTATTAACAATCGAAGAAACTGAAAAAGTTTTATTTAACCCATATACTATGGATTTATTACAGTTCTAAAGGAATTTCAAAAGAAATATTAGAAATTATTCACTTAGGCACTGAATTAGAAGATATAGTGAGTCTAATGTCTGAAAAATTATTTGAAAGTTTAAGCGAAATTGAATATGAAAGTATTGCTCAATTAGAACAAAGAAAAGCATATAAATTTCGAAATAAAGTTAATGAATCAATAAATTGATTCATTTGATTTTAAGTAGTAGTAGAAAGAGGACAATTGGTACTTCTCTAGAGCAGCTCGTTTTATCATGCTAAACGAGCTGCTTTTTCTATACTGTGTTATACAAAGATTAATTTTTCAAATGATTAAAGGTCAACTTCAGCAAATTGTTGATTTATATCATGAATTAAAGGGAATGAAATTGTTGAAGTGGCATCGGGAATTTGTATTGTTTATGGCTGTACAAATCGCTATTTATGATATGGCAAAAGTACAACAATCACTGTCAATGGCTATTATGTCTTCTATTGAATTACTAATCCAAGCACAGCAGGCAATGATGATATCCGCAGTTACAGCAGCCGCAGTAGCGTCAAATTCGAGCACTTCATGATAAACTAAAGAAGAACAGATTATTTGGAGGTGTATTTGAAGATGAACGAAACAAAGCTTTGGATAAATGGACAGTGGCAAGATGCTAAGGAAACTTATGAATTAACGTCACCTTATAACGGTGAGGTAATTGCAAAGGTTGCAAAGGCATCTGTTTCAGATGTTGAACAAGCCATAGAAGGTGCCCAAGATGCATTTCTTTCATTTAAAAAAACAACCGCCTACGAACGTGCCGAAATATTATATAAAGTAGTCGACATTATGCGACGTCGAAAAGACGAATTGGCGGAAATTTTAGCGCAAGAAGCGGGCAAACCTATATCAGCAGGTTTACCTGAAATTGAACGTACAATAGCGACGTATCAGTTTGCAGCCGAAGGAGCTAAGCAGGTGAAAGGTGAAACGGTACCGATGGATGCCGCGCCAGGAGCTGGTGATCGAATTGGCTGGACAAAGCGTGAGCCATTAGGCGTTATTTCTGCAATTACTCCGTTTAATTTTCCTTTTAATTTAGTCGCACATAAATTGGGACCTGCCTTTGCGGTTGGAAATACAGTCGTGTTAAAGCCGGCAACACAAACACCACTTAGTGCAATTGTGATGGCGGAAATATTTAAGGAAGCTGGACTACCAGATGGTGCATTACAAATCGTTACAGGTAGTGGTGGCGAACTAAGTGATACACTCGTAACGCATCCATTCGTGAAAAAGGTGACCTTTACCGGAAGTGGTAAGGTTGGTTTAGGTATTAAAGAAAAAGTAGGTTTGCGGAAAGTAACATTAGAGCTAGGCTCAAACGCAGCAGTTATTGTTGAGCCATCGACACCTATTGATAAAATTATTGCGCGTTGTGTTAGCGGAGCATTTAGCTTTGCTGGACAAGTATGTATTTCTTTACAACGTATTTATGTACATTCCTCAATTATAGATGCGTTTACAAAGGAATTTGTAGCGCAAACAGAAAAACTTGTTGTTGGTGATCCGCTAGACAAAAATACAGATGTCAGTGCAATGATCAACCCAAATGAGGTTAGCCGAATTCGTGAATGGATTGAAGAGGCAAAAACTCAAGGTGCTGTAGTTGCGACGGGTGGAACGTTTACAGAACGTACATTAACGCCAACAGTTATGACAAATGTAACTGCTGATATGAAGGTTGTTTGTCAGGAAACATTCGCACCAATCGTCTCAATTGTTTCATATGAAACATTAGACGACGCAATTCGACTAGTGAATGAGTCGGAACTTGGCTTAAATGCAGGAATTTTTACGAATGTATTACCAGATGCATTGTATGCTGCTGATGAATTGCAAGCAGGTGCTGTTATTATAAATGATATTCCAACATTCCGAGTTGATAATATGCCTTATGGCGGCATAAAAATGAGTGGCTATGGTCGAGAAGGTATTAAATGGGCGATTGAAGAAATGACCGATATGAAGTTTATTACGATGAAAAAATCCTTCTAAATTTGCATCAATTCTTTTTCTACGATACGATGACGAAAGAATAATACATGAAGGGAAGTTACAAGAACTATGACAACCAATGCTGTACCAATGAGCCAATCGCGTACACTTCAGACGCGTCTTGTGTTACCACCTGATACTAATAATCATAATTCCATTTTTGGTGGAAGAGTGTTAGCTTATATTGATGAAATTGCTGCAATTACAGCGATGAAGCATGCAAAAGGACATGTTGTAACAGCCTCCATTGATTCTGTTGATTTTTTATCAGCAGCACATGTAGGTGATATTCTTGAAATTGAAAGTATTGTTTCATCCACAGGGCATTCATCTATGGAAGTCTATGTCCGCGTTATTTCTCGTAATATTGAAACAGGCGAAGAAAAGTTAACAACCGAATCATTTGTAACGATGGTTGCAGTGGATGATAGTGGGAAACCAAAGGCCATTCCTGCAATTTTCCCAGAAACGGATGCGGAAAAACGACTGTTTGAAACAGGCCCTGCTCGACGAGAGCATCGCAAGCAAAAACGTGCGTTGGCACATTAAATAAACAAAAAGGAAATTGACACGATGCAGTCAATTTCCTTTTTTATTTGTGTTAAATATTTAATTCATTTACAACATTAATTAATGAGTCTGACGAAGAGGAAACGAGTGTAGCTCCCTGTGATAGCTCTGTAATTAAAGTAGAAATTGCTGAAATATCCCTTGCTGTGTTTACATATTGTTGTTGAATGCCTGATACAGCATCCGCAATATCATTGAATGATTCAGATAAACTTGTTTGTGTATCAACGCTATGTTGGATTTTCTGGTCAACATTGACGACAGAACTTGCCATTGTTGAAATATTACTTTCTGTTTCTTTAATAAGGTGTGACACATTTTGTACCGCATTTTTTGTTTCTTCTGCAAGCTTGCGGACTTCCTCTGCTACGACAGCAAAGCCTTTCCCATGTTCCCCAGCACGAGCAGCTTCAATTGAAGCATTGAGTGCTAATAAATTAGTTTGGTCAGCGATGCCTGTGACAAGCCCGACAATTTCAGAAATTTTTTGCGAAGATGTACGTAACTGGTTCATCGTCACTTCAAGGCCATTAACACTTTGCAAAATAACGTGGATTAATTCATTTTGCTCTTGTAATTGCTGCTGCCCCCGTTTAGATTTGTCCTGCGTATCTGCAACGAAGTTTAAACCTTGTTTAGTTGCTACTGCAATATCATCCGTTTGCGAAGATATAACTAAAAGGGAAGCGGCTGTTTCCTCACTTATCGCATTTAACTCCTCAGCGGTACTTTGAATCGTAGTTACAAGTGCATGCTTTGTTTGATCTGCCACACTACGAATACGTTCTTCTTCTTTTTCGTATGCTTCGATAACAAGCTGCTGTTCGAAGTTAATGATTTTGCAGAAAGCATTGATGGCACGTATAGCATCATGCTTTGAAATATCTAAATCATTCGCAAAGCTTGTAAAAGTCGAAGTTAGTGATTGGAATGAAGCGATATACCATTTTGATTGGAGTCCAATTCGAACATGTGTCTCAGCGATTGCTTTTCTTTCTTTAATGTACTCGTCATTAATGTGACTCTCGAAAATATCGCCTAAATGCTTATGTAAAGTCACCTTTAAACGTTCAATTTGTGATGTTCTGTTAATAATATCTAATAAGTTTTGACTTAAGCTAATCGCTGCATAAAATTGATCGACCATTTCAGGAATGACATTTTTCACTAAAGGTTGTAATTGTTTAATAATAGCTAAATCTTCAGTTGTTAAGTCTAATAACTGTAATTGTTTTTGTAGTTTAGGATAGTTTGAAACATCTAATTGTACGTGTTGCTTAAACTCCTCAGGTGTTAATGTAATTGAATAACCATAATTGTTCTTCTTTGTAAACCAACTCATTGTGTCTGCTCCATTCTTTATAAATCCATATTAATGATAATAATTGAAGACTCATTGTATATATATTGTTAGGTTTGTAAATTTGGTGAATATATGGTATTAAATCTATTCTACTATTTTTTGTAGTATATTTGGTTAAAAATTTCCGATATTTCTATATTTTTTTATTATTTTTTTATTTATAAGGCTGACGTTTGTCGGATTACCTGCTACATACTAATTTTTTGTAGAAATAGCGCAATTTGAATTTCATTTAGGAAACATGTAAAATACGAACTGTTTGGATTTACAAATAAATGCATGTGAGAGAAAAATAGTATTGAGGAGGTATTACATGGAGAAGAAACGTTTTAAGTTTGTAATTCCTGTGATGGTAATTGTAGCAATTGGATCTGTTTATATGTTAACCAAATATTATGCAGATGTACCCGACCTAAACCAACTATTGATAACAATTTGTGCAACGATAGTATCGGGCGTGCTAGCATACTTTTTATTCCCGCAACAAGGTGAAAATAAAGTGGATGATCGAGGTCCATATTAAATAATTTTGGAGACATCTATGTCCCTAATTAAATCCGCGACTGCCTTCTGTGGGCAAAGTATGAGTAGGGCTTTTTGCCAATGCATTTAGCTAATACTCATGCCCTATTTCTCCTCAGAAGTGTGCGCGGATTTTTTTGTAAGTGAGTTTTAGGACGGTTCAATACACTTATGGTTTAAATAGTTTGAACCAGCCTTTAGATTTAAAAAATGCTAGCATAGATAGTGCAAGCAAGAGCATAATGCCAAGCACGATAAAGTAGCTGTAGCGTCCATGAAGTTCGGGCATATTATCGAAGTTCATGCCGTAAACACCCGCAATAAATGTTAAGGGTATAAAAATGGTGGAGACAATCGTCAACATCATCATAATGCCGTTCATACGGCTAGAGCTCATGGCCATATAGCTATCGCGCATATCTGCTGTAAGCTCACGATTAGATTCGACCATTTCTGTAAGCTTTGCTAAATGATCGTGAATATCACCGAAGTAGGCTCTTTCCGATTTTTTAAGGGCAAAGCGATAGGAACTAAGTATTCGGTACAATAGGTCACGCATTGGTAAAATCGTACGCCGTAAATGGAGCAAATCACTACGGAATTCAAAAACAATTTGCATTGCATTCACATTACTTTGATAGGTCAGCTCATCTTCAAGTGCATTTAAATGATCCTCAATTTTATAAACAAGTGGGAAATAACTATCGACTATTTTATCGATTGTTTGATAGGTCAGAAAAACAGTGCCTCGTTCCCAATATTTCGGTTGCTCTTCTAAAAGCTTCTGTACCTTTTCAATTTCGGCCGCTTCATTTTTGTGGAATGTAACAATAAAATGATCGGAAACAAAAATATTTAATTCCTCAGCAATTAATGTTACTTCATTCAATTTATGAATAACGAAGAAATGATAATCATCATAAAAATCGAGCTTTGGTCGCTGTAAACGCATTAAGCAGTCTTCGATTGCAAGTGGATGGAAATGAAAAAATGTATCGAGCAAAAGCTCCTCTTCTGCAGTTGGGCAATTAAAATCTACCCAATACCACTCATAATCGTTTTGCTTTATGTCCTCAAGTGGGAAGTCCTTTATTAATTGTTGATCTTTCGTCATAGCCATCGTGCGAATCATGGCATTCACCTCAAATCTGTTTATCTCGTATTAAGTAAGCACGAAGTCTCGCTTTTAAAGCAGAGAAGGAAGAGGAGACAATCAACGGAAGATCATTACCTCATGAACTTATAGTACACTACTATATTATACGGATAAAAGTTACTCTTTATAGCATATCCAACCGCCGAATAGTGTCGTTGCAAAAAACCTCGAAGGCTGTGAAAAACCTGCCTGTTGTAAGAGTGTCACTATCGCCTCCTCACGCATAAATGAAAGCGAGCGGATAGATTGCTCCATACTAGCTAATTCCGATGCTGAAAGTTTTGTATGCTGTTGCCAATACGCGCGCCATAGTTCAAATTGCAGCTCTGTTTCAGTTGAGTTCAGTTGACCGTATTTAGAAACAAGGACGAATGGTGCACCTGATTTTAAGCGTTGTGCAATTCCTTTTAATGTAGCAAGTTTCTCCTCATATGATTCAATAAAATGGAGTACTAGTATACAGCTAGCCGCATCAAAGTTCGTAGCAGGCACCGCTGCAGTTAGTATTGTACCTTGTAGTAAAGAAATATCATTTGATAATGATTGAAGACGGTTTTCTGCAATTTCCAACATCGCTTCAGAAGGATCTATTCCGACAAATGACCAATCGGGTCTTTGCTCAGCTAACTGTATAATTTCATTGCCACTACCAGAGCCAACAACTAAAAAACTAGCTTTTTCTTGTAGTGCGGATTGATAAAAAGCTTTCGTTAAACGCAGCATGGCATCGTAACTTGGTAATGTACGTCGGATGCCTTTTTCATATTCGTTAGCAAGTGTGCTATTAAATTCCATCTAGTATCACATACCTTTCAAAAAAATTTTAAAAATTTACGCAGCATTTGAAACTATTTAGCGTATAGTTCCGTAAATAGTAGTATTAATAATAATGACATACCATAAAGGAAGGTTGATATATATGGAAACAAAATGGTCTAAGGTAATCATACATGCCAGCGCGTTTTTTGCGCCATTTTTAGTGCCGATTTTATTTTTCCTAATTAGTTCAGATGAAGAAGTGAAAAGTGTTTCGGTGCAAGCTTTATTGTTCCAAATCGTGATGGGCATTTTAATTGTAATTGCTAGTATCCTATCTTTTGTATTAATCGGTTTACCGTTCTTACTAATTTTCATCGCTATGGTTTACATCGTACCTATTATCGGAATCGTGAAGGCATTTTCAGAGGAACCTTGGCGTTACCCGATAGTTGGACGCTGGGTATAATTTTTAATGACGCAAGTATATGCTATGTGCATATGCTTGCGTTTTTTCTATAAGCAAAAAGGGTACATTATAGGCAAAATCAATTTTAATTATTAGGGACAAGCCTTTTTTAATCGCCAACTCCCTTTTTTACACAGATATAAAAGTACATCATGATTAAGTTAATATGTCCCTGCCGTCTGTTTTTTTGAAGACAATCTGTTAAACAATGCGCTTTACACAAATCATTGTGCGAAATAATTGCAATTATTTTCAAGCGTTTTGTATAATATACTCAAAGATAGTCAAAGATAGTCAAAGTCAGTGAGGTAAGCGAGGTGTATTCCTAAAGTGCGTAATATTTCAGACATCATAGAAGGCTACTTAAAGCAAGTACTTGAATTAGGTGGAGAAGGGCATATTGAAATTAAACGTAGTGAAATTGCTGATAAATTTCAATGTGTGCCCTCACAAATAAATTATGTGATTAATACAAGATTTACAGCTGAGCGGGGTTACCTTGTTGAAAGTAAACGGGGTGGCGGTGGATACATTCGTATTTTACGTGTCCGTGCAAACTCACAAATTGATTTGATAGATGATGTGCTCTTGCAAATTGAAGGGGGAGCCTCGCAAACGGTTGCGGAGGGTGTTGTATATCGTTTGATTGATGAGCAGGTAATTTCGAAGCGAGAAGCGAAATTAATGTTAGCAGCGGTTGATCGTTCGACTTTAGATTTACAACTACCTTTACGGGATAGCATTCGTGCAAAAATTTTGCGAGCGATGTTAACAACCATTAAATATGAAAAGCAAAAATAAAGAGGTGATGGAAATGATTTGCGAACATTGCAAGCAGCGCAATGCGACAGTAACTGTGACACAAGTACAAAATGGGCAGAAGGTGGAACACCATTATTGCGATGTCTGTGCATCACAGTTCCATCCGTTCCATGCAGAGTTTAAACAAGAGCCTGTATCGATTCAACAATTATTATCCAACTGGTTTGGCTCACCTACATGGCAAAAAGTCGGTGAAAAACAGCAAGCGCCACCTCAGCAACAAACATGTCCACAATGTGGATTTACGTATAAGCGATTTTTAAAAGAGGGTAAATTTGGTTGCCCTAGTTGTTATGACACGTTTAGCGAGCATTTGCCAAAGCTGTTTAATCGTATTCAAGCAGGACCACAGCATATAGGTAAAATGCCTGGTGCTCAAAACAATGTTTTTGTCATTAAAAAGCAAATTGAAGATATTCGAAAACGCATGAAGGCTGCAGTGGACGAGGAACAATTTGAGGAAGCGGCGAAGCTTCGTGACGAGGCAAAAAATCTTGAGCAACAGCTACAATTCGAAGGTGGTGATGTGTCATGATGATTGAATCGTTTTTAGAGCGTGCTACACCTGCCTGGATGGATATGGAGGATGATTATTCAGATATCGTCATTAGTACACGCATCCGCCTTGCGAGGAACTTAGATGGTTTTCGTTTCCCTTTAGTTTTCTCGGAAAACGAAGCATTACAGGTAGAGCAGGCTGTCACCCACGCAATACAGGACAGTTCCAAGCTTCAAGAAAGATATTCTTATTTTTCTATAAAAGATTTAACATCGTTACAACGACAAATTTTAGTTGAAAAGCATTTGATTAGTCCACAGCTTGCAAAAAAAGAGCAAGTCGGCGCTATGTTGTTGTCTGAGGATGAATCTATTTGCATTATGGTGAACGAAGAAGACCATTTACGCATTCAATGTATGACGGCGAGTTTTCAACTTCAGAAGGCCTACGAGCAAGCAAATAAGATTGATCGAGCCTTAGAAGGAGCCTTGCCATATGCGTTTCGTGATACTTTTGGATATTTAACAAGTTGTCCAACCAATATTGGTACTGGATTACGTGCTTCTGTTATGATGCACCTTCCCGCGCTTACACTGACAGGTCAGATGAATCAAATCATCAATGCAATGACTCGTTTAGGGATGACCGTTAGGGGTATATACGGTGAAGGTAGTGAAAATTTAGGGAATATTTATCAAGTATCAAATCAAATTACACTAGGAAAAACAGAAGAAGACATTTTAGCAGACATCCAAAGTGTTGCAGAAAAAATAATTCAAAAAGAACGACAAGCAAGAAGCAAGCTAATGGAAAAGGCGGAACTTGCTTTAGAAGATCGTGTATACAGAGCTTTAGGGACATTAACACATGCTCGAATTTTAACGAGTGAAGAAGCTGCTACTTGCATATCAAATGTACGTTTAGGAGTGGATTTGCAGTTGATTGATAATATTAAAGCAACATCTTTAAACGAATGCGTTGTCAGCATGCAACCAGGTTTTTTACAGCACTATGCAGGTGAGGTTTTACCGCCTGCTGAGCGAGATAGAGCACGAGCAAAAATGTTGCGAGAGGCATTATTTCTAGAAACTAAGAGTAAGCCTATTATAGGGGGAAAAGGAGAGGATTCATATGATGTTTAATCGTTTTACACAACGCGCACAAAAAGTATTACAGCTTGCACAGGAAGAGGCAATTCGTTGGAAGCACGAATCAATAGGAACAGAGCATATTCTTTTAGGGCTTATTCGTGAAGGCGGTGGTATAGCTGCGAAAGCATTAGAAGCCATTGATATTAGCCCTCAAATGATTGAAGCAGGTATTGAAGAGCTAGTCGGTAAAGGAACAGAGGATGTTGGACCAATCGTGCACTACACGCCTCGTGCGAAAAAAGTAATTGAATTATCGGTTGATGAGTCGCGTAAATTAGGCCATTCCTATATTGGCACAGAACATTTACTATTAGCGCTTATTCGTGAAGGCGAAGGGGTAGCTGCTCGTGTATTAAACAATGCTGGTGTGGGCTTAAATAAAGCTCGTCAGCAAGTATTATTGTTATTAGGTAATAACGACAATGCACAATCTGGACAACAAGCGACACAGGCTGCAAATACGCCTACATTAGATAGCTTAGCGCGCGATTTAACACAAATTGCTCGTGAAGGTTCGTTAGACCCTGTTATTGGACGTAGTAAAGAAATTACACGTGTTATTGAAGTGCTATCACGTCGTACGAAAAATAACCCTGTGCTTATTGGTGAACCAGGGGTAGGTAAAACAGCGATTGCTGAAGGCTTAGCGCAACAAATCATTAACAATGAAGTGCCAGAAATTTTGCGCGATAAACGTGTAATGACGCTTGATATGGGAACGGTTGTTGCCGGCACTAAATACCGCGGTGAATTTGAGGATCGTTTGAAAAAGGTAATGGATGAAATTCGTCAAGCGGGCAATGTCATCTTATTCATTGATGAATTGCACACGCTAATCGGTGCAGGTGGGGCAGAAGGTGCAATTGATGCTTCAAACATTTTAAAACCATCATTGGCACGTGGTGAATTACAATGTATTGGTGCTACAACATTAGATGAGTACCGCAAATACATTGAAAAAGATGCAGCTTTAGAGCGTCGTTTCCAACCGATTCAAGTCGATGAGCCAACTGTTGAAGAAGCTATTCAAATTATTCACGGCTTGCGTGATCGTTATGAGGCGCATCACCGTGTGAAAATTACAGATGAGGCGATTGAGGCAGCGGCAAAAATGGGTGATCGTTATATTTCAGACCGCTTCTTGCCTGATAAAGCAATCGACTTAATCGATGAAGCTGGTTCAAAAGTACGCTTACGTTCATTTGCAGTGCCACCAAATTTAAAGGCACTGGAAGATAAACTTGAAAATGTTCGCTCTGAGAAAAATGCGGCTGTATCTGGTCAAGAATTTGAAAAGGCAGCGTCTTTAAGAGATACAGAGCAAAAGCTAAAAGACGAAATTGAAACAACGCGTAAAACATGGAAAGAAGAACAAGGTAAAGCCGAATCGAAAGTAACGGTAGACGATGTGGCAGCTGTAGTTTCTATGTGGACGGGAATCCCTGTAGCAAAAATTGCACATGAAGAATCATCTAAACTATTACAACTTGAGGAAGAATTGCATAAACGAGTTGTTGGGCAAGGTGAGGCTGTTGAGGCAATTTCTCGTGCGATTCGACGTGCAAGAGCTGGTTTAAAAGATCCGAAACGTCCAATAGGTTCATTTATTTTCCTTGGCCCTACAGGGGTCGGGAAGACAGAACTTGCAAGAGCACTTGCAGAAGTAATGTTCGGTGATGAAGATGCGATGATTCGCGTTGACATGTCAGAATATATGGAGAAACATTCGACTTCACGTTTAGTGGGTTCACCTCCGGGATATGTAGGCTTTGATGATGGTGGTCAGCTTACAGAAAAAGTGCGACGCAAACCATATTCCGTTGTGCTACTCGATGAAATTGAAAAAGCTCACCCAGATGTTTTCAATATTTTACTTCAAGTACTTGAAGATGGTCGTTTAACTGATTCTAAAGGACGTGTCGTTGATTTCCGCAATACGGTTGTCATTATGACTTCTAACGTTGGCGCGGACGCGTTAAAGTATCAAAAAAATCTTGGCTTCAGCTTAGGCAGCTCGGAGTCGAAGCATAAAGATATGAAGGGTACAATGCTAGAAGAATTGAAAAAAGCATTCCGTCCAGAATTTTTAAACCGTATCGATGAAATGATTGTGTTCCACTCACTAGAAAAAGAACACTTAAAAGAAATCGTTTCAATGATGGCTAATTCCTTAACAAAACGTCTACAGGAGCAGGATATTACGTTAGAGTTAACCGATGCTGCACTAAATAAAATTGCAGAGGAAGGCTATGATCCTCAATATGGTGCTCGTCCACTCCGTCGTGCATTGCAAAAACAAGTGGAAGACCGTCTATCGGAAGAACTGCTTAAAGGCAATGTAGAAAAAGGAAACCAAGTTGTAATCGATTATGTAAATGAAGAATTTGTCGTTAAGAAAAAAGAAGGCGTTTCAATTTCTAAATAAGCAGATCGTTTATTGTTAACGTGTTGATTTGAGAAGACAGCGAGGCCAAGAGTGCCAAGCTGTCTTTTTTTATGTAAAATGAATATAAGAACAAATATTCGAGGTGGTACTATGGCGAAGAAAAAAACTAAATTTGTCTGTACAGGTTGTGGATATGAATCTGCAAAGTGGATGGGTCGTTGTCCAGGGTGTGGAGAATGGAATAAAATGGTTGAAGAAGTAGAGGTCGTTGCGAAAGGTCCTCGAGGAGCATTCCAACATTCGGCTACAGTAACACAAAAGGCTATACCTATTATACAAGTGGAAGCAGCTGAGGAATCTCGGGTAGCTACTGAAATGGGAGAGCTCAATCGAGTTTTAGGCGGTGGTATCGTGCCAGGATCGCTTGTATTAATCGGTGGTGACCCTGGGATTGGGAAATCAACGCTTTTATTACAAGTATCAGCGTTGCTATCAAATAAAGGGCACCGTGTGCTGTATATTTCTGGGGAGGAATCTATTCGACAAACGAAATTGCGTGCAGAGCGTTTAGGAGTAATATCTCAAGAACTTTATATATATTCGGAGACGAATTTAGAGTTGTTAAACCAAACGATTGATGATGTTCAGCCGAAGTTTGTGATCGTCGATTCCATACAAACTGTTTTCCATCCAGAGGTGACAAGTGCACCTGGTAGTGTGTCGCAAGTGCGTGAATGTACAGCAGAGCTAATGCGAATTGCAAAAACAAAAGGCATTGCCATTTTCTTAGTAGGGCATGTAACGAAAGAAGGGCAAATTGCTGGACCACGTATTTTAGAGCATATGGTGGACACCGTGTTGTATTTCGAAGGAGAGCGCCATCACAACCACCGTATTTTACGGAGTCAGAAAAACCGCTTTGGCTCTACAAATGAAATTGCTATTTTTGAAATGCTTCAGGGGGGCTTAAAGGAAGTGTTGAATCCGTCTGAGTTGTTTTTACAGGAACGCTCACAAGGTGCGGCGGGCTCAACCATTGTGGCATCAATGGAGGGGACAAGACCAATTTTAGTAGAAATTCAATCACTTGTGACGCCGACGAGCTTCAATTATCCAAAACGTATGGCAACAGGGGTGGACCAAAACCGCGTGCAATTGCTTATGGCGGTGCTTGAAAAGCGGATGGGCCTCATGCTGCAAGCGCAGGATGCATATATTAAAGTTGCTGGCGGTGTGAAGCTAGATGAGCCTGCAATTGACCTAGCGGTGTTGACGAGTATTGTTTCTAGTTTTAAAGATCAGGCGGTGCGTGGTACAGATTGCTTTATTGGTGAAGTGGGCTTAACAGGAGAGGTTCGTCGTGTAACACGTATTGAACAACGTGTTATTGAGGCGGCAAAACTAGGCTTTAAGCGAGCGTTTATACCTGCCTCTAATATTGGTGGTTGGGATTTCCCTCAAGGTATCGAAATTGTTGGTGTAGAGACAATTAAGGACGCATTGAATGCCTGCTTTAGAGAGCTATAAATAAATTATTAGGTCAATTTTATAAATAGTTCCTATAAGAATTCCAACATTGTAGTGGAACGTTACAAAATGATAAAAGTGAATTATGAAATTGATTGACTAAATAAGGTGCATGCTGGGGGATATCCTAGCATGCACTTTTCAACCATTTATAGCGGTCATAAAAATTTTATGAAATTGGATAATAATTATTGCAAAAATAATGCATCTCTTCAGGCTTCTGTAACGTCCCATAAACAGCAGTAAAAATAATAATGTTTTGATGGGCTCAAAAAAGATTTTCTGCTGAAAAATATGTATAATCATTATAAGAATTGGAGGTGACAGTATGAAAAAATTTATTCAGATTGCTTTTTTACTGATTGGGGGAGCTTTAGGCCTTGTTTTCTTACCGCCATTATACGAATTGCTTCATTTATCATCTAATCCTTGGCTTGATAATCCTTATGTATCAGTTGCTTTAGGGGCACTTTTACTATTTACATTATCGTTTGCATTTTCCGACTATTTTGTTCGGCTTATTAGCTGGATGGAAGAGGTGCTATTTAAAGTACCAGTTGGAGATTTATTATTTGGTACGCTTGGCCTTATTGTAGGACTTATCGTTGCATATTTCCTAGGCTTTGCGATTAATAGCGTTCAGATTCGCGGTATTACAGAAGTGATTCCAATCATCCTGTCGTTTGTGTTTGGATATTTGGGCTTCCGTGTAGGCTTTAAAAAGCGAGATGAGTTACTACAGTTATTTACATTACGTGGGAGTAATGCGAAGAAAAAAGCAGCTGAAGGTATTGATGCTCCAGAAATTCGTGGTAGTTATAAATTGTTAGATACGAGCGTTATTATAGACGGACGTATAGCGGATATATCTGAAACAGGCTTTATCGAAGGTGCCCTAGTAGTGCCGCAGTTTGTGCTAACGGAGCTTCAGCATATTGCAGATTCCTCCGATACTTTAAAACGTACAAGAGGTCGCCGTGGTTTGGATATATTAAAAAAACTGCAAGATGAACGTATGACAAAAGTAGAGATTACTGAAGAAGATTTTGAAGATGTGCAGGAAGTCGATTTAAAACTTGTACGTCTTGCAAAGAAAATGGGCAATGATACACAAATTGTTACGAATGATTTCAACTTGAACAAAGTATGTGAGCTACATCAAGTGCAAGTGCTGAACATCAATGATTTGGCAAATGCAGTGAAGCCAGTAGTTATTCCTGGTGAGGATATGCAAGTTGTCGTTATTAAAGATGGGAAAGAGCATAACCAAGGTGTCGCTTATTTGGATGATGGCACGATGATAGTTGTAGAAGGTGGTCGAAGTTATATAGGACAGGCAATTACAGTAACTGTAACGAGCGTTCTACAAACATCAGCAGGTCGTATGATTTTTGCCAAGCCAAAGGATGATTAGGAAGTGGAAAATGTGCAGTATGAAGTAGTACTTCCGGCGGCAGGTAGCGGGAAGCGAATGGGAGCAGGACTAAATAAATTATTTTTAGAGCTTTTAGGGAAACCGATTTTAATACACACATTAGAAGTATTTGAGCAAGATAGAAACTGCACAGGAATTTGGCTTGCGGTGAAGCCGGAGGAGCGAGCGTTTATTCAAGAATTGCTCGTGAATTATGGTATCTCTAAGGTCAAGGGCTTGCCCGATGGTGGTGCAGAGCGCCAACATTCGGTTCATTCCTGCATGAAGGAAATGGAGCAAGTTGATATCGTTTTAGTGCATGATGCAGCACGTCCATTTATTACGCACGCAATTATTGCAAACCTTGTGCAAAGTGCCCATGATTTTGGCGCTGCTATCGCCGGCGTTCGTGCAAAGGATACGATGAAAAAAGTACGTGATGGCATCATTGAAGAAACAGTAGATCGTGAAAGTCTGTGGATGATTCAAACACCGCAAGCTTTTCGCTTTGATTTGATTGTAGAGGCCGAAGATGTTGCCGAGAAAGTAGGCTTCCTAGGTACAGACGAGGCAATGCTAGTTGAACGTCTTGGTCATGCGGTTCATATTGTAGAGAGTACCTACGAAAATGTGAAGATGACAACTAAAGAAGATTTACTATTTGGTGAAGCAATTTTACGTCGCCGAGTGTCGGAATCTTATTAAAAATAACTTTTAAATCTCATCAGCTTTAAATGTAGCTGATGGGGTTTTTTTTATTCATCTTGAACAAACTATAAAAAACTTTAAGTATGTTGTTTATCTCTATCTTAAGTAAGATATGTATGGAAAGAGTTTTGAAGATGATGTGGAGAGCTCAATTTCCTAGGAAATATGGTAAACTGTCTATAAATAGAAAATCATAAAGGCAGGTGAATGCTGTTACAATTATCTCTGTTGTAACGGCAGTATTGTATGTTTCGAGTAGGACAAGGTTTTGACGTACATGCATTTGAAGAAGGGCGTCCACTAATTATTGGCGGTATTACAATTCCGCATGAAAAAGGCTTAGTAGGGCATTCGGATGCAGATGTATTATTACACACAGTAACAGATGCAGCACTTGGGGCAATAGGTGAAGGCGATATTGGTCGTCATTTTCCAGATACAGATCCTGAATGGAAGGATGCTGATTCAGCAAAGTTACTAGAGTATATTTGGAAAATCGTTGAAGACAAAGGCTATGTGCTTGGCAATGTAGATTGCACCATTATGGCACAACGTCCAAAAATGGCGCCTTACATTGAGCAAATGAGAAACCGCATTGCAACGCTATTAAACGCAGACGCATCACAAGTGAATGTCAAAGCGACAACTACTGAAAGACTGGGCTTTACAGGTCGAGAAGAAGGCATCGCTTCAATGGCAACGATTCTATTGATAAAAAAATAAAAAATGGCGCGTGTCCAATTCCTAAGCACGCGCTACTTTTATTTCCTATACTACAGTGGTAAAATGAACAATTAAAAAGGTCGGAATTATTTTCAGACGAACATTTAGGAGGCATTTAATTATGACGAAAGAAGTTCGCGTTCGTTACGCGCCATCACCAACTGGATTTTTACATATTGGCGGTGCTCGTACAGCGTTATTCAACTATTTATATGCAAAACATCATAACGGTAAATTCATCGTGCGTATTGAAGATACGGATATTGAGCGTAATGTAGAAGGTGGAGAAGCGTCTCAGTTAGATAACTTAAAATGGTTAGGTATCGAATATGACGAGTCAATCGATATTGGTGGTCCTTATGCGCCTTATCGTCAAATGGAACGCCTAGATATTTATAAAGAGCATGCTGAAAAGTTATTACAAGAAGGTAAAGCTTATAAATGTTTCTGTTCATCAGAAAAATTAGAGGCATCTCGTGAAGAGCAAAAAGCTCGTGGCGTTGCAGCACCAACATATGATGGTACTTGCCGTCATTTATCTGCTGAAGAAGTAGCGGCTAAAGAAGCGGCTGGCGAGCAATATACAATTCGTATGCGTGTACCTGAAAATGTAACATATGAATTTGAAGATTTAGTGCGTGGACAAGTATCGTTCGAATCAAAAGATGTTGGTGACTGGGTACTTGTGAAAGCAAATGGTATTCCAACATACAACTATGCGGTAGTGTTAGATGATCACTTTATGGAAATTTCACACGTATTCCGTGGTGAAGAACATTTATCAAACACACCAAAACAAATGATGATTTTTGATGCATTTGGCTGGGAATATCCTCGCTTTGGGCATATGACATTAATCATTAACGAGAACCGCAAAAAATTATCAAAACGTGACGAGTCAATTATTCAATTCGTAACGCAATATAAAGACCTTGGTTATTTACCAGAAGCTATGTTCAATTTCTTCGCTTTACTAGGTTGGTCTCCTGAAGGTGAAGAAGAGATTTTCACAAAAGAAGAATTTATTAAAATGTTTGATGAGAATCGTTTATCAAAATCGCCATCTATGTTTGATAAGCAAAAGCTTACTTGGATGAACAATCAGTACATCAAAAAATTATCTTTAGAAGAAGTAGTGGCTTTATCTTTACCACACTTACAAAAAGCTGGCGTATTACCAGAAGAGCTAACAGTTGAAGAGCGTGCTTGGGCAACAGATTTAATCGCCCTTTACCATGAGCAAATGAGCTTTGGTGCTGAAATCGTAGAGCTATCTCGCCTATTCTTTAACGATCATATTGAATATGATGAGGAAGCAAAAGCAGTTTTAGCTGGCGAGCAGGTACCAGAGGTAATGGCTGCGTTTAAAGTGCAACTTGAAAATTTAGAAGAATTTACACCTGAAACTGTCAAAGCAGCTATTAAAGCTGTGCAAAAAGAAACAGGGCATAAAGGTAAAAATTTATTTATGCCAATCCGTGTTGTGACGACAGGTGAAACGCACGGTCCTGAGCTTCCGAATGCTATTTGTTTAATCGGTAAAGAGAAAACAATTGACCGTGTAGAAAAATACGCGAAATAATAGAAATTTATTGACAAACTGTTTCTTCGATGTAAAATGAATGTACATTGAGAAAGCGTTGATAAGGAGAAGTACGTGGCGCAAGCTCTAAAGAGAGGACCATCACCGGCTGAAAGTGGTCTGAGCCAAGGCAAAACCGAAATGCACCTTTGAGCATAAAGCTGAACAATAGTAGGCTTTATCGGGTCGTTCCCGTTATAGGACGTCCAAAGTGGAAGGCTTATGCCTTCAATCAGAGTGGAACCGCGCAAATTCAGCGTCTCTGTCATTCCTTTTTAGGAATGATAGGGGCGCTTTTTATTATTTTTTTATGATTTTCGGGTGTTAGATGAAAAAGGGAAATCATTACTAATAACAATAGGTTTTAAAGTAATTTTGCATAGGGTTATTGTAAGGATTGGAAATAACGTGGTCGAGATCACAAACACACATTGAATCGAAAAGGGGGAGTTTTGATGTTTAAAAGAATAAAGGAAGATGTAGAGACTATTTTCGAAAATGATCCAGCGGCGCGCAGTGTACTTGAAGTTGTGTTAACATATTCAGGGCTGCATGCTACATGGGCGCATCGTGTTGCACACTGGTTTTTTAAAAGACGTTTTTATTTTATCGCACGCGTGATTTCACAAATAAGTCGCTTCTTTACAGGAATTGAAATACACCCTGGTGCTAAAATTGGTCGTCGCTTCTTTATTGACCACGGCATGGGTGTTGTTATAGGGGAAACATGTGAGATAGGTGATAATGTTACACTTTATCAAGGTGTTACACTAGGCGGTACAGGGAAAGAAAAAGGTAAGCGCCACCCGACATTAGAAGATAATGTGTTAGTTGCCACTGGTGCAAAAGTATTAGGTTCTATTACAATTGGTGAGAATAGTAAAATTGGTGCGGGTTCAGTAGTATTAAAAGAAGTACCACCAAATTCTACGGTAGTCGGTATCCCTGGTAAAGTAGTGATGAGAGATGGTGTTCGTTTGGAGAAAAAACTAGACCATCAAAATATTCCTGACCCTGTAGAGGAACGTTGTCAAGGTTTCGAAAAGCAAATAGCAGCATTGCAAGAAGAAATCGGACGCTTACAAAAGGAGAGAGAAACACAATGAGTATTCAAATTTTTAACTCATTAACAAGACAAAAAGAAACTTTCGTACCGCTAGAAGAAGGCAAAGTTAAAATGTATGTTTGCGGTCCGACTGTTTATAACTATATTCATATTGGGAATTCACGTCCTGTAATTGTGTACGATACGGTACGACGATATTTTCAATATAAAGGCTACGATGTGAAATTTGTATCAAATTTCACGGATGTGGACGATAAAATTATTAAAGCAGCAAACGAGCTTGGTGAAGAAGTTCATGAGCTTACTGACCGATTTATTGCTGCATATTTTGAAGATGTTACGGCACTAGGATGCAAAAAGGCCGACGTACATCCTCGTGTAACGGATCACATGGATGACATTATTGAATTTATTAAAGTGTTAATCGAAAAAGGTTACGCATATGAATCGGCTGGCGATGTGTATTACCGAACTCGAAAATTTAACGGCTACGGTAAGCTTTCACATCAATCGGTGGATGATTTAAAAATCGGTGCACGTATCGAAGCAGGCGAGAAAAAAGACGATGCATTAGACTTTGCATTATGGAAAGCAGCAAAACCTGGTGAGATTTATTGGGAAAGTCCTTGGGGCAACGGACGTCCAGGATGGCATATTGAATGCTCGGTCATGGCACGTGAGCATTTAGGTGATACAATTGATATACATGCAGGTGGTCAAGATTTAACATTCCCGCATCATGAAAATGAAATTGCGCAATCCGAAGCACATAACGATACAACATTTGCGCGTTACTGGATGCATAATGGATATATTAATATTGATAATGAAAAAATGTCTAAATCCCTTGGTAATTTTGTGCTCGTGAACGATATACGTAAACAAATCGATCCGCAAATTTTACGTTTCTTTATGTTATCTGTACATTACCGTCACCCAATTAACTTTGCTAAAGATTTAGTAGATGCGGCAGCTACTGGTTTAGAGCGTATTCGCACTTCTTATAACAACGTTAAGTACCGCTTATCCGCTACTGCAAGTCTCGGTGAACACTCGGACGAATGGCTCCAACAAATCGCTACACAAAAAGCACAATTTGAAGAAGCGATGGATGATGATTTCAATACAGCAAATGCTATTTCAGTATTATTTGAATTAGCTCGTATTGCTAATATTTACTTGAATGAGACAAATACTGATGAAAAAGTATTATTAACTTTTGTTGAAACTTTTGAGGTATTAGGTGACGTCTTAGGTATTGAATTTGCAAAAGAGGCTGAACTGCTAGACGAAGAGGTTGAAGCACTTTTGCAGGAACGCGTAGAAGCGCGAAAAAATCGTGACTTTGCTCGTTCAGATGAAATCCGCGACCATTTACAGGCGCAAGGTATCATTTTAGAGGATACACGCCAAGGGACAAGATGGAAACGAGGGTAAGTAACTTGGATAAACTCCGAAATGAAGATGTTAAGCAATTAAATGCATTAGCGCTCGCATATATGGGAGATGCGGTTTTAGAACAAAAGGTCCGCGAGTATTTACTGCGTAGTGGCCGTGTAAAGCCGAATACACTCCATAGAGAAGCAACGCATTATGTATCAGCAAAGGCACAGTCAACGATTGTACATCGCATGATAGATGAAAACTTTTTAACAGAGCAGGAATTGGCAGTGTTCCGACGAGGACGCAACGCCAAGTCCGGTTCTGTTCCAAAAAATACAGATGTCCAAACTTACCGTAATAGCTCCGGCTTTGAGGCGGTACTCGGAAGCTTGTATTTACTAGGTGAATTAGAACGCGTTTATGACATCATTGCATACGCTATTCAAATAATCGAGGAATTAAAAGGAGTGTCAAAATAATGGCAGAACAAAATGGTGAAATTATTGCCGGTAAAAACCCAGTGTTAGAAGCACTTCGTTCAGGCCGCGATATGAATAAAGTATGGATTGCAGAAGGTGTTAAAAAGTCAGGGGTCAATGAACTGCTTGATTTAGCGCGTGAACGTGGCATCATTGTTCAATTTGTTCCGAAAAAAAAGGTCGATCAATTATCGGATGCTAATCATCAAGGAATTGTTGCCTCTGTTGCAGCGTATAGCTATGCAGAGTTAGATGATTTATTTGCAGCGGCACAAAAAAAACAAGAAGATCCGTTTTTCTTAATATTAGATGAGTTAGAAGATCCACATAATTTAGGCTCTATTATGCGAACAGCAGATGCAATTGGCGTTCATGGTATAATTATTCCAAAGCGTCGTTCAGTGAGTTTGACAGCGGTTGTGGCGAAAGCTTCTACAGGAGCGATTGAACATGTACCAGTTGTGCGTGTTAATAACCTAGCACAAACAGTAGATGAGTTAAAAGAGCGCGGCGTATGGATTGCTGGTACAGATGCAAAAGGTTCTGCGGATTATCGAAAAATGGATGCAACCTTACCACTTGCAATTATTATTGGTAGCGAGGGCAAGGGGATGGGTCGCCTGTTAAAAGAGAAATGTGACTTTTTATATCATCTGCCTATGGTTGGGCATGTCACATCATTAAATGCTTCTGTTGCTGCCGCACTATTAATGTACGAAGTGTATCGTAAACGTCAAGAAGCGAATGAGTAACGATGAAAAACATTTTGCTTGTTGACGGCTATAATATGATTGGAGCTTGGAAAGAGCTACGCCCATTACGTGACACAAATTTTGAAGATGCACGTAAGCGATTAATTGAGCTTATGGCTGAATATAAAGCGGCGATAGGATGGCGCGTGATCGTAGTTTTTGACGCCCATCTTGTGCCGGGGGTGGAACAATCTTATATAGAGAATGGTGTCGAAATCATTTATACAAGGAAAAATGAAACAGCAGATGAACGCATTGAAAAGATGACACATGAACTAAAGGCAAGACATGTACAAATTCACGTCGCAACTTCCGATATGGCAGAACAAAGTGTTATTTTTGGTAATGGTGCACTACGCAAATCGGCAAGAGAGCTAGAAATTGATATGAGCATTATTCAGCATAAAATTTCTCACGATGTAAAAAGAAAGCAAGAAAGCAAGCCACCTTCACGCATTGAGCTAAAGCCAGATGTGGCACTTGCCTTCGAAAAGTGGCGTCGTGGATTAAAATGATTGATTGACGCATATTTTCCAATTCCGTTATACTGTTCCTAATTATCTGTTGCAGCTGAGGTGATACCATGTTTAAAAATAGTATTGTACAAGTGACGCAAGATTTTGAACGATTCAATGATGAAGAGCTTATTGAAATGGTGCATCAAGGTAATACAGATGCGTTGGATTTTTTAATTACAAAATACCGTTTGCTAGTAAGAGCAAAGGCAAGGTCTTATTTTTTAATAGGTGCTGATAAAGAGGATATTGTACAAGAGGGTATGATTGGCTTGTATAAAGCTGTCCGTGATTTTAAAGGGGACAAGCTAGCTTCTTTTCGAGCTTTTGCAGAGTTATGTATAACAAGACAAATTATTACAGCTATTAAAACAGCAACAAGGCAAAAACATATTCCACTAAATTCCTATGTTTCTCTAGATAAGCCTATTTTTGATGAGGAATCAGATCGCACATTAATGGATGTTTTAACAGGCGCTATTATGGATGATCCAGAAGAGTTAATGATTCATAGAGAAGAGTTTGGTTATTTAGAAGAAAAAATGAGTGAAATTTTAAGTGAATTGGAGCTACAAGTATTAGCTCTATACTTAGATGGGCAATCTTATCATGAAATTTCTGCAAAATTGAATCGGCATGTAAAGTCAATTGATAATGCTTTGCAACGAGTGAAGCGGAAATTAGAGCGTCATTTAGTGCTCGAGGAAATGTCATAGAGGGCACGTACCCTTGTTGACATTGACAATTTTAGGTGTTAGTCTTTAAAAGACAAAGTGCCGAAAAGGTGATTACATGGCAAAGAAAGTCGTGCTAAATTGTGAAAAATGCGGATCGAGAAATTACACTTTTCCTGCTAAGGGAGATACTACTGTACGTCTCGAATTAAAGAAATTTTGCTCGCATTGCAATGAACATACAGTGCATAAACAAACGTTATAAAATATTTTGTAAATAGACAGATATGATTGATTCGGAGGTTAGGCTAGAATGGGCAAGATTAAAAGTTTTTTCAGCGACGTAATGTCGGAAATGCGAAAAACTAGCTGGCCAAAAAGTAAAGAACTGACGAAATATACAGTCGTTGTAATTTCAACTGTAGTAATTATGGCTTTATTTTTTGTGTTAGTAGACTTAGGTATTTCATCATTATTCCGCTGGTACTTAGATTTATAATTTAGAAAAGAGCATGTTAATACTTTTGAAAATAGCCCGTCCATTACAATAACGGGTTTTTTCGTTTGTTTTATTAAGTGAAGAGCAGTAAAATGTTCTCATTATGATTAAGTGTGACTACCGGCGAAAGTATGTTGGTAGCGATAGATGACTATGCTAATTAGGTATATATCATCGAGCTTTCGCTTGCTAAGGCGAAAGCTATGTTTTTCTATTGGGAAGTTTGTGAAAAGAATAAAGGATGCACTTTGCATATCGCGATCATTTTCACTTTTATTTGTAAGGGAGGGACGGACGAGTAGTCCTAGCAGTTATGGAGAAAAATTGGTATGTTGTTCATACGTATTCAGGGTATGAAAACCGTGTAAAAGCAAACCTAGAAAAACGTGTTGAAACAATGGGGATGCAAGATAAAATCTTCCGCGTTATCGTGCCTGAGCACGAGGAAACAGAAATGAAGGACGGCAAAAAGCGCACAATGATGCGTAAAGTCTTTCCTGGTTATGTCCTAGTAGAGCTAATTATGACAGATGATTCTTGGTATGTTGTCCGCAATACGCCAGGTGTTACTGGCTTTATCGGTTCATCAGGTGGCGGAGCAAAACCAACGCCTCTATTACCAGAAGAAGCAGATCGTCTATTAGAACAAATGGGCATGACTGATAAAATTGTTGAAATCGATATTACTATCGGTGAAGCAGTTGAAGTATTAGAAGGACCATTTGCGCACTTCCAAGGACGTGTTGAAGAAATCGACGCTGAAAAAGGAAAACTGAAAGTATCTGTAGATATGTTCGGTCGCGAAACGATTATGGAACTGGATTTTGAACAAATTCAAAAATTATAGTTTTCCATTCTAGTTACCATATTACGTATGATTGAGCGTATATCGCAGATTTTGTTAATTACTACTTGCTTAAAAAATTTAAAAGTGGTATCATTTCAAAGGTCAGACTGTCATACTTCGGTTGACGTCTGTAATGATAATTTTAATGTTATCGGCAATTAGCTGACAGACAGATATTGAGTGGGAGGGGCAACCCAATTACCACATCACGGACTTAAGGAGGTGTGTCTCGTGGCTAAAAAAGTTATTAAAGTTGTTAAACTTCAAATCCCTGCTGGTAAAGCAAACCCAGCTCCACCGGTTGGTCCTGCATTAGGTCAAGCAGGTGTGAACATCATGGGATTCTGTAAAGAATTCAATGCGCGTACTGCTGATCAAGCTGGTCTTATTATTCCGGTTGAAATTTCAGTATTCGAAGACCGTTCATTTACTTTCATTACGAAAACTCCACCTGCAGCAGTTTTACTTAAAGTAGCAGCTGGTATCCAATCTGGATCTGGTGAACCAAACCGTAAAAAAGTTGCAACGGTTAAACGTGATAAAGTTCGCGAAATCGCTGAAACTAAAATGCCAGACCTTAACGCTGCTTCAGTTGAAGCTGCTATGTTAATGGTTGAAGGTACTGCACGAAGCATGGGTATTGTTATCGAAGACTAATCCCAGTTACTTGATGTTTTTGTTTTTGGAAGGTTGCGGAGTTTCTTTGTGAACGCGCAACCTTTATTCGTGGGAGGTAAAATCCGCTATAACCACAATCAAGGAGGAAATATATAATGGCTAAAAAAGGTAAAAAGCTGCAAGATGCAGTGAAATTAATTGACCGTAACAACGTATACGGCGCACAAGAAGCAATCGAACTTGCTCAAAAAACTAGCACAGTAAACTTCGACGCTACTGTAGAAGTTGCTTTCCGTTTAGGAATCGATACTCGTAAAAATGACCAACAAATCCGTGGTGCAGTAGTGCTACCAAACGGTACTGGTAAAACTCAACGCGTATTAGTTTTCGCTAAAGGTGAAAAACTTAAAGAAGCAGAAGCTGCTGGCGCTGACTATGTAGGCGATGCAGAATACATCCAAAAAATCCAACAAGGTTGGTTTGACTTCGATGTAATCGTAGCAACTCCTGACATGATGGGTGAAGTTGGTAAACTTGGTCGTGTATTAGGACCTAAAGGCTTAATGCCAAACCCTAAAACTGGTACAGTTACATTTGACGTAACGAAAGCAATCGAAGAAATCAAAGCTGGTAAAGTAGAATACCGCGCTGACAAAGCTGGTATTATCCACGCTCCTATCGGTAAAGTTTCTTTTGCTACAGAAAAACTTGTAGAAAACTTCTTAACTGTATTTGACGTTGTTCAAAAAGCAAAACCTGCTGCAGCTAAAGGTACTTACATGAAATCTGTAAACGTTACAACTACAATGGGCCCAGCTATTAAAATTGACGCTGCTAACGTAGTAGTAAAATAATTTTATATAAATTGATTGACAGCTATCCGTATCTTTGGTAAGATGGATGCTGTTGTGAATCATCCATTTGTACCGTAGACAGTAGGAGTGACTTGTCACTTAATGATCCTACCGAGGACATCGGAATTCGGATTCTTATTTTAAAGATGATGACTTTCAGCCTCTGTGTCTATATGACCCAGAGGCTTTACTTTTGTCGGTATAAATGACCCATTCTAATAGGAGGTGTCATCATGAGCAAAGCAATCGAAAACAAACAATCACAAGTGCAAGAAATCACTGAAAAATTCCAAGGCGCTGCTTCTGTAGTAGTAGTGGATTATCGTGGTCTTAATGTTGCACAAGTGACTGAACTTCGTAAACAACTTCGTGAAGCTGGTGTTGAGTTTAAAGTTTACAAAAACACTTTAACTCGTCGTGCTGCTGAAGCTGCTGGCGTTGAAGGAATCAATGAAGTATTAACTGGTCCTAACGCAATCGCGTTCTCAACTGAAGATGTTGTAGCCCCTGCTAAAATCATCAACGAGTTCGCTAAGAAAAACGAAGCTTTAGAAATTAAAGCAGGTATTATTGAAGGTACAATCTCTTCTGTTGAAGATGTTAAAGCACTTGCAGAACTTCCATCACGCGAAGGTCTTCTTTCAATGCTTTTATCTGTACTTCAAGCTCCAGTGCGCAACTTCGCACTTGCAACAAAAGCTGTTGCAGAACAAAAAGAAGAACAAGGCGCATAATTTCTTGCGTTGCATAACTTCCGCGGCTTGACCGCAAAAAACTAAAACATATCCAATTAGGAGGAAATTATAATGAACAAAGAGCAAATCTTAGAAGCCATCAAAGCTATGACAGTTCTTGAATTAAACGATTTAGTAAAAGCTATCGAAGAAGAATTCGGTGTAACAGCTGCTGCTCCAGTAGCAGTAGTTGCTGGCGGTGCTGCTGCAGCTGAAGAAAAAACAGAATTCGACGTAGTATTAGCATCAGCTGGTGCTGAAAAAATTAAAGTAATCAAAGTGGTTCGCGAAATCACTGGTTTAGGTCTTAAAGAAGCTAAAGAAGTTGTAGATAACGCTCCTAAAGCTCTTAAAGAAGGCGTATCTAAAGATGAAGCTGAACAAATCAAAGCTAAACTTGAAGAAGTTGGCGCATCTGTAGAAGTTAAGTAATCTCGTATTACTTTTATACAAAAGGAAGCTCGTCATTGTGGCGAGCTTTTTCTTCATTCTGAGGAGGCGTGAAAATGTCAGATCACTATTATACAAGTAAGCCTCAAACTGAAAGTAAACCTCGTCACTGGACGTTCAAGTTACTTGGGCATACGTTTTCCTTTGAAACGGATGCAGGTGTATTTAGTAAAAGCGAAGTAGATTTTGGATCCCGTGTATTAATAGATGCGTTTCAAACGCCAGATGTAGATGGTGCGATTTTTGATGTGGGTTGTGGCTATGGGCCAATTGGGTTATCAATTGCCAAGGCAAATCCTGAGCGCACTATTTTGATGATGGATATTAATGAACGAGCAGTTGCGCTTTCTCAAAAAAATGCGCAAGTAAACGGTGTTCAAAATGTACGAATATTTGTCAGTGACGGACTATCGAATGTTGATGATGAGGCGAAGGCTGCAGCTATTTTAACCAATCCTCCAATTCGTGCAGGAAAGGACACGGTTTTCCGCTTTTACGACGGTGCTTATGATAAGTTAGTCACTTCTGGAGAGTTATGGGTAGTAATTCAGAAGAAGCAAGGTGCACCATCAACGGTTAGCTATTTAGAAGAAAAATTTTCTGAAGTCGATGTTGTGGAGAAGAAAAAAGGATACTGGATAGTGCGTGCAAAAAAATAAATGAAATATGTATAAAATATTGACTTGACAAAACGGCTATGATAACATGATACAATGCAAAAATATTATTTTGAGGTCGTGTGCCCTTTTGGTATATGAATGATTTTATATGGGTATACTTGCCAAGATAAGTTTAGTTAACCGAAAATGAGATCTTTTTGAAGACTCGTTTTCTTTTTGTCTTTCGAAATCATACACTATTTGGATGATTTTGCAAAGACCTAATATCGCTTTATTGAGGGGTGAATGAGTTGACAGGTCAACTAGTTCAGTACGGACAACACCGCCAGCGTAGAAGCTTTGCGCGTATTAAAGAGGTGCTTGAGCTTCCAAATCTGATTGAGATTCAAACGGCGTCTTACGAGTGGTTCCTTGAAGAAGGTTTACGTGAAATGTTCCGTGACATTTCGCCGATCGAGGACTTTACAGGTAATCTTTCATTAGAATTCATCGATTATGCATTAGGTGATCCTAAATATGATGTCGATGAGTGTAAAGAGCGAGATGTTACTTACGCAGCTCCATTACGTGTGAAAGTACGTCTTTACAACAAAGAAACAGACGAAGTGAAAGAACAAGATGTATTTATGGGTGACTTCCCATTAATGACAGAAACAGGTACGTTCATTATCAACGGTGCTGAACGTGTTATTGTTTCACAATTAGTTCGATCACCAAGTGTGTATTTCCATGATAAAACTGATAAAAACGGTAAAAAAGGCTTCGGTGCGACAGTAATTCCAAACCGTGGCGCTTGGTTAGAATATGAAACTGACGCGAAGGATGTAGTATATGTACGTATTGATCGTACTCGTAAGCTACCAGTAACAGTGTTACTTCGTGCATTAGGATTCGGTTCGGATCAAGAGATTATCGATATTATCGGTGATAACGAATATTTACGTAATACGCTAGAAAAAGATAACTCTGAAAGTACAGAAAAAGCACTTTTAGAAATCTACGAGCGTTTACGTCCAGGTGAGCCACCAACAGTAGAAAGTGCGAAAAGTTTATTATATTCTCGTTTCTTTGATGCTAAACGCTATGATTTAGCGAATGTTGGTCGTTACAAAATGAACAAAAAGCTTCACATCAAAAATCGTTTATTCAACCAAACGATTGCTGAAACGCTTGTTGATCCAGAAACAGGCGAAATTTTAGTAGAGAAGGGCACTGTGCTAGATCGTCGTACTTTAGATAAGATTTTACCTTACCTAGAGGATTCTTCTAAAGGCATTGGCTACCGCACTTTATCACAAGTTGGCGGAGTTCTTGAAGATGACGTAACAATCCAATCTATTAAAATTTATGCACCTAAAGATGAAGCGCAAAAAGAAATCAATGTTATTAGTAATGCCTACATTGACGAAGAAGTGAAGAATATTACACCTGCTGATGTATTATCTTCAGTAAGTTATTTCTTCAACCTACTTTACCAAGTAGGAGCAACAGATGATATTGACCATTTAGGTAACCGTCGTCTGCGCTCTGTTGGTGAGTTATTACAAAACCAATTCCGTATCGGTTTATCTCGTATGGAACGTGTTGTGCGCGAGCGTATGTCTATTAATGATACAGCCGCTATCGTACCGCAACAATTAATCAATATTCGTCCAGTAATTGCGTCTATTAAAGAATTCTTTGGTAGCTCTCAATTATCTCAATTCATGGACCAAACAAACCCGCTGGCAGAGTTAACGCATAAACGTCGTCTATCTGCATTAGGGCCTGGTGGTTTAACGCGTGAGCGCGCTGGTTTCGAAGTGCGTGACGTTCACTATTCTCACTATGGTCGTATGTGTCCGATTGAGACACCTGAGGGTCCAAACATTGGTTTAATCAACTCGTTATCTTCATTCGCTAAAGTAAATAAATTTGGTTTCATTGAAACGCCATATCGTCGTATTGACCATGAAACTGGTCAAGTAACGGATCAAATTGATTACTTAACAGCTGACGAAGAAGATAACTACTATGTAGCACAAGCGAACTCGCTATTAAATCCTGATGGGACATTCACTAACGATGAAGTTGTAGGTCGTTTCCGTGGAGATAACACAGTTTTCAATAAGGCTCAAATGGACTATATGGACGTATCTCCTAAACAAGTAGTTTCTGCAGCGACTGCATGTATTCCATTCTTAGAAAACGATGACTCTAACCGTGCGCTTATGGGTGCCAACATGCAACGTCAAGCGGTTCCTCTTTTAAATCCAGAAGCTCCGTTTGTTGGTACTGGTATGGAACACGTAGATGCGCGTGACTCTGGTGCGGCTGTAGTTGCGAAATACGATGGTATTGTTGAGCATGTTGAAGCTCGTTCAATCCATGTACGTCGCATCGAAACAGTCGACGGTAAAGAAGTTAAAGGCGATTTAACAAAATATAAATTACAAAAATTCATTCGTTCAAACCAAGGTACTTCATACAACCAACGTCCACTTGTAAAAGTTGGCGAACGTGTGAAACCTCGCGATATTTTAGCAGACGGTCCATCTATGGAAAACGGTGAACTTGCTTTAGGTCGTAACGTACTTGTTGCGTTCATGACTTGGAACGGGTTCAACTATGAGGATGCTGTTATCATGAGTGAACGCCTTGTAAAAGACGATGTATATACTTCAGTTCATATTGAAGAATACGAGTCAGAATCTCGTGATACAAAATTAGGACCTGAAGAAATTACACGCGACATTCCAAACGTTGGGGAAGATGCACTTCGTAACTTAGACGAACGTGGTATTATCCGTATCGGTGCGGAAGTACGTGATGGTGATATTCTTGTAGGTAAAGTAACGCCTAAAGGGGTTACAGAATTAACAGCTGAAGAGCGCTTATTACATGCAATCTTTGGTGAAAAGGCACGTGAAGTTCGTGATACTTCATTACGCGTACCACATGGTGCGGGCGGTATCATCCTTGACGTTAAAGTATTTAACCGTGAAGACGGCGATGAGTTACCACCAGGTGTTAACCAATTAGTTCGTGCGTATATTGTTCAAAAACGTAAAATCCGCGTTGGGGACAAAATGGCCGGACGCCATGGTAACAAAGGGGTTATCTCTCGTATCTTACCGGAAGAGGATATGCCATTTATGCCAGATGGTACTCCTGTCGATATCATGTTAAACCCATTAGGTGTACCTTCTCGTATGAACATCGGACAAGTTTTAGAGTTACACTTAGGTATGGCTTCTCGTTACTTAGGTGTTCATATGGCAACACCAGTATTTGATGGTGCCAACGAAGAAGACGTATGGGAAACGATGGAAGAAGCAGGGATGAACCGTGACGGTAAAACAATCCTGTATGATGGACGTTCGGGTGAACCGTTCGATAACCGTGTATCTGTTGGGATCATGTACATGATCAAACTTGCACACATGGTTGACGATAAACTTCACGCACGTTCAACTGGTCCTTACTCACTTGTTACACAACAACCACTTGGTGGTAAAGCGCAGTTCGGTGGACAACGCTTTGGTGAGATGGAGGTATGGGCGCTTGAAGCATACGGTGCTGCATACACACTTCAAGAAATTTTAACTGTTAAATCCGATGACGTTGTTGGTCGTGTGAAAACATACGAGGCTATCGTTAAAGGCGAAAGCGTACCAGAGCCAGGCGTTCCAGAATCATTCAAAGTATTGATTAAAGAACTTCAATCTCTTGGTATGGATGTTAAAATGTTAACAATCAATGATGAAGAAGTAGAGCTTCGCGATCTAGACGAAGAAGAAGACCTTCAACCTGCTGACGCACTTAATATTGCGCCACAGCCAGAAACAGAAGAAGAGCCAGTAGAGTCTTTAGAATAATGGATAAGGTTTAGTTCACATTCGTGTGAATATGGTCAAACTTATTTTTCAAATTAGTCGGGCAGGATTTAACGCCCTGCTCGACTTTCTTTATGAATGAAATCAATCTATTTTTAATCTTTTGTCAAAATGTATTTTTGCAAACGATTGTCGAGCTGCGTAAAAGAGTCTTTATAAAGACCTATAACTAGAGGGAGGTAGGCTCCTTGATAGACGTTAATGAATTTGAATATATGAAAATTGGTTTAGCATCCCCTGACAAGATTCGTTCTTGGTCATATGGTGAAGTAAAAAAACCAGAAACAATTAACTATCGTACATTAAAACCAGAAAAAGATGGTTTATTCTGTGAACGTATTTTCGGTCCTACGAAAGACTGGGAATGTCACTGTGGTAAATACAAACGTGTTCGCTATAAAGGCGTAGTTTGTGACCGTTGTGGTGTTGAAGTAACACGTGCAAAAGTTCGTCGTGAACGTATGGGTCACATCGAATTAGCTGCTCCAGTTTCTCATATTTGGTACTTCAAAGGTATTCCAAGCCGTATGGGCCTTATTTTAGATATGTCTCCACGTGCTTTAGAAGAAGTAATTTACTTCGCATCTTACGTTGTAATTGAACCAGGTGCTACAAACTTAGAGAGTAAGCAATTACTTTCTGAAAAAGAGTACCGTGCATACCGTGAAAAATTCGGTGCAACTTTCGAAGCAGCGATGGGTGCAGAAGCAATCAAAAAGCTTCTTGCTAAAATCGATCTTGAAGATGAAACACATTCTTTAAAAGAAGAACTAAAATCAGCACAAGGTCAACGCCGTACACGTGCGATTAAACGTCTTGAAGTAGTAGAATCATTCCGTAACTCAGGTAACTCTCCAGAGTGGATGATTTTAGATGTACTACCTGTTATTCCACCGGAGCTTCGTCCAATGGTTCAATTAGATGGTGGTCGTTTTGCAACATCTGACTTAAATGATTTATATCGTCGTGTAATCAACCGTAATAACCGTTTAAAACGTTTATTAGATCTTGGCGCACCAAGCATTATCGTTCAAAACGAGAAACGTATGTTACAAGAAGCAGTTGATGCATTAATCGATAACGGTCGTCGTGGTCGTCCAGTCACTGGACCAGGTAACCGTCCGTTAAAATCACTTTCACATATGTTAAAAGGGAAACAAGGTCGTTTCCGTCAAAACTTACTTGGTAAACGTGTTGACTATTCTGGTCGTTCAGTTATCGTAGTAGGTCCAAATTTAAAAATGTACCAATGTGGTTTACCGAAGGAAATGGCAATTGAGCTATTTAAACCTTTCGTTATGAAAGAATTAGTAGAACGTGGTCTTGCACACAATATTAAATCTGCTAAACGTAAAATCGAACGTTTAAACAACGACGTATGGGACGTTTTAGAAGATGTTATCCGTGAGCATCCAGTATTACTAAACCGTGCACCAACGCTTCACCGTCTTGGTATCCAAGCGTTTGAACCAACACTTGTTGAAGGTCGTGCAATTCGTCTTCACCCATTAGTATGTACAGCTTACAACGCTGACTTCGATGGTGACCAAATGGCGGTTCACGTACCATTATCAGCTGAAGCACAAGCAGAAGCTCGACTTCTAATGCTTGCTGCCCAAAACATCCTAAACCCGAAAGATGGTAAGCCAGTTGTAACACCATCTCAAGATATGGTATTAGGTAACTACTATTTAACACTTGAGCGTGAAGATGCTCGTGGTGAAGGTTCAATTTTCTATGGACCAAACGAAGTTTTAATCGCATATGATACAGGTCATGTTCACTTGCATACACGTATCGCGATCAAAGCAAGTTCACTGAACAACCCAACATTTACAGAAGAACAAAATAATATGTTCTTATTAACAACTGTTGGTAAAGTGATCTTTAATGAAATCTTGCCTGAATCATTCCCGTTCATTAACGAACCTACTGATTTCAACTTAGAGCAAGTAACGCCAGAGAAGTACTTCGCAAACTTAACAATTGACTTAGAAACTTTAGCAGAGCTTGAAGCAGATGCCGCTTACAGCCAATTAGATGAAAAAGGTAAAGTAGAGGCGCAACGTTCAGCAGTACTTCGCAAACATTTTGCATCAGTACCTGTTGTAAACCCATTCCGCAAGAAATTCTTAGGAAATATCATTGCAGAAGTGTTTAAACGTTTCCACATTACTGAAACATCTAAAATGCTTGACCGCATGAAAAACTTAGGTTTTAAATACTCAACTCGCGCTGGTATCACTGTTGGTGTATCTGACATCGTGGTATTACCAGACAAAGGTGAAATCCTAGCTGAAGCACAAGAGAAAGTAGATAAAGTTCAAGCGCAATTCCGTCGTGGTTTCATTACAGAAGAAGAGCGTTATGATCGTGTTATCTCTAGCTGGAGTGCAGCGAAAGATGAAATTCAATCAAAACTGATGAAGTCACTTGAGAAAACAAACCCAATCTTCATGATGTCTGACTCAGGTGCCCGTGGTAACGCGTCTAACTTTACACAGTTAGCTGGTATGCGTGGTCTGATGGCCAACCCGGCTGGTCGTATTATTGAACTTCCAATCAAGTCTTCATTCCGTGAAGGTTTAACAGTATTGGAATACTTCATCTCAACACATGGTGCTCGTAAAGGTCTTGCCGATACAGCCCTAAAAACTGCCGATTCAGGTTACTTAACACGTCGTCTTGTAGACGTTGCACAAGATGTAATCGTTCGTGAAGATGATTGTGGAACTGACCGCGGCTTAACTATCGGTGCGTTAATGGAAGGTACAGAACTAATCGAAGCGTTAGACGAACGTATTGTTGGTCGTCATACGAAGAAAACGATTTTCCATCCAGAAACAGGCGATGTAATTCTAGAAAAAGACGGTTTAATCGACCAAGATGTCGCTCGTGTTATTATAGAAGCAGGTATCGAGGAAGTAACAATCCGTTCAGCGTTCACATGTAATACAAAACATGGTGTATGTAAAAAATGTTATGGCATGAACTTAGCAACTGGTGAAAAAGTTGAAGTTGGGGAAGCAGTTGGTATTATTGCTGCTCAATCAATCGGTGAACCAGGTACTCAGTTAACAATGCGTACATTCCATACAGGTGGGGTAGCCGGAGACGATATTACTCAAGGTCTTCCTCGTATCCAAGAGATTTTCGAAGCACGTAATCCAAAAGGTCAATCTGTCATTTCTGAGATTGCTGGTACGGTTTCAGATATTACTGAAATTCGTGAAGGTCTAAAAGAAATTACAGTTCAAGGTGACGTAGAAACTCGTAAATACCAAGCACCTTATAATGCACGTCTGAAAGTTATCGAAGGTGACTCAATCGAACGTGGTCAAGTATTAACAGAAGGTTCTATCGATCCAAAACAATTATTAAAAGTAAAAGACGTTTCAACAGTTCAAGAATATTTACTAAAAGAAGTACAAAAAGTATACCGTATGCAAGGGGTAGAAATTGGAGACAAACATATCGAAGTAATGGTACGTCAAATGCTTCGTAAAGTTCGCGTAATTGAAGCTGGTGATACAGAATTATTACCTGGCTCATTATTAGATATTCACCAATTCTCAGAGGCAAATGTAGATGCTGTTATGAACGGCAAAAATCCTGCAACTTGTCGCCCTGTAATCCTAGGTATTACTAAAGCTTCACTAGAAACGGAATCATTCTTATCTGCTGCATCATTCCAAGAAACAACTCGTGTGTTAACGGATGCTGCAATTAAAGGTAAACGTGATGAACTTCTAGGATTAAAAGAGAACGTAATTATTGGTAAACTTGTTCCAGCAGGTACTGGTATGCAACGTTATCGTCAAATCCGCATTGAAAAAGATGAGCTTGACGCAGAAGATCTAGTTTCTGCTGAATAACTTAACTAAGCTCCGAAGAGATGGCAAAAGCGCATCTCTTCGGACTTTTTAAAGATATTAGTTGACAGTAGAAATTGATAATGATAATATATTGAAGGTTGATAGTTAACTGTCTGTACTTCGGAGGATATGAAAATGTCTTATGATAAAGTAAGGGCTAGTAAAACAATCATTGGTACAAAGCAAGCAGTAAAAGCAATGCAAGCTGGTTTAGTGAAAGAGCTTTTTGTGGCACTTGATGCAGACAATTGGGTAACCGATTCGGCCATAACTTTCGCGAGAGAGAACGGTATACCAGTTATTCTTGTCGAGTCCAAAAAGGAACTGGGCAAAGCCTGCGGAATCCATGTTGGAGCTGCGGTTGTTGCTATTGCTGTAGATTAGTTTTTGTGTATAAAACACAAAGACTTTGTTTTTACCCAAAAAATGAACCACCTGGATGTGTGGTATTAACAAGGAATAAATGAAGGGAGGAAATACCGATGCCTACAATTAACCAATTAGTACGTAAGCCTCGTCAATCTAAAATCACGAAATCAAAATCACCAGCGTTAAACAAAGGATATAACTCATTTAAAAAATCTTTAACTGATGTTAAATCTCCACAAAAACGTGGTGTTTGTACTCGTGTAGGTACAATGACACCTCGTAAACCAAACTCAGCGTTACGTAAATACGCTCGTGTACGTTTAACTAACCAAATTGAGGTTACAGCTTATATCCCAGGTGAAGGCCACAACTTACAAGAGCACAGTGTTGTTCTTATCCGTGGCGGACGCGTAAAAGACTTAGCGGGTGTTCGTTACCATATCGTACGTGGTGCTCTTGATACAGCTGGTGTAAACGGTCGTTTACAATCACGTTCTAAATACGGAACAAAACGCCCTAAAGAAAAAAAATAATTTAACACGTTAAGTGTTAATTAGTGTTGAGTCTTACGTCGATATCACCAAATGCCAATCATGCTAGCTGATTTAGAATTAAGTGATAACTTCGTACAAGGCCAACGTATAAAAATAAATCGATAATTATTCGAAAGGAGGAAAACACATGCCTCGTAAAGGTCCTGTTTCCAAACGTGACGTGTTACCAGATCCAATTTATAATTCAAAACTAGTAACTCGTTTAATCAATAAAATGATGGTTGATGGTAAAAGAGGTACTTCTCAAAAGATTTTATACGGTGCGTTCGAACTAGTTAAAGAACGTTCTGGTGAAAATCCAATCGAAGTATTCGAAGCTGCTCTAAACAACGTAATGCCAGTTCTTGAAGTACGTGCTCGCCGTGTTGGTGGTTCTAACTATCAAGTACCGGTTGAAGTTCGTCCAGAACGCCGTACAACTTTAGGTCTTCGTTACCTAGTTAACTATTCTCGTCTTCGTGGTGAAAAAACTATGGAAGAGCGTTTAGCTAACGAAATTCTAGATGCTTCTAACAACACTGGTGCATCAGTTAAAAAACGTGAAGATATGCACAAAATGGCAGAAGCGAACAAAGCATTCGCACACTACCGTTGGTAATCTAAACATAGCATAAGCCCAATATGGAAGGAGAAATACCTAATGAAACGCGAATTCTCTCTAGAGAATACTCGTAATATTGGGATCATGGCTCACATTGATGCTGGTAAAACAACAACAACTGAGCGTATCCTTTATTACACAGGTAAGATTCACAAAATCGGTGAAACTCATGAAGGCGCTTCTCAAATGGACTGGATGGAGCAAGAACAAGAACGTGGTATCACTATCACTTCTGCTGCTACAACAGCTCAATGGGCAGGCCACCGTGTAAACATCATCGATACTCCTGGACACGTAGACTTCACAGTTGAAGTAGAACGTTCATTACGCGTACTTGACGGTGCTGTAACAGTTCTTGATGCTCAATCAGGTGTTGAGCCTCAAACTGAAACTGTATGGCGTCAAGCTACAACATACGGCGTTCCACGTATCGTATTCATTAACAAAATGGATAAAACAGGTGCAGACTTCTTGTATTCAGTAGGAACTCTACATGATCGTTTACAAGCAAACGCTCACCCAATCCAATTACCTATCGGAGCTGAAGATCAGTTCTCTGCTATCATTGACTTAGTTGAAATGAAAGCAACTTTCTACGGCGACGAAAAAGGTACTGCAGTAACTGAAGGTGAAATTCCTGAAGAACACCGCGAATTAGCTGAAGAATACCGTGAAAAATTAATCGACGCTGTTGCAAGTGTTGATGAAGAAATCATGGAAAAATATTTAGAAGGCGAAGAAATCACTGTTGCTGAGCTTAAAGCGGCTATCCGTCGTGCTACAATTGCAGTAGAATTCTACCCAGTAATCTGTGGTACAGCATTCAAACACAAAGGCGTACGCCCAATGTTAAATGCAGTTATCGATTACTTACCATCTCCAGTTGATGTACCAGCAATCAAAGGTACTTCAGTTGATGGTGACGAAGAGTTAGAACGTAAATCTTCTGATGAAGAGCCATTCTCAGCTCTTGCATTCAAAGTTATGACTGACCCATTCGTAGGTAAATTAACTTTCTTCCGTGTGTACTCTGGAACATTAGATGCAGGTTCATACGTACAAAACTCTTCTAAAGGTAAACGTGAACGTGTAGGTCGTATCCTACAAATGCACGCTAACTCTCGTGAAGAGATTTCTAAAGTATTCGCTGGGGATATCGCAGCAGCAGTAGGTCTTAAAGATACTACTACTGGTGATACATTATGTGACGAGAAAAACCTAGTTATTCTTGAATCAATGGAATTCCCAGAACCAGTAATTTCTCTTTCTGTAGAACCAAAATCAAAAGCTGACCAAGATAAAATGGGTCAAGCTTTACAAAAACTTCAAGAAGAGGATCCAACTTTCCGTGCTCACACTGACACAGAAACTGGACAAACAATCATCTCAGGTATGGGTGAGCTTCACCTTGATATCTTAGTTGACCGTATGCGCCGTGAATTTAAAGTAGAAGCTAACGTAGGTGCTCCAATGGTATCTTACCGTGAAACATTCCGTAGCTCTGCAAAAGTTCAAGGTAAATTCACTCGCCAATCTGGTGGTCGTGGACAATATGGTGACGTAACGATTGAGTTCTCTCCAAATGAAGAAGGTAAAGGCTTTGAATTCGAAAACGCTATCGTTGGTGGTGTAATTCCTCGTGAATACATTCCTGCAGTTGAAGCAGGTCTTCGTGACTCTCTTGACCGCGGTGTAGTAGCTGGTTACCCACTAATCGACATTAAAGCGAAATTAGTATTCGGTTCTTACCATGACGTTGACTCGAATGAGATGGCGTTCAAAATCGCTGCATCTATGGCTCTTAAAGAAGCATCTAAACAATGTGATGCTGTAATTTTAGAACCAATGATGAAAGTTGAAGTAGTAATTCCTGAAGAGTACCTTGGTGATATCATGGGTAACATTACATCTCGCCGCGGACGCGTTGAGGGTATGGATGCTCGCGGTAACTCACAAGTTGTTCGTGCAATGGTTCCGTTAGCGGAAATGTTTGGTTACGCAACAACTCTTCGTTCAGCAACTCAAGGTCGTGGTGTATTCTCAATGACATTTGATCATTATGAAGAAGTACCAAAATCAATTGCTGCTGAAATCATCAAAAAAAATAAAGGTGAATAATTGAATTTTCATCTTGCATAAAGTATAACTAATTTGTAAGCTATGATTGCAGGATAGAGGATGGGCCCGTTCTCTATCAGCATTCATTCTATAAATTTTAAAAATAAAACATACAATTTCGAGGAGGCAATCTCTAATGGCTAAAGAAAAATTTGACCGTTCAAAAACGCATGCTAACATTGGTACAATCGGACACGTTGACCATGGTAAAACAACTTTAACTGCTGCAATCGCTACAGTTCTTTCTAAAAAAATGGGTGGTACAGCTAAATCATACGCTGATATCGATAACGCACCAGAAGAAAAAGAACGTGGTATCACAATCAACACTTCTCACGTAGAATATGAAACAGAATCTCGTCACTATGCACACGTTGACTGCCCAGGACACGCTGACTATGTTAAAAACATGATCACTGGTGCTGCACAAATGGACGGCGGTATCTTAGTAGTATCTGCTGCTGACGGCCCAATGCCACAAACTCGTGAACACATCCTTTTATCTCGTCAAGTAGGTGTTCCATACTTAGTAGTATTCATGAACAAATGTGATATGGTAGACGACGAAGAATTATTAGAATTAGTAGAAATGGAAATCCGTGACCTACTATCTGAATATGACTTCCCAGGCGATGATATCCCTGTAATCAAAGGTTCTGCTCTTAAAGCTCTTGAAGGCGAAGCAGAATGGGAAGAAAAAATCGTTGAATTAATGGACGCTGTAGATTCTTACATCCCAACTCCAGAACGTCAAACTGACAAACCATTCATGATGCCAGTAGAGGACGTATTCTCTATCACTGGTCGTGGTACAGTTGCAACTGGCCGTGTTGAACGTGGTCAAGTTAAAGTTGGTGACGTAGTTGAAATCGTAGGTATTTCTGAAGAAGCTAAATCTACAACTGTAACTGGCGTTGAAATGTTCCGTAAATTATTAGACTACGCTGAAGCTGGTGACAACATCGGTGCTTTACTTCGTGGTGTAGCTCGTGAAGATATCCAACGTGGACAAGTATTAGCTAAACCAGGCTCAATCACTCCACACACTAACTTCAAAGCTGAAGTTTACGTTTTATCTAAAGAAGAGGGTGGCCGTCATACTCCATTCTTCTCTAACTACCGTCCTCAGTTCTACTTCCGTACAACTGACGTAACAGGTATCTGTAACTTACCAGAAGGCGTTGAAATGGTAATGCCTGGTGATAACATCGAAATGACAGTAGAACTTATCGCTCCAATCGCTCTTGAAGAAGGTACTAAATTCTCTATCCGTGAGGGTGGCCGTACTGTAGGCGCTGGCGTAGTTGCTACTATCCAAAAATAATTTTTAGCCTATGCTAATTATAAAACCAATCTGTAGGGACGCTTACAGATTGGTTTTTTATGTTAAAATATAATTGTGGAAGGAGTGTATGTAAATGGAAATGAAGGTTTTGTTGATAGAAGATGATCCATCAATTTTTGCAATGATTCAAGAGCGTTTTTCGCAATGGTCCTTACAAGTGGTAGGTCCGAATGATTTTCAAAAGGTGATGGATGATTTTATAGAAGAGAAGCCTCAATTAGTATTAATTGATATTCAATTACCAGCATATGATGGTTTTCATTGGTGTCGTGAAATACGGCATATTTCGAAAGTACCCATTCTCTTTCTATCCTCACGAGATCATCCAATGGATATGGTGATGGCTATGCAAATGGGTGCAGATGATTTTATACAAAAGCCTTTCCATATGGAAGTGTTACTTGCAAAAGTACAAGCTATTTTACGTCGTACTTATGATTATGTTGAAGAAGCAATGGATGTTACGCGTTTTAATGGTGCTGTTCTCGATTATGCGAGAAGCGAGATTATGTTTAATGGGGAGCTTGTTTCCTTAACTAAAAACGAATTGTTTATTTTACGTATTTTGTTGGAGAAGGGTAATCAAATTGTTTCGAGAGAAGACTTAATGAGGAAATTATGGGACGACGAGCGTTTCGTCAATGACAATACATTATCTGTAAATGTTAATCGTTTACGTACAAAGCTAGAGGATATTGGGTTACAGGAAGTTATTGTCACAAAAAAGGGACTTGGTTATATTGCCGTAACGCAGGTGACGTGAATGAGAATGGCATTATTGTTTTTAAGAGAACGGCTTGCGTGGATTGTTTTTTTTGTGTTTCTTCTTGTTATTCTTAACATATTATTTTCTTTAGATGTTGGTTTAGTAGCCATATCCATTTGGTACGTGAATATCATCATGGTCGTCACTTTTTCTATATTTTTATTATGGCGTTATGTAAGAGAAGTCGGTCAGTTGAAAGATTTCCTGGGAAATGTGGATAGTCGACTTGATGAGCCCCATACTCGAAGTTTAGCTTTATCACCATTTCAAGAGGCTTATTATAAAAAAATTGAAGATGTCTTCTATGATAAGGATGCAGAACTAAATGATGCGAAGGTGCAGCTACAAGAATATTCAGATGAGCTCCTTGCTTGGGTACATGAGGTGAAGGCTCCGTTAACAACGATAAATTTGATGTTAGATCATGTCGAGGATTTATCTTTACGTAGAAAATTAGAGACGGAGTGGTTAAGGCTCCATCTATTGGTTGATCAGCAGTTACATCAAACACGGCTAGCTTCTATAGAAAAAGATAATTATTTAACAGAAATTGAGCTTCGGTCAGTCGTCTATAAAGAAATACGTGCAATGCAGGCTTGGTGTTTAGAAAAAGATATTGGCTTCGATGTAGGAGAATTAACTGAAGTAGTGATGACAGATAGTAAATGGATAGCATTCATTGTTAGACAACTGTTATCCAATGCCATAAAATATAGTCCTGTAAATACAGAGATTTTTATTTTTACTGAAGTTGATTTAACTGGGGCAACTTTGCTTCACATTAAGGATGCAGGTATAGGCATTCGTAAAGAGGATATGCCGCGAATTTTTCAAAAATCGTATACAGGTACGGTAGGAAGAGAATCTGCACAATCAACGGGTATGGGCTTGTATTTAGCACAGAATATTGCTCAAAAAATTGGTGTGCGAATTAGTGTACAGTCAGTTGTAGGAGAAGGCTCGATATTTACGCTACGATTTCCATTACAAAATGAATATGTCAAACTAACAGGTAGATGACGAAATTGTCACCTACCTTTTTATATTGTCATGTAAAACGCACGAAAAGAATAAGCAGACGGGGTACACTTGTAGTATAGAAAGGGGAGTTAACCTGTGGCAGTTTTAATTGGACGTAAAGTAAAAAAAGTATATGGTAAAAAATCAACAGCGCAAGAGGTGCTGAAAGGTATAGATTTAGAAGTAAATGAAGGTGAATTTGTTGGCATTATGGGTCCATCAGGCTCAGGCAAGACGACACTATTAAATGTTTTGTGTTCGATTGACTTTGCAACAGAAGGTGTAATTGAAATAAATGGCCAAAGTTTACGCGGTATGAAGGAAAAGGCGTTAGCTAATTTCCGTCGTGAGCAGCTCGGATTCATTTTCCAAGACTATAATTTATTGGACACGTTAACGGTCAAAGAAAATATTTTATTGCCATTAGCAATCGGAAAACTACCAAAAGCTGTTGCAGAAAGTCGCGTGAAGGAGCTGACATATTTACTTGGTATTGCAGATATTTTAAATAAATATCCGAACGAAATATCAGGTGGTCAGAAGCAACGAACATCTGCTGCTCGAGCTTTAATTACAAATCCATCAATGGTATTTGCAGATGAGCCTACTGGTGCACTCGATTCAAAATCAGCAACAGCATTGCTGAAAAACTTACAAGGCATTAATGAAACTAAAAAGGCGACGATTATGATGGTCACACATGATGCGGTGGCTGCAAGTTTCTGTACACGTGTTTTGTTTTTAAAAGATGGGCTTATTTACAGTGAGTTGTATAAAGGTGATAAAACTAGACAGGCGTTTTTCCAAGAAATCATGCATACGCAAAGTGTGCTAGGTGGTGACGGTTATGAGTCTTAGTAAGCTTGTATTCCGAAGCATGAAGAAAAATATGAAGCATTATTATTTATACTTTTTCGCACTTATTTTCAGTGTGACACTCTACTTTTCCTTCGTGACATTGCAGCATAATGGTGAAGTTTTCAATACAGTTCAGAAGAGTGGCACAGCATCAGCAGGTTTTAAAGCAGCAACATATATTTTGTATTTTATAATTTTATTTTTCGTCTTGTATGCTAACCATTTATTTATGAAGCGTCGCAGTAAAGAAATTGGCTTATATCAGCTAATTGGGATGACGAAGGGCCTGATTGTACGATTATTGGCGTTAGAAAGTATTTTATTATTTGTAGGAGCTGTCGTTGTAGGGATGCTAGTAGGCTTCTTTAGCTCCCGCTTAATCGCAATGATATTATTGCGTCTCCTTGAAAAAGAAACGCTTGTCACTATGACCTTTAGTACACAGGCATTACAGCAATCTATCGTTGTTTTCGCTATTTTATTAGTAGTTGTATTGCTACAAATGACGTGGATGATTCACCGAGTATCGCTGCTATCCTTATTTAGCGCTGCTAAACAAGCAGATGAGCGTGTGAAACGATTCAATCCATTACAAATGGTTATCGGCTTCTTAGGGCTAGTGTTTATTGCATATGGCTACTATGCATCAACAAAGCTATTTGATATTAATACTGCAGGCAATCTTTTTATAAATATGATAATTATTTTGGCTACTACAATTGGGGGAACGTTCCTAGTTTTTCGTTTCTCCGTAGCATTTATAATGAATACCGTTCGTTTAAAGAAAAATGGTCATTTGTCTGTCCATGATGTATTAGCATTAACTCCGATTATGCATCGTATGAAAAGTAATGCTAAATCACTGACGCTTATTACCGTTTTAACAGGTGTATCTCTTGGGATTACAACACTATCATATATTTCGTATTATTCTTCAGAAGCATCAGCCTATAGCCGAGTACCGGGAGATTATATTTTGCATGAGGATCAAGGTCAGGCATTTTTAAATAAGCTAGAGGAAAATAATATAGCTTATGACAAGGTTGAATATCGTTTACAAGGAGTTACAGCTTCAATAGCTCAATTAATGGCTGATGGACAACAAGATAGCCCTTTTTATAATATGAAAGGGACGATATACACGATTCCGCTTTCTGATTATCAACAAAAAACACCAAATGCATCAGTTTCGGGTAATGATGTGATTTTAACAAACTATGGAGGCTATATGGCCGAGATGTTTCCTTTAGAAAAGGATCGAGATTTAGTAGTGTCAGCAGGTGGTCTTGAAGAAACACTGCATGTCAAAGCGATTCACGATGAAAGTATTATTGGTGGAACTATTACTGCTGGAGGCGGCGGACCGATTTTCGTAGTATCAGACACACTGTTTGACAAATTGTCTACTCAAGCAAAGCTTTTTCCTTGGCATAAACAAGCTTCTATTACGTTACAGTCAAAAAAAGACTTAGCGCTTGCTGAGAGATTATATAAAGAAACGAGCGCGAATGTTATATCTATTGTAGACACTGATGGCAATACCCAAAATTATATTATCGATTCGTTTGAAGCAGAGCGTAAAGGTAATATTGAATCACTTGGGTTAACAATTTTTACAACAGCGTTTTTAGGTTTAGCATTTTTAATGACAACTGGTAGCATCCTGTACTTTAAACAAATGTCTGAAGCAGAAGAGGAACGAGGAGCCTATACAATTTTAAGAAAAATAGGCTTTTCAGAACGAGACATTATGAAGGGAATCTTTATGAAACAAGCGTTTAATTTTGGTGTTCCATTATTGATTGGACTCCTCCATAGTTATTTTGCGGTGAAATCAGGATGGTTTTTATTTGGTACGGAGTTAACAGCTCCATTGTGGATTGCTATGAGCTGTTATATAGCGTTATATGCAATCTTTGCGGTGCTTTCAGTTGGTTATTATAAAAAAGTAATTAGAGAGTCTCTGTAGACATTTAAATAGGTAGAAACTCCAAAAAACAGTGTGATCTTATATAGGTCATGCTGTTTTTTTGTTAACGTGACGCTGGAGGATAGATTTCATACTTTTCGGGCTTTTTGTAATGAATAAAAACTGCTTGACTTTCGTTTGTCAGAATATTAAAGTTTAACATATTAACAATCTAGTGTGTGAAAGTGAAGTGTCTTTATGAATGCGGTAATTGTGGCAGTAGCTGTCATGTTAATATTAAGTTTGCTTCGGATCAATGTAGTCCTGTCGCTTGTTTTAGGAGCCTTTGCAGGAGGGTTAGCAAGTGGTATGGGTATTCAAGCAACGGTTGAGTCATTTACAGAAGGATTAGGTGCAGGTGCCACTATCGCGCTAAGCTATGGCTTACTTGGTGGATTTGCTATAGCCATCTCTAAGACGGGAATACCTGAGTTAATGATTTCGGGTATTTTGAACATGTTAAATAAAAATGGTTCTAGTAATAGAAAGGGCTTAGTAAAAGTATTAATTTTTCTTCTTATTTTTATGATGGCGATTTTCTCTCAAAATTTAATTCCGATTCATATCGCTTTTATCCCATTACTAATACCGCCTATTTTAAAGGTTTTAAATATGCTTGAAGTAGATCGTCGAATTATAGCAACATTGATTGCGGTTGGTTTGATTGGTACGTATAGCTTTGTGCCAGCTGGCTTCGGAGCCATTTTCCAAGAAATTGTTTCAACACAAGTTACGAATGCTGGCATGGTTGCAAAAGCAAGTGATGTTCCAGCAGCAATGGCGATTCCTATCTTGGGTATGTTGGTTGGATTAGCTATAGCATTGTTTGTTTATCGCAAACCACGCAAATATCAAAATAATGATGTTGAAACAACAACTTTAAATGTGAAGGTAAGTAAATCGGTTATGATTTCAACCATGATAGCGTTAATTGTTTCGCTATATGCACAAATCAGTACGGATTCTATGATAGTCGGAGCCTTTGCAGGAATAATGATTATGTATTTCACAGGGGCTCTTAAATGGAAAGAGGCAGATGAGATTTTATCTGAAGGTATGAAAATGATGGCGTTCATTGGCTTTGTAATGATTGCAGCAAATGGATTTGCATCAGTTATCAATGCAACGGGTGATGTAGATAGTTTAATTACAAGCTCTCTAGCTATCCTTCAAGGTAATAAAAGCTTAGCGGTATTCATCATGCTTGTAATCGGATTAATTGTAACAATGGGAATTGGCTCTTCTTTTGCTACTGTGCCGATTATAGCTACCTTATTTGTTCCTTTAGCTCAAGGACTAGGTATGAGCCCTTTAGCGATACTGTGTTTAATAGGTACAGCAGGCGCATTAGGAGACGCAGGTTCACCTGCATCCGATTCAACGCTAGGACCGACAGCCGGCTTAAATGTTGATGGTCAGCATAATCATATTTGGGACACATGTGTACCGACGTTTATCTTTATAAACATTCCACTTGTTATTTTTGGCTGGATCGCGTGTGTGTACTTTCTATAACGTTTATAAGCAGTCTCTAAACTTTAGAGACTGCTTTTATATTTGATAGTTGGACATTAATTGTTCGAAATGTCCGAAAACGTTGATGTTATTAGGTTATGTGTTGCAAAATCATAAAAAATTATATATACTAGTAAACGGCTTAAATAAGCGAGAAATATTAGTAGTAAAGAAAATCTACAACATTTAAAAGAATTTAGCGAAAAGACTTGCTTATTCTTTTTTTATTGTATATAATGTTGAATGTTGGTCTTTGACTGCGATGAAACGAGAGGTTGCCGACACACCCGGCCGCTTTGCCATGGCGGTGTGTTGGAGAATTTTCGTGGAGAATGTCTAGAAAATAGGCGAGAAGGAGGGAAAATAATGGCAAAACAAAAGATTCGTATTCGTTTAAAAGCGTATGATCACCGTATTTTAGATCAGTCTGCTGAGAAAATTGTGGAGACTGCAAAACGTTCAGGTGCAAGTGTATCAGGTCCGATTCCACTTCCAACTGAGAAGTCTGTGTACACAATTCTACGTGCTGTTCACAAGTACAAAGATTCTCGTGAACAATTCGAGATGCGTACGCATAAACGTCTGATCGATATCGTTAACCCAACACCACAAACTGTTGATGCGTTAATGAAACTTGATTTACCATCTGGCGTTGATATCGAAATCAAACTTTAATGGTAAAAACAATATAACTTTTTAAAACTTACAGGAGGTGTGACAAATGGCTAAAGGAATCTTAGGTAGAAAAATTGGTATGACACAAGTTTTCGCTGAAAACGGCGATTTAATCCCGGTAACAGTTATCGAAGCTACTCCAAACGTAGTTCTTCAAAAGAAAACTGTTGATACTGACGGCTACGAAGCGATCCAAGTTGGTTTCGAAGATAAGCGCGTTAAGCTTTCTAACAAACCACAACAAGGTCACGTAGCAAAAGCGAATACTGCTCCTAAGCGCTTCATTCGTGAATTCCGCAACGTGAACGTTGGAGAATACGAAGTTGGTCAAGAAGTCAAAGTAGAAATTTTCGCAGAAGGCGATGTAATTGATGTAACAGGAGTTACTAAAGGTAAAGGTTTCCAAGGTGTTATTAAACGCCACGGACAATCTCGTGGTCCAATGGCCCACGGTTCTCGTTACCACCGTCGTCCTGGTTCAATGGGTCCAGTTGCTCCGAACCGCGTATTTAAACAAAAGAAATTACCTGGTCAAATGGGTGGCACAGTAGTTACAATCCAAAACTTAGAGATCGTTAAAGTTGATGCGGAACGTAACCTACTACTTGTTAAAGGTAATGTTCCTGGTTCTAAAAAAGCTCTAGTTACAGTTAAAACTGCAATTAAAGCTAACTAATCACTTCAAGAAAGGAGGAAACAGGAATGACAAAAGTATCTGTACTTAGTCAAACAGGTGCTTCAGTTGGTGAAATCGAGTTAAACGAAGCGATCTTCGGAATCGAGCCAAATGAAGCAGTATTATTCGACGCAGTAGTTGCACAACGCGCTTCTCTTCGTCAAGGTAATCATAAGGTTAAAAACCGTTCTGAAGTTGCTGGTGGTGGTCGTAAACCATGGCGTCAAAAAGGAACTGGTCGTGCTCGTCAAGGTTCTATCCGTTCTCCACAATGGCGCGGCGGTGGTGTGGTATTTGGTCCAACTCCACGCAGCTACTCTTATAAATTACCTAAAAAAGTTCGTCGTTTAGCTCTTAAATCAGCTTTATCAGCTAAAGTTGTAGAACAAAACTTCTTAGTTCTTGATGCTCTTACACTAGCAGCACCAAAAACAAAAGAATTCACAAAAATTCTTAAAGATCTTTCTTTAGAGAAAAAATCTTTATTCGTAACTGCTGACCTTGATGAAAACGTAGCATTATCTGCTCGTAACATCCCTGGTGTAACAGTTTTAACTGCAAACGGAATCAACGTTCTTGATCTATTAGGTCACGAAAAAGTTGTATTCACTAAATCTGCAGTAGAAAAAGTTGAGGAGGTGCTTGGATAATGGAAGCACGTGATATTTTAAAACGTCCGGTCATTACTGAGCGTTCTTCAGAACTTATGGCAGAGAAAAAGTATACTTTCGAAGTAGACACTCGCGCTAACAAAACTCAAGTAAAAGACGCTGTAGAAGAAATCTTTGGCGTAAACGTTGAGAAAGTAAACGTTCTTAACTACAAAGGTAAATTCAAACGCGTTGGCCGTTACGGTGGTTATACTAACAAACGTCGTAAAGCGATTGTTAAACTAACTGCGGACAGCAAAGACATCGAATTATTCGAAATGTAATCCTTTAGGGATTTATGATTTGAACAATCAAGAAGGAGGGAAACACAATGGCGATTAAAAAGTATAAACCTACCTCTAATGGTCGTCGTAATATGACGTCTTTAGACTTTGCGGAAATTACAACTAACAAGCCTGAGAAATCATTGCTTGAACCAACTAAACGCAAAGCTGGTCGTAACAACCAAGGTAAAATCACTGTTCGTCATCATGGTGGTGGTCATAAGAAGCAATATCGTGTCATCGATTTCAAGCGTATTAAAGATGGCATTCCAGCGAAAGTTGCTACTATCGAATATGATCCAAACCGTTCTGCGAATATCGCATTAATTAATTACGCTGATGGAGCAAAAGCTTACATCTTAGCACCAAAAGGTCTAGAGGTTGGTCAAACAATCGTATCTGGTCCTGATGCTGATATTAAAGTAGGTAATGCATTACCATTAGCAAACATTCCAATGGGTACAACAATCCATAACATCGAGTTAAAACCTGGTAAAGGTGGACAATTAGTACGTTCTGCTGGTACTTCTGCGCAAGTACTTGGTCGTGAAGACAAATACGTAATCGTTCGTCTACAATCTGGTGAAGTACGTTTAGTTCTTGCTACTTGCCGCGCTACAATCGGTCAAGTTGGTAACGAACAACATGAACTTGTACACATCGGTAAAGCAGGTCGTAGCCGTTGGTTAGGTAAACGCCCAACTGTTCGTGGTTCTGTAATGAACCCTAACGATCACCCACACGGTGGTGGTGAAGGACGTTCTCCAATCGGACGTAAATCACCAATGACTCCTTGGGGTAAACCAGCACTTGGTTACAAAACTCGTAACAAGAAAAACAAATCGGATAAATTCATCATCCGTAGTCGTAAAAAATAACGTGGTTAAACTACGGTTCTATGTGAGAGCCGTGGTGGAATCACAGAGGGAGGTTCCTACATGGGTCGCAGTTTGAAAAAAGGACCTTTTGTTGACGACCACTTAATGAAAAAAGTGGAAGCACAAGAGGCTTCTGAGAAGAAACAAGTTATTAAAACTTGGTCTCGCCGTTCTACAATCTTCCCGAACTTCATCGGATTAACAATTGCTGTATATGATGGACGTAAACATGTTCCTGTATACGTAACAGAAGATATGGTAGGCCACAAACTTGGTGAATTCGCGCCGACACGTACTTATAAAGGTCACGGTGCAGACGACAAGAAAACAAGACGCTAATTTTGAGAGGAGGTAATTCCTAATGACACAAGCTAAAGCTATCGCTCGCACAGTACGTATCGCTCCTCGTAAAGTCCGTCTAGTTGTAGACTTAATCCGAGGTAAGCAAGTAGGTGAGGCAGTTGCAATTTTACGTCATACTCCAAAAGCGGCGTCTCCAGTCGTTGAGAAAGTATTAAAATCTGCAGTTGCTAATGCTGAGCACAACTACGATCTAGACATCAACTCTTTAGTTGTTTCTGAAGTATTTGTTGATGAAGGTCCAACATTAAAACGTTTCCGTCCACGTGCACAAGGACGTGCAAGCGCAATTAACAAACGCACAAGCCACATCACTTTAGTGGTATCTGAGAAGAAGGAGGGTTAATCCGTGGGTCAAAAAGTACATCCAATAGGACTGCGCGTTGGTATTATTCGTGACTGGGAGTCAAAATGGTACGCTGAAAAAGACTATGCAACTCTACTTCACGAAGACATCAAAGTGCGTAAATATATTGAAACGGCTCTTAAAGACGCTTCTGTTTCTAAAGTTGAAATCGAACGTGCTGCAAACCGTGTAAACATTACAATTCACACTGCTAAACCAGGGATGGTAATCGGTAAAGGTGGTACTGAAGTTGAAAACCTTCGTAAATACCTTGGCGAACTAACTGGTAAACGTGTACACATCAACATTATCGAAATTAAACGTGCTGATCTTGACGCTCGTCTAGTAGCTGAAAACATCGCTCGTCAATTAGAAAACCGTGTTTCATTCCGTCGTGCGCAAAAGCAAGCGATCCAACGCACAATCCGTGCTGGAGCAAAAGGAATTAAAACACAAGTATCTGGTCGTTTAGGTGGCGCTGATATCGCGCGTGCTGAACACTATAGTGAAGGAACTGTTCCACTTCATACTCTACGTGCTGACATCGACTATGCACACGCAGAAGCTGACACTACTTACGGTAAATTAGGCGTTAAAGTATGGATCTACCGTGGTGAAGTTCTTCCTACGAAGAAATCTGTGGAAGGAGGCAAATAATATGTTATTGCCTAAACGCGTAAAATACCGTCGTGAACACCGCGGAAACATGCGTGGCGAAGCGAAAGGCGGCAAAGAAGTATCTTTCGGCGAATGGGGCTTACAAGCTCAAACTGCTAGCTGGATTACTAACCGTCAAATCGAATCTGCACGTATCGCGATGACTCGTTACATGAAACGTGGCGGTAAAGTTTGGATTAAAATCTTCCCGCACAAACCTTACACGAAAAAACCTCTAGAAGTCCGCATGGGTTCTGGTAAAGGTTCTCCTGAAGGTTGGGTAGCAGTTGTTAAACCAGGAAAAGTAATGTTCGAAATTGCTGGTGTATCTGAAGAGATTGCACGTGAAGCACTTCGTTTAGCATCACATAAGCTTCCTGTGAAATGTAAGATCGTAAAACGTCAAGAAACTGGTGGTGAATCTAATGAAAGCTAATGAAATCCGTGACCTTGCCACTTCTGAAATTGAATTAAAAGTGAAATCACTGAAAGAAGAGCTTTTCAACCTTCGCTTCCAATTGGCGACTGGTCAATTAGAAAACACAGCTCGTATTCGTGAAGTGCGTAAAGCAATCGCGCGTATGAAAACTGTTATTCGTGAAAGAGAAATCAGTGCAAATAACTGATAAAGGAGGTTTTCAAGTATGACTGAGCGTAATCAACGCAAAGTTTACACGGGCCGCGTCGTTTCAGATAAAATGGACAAAACAATTTCTGTTTTAGTTGAAACTCACAAAAAGCATAAGCTATATGGTAAACGTGTAAAGTACTCTAAAAAGTTTAAAGCTCATGATGAGCAAAACCAAGCGAAAATCGGTGATATCGTACGTATCATGGAGACTCGCCCGCTATCAGCTACTAAACGTTTCCGTCTAGTTGAAGTTGTAGAAAAAGCGGTTATTATTTAATAACTATTTCGGAACAACCAATTTCCGAAGGGAGGTAACCTAAGTGATCCAACAAGAAAGTCGTATGAAAGTTGCTGACAACTCAGGTGCACGTGAAGTTCTTACAATTAAAGTGCTTGGTGGCTCTGGCCGTAAAACTGCTAACATCGGTGATATCGTTGTTTGTACAGTTAAGAAAGCAACACCAGGTGGCGTTGTCAAGAAGGGTGACGTTGTTAAAGCTGTTATCGTTCGTACTAAATCAGGCGTTCGCCGTAAAGACGGTACTTACATCAAATTTGATGAAAATGCTTGTGTAATTATTCGTGATGATAAATCACCACGCGGAACTCGTATTTTCGGACCTGTTGCACGTGAATTACGTGACAGCAACTTCATGAAAATCGTTTCTCTAGCTCCAGAAGTTCTTTAATTTCATGACAGTGCCAATCAAGGAGGTGCGACAGCATGCATGTAAAAAAAGGTGACAAGGTTAAGGTTATCACTGGTAAGGACAAAGGCAAAGAAGGAGTAATCCTTGCTTCTTTCCCTAAACAAGATCGCGTTCTTGTTGAAGGTGTAAACATCGTGAAAAAACACGTTAAACCTAACCAATTGAATCCACAAGGTGGGATTGTTAGCCAAGAGGCTGCAATTCACGTTTCGAACGTAATGCTAATCGATCCTAAATCTGGCGAGCCGACTCGTGTAGGTTATAAAATCGAAAACGGTAAAAAAGTTCGTGTTGCAAAAAAATCAGGTGCAGTAATCGACTAATTAGTAAATAAAAGAAGGGAGGTACACACATGAGCCGCCTAAAAGAAAAATATTTAAATGAAGTTTCTCCTGCTCTAATGAGCAAATTTGGATATAAATCAGTAATGCAACTTCCAAAAGTTGATAAAATCGTTATCAACATGGGTGTTGGCGACGCAGTTCAAAACTCTAAAGCGCTAGATGCAGCTGTAGAAGAATTGACAATTATCACTGGTCAAAAACCAGTAGTAACTAAAGCTAAAAAATCGATCGCAGGTTTCCGTCTACGTGAAGGTATGCCTATCGGTGCTAAAGTTACATTACGCGGTGAGCGTATGTATGAATTCTTGGATAAATTAATCGCAATCGCATTACCTCGTGTACGTGACTTCCGTGGTGTTTCTAAAAAAGCATTCGATGGTCGCGGTAACTACACTCTAGGTGTTAAAGAGCAATTAATTTTCCCAGAAATCGATTACGATAAAGTTTCAAAAGTACGCGGTATGGACATCGTGATCGTAACGACAGCGAACTCTGACGAAGAATCTCGCGAGTTATTGACACAATTCGGTATGCCGTTCCAAAAGTAATTTAAACAAGGAGGGCGAAAACGTGGCTAAAAAATCTATGATCGTTAAACAACAACGTAAGCAAAAGTTTAAAGTGCAAGAATATACACGTTGTGAACGCTGTGGTCGTCCACACTCAGTATATCGCAAATTCAAACTTTGCCGTATTTGTTTCCGAGAACTTGCATATAAGGGACAAATTCCTGGCGTGAAAAAAGCCAGCTGGTAATCCCCTAATTTGGGAAGGAGGTAAATGTAATGACAATGACTGATCCGATTGCAGATATGCTAACTCGCATTCGTAATGCGAACATGGTTCGTCACGAGAAGTTAGAAGTACCCGCTTCCAACGTGAAAAAAGAAATCGCTGAAATTTTAAAGCGTGAAGGTTTCGTACGTGACGTAGAATACGTGGAAGACAACAAACAAGGTATCATCCGTATCTTCTTAAAATACGGTAAAGATAACGAACGCGTTATCACTGGCCTAAAACGTATTTCTAAACCAGGTCTACGTGTATATGCTAAAACAAATGAAGTTCCTAAAGTACTGAACGGTCTTGGTATCGCTTTAGTGTCAACTTCACAAGGTTTATTAACAGATAAAGAAGCTCGCGCTAAACAAGTTGGCGGCGAAGTTCTAGCATACGTTTGGTAATTAGCAATAAATGAATGGAGGTGCAACTAAATGTCTCGTGTAGGTAAAAAAATTATCGAGGTACCAGCTAACGTAACTGTTACTGTCGAAGCTGACAACACTGTTACTGTTAAAGGTCCTAAAGGCGAACTTGTTCGTTCTTTCCACCAAGATATGAAAATTGAGCAAGAAGGTAATGTGATCTCTGTATCTCGTCCTTCTGATTCAAAAGAACACCGCACAAACCACGGTACAACTCGTGCGCTATTAGCGAACATGGTTACTGGTGTTTCTGTAGGTTTCGAAAAATCATTAGAACTTATCGGTGTCGGTTACCGTGCGCAATTACAAGGTAAAAAACTTGTACTTAACGTAGGTTACTCTCACCCAGTTGAGTTCACACCAGAAGATGGTCTTGAAGTAGAAGTTCCTTCTAACACAAAAATCATCGTTAAAGGTATCAGCAAAGAACGCGTTGGCGCTCTTGCATCGAATATCCGTGACGTTCGTCCACCAGAGCCGTATAAAGGTAAAGGTATCCGTTACGAAGGCGAATACGTTCGTCGTAAAGAAGGTAAAACAGGTAAATAATGCTGCCTAAGCATTAGAAAGGAGTGACCCTTGTGATTACGAAACAGGATAAAAATCAAGTTCGTAAAAAACGTCATGCGCGAGTACGTTCTAAAATTTCGGGTACTGCTGAGCGTCCACGCTTAAACGTATTCCGTTCTAACAAGAACATCTACGCTCAACTTATCGATGACGTAGCAGGCGTAACTATTGTTAGCGCATCTTCTCAAGAGAATGATTTTGAAGGTGCTGGTAACAACGTTGAGGCTGCATCAAAAATCGGTGAAACAATCGCGAAACGCGCTGCGGAAAAAAATATTACTGCTATAGTATTTGACCGTGGTGGTTACTTATATCATGGACGTGTTAAAGCTTTAGCTGAAGCTGCACGTGAGAACGGTTTAGAATTTTAATAAGAAGGAGGGACACATTTCATGAGTCGAATTGACGCAAACAAACTTGGAGAACTTGAAGAACGCGTAGTTACTATTAACCGTGTTGCTAAAGTTGTTAAAGGTGGACGTCGCTTCCGCTTCACAGCATTAGTTGTAGTTGGCGATAGAAACGGACATGTTGGTTTCGGTACTGGTAAAGCTCAAGAGGTGCCAGATGCTATCCGTAAAGCTGTTGAAGATGCGAAGAAAAACTTAATCGAAGTGCCACGTGTAGGTGGAACAACTCCACACTTAGTGCTTGGTCGCTTCGGTGCAGGAGAAATCCTAATCAAACCTGCTGCTCCTGGTACAGGGGTTATCGCTGGTGGTCCAGTACGTGCCGTACTAGAACTTGCTGGTATTACTGATATTCTTTCAAAATCACTTGGATCTAACACACCAATTAACATGGTGCGTGCTACTGTTCAAGGTTTAACTGAATTAAAACGCGTAGAGGACGTTGCAAAATTACGTGGCAAATCAGTGGAAGAAATATTAGGATAAGGGGGGAATAATAATGGCTAACAAATTAGAAATCACCCTTACAAAATCTGTGATCGGTTCTAAACCGGCACAACGTAAAACTATTGAAGCACTTGGTTTACGTAAATTAAATCAAACTGTTGAGAAAGCTGATAATGCAGCTACTCGCGGTATGCTTGATAAAGTAGCTCACTTAGTTACTGTAAAAGAAAATTAATTTTCAATTAATGAACAAGGAGGTGCCACCCACTATGAAACTGCATGAGTTAAAACCAGCAGAAGGTTCTCGTAAGCAACGCAATCGCGTTGGTCGTGGTATCGGTTCTGGTAACGGTAAAACTGCGGGTAGAGGTCATAAAGGTCAAAACTCTCGATCTGGCGGCGGTGTACGCCCAGGATTTGAGGGCGGACAAAACCCGTTATTCCGTCGTTTACCAAAACGTGGCTTTACGAACATTAACCGTAAAGAATACGCTATCGTTAACCTTGACACATTAAACCGTTTCGAAGACGGTGCAGAAGTAACAACTGCATTATTACTTGAAACTGGTCTTGTGAGCAATGAAAAAGCTGGAATTAAAGTTCTTGGAAACGGAACACTTAACAAAAAGCTTACAGTTAAAGCTCATAAATTCTCAGCTTCAGCGAAAGAAGCAATTGAGAATGCCGGCGGAACTACTGAGGTGATTTAATGTTTCAGACAATCTCTAACTTTATGCGTGTTCGAGATATAAGAAATAAAATCATTTTCACTCTTTTAATGTTAATCGTTTTCCGTATTGGTACATTCATACCAGTACCGAACGTTGACGCAAATGTATTAAAGGCAACTGATGAGTTTAACCTCGTTGGTTTCCTCAATACTTTTGGCGGTGGTGCTTTGAAAAACTTCTCTATCTTCGCGATGGGAATTATGCCATACATCACAGCCTCAATTATTGTTCAGTTATTGCAAATGGACGTAGTACCGAAGTTTGCTGAGTGGGCAAAGCAAGGTGAAGTCGGAAGACGTAAACTTGCACAATTTACTCGCTACTTTACAATTATTCTTGCTTTTATCCAATCATTCGCGATGTCATTTGGTTTCAACAAAATGTATGGTGGATCTTTGATTAAAGAAGAGGGAATTCTAACTTACGTTACAATTTCAATTGTATTGACAGCTGGTACAGCTTTCCTTGTATGGCTTGCTGAGCAAATTACTGCACATGGTGTTGGTAATGGTATTTCTGTTGTAATTTTCGCAGGTATCGTTGCAGCATTACCTACAGGAATAAACCAAATTTATGCACAACAAATAGAGGGTGCTGGTGATAAACTGTTTATTAACATTATCATCCTTGCATTACTTGCTTTGATTTTACTTGCAATTGTCGTTGGTGTAATTTACGTGCAACAAGCACTTCGTAAAATCCCAATTCAATATGCAAAACGAGTTACTGGACGCAATCAACAAACAGGTGGTCAACAAACGCACTTACCGTTAAAAGTAAATGCTGCAGGGGTTATTCCGGTAATCTTCTCAGTAGCGTTCCTTGTTACGCCTCGTACGTTAGCAGCGTTCTTTGGTCAAAATGATGTAACAACATTCATTGAAAACACGTTTGATTATCAGAAACCTGTTGGGATGTTGATTTACGTTGCATTGATCGTCGCGTTCACATATTTCTACGCATTCGTACAAGTGAATCCGGAAAATGTGGCAGACAACTTGAAAAAACAAGGTGCTTACATTCCAGGTATTCGCCCGGGTGAAAACACTCAAACGTATTTAACAAGCGTGTTATATCGTCTGACTTTTGTTGGTGCGATATTCTTAACTGTAATTGCTGTAATGCCGATTATATTCATCAACCTTATGAATCTACCTGCTTCAGTGCAAATCGGTGGTACTAGTATAATTATCGTAGTCGGCGTAGCGCTAGAAACGATGAAACAGCTAGAATCCCAACTTGTTAAACGTCACTACAAAGGCTTTATGAAATAATGTTGATTTTTAGGGAACGATCTTCGTTTCCTAAAAATCAGCAAACCTTTTGTGGGAGGACTATTTCCGATGAATATCGTTTTAATGGGTCTGCCAGGTGCTGGTAAAGGTACACAGGCAGATAAAATTGTAGAGAAGTACGCAATTCCTCATATTTCTACAGGAGATATGTTCCGTGCCGCTATTAAAGATGGTACAGAACTAGGCTTACAGGCTAAATCGTTTATGGATCAAGGTGCTCTAGTACCTGATGAAGTAACGATTGGAATTGTTCGCGAGCGACTTGCTAAACCTGATTGTGAAAAGGGCTTCTTATTAGATGGATTCCCACGTACTGTTCCACAAGCTGAAGCATTAGATAGCATTTTAGCTGATCTTGGTAAAGCTATTGAGCATACGTTAAACATTCAAGTTGAAAAAGATGAGCTTATTGCTCGTTTATCAGGTCGTCGTATTTGTAAAACATGTGGTACATCTTATCATTTAATTTTCAATCCACCAGCTGTGGAAGGTAAATGTGATAAAGATGGCGGCGAACTTTACACACGTGCGGATGATAATCCTGAAACGGTTGCAAACCGTCTGGAAGTAAATATGAATCAAGCACAACCTTTGCTCAACTTCTATGAAGCAAAAGGTGTGTTAACAAATATTGATGGACAGCAAGATATTAATAAAGTGTTTGCTGATCTTGATGCTCTTTTACAGAGCAGCCGCAGCTGATACCCGGCTCCGGGCGCAGAATACTGCTTCCGCGGGAGGCATGCGGGAGCAACACCGAAACATAATTTTTTTGAGAGTTGCAAAAGCATATTGTGCCCGGTATATATTTCTTTTAAAAAGTGCAACATTACTTTTGGGAGAGTATAATGGGTTTCGTGGAAGCATCTGTGTAACGGGTATGAATATCTCATCAAAGACATTCCGGTATTCGTGTAAACATGGGAGATTCAGTGCCCAGACTGGTCCTGTATATTCCGTGGATTGTGTGAAGCGAAACCAGACGAGCGTCTTTCAAACATCTCTCATACAATCCAAACATATGTTGAAACGAGGTTGCTTCTATAGTTGCAGCAGATATCCGTTTGATGTAACGATGAGAACTTTAATTTGCATATAGAGAGGAGAGACAGAGTAGATGGCGAAAGATGATGTAATTGAAGTCGAAGGAACAGTTGTTGAGACTTTGCCAAACGCGATGTTTAAGGTAGAATTAGAAAATGGACATGTGATTTTAGCACACGTATCTGGTAAGATTCGTATGCACTTTATCCGTATTCTACCTGGAGATAAGGTTACTATCGAGTTATCTCCTTATGATTTAACTCGCGGTCGTATCACATACCGTTTTAAATAATCTTTTGCGCTCCGGACTATTAAGGAGGTTAGGTTAGATGAAAGTGAGACCATCTGTGAAACCGATCTGCGAAAAATGTAAAGTAATTCGCCGACGCGGTAAAGTAATGGTAATCTGTGAAAATCCTAAACACAAACAAAAACAAGGTTGATTCTAAAGGAGGTGCACAACGTACATGGCACGTATTGCTGGTGTTGACATTCCTCGCGACAAACGCGTGGTAATTTCATTAACTTACATTTACGGTATTGGTAAAACTACAGCTCAGAAAGTATTAGCTGGCGCAGGTATTTCAGAAGATACACGCGTACGCGACTTAACTGAAGATCAGTTAAACCTAATCCGTGAACAATTAGATTCTTACAAACTTGAAGGTGACTTACGTCGCGAAACTTCATTAAATATTAAACGTCTGATGGAAATCGGTTCATTCCGTGGTATCCGTCACCGTCGTGGTTTACCTGTTCGTGGTCAAAATACGAAGAACAATGCGCGTACGCGTAAAGGTCCTCGTAAAACAGTTGCGAACAAGAAAAAATAATACGTAAAGGAGGTTCCTTCTTAACATGGCTCGTAAACAACAAACTCGTAAACGTCGTGTGAAAAAGAATATCGAATCTGGTATTGCACACATTCGTTCTACATTTAACAATACAATTGTAACGATTACAGATATGCAAGGTAACGCTGTATCTTGGTCAAGTGCTGGTGCTCTTGGTTTCCGTGGTTCACGTAAATCTACACCATTCGCTGCACAAATGGCTGCAGAAACTGCTGCTAAAACATCCCTTGAACATGGTCTGAAAACGTTGGAAGTAACTGTTAAAGGTCCTGGTGCTGGTCGTGAAGCTGCAATTCGTGCACTTCAAGCTGCTGGTTTAGAAGTAACTGCTATTAAAGACGTTACTCCAGTTCCTCACAATGGTTGCCGTCCGCCAAAACGTCGTCGCGTGTAATGGGTGCGTCTCATATTGTATGAGAACATCATTTTTTGTACAGACTGTCTTGTGCAGATATTAAACGATACGTCAATGACGATCGAATCTATGATGGAAAGAACCTATACATTCGATGTTTTGAAGGAGGGTAAATGAAATGATCGAAATTGAAAAACCAAAGATTGAAACGGTGGAGATCAGCGAAGATTCCAAATATGGAAAGTTTGTTGTAGAACCGCTTGAACGCGGATATGGAAACACTTTGGGTAATTCTTTACGTCGTATCCTTCTGTCTTCATTACCAGGAGCTGCTGTCACTTCAATCCAAATTGATGGTGTACTTCACGAATTCTCTACTGTAGAAGGCGTTGTAGAAGATGTAGCTTCAATTATTTTGAACGTGAAAAAGCTTGCTCTTAAAATCTACTCTGACGAAGAAAAAGTTATTGAGATTGATGTAAAGGGCGATGGTACAGTTACGGCTGCTGACATTACACATGACAGTGACGTAGAAATTTTAAACCCAGATCTATATATTGCAACAATCGCTAAAAACGGTCATTTACGTATGCGTATGTACGCTCAACGCGGCCGTGGTTACACTCCTGCTGATCAAAACAAACGTGAGGATCTTCCTATCGGCGTGATCCCGATCGACTCTATTTACACTCCAGTATCACGCGTCAATTTCCAAGTGGAAAATACTCGTGTAGGTCAGTCTTCTGACTACGATAAACTTTCTCTTGATGTGTGGACAGATGGTAGCATCGGTCCGAAAGAGGCGATTTCGCTCGGAGCAAAAATTTTAACCGAGCATCTAAACATCTTCGTTGGCATGACAGATGAGGCACAAACTGCTGAAATCATGGTCGAAAAAGAAGAAGATCAAAAAGAAAAAGTTTTAGAGATGACTATTGAAGAACTTGATCTTTCTGTTCGTTCTTACAACTGCTTAAAACGCGCTGGTATTAATACAGTACTAGAACTTGCGAATAAGTCAGAAGACGACATGATGAAAGTTCGTAACCTTGGACGTAAGTCATTAGAAGAGGTAAAAGCGAAGTTAGAAGAGCTTGGTTTAGGGTTACGCAAAGAAGACTAAGCGATTTAAACAAAACTTATAAGATCAGATATTTTTTATAAAGGAGGGAAACATCCATGGGTTACAGAAAACTTGGTCGTACAAGTTCTCAACGTAAAGCGATGTTACGTGACTTAGCTACTGATTTAATCATCAACGAGCGTATCGAAACTACTGAGGCTCGCGCTAAAGAAGTACGTAAAGCTGTTGAAAAAATGATTACTTTAGGTAAACGCGGAGATTTACATGCACGCCGTCAAGCTGCTGCATTCATCCGTCGTGAACTAGTAACAACTACTGACGAAGAAGGTAACGAAACAACTTCATTTGCGCTACAAAAGCTATTTGATGATGTTGCACCACGTTACGCAGAACGTCAAGGTGGTTACACTCGTATTCTTAAAGTAGGTCCTCGTCGTGGTGACGGTGCACCTGTTGTTGTGATTGAATTAGTTTAATCATAAGAGAAAACAAGTGGTGAAGAGGGTGGAACCACCACCCTCTTTCTTTATAAAACGATTTATACGACAAATAATTAAGCTGAGCGTTATGATGAGCGGGCACTTTAGTGTGGCGTCTCGTTTAGCTCTCCGCACCTCATTCAAAAGAAGCAAGGGCTTGAGCACCCGTGTTTCTTGTAAATGTAACGACTAGCGCATTTCTATCGAATGAGGTGCGCGCTTTTTTATTATTAACAGCGCCAATTGATGGTGCTTTTTTTAATATATAGGAATAAGCGCTTAGGCACTTTTCTTATACCGACATATTGATTGTGGTAGAATTCATACATAAAAAAGTGTAAGTTAGTTAGTATAGCTGAGCATGTAGAGAGGAGTTCTAGAAATGCCCGAAATTTTATCGTTAAATAATGTGACGTTTTCATATACACCTGAAGATCCAGAGCTGCGAAATGCTGTCGAAAATGTAAGCTTCGCCGTACAGGAAGGTGAATGGATAGCTATAGTTGGCCATAATGGTTCTGGTAAATCAACGATAGCCAAACTAATGAATGGTTTACTATTCCCGCAACAGGGAGATGTACGTATATTACGAGAAGTATTAAATGAAGATAATCTGTGGGAATGTCGCTCGCAAATGGGGATGGTTTTTCAAAATCCAGACAATCAATTTGTAGGAGCTACAGTACAAGATGATGTTGCCTTTGCTCTTGAAAATAACGGCATACCGTTTGAAGAGATGGTAAAGCGTGTACATGCATCACTAGAACAAGTAAAGATGAGCAGTTTTTTGGATCATGAGCCACATCATTTATCAGGTGGACAGAAGCAACGCGTCGCTATCGCAGGAGCATTAGCTTTGAAGCCAAAGTTGCTCATTTTAGATGAGGCAACATCTATGTTAGATCCACAAGGACGTATAGAGGTTTTACAAACTGTACAAACATTACGTGCAGAAACAGGGCTAACAGTTTTATCGATTACACACGATTTAGAAGAAGCCATGTTGGCGGATCGTATACTTTTCATGAATGATGGCAAAAAGTTTGCAGAAGGCCCACCTGCTGAAATTTTTTCGCTGGGGGACAAGTTAACGGAGTTAGGTCTTGATCTACCGTTTGCCATGAAGTTATCAAAGTTATTGCAAAAGGAAGGTGTTCCGTTAATGGGACAACATATGACAGAAGAAGAGTTGGTGAATGATTTATGGACATCAAACTTCAACAAGTAAGCTATGCATACTCTCAAGGAACACCTTTTGAAAAACGTGCGTTATTCGATGTGGACTTTGAGATTCCATCTCACACGTATCAAGCGATTATTGGCCATACGGGGTCCGGTAAATCGACTATTCTTCAGCATTTTAATGCACTCCTAAAGCCAACATCAGGCAAGGTGCAAATAGGAGAGCGCACAGTGGAAGCTGGTAAAAAGGCAAAGAATTTAAAGGCAGTTCGTCAACGTGTAGGTATTGTTTTTCAATTTCCAGAGCATCAGCTGTTTGAAGAAACGGTATTAAAGGATATTATGTTCGGGCCTATGAATTTTGGTGTCTCACAGAAAGAAGCCGAGATACGTGCTAGAGAGCTTGTCCGATTAGTTGGATTGCCTGAAAATGTACTCGACAAATCACCATTTGATCTATCGGGTGGACAAATGCGACGTGTAGCAATTGCGGGTGTATTGGCAATGGAGCCAGAGGTGATTGTTTTAGACGAACCAACAGCTGGGCTAGATCCTCGTGGACAAAAAGAAATTATGGATATGTTTTATGCATTACATCAGGAGCGTAGTTTAACGACGATTCTCGTTACGCATAGTATGGAGGATGCAGCTCGTTATGCTGACAATATCGTCATTATGCATGAGGGGAAAAATGTCTTGAGTGGAACACCACGTGATATTTTTAAGGATGTTGAGACATTAAAGCAATTTCGTTTAGAGCCACCACGTATTGTACGCTTCCAACAAAAGGTTGAAAAGATGATCAATACACCTCTAGCAAAGGTATGTTTAACAGAAGAGGAGCTAGCGATTGAAATGGCTCGATTATTGAGAGAGGAGCGTGCAGAGTCATGATGGAGAAGATGATTTTCGGGCGCTTCCTGCCAGGAGATTCTCCTGTTCATAAGCTTGACCCACGATCTAAACTCGTATTCGTTTTTGCATTTATCATTATTGTATTTTTAGCTAATAATACAATAACATATGCAATGCTATTAGCTTTTACGTTACTCATTGTTTTAGTGTCACGTATACGCTTGTACTTTTTAATAAATGGTTTGAAGCCTGTTCTCTTTTTAATGGCGTTTACTTTCTTGCTACATATCTTTATGACGAAGGAAGGCGACCTATTATTTCATTGGAAATTTATCTCCATCTACGAGGGCGGCGTTCGCCAAGGGATTTATATTTCAACGCGTTTCCTAGTTTTAGTGTTTATGACGTCTATTTTAACACTGACAACATCTCCGATTTCCATTACAGATGGGATTGAGGTGTTGCTAAATCCATTGAAAAAAATAAAAGTACCTGTTCATGAGCTAGCACTAATGATGTCTATTTCACTGCGCTTTATTCCAACTTTGATGGATGAGACAGATAAGATTATGAAGGCGCAAATGGCGCGTGGTTCTGATCTATCTTCAGGACCGATAAAAGACCGCATTAAAGCGGTTGTTCCACTGTTAGTCCCACTCTTTGTAAGTGCTTTTAAACGTGCAGAGGACTTAGCGACTGCAATGGAGGTTCGAGGTTATCGTGGCGGTGAAGGACGTACGCGCTATCGTAAGCTGAAGTGGGATATAGGTGATACATTTGCGCTTGCCTTATTAGTAGCAATGGCTGTTTTATTATTTTTCTATAGAAGTTAAAGGAGTAGCTTTATGCGACGATTAAAAGCAATTATTAGTTATGATGGAACGCAATTTTCTGGTTATCAAGTGCAACCAGGAGAGCGTACAGTACAAGCAGAAGTTGAGCGTGTACTTGCTGTTATGCATAAAGGTAACAAGGTTAAAGTAACGGCAAGTGGTCGCACTGATGCAAGAGTACATGCAACTGGACAAACACTGCATTTTGATACGCCGCTTGCAATACCAGTAGAAAAATATATGAAGGCGTTAAATGTCCAGCTTCCAAGAGATATCCGTGTATTATCGATAGAGGAAGTAGCAGATGATTTTCATGCGCGTTATAGTGTAACAGGAAAACGCTATCGCTATATATGGTCTTGTGAGCCTGTACAAAGCCCGTTCCGTAGACATTACACAGTAGAGACTAATGGTGTGAAACCAGACGTGAAAGCGATGCAGGAGGCTGCAAGTGCTATTATCGGGACACATGACTTCTCATGCTTTTGCGCGGCGAATACTAGTGTGCAAAATAAAGTGCGAACAGTAAACGCACTTCAATTTGAGTGGCATGGTGAAGAGCTACATATGGTCATTGAAGGTAGTGGCTTCTTATACAATATGGTACGCATCATTGCCGGCACTTTATGGGAAGTCGGCATAGGGCGCAGAGAAGTGGGAAATGTCGAGACCGTTGTTGCATCGATGGATCGCGACAAGGCTGGCAAAACTGCGCCACCACAAGGTTTATACCTTGAAAAAGTATTCTATTAGGGCAAAATGTTTAAAAGAATATTGTATGTTTTCTAAGAGCGGATTTTCGCTTTAAATGGAACAATATATGAGGGGCAAAATGCCAATGCAAATGCCAAACGTTACCCTGTACAACTTCACCAGGTGTTTAATGAAATTGCTTGACTTTAAAAGCCATTCATTATATGATAACAGATGGTATTTTCATTACCACCACAAAATAAGCCCCGAAACTTATAGTGTAGACTAATGAAAAATAACGGTAATCGAATCGATTAGGAGGATATATACATGCGTACAACATTCATGGCTAAAGGTCACGAAGTAGACCGTAAATGGTTAGTAGTTGATGCAGAAGGCCAAACTCTTGGACGTTTAGCTTCTGAAGTAGCTGCAATCTTACGTGGTAAACATAAACCAACATTCACACCAAACGTTGACACAGGTGATCACGTAATCATCATCAACGCTGACAAAATCCATTTAACTGGTAACAAATTAGAGGGTAAACTTTACCGTCACCATACTCAATTTGCGGGTGGTTTAAAAACTCGTACTGCTGGTGAAATGTTAGAAAAGTACCCAACACGTATGATCGAATTAGCTATTAAAGGGATGCTTCCTAAAAACTCTTTAGGTCGTAAAATGTTCGGTAAACTTAACGTTTACACTGGAACTGAGCACCCACATGCTGCACAAAAACCAGAAGCTTATGAGCTTCGCGGATAATATAAATTAAGAGGAGGATATTACTTTGGCACAAGTTCAATACATCGGCACTGGTCGCCGTAAAAGCTCTGTAGCTCGTGTACGTTTAGTACCAGGTACAGGTAAAATTGTTATCAACAAACGTGAAATCGAAGAATACGTACCATTCGCTGCATTACGTGAAGTAATTAAACAACCATTAGTAGCTACTGAAACTACAGGAAGCTATGACATCCACGTAAACGTTAACGGTGGTGGATATACTGGTCAAGCTGGAGCTGTACGTCATGGTATCGCTCGTGCTCTACTTCAAGTAGACCCAGATTTCCGTGCTGCACTTAAATCAGCTGGATTACTTACTCGTGATTCACGCATGAAAGAACGTAAAAAACCAGGTCTACGCGGCGCTCGTCGTGCACCTCAGTTCTCAAAACGTTAATCAACCGATTATATACGTTTTCAAAACCCTTTCCCACTTTTGTGGGGAGGGTTTTTTTTTTGTTTTTAATGAAGTTCACTTATTAAAAATATTGAAAATTCTTTGCAGTTTTTAGTAAAATTTTTAAAAAAGAATATTAGATGCGAAGGGTATTTAGAGATTTAAAATTACATAACAAAGGATGTGTAAGTTTCTTATGGATATGGAAAGGAAGCAAGACCTTGCTTTCAAGTTTATTCTCGCCTACTTTATTGTTTTCATTATCTTAAAAGAAATATTTACTTTTTCAAGGCTGGTTAATTATGCTGTACCCATCATTGGATTCCTCATCGCAGCATTTTTACGTTATAAATTGATTGTAAAAAATCGGAATAAATCCTAAGAATTAAAGCTTACGTATGGTCACCTCTTTTTAATATCATTATTTATGAATCTCTGCATCTACTAACTAGAAAATAATAAGGAATATGCAAAGGATGTGTAAACATTCTAATGAATATGGAAAAGAAGCGAGACATTGCAGCAAAGTGTTTACTAGTAAGCTTTGTTATTTTTAATTTCTTAACTACTGAAATTTTTGCTACTTCAAAACAGTTTAGATTTACAGGCTACTTCATTGGTTTCCTTATTGCTATATTCTTACGTTATAAATTTAAAGATAAAAAATCGGAATAACTTTTATGTAATATAATCTTTGGAAAAAATTCTAAAAATATTGATAAATCATATATTTTTTTGTAAAATCTAAAAAAAAAATGATTGATACTATATTTTTATAAAGTTAAAAATTATGATTACATAAAATTAGCTAGATTTTAAATCAATTGATAAATAGAAAAACTAAAAATAGTGGGTGGTGATTTTAAAACAATACTGTAACAAAAATTATTTACTAGACCCTCGTAGTGCATCTGGATTTGCTTAAAACACTGATTGAACAACCTCTTAATTTAAAAGAATCAAAAATATAAAAATCTAAGATTCGAGTCGCTTTATCCTTTAGATTTAAAACTTACGAACAATCCACTTTAGAGAAACATCAATCTTTCATTACCATACTAAGAAATTTCATTCGCTCTCTATGAACAAATCTACCATTAGCCTTGTTACAACATCTAAATATGGTCATGCTAATTTATAGATTTGAGATTTGAGATTTGAATTATGTGACTATTAACGGTTGAACTGATGTCCTTGAAACAAGTTTAACTTTTTTTATATGCAAAATATTGATTCTAAAATTAATAGAGGAAAGAGGTATTTAATAATATGCTTAAAAAGCAAGACGTCCTCTTTTTATTTTTAATGGTATTAATAATTTTAGGTTGTGAATATTTCAAAGAAAATGAAACTTCATTAGAGGATAAAAAAGTAAAAGTCGGCATTATTGATAGTGGTATTTTTGTCCAACATGAATTGTTTGAAAATTTGAATTTATGTAATTACGATATTTTAGAAAAAAAGGAAGTGGATAATCCAATTGATTTATTGGGGCATGGTACTGCGGTTACATCAGTTATAGTTAATAACTTAGAATTAGAAGAACAAAAGAATATTCAATTCTTTAATATTGTTTATTTAAATGAAAATGGGAAGGGGGAAATAGAATACTTTGTTGATGCGGTTGAATGGGCTATTACAAAAGAAATAGATGTTCTTAATTTAAGTATTGGTTTCCAAAGTTATCATTCAGAAATAGAAAGAGTAGTAAAGAAAGCTTTAGATTCTGGAATGATTATTATTAGTTCTGCAGGTAATAATTTAGGGTTTAATAGATCCTTATTGGCGTATGTCAGTAGGTAGTAAATCAATAGATATAAATGGTAACTTTGAAAGTAAAAAAGAAAAAACACATATTAAGTTAGACGAATCTTCACCTGCTACAATTATTAAACTAATAAAAAAATTCAAAAAATAGGAGATAATATGGAAAGAAACAAAATGATTGAAGAAATTGAAAAGCTTTTATTTAAACAAGCCGAGTTCGGGAGAGTATATAAATTTAATATTGATTATTTCGAAAAAACTGTGAGATTAGTAGTGCTGGGTGTTAGCGGAAGACAAATTGAAAAAACAATGATTTTATTTGAACAAGTGCTTTCACTATACATGTGTCAGTTTGACGAAGCAGAAGGGATTCGTTTAAATGAACTAGGATATGGAGATGATGTATTGTTATCAGAAATAGGCTATCATCCTAATGGATTCGGTAAAATTAAATTGGACAGAATAGATTTAAAATCAAATATAATAAAAGAAAATGTAGCTGATACAAACTTTTATTTTCAATTAAACGACAAAGATTATTTCTTTCTTGAAGCGAATCGCTTAGTAATCAATGATAAAGAGTTTAATAATCTTTTAAAGTTTAAAAAGGATACTTGAGCTAAAAATATTTAAAATTGATTGTAGTGTGGAGATACTATGACGAGAGAAAAAATGATTGAAGAAATAGAGACACTTTTATTTACAGAAGCAGAGTTTGGAAGGCTTTTTGATGTTCAAATCGATTATTTAAAGGAAACGATAAGATTAGATGTGCTTAGTACAAGCAGAAAACGCATTAAAAAGACCATTCTATTATTTGAACAAGTACTTTCTGTGTACGTGTGTAATTCTGAGGATGCAGAGGGCTTTCGTTTAAAAGAGCTGAATGATAAGGACGAAGCATTATTATCAGAAATCAGCTACCACCCATATGGATTTGGCAAAATTATAGTGGAGACTATAAATGCAAAATTAAAAGGTATTAAAGAAATTACTTCAAATACCAATTTTTATTTCCAAGTAAACAATAAAGATTATTTCTTTTTGGAAGCCAATCGTTTAGTCATCAATAATAAAGTGTTTAATAATTTGTTAGTACTTTAAAAAGAGGTTAAATTAGATGTAGGAAGTTTAAATTGATTTCAATAATTTAGTAAAAATAAGAGTAGGGATAGATTATGAAGCGGGAGAAAATAATTGAAGAAATAGAGTCACTTTTATTTACACAAGCTGAGTTCGGTATAGTTGTTGATATTAATATAGATTATTTTGAAGACAATGTGAAATTAATTGTGGTTAGTTTAGGTGAAAAGCTAATTGAAAAAACAGTTATATTATTTGAACAAGTACTTTCTTTGTACATGTGTAAGTCTGATGATGCAGAGGGATTTCGTTTAAATGAGCTTGGTTATGGGGATGATATATTGTTGTCAGAAATCAGCTACCACCCATATGGCTTCGGTAAAATTAAAGCTGAGAACATAAATGCCAACTTAAAAGATATCGAAATTACTTCAAATACCAATTTTTATTTCCAAGTAAACAATAAAGATTATTTCTTTTTGGAAGCCAATCGTTTAGTAATCAATAATAAAGTGTTTAATAATTTGTTAGTTCCTTAAAAACGTGAATTCTTTTAAGTGAAGGAGATATTATGGAACAAGAAAAAATAATGGAAGAAATTCAAATGCTTTTATCGGAAGAAGTAGAGTTCGGTGTCGTGATGAATGTAGATATAGGTTATTTTGGAGAAACCGTTAAATTAGTTGTCGCTAAAAAATACAAACAAGAAGTTTTGAAAAAGATCGTATTCTTTGAACAAGTACTGTCTTTCTACATGTGTCAGCTCAAAGATATAGAGGGCATTCGTTTAAATGACTACGATTACGGGGATGAGTTATTGCTAACAGATATTAGCTATCATCCAGATGGCTTGGACAAAATTACAATCGAAAGTTTGGATCCCGAATTAAAAGGCATTGAAGAAATTTCATCTACTACAAATTTTAGCTTCCACATTAACAATAAAGATTGTTTCTTTATAGAAGCAAATCGTTTAATTATTGAGGGCAAGGTGTTTAAAGATTTAATCGCGCCAGAACATGAGCTGAAATGGGAAGATGAAAGTTAATTGACTAGAAGCTGTGCGTGGAGCGTACCGAAACATAAATCATACATTTTAAACTCTCAAGAAGCTTGGGAGTTTTTTTGTTTACTTTCTAGCATAGTTCCACCATGAACTTCGTACACTATCTATAAAGGGTGGTGGATATGGGTGAAGCGCTGGCTTGCACTAGGAGTAATTATGCTGATGAGTATAGTGGTCGTGGCATATGAAACGAATGCTTCGGACCGCAACTTCTTCTTACCTGACCCACTAGGTGGCATAAAAATTGTCATCGATGCGGGACACGGTGGTCAGGATGGAGGTGCTTCAAAGGGCGAAGTAATTGAAAAGGAAATTACACTTGCAATTGCTCAGCATGTGGAGAAGCAATTAAAGAAGAAGGGCGCTACGGTCGTGATGACACGTACAAAGGATGGAGATGTTATTGAAGAACATGCGCCATCAGAAAAATTTGGTACATTGAGGGAACGAAAAAAGCAGGATATCTTTTTACGAAAGGATATTGTTGCAAAAGAACAACCAGATATTTTTATAACAATTCACGCTAATGCAATTCCTGAAACAAAGTGGCGTGGAGCGCAGGTGTTTTATCATAAAGAAGGACATGCTGATGGGGAATTGCTAGCGAAGAGCATTCAGCAATCTATTCGAACGAACTTACAAAATACGGATCGGGAAGCATTATCGATTAAACAAATCTACTTGTTGAAAAAGGCGGAAGTACCAGCTGCGTTAGTGGAGACTGGATTTATCAGTAATGATGAGGAACGTGCACTATTAGTCGATAAAAAATATCAAGAGAAAATGGCAACTGCTATCGTTGAAGGTATTGAAGACTACTTACTTGGGAAAATTGAATAGAGCAACAGCTGCTATGTAAATCAGAGCATTATGATATACTAACATTGACAGAAAATAAGGGGAGTGTTCGTCGTGATAACTGAACAACAAGTACGAGAAAAACTGGGACAACTACAAGATCCATTTTTACATAAAACCTTAGCAGAAACAGACGGTATTACGAATGTATCAATTAAAGAAGAAAAAAATCATGTGAGTGTGAAAATTGCTATTGCTAAAACAAATACACCTGAACAAATGCAGCTTCAAATGAAAATTGTGGATGTATTAAAAGAAGCGGGCGCTAACACTGTTGGTATTCGTTTTGAAGAGTTATCGACAGAAAAACTGCAAAGCTTCCGTGGAACAGCAACAGAAGCAGAAGCACAAGATATTTTATCACCACTAAGCACAGTGCAGGTAATTTCAATTGCATCTGGTAAAGGTGGCGTAGGGAAATCTACAGTATCTGTTAACTTAGCGGTTGCTTTAGCACGCCTTGGTAAAAAAGTAGGCTTAATTGATGCCGACATTTATGGATTCAGTGTGCCCGATATGATGGGTGTTACAGATATGCCGAAAGTAGTGGATAATCGTATTTACCCTGTTGACCGTTTTGGTGTAAAAGTGATTTCAATGGGATTCTTTGTTGAGAATAACGCACCAATCGTTTGGCGTGGGCCAATGCTTGGAAAGGTATTAGATCAATTTTTCCGTGATGTAGAATGGGGAGAACTGGATTACCTTCTATTAGATTTACCACCAGGAACAGGCGACGTCGCTTTAGATATTCATCAAATGTTACCTTCTTCAAAAGAAATTGTTGTGACAACGCCTCATCCAACAGCAGCATTCGTTGCAGCTCGTGCAGGTGCAATGGCTCTACAAACAGAACATGAGATTCTAGGCGTTATTGAAAATATGGCATGGTTTGAGTCAAAATCAGGGGAACGTGAATTTGTATTTGGCCAAGGTGGCGGTGCAAAATTAACTGAAGAACTTCGTACAGAGCTACTTGGACAAATTCCACTAGGTCAGCCAGATTGGACTGATGAAGATTTCGCGCCTTCTGTGTATGCCGAAAATCATTCTACAGGACAAACTTATTTAAATATTGCTTCGAAAATCATTGAAAAATTAAATAAATAATCAAAAAGGATTTCCTCAGCTATTCGAGGAAATCCTTTTTGTTTTGTGAAGTTATTTGCTTTTGTCATCCTTATTTGCGCTGCCATCACTTTCACCGCTAGCCTCTTTTTTACTATCGCTTTCCGATGAAGTACTTTCACCGCTTTTTTTGATAAGCTCCAGCCATTTCGCTTGCATTAGTGGACTTTCAATCGTTTCCTTTACGACTTCTTCCATTTGCTTGCGAAGATTGGATGATTTTAAAATCGTCTCCATTTGCTTTTGCATATCAGGTTGACCAAAGAATGACTCCATATCCTTTTGGAATGTCGGATCTTTCATTAGTTCCTTCATAATATCCGATTGCTGTTTTTGCATACTTTTGGCTACAGTTTCTTTGAACTTTGGATCTTCAAATGTCTTTTTCCAAAAATCCTCAGCTTCTTTTGAAAGCAAAGTCTCTTCTGTCGCCTTTTTCACTTCATCATGTTCTAATATCAATAATTCACGAAAACTCGGTTCCTCTAGAAGCTGTCGTAACGCCTTTTTACCATCCTCTGTTTGTAGAGAGTCAATCATAATTTTTTTTATCTCATCATAAGACATGGTAGAGGTTTTATCTTGTTGAGAGCAGGCAGCAAGAAAAAGCGTCAAAATCAGTAATAAAGTCAATTTTCGCATTAAACATCAGTCCTTTCTATAGATAGACTCTTTCAATTATTGTTCACATTTATGATGACTTTATGTATAGCTTGCGAAGAGAAATAGCTTTTTTAACAATGCATTGTTAAAATGATTACAGATATATGAAGAAATTGGGGGACTTTGAGTTGTGACGATACGAAATTGGGCAAAGTTTTTCTTCTTTGCAATGCTCGTTGGTGGCGTAGTCAACGGAATTTTTAGTTTGTTTATTCGATGGAGCTTCTTTCAACCATATGTAGCAAATGGTCAATGGGGTGAATTTTTAGCAGGGATTTTATGGATGGTATTCCTAGGGTTTACGATGAGTGTTATCGCACAGGCAGGCTTTTTTGCTTATTTAACGCTCCATCAGGTAGGTGTTAACGTCTTTAGAACACTGACATTATGGAATTGGGTACAGCTATTATTAATTGTTATTACCATTTTTGATATTGTGTTCTTCCGTTTTGTACCTGGTATAAAGGATGGACAAAGCTGGGTATTTTATTTAGGTTTGTTAATTGTATTAATTTTCGCTTCAATTGCTACAGCTGTACAAAAAGTTAAAATGACAGGAAAAAAACATGTTCTAGTGTCTGCATTATTTTTTATGATTGTTGTTACAACATTAGAGTGGACAATCGCATTAATGGGGCGCGATGAAAATATTAACGAATATGTTGCATTATTGTTATTCCCATTACTAGCTGTAAATGCATATCAATTATTAGTATTACCAAAATACAACGCAAAATCCGATGAAGATCGCAAAAAATTAGAAGAACGACGTAAAGCGCGACTTAATCAGGCAAAAAATGCATAGTTAACGTGGAAAATGAGTAGCCTCACATATAGATGAGGCTACTTTTATTATGGGGTTTTTTTTGATTGTACTGAGTAACCGAATATATTTTCTTCAATCGACATAAATTTATTTTGTTGCAATAATGTATTTAACTCTTTAAAAGTGACCTTAGTGTCTTGATGTAAAGGAAGAAATAAAAAATCTCCTTTTTGTAATTCGGGCGTTTTTTCTCCTTGCCAAATGAGTGAAGGAGAAAGAATATTTATTTGTTTTTGAAATAAGCTTTTTTGTAAATCCTGAGAATACTGATGATTTCGTGTAGCAAACCAAAGTGGTGTTGTCTTTAAATATTTTTCATAAGTACCAACATCTTTTTGCAGCAATGCAATATCAATTGGTTCTTCTACTGAATCCTCGGGACCTAGTAATCCTGTGGGCAGTTTTCTTTCTTGTATTACTTTTAGATGCTCAGGTGATCGTTCAATCCATGCCGCATCTAAAAGAAGAAGCGGATAAGGTGCTTTTACATTTTTAAGCCAATCTAAAAGTTTATCATCAGAAAAGGAAATTTCGACAATAAGCGAAGTGCCATAATGCCCTTTTGTTACAACCGTCGGTGCATTAGCAATATTAAATACAGAAATCATCGTAGAATTTATTGGTTTAATAAAGATAAACAATATTACTATGACCACTAGTGATATCAACGTTTTACGAAGCATATTAAAAACCCCATTTCTATAAATTTAAACATAAAAATAAACTCCTTAAAAAAACTTATGATTTTATGTTGACTTTCATGATTAATCGATGTTATTATGTATAAGTCGCCAAGAGATGACGCGACAAACGAAACAAAATGAACCTTGAAAACTGAACAAGCAAAACGTAATCAATATAGTTTTTATTAACTAACATATGTTAGTGAACGAAACAAAATTTTGGACATCAAAATTGATGCCAGCAAAACAATTTGAGCTAATCAAATTTCTTTTATGGAGAGTTTGATCCTGGC
>NZ_JBIWDT010000005.1:225962-231792 GCF_044762185.1 Lysinibacillus sp. NPDC097162 | reverse complement strand
ACACCCGTTCCCATACCGAACACGGAAGTTAAGCTCTTTAGCGCCGATGGTAGTTGGGGGCTTCCCCCTGTGAGAGTAGGACGTCGCTAGGCACAAATAGTAAGCCGAGGATTTAATCCTCGGCTTTTTTTAATTTCTTAAACAGCAGGATTGCTAGTATTCCATGTTATTAATAGCGTAAGGGTTCCTAATGAGGATAATTTTGAATGGATTAGGTAATCGTTTTGAACCTACCGTGAGATAGATTGATAAAAGTTATAGAATTCATCAAGAGTATTAAAAATCTGTAGCACCAATATTTATCCTGTTTAACTGTCACGTAATTCTCTTTAGTCTTGACATGGATGGGGACATGCTGATTTTTGCTTCGGGGTCTGGAACATAATTAATCTTTAGAGTTTATCATTGGAAAATGTTCATTAATAGAAACAACTAAATTATTTTCCTTATTCTTTCATAATATCCTTGTCTTACGCATAAAAGGGAGAAAATGGTCGCAAAATGAACTTATTTTGCGATGTTTCGTTCCTTACTATAGGACACTGTTTGCATGAAACTGTTACACAATGGTAAAATGGAATTTGAGACTCGTATAGGAAGTGAAAAATATTCATGGCAAACCTATTAAATAAATTATTTGATTTCAATAAACGTGAGTTAAAAAAATTAGAAAAAATCGCTGACCAAGTTGAGGGATTAGCTTCTCAAATGGAACAGCTTTCAGATGAGCAACTACAAGCGAAGACAGAGGAATTTAAAAAACGTTATGCAGATGGCGAAAAATTAGATTCTATTCGTGCTGAAGCTTTTGCAGTTAGTCGTGAGGCATCGAAACGTGTATTAGGAATGTATCCTTTCCGCGTGCAAATTATGGGTGCGGCTTCACTTGATGAAGGTAATATTTCAGAGATGAAAACCGGTGAAGGTAAAACGTTAACAGCTACGATGGCAGTTTATTTAAATGCTATTACTGGTAAAGGCGTACACGTTGTAACGGTCAATGAATATTTGGCAAGTCGTGACGCTGCTGAGATGGGAGAGCTGTATAATTTCTTAGGCCTTTCAGTTGGTTTAAACTTAAACAGCTTATCAAAAGAAGAAAAGCGCGCGGCATATGATGCGGATATTACGTATAGTACAAACAATGAATTAGGGTTTGACTATTTACGTGACAATATGGTGCTTTATAAAGAAGAGCGTGTTCAACGTCCGCTTCACTACGCTGTAATCGATGAGGTTGACTCGATTTTAATTGATGAGGCACGTACACCATTAATTATTTCGGGTCAAGCTGGGAAATCTGCGCAGTTGTACAAGCAGTCTAATGCTTTTGTACGCATGTTAAGTGCTGATACAGATTACACATATGAAGAATCAACAAAAGGCGTTACATTAACGGATGCAGGTGTAGAAAAGGCCGAAAAAGCTTTCGGTATCGACAATTTGTTTGATTTAACACATGTACGTTTAAATCATGCCATTAACCAGTCGTTAAAGGCACATGTGAGTATGCATAATGATGTTGATTATGTTGTCCAAGAAGGCGAAATTGTTATCGTTGACGGCTTTACTGGTCGTTTAATGAAGGGACGCCGTTATTCTGATGGTCTCCATCAAGCAATTGAAGCTAAAGAGGGCGTTGAGATTCAAAACGAATCAATGACGATGGCAACAATTACGTTCCAAAACTATTTCCGTATGTACCAAAAGCTTGCGGGTATGACAGGTACAGCGAAAACAGAAGAAGAAGAGTTCCGTAATATTTACAACATGAGTGTTATTGCGATTCCAACGAATAAGCCAATTGCACGTGATGACCGCCCAGATTTAATTTTTGCTTCTATGGAAGGAAAATATAAAGCAGTAGCGGCTGATATTGCTGAGCGTCATAAGGCTGGTCAACCAGTACTTGTTGGTACAGTGGCGATTGAAACATCTGAAATTATTTCACAATTACTTGATAAACATAAAATTCCTCATAATGTACTGAATGCGAAAAACCATGAGCGTGAAGCAGAAATTATCGCGAATGCAGGTTCAAAAGGTGCAGTTACGATTGCAACAAATATGGCTGGTCGTGGTACCGATATTAAACCTGGTGAAGGTGTATTAGAAATTGGTGGTTTAGCGGTAATTGGTACGGAGCGTCATGAATCACGTCGTATCGATAATCAGCTACGTGGTCGTTCAGGACGTCAAGGGAATCCAGGGGTTACGCAATTCTACCTGTCACTTGAAGATGAATTAATGCGTCGATTTGGCTCTGACAATATGAAGTCTATGATGATGCGTCTTGGAATGGATGACTCTCAACCATTACAATCGAAAGTTGTATCAAGAGCGGTAGAATCAGCGCAAAAACGTGTTGAAGGGAATAACTTCGATGCACGTAAACGTTTATTACAATATGATGATGTTTTACGTCAGCAACGTGAGATTATTTACAAAGAGCGTTATGACGTTTTAGAAACGGAAAATATGCGTGAGCTTGTAGAGTCAATGATTCAGGAAACAATCGATAATATTGTTGGACTATACACACAAGATGACCAGCCGAAAGATTGGAACTTAAAAGCGATTGAGGACTTTGTCGCAGCTAACCTATTAGAAGAGGGCACATTAAAAGTGGCGGACTTCCAAGGTAAATCTGCCGAAGAAATTAATGCGACTATTTCCGATGCTGTACACCAACGCTATGATGAAAAAGAAGAAGAGCTTACACCAGAGCGTATGCGTGAGTTTGAGAAGGTTATTTTATTACGTTCAATTGATACGAAGTGGATTGATCATATTGACGCAATGGATCAATTACGACAAGGGATCCATTTACGTGCGTATGGTCAAAATGATCCTCTACGTGAATATCAACAAGAAGGTTTTGCGATGTTTGAGGATATGGTCGCTTCAATTCGTGAGGATGTAGCGAAATATGCGATGAAAGCAGAAATTCGCAGTAACTTAGAACGTGAAGAGGTTGCAAAAGGTCAGGCTGTGAATCCGAAAGAAGATGGTTCTCCTGCACCGAAAAAACAACCTGTTCGTAAAGCTGAAAATATTGGACGTAATGATTTATGTCCATGCGGTAGTGGAAAGAAATTTAAAAACTGTCACGGTGCAGGTCAATAAAATAGGGAAAAGATCAATTCAACGAGAAGTTGAGTTGGTCTTTTTTTTTGCTTAGAAAGAAACGGGCTCTAAAATCTGAATTAATAGACAATAGATAATTGAAAGTATACAATAATTGTAACAATAGGTATTTAGTTCAATGAAAGTAATGAGTATAGCAGATTATTTAAATAAATAGTAAGACACTTTCATATGAATTTACTTTCTTTGACAAAAGGGGAGGTGAATTTATGCGTTAGTCGGACTAAATTCTCGAGTAATGTAGTTTTAGCAGACGTGCTCGAGGAAGTACATAGGTATACCCATAAACATGTACATTCCTTTTTAATTCACATGATAAATATGATTTAAAGGAGGAGTAATCATTGCATTATAATTGTGAAGACATTATGAGTAGTGAAACAATGTTGTATATGCCTGAGTATGATGCCTTTGGAAATTTATGTACAAGAGTAATTGAAAGGGACTATCAATATATATCAAAATTATCTCCTACGAGACTAATGGATTTTAATCTCCGCTATTTTGGTTCGAGCTTACGAGGAGCCTTTGATGGATCGAAGATGATTTTAGGTAAGCTCAATAAAAATCCCATTGTTGTCCATGAACGGTTTAATATTTTGTGGTTTCCAAGTAAGTCACCGTTACATCCAGAATGTATTTGGTTTGCTGTCCATCATATAGACGACTATATTGCTGTTAGTAAAAAGCAAACGAAGGTTGTGTTTATGAACGGTCAAGAAATTATTGTGGATGTTAGTCCGAAAGCTTTTGAATATCGTATTCAGAGGGCTTTTTTATTAAAATACAAGCTTGAAAAACGTACGAAACATTTACTAGTGCAGTTTGATCGAGTCAAAGTATTTCAACGAATGGCGATTCGTTCTAAGGTAGAGGATGAAACGAAAAAGGATGAATGCTAGTGAAAGTTATTTCTGTACAGATGTAACGGAATATCCATTGAGTGCTTTTAAGAATTTTATTTTCTTTAAAATACAATTAATAAATACAGAGGGGTGTAGGCTTTGATGATTTATTATGAAACGATTTGTATTTGCTGTAAAAGACAATTTAAGCTTTTAGAAGGGACTAGGAAATATCAGCTTTATAAAGTGAATCGGAATAGACGATTGACATGCGAGCATTGTGATCAAAAAATTCACGCCGAAGCTCGTAAAAGTTTACTCGGAAAGCTTAATTAGTGAATAATATATTTTTGATCATAAAAGATAGTAGTATAAGCTAAGCGCTTTGGACTACTATTTTTTATGTCTCATGGACAGGGCATATTGAAAAAAGTATGTTTTCCGCTTTAAAAACGCTATAATAGAATAATACGGATTTTACATGTAATATCCATTAAATATGTTCGGAGGATTTAGCAATGATTGAATTAGCAGATGTGCGTAACGCGTTAGATACTACAGCCAAAAAATTGGCGGACTTCAGGAGGTCTCTTTGACTTAGAAAATAAAGAGGCACGTATTCAAGAATTAGATGAAATGATGCTAGAGCCAGGCTTCTGGGACGATCAGCAAGGAGCACAGGTAGTCATTAATGAAGGTAATGGCTTGAAGGCAATTGTTAATGAATATAAAGAGCTAGTAGATACACATGAAAACTTAGATATGACACTAGAGTTATTACGTGAAGAGCCTGATGAAGAATTACAGGAGGAGCTAGGCAATGAGCTTGCAGAGTTCCAACAAAAAATGGGCGATTTTGAGTTGCAATTACTATTAAGTGGTCCATATGATCAGAACAATGCCATTTTAGAGCTTCATCCTGGTGCTGGTGGTACAGAGTCTCAAGACTGGGGTTCTATGTTACTTCGTATGTATACACGTTGGGCTGAAAAACGTGGATTTAAAGTAGAAACAGTCGATTATCTTCCAGGTGATGAAGCGGGTATTAAATCCGTAACTTTATCTATTAAAGGACATAATGCTTACGGTTATTTACAGGCTGAAAAGGGTGTACACCGTTTAGTACGTATTTCACCGTTCGACTCTTCTGGTCGTCGTCATACATCATTCGTTTCATGTGATGTTATGCCTGAATTCGATGACAATATTGAAGTAGACATTCGTACAGAGGATTTAAAAATTGATACGTACCGTGCAACAGGCGCTGGTGGTCAGCATATTAATACAACGGATTCAGCTGTTCGTATTACGCATATTCCAACTGGTACTGTCGTTCAATGTCAGGCAGAGCGTTCACAAATTAAAAACCGTGAAAAAGCAATGACGATGTTAAAAGGGAAATTATATCAATTAGAAATCGATAAGCAGCAAGCACAACTTGATGAAATTCGCGGTGAGCAAAAGGAAATTGGCTGGGGCTCTCAAATACGCTCATACGTATTCCATCCATACTCTATGGTTAAGGATCACCGTACTAGTGAAGAAACAGGGAATGTAGGCGCAGTAATGGACGGAGATTTAGATCCATTTATCAATGCATATTTACGTTCTAAAATTGGATAATCAATGAAGACCTCAGAGGCGTTACGCTTCTGAGGTTTTCTCATTTAAAGTGCCAGTCACTCAAACAATTCTGAATTTTCATGACACTGCTAGTAGGTTAACCAAGTAAAAACCCACGTAGACTCCTGCGGGAACGCACAGAGCGTAAGACGTAACAAACGGCGCCACAGCGACGGTTACGGCTTACGTGTGTGCCCGCGGAAAGCGAAGTGGGA
>NZ_JBIWDT010000005.1:0-225864 GCF_044762185.1 Lysinibacillus sp. NPDC097162 | reverse complement strand
GAATTTACGCTTTAGAATTACAATGCATAGAATGGCACAGGAACTCCAGCTATGCAATATCCTCCTAGGCACTGCTAGTAGAACATTAATATATATTTCCTAAGTAAAAACCCACATAGACTCCTGCGGGAACGCACAGAGCGTAAGACGTAACAAACGGCGCCACAGCGACGGTTACGGCTTACGTGTATGCCCGCGGAAAGCGAAGGGGAATTTACGCTTTAGAATTACAATGCATAGAATGGCACAGGAACTCCAGCTATGCAATATCCTCCTAGGCACTGCTAGTAGAACATTAATATATATATTTCCTAAGTAAAAACCCACGTAGACTCCTGCGGGAACGCACAGAGCGTAAGACGTAACAAACGGCGCCACAGCGACGGTTACGGCTTACGTGTGTGCCCGCGGAAAGCGAAGTGGGTTTTTACGCTTTAGGAAGAGTCACATGAATAGAGCATTTTTTGTGACAGCTCCTACTAACCCTAACAAGTAGATATTTTATTAATACTCAAGTGACCCTTCTCCTTAAAATGGTGGATGGTACGGAGCATCGTGGCTAAGTTGTTTACGCTCACCCATATAATGTTTATAAAGCATTGAAGCATTAACAAATTGTTTACTAATCGAAGCATATTTAATAGGCAGCTCAATTTCCATATCATTTTTCAATGTAATAATACATCCTTCACTACTCGGCGAAATATTGGAAATAGCATGGAGTCCAATCCAAATATTGTGTATAGAGTTTGGTGAATAGGTCGGTAAAAAAATGCAAGGAAAGCCATAATCATATGCGACGACTATAGGGAGCTTATGTTGATTACCAAAAAAACGTTTTGCAGAATGTTTTGCAGCTTCATAGGTCGTGCCTAATGAGATGCAAGATTTGCGTAAAACATGCAAAGGTTTGCGTGTCACAATAAGCTCATTATGCTTGTCAATAACTCGAGTGAAAATTTTAGATTCATGCTGAATCGGTTCCAATAAATAAGTATTAAAAGACATTAAATAACCATTCACATAATTTGATGACATATGTAAAAGCCTCCTTTTAATAGTGATTATTTGTAGTGTAAATGACAAAAATGCATTCTGAAAATATAGATATAAACCGAAATTATATAGATAATTGATGCTTTTCCCTAAGGAATTTGCTCGAAATTCCGCTATAATTCTAATAAATAATAGATGATTTTTATTTGTTTAGCGTTGCATTTTAATCTAAATTTTCTTATAATTTAGAAAAGGATCGAGGTGAGATCGTTGGATAAATATTATTCGTACACAGATTTTCTAAAAGCCGTAGGTCAGTCAAAAAAAGTTGATGAGGCAGAGAAATTATTGAACGAGATTTATTTAGATTTATTTTTAAATCATATCCAGCGTATGCATCGTGAAGAAAAGCTAATGGTTCTGATAGATAGAACACTCGATGAACGAGATAAAAAAGCTTTTCACTTATACGCAACTGAACTAGAGGCTTTACACAAAGTAGCAAGTGAATAATATGATAAGACCGCTCTCCAATAACAGGAGAGCGGATTTTTTTGTTTATCTACAAATAGATGTTATCAGCACTATTATGTTTAATGAAAAATTGTAAAATCTTTTATTTTTCTAGAATTCTATGATTAAAGAAAGGGTATATATCTAATCATAGGTATAAAGGATAGAAGTTTGTTGTTTCTGAAAGAGTGTCACATCTAAGAGGAACCTCAAATGCTACATCAACATACACGTACCGAAATTGAAAATGAAGAAAAATAACAAACATTCGTTCGTTAAATGTTCGATATTTTAATACTGCTATGCTAAAATAAATGTACAAATTGGAAGGAAAGGACGGGGACATGCGTGCAAACATTTGATTTACAGGCGCCTTATCAGCCTAATGGTGATCAGCCACAGGCGATTGCAGAATTAGTGGAGGGTGTACGTGAAGGGAAACGACATCAAACATTACTTGGTGCAACGGGGACGGGCAAAACTTTTACGATTTCCAATGTCATTCAGCAAGTAAAAAAACCAACACTGATTATGGCCCACAATAAAACACTTGCGGGTCAATTATATAGTGAGTTCAAAGAGTTCTTCCCAAATAATGCGGTTGAATACTTTGTAAGTTATTATGACTACTTTCAACCGGAAGCGTATGTTCCGCAAACAGATACGTATATCGAAAAAGATTCAAGCATTAATGATGAGATTGATAAACTCCGTCACTCAGCCACTTCTTCACTTTTCGAACGTGATGATGTCATTATTATTGCGTCCGTATCCTGTATATACGGTTTAGGTTCTCCGGAAGAATATCGAGAATTAGTTGTATCAATTCGCACAGGGATGGAAATTGAGCGCAATCAATTACTTCGAAAATTAGTCGACGTGCAATATGAACGCAATGATATTAGTTTTACACGTGGGACGTTCCGTGTGCGAGGAGACGTTGTGGAAATTTTCCCAGCATCTCGTGATGAACATTGCGTCCGTATTGAATTTTTCGGAGATGAGATTGACCGAATTAGAGAGGTAGATGCTTTAACTGGAGAAATATTGGCAGATCGAGACCATGTAGCAATTTTCCCAGCATCCCACTTCGTTACACGTGAAGAAAAAATGCTTAAAGCAATTGACAATATTGAACAAGAATTAGAACAACGCCTTGAGCTATTGAGAGCAGAAGATAAGCTATTGGAGGCACAGCGCTTAGAGCAGCGTACACGCTATGATTTGGAAATGATGCGTGAAATGGGCTTTTGCTCAGGTATTGAAAACTATTCACGCCATTTAACATTACGTGAAGCTGGGGCAACACCATATACGTTACTTGATTACTTCCCAGAGGACTTTCTACTCGTCGTCGACGAAAGCCATGTGACATTACCACAAGTAAGAGGTATGTATAATGGGGACCAAGCGCGCAAAGGGGTACTAGTAGAGCATGGTTTCCGTTTACCTTCTGCACTAGACAATCGTCCATTGCGTTTTGAGGAATTTGAACGACATATTCATCAAGCAATTTATGTATCAGCAACGCCTGGTCCATATGAAATTGAACATACTCCAGAAATGGTAGAACAAATTATACGTCCAACAGGATTACTAGATCCGTTAATTGAAGTTCGTCCAATTGAAGGGCAAATTGATAATTTAATTGATGAAATTCATGATCGTATTGCGCGAAATGAGCGTGTACTCGTAACAACATTGACGAAAAAAATGTCAGAAGATTTATCTGCATATTTGAAGGAAATGGGCTTAAAAGTGGAATACTTACATTCAGAGATTAAGACATTAGAACGTATTGAGATTATTCGCGAACTTCGTAAAGGTACATATGATGTACTTATCGGCATTAACTTATTGCGTGAAGGCTTAGATATTCCTGAAGTATCACTAGTAGCGATTTTAGATGCAGATAAGGAAGGCTTTTTACGTTCGGAGCGTTCTCTTATTCAAACAATTGGCCGTGCGGCACGTAATGCAAATGGGCATGTCATTATGTACGCGGATAATATGACAGATTCTATGAAAAAGGCAATTGAGGAAACAAAACGCCGCCGTACAATTCAAATGGCTTACAACGAGGAACATGGCATTACACCGAAAACGATTGTCAAAAAGATTCCGGATGTTATTCGTGCGACACAGGTGGCAGAGGAAGAGGAGTCTTATGTAACAAAGGCAACGAAAGGCAAAAAATTGACGAAAGCAGAAAGAGAGAAATTACTTGCTACTCTTGAAGTTGAGATGAAGGAAGCGGCAAAAGCACTTGACTTCGAACGTGCAGCTGAGCTTCGCGATACAATATTTGAATTGAAAGCAGAAGGGTGATTGGCTTGTGAAAAATACAGAAATTGTCGTGCAAGGCGCACGAGCACATAATTTAAAAAATATAAATGTCACAATTCCACGTGATCAATTAGTCGTGTTAACAGGTTTATCTGGATCTGGGAAATCGTCATTAGCGTTTGATACGATTTACGCTGAAGGGCAACGTCGCTATGTCGAATCTTTATCGGCATATGCGCGCCAATTTCTTGGCCAAATGGATAAACCGGATGTAGATGCAATAGAGGGGCTATCGCCTGCTATTTCAATCGACCAAAAAACGACGAGCCGAAATCCACGCTCAACAGTCGGAACAGTTACGGAAATCTATGATTATTTGCGTTTACTATTTGCCCGTATCGGCAAGCCCATTTGTCCAAATCACGGTATTGAGATTACGTCTCAAACGATTGAGCAAATGGTCGATCGTCTGCTCGTCTATCCAGAGCGTACGAAAATGCAATTACTTGCACCAATGATTTCAGGGCGTAAAGGGACACATGTAAAATTACTTGAGGATTTGAAAAAGCAAGGCTTTGTCCGTGTACGAATTGATGGAGAATTACGCGATTTAGACGATGCTATTGATCTAGATAAAAATAAAAAACATTCGATAGAAGTTGTTGTCGATCGTGTAGTTGTAAAAGAAGGAATTGCAGCTCGTCTTAGTGATTCGTTAGAAACAGCCCTTCGATTAGCAGAGGGACGTGTGCTTGTCGATGTAATGGAGCATGAAGAATTATTATTTAGCGAACATCATGCCTGCCCATTATGTGGATTTTCAATTGGAGAGTTAGAGCCTAGGATGTTTTCTTTTAACAGTCCATTTGGGGCGTGCACAAGCTGTGACGGTTTAGGAACGACACAAGAGGTTGATCTTGAGCTTATCGTGCCAGATTGGGATCGTTCATTATTAGAGCACGCTATTGCACCATGGGAGCCTACTAGCTCTCAATATTATCCACAGCTATTAAAGGCTGTATGCGACCATTACGATATTCCAATGGATGTACCTGTCAAAGATTTACCTAAAGAAAAGATGGATAAGGTTTTATTTGGCTCAGGTAAAGATAAAATTCACTTCCATTATGAAAATGAATTTGGCAATGTGCGAGATCAGATGATTGAATTCGAAGGTGTCGTTCGTAATGTAGAGCGTCGTTTTAAGGAAACAACTTCCGATTATGTACGAGAACAAATGGAGAAATATATGGCTCAGCAAGCTTGCCCATCATGTAAAGGCTACCGACTAAAGCCCGAAACATTAGCTGTGAAAATTGCAGATCAGCATATTGGACAAGTAACAGAGTATTCGATTCAGGATGCAGATACGTTTTTCAAAGAACTAGATTTATCTGAAAAGGATATGCAAATCGCAAAACTCGTATTGCGTGAAATAGAAGAACGTCTCGGCTTCTTAGTCAATGTTGGATTAGATTATTTAACATTAAATCGTGCTGCGGGAACACTTTCAGGCGGGGAGGCTCAGCGTATCCGTCTGGCAACACAAATTGGCTCTCGTTTAACAGGAGTGCTCTATATTTTGGATGAGCCATCTATCGGCCTACATCAGCGAGATAATGACCGTCTCATTAGTACGCTACAAAATATGCGTGATATCGGAAATACGTTAATTGTAGTAGAGCATGATGAAGATACAATGCTAGCAGCGGATTATCTTATTGATGTTGGACCAGGTGCAGGAGTACATGGTGGACAAATTGTTGCAGCAGGTACACCACAGGAAGTAATGGATAATCCTAAGTCATTAACAGGACAATATTTAAGCGGCAAGAAATTCATACCGCTACCAATTGAGCGTCGTAAACCAGATGGTCGTAAACTATCTATTTTAGGTGCAAAAGAAAATAACCTACAAAACGTCAAAGTAGACGTACCATTAGGTCTATTTGTAGCGGTGACAGGTGTTTCTGGCTCAGGTAAATCAACTCTCATCAATGAGATTTTATATAAATCTTTAGCGCAAAAGCTCAACCGTTCAAAGGTGAAGCCAGGTGCACATAAAGAAGTAACAGGATTGGATGAGTTAGAAAAAGTTATTGATATTGATCAATCACCAATCGGCAGAACGCCACGCTCAAATCCGGCAACATATACAGGAGTATTTGATGATATTCGCGATGTTTTTGCAACAACAAATGAGGCAAAAGTACGCGGCTATAAAAAAGGGCGGTTTAGCTTTAATGTTAAAGGTGGTCGTTGTGAAGCTTGTCGTGGCGACGGTATTATTAAAATTGAAATGCATTTCCTGCCAGATGTTTATGTGCCGTGTGAAGTTTGTCATGGTAAACGTTATAATCGCGAAACACTTGAAGTGAAATATAAAGATAAAAGTATTGCGGATATTTTAGATATGACAATTGAAAATGCTGTGGTGTTCTTTGAAAACATTCCTAAAATTCAACGTAAATTACAAACGATTGTTGATGTAGGGTTAGGTTATATGAAATTAGGACAACCTGCGACTACCCTATCTGGTGGTGAGGCACAGCGTGTTAAATTGGCTTCTGAATTACATCGCCGCTCAACAGGTAAGTCATTTTACATTTTAGATGAGCCGACAACTGGCTTACATGCAGATGATATTGCACGCTTACTCATTGTGTTGCAACGCCTTGTTGAAAATGGTGACTCGGTACTTGTCATTGAGCATAATTTGGATGTTATTAAAACAGCGGATTACATTATTGACTTGGGGCCAGAGGGTGGCGACAAAGGTGGTACAATTGTTGCTACAGGTACGCCAGAAGAAGTAGTGGAAGTAAAGGGCTCTTATACAGGTAAATATTTAAAACCGATATTAACACGTGATAGAATGCGTATGGAAGCTGCTTTGGTAGAAGCATCTAAATAATTTATTATAAAGTAGTTTATTGTAAAAATCTGCTCTTTTCCGAGGGTAAGACTTAAGACCCCGCATGCTCGTTAGCTTTTGTGGCATCATGCATAAGGCTTTTTCTCCCTCAGGAAAACTTGCAGATTTTTTATTTTCCCATATCAAAAATGCACCTAATAGCGACAATGCAGTAATTCATCATCTGTGATAGTAAATACTTTTTCATTTTTTCAGTGAAACTTTTCACATAGGGATACGTATAAATAGATATAACAATCTGTGGGAGGCTATATGATTATGCAAAATGAACGTCAACGAATTTTAGAACTTGTGGAAAAAGGTACAATTTCAGCGCAAGAGGCGATTACATTATTAGAAGCATTAGAGCAACCTAGCAAGTCCACTCAAAGTAGTAACGATGTGTCGAATATGGGTCAGCAATCCTCAACAGAGAAAGAATCTATCTTTAAAGATCCAGAGTTTAAAGAAGAACAAAAGAAAAAAGATGCAGACTTCACTAAAAATTTCCAAGAGGAAATGCATGATTTTCGTAAAGATTTATCGCAAATCGGTTCAATCTTTATGGATATGATGAATACAGCAGTTAAAAAAGTAAAAGAATTTGATGTTTCTTCGCCATTTGGAGATAAATTTGAATTTACACATACAGAAGAACTAGCGGCAGAGAATGTAGAAAATGTCATTGTTGAATTACCGAACGGCAATTTTTCATTAGAGACGTGTGAAGGTGATAACTTCCAAGTCATTTGTAAAGTAAAGGCACCGCTACTTAATGATAACGAGGAAGAAACACGTAATCATTTCTTGGAACAATTTGTTGTGAAGAACGAGGAAGGCTCACTTAGAATTTTAAGTCAGCTTAAGCTTGTGCAGGTGAATGTTCAATTACTTGTGCCAAAGGAAAAGTTAGATAAATTGTCAGTCCGTTTAATGAACGGTAGTGTTGCCTTGCAAGATATCGAGCTAGATCAATTAAAACTTAAAACACTTAATGGTGCGATTAAGGGCTCTAAGCTAGTATTTACGAAGGCAGAAGTGGATTCATCGAATGGCTCGATCGAACTAACTGATGTACGTGGTAAAGATTTAGAAGCTGAAACATTGAATGGTCGTGTTTATTTAGATGGGGCTTTAGATGAAGTAGAAGCAAAATCTATAAATGGACATGTTGTTGTGACAACATGCTCTAGTAATTCATCAAAAATTAAAGCACATACAGTTGCTGGAGCTGTAGAAATATATGTACCACGAACAATGTCTTTAAGCGGAAAAATTGTCACAAACTTCGGCAAAGTGGATGTAGGTATTCAAGATACGTCGAAAATTGAAACACAGGATCAATTCTTAACTAAAGTAGTTCGTTTTGATAAAGAAGTGGAAAATGCGAATCGCTTATTTATCGAAGGCGAGTCGAAAACAGGAGCAGTTTTAATTCGTTATACAACTACTGACGAGCAACAAATGTAAAAATATAGAGCATTCAGGCTAGGCTATATAGCTTGAATGCTTTTTTATATTCAATATTTACTAATAAGAAACAGGAATCACTATAACCTTCCATCGATTCCTGTTTTTATTTGTTGTCATTTGGTGGTTTTTAAAAAAATATTCCAAAAAACATTAAATAAATAGAATATAATGCCAACGAATGAAATAAAACTGTAATAAAAAAACATAGATTGAGTGATATAATAGAAAAAGAATACATCTTACATATAAGAGGTTTAGGTGGTTTAAAAAACATGATAGAAATGAAAAATGTGACAAAGAAGTATCCGAATGGTGTAGTTGCGACAAATGGCATTTCGGTTAATATAAAACAAGGTGAATTTGTCTATGTTGTTGGTCCAAGTGGTGCAGGTAAATCGACATTTATCAAGTTAATGTACCGTGAGGAAAAAGCAACTTCAGGTGAAATTACTGTTAATGGTATTAATTTAGGTGATTTAAAAAATAAAAAAGTACCTTTCTTGCGCCGTCAACTCGGTGTAGTTTTCCAAGATTTCAAATTACTTCCAAGATTAAATGTCTATGAAAACGTAGCATTTGCGTTAGAGGTAATTGAAGAGGAACCAGTTGAAATCCGACGTAGAGTTATGGAAGTTTTAGATCTTGTTGGATTAAAGCATAAGGCAAGAATGTTCCCGAACGAACTTTCTGGTGGAGAACAGCAACGTGTTTCTATTGCTCGTTCTATTGTGAACGTACCAAAAGTAGTAATTGCAGATGAACCAACAGGGAATCTAGACCCTGAGACATCTTGGGAGATTATGAATTTGTTTGAAGAAATTAATGCACGGGGAACGACAATTGTAATGGCAACCCACAACCGCGAAATTGTGAATACCATTCGTCGTCGAGTTATAGCGATTGAAGGCGGTATGATTGTCCGTGATGAGCACGGAGGTGACTACGGCTATGAAATTTAATACGGTAAAACGACACTTTCGAGAGAGTATAAAATCACTTGGTCGTAATAGCTGGATGACAATTGCTTCTGTCAGCGCGGTTACAGTGACTTTGATATTAGTAGGTGTATTCTCGCTAATTATGATGAACTTAAATAAAGTAGCATCAGATTTAGAGAACGATGTTGAAATAAAAGTGTTAATCGATGAAACAGCAGATGAAGCTGCTGAAAAAGCATTGCTAGCAAAAATAGAAAAATTGCCTGATGTTGCGGAATTTACTTATTCCACAAAGGAAGACGAATTAACAAAGTTAGTGAAAGATTTTGGGGATGACTTTAAGCTTTTTGAGCAAAGTAACCCGTTACGAAATGTTATTTATGTAAAGGCAACAGATCCACAGCAAACTGCCACGGTTGCAAAGACAATTAATAAGTATGAATATACATACGATGTGAAGTACGGTGAAGGTAAGGTAGAAAAACTTTTCAACTTCTTAAATATTAGTCGTAATGTAGGTCTTGTGCTGATTTTAGGGTTATTATTCACAGCTATTTTCTTAATTTCTAATACGATTCGTATTACGATAATCGCACGACGTGATGAAATCGAAATTATGAAACTAGTAGGTGCAACAAATTCGTTTGTGCGTATTCCATTTCTTTTAGAAGGTATGTGGCTGGGGATATTAGGTTCTATCGTCCCGATTGCGGTTATCGCAACACTTTATCACAATGTATATAGAATTATTGCACCTCGTTTACAAGGTGAGCTCGTTCAGCTTCTTAGCTTCTCACCACTTGTTTATCAAGTAAGTGGTCTACTATTGCTTATTGGTGTGCTTATTGGTATTTGGGGAAGCTTCATGTCTGTACGTAAATTTTTAAAAGTTTAACTTGTTTCAGCAAAAGTTCTTATTTATAAAAGCGGGGGATACACGGGATTCTTTGTGGATTCTACCCCCGTCTGAATCAAGTTAAAGTCCACGGTTAATGTCACAGATTTTATAAGGAGCCTATTGATCAGGCTCGAAAAAAACTTGACGCAATAATGCCGAGGCGTAATTTATATTTAGTCAGAGATGTAGCGCAATAAAAAAGCCGTTTATGACGGCGTACATAGTCAGAAAAATGGAATTAAATAGACGAAGGGAGTTCAATAAATGAAAAGTAAGGCAAAAAACACAATTAAAGCATTTGCAGCAACAACGGCACTACTTCTTATTATCCAAACTCCAACAGCGTATGCAACTAGTTTAACGGATTTAAAAGAAGAGAAAAAACAAGTAGAAACAAAGAAAAATCAATTAAATTCTTCTATTAGCAATAAAGAAAATGCAATTAGTGCAAATGAAGAAAAGCAACAAAAATTACTAGATCAAATTCAAGCGTTAAACGCTGAAATCGAAACTACAAATAGTAGTATTAAAAATGTATTGGCAGAAATTCAATCTACAAATGCAGAGATAAAAGAATTAGAAGGTACAATTGAAGAGCTTCTTCGCAAAATTGAAGAGCGTGATTTATTATTACAAGATCGTGCACGTGCAATTCAAGCTGGGGGCTCAGTTAGCTATTTAGATGTGCTACTAGGTTCTAATAGCTTCGTAGATTTCATCGACCGCTTCTCCGCTGTAAATGCATTACTTGAAGCGGATCGTCAAATTATTCGCGATCAAAAACAGGACAAGCAAACATTAGAAGAGCAAAAGCAAGTACTAGAAAGTAAACGTCAAAAGCTTGAAGAGCAGAAAGCAAAGCTAGAGCGTCTAAAAGCATCATTAGATGGACAGAAAAAAGAGAAAAACACTTTAGTTGAACAGTTAGAAAAAGAACAAGCAAAACTAAAGTCAGAAAAAGTATTACTTGAAAAAGAATATTCAGAGGCGCTTGAAATTAGTGCTGAATTACAGCAGCAAATTATTTCAGAGCAAAACCGATTAGCGGAAGTAGCTCGTCAACAAGAGGCAAAACGTAAAGCAGCAGCGGCTGCTGCAGCTGCTGCAGGGAACTCAGGCTCTGGCGGCTCTACAGTGAATGCTCCAGCTTCGGATGGAACATGGATTAAACCAACAAATGGTCGTTTAACATCACCATATGGCTGGCGTAATCTTGGTGCTGGTCCTGAATTCCATTATGGAGTTGACCTTGCCAATAAAACAGGTACGCCAATTTGGGCAGCGGCTGACGGTGTCGTATCTTACGCCGCACCACTTAGCTCCTACGGAAATGTGGTTATTTTAACACACTCTATTGATGGAAAAATATATACAACAGTTTATGCACATTTAAGTGCATTTAATGTTAGTGTTGGTGACGAAGTAAGCCAAGGACAGCAAATTGCAGCAATGGGTAGTACAGGTCGCTCAACAGGACCACACTTACACTTTGAAGTGCACATCGGCTCTTGGCAAGGACAAGCAGTTGGTAGTGTGAATCCACTAAAATATATTCCATTGTAAATATTTTATGAAGAGAGTCGTCTCATAGTGAGACGGCTCTTTTTTGCGTAAGTGACAAAATAAAAAGGAGATTTTTCCTGTTATAACGTGCATTCGAAAGAAATGTTTATTACTATATACGATGTGGGGTATTTTCAAGTGAAATGCTCCAAAAATGACTATTCTATGAAAACTTGAGAATAATTTTTGAACACAGTGTGAAATGGAAGTTTTCATAAAAGTATGTATGCTATGCTAAAATTATCTATATCGGTGGAGGATTTGTTAAGGTGATTAATACTGAGTGGTTTTCAATTCGTGCATTAACTTTACCAGCAACGGCGGTCGCATTATTAGCAGCATTTATCATTGTATGGCTTGTCTTACGAATACAATTCCCGAAAATATGGTCAGGGGTATATGGCGATGCAATCTTTACTCTTATACTTGTTTGGAAATTTAGCGTCGTTATTACGGACTTTCAATCTGTCTTTTCACAACCATTAACGCTTCTTTACTTTAATGGCGGAACTGTCGGTGTCTTATTAGGAACAGTTGCCTTAATATTTCAATTGTGGTGGAAGCGACAACAACTACAATTCGATTCTGAAGGCGTAACTGCAAGTGGCTGGGCAATCATTTTAACGCAATCCATTTATCAATGGTTCGTGGTATTATTGAATGACAATTCGCTCCAAAGTGAACTCATCACTTTGGTAGTGCTAAGCATACTAACGATTATCATATTATGGAAAGTAACAGAAACAACTCTAGCGTTATTAGTGTATACAGCTGTGTATGTAATCGTTGCTGTTTTTCAGCCTAATGGCTTTTGGCAACCGGCTGTTGGAGTAAGCTTCCTATTACTTATGTTAGGTATAGGAATTCAACGAATGGGAGGAAAAGAATGAAAAAAAATATTGGGTTACTTATGGTTGTGTTGTTAATAGCTGCGATGATTGGTACATATGTTAAACAGCAAATCGATAAAGAGCGCGAAATTGAAACGGCCTCACTTGGTAAAGAAGTAGAAGAACGGACAATTGGGTTGAAAAAAGGAGATACACCGCCAGATTTCACGTTAACTAATTTAGATGGTGAAAAAGTGACGTTAAGTAAGTTACGCGGAAAAAAAGTAGTATTAAATTTTTGGGCAACATGGTGTCCACCGTGTAAAGCTGAAATGCCGCATATGCAAAATTATTACGATCAATATGCAAAAGAGGATAATGTTGAAATTTTAGCAGTCAATTTAACGTCAGCCGAGCGAGACGTAACAGCTGATGCGAAAATTGATTCAGTCATGACATTTAGAGATGGTTTTGAACTTACATTCCCGATTTTACTTGATCCAGAAAATGCTGCTGGTTCAGATTATCAGGTCATTACAATTCCAACAACGTATTTCATTGATTCAACTGGGGCTATTCAGCAAGCGATAGAAGGTCCAATGAACATCGAAATGTTAAAAAACACTGTTGAAGCATTAGATTAAAACTAAACTACAACCCACTGTGCCCGTAAAATGCATAGTGGGTTTTTTTAGTGCCGGTTTTTTAGTGCCAGGCACCCAAACAATTCTGAATTTTTATAGTACTGCTAGTAGATTATTTTATATATCCAAGAAAAAATCCACGTAGACTCCTGCGGGAATGCAGTGGGTATTAGTGCCAGGCACCCGAACAATTCTGAATACTTAAAGCGCTACTAGTAGATTATTTTATATATCCAAGTAAAAATCCACGTAGACTCATGCGGGAATGCACAGTGGGTATTAGTGCCAGGCACCCGAACAATTCTGAATACTTAAAGCGCTACTAGTAGATTATTTTATATACCCAAGTAAAAATCCACGTAGACTCCTGCGGGAATGCACAAAACGTAAGACGCAACAGGCGGCGCGATAGCGACGGTTGCGGCTTACGTCGTGCCCGCGGAAAGCGAAGTGGATTTTTACGCTATAGGTGGCTAGATTCTTTGAAAAGTGCCAGGCACCCAAACAATTTTGTATAGCCCGTGAGCTTATTTAGAATTCCAAAACATTATTTTGTATGTTTGAAAATAAAAATTCATACAGTAAAGAGACAGAGGAGGGAAGGTTTGCGCAAAATTACGGCAGGAGTCGGGGTACTTGTCAGCAGTTTATTGATAGGTAGTGGATTTTACTTTGACTTGTTTGATTTTGATGGAGGAGAGAAAAAAGTGCAAGTTGCAGAAGTTGATTCGATTAACGAAGCTTTGCAACTAATCGAAAAGAAATCTGTATATAGCACTAAAAAAGAAGAATTAGTAGAAGGTGCTTTACGTGGTATGGCAGATGCAATTAAGGACCCGTATAGTACCTATTACACGAAGGAAGAGGCTGAGCAACATCGACAAATGCTAGCAGAAGAAAGAGTTGGCATCGGTATTGAACTGACAGAAAACAATGGGAAGTTTATTGTTGTATCGCCTGTTCGTTCGTCACCAGCAGAAAAGGCTGGAATGCGCTCTCTCGATGAAATTGTACAAGTTGATGGCGTAAAAGTAGATGGGAAAACAATGAGTGAACTAATGCATTTAATTCAAGGTGACAAAGGGACAAAGATTACCATTGTTGTTTATCGTCCAAGTGAGGATAAGCATATTAAAATGACGATGGAACGTGCTGCAATCTCCAATAAAACCGTAACGAGTGAGGTAGTGAAGGTTGAGGATACTTCGATAGGCTATATAGAAATCTCGTTATTTGGTGAGAAGACAGCAAATGAGTGGGTTGCTGAAACAAGTAAGCTACTACGCAAAGATGTAGAAGGGCTCGTTGTTGACGTTCGTGATAATCCTGGAGGCTATTTACATAGCGTCGCAGCGCTACTAAGTACAATTTTAGAAAATGGTAAAGTATTTGCCTATATGCAAAATGCAGAGGGGGCTATGGAACCATTAAAAACTGAATCGAAAGGCTTTGATGAAAAATATTTAGCTACGATGAATAAAATTCCGATTGTCATTATTCAAAATGGTGGTAGTGCATCGGCTAGTGAAGTACTCAGTGGAGCATTAAAAGGCTGGAATCGTGCTTCCCTTGTCGGCGTTAAAAGTTTTGGTAAGGGCACAGTGCAGGAATCATGGTCTCTTGCAAATGGGGGAGAACTAAAGCTATCGACAAATAAATGGCTTACGCCAAAACGTGAATGGATCCATGGGAAGGGCATTGAAGCTAGTTTAGTTATTGAACAAAACGAGTTATTTGCGTTCCAATTGCATCCATTAACAGGGCAATTCAAAATAGGCAATATGAGCGAGGAAATCGCGTATACACAAAAAGCATTGCAAAAGCTTGGTTATCAAATTGATCGATTAGATGGGTATTTAGATGAGACAACTCAAGAGGCAGTAAAACTTTATCGTAAGCAGAAGGAATTACCACCAGCAGATAATGATGTATATGTAGATTCTACATTCTTCAATAGTTTAAATGGAACGTTAAAGGCTTATAAAGAAGATCGTCAAAATGACTTGCAATTCCAAATGGCAACAAGCTTCCTGTTGCACAATATTGAGCAATAGATATTATAAATCTAGTAAAAATGATGGGAAATAACAAGCTTTCTACCAGTTACTACTACGCAAGACAGTGGTCGTTTGATACAATGAATGCATAGTATTCATGACAGAAACGGCGGGTGTTCGTATGGTTAGTAACATATTAATAGAAATTGTAACAGCGATTGGCCGCTTTTTACTTAATCCAGTAGTTTATATGGCGATAGTGGTTGCTATCTTATTAGGGTATAGACGTGTAAAGCAAGAGCGAAGATTTTTTAACAGACGTATTATTTGGGGTTGGACAGAGCTGATAGGACAATGGAAGCGTGGATGGCCTTATGCATTAGTCATTTCTCTAATAAGTCTAGGTTTCGGGCTCACTGTACCCAAACCTTTTTTACTAATTTTAATGGCTATATCTTTACTAGGTCTCTTGTTATTTTTCATCAATGTATTGTCACCAATTTACACAATGGCAATCGCGACTCTTACATTGTGGGCGATGTACCAGTATAACTGGTCGTTCTCCTGGTGGAAGCTTTCGTTGGAAGGCGTCGATTTATTAGCAGGGGCTATTGTTACAATTACGATCATAACAGGGCTATGTGTAATAGTAGAAGGCATGTTTATTCGCCGTACTGCTAAACAAGTTATCACACCTGCTATCGAAAATACAAAACGTGGCATGCAGGCTATCGTCTATCGAACAAGGAATGTCTGGGTGTTACCTATTTTCTTTATTATTCCAGGTAATATCATCCCATCATCACTGCCATATTGGCCGCAGTTTACATTGGGAGATAATCACTTTGCATTCGTATTATTCCCTGTAGTTATCGGTTTTTCAAAGCTGTTAAGGAAAGAATTACCCGTTGTGCAGTTGCCGAAAATAGGGCGCTCAGTCTTATTGTTAGGACAGCTGATTTTAATAGGTGGACTTGCATCATTTTTGGCACCGATTATTGGTTATATAACATTAGCAGTAGGGGCATTAATTCGGATCATAATATCAATTTATTATGCTTTGCAAGATAAAACGGAATCGTATGCGGTTGCCCCAAGTACAAAGGGAGCTATTATTGCTGCGGTGCTTCCTGATTCGCCAGCAGAAAAAATGGGCTTACTTGCAGGGGAATGTATTCGTAAAGTAAACGGACACACGATTACTACAGAAGTTGAATTATATGAAGCTTTACAATCAAATGCTGCACATTGTCGTTTAGAGGTGCTAGACCGTAATAACGAAATTCGCCTTACGCAGCATGTAATTTACAGCAATGACCATTATCGAATTGGATTATTGTTGGCGGAGCCGAGGGAACTATGATAGATCTATATGGGAAAATGATGCTAGCATTATTTTTCCCAGCATTACTCGTGTTATTGTTTACACGTATTACGTATAACCGTTATGTGGCGTTAGGTTTAGCTATAGCACTTATTGCCGCTTCAGTATATGCAGGTTATACTTCCCCACCTATTATTTTTGTTGTAGATGCTTTTTCGTTAACTGTTGGTTTTTGGTTGGCGAGCAAAATGCAAAAAAAATAAGGAGGGCTGTCATTAAAGACTTCCTAACTCCTTTAGTAATAAATAAAAATCCGCGTCGCATTTGCGGGCACTGTGTAAGACGAACTCATCCATATTGGGGTGATTCGTCTTACACCTCGTGCTACTTTCGCAAGCGACTAAGCGGATTTTTTTATAGTGAAAAAGCAAACGTTAAATATTTTTACATAATGAATCTTACAGCAGCCATTATTATAACGCCTGCCACAACTGTAATCGATAAGCTTTTTGTGACTAGTGCAATGATAAGTGTAGGCACAAAAGTTAAAAAGACAGGCCAATCCAGTGTAACGAAACTTTTGCTTTCAGTATCCAATAAATTTTCGATAACAAGGGCACTAAGAATACAAACTGGAATAAAGCTTAGCCATTTTAAAACTACATCTGGCAGTTTCACACTGCGCACAAACATAAACGGTATAATACGGGGTAACCATGTAACCAATGCGCAACCGATAATAAGCCATACCATAGAAGCTGTTGTCGTCATTTATCTGTCACCACCCCAATCGTAGCTACAATAACAGTTGCAAGTAGTACAGCTAAATGCGAAGGAACGAGATAAGATAAGCCATACATAATGACCACCATATAGCCAATTAACATAAGGTAATGCATGATTTTATTTTTTCCAACGCTACTAAGCTGTAGCACTAGTAAAGCAACAAACATGGCGATTAATGCAAAGTCTAAGCCCCACTTTTCGGGATTTGCCACCCATTGTCCTAAAAAAGCACCTGCGACGCAAGATAAAATCCAAAATGCGTACGCTGTGATATTCAGTCCATCCATCCATTTGCCATGTAATTTACCATTTTGCATTTGTTTGGTTACGGCTACACCAAATGTTTCGTCTGTTAATAATGTCCCGAATCCGACATTTCGTAGCATAGAATAGCGCGTAAAATGAGGTGCCAATGTTAAACTCATTAATAAATGACGTAGATTTACGACAAAAATGGTTACAATGATAGCAGAGGCAGGACTACTCGTTAGCAAAAGTGCGCAAAAAATAAACTGCGCAGAACCCGCGTAAACGAGAATTGTTAGTAATGCAATTTCAACTACAGATAGTCCAGAAGCGGAACCTACAACACCGAATGCCAGTCCTATACTAATATAACCGAGTAAAGTAGGTACACAATCTTTTACTCCTTGTAGGAAGCTATCGTCTGTAGAGGTTGTTGATTCATTATGAAGATCTGTTGTGCTTGTCATAAATAGGTCGTCCTTTCGAAAAAATTTCCATGTATACTTATAATGGAATAGTTTGAACATTCACATATGTTTATTAAAGTATACATATGTCCGATAAAATAAACAATAGGAAATGGTGAGTCAAGATGGAACAAATGAGTCGAAATTTAGCATTCCAATTAAAAAAAATACGACAGCAGCGTAGTTTAAGCTTAGATGATGTGGCAAAAGCAACAGGCGTAAGTAAAGCACAGCTAGCGCAAATTGAAAAAGGTGAAGCGAATCCAACGGTTTCAACAATTTGGAAAATAGCTGCAGGCCTTCGAATATCATTTTCATCCCTTTTACAGCCACCGATAGCCCATTTTATGAAGTTTAGCAGTAAAAATGCGCCACATGTCGATGAAGACGATGGGCGTTATCGAGTTTACTCAATTATTCCTTATGATCCTGAACGTGGCTGGGAATTTTATAAGGTAGAAATGGAACCAGGGGCGAGAAGTAGGAGTGAAGCCCATACAGAAGGGGTAGAAGAAACTGTGACTGTTATTCATGGACAAGCTATTATTTTTGCTGGCGTAATGCATGAAACTTTAACTGAAGGAGAAACCTTGGTATTTTCTGGGCATCAAGCACACGAATATCAAAACGCTTCAGAAGAACTTACAATTTTACATGTAATTTTGCAATATAAGTAGAGGTGGCAATAGTGAATGAATGGTTTACTGTAGAAAATATCGAGCATGTTGCGGCACAATACCGAACACTAGGCCCAATAATAGGTGTAGTACTACCTTTTTTAGAGGCTTTTTTTCCTTTTTTACCGCTAGTTGTGTTCGTTGTCGCAAATGCGAGTGCATTTGGATTATGGATTGGATTTTTATTATCTTGGTTAGGTTCAGTAGCTGGCTCATATGCAGTTTTTTTGCTTGTTCGACATTTCGGAAAGCATCCGAAGCTGCGTTTTGTAACGCGAGGGAAAAAGGTACAAAAGCTTATCAAATGGGTTGATATGAACGGAATTAGCCCGTTGTTTGTATTACTGTGCTTTCCATTTACGCCTTCAGTCATTGTCAATATAGTTGCGGGACTTTCTCATATTCATAAAAAATATTATTTAACGGTGCTATTAGCAGGGAAATTCGTAATGATTTTAGGGATGAGTGTTCTTGGCTATGATTTAAAATCGCTATTAACAAGTCCGATACGACTGATTATTGCTGGTGTAGCCATTGTCTTGTTATGGTGGATTGGCAAGTTAATCGAGAAGCGATTGAACGCTCGAGTGGAAAGAGATTTGAAACGTGTGCGAAAAATGACGAAAAATGAATAATCTTCTAGGCTGAATCTGCACATGCAGTCCCTTGTATCATGTAAAATGGTAGGAGGGTCTTTTTTATTTCATTTAGCAATAGCTTTAATAGTGGAGAATTATAATGAAACAATTACAATAAATTTTTTATCATAGATTTGATTTTTTACGAATAGGGGGAAGAGTGAATGACATTACGAATTGTATCAGGACGTGCAGGTACCGGAAAATCAGCGTTTATTCATAGAGAAATAGTCGAGCAATTATCAACAGATCCATTAGGTCACCCTATTTTTATCATTGTCCCTGACCAAATGTCTTATTCAACTGAATATGAACTGACAAATAGACATGGCTTACACGGGCTAATACGTGCACAAGTGATGACGTTTAAACGTTTGGCTTGGCTTGTATTACAAGAAACAGGTGGTATTGCTCGTCAAGAAGTAAATGGCTATGGTTATCGGATGCTTATTCGAAAATTACTAGAGGAGCAAAAAAGTGATTTCTCTCTATTTCGACAAGCTGCTGGTAAACGGGGCTTTACAGAGGAAATCGAATCGTTATTACGTGAATTTAGCCGTTATAGTGTAAACAGTTCGGTATTAGCGGAAGTGACAGCTTCTTTAAAGGCTATTGATGCACCGAATACATTGCAGGCTAAAACAAATGATTTACAAATCGTTTTGCAAGCATTAGAAGCACGACTTGGCACGACTTATGTCGATAGTGAGGGATACTATCCGATCTTAACCGAGCAGTTAAAATTTTCAGAGACGATGAAACAGGCGACAATTTATATAGATGGCTTTACTGCCTTTACTGTAAGAGAGCTAGAGCTTGTTAAAGAACTGCTAAAGGTGTCAAAGCAAGTAACCGTAGTGCTGCCGTTTGACCATATAGAAGAAGTGTATGATGAGCAAGCGCTCTTTAATGAAGCGGCAATTACAAATCAGCGTTTGCATGATATAGCACAGGAAAATGGCATTGAGGTAGATGCACCGTTGCATTTTATCAAAACACATCGATTCCAGTCAGAAGATTTACGTCATGTAGAAGCAACATTTGAAAATATGGTGCCAAAAACGAAAAAATCAACAGGCGATGTGAAGGTCTTTGAAGCGTCGAATCGACGGGCTGAGATTCACGCCATTGCCCGGGAAATAACGAAGCTGACAAGGCAGGAGGGCTATCGTTATCAAGATATAGTGTTACTTTATAGACAAGCAGATGTATATGATCCGCTTATTTCAACAATTTTCCAACAATACGACATTCCTATTTTTGTGAACTCGAAAAAAACGATGCTCCATCATCCATTAATTGAGTTTAGTCGTTCTGCATTGGAGGTTATTACTTCTAATTGGAAATATGAACCGCTTTTTAGAAGTGTGAAAACAGATTTGTTTTTCCCTTTGCATGCTGAGCAAAGTGTTTGGCGGGAGCGTGCAGATCGCTTAGAAAATTACTGTTTAGCACAAGGAATATACGGAGAACGTTGGTTTGAAGATGCTCGTTGGTTTTACAAAAAATATCGAGGTCTTGAATTCCATTCCCGTGTTCAAACGGATGAAGAGCGTGCGATGCAGACAGAAATTGAGGCAATTCGTGATGTAATCCGTCCACCATTAAAAGCATTACAGGACAAGCTTATGCAAGCGACAACTGGTAGAGATGTAGCAACTGCGTTATATGAACTTGTAGAGGAAGTTCAAGTATATGACAAGCTTCAAATCATGAAAGATCGTGAAATTGATAGAGGAGAAGCATTAGCTGCAAGTGAGCATGATCAAGCGTGGAAAGAATGGGTTGCAGTACTCGATCAGTTCGTTTACATGTTTGGTGAGCAAGAAATGTCAGTGGAAGAAGCGGCAAAAATTTTAGATGAAGGATTCGATACATTAGAATTCTCCCGTATTCCACCTACTTTAGATGAAGTGATGGTGGCAACAGTCGATTTAGCTCGTTTATCGCATATTAAAGTTGCCTTTGTTCTTGGAATGAACGATGGCGTTTATCCTACTCGTATGGATTATGAAGGATTGCTGTCTGATACGGAACGTGAATGGTTTATGCACATTGGCTATGAATTAGCCCCAACATCCAAAAATAGGTTACTGCAGGAAAACTTCTTACTATATCGTGCAATTACAACACCTTCAGATAAGCTTTATATGACTTATTCGACGGCAGATGAAGAGGGGAAAGCGTTATTATCCTCGTTATATATTAAGAAGATTATCGGTAACGATAAAACGGCAGGGCTTTTAAGCGGGGTAAATGTCGAGCGTGTAGTAATAGATCCAATTGAATTGATTGATGATAATGTATTGCCGTATTTACGACATCCTCGTACAGCATTAGCCCATTTAATGCTACAGTTACGGCAAGCAGAGCATAGTCGTGAGCTTGCACCAGAATGGGTAGCTTTACAAAAATATTATGAGCAAGATCCATATTGGGCATTAATTTTACATCGACTAATGCATCCAATTACGCATAAAAATGAGGCAGAACCACTGGAAGGCTACATTACACAAGAGTTATATGGTCGTAAGCTAACATCAAGTGTGTCAAGGATTGAAAAATACTTCCGCTGTCCGTTTTCACATTTCACAACGTATGGGCTGCGTTTGGAAGAACGAGCAGAATATCGTTTAGAAACATTTGCAATGGGTGATCTATTCCATGAGGCATTGAAATGGATTACAGAAGAGACGCATCGTTTACAACTATCTTGGATTCGTTTAACAAAGCAGCAAATTCAACAGCTTGCACGACAGGCTGTAGAGCAAATTGTGCCCGTATTCTCACATCAAATTTTGCTATCTAGTGCACGCTACCGTTATATTCAGCGCAAGCTTATACGTATTGTAGAGCGCACAATGATGGCACTAACACAGCACGCGAATGTTTCGCATTTTAAACCAATTGCCATCGAAGCATCATTTGGACCAGGGCAACACGAACAGCTTCCGCCATTGGAAATTGATTTACATGGTGGCAAAAAAATGTTTATGCGAGGTCGTATTGACCGTGTGGATAGTGCATCTATAGATGATCGCTCCTATTTACGTATAGTCGATTATAAATCGTCTGCCCGTGATTTAGATTTGAACGAGGTATATCATGGGCTATCGTTGCAGGTGTTAACTTATTTAGATGTAGCGATGGAAAATGCATCCTATTGGCTACCTGGTGATGCAGAGCCTGCTGGTGTGCTTTATGTCCACGTCCATAATCCAATGCTAAAACTTGATAAAGACTTAAGTGATAGTGAAATTGAAGAAGATCGATTAAAGCAATATAAGATGAAGGGTCTTTTAACAGAAAATCCAGAAGCTATTTTATCAATGGACGAGCAACTTGAGGAAGCAAGCGGGCACTCACAAATCATACCTGTCTATATGAAAAAGGATGGTACACCGTCCGAATCACAATCGCGTATTGTGCCGGTTAATGATATGAAAAACTTGCAGCATTTTGTGCGCCGTAAGCATCAAGAAGCTGGGAATGGTATTTTAGCAGGGGATACAGCCATTAGCCCTTATAAACTAAAATCAAAAACAGCCTGTGATTATTGTCAATTTGCATCAGTGTGCCAATTTGACCCATCCGATGGTAAACAAAGCTATCGTCAGCTACCGCAAGTAAAGCCGGTAGAGGTTGTCGAAAAAATTCGGGAGGAGATGAACTAACATGGTGCAGCAAATACCCTTGAAGCCAGCAAATGTCACTTGGACAGATGATCAGTGGAAAGCGATTTATGCAAGTGGGCAAGATACCCTTGTTTCAGCAGCAGCTGGTTCTGGTAAAACAGCAGTGCTCATTAATCGCATGATTGAGAAGGTTGTAGCAACAGAAAACCCGATTAATGTTGATGAATTACTTGTTGTAACGTTTACCAATGCTTCGGCAGCTGAAATGCGCCATCGTATGGCAGAGGCGCTTGAGAAGGCGATAGCAGAAAATCCGACGTCTAGCCATTTGCGACGTCAGTTAAGTCTTGTCAACAAAGCACAAATTTCAACATTGCATTCTTTCTGTTTAGCCATTGTGAAGCAGTATGCTTATATGCTCGATATTGACCCAGGTTTCAGGATAGCGAATGAAGCTGAGATTGCGTTGCTTAGAGATGATATTTTAGCTGATGTGCTAGAATCAGCCTACGATACTGAGGATGAAGCACAAATCAACGCCATTTATCGACTAGTGGATAGCTTTACATCAGATCGTGATGATCAGGCGATTGAAACATTAATGAGTAAGCTTTATGATACTTCTCGCGTTCATGCTGAACCGAAAAAATGGTTACGAAGCTTACCAGAAACATATAAGTTAGCGGATAATGTGACAATTGATGATTTAGAGTTATCAAAATATGTAAAATTGACTGTTAAGCATAGTCTGGAGGAAGCATTCGTATTAATTTCTGAAATGCGTGCCATTACGCTCCAGCCAGATGGTCCTGCTCCATATGCTGAAACGGCAGAAATCGATTTTGCTATGATTCAAGAAGGCATTCGGATTAGTCACGAAGGAACGTGGCAACAGCTATTTGATTATTTTTCAACTGTGAAGTGGTCGACACTTAAGCGTGTTTCAAAGGATGCTTTAGTCGATGTAGAGCTTCAGGAGCTGGCAAAGAAAAAGCGTGAGTCTGCTAAAAAGATCATGAATAAGCTGAAAGAAACCTATTTTGTCCGTACACCTGCCCGTCTGCTTGAAGAAATACGACTAATGGCACCAACGATTGCAACGTTGGTTGAATTGACGACTATTTTTTACGAGCATTTCCGTTTGGCAAAATTAGAGCGGGGAATTATCGACTTTTCAGACTTAGAGCATTATGCACTGCAAATTTTAACGGAAGAGGTAGATGGTAAATTACAGCCATCACCTGTTGCGCTAGATTTGAAAAAACGTTTTAAAGAAGTGCTTGTGGATGAATATCAAGATACGAATATGCTACAAGAAACGATTTTACAATTGGTCAAGCTAGGTGAAGAGCAAGATGGCAACCTTTTTATGGTTGGTGACGTAAAACAAAGTATATATCGCTTCCGTTTAGCAGAGCCAAAGCTCTTTATGCGAAAGTATGGTGAATTTTCAGAAGATCCCGAAGCAACTGGCATGCGCATTGATTTAAATGCTAATTTCAGAAGTCGTAGCGAGGTTTTAAACGCTACAAATTTTGTATTCGCGCAAATTATGGGCGAACGGGTTGGTGAAATACACTATGATGACAATGCTTCATTGAAGCCAGCAGCACCATATGACGATAAAGAGGTACCTGTTGAACTCGTCGTTTTACATCCACTCGAGGAAGAGACATTGGATGAAGAACAGGATGAGAGTATAAGTGAGGCTTCAGAGCTTGAAGAACTAAAAAAATCACAGTATGAAGCACGATTTATTATTGATCGAATTCGCCAAATGATGGAAGATGGTACAACGGTATACGATACGAAAACAGCAACAGAGCGTCCATTAAAATACAGTGACATCGTTATATTAATGCGTTCAATGACGTGGTCAACCGATTTAGTGGAAGAATTTAAACTAGCTGGTATTCCCCTTTATGCAGAGTCATCTAAAGGTTATTTTGATGCACTTGAAGTGATGATTATGCTCAATACACTAAAGGTTGTAGATAATCCGTATCAAGACATTCCACTAGCCTCTGTGTTGCGAGCACCTTTTGTAGGCTTAACAGAAAATGAGTTAGCCAAAATTCGTTTAGCGGATACAAAAACACCGTTTTACGATGCATTAAGACAGTTTATTCGAAGTGAAGGACATGGTGTACAATCCGAAACATTTGAGAAGCTTCAACGTTTTATGCTGGCATTTGAAAACTGGCGAGATTTAGCACGTCGAGGATCTTTGTCAGATTTAATTTGGAAAATCTACTTAGATACGCATTATTATGAAATGGTTGGGGCAATGCCAAATGGTAAACAACGACAGGCGAATCTACGCGTTTTACATGATCGAGCATTAATGTATGAAAAAACGTCGTTTCGAGGCTTATTCCGCTTCCTGCGCTTTATAGACCGGATGCGAACACGTGGGGATGATTTAGGAACGGCAAAGTCCATTGGTGAAAAAGATGATGTAGTAAGACTTGTGACCATCCACTCTTCCAAAGGGTTAGAGTACCCAGTTGTTTTTGTTGCAGGAATGGGACGTCCTTTCAATAAAATGGATTTTCACAATCCATATTTATTCGACCAGGATTATGGGCTTGCGGTCAAGGCGATTGATCCAGAAAATCGCATAACCTATACTTCTTTACCGTTTCTTGCGATGAAGGAGAAAAAAGAGCTTGAAATGAGAGCCGAGGAAATGCGTGTATTATACGTAGCGATGACACGCGCCAAGGAACGGCTTATTTTAGTAGGCTCAGTAAAAAGCTGGGGTAAAACACGTGATGCATGGCAGGACGCTCAAAACTTGGCTGTGGATGCACCGTTGCAAGATTATTTACGTGCCCGTGCAAATAGTTACTTTGATTGGGTTGGACCTGCTGTTGCAAGACATGCTGATTTTGCATCAATCGCAAGTTCTCCATATAAGGCTAGACAAGATGCATCGCATTGGTGGATCCGTGCAGTTCCAACCTATCATTTTATGTATGACACGCAAGCACTCGATAGCGACGTACAGCAGATGCTAGAAGCACCAGAAGATGCCGAGTTGCTTGCAGAAATTACTGCTCGCTTCCAAGCGCAGTATGCATTTCAAAAATCGACACAAAAACGCTCGAAAACATCGGTTAGTGAAATTAAGCGTGTAGAAAGTTTACAACGTCAAGAAGAGCCAGAATACTATTTTACTGCACCTAAAAAAGACAAGGCTTCTATTGCACCAAGACCAACCTTTTTACAGGACAAGCAGCTAACAGGCGCAGAAATGGGAACGGCCGTCCATACGGCTATGCAGCATGTACCACAGTGTGGCTTTTCAACAGTGCAAGAGGTTGAGCAATTTGTAGCGGAGTTAGTGGCAAAACAGTTGCTAACAGAGGCAGAAAGCAAAATTGTTCCATGTGAGAAAATTTTCCGTTTCTTTACAACTGATATTGGCCAACGCTTCAAAAATGCAAAGCAAATTCGCAGAGAAATGCCATTTACCATTAGTCGTGTCGATGAAGACGGTGACGCGCAAATCGTACAAGGGATTGTGGATTGCTTGTTTGAGGATGTTTATGGCAACTGGATATTACTTGATTATAAAACAGACCGCATCAGTTCCCAATTTGCGGAGGAGCCAGCGTTATCGAAGGAACTTATAGGCCGTTATGGTGTACAACTACGTGTTTATAGTGAGGCGATTGAATCGATTTTACACATACAAGTGAATGAAAAAGTGTTGTACTTGTTTGACATTGAGCAGGCACTTTATGCGTAGGGAAACCTTCGCCTGTGAAATTAGGTAGTATTCCTTTCAGAAGCGTTAAAATGCAAGCTGCGATCTTCTGCATGGAAAGTGAGCGTTGATATGGCTTACCTACATGCAGAAGGGGCAAATTGCAATGTACGTGATAAGAAAGAAGAGGAGGCTATTTTGTGAATTTAAAACCGACGATGTTGCAGGAGCGTATTGCAACATTAGATATTTTACGTGGAATAAGCTTACTAGGTATTTTGCTTGTTAATATGTATGCTTTTTATTTACCAATGCCACATATTGATTTAGGGTCATGGTTTACAACACCGTCAGATATTGTTTGGCAGCAAAATTTAGATATCTATGTGCAAAGCAGCTTTTATCCGTTATTTTCTATGTTATTTGGCTATGGGTTAGCGATGCAATGGCAAAAAGCCCAAAGTCGTGAACAAAACTTTTATGGAATAGGTCTTCGAAGACTTACTGTATTATTTATGTTTGGTTTGGTGCATGCGGTCCTTATTTGGTGGGGAGATATTTTAATGATGTATGCATTTTGTGGTATTTTTTTACTGTTACTTCTACGTTTACAGCCAATCTGGCTTTTATTAACCGGCATTATAATTAATGGATGTATGCATCTTTTTATGTTGTTTGTCGTAGGTTATATTAGCTTTAATACGAAGGTAGATACGTATTTAAATATTACGGATGTGGAAAAAGCAATTACTGCTTATGGTACAGGTAGTTGGGTGGATGCCTTTTTACAACGCTTATCAGACCTATCTGTTCAGGCAGGTATAGGAATGTGGATTGCGTCATTGTTTATGGTATTACCATTTATGCTAATCGGTGCTGCTGCTTCTAAATGGCATTTAGTTGAGCGAGCGAAAGAGCTGAAATGGCTGTGGCTGGCATTAACAATCGCAGGGCTCACAGTAGGTATTTTTTTGAAAAGTACCCCAATCATCTATACTCGTACGTATTTACTAGATTATATAAAGGTCTATATGGGTGGTCCAATATTATCAATCGGCTATATAGGATTCATTGTATTACTATGTCTACTGCCAGTTGTCCCAAAATTACTTAGTCCCTTTGCAAAAATTGGACGCATGTCGTTAACGATGTACATACTTCAATCCATTATCGGAACATGTATATTTTATCAATTTGGATTAGGTTGGTATGGAAAAGTTAGTGTTTCTACTGGAGTGTTAATTGCTATCGGTATTATTGTGGCGCAAATGATCTTGGCAGAAATTTGGCTAACGAAGTGGAAGCAAGGTCCGTTAGAGGCTTTATGGCGTAAATTAACATATAAGGCGAAGACTGAGCCAAGCTAAAAAATTGCTCGTAATATACTTAATTGATAGAGAATTAGCAACATTAAAAATTGTTATCGTAAAAGTAAGGTAATTTATATCATATTGTTGTATCATGTAGAAAAAAGAAGGAGCTCTTAAAATCATGAAAATTTTATCATTTAAATTAGGTGGACATGTAAGCTTTGGACCAAAAGTAAAAAAAGAAGAAGCGGTATGGGATGTACTCGCTATTCAAAACGAACTTCAAGTTCTCCCTTCTTTTTCAAGTTCAATTGTCGATGGTATTGCATTAGGCTTCGATTTTGTTGAACAGATTCGTAAATTAGTAGAGGCAGCAGAAAAATCAGATCGTGCTAATAGCTTCAAGCGTGAATTTACAGCGATTGAATGGTTATCACCAATTCCACGTACGCCAAAAAACATTATGTGTATCGGTAAAAACTATGATGAGCATGCAAAGGAAATGGGTGCAGAAGCAGCACCAATCGATTTAATGGTATTTACGAAGTCTCCAACAGCGATTGCTGCGGATGGCCAAACATTATCTATTCATGCTGATCTTTCTTCAAAAATGGATTATGAAGGTGAACTTGCAGTTGTCATTGGTAAACGTGGGAAAAACATTCCGAAAAACTTAGCCTTTGATTATGTATTTGGCTACACAATTGCGAATGATATTACAGCGCGTGACCTGCAAGATAAACATAAGCAATTTTTCTTAGGAAAAAGTCTTGAAGGCACTTGCCCATTAGGACCATACCTTGTGACAAAAGATGAAATTCCAAATCCACAAGAGCTAACAGTTGTAACAAAAGTGAATGATGAAGTACGCCAAAACGGTACAACAAAAGATATGATGTTCACTGTTGAAAACCTTGTATCAATTTTATCGCAACACGTAACGTTAGAGCCAGGCGATGTCATTTTAACAGGTACACCAGCAGGCGTAGGGAAAGGCATGAATCCTCCGCAATTTTTAAAAGCAGGTGATACAGTGAAAGTATCAATTCAAGGTATCGGTACGTTAGTCAATCATTTTGAATAATATGTATAATCCGCGCGAGTGTAAGCTCCGCGGATTTTTTAATTTGTTTTTTGTAAAGCCCTTTTCTAGGTGGTGGAAGAATCCCAAAAATGCAATGAATTTAGTTAGGTTTAGCCACCTTCGAGGTGTAATTGATTCAATTTCGTGAACACAATTTGTAATATTTGAAACCATTTCCACCACATGATAGGATATAGTTTGATAGAAAAAAAATGAGGTGGGACAAACATGGATTTTTTAACTAACCAAACACATTTACACATTACAACTTGGGTAGTTGGTATCGTAATCTTTTTAATCGCAGCACTTAGTGGTAAGCAATCAAAAGGCTTACATATGACATTACGTTTATTTTACATTTTAATTATCATTACTGGTGGGGCATTATTTATTGAAGCAATGGATTTCGGCCAAGGAATGCTTTATGGCTTTAAATTTATTGGCGGTATTTTAGTTATTGGTATGATGGAAATGGTATTAGTCCGTCAAAAGAAAAACAAGCCAACAACAATGTTCTGGATTTTATTTGTAGTGTTTTTACTAATTACACTGTTCTTAGGGTTTAAATTACCAATGGGACAACATTTCCTTGCATAATGATTAACAAAAGCCGTGATGCAGTCGCTTCACGGCTTTTTTTTTGAAAGTGCCAGTCACTCAAACAATTTTGAATTTTCTTGAATTTATAATCTGCGGGAGCATATAAAATGTATGACACGGGCATTCTGCGCATTAGTAAGGTTGCGGCTGACACTGTGCCCACGGAAAGCACCGCCGTAGCGGACAACAACGGCATAGCCAAAATTGACTGTAGTCAAACAACACTTTTTCTCAATGGTCTCTGTCTTTTATTATTGAAGTTGGCTTAATTTGACACCTTTTTGTCTTAATTCATTTTGCATTTCAGGAAAATATTTTGAAATGATAGCTACGTAGCTGTTTTATTTGGTAAAATGACGTTGGATTGCTTTGAAAGAGAGGGAATAAAAGTGAAATTTAAGAAGTGGATAGGCGCAACAGCCGCATCGCTTTTACTGGCAACTTCATTGATTGGTGTAACACCAGCTCATGCGGATGAAGTTCAAACAAGAACGATTGCAGAAGAAAGCATTTTTGATTTACTCGTTGACCGTTTCTTTAATGGTTCAGGCACCAACGATTTTGATACAAATACGCAAGACCCAACGAAATTTGCAGGCGGTGACTTTACAGGTCTACAAGATAAACTAAAATTTATTGGAGAAATGGGCTATACGATCGTATCTATCGGAACAATTTTCGATACTGAAATATACGATGGCTCAATGCCAACAAGCTATAGTAAAATCGAAGAGCATTTTGGAACAGCAGAAGAATTTCAAAGTGTAGTGAAGACATTTAAAGAAAAAAATATGTCGATTATGGTTGACTTTCCCTTAAATAATGTAAGCCCTAATCATGAGTGGGCACAGGATGCAGCAAAACAGAACTGGATTGCCTCTACAGATAATGGACATATTCAATGGGATTTAACAAATAAAGATGTACAAGCTGCTTTAATTGAATCAGCGACAAAATTTGTTTCTACATATGATGTTGGTGGCATACGTTTAACAAATATTGCGGATGCCGATTCTGCATTTCTTAATGCAATGATCACAGCATTAAAAGATACAAAAAAATCATTATATATTATTTCAAATGAAGAAAGCGATGCAAATTTTGATGCAAGCTTCTCGCCAGAAACAGCAGAAATTTACCGTAATATGTTTAAAAATGTCGATAAAGACTCTTCAAAGCTAATGGAGCCTTTTACTAGTGAGAAACCAACGCAAATTATGATTGATTCATTGCAAACGCATCGTTTTACATTCGATTCCGCATCTGAAAATATGTTCCCTCCAACACGATTAAAAATGGCATTGGGAGCGTTATTTATGATGCCTGGAATTCCGGTTGTTCAGTATGGTACAGAAATTGCCATGAACGGGGAAGTGAAACCTGACACACATCAATTATACAATTTTAAAACAGATGAAGAGTTAATTGATTATATTAAAAACGTACAATCTTTACGTAATCAATCAGCGACATTACGTAAAGGTGATTTTGAAGTCATTACAAATGACAATGGTTTACTTGTGTTTACACGAACATCCGATGAAGAGCAATGGATTATTATGGTGAACAATACGGGGAAAACACAACGTGTCGATTTAACACCAGAGCAAATTGGTGAAGGCAAAATGCTAAACGGTATTTTACAAGAAGAAAAGGTACGTATAAATGAAAAAGATGTGTACCCTGTCATTTTAGACCGTGAAATTGTAGAAATATATCAAGTTAAAGACGATGAAGGGCTAAACATTCCTTACATGGCTGCGCTTGGATTAGTCTATGTTGTATTTATTGGCTTCGTCGTTGTTATAATTAAACGAGGTAAAAAACGTCGTCAAGAACAAGACGCTGCAAAATAAAATTAGCCAAGAGGCTGGGACAAAACTTTAAAAGAGGAACAAAACTGTTAGTAAATTCTTTTACAGTAGATAAAATTTAGAAGAGAGCATTAGTTGATGGTAGCAAAGGCGGTGACTCCTGCGGGAACGCACGCAGCGTAAGAAGCAACAAACTGCGCGCTAGCGAGGGTTGCGGCTTACGGTGTGCCCGCGGAAAGCAACCGCCGTAGCGGACATCAACGGCATAGTAAAAAAAGTGTTAGATTGATTGAAATCAATCTAACACTTTTTCTCTTATGTCCTGTTCTCAATATGCTATGATTGGTAGCTTTTATTTGTAAAGAAAATAGCGATTGTACCTGGTCCAACATGAGAACCGATAACTGAGCCAATCATTGTCATTTGAACTTCTTTTGGCGCAAATTTTTCCTGTATGGATGCCTTTACTTCGTTAGCAAAGGCCGTATCATCACTATGGCTAATGCCGACAATTTTATTAGAAAAATTACCACCACGCTCTTGCATTAAATCTAACATACGCGCAATCGCTTTTTTACGACCACGTGATTTTTCAATCGGTACCAGTTTGCCATCCTCGACATTTAAAATAGGCTTAATGCTAAGGAGTCCACCAAGAAATGCACTTGCTTTTGAAACACGCCCCCCTTTAGCAAGGTAATCTAAATCTTCCACTGTGAAAAGATGTTCCATTTGTGAAGCGAGTGAAGAGACTTTTGTTTCAATTTCTTCAAGCGAAGTACCTGCTTTCCTCAGTTGAACGGCTTCTTGAACGATTAAGCCGTGACCTAAAGAGGCACATTTTGAATCGATAATTGCTAGCTTTAGTGTAGGGTACTGCTCAATTACTTGGTTGCGTATCATTAAAGCTGTACTATACGTACCTGACAATTCAGATGAAAAGGCGATATAAATGCCTTGCTCACCGCTTTTTGCAAGCTCTTCAAAATGTTTTAAAAAGAGTTCTGGTGAAACTTGTGAAGTTTTTGGATGTGCACCTTGTCGGATAGCGTCGTAAACTTCTTTAGAATCAATTGATATGACATCATCATATTCGTTGTTATTTACTTGTACACGTAACGGAAGTAGAATGACATCATTCTCTTCGTAGTAAGACTTCGGCAAATCACATCCACTATCAGTAAAAATTTTCATCATCTTAACCTCCTAAAAAACTGTATTTATTAGTAATGCTTACTTCTCCCTATTTTTAAATGGCTGAAAAAAGGGGAATTACTACTTAACTATCATAATTTTAAGCGCTCAATAAGTATTTTAGCAATGCCATCTTCATTATTCGTCGTTGTAATTTCATTGGCTATGTTTTTTAAGCTAGTGATGCCGTTACCCATAGCGACGCCAATACCGGCATAATCAATCATTTCTAAATCATTGTCCTCGTCACCAAAGGCGATAATACGCTCACGCGGAATACCTAAATCTTTAGCTACATGTGAAATACCGACAGCTTTATTTAAGCCACGACGGACAATTTCAATAATATGAAGCGGTGCACCCCAACGACGATGCTCTATAACTTCCGCATGAACTGCTTGTAAATGGTCTCGAATAATCATGGAATTAGTTTCGTTAGCTTGAATTAGGAGACTTGTTGGATTAACTAATAGGTTTGTCGAAATATCACCTAACGTAATTTTTGGGTTACCCATGTTAAAAATATTTAGTATGCGATCATCCTCTGTATGCACATAAATGTCATCCTTCACTTCAGCTATAATATTTTCATATTCATAGCTATTAACAGAATCAACAACCTCTCGTACAACGTTTAAGTCAATCGGTGTATGCATTGTTTGCCAAGCAGCATTTTTAGGATGGTGGACATAAGCGCCATTAAAATTCACAATAGGTGTTGTTAAACCAAGCTCATGATAGTAGATATCACTTGCACGATAAGGACGACCTGTGGCAATCATAACCTGATGCCCTTGTTCCTTAGCCTGCAATAATGTTTGTTTTGTTTTTAAAGAAATTTGTTGTTGGTCCGTTAATAACGTACCATCTAAATCTAAAACGATTAAATGCGGTTTCATTGCTTGTTGCCCCTTTCCTATATGTTTGAATAGTATCTCTTTGTAATCCATACGTCAAAATTTTGTCACATTGAAAAAAGTTTGCTAACATAAAAAAGGTTAGACAAAAGTTGGGAGTGACAAGAATGTTAGTAAAGAATGAAATTTGGGGACATATTCCTTTGTTACATATATCGACAGATAATATGAATGAAAATACCCCGGTAGTAATTTTCTTACACGGCTTTATGAGTGCAAAAGAACATAACTTACATTATGCATACCAGTTAGTAAATAAAGGGGTGCGTGTCCTATTACCAGATGCAAAACTTCATGGTGATCGCAGCGAAGGATTAACAGAGACTCAAATGAATTTACATTTTTGGGATATCGTCTTAAATTCTATTCATGAAGTAGAGCAATTATATAAAGAATTAAAGAATAAGCAATTAATAGCTAACAATAAAATTGGTGTAGCGGGCACTTCAATGGGTGCAATCGTCACATCTGGCTGTTTAAAACGTTATAATTGGATTCAAACGGCAGCAATATGTATGGGAGGCCCTGGTTTTATTAAATTAGGTGCCTATCAATTGCAACAAATGGCGAAAAACGGAGTGAAATTTCCGATGTCAGAGCAAGAAGTACAAAAAACGAATGAACTTCTCGCAAAGTATGATATCAGTTTAACACCAGAACAATTCGCTGGACGCCCTGTATTCTTTTGGCATGGTGAGCATGATAAAACCGTACCTTTTAATGATACGTATAACTTTTATTTAACATTACGTGCATACTACGATGAAAATCCGAGCAACTTAAAATTTATTACAGATAAACATGCTGGTCATACTGTAACACGTGAAGGTATGTTGGCGGCAACCGATTGGCTTGCACAGCATTTGGCATAATAAGAAGCATCTGCTATGATTAAGTTAACACTGTGACGAAAGGAGAAATACAGATGGATCAAGATATGAAAGACAGCATGTTAAGTGCATTAGAAAACGTAATCGACCCTGAGCTTGGTATTGATATCGTCAACTTAGGTTTAGTATATGATGTAGATTTAGATGACGAGGGGTTAGCAACAGTTACAATGACATTAACTTCAATGGGTTGCCCAATGGGACCGGTTATTGTCGATCAAGTAAATACAGCTATGAGTGAACTACCAGAGGTGAAAAGTACAAATGTAAATATTGTATGGAACCCACCTTGGTCAAAAGATAAAATGTCTCGCTATGCGAAAATGGCATTAGGTGTCCGCTAATAGATTGACTTCTAACAATATGAATAAAAAATCCCTGCTTGCACATAACTGTAAGCGGGGATTTAATATTTATTTTGCTTTAGCAGAAGTCCTTCGCTTTTATAAGTAGGGAAGACATGCCAAAGAAGCACTGCATTCACTGAGAATTAAAATTATTGCTTAATTAATCGTTAATGAAACCTACGCATGTCTCAAATATGTCACGCCGTTGTTGATATATTAGTCAATACGGCAAATTTGCAATGGGCAGTTTTCACAGGCAATTTCATTTTTTAAATATTGTAAATTAAGAATAGTAATATAGCCTTTTTCGAAGGATAGAATGTGATGTTTTTTAAGATCGTTCAACATTCGGTTAATCATTTCTCTACTTGTAGCACATAAATTCGCAATTTCTGAATTTGTTAATGGAAAGTCGATAAAAATTGACTTATTTTCTAATGGCTTCCCATACGTATTTGAAAGGCGAATTAGCGTAGAAAATAAAGCACCTTTTTTACCATTTAACACTAAATCACGTAGACGGCTTTGATATTTTAAATTTTCTGTTTGCAACCATTTCATATACTCTACCATTAAATGTGGCTGCTCCACTAATAGATGCTCTAATGATTTACGACTTAAAACATACAACGTTGAAGGTTCTAAAACTTTAGCTGTCATCGAAAAATAAGTGAGGTTACAAAATAATGAGCCTTCACCAATTATACTATCAGGACCGCAAATTCGAATTGTTAATTCCTTTCCATTTTCGGTTTCCTGGCTAATCGAAATAGCCCCTGTTTTAATATAATAAATTTCTTTAGCTCGTTCCCCTTCTAAGAAAATTTTACTATCTTTATTCACTTTAATAAAAACGCCATTATTTTTAAAAAGTGCATGCATTTTCTCTTGAATATTATCCATTAGTACCATATATCAAACACATCTCTTTCTTTTTGTAATAAAAATTACCTGTATTACAAAAGGATGACGATAATCATTTCGATATACTAAAACAACGAAACATACCACTATTATAACGTAATTTTCCATTTTTCAGTAAAATATTTTTGAGCTTTTTTTTTGCTACGATTTGTCGATTGTTGTAAAATAAAGTTAGTCAAAAAAGGTCAAACTTTTAATGGAATCAGAATAAGGGTAAAGATATAAAAAAGAAGAGAGAAGAGGAGTGCTACAATGCAATTTCAACAAACTGATGATAAAAAACCATTAGAGCAATTTGGTCGTAACTTAGTTGAAGAAGTAAAAAACGGCAAAATGGACCCTGTAATTGGACGTGATGAAGAAATTCGCAATGTGATTCGAATTTTAACGCGTAAAACGAAAAATAACCCGGTCTTAATCGGTGAACCAGGAGTAGGTAAAACAGCCATTGTAGAAGGGTTGGCACAACGTATTGTGAAAGGTGATGTTCCAGAAGGATTAAAAGAGTGCGTATTGTACGAGCTTGATATGAGTGCATTAATAGCTGGTGCAAGTTATCGTGGTCAATTTGAAGAACGATTAAAAGGCGTACTAAAAGAGGTAAAAGAATCTGAAGGGCGCATTATTTTATTTATCGATGAAATCCATACAATTGTTGGTGCTGGTAAAACAGACGGAGCAATGGATGCTGGAAATATGTTGAAGCCTATGCTTGCGCGTGGGGAACTCCACTGTATAGGCGCTACTACGCTAGACGAATACCGTATGTATATTGAAAAAGATCCAGCTTTAGAACGCCGCTTCCAACAAGTGCTTGTTCGTGAACCGTCTATTGAAGATACCGTTTCTATTTTGCGTGGTTTAAAAGAACGCTTTGAACTGCATCATGCAGTACGTATTCATGATCGGGCTATTGTAGCTGCTGCAGAGCTTTCAAATCGCTATATTACAGAGCGTTTTTTACCAGATAAAGCGATTGATTTAATTGATGAGGCATGTGCGATGATACGAACAGAAATTGATTCGATGCCGCAAGAACTAGATGCGGTGACTCGTCGTATAATGCAGTTAGAAATTGAAGAACAAGCATTGCGTAAAGAAAAAGATGAAGCTAGTAAAAAACGTCTTGAGCAATTACAAGAAGAGTTAAAAAAGCTTAAAGATTCATCAGAAGGGATGCGAAAACAATGGGAAGCAGAGAAAGAAGCATTGCAAGGCATCCAGAAAAAACGTGAATCACTTGATAAATATCGTCGAGATTTAGACGAAGCGGAAAGTAAATATGATTTAAATAAAGCTGCTGAATTACGACATGGCAAAATTCCTGCGCTTGAAAAAGAGATTCAAGAGATGGAGAAACATCTAGAAAATGGTAGTGAGACACGTATTTTGCGTGAAGAAGTCACATCTGACGAAATTGCATCAATTGTATCTCGTTGGACAGGTATCCCTGTAACAAAGTTAGTTGAAGGTGAACGTGAAAAATTACTGCGTTTAAAAGATACGTTACATGAACGGGTTGTAGGACAGGATAATGCTGTTCAGCTTGTTACAGAAGCAGTATGGCGTGCCCGAGCAGGCATTAAAGATCCACATCGCCCAATTGGTAGCTTTTTATTTCTAGGGCCAACAGGTGTAGGTAAAACTGAGCTCGCTAAGGCACTTGCTGCACAGTTGTTTGATTCCGAGGAGCATTTTATTCGAATTGATATGAGTGAGTATATGGAGAAACATAGCGTATCACGTCTTGTTGGTGCACCTCCAGGCTATATCGGCTATGAAGAGGGTGGACAATTAACTGAAGCGGTTCGTCGTAATCCGTATTCTGTCGTATTACTCGATGAAATTGAAAAGGCTCATCCTGATGTAGCGAACATATTATTGCAAATTTTAGATGATGGGCGCATTACAGATAGTCAGGGACGAATGGTGAACTTTACAAATACCGTAATTATTTTAACATCCAATATAGGCTCTAGCTATTTAATGGAAGCACAAGAAGATGATGCTGGAGTTGAGGATTTAGTAATGGCAGCGCTGCGTCAGCACTTTAAGCCAGAACTTTTAAACCGAGTGGACGATATTATTATGTTCCATGCGTTATCTGAAGAACATTTCACTGCGATTGCTTGGAAATATGTTGAGCAGCTTGTAAAACGTGTAGCTGAGCAGGAAATTACATTAGATGTTGCTCAAGAAGTAATAGATTGGGTTGTTGAACAAGGAGCAGATCCGCAGTTTGGGGCACGTCCATTAAAACGCTTTGTACAACGGTATATTGAAACAGCAGTTGCCAAGGAGTTATTGCGTGGCGAAGTACTACCAGGAGAGACTTTGCATATTAAAATGCAAAATGGTCAGTGTGTAGTCGAAAAATAACAAATAGAAAAAAACCTGTTTCGCATTAGGCGAGACAGGTTTTTTTATGATATTGATTAATGGTGGTCTGCAGCTTCTGGAGTTGGCTCGTTTGGAATGATTGCGCCAATAACAAAAATAAGTACAGAGAATACCAATGAAAGGATCGCACCAGTTTGGAAATCAAATGGTACTCCGATTACAGCACTTACTACGTAGTTTAACATTGAAACTAGTAAGAATGACCATATGAACGTTACGATATATTGCATTTAATTCACCTCAACCGAACTTTTTTATTACATATACATTATCATATCATAACATAAGTCGAAAAAAAAAGAACCTTTTATCAAAAAGTGGCGCATACAGAGCGGTGATTTATGGCAATTTTGTAACAACATTTTAGCTTGTCGGTAGAAGAGAATTATTTAAGCGGCGATAGAACAAGTTCTATCGGCGATAACAGAAGTTTTACCAGCGACTAAGAGACTTCAATCGGCGATAGTAGTACTTTTACCAGCGATTGAACGACTACTATCTGGTATACTTAATTTAATTCACCTTGCACCATTCCTTCATTATGAGTTATAATTATGACCAGTTACTAATAATTGATAGTAAGAAAGCAGAGGGGTTGCTATATGAACGCAGGTATTATAGGTTTAGGCAGATACGTTCCTGAAAAGGTCGTTACGAATTTTGACTTAGAAAAAATTATGGACACTTCGGATGAATGGATTCGAACTCGTACAGGAATTGAAGAACGTCATTTCGCTGCAGATAATCAGGAAACTTCAGATTTAGCAGTAGCAGCTGCGAAAGATGCTATTGCAAAAGCAGGTATTACACCTGAAGAAATAGGATTAATACTTGTAGCAACTGTAACACAAGATCAAACATTTCCAAGTGTAGCATGTATGGTTCAGGAGCAAATTGGCGCTGTAAATGCAGCAGCGATGGACCAAGCAGCAGCTTGCGCAGGATTTATATATAGCTTAGTGACAGCAAAACAATTTGTAGAATCAAGCGCTTATAAATATGTCTTAGTAGTAGGTGTTGAAAAGCTGTCCAAAGTCATTGATTGGGAAGATCGCAATACGGCTGTTTTATTTGGTGATGGAGCAAGTGCTGCCATTGTCGGTCCTGTATCAGAAGGTAGAGGGATTTTATCATTTGAGCTTGGAGCAGACGGCACGGGCGGTAAGCATCTTTATTTAACGCAGCAAGAGACAATTGCGATGAACGGTCGTGAAGTATTTAAGTTTGCTGTACGTCAAATGGGTGAATCAGCAGTTAATGTATTAGACAAAGCTGGTTTAACAAAAGAAGATGTTGATTTTTTAATTCCACATCAAGCAAATATTCGAATTATGGAATCCGCACGTGAACGATTAGCATTACCAGCAGAAAAAATGTCAAAAACGATTCACAAATATGGCAATACATCAGCAGCTTCTATTGGTATTTCTTTAGTAGAAGAGCTTGAAGCAGGTAAAATAAAAGATGATGATTTATTAGTACTTGTCGGTTTTGGCGGTGGCTTAACATGGGGTGCCGTTGCAATGAGATGGGGAAAATAACATAGAAAATTGCTTGAGAGGAGTAAGACAATGAGTAAACGACGAGTAGTAATTACAGGAATTGGCGCTGTTACACCACTAGGGAATAGCATCGAAGAAACATGGGCAAACATCAAGGCTGGTAAATCAGGCGTTGGTGAATTAACGCGCTTAAATAAAGATCTATTTGCTGCCAAAATCGCTGCTGAAATAAAAGACTTTGATATTGAAAAGTATATTGAACGTAAAGAAGCTCGCAAAATGGACCGTTTCACGCACTATGCACTAGCAGCGTCTATTATGGCGATGGAAGATGCACAGCTTACAATCGATGAAGAATTAGCACCACGTGCAGGTGTATGGATTGGCTCTGGTATCGGTGGCATGGAAACATATGAACAACAATTTTTAACGTTCCAAGAGCGTGGCGCAAGACGTGTTAGTCCATTCTTTATTCCAATGATGATTCCAGATATGGCTTCAGGTCAAGTGTCTATTCACTTTGGAGCTAAGGGCATCAATTCTTGTTCAGTAACAGCTTGTGCATCAGGTACGAATTCAATTGGTGATGCATTTAAAGTAATTGAACGTGGCGATGCTGATGTGATGATTTCAGGAGGAGCTGAATCACCAATCGTGACGATGGCGGTTGCAGGCTTCTGTGCGAATACAGCATTATCGTTAAATACGGATCCTCAAACAGCTTCTCGTCCATTTGATAAAAATCGTGACGGCTTTATTATTGGTGAAGGTGCAGGGATTGTTATCTTAGAAGAATATGAACATGCAAAAGCGCGTGGCGCAAAAATTTATGCAGAAGTTCTTGGTTACGGTTCAACTGGAGATGCGCATCATATTACTGCACCAGCTCCAGAAGGTGAAGGTGCTGCACGTGCGATGACTCAAGCATTAGAAGATGGTGGAGTAGACCCTTCACAAGTTGGCTATATTAACGCACATGGTACAAGTACACCATACAATGATTTATTTGAAACACAAGCAGTAAAAACTGCTTTTGGAGAACATGCTTATAAATTAGCGATGAGCTCTACTAAATCAATGACAGGTCACTTACTAGGTGCAGCTGGTGGTGTGGAAGCCATTTTTACAGCACTAGCATTGAAAGAGGGCATTTTACCGCCAACAATCAATTTAACAGAGCCAGACCCAGAGTGTGATTTAGATTATGTGCCGAATGAAGCTCGTGAAGCGAACATTGAATATGCAATGAGTAATTCACTTGGTTTTGGTGGTCATAACGCAAGTCTATTATTTAAAAAAATTGAGGAATAAAAAAAACGTCAGCCTAATTTACAAGGCTGACGTCTTTTTTTAAAAGCTAGCGAATAGAAAAGAAAGTAAGAAGAAATAGAAAGGATGCCGTTTATTTGTTTCGTCTTTTTATATTTTTAATGAGCTATGGATTAATGATACTTTCCATTGGCAATTTAATTTTATATTTAAATTACCGGACTCTTGGTTATTCCTGGTCAGTTGTCTTTAAATTTATTATGCATACGACAGAATTTTATATGGCAATTGGAGCTTGTATTGTACTTTGTAGCGTTGTGCTCGATTTTGGTTTTGATCGAACAGCTAATCTTAAAGATAAGGCATAAATGTTACGGGCACCGCTAATTCTACTGCTACTTTTTGGGCCAAGTCTTCACCTTGCTCATCATGATTTTTCGCTAAGTATTCCATACCTTCGATAAATGAATCTGTTTCAAGATCAATCCATTCACCAAACTTACACATCCATGTCGTCAGATCAGCTAATAACACCTCTCCTAAAGGAAGCTGTTCTAATTCTAAATTAGCGCGACAATGGCCACACCATAATGGATCTGCACCAAAGTCACTTTCTAACAGTAAGGCTTTGATTGTTTTATTGCAATGTTCACAGTGCATATGCTAATTCCTTTCTTAGCGACGTGTGCGACCTAAGCCCATAGCTTGTTCCATGCGCTTTAAAGTTGCGCTAGCAATAGCATTTGCCTTTTCTGCGCCTGCATCTAAAATGATATCTAATTCAGAGGATTCTACAAGGTTATAAAATCTTTCTTGAATTGGTGTAAGATGATCGATAACTGCTGTCGCCACACCTTGTTTAAAGCCACCATAACCGATACCATCATATTTTTTCACTAAATCATCAATAGATACACCTGTAATAGCCGATTCAATCGTTAATAAATTTGAAACGCCAGGTTTATTTTCAACATCAAAAGCCACAATACCATCAGAGTCAGTTACTGCTGATTTGATTTTTTTCTCAATATCCTTAGCTGTATCTAAAAGCTTAATTGTTGCTTTTGTATTTGGGTCGGACTTGCTCATTTTTTTTGTAGGCTCTTGTAAAGATTTAATGCGAGCACCTGCTTTTGGTAACTGAATTTCAGGAATTGTTAAAACTTCACCATAGCGTTTGTTAAAGCGCTCTGCAAGGTCCCGTGTTAGCTCAATATGTTGCTTTTGATCGTCTCCTACAGGAACAATATTCGTGTTATATAATAAAATGTCAGCCGCCATTAATGGTGGATATGTTAAAAGTGCTGCAGAAACTGTTTCTTTACCATGGGATTTATCTTTGAACTGCGTCATGCGCTCTAGCTCACCGATAGAAGCGACACATTGTAGCATCCATCCTGCTTGGGCATGGGCAGGTACTTCTGATTGGATGAATAGTGTGGACTTTTGAGGGTCAATACCAGTAGCGATATAAGTAGCAGCTAAATTACGAATGTTTTGACGTAGCTCTTTTGGATCTTGAGCAACGGTAATTGCATGTTGGTCAACGATACAATAAATGGCATTCCCTTCATCTTGTAAAGCTGGGAATTGCTTGAATGCTCCAAGATAATTTCCTAATGTCACAATACCAGTTGGCTGTACGCCTGAAAAAATTGTTGTCATAATAAGTTCCTCCTCGGGGTTCGAAAAATAAAAAAACATCATGCGTCCTCATTAGATTTTACTAATGAAGGGACGAATGATGTTCGAATCCGCGGTACCACCCTGCTTGCCAAAAAGGCCACTTAGCTTCGTAACGTGAAGAGACGAGCTTTGCTAATAGGTATCAAGTGCTTACTTGTACGTTCACAAAGCTAACTCGGAAGTCCATTCCAAATGCGTACATGATCTGTTTCCAGCAACCACAGACTCTCTATACATGTATATTGCATATGTACTACTCTTCGTCAGCGTTTTTAACTACATTATTAATGTAGAGGTAATGCGCAAAATGCGCTTTTCTTATTGCACCACATTATAGTATAAAGACTTAGCTAAATGCAAGCCTGAAAAGTCAGTCTTTAGACTGAATTTTTTTAGTTTTGTAAAAAAAAGCAACCTACATTTGGAAAGTAGCGTCATAATTGTACACGTCTAAGTGACATTATTCTCGTTTGTATTTTTTAATTGAGAACAACTACTTTCCGTATATCCATGTTTAAAATGATGTGCTAATGGGAATATTATTATTAGTTCGTTGGACATGCAAAGGAATTAGATACTTTAAGGTAGTATTAAAAGACAGAATATTTTGTAACAAAGTCATTTACTATGCATTCTTTTTTTCCTTGGAACTATATTCAAATACAGCAGAGTGCTGTATAATGGAACTGTAGTTTTACATTACATTAATTCTAATTTAACAAAGTGGCTTATAGATAACGAAAACAAAGAGAAAGGATGTGTCAGTATGATAGTTACTTTATTTACATCACCAAGTTGTACGTCTTGTCGTAAAGCGAAAGCATGGTTAGAGGAGCATGAAATCCCATATACAGAACGTAATATTTTTTCTGAACCGTTAAGCATTAGTGAAATTAAAGAAATTTTACGAATGACGGAGGATGGAACAGATGAAATTATTTCAACTCGCTCCAAAATATTCCAAAAATTGAATGTAGATGTTGAAAGCTTACCATTACAACGCTTATATGAACTAATTCAAGAATATCCTGGCTTATTACGACGCCCAATAATTTTGGACGAGAAACGATTGCAAGTAGGCTATAATGAAGATGAAATTCGACGATTTTTACCACGTAAGGTTCGGGCTTATCAATTACAAGAAGCACAGCGCATGGTGAACTAAAATCCTCCTATATTGCATAGAATAAATGTATTAGGTGTTACAAATGCAGAAGCATGCATGTTGTGACATCTATTTTTTTATGTTTTACTTATGTAAAAACCTTCAAACAAAACTAATAATTAATAGGTAAAAGTCATATATTTCCCTAAAAGTATGTTAAACTTGATTTAATCTAAATAGTTTACTACAATTTCAATAATTCAAATATCTTCTTTGAAATGGTGTATATCCTTTTCATTTTATGAAAGAACAGCATACAATAGAATTAGAGACAACTGTGAACAAAAAATTTATGATTACAGTTACTCGATGACTTTCTGTGGTGTGGTCAAAGGTTGAAAAACAAGGGAGTATGAAGGTTAAAAACAATGAATCAAAGCATACTAATTAAATAATACTGTTTTTCGACAAATGACAGTGAAGGGAGATGAGGTCTAGTGGACATCGAACGTGTAAATGAAAATACACTCAAGCTCTTTATTACGTACAATGATATAGAGGATCGCGGCTATAGTCGTGAAGAAATTTGGTACAACCGAGCAAAGGGTGAGCAACTTTTTTGGGATATGATTGATGAAGTGAATACGGAAGATTATTTTGATGTAGAAGGTCCGATTTGGATTCATATCAATGCGTCGGAAGTAGGCTTAGAAATCATTGTCACACGTGCACATATTTTAAAAGACGGTGAAACATTAGATGGTCATTCACATTATGATGAACAAAAAAGTATGTTTGCCCCATTCGACGAAGTTGGAGAGGATCTTCTTAGTCAATTAACTCAATTTGGTGACATGGATGAATCAGAGTTATTTATGGATACAGACATTTATGTTTATAAATTTAAAGATATAGATGAGTTAATCCCCGTTGCAAAACGGATGACAGACGACTTAGTGGATTCCTCATTATTCAAATATGAAGGTTGTTACTATTTAGTAGTAGACTTTGCAAACGCAGATGACGATTTAAATCGTCATGATAAGAACGCAGTCATTAAAGAGTTTTTAAGCCCTTCCAATTTCACAATTCATCGTCTTGAAGAATATGGCGAAAAAATTATGGAATACGATTGCTTCGAAACTGTTCGAAAATATTTTAGTTAACATCTTTTAGCTTCTTATCAGGAACTTTCAGACTGTAGACACACTCAAAGATTTGAGTATGTCTACAGTCTTTTTTTTATGTGGTAAAAATCAAATTTCAAAGAAAAGCAGATATTTAGTTGGCTTAAAGGATAACTTTCTTTACAATGGGTGCAAAAAGGAGAAAGATTGCCATGTTAATTGCCTATACAGAGCAGCAGCAATTATTTGTCTCATATCAACATTCGAGAGAAGCTCTGCAAATGTATCGCCAATATCAACAATTTTTTTGCCCTCAATGTCAGCAGCCTGTTCAATTAAAAATTGGTCAGCTCAATATCCCGCATTTTGCTCATATTGCTAGCCAATCTTGTGAACGACGATTTTCAGAAGGAGAATCACTGCTCCATTTGCGAGGAAAAATTCAATTATTTGAATGGTTGAAATCACTCGGGCATACAGTAGAGCTGGAGCCATTTTTAACGACACTGTCTCAACGACCGGATATTTTACTACAAAGTAAACAACGAGCAATTGCGCTTGAATTTCAATGTAGCGCGATAACAAATGAAAACTGGCAGTTACGAACTGGGGGATATGAGAAAAATAATATCCAAGCTTTATGGCTTTTTCAAACACCACAAAACAGTTATACAACGCAAGCTATTCAAAAAATTAGAATTTCTCCCATCCACCAAAACGTTATTAGTTATTCATCAAACAATGTGCCATATTTAGTTACATATGATGCGAGAGCAGCTAAATTTAATTACTGGACGAATCTTCTTCATGTTCACGGGCATACTTTTATAGCGAACGTACTCGATATTCCACTTGAAACACAATACTTTCCATTTTATGAGCCGAAGTCAATTACGTATGAAGCATTTATTGTTTACTGGCATATTTATAAAAGAATGTGTCAACAGTATGTGAAGCAACGCTTAATGCGAAGTAAAAAAGGCGTACAAGACCTTTTTCTACGAAGCTGCTATGAATTAAAATTTTCGCTCAATGCGTTGCCGCATTATATAGGTGTACCTGTTATAAATGCAAAAGCTATTCCGATTTTTTCAATTGAATGGCAAGCAATCTTGTTGGATTTTTGCAGAAAACGACAGTTACTACCATATGAGATGAGTAAAGAAGAAATTCAATTGTTTCTTACGCTACTCAATTTAGAGCCTACAAATTTAAGAGTGCAAGCTATTGAAAACTATGGAAAACTGTTAGGGTATAGTTTCCTTCAAGAAAAATACAGTATGGAAATTTTGGGAAAAGTATATGAGCATTTGTATAGTCATATAAAAGTTTAAGAAACCTCATGAGGAGGAAAAGGTAGGTAGATTATTATTTGCAATTGTCGCAATATATTGAGAAAATGTTTAGAGTAAAGGAAAGTCATATATAAAGGGGGCTGGCTCATGGCTAGTAACAACAATCGAGTTTTAATAAGAAATGAAGTACCAGTAGAGTTAACTTGGCGATTGGAAGATATTTTTGCCACTGATGCACAATGGGAAGAGGAGTTTAAGAAGGTCGCAGAACTGGCAAAAAAAGCACCTAGCTATGCAGGTACTTTAAAAAATGGTTCCGATGCCTTATTAGCAGTATTAACTTATTACGATGAAATTTATCAGCGTACAATGAAACTGTATACGTATGCGCATATGCGTAATGACCAAGATAAAACGAATAGTTTGTATCAAGACTTGTATGGTCGTATTCAAACGCTAGCGACAAATATTTCAACGGCACTCTCATTTTTAACGCCTGAGATTTTATCGCTAAGTGAAGAAACAATCGAAAGCTATTTAGCAGAAAATCAAGATTTACAATTATACAAGCAATCATTAAAAGAAATTTCAATGACTCGCCCTCATGTATTACCTGCTGAACAAGAAGCATTACTTGCGCAGATGGCTGAGGTGACAGGCACTGCTTCAAATACGTTTGGTATGTTGAACAATGCAGATTTAGTTTTCCCTACAGTGAAAAATGAGGACGGGGAAGAAGTTCAGCTCACACATGGCAATTACATTAAGTTTTTAGAAAGTAAAAATAGAACAGTGCGTGAAGCAGCATTTAAAGCGATGTATGAAACGTATGGCAATTTTAAAAATACATTTGCTGCTACTTTGACAGGCAATGTAAAAAAACATAACGTAAGTGCCAATATTCGTAATTATGATTCTGCACGTCATGCTGCGATGTCAAATAACTTTATCCCAGAAAGTGTGTATGACCAATTAGTAGAGACAATTCACAAGCATCTACCAGCTATGCAGCGTTATATTGCTTTGCGTAAAAAGTTATTAGGTGTGGATGAATTGCATATGTGGGATTTATTTACACCACTTGTCCAGGAAGTTGACATGAAAGTGCCATATGAGGAAGCTAAGGATATTTTAGTGAAGGCGCTAGCACCACTCGGTGAAGAGTATCAAAGCATTGTTCAAAGTGGCTTCGATAATCGTTGGGTTGATGTTATGGAAAACAAAGGTAAGACTAGTGGTGCTTATTCATCTGGTACTTATGGTACAAATCCTTACATTCTTATGAACTGGCAGGACAATGTAGATAATTTATTCACATTAGCGCATGAATTTGGACACAGTGTACACAGTTATTACACACGTAAAAATCAGCCATATGTCTACGGGGATTACTCAATTTTTGTGGCTGAAGTAGCCTCTACATGTAATGAAGAATTGTTAAATGATTATCTGCTAAAAACAATAGAAGATCCGCAGCAGAAAATTTATTTATTAAACCATTGGTTAGACAAGTTCCGTAGTACGGTTTTCCGACAAACAATGTTTGCAGAATTTGAACATATAATACACCAGATGGACAAAAATGGGGAATCATTAACAGCGGAACGTTTAACGGAAGTATATTATAATTTAAATAAGCTCTATTTTGGAGATGCAATCGTAATTGATGAGGAAATCGGTCTGGAATGGGCACGTATTCCGCATTTCTATTATAATTACTATGTATATCAATACGCTACAGGAAAATCTGCTGCCACTGCATTAAGTAAGCAAATTTTGGAGGAAGGCGAACCTGCTGTAGAACGTTATATTAATAACTTCTTAAAAGCCGGTTGCTCTGACTTCCCAATTGAAGTGCTAAAAGCAGCAGGTGTTGATATGAATGTGGCAAAACCAATTGATGATGCTTGTAACGTATTTGAACAACGGTTAAATGAACTTGAAAAGTTATTGTTAAATAATTAATTTATGTGGCTGTAGTAATCTTACTACAGCCATTTTCTTTGCTAAGTGGAATAGGTCATTCTAGAAAAATTTAATTAATAATGATTTTCTTAGATTTACAAATGAAAAAAAGTAACCATCTTGAAAAAATACTGTATTGTAATCGCTTTCTATATGACAAATTTGTGAATCTAAAGCAGGATACATTGCTTAATTTATTATTCCATGATAAAGTGAATCTTGTGAAATAAATCACAAAACAAACATACACCCCTTTGTTTGAACGTGAACATTTCTCCCATCCCCTTTGTGAAAAAGAGGCGTCTCTATCTGTCGAGGATAGAGGCGTCTCTTTTATTTTAGGTCTTTGTTGCTATTAGCAAAACGTCTTTGTGCCTTTAGTAGTTTTTTTACTAACTATCTCTTTTACTATTTTTGCTAGTGGTGCATTATTTTATTGCTAAGACTATTGAAACAATCTTTCCACTATCAATAATGTTTTTGACGCACTGCTTTTTCTTAGCAGTAGAAAATCAATTAATCTAATTACCAGTTTTATAAAACAAAAAAAAGGATAGGTCTCTGTCATATAATGAGCGAGTTCCTAACCTTTTGGAATATAAGTATAATTGCATTATTTAAGACGCCATAGTGTAGCGTGATCTGTTTGAATACGTTCTATCTTTTGTTGAAGCATACGTTTTTTTAATTCACGTTCAGCTGCTTGTTCTGTTAAAGAATAAATAAAAGCTATATCATTTGTAGAAAGTGTTTGAAACTTTGAAAACAACTCTTCAATCGTTGGTAACGTTTGGCGTATAAGTTGCTCGTTCATCATCTCTTCTAAAATATGCTCATAAACCTCATAGGAATAGCTACCACTCACTTTTAGACCTTCATCTTCAATGCATTCATTGAAAAATACGATACTAGGTACTTCATCAACTTCCATTTCCCGCTTTATATACAAATCGCATTGGAAGGCGCGTGCGGCTTCTTTTGAGCCAAAGTCTACTACAAATTCATTCATATCTAATTGAACATCCTCGGCTATTTTTAAAAGCGTAGCATAGGAATTTACATCTTGGTGGTTCAGTACAACATATTCCTGTAATTTCGATAAATAACGAGCTCCTGCGCGTTTCCCCTGTAATTCTGCCGCCTTTATAGCTATAGAAGGTAAAACAGGGTGATTAATATCCAGCTCAATCCCTGATTCACAACCTTTCATGCGCTTGCTCAGACAATTAAGTGAAGAAAGCTCTGTGCTTAAGACAATACGCCATGAGAAATAATGATTGTACTCTAGTTGTAGTTTACGAATGATGGATTGCATACTAAAAGCTTCAGGACAAAGTGGATCTACGAAAATATACAATTCAATTGGCTTATTAGCAGTAGAAATCGTCGGTGTTGGTTCTTGCAACATTTGAATATTATTCACGTAATAATTCCCCCTCATCGTCATTAGGTGTATTAATCATGTGATGAGCTGTTAATACTAAACGGTGGTAATAGGTTTCACGGAACTTCCCTTCCAAGCCAACTTCATCCATTGCTTCAGCCATACATTCTAGCCAAGCTTGGGCACGATCGGGTGTAATTGGAAAATTCATATGACGCGCACGCATCATTGGATGTCCGTGCTCTTCAGTAAAAAGATTTGGACCACCTAAATACTGTGTTTGAAATTGAATTTGCTTGCGTGCTGTCTCTGTTAAATCTTTTGGGAAGATTGGTATAAGTTCAGGATGCTGTGCAACTCTTTTATAGAACGCATGTATGAGTTCAGAAAGTTTTTCAGCGCCCAGCTCCTCATAAGGAACAGTGTATTTTCGACTCATAAGTAAATGCTCCTTTTATTCTTTATAGGAAGTATATCGTAAAGTGCAAATCAATATGTTGATGTACAATTTTAGCTAATACTATGTTGAATAGAAAAATGTGAATATCTTGTGACTACCTTCATTCTATCAACGTCCATTCGTTTACACAAACAAAGAGCACTTTGGAAATGTTTTCGCTAGAAAAGCACAAATTTCACCAACATGGGTGAAATTTGCTGAAAAAGACCGTAATTACAGGTTTTATGCGATTTATACAGTGTAGTAATTCATCACTTTTTTGACATAATTCTGTGTTTCCTTAAATGGTGGGATTCCATTATATTTTGTTACACGAGAAGCACCCGCGTTATATGCTGCCAACGCAAGTGTTGGATCATTATCAAATTTATCGAGCATTTGACGCAAATATTTGGCGCCTGCCATAATATTTTGTTCAGGATCAAAGGAATTCGTTACACCTAAAAATTGTGCTGTCTTAGGCATTAATTGCATTAAGCCTTGTGCTCCTGCATTACTGACAGCCAATGCGTTAAAGTTAGATTCTTGCTTTATAACGGCTGCAATAAGCTTGGCAGGTACATTATAGGTAGCTGCAGCTTTGTCAATAATATCGCCGTATTTGTTTGCTCCAGCAAGTGAATTTGCATAGGCAGTTGATCCAATAACATCATCTGATACATAGGAATCAAGACTAGTGCTGGATTGCATTTTTGCTAACGTAGCTTGGATAGAAGCAGGTATATATACTGAATTTGATCCACTATAGAGCAATGATTGAAGCGATCTATTAGTAGTTCCTCCAGACATGCCTGTTAAACTACTAAGCTGATCCATGAAATTTGTTGAGCTTGATGAGCTCATTCCAAGTAGACTAGATAATTTTGCACTGTTAGTTGTTGTGGCATCGCCTAACATTTCATCAATCATATCAGAAAATAATGAATTGCTGTTTGTGAAAGAATTGGATGAAGTATTATCTGTAGAACCAAGTGTTTGCAGTGCTTGAATTTCAAGCATCGTTCTTAAAGATTGGATATCCAATTAGTTGGTCACCCTTTCGTTTGTACTATTAAGTAAGTAGCTGTAATTATTGTTTCTTAATTGATTGTAGTGCTTTCATAAAGCGGGCGATTTTTTTTTCAGCAATTTGTTTTTCTATACCATATTGCTGTAGAAATTCGTCGAAGATTGCATTTCCTTTTATTTCATCTTTTGTTTCATATTCTACCTCATAATCGTCACACTGCAAATAAAAAGAATGATCAAATACAAGAAGTCCGTCTTTATAAGGAATTTCGACACGGTCTGTAGTAAGTGAACCGAACACTGCTAATTGCTCTAATGGAATATTGTATATCGCTAGTCTTTTTGCAACTTCAGGCGCATAAAAGCCTTGACCTGCAAGCATTTTTTCGGCATGCGCTGCTGTTAATTCGTCCGTCGTCTCTACATGTACATGTTTTGAAGATTTTTCTTTTAATGTACATTCATAATAATTGTCTATTATTCGAATACGAAGCCCACTTTGCAATTTTCGAATAGCATTAGATGGTGTGTCGAAATAATGATTTGTTTGACGATGAATAGCATTTTTTTTGATTTGGAAATCTTCTAGCAATTGCTCATATTGTTGTTTGGTTAACACATTTTTAAATTCAATTTCAAGTTGTTGTGCCATGTATGCTCACCCTTTATTATTAGTATTTAAACTTGATTTAGCTGAAGTCAGCCACATATACAATTGATTCAGTGAAGGCTTAAACCCCTGCGGAATCAACTTTAAGGTTCCATGCGGCGGTCACAGATTTTAAGAAGAGCTTTTCAAGTAGGCCCGAAAATAATCTGGATGCAAATACACCGAGACGTAATAGATTTTTAACCATAGTTTACTTGTAGTTTTGCAATTACACACTGCAACTATTTACCCCATATGATAAAATAAGAGGAAGAGAACGACGAAAAGGGGACCCACATGTGCGTAAAATATATACAATAGAATCATTTTATTTTGAAAACCAGCAACTTCATTTTAGTTTAAACGACAATAATAAAAATTTACAGTTAAAGCCTGCTGCTCAATTAATTGCAGACTCTGATGATTTTGCTTTTATTTATTTACTTGATGCAGGAGAGGACTATCATTATTTGCGTTTTCCACTAACTAGTTGGGAGAATCTTGTACATATTTTACAAGCTAAGCAAAACCCAATGTTAAAAATAGATGAGGAAGTTATTGAACTTACAAATTTTTACGATGAATTGGAAATGCTCGTGTATAATATTGAAGGAAATTACAATTACGGAGCAGAATTTGTTCAGGCAGTGGAACAACACTTCAAGGCAGTTCTCGCTGAATAAAAAGACAAAACGAACAGACGGTATTGCTTTTGTTCGATACCGAATGTCGGGAGGTTTTAGCGATGGGACAATGGGAGATTTTTTTAAGTCCTTATAAACAAGCAGTAGATGAGTTAAAAATAAAATTAAAAGGTATGCGTTCCCAGTTTGGCATTGTCAATGCAAATTCACCAATAGAATTTGTCACAGGACGAGTAAAGCCACTGGCAAGCATTTACGATAAAACGTTAGAAAAAGGACTAGCCTTTGAACCTTCGAAACAACTTGGCGACGAGCTTGGCGATATTGCGGGTGTTCGTATTATGTGCCAATTTGTAGATGATATTTCGACGGTGACAGAGCTAATAAGGCAACGTAAGGATATGCGCGTTGTTGAAGAGCGCGATTATATCACCCATAGTAAACCAAGTGGTTACCGTTCACATCATATGATTGTTGAATACCCCGTTGAAACCATTCAAGGAAAAAAGGTAGTGCTAGCTGAGATTCAAATTCGTACATTAGCTATGAATTTTTGGGCATCAATAGAACATTCACTAAATTACAAATACAAAGGCATGTTTCCAGAGGAAATAAAAAATCGTCTGCAAAGTGCCGCAGAGGCTGCATTCCGGTTGGATGAAGAAATGTCATCGATCCGTAGTGAAATCCAAGAAGCACAGGCCTATTTTAGTGAATATAAAGAGGCATCGAATCCTAGTTTACTATCAGAGAAGGAGCGTGACTCACAATGAAATTTTCCATTCAATCACGTAGAGATGCACAATCGAATGAATTAATGGAGCTAGCAAAAACATATTTGCAAGACTTTGGCTTAACATATGACGAAGAGACGCCTGAAATTGTTGTATCAATAGGTGGGGACGGAACGTTATTACATGCCTTCCATCGCTACTCACATTTGCTAGATCAGGTTGCGTTTGTCGGTATTCATACAGGTCATTTAGGATTTTATGCGGATTGGAAGCCTTCGGAATTAGAGAAATTGGTGTTATCCATTGCCAAGAAGGATTTTAATGTTGTTGAGTATCCTTTACTGGAAGTAAAAGTGGAGCATCATAATACTGATTCCAATACTTATTTGGCGTTAAACGAAGCGACGGTGAAATCACCGGATGTTACGCTCGTAATGGATGTAGAGTTAAACGGGAATCAGTTTGAGCGATTCCGTGGCGACGGTCTTTGTGTTTCGACACCTTCAGGTAGTACAGCCTATAACAAAGCCCTTGGAGGAGCTATTATTCATCCAACATTAGCGGCACTTCAAATTACTGAAATAGCATCTATAAATAATCGTGTTTTCCGTACGGTTGGCTCACCATTGATTTTACCAGCACATCATCACTGCGTTTTACGTCCAGTCAATGAGCAAAACTTTAATATGACAGTTGATCATATTCAAGTTACACAAGGCGATGTGAAATCCATTGCTTTTAATGTAGCCAATGAAAAAGTCCGCTTTGCACGCTTTAGACCTTTTCCATTCTGGGAACGTGTGCATGAGTCATTTGTTGCAAATGAATAATAGCGATACACGTTTTACGCTCCGTTTTTTAGCTGAAAAGGATGGCCAATTATTACGCGAAGCTTTAGCAGAATGGCAAATATCCAAACGAGCCTTAACAGCTATTAAATTTGAAGGGGGCTTATTGACGGTCAATGGTATCGAACAAAATGTACGTTACCCTCTTCATATAGGGGATCAGATAGAAGTAAAATTTCCACCAGAAGAGAAAAGTGATGGGCTTGCTATTGAATATGGCAAGCTTGCTGTTATTTACGAGGATGAGGCTCTGTTAGTGCTCGATAAACCAGCACATCAAAGTACCATTCCATCTCGTGAGCATCCAACTAAAAGTATTGCAAATGATGTTTGCGGCTATTTCGAACAACAGAGTTTAGCTTCTACTATTCATGTTGTGACAAGACTTGATCGGGATACATCTGGCTTGTTATGCATTGCAAAACATGCGCATATTCATCATCTAATGGGTCTAGCCCAACGCCTTGGTGAAGTGTCACGTGAATATGAAGCAATTGTACATGGACATTTAACAGAAGATTGGCAGTCTATCGTGGCGCCCATTGGACGAAAAGAATCGAGCATTATTGAGCGTGAGGTACGACAGGATGGCCAATATGCTCATACGGATGTAACAGTATTACAGCGTTTTTCTGTTCAAGGAGAGCCGATGACTCATATTCGCCTAAAGTTGCATACAGGTCGAACACACCAAATTCGTGTGCATATGAGTTATTTAGGTCATCCGCTCGTTGGTGATGATTTATATGGAGGGAGTCGCGAACTGATAGATCGGCAAGCATTACATTGCGTATCGTTATGTTTGCAGCACCCTCTAACAAAAGAGAAGCAATATTTCACTAGTCCGATAAAGGATGATATGAAACAAATATTAAATAATTGAGGAGGTGTTCGCAAAATCGGGCATCTCCTTATCATTTTTACTAAAAATAATTATCTTAATAGCATGTTAACAGAAAAATAACCAATTGTAGGGTATAGTATAGTAGAAAGTTGATGTTATCTAAAAAAAGAGTTTGCACAAACAGTACATGCACACTATTATATAAAAGGTAGATTTACATCAACGTATGTAAAATGAATTCAACGCTCGGAAGGAGGGGACAAGCATGATAGAGGAAAGAAATGAAAAGGATGATGTGCAATTCGACGAGGCACATTTACGAGGTATGCTCGAGACCAATGATATTACCGCATTCCGTGATGAGTTTTTAGAACTTCATCCATATGATCAGGCAACGTTTTATGAAAAGGTGGAGCCTGATATACGAAAGATCATCTATTCGTACTTGTCTCCGACGGAAATGGCTGATATTTTTGAGGCAATCGAATTAGATGATGATGAATATAAAGCATATTTAGCAGAGATGGATCCAGCATATGGTGCGGAAATGCTTTCCCATATGTATGCGGATGATGCCGCAGACGTCTTAAATGAGCTGGATACTCAGCAACGAGAAAGCTACTTAGGCATGATGGATGAAGAAACAGCTGGAGAGATTAATGAGCTTTTGAGCTATGATGAATATACAGCTGGTTCTATTATGACAACTGAATACGTGGCCATTCCTGAAAATTCTACAGTTCGTTCGGCAATGGCGATATTACGTAAAGAGGCACCGAATGCCGAAACGATTTATTATATTTTCGTAGTGGATGAGGTACATCGACTTACAGGTGTTATTTCTCTTCGTGATTTAATTATTGCTGACGAAGATACACTTATTCGCTCAATTATGAATGAACGAGTTGTAATGGTACATGTTGGAGATGACCAAGAGGAAGTAGCACAAATTATGAAAGATTATAATTTCTTGGCGACACCGGTTATTGATGATAAAGGTGAGCTTTTGGGGATTATTACAGTTGATGATATTATCGATGTTATTGATGAAGAAGCATCTGAGGATTACTCTAAATTAGCGGGTATTTCAGATATGGATAAATTTGATACAAGTCCTTGGCAAGCAGCGAAAAAACGATTGCCATGGCTTGTCGTATTATTGTTTTTAGGTATGCTAACAGCGAATTTAATGGGGCAGTTTGAAGATACATTAGATAAGGTTGCACTACTGGCGGTCTTTATTCCCCTCATCTCGGGTACATCGGGGAATAGTGGGACACAAGCATTGGCTGTTGCCATTCGAGGTATTGCTACAGGTGACGTTGAAGAACATAGCAAAATGAAACTGTTACTTCGAGAGGCTGGTACTGGAATTTTGACTGGTATTGTTTGTGGTATCATTGTTATCGGTATTGTATATATATGGAAAAACGAATTAATATTAGGCATGCTTGTAGGTGCGGCTATTTGTGGATCAATTTTAGTGGCAACTCTTGCTGGATCATTTATCCCTTTATTGATGCATCGCATGAAAATTGATCCAGCTGTTGCATCTGGTCCGTTTATTACAACGTTAAATGATATTACGAGTATTTTAATTTATTTAGGACTAGCGACAATGTTTTTAAGTCAAATAGGCTAAGAACCAATTTCTTCATTTTTGCATATTGTAGGGAAAAAAGGGAAGTGATAATTGTGGAGCGAGAGCCACGCTTATATATAAAATCACCAACTTATTTCTTAAACATTTCCAAAATGCTGCATGAGCTTGATTTGGATGAAAGTACGTCTGTGTACGTAAGGGATCAATATGAAAACGAGTCGAGTGAAGACGAAATGCTGCCAAAACAAATTGAAGAAAAAGTAGAAATACAAGTACAAGATCAAATGGATGAATATATAATTAAACAATTACAGTTTTTGGAAAAACCGTTTCGTCAGAAGGCCTATCAGCCATTATTAATAAGTTTAAAAGATGGCAGAAAGTTGAGTGGAACTGCCTCAGATATGCAATTAGATTCACTTATGTTAACGTCGAGGGAATTTAATACGCAAGAAATAATTCACTTTGAAGATATTGAACAAATATTATGGCGAGGGAAACAATTGCCAACATTATAAAAAAAGTGTACAGCAGAGGATGCTGTACACTTTTTTTTTATGTGTAGTGTGTCAAAGGAGAAAGACTTAATCACAAATCCCTAAGTCAACATCAGCGATACATTGTACAGCGCAGAAACAAGATAAATCCACAGTAATACAGCTATCAGTTGAGTTCCAATCATCTACTTTACAAATTTTCTTCATATTGACGCAGCAGCCATCACGACTTAATAAGTCAACTGTGCTTTCAGTAGAGTCATAAGTACATAAAGGTTCTAAAACACGTAAAGTAGCACAGCATTCATCAAACATATCTTCGACACGGAAAAATACTGATGTACATTTACATGGATCTGCTGATGGTGAGCTAAAGAATGCTTTAAATGGAGTACCGTCTTTTGTAATTAACATGAATACGCGTGTATCTGCTGCTGAACGTGCAGGACTTACAATCCCGCCTAGTGGTTCTAAGAAACAATTTGCTGTACATGGGGAACACTCATCTCGCACCGCTTGATTTTGAATATCTAAAATTGCACGAACTACGTCACAAACGCAGCCTGCTGAATGGATAGGTCCAATAGGATTTGTTGGTTTACCACAACCCATATCGTCACCTCCTTTCTTTCTAACTACTTCTACAATATGTACTTTTAGAAAATGGAATCGGGCTTTCGTTTACTTATTCAAATGAATAGTTTTTTTCTGTGTGGAGAAACTGAGAAGAAAAGGAGGGTAAATACTTGAGGTTATTAAGAATGATGTTGCCTCTTTTAGTCTGTATGACATTGCTTATTGGATGCACGGAAAAAGAAAAATTTATTGTCTATGGTTCTCCGCAAAATGAAGAAGAGCTTGAGTCCTTATTAAAAGAAGAAAAATTTGTTGAAAAAACAACTGTTATTCAATATGACGATAAAATGCTTGTAGCAGTGCAAATTAAACCAATAAAAAAATGGAACAAGACTAAATTAGAGAAAAAACTACAAAAGAAGTTTGATGAAAAATACCCTAACAAAGAAATTTTCGTTTCAGCTGATTATAAAATATTTTATGAAGCAAATAAAATAAAAAAGGATCAACTTGAAGATAATAAACTAAGCGAAAAAATAACTGAGCTAGAGAAGCTTGCAAAGGAGGAAACATAATGGAAAAAGAGCAATATCAAAAACTTGAGCAAAATATAACACCGACTCCACCCTACTTAAAAAATGCTGTAAAAGCATTCGTAGTAGGAGGTCTAATTTGTACAATCGGACAAGCAGTTTCTCTTTTTTATATCGTTTTCTTTAATTTCACGGAAGCAACTGCTGGGAATCCAACGGTAGCAACAATGGTGTTTTTCGCAATGATCTTGACTGGCTTAGGTTTATACAAAAAAATTGGTCAATTCGCTGGAGCTGGTTCGGCAGTTCCAGTTACAGGGTTTGGTAACGCCGTTATATCGGCTGCAATTGAACATAAATCTGAAGGTCTCGTACTTGGTGTTGGCGGTAACTTATTTAAATTAGCTGGATCTGTTGTGTTATTTGGAGTAGTATCTGCATTTTTTGTAGCACTTATTAAATATATTCTTGTGACGATAGGGGTGGTTTCATGGTAATCATATTTCCATCAAAACCATCGTTGTTAGCTGGTGGCGTGGTGGCAGGACCGTTAGAAGACCGTAGTACTTTTAAACAATATTTTGATACAATCTACGACGATGAGCGCTGGCAAATGGAAACAAATGAACAAGGCCATCGAAAAATGATTGAAGAAGCATGTGAAATTGTGATGAAAAAAGGTGGCATTTCAACTGGAGAAGTCGATTTTTTGTTAGGTGGCGACTTAGTTAATCAAATGACACCTACTAATTTTGCTGCAAGGGAATTAGCCATCCCATTTATCGGATTATTTTCAGCATGTGCTACCTCTGTTTCTGCTGTTATTGTGGCTAGCCTTTTAACTGAGCTTGGAGCAGCGAATTTATCAATTGCCGGTGCTTCAAGTCAGCATAATGCGATAGAACGCCAATTTCGCTATCCTATCAATTATGGGGCGCAAAAACCTCAAACGGCGCAGTGGACAGTAACGGCTGCTGGGTATGCGCTTATTGGAAAACATCAAGAAGACGCTCCATGTATTGAAGCGGCGACGGTTGGAAAGGTTATTGATTATGGAATGGATGATCCATTTCATATGGGCGCTGCAATGGCACCTGCAGCCTTTCAAACGATTAAGTCACATCTTGAGGACCGCAAGCAAGAAATATATCATTATGATTTAATTTTAACGGGTGATTTAGGACAGCTTGGCTTAAAACTTCTTAAAGGGATGCTTGTAGAGAGTGGCATAAAAAATGAAGAACTAACACTTTTACGAGATGCTGGAGCAGAATTTTACGGTCAAGATGAAGCATTTCAATCTGGGGCAAGTGGAGCAGGTTGTTCAGCGGCTGTTTTTTTTAGTTATGTTATTCAAGAACTCCGAGCAGGCACATATAAACGAGTCCTTCTTGTAGCGACAGGTGCGCTACTATCTCCACTTTCATTCCAGCAAAAAGAAACAATTCCATGTACGGCACATGCGATAGAAATTACAATGAAATGAGGCAAAAGCATGGTTACGACATTTATTTTTGCATTTATTATAGGAGGCATTATCTGTGTTATCGGTCAATTATTAATGGATGTTGGTAAATTGACACCAGCACATACATTAAGTACGTTAGTTGTCGTTGGTGCCATTTTAGATGGAATGGGTTTATACGAGCCGCTCATTCATATGGCGGGTGCAGGTGCCACAGTACCTATTACATCATTTGGTAACTCTTTAACACATGGTGCAATGGCGGAAGCAGAAAAACATGGATTAGTAGGCGTGTTAACTGGAATGTTTGAAGTAACAAGCTCAGGAATCAGCGCTGCTATTGTTTTCGGATTTATAGGAGCATTAATTTTTAAACCAAAAGGGAATATTGACTAGACGAATACCCCTCTCTAATCTGCAACTTTACATATTATAGGTTGTAGAAGGGAGGGGTGCTTTTATGGGATATCAGGGCTGGTGTGCACAACCTTATGCAGGGATGAATAGCTGGAACAATAATTATTGTGGAGGTAATAACAATAGTGGCTATGGCTCAACATTTGTCTTAATAGTTGTCCTATTCATTCTTCTAATTATTGTTGGTGCTACTTTCGTTAACTAATTTTCTAGCTATTAGTGATTGATAAAAAGTTTTATATTATTTAGGCTTTAACTTCAATTCTGTGAGTATATAAATAACTTACTAAATTAGGTTAAAGCCTCCAACAGTTGTCATAGATGTTTTGTACAAAAGCTATGGGCTACAAATCATTAGCGACAATGATGTTGAGGTGGAATTGATAGGAGGGGGAACATGCATCGCTCGTTTTTTAATTCAATTGAGCAAAAGACAGGCGTTTCAATGGATGAAATCTTTGCATTAGCAAATGCAATTCAACATGCTGATTTTACCAATGAAAAACAAGTAAGAAAAATTGTACGTCGTGTCGGCAAAGTGTCTAATAGACAAATCACACAAGAGCTTGAAGATAAAATAGTAAAGTCTATTATTCAAGATGGTGCTTCACTAGACTTCGACAAGCTTGCTAAAATGATGAAGTAATGCTGAAAGCTAGCGTTATTTAGTATATAAAAGAGCTTAAATAGCTACTTAAAATAGAAAACTAGCTTCAAAAAAAGGTGTTACGATTATGCTTTGGCATATCGTAACACCTATTAATTAAATCATTTTTTCCATTGCTCGATGTGGTATACCGGCATCCATAAATTCTGGAGATGTTACCGTATAGCCAAGCTTTTCGTAAAAAGGAACAGCGTAGCTTTGCGCATGGAGTTTTAATTTCTTCTGGTCAATGGAAGTCGCGTAGTTTTCCATTTCCTTCATTATTAAGGCACCCAGTTTTTTGCCACGCTGACTTTGCAAAATACATACGCGTTCAATTTTTGCAGTATGCTCTTCAATGCTACGAAGACGAGCAGCACCAACAGGTTCATCGCCCTCATACATAATGAAATGTGTTGCAGTTTCATCTTGCGCATCACATTCTAAATGAAGTGGAACTCCCTGTTCCTCTACAAAAACCTTTTTTCGAACAGCAAATGCATCGTCATGTTCTTTCTCTGTTTCAACTATCTTAACGTTATACAAAAATTATTCAGCTCCAGTCAATCGGAATGTTTCATATGTTGTCCATGACCCATCTTCCAATTGATATAAAAGATGAATACGATCAATACTATCTTTTTCATCAACCCCTGTCATGCGGAGTTGGCCAAAAATATCATCATGCTCTGAATCAGTCATTTTTTGTGCAATTGTAATGTGTGGGACAAAAACATGTTTAGAATCCCCAAAAGGAATTTTTTCTTCAATCACACGATGGAATGCTTGTAATTGTTCAGTTGGTTCGATGCGGAAATAAATCGCATTTGTTGTTGGGAAAAACGAACTAATGCGTGATGCGTGAATGCTTAAAGGTGCATGATTGGCAGCAATGTCATCTAATTGCTTCACGATGGATTGAATATCCTCTTCCGTTGCATCAAAGCTGTCCTTTAACGTCATATGCGGTGTAATCTTTGCATAATGCGGATCGTAACGTTTGCGATACGTGTTCGCTAAATCTTGCAATTTTTTTGATGGAAAAGCCACAATTCCGTACTTCATAGTCCATTACCTCCCGTAAATAAACAATTTTTCTATCTAAGTATAACAGAAAATTAAAAAAACGTAATTTGAATCGCCCAACATTAATTGAAATTTTCAATTAATGCACGTCTTAAATCAGGTTTCCAATATTTCCATGTATGATTTCCATCGAACTCTTCATAAAATGTAGAAAAGCCTTTGCTTAACATAAGATTATGCAACTGACGATTTGGTGTTAAGAAATCTTTTATAGTTTTATCCATTGTTACAACTTTATCTTCGTTTTTGCCAACGATATGATAAATAGAAATTGCCCCTGGATCTTTGAAGTGTTCAACAGCTTTCAGTACATCTTCGTCAACATAAGGTGATTGCAAAATAACTTTTCCAAAAATGCTTGGATACTTTAAAGCAGCCATTAAGGAAGCGGTTGCAGCCATAGAATCACCGATGACAGCACGACTCATACCCATCTGGTATGTTGCATATTCAGCATCCAAATAAGGAACAAGTTCATGTGCTAGAAAGCGCAAATAGGCTTCGTGTTGTTCACCACTCGGAATATATTTATGACGGCGATCTTTAATATCTTTATATGGAACAAATGCAATGATTAAATTCTCGATTTCATAGTCATCGATAAGTTCATCGGCTAGTTTTGTAATACCTCCTAGTTGGAAATAGTCCTTACCGTCTGATGCGATTAAAATATTATATTTGTATAGTGGAGAATAATTAGCAGGGACATAAATATATAGCTCTAATTCCTCCTGCAATGCTTCACTATAGAATTTTAAATCTTGTACAGTTCCCTTATCCAATGATGACACTCCTTCATGTGTTTGTGACAAAATTGTACCATATTACTTAAGTAAAGGTATAATAGGTTGGGCTAGCGTTATACTAGCAAAAAATCTGAAATGAGGGTTAGTTATGCATGATAAAAGTATTCGCGTACATTCAGAAGAAGTGGCGAAAGCAGCTCAAGCTGCACTAATTCGTCGTGGTGTAAAGTTAGAGGACATTGCTGAAATTGTTTATGAAATGCAAAAATCCTATAATGTAGGGTTAACATTAGAGCATTGTATTCATTCGGTTGAACGTGTATTGCGTAAACGTGAAGTCCAGCATGCTGTATTAGTTGGAATAGAGCTAGATGAATTAGCTGAAAAAGGGCTATTATCATCACCTCTTCAACAAATTATCGAATCCGATGAAGGATTATTCGGAGTAGATGAAACAATTGCGCTGGGGTCTGTGTTTACATATGGAAGTATAGCTGTAACAACATTTGGACATTTAGATAAACAAAAAATCGGTATCATAAAAAAACTCGACACAGAGCCAGGACATCATGTTAATACATTTTTAGATGATTTAGTTGGCAGTATTGCGGCTTCTGCTGCCTCTCGTATTGCTCACCGTATGCGTGACTTAGAAGAAGAAGGCGAAACATTTGCGGATATTGAGCCAGAAGAGCTTGGTCCAAAACCAAAACCACATAATGAAATTTAAAATATTATTTAAATAAAGAGCCTCTCAAAAGTTTTGGGAGAGCTTATAATGACAAAAGGTATCAAGAAGTTTCAATCTTGATGCCTTTGTTGTTTTTTTATCTTGATTAAAGTGAAGGGCGTCGACTCCTGCGGGAACAGCACAAAACGTAAGACGCAACAAACCGCGCGTAAGCGAGGGTTGCGACTTACGATGTGCCCGCGGAAAGCGCGCGCCCGTAACGGAAATCAACGGCAGAAGTCTTTTATATTTATTTCGACTAAACCTTTTTATGCCAAGACCACAAATTTTTTATTGAAAGTAGCTTATTTTCAGTACTTATTCAGTTGATTGAAGTGAAGGGCGTTGACTCCTGCGGGACTAGCACAAAACGTAAGACGCAACAAACCGCGCATAAGCGAGGGTTGCGGCTTACGATGTGCCCGCGGAAAGCGCGCCCGTAACGGATATCAACGACAGAAGTCTTTTATATTTATTTCGACTAAACCTTTTTATGCCAAGACCACAAATTTTTTATTGAAAGTAGCCTGTTTTTCGTGCTTATTAAGTTGATTGAAGTGAAGGGCGTCGACTCCTGCCGGAACAGCACAAAACGTAAGACGCAACAAACCGCACGCTAGCGAGGGTTGCGGCTTACGATGTGCCCGCGGAAAGCGTGCGCCCGTAACGGAAATCAACGGCAGAAGTCTTTTATATTTATTTCGACTAAACCTTTTTATGCCATGACCACAAATTTTTTATTGAAAGTAGCCTGTTTTTCGTGCTTATTAAGTTGATTAAAGTGAAGGGCGTCGACTCCTGCGGCTTACGATGTGCCCGCGGAAAGCGCGCCCGTAACGGAAATCAACGACAGTAATCGCTTTGACGTTATAGAGTTTAGTAATTTTTATGACCTATTAGCAATGTTCCACCATCTACATAACTTGCATAACATAGCTTGATATTTTATTTGAGACGGAAGATTTTTTATTGGTAGAGTCATACTCGGAGTAAAATTGAAAAATTCTTCAGAAGACAAATCAAATTCATTGTGATATTAGTCGACTTTATTGATAATATAATTAAATAAAGTTTTGTAATAATGATGTAAGAAGAGAGGTACTGAAAATGAGTGACAAAGATATTAAAACGTTAATTACTAGCGGAACAATTATTTTTGCTGTTATTTTGTATTTAATATTCAGATAAATTTTAAATCTTCAGTTTAAAATAACTGAGGATTTTTGATTTTAGAGAAATAAGTGTATGGAATTTAAAAATATAGTTTAACTTTAAGGAAGTAGGATATTGAATTGAAAAAATTATTATTAGCTTTGTTCTTTTCAACATTGATTATTAGTGGATGTACAGAAGAATCTAGCACCGTAAGTGGTAAAGCTGAAGATATACAAGGAATTGTAGCTTCAACAAAGGAAACTGCTGAAAAGCATGATATAAGTAAATTTGAAGAATATGAGCTACAGGATGTAATTGACGGAGACACAATAAGAATAAAATATAATGGTAGCTCTGAAAAAGTGCGTTTTCTACTTGTAGATACTCCTGAAACGAATCACGAAACGTTAGGAGTACAACCTTTTGGGCCAGAAGCGAAAGAATTTGCAAAGCAACTACTAGCTGGACAAGATACGGTTTATTTAGAATTTGATGTTTCGTATCGGGATAAATATAAAAGATTACTAGCATATGTATATACGAAAGATGGAATTAGTGTTCAAGAGCAACTATTGAAAAATGGATTAGCACGCGTGGCTTATATTTATGATCCAAATACAAAGCATGTCGATTGGTTTAAATCCATTCAAAAAACTGCGCAACAATCTGCTATTGGTATTTGGTCAGTTGAAGACTATGTAACAAATCGCGGTTATGATAAAGAAGCGTATTATGATGCTGTGAAAGATGAAAATCCAACTAAAGCAGATGAAGATGACTCAAATAATACTAGCAGTAATGAGAGCTGTAAAATTAAAGGGAATATTAATTCCAAAGGTAATAAAATATACCACATGCCAGGACAACGGGATTATGACAATACAGTAGCAGAAGAAATGTTCTGTACTGAGGAAGATGCAGTGGAAAATGGGTTTGTTCCAGCAAAGCAATAAAATAGTTGAAGTTTTATATTTTTAGATTTGAAGCATCGACAAATAAAGTAATAAACGTTTATGTAATCTATGGGTAAGCGCCAAATACAACACACCTTCAACGAATTAAACCTCCAACTACATTCATGGAAACGAATGTAGTTGGAGGTTTTTTTTATGAAATGATTAGAACGTAAGCTGTTATGGCAATCTCGTATTTAAGCTTTTCACATAAGTGGCGAATCAAGCCGCTTGGTGTCCCAAAAAACTTGGCGTAAATCCAATCACTTCCAAACATCACACGCCCAAATACTAAAAAAACTGAACGACTTTCCAACAGTCGTTCGGTTTTTTAAATTTACTTTTTACTTTTTTGCGTTTGTTTTTCCTCCTCTACGGGCTTCGGTAAACCGATGACCGGGTCACCGAGTAAAGGTGTAGATAGGGCATACATGCCATGGTTTGAAAATGCCCAAATTAAATTTCGGTCCCATTCGACGAAAATGCCGTGTACCGGATTAGAATGATCGCTTGTCGTAGTTGTGCCATCTTCATTTGGAATTTCTCCAGACATCTTCGGCACAAAGTATGCTTCGATTGTTGATTCTGTTGGGTTGGTTACGTCAAAAATTTGGACACCTGCATTGTAGAAGGCGTAAGGAATATATTGGTCGCTCGGAACACCTGGATTAATGGTTGCATAGCCACTCCGCTTCGGTCCAAAGCTGCCGCGACGTTGGCAAAAGTCTGTGAATGGTGCTGATTCTGGTGGTGTCGGGCGTTTTAACGTACTAATGATTTTAGGCTCAAGCGGATTGTTGACATCGATTGCATAAATTTCCTTATAAGGCTCATGGCAATCTTCGCTAAGTGGATAGCCGCTATAGTAAACAATGCCTGTGCTTTCGACTTTGGAAACGTCAATATTATCCCCTTCAGTACCGCTAACACTCATTGGCATCTCAATATGTGAAACCGTTTTCATATTTGCCGGATCGGATATGTCGACAATATAAAACCCAAAGCCACCCATTGCTGCATAGCCGTATTTGCCACCCTTTTCTACAGGTGTGGGAATGAATAGCGGCATGCGAGCACCCATCCATGTTGTTTTGTTGCCAGCATGGGGGTTTTTATTATAGGCTGCTTCTTCGCCTACACGTTGACCTGGCACCCACCAAGTTGAAAGACGTTTCGGATTAGATGGGTCTGAAATATCAAAGGCCATTTGTGCACCTGAGTATAAATAGCTTTTATACTCCGTATTGATGAAGGAATCATCAGGTGCACCTGCAACAAATAAATAATCTCCACCATCATAGACAGGTACGTCTTGACAGCCAGAGCCTTCTTGTACAAGGTCACTTGCATTTGCTTTCGCATCTAAAGGTGTTTCAGATAGCAGCTCCCATTCTGAAAATAATGGGCTTGTAACTTCAAAAATGCGGAATCCACGCAGCATTTCTTTTTCTTTAATAGCCTTAACTTGCTCAGGGTATTCATACTTATTCGATAGAACACCATAACGTGGTACTTCGTAACATTGAACGGCAATTGTTTTGTCCAACTTTTTATTGTATTTTACTGTCATTGGACCGAAGCGTTTGTCTCCCTTATCTGTGTCAATTAATTTATTGGCGATACGCTTGGCATTTTTAGGATCTGTAATATCGAATACATTGTACATATCTGTTTCAAGATCGTATAAATAGCGACGACCGTCTAGATCGAATGTAGCTTGCCAGCTATGTCCCCACCCAATAACGTATGGATAGAATGCTTCTACATTCATATTTTTTGTATATTGATTTTGATCTAGATAAGGCAAACTCCCTTCAAATGGTTGTGGACCTTCATTATCCGGTGTTGCGGCTGGGTGAGTGAAAATCCCTGTCTTTGCATCATAGCCCCAGCTGTCAGGCGCGGGCTCTTTTGGTTCACCTGGTAAAAGCTTTGTTGTGCCTTCCGTTTTATTTGGCAGCGGTGCATCAGGTGCATTTTTGTTCAGACCTGTGCGCGGTGCTTCCTGCTTTTCTTCTTTTTTAGCTTCATCGTTCGCAAAGGCAACGCCTAAAGACAAGAAGAAAATAATGGCCATCATAAGAAAGGCAAAAGCTGAATTACTCAGAAAAGGATGTAACTTAAATTTTTTCATCAACGCAATCCCCCTAGAAATCTATGAATTTTTTAAAGCGTAAGAGCATTTTACTAAAGACATGTAGATTGTATAGGTGACAAATAAGTTGAAGCTGAAAAATTGTGAAATTTAGTTGTTCCGGAACTAAATAAATACTACAATCATATATGACACGATGTCAACTTTTTATTTTCTGAATATTTAGACTATCCTAAATTTGAGTCTTCTATCCTACCTTTACGCTGAAATTAGATCTCAAACAAAATAAAAAAACAGATGAAGATGAATCTCCTATGGACTAACCTAATCATAAGACAATATAAAACACCTCTAAAATGGGCTTGCTATATGTAAAACATTTGGGGGGTGTTTTTTTATGGCGAAAGTCTTCAGAAGATAAATCGTAAAGGATATGAGGAAGGGATATAAAAAAATTAGGCTACTTAACTCCCCTAGAATTTGGGAAGCAAGTAGCCTAATTGGGTTGTTTTCTATGTGTCTCAATGACTAGGTCAGTTCTTAATCTGGGTTTTTTATTTGTATAACCCATCGATATACATCGTTGTAATCGTCCAAGCAATATCCTCAATGGACTCGGACGTATCATCACGCACGAGGTCCCATTGGTGGTTTTCATTGATTAAAAACCATGAGCGTGCGACGATATCGATTTTTAAATCTGACCGTACTAAGCCTTGACTTTGCGCATATGTAATATCGCGGATAATAAAATGAATGTTCGTTTTTCGGATGTCATCCCACTTTTCATTCACGGCAGGGGAAAGGCTAATCGCTTCTGCGAATACTTTCATAATATCTTTATTGGATTTTGCCATCGTTAAAAAAGCAGTGACTTGATTCAGGACAAGCTCTTTTGCTTCTTCTTTGCTAGTAGGTAAGAAAGGTGTGTGGGCCATATCAAGAAATTCTTGCATGACTGTTTCCATGAGAGCAATTAAAATCTCGTCTTTTCCTTTGAAGTGTACGTAAGCAGTCCCATAACCAGTTTCTGCTCTCTTAATAATTTGAGTAATAGTAGTTTTTTTAAAGCCAAATTCGTAGAATAAGTCACGCGCGGCATCCAATAATTTTTGTTTCGTTGCGATAGAGCGCATATTTCTTCCGTCGATTTGCTTCGTTTCTTCACTCATTAAATGACCTCCAAGATATGACTTATTTTATTTATAATAAGCGTGCTATTGCTTGATAATCCAATGATTTATTTCATTTAATCATAGCCCATTAGAAATATTTTTACAAATGACGTTGAAAAAATTTGGTAAAAATAATATTGACACTATGTCAACTTTATTTTAGACTATGAACATATTCAGAAAATTTAAAAAATGGGGGAAAGAATTTTGGGAACTAGAGAAAGCGTTTACAACAAAGAGCATGCAAAACAATATGATGCGAATGATTCATTTCGATCATACCGCGATGAATTTTATTTACAATCAGGTGTTATTTACATGGATGGCAATTCCTTAGGCTTAATGTCCAAAAGAGCCGAGGAAAATGTCCATGAATTAATGGAATCATGGAAAGCATACGGAATTAAAGGGTGGACAACTGGTAAGTATCCATGGTTTTTCATTTCAGAGAAGCTCGGTGAAATGTGTGCACCGCTAATCGGAGCTGAGACAAACGAAGTCATTATTGCCGGTTCAACGACTTCCAATATTCATCAAGCTGTCGCAACATTTTATAAACCAGAAGGGCGACGAACAAAAATTTTAGCGGATGAATTAACATTCCCATCAGATATTTATGCCTTACAGAGTCAAATAAAGTTAAAAGGCTATAATCCAGATGAGCATTTAGTACGTGTGAAAAGTCGTGATGGCAAGCTAATTTTAGAAGAGGATATTATCGCAGCGATGACAGATGAGATAGCGCTCATATTGCTGCCAACTGTCCTTTACAGAAGTGGTCAGCTACTAGATATAAAACGCTTAACTGCCGAAGCACACGCAAGAGGCATTTGCATTGGCTTTGATGCTTGTCATTCCATTGGGGCAATTCCGCATTACTTCAGTGAGTGGAATGTTGATTTTGCTATATGGTGTAACTATAAGTATCTCAACGGTGGTCCTGGTTCAGTCGCTGGCTTGTATGTGAATAAAAAACATTTTGGCATTCATCCTGGCTTAGCTGGCTGGTACAGCTCCAAAAAAGATAAACAGTTTGATATGGCACATTCATTAGATGTGGAAGAATCTGCAGGGGCATTTCAAATGGGTACACCGCACGTGCTGAGCTTAGCCCCTATTATCGGCTCATTAGAAATGTTTGCGGAGGCTGGTATCGAAAATATTCGTCAAAAATCATTAAAGCTTACACGTTATATGATGGACTTAATCGAGCAAGAGCTAACTGAGCTTGGCTTTTCAATTGGCAATCCAAATGAAGATGATAGACGAGGGGGGCATGTTTGCTTAGAGCATGATGAGGCGATTCGAATTTGCAAAGCTTTAGTTGATAAGGGTGTCATTCCAGACTTTAGACCGCCTAACATTATTCGTCTCGCACCAATCGCCTTTTATACGTCATTCGAGGAGGTGTGGGAAACCGTCGAAATATTAAAGGAAATCGTGACTGAAAAGCAATATGAAAAGTATGGGATGGAAAGAAATGTAGTATCTTAAACGACAATATCAAAGGGGGAAAATGTATGTCACAAGACAATCGTTTGCAAGATATCGTTGAAAGAGAAAAGGGATTAAGTCAGAGCTTAACAACACGCCAGCTAACGATGATTGCCATCGGGGGAGCAATCGGGACCGGGTTATTTTTAGGGAGTGGCTTGGCAATTGGCTTGGCAGGACCGAGTGTCATTATTAGCTATACAATCGGTGCATTAATTGCATTATTACTCATGGGCTGCTTAGCAGAAATGACTGTAGCTCATCCAGTGACAGGGTCGTTTGGTGCCTATGCAGAGAAGTATATTAATCCATGGGCTGGCTTTTCGGTACGCTATTCGTATTGGTTTAGTTTAGTATGTGCAATCGGGACGGAGGTTACAGCTGTAGCCGTTTATATGAAGTATTGGTTTCCGACCGTGCCTGCCATCGTTTGGATAATCTTGTTTGCAGCAGTGCTTTTGTATGTGAATGCAACAACGGTCAAATTATTTGGTGCTGTTGAATATTGGTTTTCAGTCATTAAAGTAGCTGCGATTGTTGGATTTATTATTCTAGCAGTATATGTCATTGTTGGCGCGGATAGTGGCACAGCTATTGGGACTCAAAATTATACAAATAACGGTGGTTTCTTCCCTAATGGGGTATGGGGCATGTGGATTGCTATATTTGTATCGTTGTTCAGTTATTTAAGTATTGAAATGATTGCTGTCAGTGCTGGTGAAGCAAAGGATCCGGAAAAAGCAGTGCCGATTGCGCTTCGTTCAGCCGTTGTTCGACTTGTGCTGTTTTATTTATTAACGCTATCTTTAATGCTAATGATTGTGCCATGGGGGATGGCAGGCATCGATAAAAGTCCATTCGTAAAAGTAATGGAAATTATGAATATCCCAGGAGCAGCAGCTATTATGAATTTCGTCGTACTTGTAGCAGCGCTTTCTGCAATGAATAGTCAATTATACATTTCTACACGTATGATGTTTTCTTTATCAAGAGGTGGCTACGCGCCGAAAGTATTGGGGAAATTAAATAGCAAAAACGTACCTTCAGTTGCATTATTTGCTTCTGTTATCGGTATCGCCATCGCGACAATTTTTACAGTTGTCAGACCAGATGCGGCTTTTGCAACGATGATTTCGCTTTCTAGCTTTGGTGCGATGTTTGCTTGGTTTATGATTTTTATTACACACTTGTTCTTCCGTAAAAAATGGAATGAAACGAACGGGCGCAAATTACCGGTAAGAATGATTGGTTATCCGTACTTAACAATTTTCGGTGCAGTCCTGTTAACATCTGTTGTACTATCAACATGGTTCTCACCTGACTTTAAACCCACATTAACACTCGGATTCCCTTGGTTAATCTTTATTACAGCTTGTTATTTCTTGTGGAAGAAGGCGAACACGAAATCTCCGGTTATTGTAGAAGATACTACAGAGAGTTCGGGAAGCGGGATTATTTAGCAGTAGGCAATCTTGGTAATTAAAGTCGGTAAGCGATTTCAACACGGTATTAAAATAAATAAAAAAATATAAATATAAAATTTTAGAGGAGCGGGTTTCGTATGGCAAAATTACAAGCATTTAATCTATTAAAATGGATCGAAGAAAATAAGGACTCTTTAAAGCCACCTGTTAACAATAAAGTGCTATGGGAGGATTCGGAGTTTATTTGTATGATTTTGGGCGGACCTAATCGCCGTCGAGATTTCCATGTCGATCCATCTGATGAGTTCTTTTATCAAATTAAAGGCGATTGCTTCGTTGAGATAATTAATGAAGGAAAGCGTGAAGTGATTACAATTAAAGAAGGAGAAGTGTTCATGCTACCAGCGAATGTGCCGCACTCTCCCCATCGAATTGCCGACACATTTGGACTTGTCGTAGAAAGGAAGCGGGCAGAGGGAGAGCTAGAGGACTTCGTATGGTTCTGTGAAAACTGCGATCAACAAATGCACAAAAAAACGGTGCAATTAACAGATATCGAAACACAAGTGAAAGGTGCAATCGAAGAATTTAATGGTAGTTTAGAGCTGCGCACATGTAAAAATTGCGGTCATGTAATGTCTGAAGAAGTGAGTTTATGGCAATGCGAGTAGATTTCCATACTCATATTATTCCAGAAGATATTCCTAACTTTGTGGAGAAGTTTGGCGGAGAGCGCTGGCCAACATTAGAAAAAACTTGTACATGTGGTGCGAATATTATGGTAGCAGGTCAAGTGTTTAGAGAAGTGACAGACCAAGTATGGAGCCCAGAAAAACGCATACAGGATATGGATGCTGAAGGGGTGGATATACAAGTATTGTCCCCGATTCCTGTGACGTTCTCCTATTGGGCGGAGGCACATGCGGCAGAGGAAATGGCTTGTATTCAAAACGACTTTATTGCGAATACGGTGAAGCAATATCCGAAGCGATTCATCGGTATTGGCACAGTGCCACTCCAAGATGTAGAGGTAGCTATTCGTGAAATGGATCGTTGCATACATGAGCTAGGGCTTAAAGGCATCGAAATCGGGACGAATGTAAACGGCAAAAATTTAGACGACCCAGCTTTTACAGCATTTTTCGAAATGGCGGAGAGATGGGAAGTGCCTTTATTTATTCACCCGTGGGAAACGCTCGGGAAGGACCGAATGCCGCGCCATAATTTTATGTACACGGTAGGGATGCCGAGTGAAACTGCGCTTGCTGCTGCTAGTCTTATTAACGGCGGAGTTATCGAAAAATTCCCAAAACTTAAAGTGTGTTTTGCACACGGTGGCGGCTCTTTTCCTTATATTTTACCTCGCTTAGATCAAGGGTGGAAAGTATGGCCGCATCTACGCTTAACGAGTAAACCACCGAGCTATTATGCGAAAAATTTCTATTTCGATTCTTTAAATTATGATCCGCTAAATCTTCAATATTTAATCGACCGATTTGGAGCAGACAAAATTGTGATGGGCTCAGACTATCCCTTCTTATTAAGGGAAATCCCACCGGGGAAAATAGTGGATGAGACACTTCGTCTTTCAGAAGAACAAAGAAGGGATATTTTAGGGAGAAATGCCTTAGCCTTTTTAAATATCGAGATAAAGGAAGAGATCGAATCATGACACCAGAGGAAAGACTTGCACAGTTAGGACTTGAATTACCATCTTTACGTCCTGCTTGGGGAGACTATGTAGGTTGTGTAAGGACAGGCAATCTCTTATTTACCGCAGGACAGGGTGTGGATCAGTACCACGGTAAGCTAGGGAGAGATTTGACGACAGAAGAAGGCTATTTAGCAGCACAACAATCGATGCTAAACCTACTCAGTGTAGTGAAACATGAAATAGGCGAATTAAGTAAAGTGAAGCAATTTGTCAAAGTATTAGGGATGGTAAATTGCACGGAGGATTTCATTGAGCAGCCAAAAGTAATGAACGGAGCCTCAGATTTAATTGGGAAAGTTTTCGGAGAGAAGGGTAAGCACGGGCGCTCTGCTGTTGGAATGGCTCAATTACCTAATAATACAGCAATCGAAATAGAGATGATTATTGAAATCGAAGAATAGGAGGAGTGGCATTGATTAATGAAAAAGTAATCGAAGAAAAATATTTAAAAGATGCCAAACTATTCATTGGTGGCGATTATGTAGACGCCTTATCAGGTGAAACTTTTAATACGATTAATCCCGCTACAAATGAAATATTAGCATCCGTAGCAAATGGCGGACATGAGGATGCAAAGCGCGCAATTGATGTTGCACATAAAGCATTTGCTAGTGGTGTATGGAGCAAGATGCCTGTTGAGGAACGCTCGCGGATTTTATGCAAAATGGCTGATTTAATAATGAAGAATGTTGAAAAACTTGCCTATGTTGAAACGTTAGACGTAGGTAAGCCAATACGGGAGAGTCTTGAATTTGATATTCCACGAGCGGCTGCTAACTTCCGTTTCTTCGCTGAGATGGCGAAATATATGACGCACGAGCATTATGATCAAAGCAAGCATTTTTCATATGTACAATATGCCCCAGTCGGTGTGACAAGCTTAATTATTCCATGGAACTTGCCGTTTATGCAAATGACGTGGAAGGCATCTGCTGCTCTTGCTGTAGGTAATACCGTTGTAATCAAGCCTGCTTCATATACACCGCTAAGTGCCATCATGCTTGGAGAAATAGCAAATGAGGCGGGATTACCTCCAGGTGTGCTAAATATTTTGACAGGTCCAGGTGGTATTGTAGGAACAGAAATGGCGACAAACCCTGCTGTGAGGAGAATCTCCTTTGTAGGTGAATCAAATACAGGAAAAACGGTTATGCGTAATGCTGCTCAAAATTTAATCCCAGTTTCGTTAGAGCTTGGTGGGAAATCAGCTAATATTGTGTTTGAAGATGCTGATTTAGAAGAAGCAGTAGCAGGATCCATCGAAGCCATTTATCGCAATCAAGGAGAAATTTGCTTAGCAGGTTCTCGTATTTTAGTGCAGGAAAGTATTTATGATCAATTTTTAGATAAATTCGTGGCAGCTGTGAAACAAATTAAAGTTGGAAACCCGCTCGATATGACAACAGATATGGGTGCTTTAGTTTCTAAGGGGCATTTAAAGCTAGTAGATGAGTATGTGCAAATTGGTCTAGCTGAGGGGGCGAAATTAGCATACGGCGGTAAGGCTGTCGCTTCACTACCTGAAGGGAACTTCTATGAGCCGACCGTTTTGTACGATGTCAATAATGGTATGCGCGTTGCTCAAGAGGAAATATTTGGTCCTGTCCCTGTCATTATTCCATTTAAAACAGAAGAAGAAGCTATTCAGATAGCGAACGATTCTATTTATGGATTAGCAGGGGTAGTATGGACGAATGATTTACGGAGAGGACAGCGTGTGACAGCCCAAATTCATGCGGGCTTATTATGGGTGAATTGCTGGTACGTGCGGGATTTAAGAACCCCATTTGGAGGAGCGAAAGCTAGTGGTATTGGGCGCGAAGGCGGTCGTCATAGCTTTGAGTTCTATAGTGAAATAAAAACAATTACCGTAAAAAAATAAGGAATGAATAAGCAAACAAACAAACAAAAGCTGGTATAGCAACCGCCTTTTGTTTGTTTTACTAAGGAGAGTGAATGGTGGTGTCAGAGAAAATTAAGCAATATGCCACACAGTTACTGACAGCTGAAAAAACAAAGCAAAGCATCGTTCCTTTAACAGAGTCGGATGCAAGTTTAAGCATAAAGGATGCTTATGAAATACAGCTTGAAATAGTAAAAATGAAGCTGGACGAAGGTCGACACATCGTTGGTAAAAAGGTTGGTTTAACAAGCGTAGCGATGCAAAAAATGCTCCATGTAGATGAGCCAGATTATGGTCATTTATTAGATGATATGGTGTTTGGAAATGAAGCTATTGTAAAAGTGTCTAGCATGCTCTCCCCAAAAATTGAAGCGGAAATTGGTTTTGTACTAGGAGAGGATTTAGTAGGACCGAATGTAACCTTTCTCGATGTCATGATGGCTACTGACTATATCGTGCCAACAATTGAAGTAATTGATAGTAGAGTAGAGGATTGGCGCATTAAATTAATTGATACAGTAGCTGATAATGGCTCGTCTGCAAAGGTCATCGTCGGGCATGAAAAGACGAAGGTAAATGAAGTTGATTTACGGACAGCAAGTATGGCACTTTACAAAAATGGGGAGCTACTCGCAACAGGGGCAGGGGCTGCTGCACTAGGACACCCGGCACACGCAATTGCTTGGTTGGCAAATAAATTACATGAGTTTGGCATTACACTTAAAAAGGGCGAGCTTATTTTACCTGGCGCTTTATCTGCGGCAGTTGTAGTAAATGCTGGAGATAGTATTGAAGTAAAATTTGGGGGCATCGGTACAGTAACGGTTCACTTTGAATAATGGGAAAGGAGAGAAGGATATGGGCAAAATCAAAGCGGCTATACTAGGCACAGGAAACATAGGCACTGATTTGCTTTATAAATTAGAGCGCAGTGAAGTGATTGAAGTTGTGGCGATGATTGGGATAGATTCACAATCAGAAGGTTTGAAGCGTGCAGCAGAGAAAGGGTATGCGACATATTCAAATGGCATCGAAGCTATCGTTGCCAATCCTAACATGGCGGCTATCGTGTTTGACGCCACATCAGCGAAAGCTCACGTACGCCATGCGAAAGTATTGAAGGAGCTAGGAATTTTAGCGATTGATTTAACACCAGCAGCAAGAGGACCGTTCTTTTGTCCGGCAGTGGGGACTACGGAAAACTTACTCGATTTACACAATGTCAATATGATTACGTGTGGTGGCCAGGCGACGATTCCAATCGTCTATGCGGTCAACCAAGTTGCAAATGTACTATATGGGGAAATTGTGGCGACTATTTCAAGCTTAAGTGCAGGTCCAGGGACGAGGGAAAATATTGACGAGTTTACGATTACGACGCGCCGTGGAATCGAAGAAGTAGGTGGAGCAAATACTGGAAAAGCGCTCATTATTTTAAATCCGGCAGACCCACCTATCCTTATGCGAGACACGATTTATTGTGAAGTGAAAAATATGAAAGAAGAGGAAATTCGCGACTCTATTTATACAATGGTAGAGAAAGTGAAGGCATATGTGCCAGGCTATCGTTTAAGACAGGAGCCATTATTTGATGGCAACCGTGTAACAATCTTTATAGAAGTAGAAGGTGCTGGAGATTATTTCCCTCCATATGCAGGGAATTTAGATATTATGACAGCTGCTGCGACACGTGTTGCAGAAGATTTTGCGCGGGCCATGTTAGAGAGAACGACATTAGAGACGCATTAAGAAAGGGGGCAGTATACATGAATTCGCAAGTTAATAAACCAATTCGATTAACAGAAGTGTGCCTCCGAGATGGCAGTCATGTCGTGGCACATCAATTTACAGAGCAGCAAGTACGAGATGTTGTGAGAGGGTTAGATGATGCAGGCATGCATTATATAGAAGTAAGTCACGGAGATGGCCTTGGAGGCTCCACTTTTCAGTATGGCAAATCGCTCGTTAATGAGATGAAGCTCATTGAAGCAGCTGTTGCTGCATGTACCAAGTCAAAAGTTGCTGTGCTGTTAATACCAGGGATTGGTACTGTACACGAATTGAAGCAGGCAAATGACTTAGGTGCTCGCTTAGTGCGTGTTGCTACACATGTAACAGAGGCGGATGTGTCAGCTCAACATATGAGCAAGGCACGCGAGCTAGGGATGGAGACAGTAGGTTTTTTAATGATGGCTCATTCTGCACCTGTGGAAAAGTTAGTGGAGCAAGCGAAGAAAATGGAAAGCTACGGTGCTGAAGCGGTCTATATAACAGATTCTGCTGGCGCATTGCTGCCGCATGAGGTGCGTGAGCGTGTGCGCGCTTTACGACAATCGTTGCAAATAGAAGTAGGATTCCACGCTCATAACAATTTATCTATGGCAGTGGCGAACACGGTCGTTGCTATAGAGGAAGGAGCGACACGTATTGACGGGAGTGTGCGCTGTTTAGGAGCAGGTGCAGGGAATACTCAGACAGAAGTGCTATTAGCTGTGCTAGACCGCATGGGAATAGATGTAGGTATTGATTTATATAAAATGATGGATGTCGCAGAAAATATTGTAGGCCCTCTCTTGCCAGGCTCGCAGGAAATTCGAAAGGGGAGCTTAGTGTTAGGGTATGCAGGGGTGTACTCAAGCTTCCTGCTTCATGCAGAGCGTGCGGGGAAAAAATTTGGTCTTGATCCACGCGATATACTTATCGAATTAGGTAAACAAAAAGTAGTAGGTGGTCAGGAGGATATGATTATCGATGTCGCTGCTGAGCTCGCAAAAAAAAGGGAAATTGAGGTGTGAAAATGACGGTACAAATAAATCAGCAAAAAATGGTTGATTATTTATATGAGGCAGAGCGTGATGTAAAGGAAGTCATCAAGCTGACAGACGACTACCCACAGTTGACGATACAGGATGCTTATCGTATACAGGATGCTTTACTAGCACGCAAGCTAGAGGAGAATGGCACGAAGCAAGTAGGCGTGAAGCTAGGTTTAACGAGTAAAGCAAAGCAGCAGATGATGGGAGTCAATGAAGCGATTTATGGCTATTTACATAGTGATATGCTCGCACTAGAATGGGAAGCGATTGAATTTTCACAGCTCATTCATCCGAAAGTTGAGCCTGAGATTGCCTTTTTTTTAGGTGAGGACTTGGCAGGGGAGGCGGTTACAGAGGCGGATGTTGTAAAGGCAACTAAATACGTCGCACCTGCCCTTGAAGTAATAGATAGCCGTTATAAAGATTTTCGCTTTACATTAGCAGATGTTATCGCAGATAATTGTTCCTCGGCGAAATTTATTATTGGTAGTAAGTGGGTTTCTCCTCACATGCTTGATTTGGGACAAATTGGCATGGTTCTAAGTAAAAACAGCACTGTGGAGCAAACAGGCTCAAGCGCTGCTGTATTAGGGCATCCTGCTACTGCCATTGTGTGGGCAGTGAAAGAATTAGCCAAGGTAGGAAAAGGCTTTAAAAAAGGCGATATTATTTTAAGTGGTGCGATGTCTGAGGCGATTTCTTTTCAGCCAGGGGATACAGTTGTAGCAGATTTCGATGCGCTTGGCAGTGTGACATTATCTTGTAATTAAAGGACAGTGCTTCTTTCTTCTCAATTGTGAAAAGTCGATTGCAACCTCCTTTACTTTAAATGAGAGCATCTGGAAATGAAGTTTTATTTCCAGATGCTCTTTTAACGGTTTATGAAAGGGAGAATCGCTGTTTAATGTGGAAACGGTCTTTTTATGAAACTGTCTAAATAATAGGGTTCAGTTCAATCTTTTTCAAAATGGACTTTTATTAGTTAATTTTAAATAGAAATTTACAAGAGGGTTTCAATCATATTTAATTTTTGCTTTTATGATAAATAGAAAGAATTACAAAGGACATAACAGACAACAGACCGATTCCAAATAAGCTCGTAGAAAACGCATGTACAAAAGAGGCTTTGTCTAAGGTCTTATTCAAAGCTGTAGAGAATACTATGCTAATACCTGCAACTGCTAAGGAATTGGCTAAATACATGATTGTTGTAAACACCCCAGAGGCAACACCGACCTGATTCTTAGGTATTTTACTCAGAATGGCATTCGCTAAAGGTGTTGTGGCAAGCCCTAAACCAAGGCCGTAGACGAATAAAAGCACTAAAGTATAAATTGTAAATAAATTATACGGCTCGAAAGCAAGGATGCCGATAAGTATAAAAATACAAATACTCATTGTCAATGCACCAATTTTTAATACAATTAAGCCGAATAAATGAACTATTTTTGACGATAGAATCGATGTGAAAAAAAATCCAATACCAATTGGTAAAAAGATCAAGCTTGTCTCCTTCGTATTATACTGCAAGCCAAATTGTATAAAATAGCTAAGGATAAAGAAGAACGAGAACATACTCAAATAAATTGACAGTACTGAACCAATTCCAATGACAAAAGAACGGTGCTTGAACAAAGATAGATCTACAAGTGGTGTTTGATGCTTTTTTTGTTTTGATTTTTCAACAAAAATAAACGAAGCAAGCATAACACATGACAGAATAATGCAACCGAAAAACCAAGGCTGCCACCCATATGTTTGACCTTCTGATAATGGATAGATGAAAAATAATATACTAAACATTAATAAAATGGCGCCCATCCAATCAATATTATTGTTTTTCACAACTGTGGATTCAGGTATTATAGGAAGTAGTAATAGCACAAGAATGCCAAATGGGACATTGAAGAAAAAAACAATTCGCCATCCTCCATTAAATAGATTCAAACTGACTAGTAATCCCCCTAATATTAAGCCAAAGGTAAAAGCAATCCCAATGACAGCACCATACAAGCCAAAGGCTAAATTTTTCTCCTTCGAAGGGAAGATTTCTTGAATAATCGATAAAATTTGTGGTTGTATAAAAGCTGCTGCAAAACCTTGCACAATTCGGACGCCAATTATTAGTAATGGATCCGATAGCATTCCTCCGACGAAGGAGGTAAGAGTAAAAAAGAATACACCAATCCATAATAATTTTTTTCTTCCGTAGATATCTCCAAGTTTACCGCCAATTATTAGAGCTGTTGCAAGTCCAATCGAATATCCAGAAAATATTAATTGCGCTCGCGAAAAACTTGCGTGTAAGTCATTTTGAATGTTCGGCAAGGCAATTTGAATCATATAAGTATTTAAAGAGATTAGCAGTGTCGGAAGTAGGATAATCGCTAAGGCCAGCCATCTATATGCATAATGTTTGCTCGAGTTATTGGATTGAAGAGTACTCATAGATTTGGCTCCTTTTATCGTTGTTTAAAATTGAGTGATTGTCAGTCAATTAGTTAAAGCTTTATTAAATAGTTAGGGTTGGATGATACGCTATGACTAAGTTTTTAGTATGTTCATTTTGATTAATATGACAGTCAACGTCATAAACTTTTTTTACTAATTCAGGAGTTAATAATTCTTCTGGCTCGCCGTGTGTATAGATGCGCCCATTTTTTAGTACATAGAGGTACTCACAATACATGGCTGCTAGAGAGAGATCATGTAATGCAGCAAGTGTACCAATTTTTAATGATTGTACTAGGGATAAGATTTGAATTTGATATTTAATGTCCAAATGATTTGTTGGTTCATCTAAAATTAAAAACTGGGGCTCTTGTGCTAAAGCACGTGCAAGAATAACACGTTGTTTTTCACCACCAGAAAGATAGGAGAAATGCTTTGAAGCATGATGTTCCAAGTTCACCTTTCGTAACACATTATCTACAAGATCATAATCTTGGTTTGTGTCAGATTCCATTATCTTTTTATGTGGAGTTCTTCCCATCAACACCATGTCACGTACAGTAAAGTCAAAATTTGCATTGTTAAATTGACCAACAACACCCAGTCTTCTTGCAATTGCTTTAGGGGAGGCTTTTACTATATCTAAATCATCTAAGAAAATCATTCCTGTTGTCGGCTTTGTTACTTTATAAATGTTTTTTAACAATGTCGATTTTCCACAACCATTTGGTCCGATGATTCCGACAAATTGCCCTTCTTGCACCCTTAACGAAACATCTTTTATAATGTCAACATCAGATACCGAGAAGGATACATTTTGTACTGTTAATTCCATACTAATTACCTCCAAAACCATATTTTTTTTTTATTAACATGTGCATAAAAACTGGAGCTCCTAATAATGATGTCACAATCCCAATCGGTAATTCGCTATTTGGAATAATTGTTCTTGCTAGTAAGTCTGTCCAAGTTAAGAAGATAGCGCCGACTAATATGACAGTGGGTACTAAATAACGATGATTAGAACCTGTAAAGATTCGCACTATATGAGGAATAATGAGACCGACAAATCCAATAATTCCACATATCGATACAATAACACCTGTCAAAATAGCAGTAATGACTAAATAGACTCTTCTATAAATATTTAAGTTAATGCCTAATGACATTGCAGCATCGTCTCCCATAAGCATTGCGTTCATAACACGCCATTGTGATAAAAAGAATAGGCCTACAATCGTAACGATTGCAGCAATCAACGGTAAGTCCTTCCAATCAGCAGAGGCTAAACTTCCCATCGTCCAAAATGAAACAGAACGGACGCCTTCAGCGTCTTTGGCAAAATATATGAATAAATTTGATAGAGCTGTGAATAAGGCATTGACCACGGTACCCGCTAGAATAAGTTTAATGACCGACATTTTTTCTCCGACACTTGATAACAGTAATACTAGAAATGTTGCAAGTAAAGCACCTAAAAATGCCCATACAATTAAGTCGAATTCTCCAAAGAAACCGCTAAAGCGATGACCTAGAATAATCGAAAATGTTGCACCTAGTGAAGCACCTGAAGAGATGCCGAGAATATAAGGATCTGCAAGTGGGTTTTGTATCGATGCTTGCATTACACTACCACAAAGAGCTAAACCTGCACCTACTATTAATGCTAGTAAAATTCTTGGAGTGCGAATTTGCCAAACGATTTCGAATGTCATTTTAGAAATAACTGTATCAACATGACCAATATTGATCCCTGTAAACTGATACAAAAGAATTTTACAAGAATCGAGAAATGGAATGCTTACTTGTCCAATAGAAGCGGAAACAATCATTGAGACGAAAACTAGTCCTATCAATAATAAAAGAAGCACGGAGAAAGGACGTTTACTATTCACCATCATTTACTACTCCAACAAAAACATCAGGATGAATGAATTTAGCGACCTGTTCATATAAGTCAGCAAGTTCAATACCACCATTGATAGCCCCAGTATATTCAGCAACCATAACGTCTTTATTTTGGATTGCTTTTATATTTTGAAGTTTTTTATCATTGATCAAGTTATTTTTCGTTTTTTCTTGGTCGGGTTGTTGAAATTCTGTGATAATAATTTTATCTGGGTTTGCTGCTATTATCGCCTCTGTTGAAAGTTCGATATAGTCTTCTTTGGATAGCTCAATATATTCAGCTCCAGCACCTTCAATCATTTCATCAATAATTGCCCATTTAGGTGAGTAATAGAAATACTTTCCACGTGCTCCACTAACTAATAGAACGTTAGGGTGATCTTTAATATTTTTAGCCTTTGCAGTAATTTTATCAATACGAGCTTGTTGCTCTTTCAAGTATTTATTAGTTTGATTTTCGATATCGAATACTTTCCCGAATGTTTTGATTTCATCAAAATAAATGTCGATACTACGTCCAATTGTAAAGTTTGTAGAAGAAACAACAGGAATCCCACGATTGCTCCAAGAAGGGATGCTCCCAATTAGTTCCTCTCGAAATGCAGAGGCAATAGAATAAATTAAGTCAGGTTGTAGCGCTATAATGGATTCTTTTGAGGGCCACATTTCACTAACTAAATGCATTTTCTCAATCTCTTCCGTAAAATTTGAATGGGCTTGATCATTATAGGCAAATCCAACGACTTTATTTTGTTGTCCAAATTTAACCATTAATTCTGCGACTGATGATCCGATAATCATTACTTTCTCAGGAGCTTGGTTAATTGTCTGAGTGACTTTTTTCCCTTCATATGTATGAACATCAAATGACATTGGATACTTTCCGCTATTGCTGATGTTCGTCACTTCTTCAGATGATTTTCCCTCTGATTGTGAGCAACCTGTAGTAACTAAAATGAATGAAAATAATAATAGACATAGAGATTTTTTTAACATTTGAATCCTCCTAATATTTTTTTGACCGACAATCACTCAGTATAATTAAATATAAAGTACATTCATTTCTTTTTCTTAATTTGACTAGTTATTAGTCAAATGCTTAAATTGAAAAAGGGGGTAGTACAAGCGATGGTTAGAGTAACAAAGAATGCATCAGAACGGCGAAATGAAATATTAGATACCGCAGAATCTCTTTTTAGCCAAAAAGGTTATGAAAAAACTTCAACGACAGATATTACTAAAACGTTGGGAGTAGCACAGGGCACACTGTATTACTACTTCAAATCAAAAGAAGCCTTGGCAAATGCATTGATTGATAGACAGCTAAAAGTGATAAAAGAGCATTTTATCGAAGTAATTTATGACGAAACACTTTCTGCTTATGAAAAAATAGCTTGGATTTTTGTATACGAGCTTGATGATCCAACAGGGCATGTTGAAATTTTTAAGTATTTACAACACGATAGTAATGCTATCCTTCGTCAAATATTACATGTACAAACAATTTGCCAATTCACACCAATTTTAGCTGATCTAAATATTCAAGGTAATGAAGAGGGTATCTTTCATATTGATAATCCAACACTAGTAGCAGAATTTTTCCTTTCAACAATCCATCATTGGGTTGATTCATCACTATTCAAATGGAATTCACAAGAACGTATCGTAAGGATTGAAGCGATTCAATCCACATTTGAACATTTATTTGGCGTTCCTAGTGGAAAGTTTGATTTAGCTCTTTTAAGAGAAACTGTGAAAACTAAATTTAATTACTGAGTGAAAAACATCTTGATTGATAATCAATATCAATTAAGATGTTTTCATTATAATTATTGACTGACAACCTGTCAAATTAATTTTACAAGCGAAGTATTTGCAGAAAAACGACTAATGGAGGAACAAAGCCTTTCGAAAATAGGGTTGAGTGCCAACGAACTGAAAACCAACCCTAGTTCTTTTAAACTTTTAAAAACAAGCAATTTACAGCAAGTTCCTCAGTTACATGGGGAATAGCATGACAGAGAGCCTAGTGTAATCTTGTCCATGAACTGCTTCCTTTACTAGTGGATTTGGACGTATTAACATCTGACTTCATCCAATGAAATGGGCTTTTTTATGCACAATGAAATTGATTAATATTTATAGAAATTTCGAAATTTAATTTATTTTAATGTAACGCCAGTAATACATATTGATTTTCAGATTTATGTATTGCGTCTACAAATTGCTTGTGATGAGTCTCGTAGAGTGCATGTTTCTTTCCTACTGGTTTGACCGAACCCTATCCCACATGTGTACTAAATCATCATTCAGCAAACCTGGATTAGACAATAATGCATATTAGTATTTGTGATTTGTGTATTTGTATTTGTTCCAGACCTTGTTAAACTATAGTTTATAATGAGAATCTTTATTAATTAATATCCTTCTAGTAGCAACATCTGATTAGAGTATTTCATGGGCGCAAAACTATTTTTACTTTAATAGCTTCAGTCATTGTATTGGCTGAGCAATGGTCGTGCTGGCGGGAATATTGTCAGTGAAAGTAGACCAGATGTACAATGTTTGGATAGGGAGCAGGTGTATTATCATGATAGACTTAGATAAATTAGCCGAGATATTTGCTAGAGGTTTTTATGATATAGAAGGTGTCCACCGTTTAGTGATCCAGCCGAAAAGTATATTAAGTGAATTTAGAACCGTCCGCCATGGATTTCTTTTTGTAATTCGTGGGGAGGCTAGAATGCGTGTGAATGGAACTGTCTATGAATTACATCCTGGCTCAGTAATTCACGTGGCTCCAAGCATGCAAATGGACGCGCAAGTTATAGGTCAATCAGAGTACGAGTACTATTTACTGTTTTATAGATTTGTCAAGTTAGACGAAATATATAGCGTTCATGAATGCGACTCCCATTTCAAACTGGAGGCGGGAGCAAATCCGAGAGTACTAGAATTGCTTATTATGCTGCACCAGAATGCCAATACACTTAGTGGTATTGGGAAGCTTCGTGTCAAAGAATTATTTTTAAGTGTCATGCATCAAGTGTTGGTGGGTTGCAAGCATCGAGTGATTGGCAGTTCTCCAAGTGAAAAGGTAATAGAGGAGGCTATTGCATACATACATAGGCATTATATGAACCCGTTAACACTCGATGAATTGGCGGAGCTACATGCAATGAATACCAAGCGCTTCTCATATTTCTTTCACAAATATACTGGGCTTCGTCCAATCGACTATCTTATCAATTATCGTATGGAAAGAGCAAGTGACTTACTTAAAGTGGGGAATTTCGCCATCAACGATATTGCTATCAGTGTCGGATATGCCAATCCGCTTTATTTCAGTAGAGTGTTTAAAAAGAAATTTGGTGTGTCTCCTTCCGCATACACACATAAATTAGATAATCGTATAAATTGAGTGACTGATTTATGTTTTACGCCTGCAACTGGTGATGAACCTAGAGTGCAGGCTTTTTCCCCTTTGTCTTATTATTTCCTTCCAGAGCCCTATCCTACAAGTGGCTAAATTATCTTTCAGCAAAACTAGATTAGATAATAATACATATCGTATTGGTGATTTGTGTATTTGCATTTGTTGCAGACCTTGCTACACTATGGTTGATAATGAGAATCATTATTAATTAATAGCCTTCTAGAAACAACATCTGATCAGAGTATTTCATGGGTGCAAAACTATTTTTACTATATAGAAAGGGTTGGTAATATTGACGACAAATAGACAATTATGTATTGGATTAGTCTTATCTACTTGGGTGAAAGGAGGCGACTGGCGGCGCCCAGACAGCGGTGTGGAAAAAATGGATTCAATTGACCCTTACATTGATTTGGCAAAGATGGCGGAGAAGACAAAGCTCGATTTTCTTTTCAGGGCGGATTATCTTTTTGTTAGTCCACAGATGCTTGGCGATTCTGCTAATTTTGGTAGCCCTGACCCCACTATGATATTTGCAGCGATTGCTCGTGAAACTGAGCGGATCGGTCTAGTAACGACTATTTCTACCACTTTTAATCCACCATATGTTGTTGCTAGACAGCTTCAGACTTTGCATTGGCTGAGCAATGGACGTGCTGGCTGGAATATTGTCACTTCTATTGAAGGTGCCGAAAATTTTGGTGAGTCACCTATGCCTTCTTCCAAAGAAAGATATGCGAAAGCAATTGAATTTACTGAGGTCGTACGTAAACTCTGGGAAAGTTTTCCGAAAGAAGCCATTGTTATTGACCGTGAGACAGGTATATTTTCCGATAAGGATAAAGTTTCTCCAATTAATCATTCAGGTGAGTTTTTTAGTGTTAAGGGACCACTTACTTTGCCTGCACATAAATCGGGACCAATTCCATTATTTCAAGCAGGTGCGTCGGACACAGGACGAAATTTTGCCTCTTCAATAGCAGATGCTATTTTTGCTGCGATGCCAGACCTTGAGTCAGGAGTAGAATTGCGAAATGATCTGAGAAGAAGAACTATTGAGCATGGACGCGATCCGGACACCATAAGAGTTTTGCCAGGTTTATATTTTTTCTTGGCTGAAACTCGCGAGGAAGCCCATGAATTACATAAGGCGGCACACGCACATTTGACTATTGAGCGTAGACATGCATCGCTTAAATCAGTACTGGGTCTTGATTTGAGCAGCTTTGCTTTGGATAGTCATGTAACTTCCGAAATGCTTCCCGATCCGAATCAGCCAGTCCGCAGCCGAACACATGCTGAGCTGTTGCGCCGGTATATTACAAATTATCAGCCTACAGTGGAAGAGGTATTGGCAAGGCCGGAGGTTGTCGGGTCTGCTCACTGGGTTTCCGTTGGAACGGTTGAAGACGTTTTGAAAGATATAATTGAGCGATTTGAGGCTGGAGCTATTGACGGATTTATAGCTATTCCGGGTGGTTCAGAAAAATCTTTGAAATTATTTTTTGAAAAGCTGATGCCGCAGTTGGTTGAAAGAGGCTTGTTCAGAAGTGAATATACGGGTGTCACTTTGCGGGACCATTTAGGGATTAATATTACTGATCATTAATATAGGGGTACTTTTGAAAGGGGTTTAGGAGAAAAATGAACAAAAAGTTTATAATAGTTTGTTTGATAGCATCATTCGTAATTATTTTGGCTGCATGTGGAGGAGGAGACAAACAGAGCAAATCAACAAACTCCGACAGCAACGGTGAATCAGCGCAACATCAAGTGGACAATACAGGAACAAGTGAAACAAGAACGATTGATTATCTCGGCGAAAAGTATATCATCCCACAAAAAGTAGAAAAAATTGTAATTGGGGCTATGGAAGCGATGGAAGATGCGGTTATGCTTGACGTTCATCCAGTAGGGGCAATATCAGTAGGCGGAAAGTTTCCGGAAATGTTTGCTTCAGTAACGAGCAAGGCGGAATCAATTGGTGAAAAAAGACAACCTAACTTGGAGAAGATATTGCAATTGAAGCCAGACGTTATTCTAGGTTCAACCAAGTTTCCAAAAGAGGTGGAGGAGAAATTGCAAAAAATTGCTCCCACTATTTTGGTGTCGCACGTTTCTACGAACTGGGAAGACAATTTGAAGTTAATGGCTGAATTAACTGGAAAGCAAGCAGAGGCAGAAAAAATTATATCTCAATATAAAATAGATACACAAGAAGTAAAAGCATCGTTAAAAGAAAAGCTTCAAGGTAAAAAAGTAGCTGCTGTTCGTATTCGCGGAGGGCAAGCTTACATTTTTGCAAAAAATGTAGACTTTAACCCTTTTCTATACAATGACATTGGTTTAGAAATGCCAGAACAGATTAGCATGGCAAAATTGCAAGATGCGATCTCTGTCGAGCAACTGGCGGAAATGAATCCAGACTATTTGTTTGTGCAATTCTCTACGAATGATAACAAAGATGCAGAAAATGCATTCGAAGACTTAAAGAAAAATCCAATTATCCAAAATATTAATGCATTTAAACTCGATCACGTATATGTCAATGTGGTTGATCCTCTTCTAGAAGGAGGCCCTGTTTATAGTCGAATCAAGTTTTTAGAAAGTGTGCAAAAGCATTTGAACAAGTAATGGAATGGAGCAGGGAGGAATGAATTCGTTATTAAGCCATAAATTTGTTCAAATTGTCGTATTATGCATTCTTTTCAGTGTGACAGTAGTTTTATCTCTTTTCTATGGTTCGAAATCAATGAGTTTTGTAATGATGTGGCAGGCGTTTTTTCATTTTGATTCAGAGAATATGGATCATTTAATCATCCAAACATCGCGCCTTCCGCGTGTGATAGGGGCGCTATTGGTTGGCGCCTTCATGGCGGTTTCAGGGGCTTTAATGCAGGGGATGACAAGAAATTATCTTGCCTCCCCTTCGATTATGGGCGTGGCCGATGGCTCAGTGTTTGTCATTACAATATGTATAATTTTCTTGCCAGGTGCATCTTCTATGACCCTTATTATATACTCGTTAATTGGTTCAGCACTAGGCGCCGCCCTAGTTTTTTCAATAGCTAGAATGTTACCTAACGGAATGACACCGCTAACTTTGGCTATATTAGGGACGATTCTTGGGACTTTTCTCAATGGGATTTCTCAAGCGTTAGCTACGTATTTTCAAGTTTCGCAAAATATTAGTTTTTGGTATAACGCAAGGTTGCATCAAATGGATCCGACGCTCATCAAATGGACGATTCCATTTGCGATTGTTGGATTACTGCTTGCTTTTGCTGTAGCTCGTTCCATTACTGCTATTTCACTAGGGGATGAACTCGCTAATGGGTTGGGTATCAATCTTTTAGAGGTTAAAGCTTTGACGATGTTAAGCGTGGTAATTTTAACAGGAGTATCGGTCGCAATAGCTGGAAATATCCCTTTTATCGGTTTAATCATCCCTCATATTACGAGGATACTGGTTGGGCAAGACTACAGGAGAATTATTCCTTATGCAGCGGTGGTGGGGGCTTTATTTTTAGCATGGTCTGATATCATCAGCCGCTTTTTGAATTATCCATACGAGACGCCGATTGGTGTAGTAACCGCGTTATTTGGTGTCCCTTTCTTCCTTTATTTAATTAAGAAGAAAGGGGGATGGAACATTTGAATAAGCTTAGTCAGCACGCTCAATTTTTGTTTGTTTTCTTATTGACTTTAGCACTTTCTATCGTTGTGATGTATGTTGCCGTAACGAATGGAACGTTTGATATGTCTGTGTTAGATGTTCTTAGGACGTTATTTCGTTTTCAATCCGTTAGCGAGTACGATCTAGTGATTTTCGAATTTCGGTTACCGCGGATTGTGATTGGAGCACTGGTCGGATTTGCGTTAGGGATTGCTGGTGCTGTCCTTCAAGGAGTTACAAGAAACCAACTAGCAGATCCGGGCATTCTTGGGATTCATTCAGCTGCTGGAATGGCGATCATTTTGTACATGTTTTTCATTCAAGGAACGGTGAAAGGCGCTAATTGGTTATCAATTATGACGATGCCGCTTTTCGGTTGGCTTGGTGGCATGGTGGCGGCGTTATTATTGTTGCTTTTTGCTCGATACAAAGGTGCACTTGATCCAAAGAGATTAATCTTAGTAGGGATTGCCTTTAGTTCAGGTTTTGGGGCCATTACTCTTTATATTTCATTAAAGATGGACCCACAAGATTTTGAAATGGCGACTGTTTGGTTAACAGGCAGCCTTTATAGTACGACCTGGATACATATATTAGCGGTATTGCCATGGATAATCATTTTAACTCCAATTATTTGGTGGAAATCGAACAAACTTAACCTATTAAATTTGGATGAAGTATTAGCCATTGGATTAGGTTTAAATAAAGACCAAGAAAGAATGATTTTTCTTTTATGCTGCGTCGGGTTAGTTAGCGCGTGTGTATCTGTAGCAGGAAACGTTGGATTTATTGGCTTAATTGCCCCTCATATGGCTAGAAGGCTAGTCGGTATTCATTATCAATATGTAATACCTGTCTGTGGAGCAATTGGCATGCTTATGGTGTTAGTCGGGGATTTTATCGGAAAGACGATCTTTGCTCCAGCTGAATTGCCTGTAGGAATTGTCATTTCCATTATCGGTGTTCCTTATTTCGTATATCTGCTGTTTAAAAAAAGAAAATAGAATAAAGAGAGAAGGAAGCCACTCGTTGTACACAAAAAGAAGTGGAGAAGAAATTCAATTAAAATTAATCTGCTCAGACTAACGACAAACTTATAACAAAATAAAATTTTAGGTGGATTATTCATGTCATTAACAGTAGAAACACAGCAAACAAAAGTGATAAAAACTACTCCAATATTAATTTCTTTCTTAATTGCTGGTTTCATTGGATTATTCAGTGAAACGGCTTTAAACATGGCTCTCGGAGATTTAATACAAGTATTTGCTATTAGTTCTTCCAAGGTTCAATGGCTAACAACAGGTTATTTATTGACCTTGGGAATATTAGTTCCTGTCACGGGTCTCTTACTTCAATGGTTTAGTACACGTCAAATATTTATTGTGTCATTGATTTTTTCAATTATTGGGACACTAGTCGCAGCTCTTGCACCAAGCTTCGGAATATTAATGTTTTCCAGAGTGATTCAGGCTATAGGTACTGGATTATTGTTGCCTCTAATGTTTAATTCGATCTTATTGATTTTTCCCATCCATAAACGAGGTGCAACAATGGGACTAATAGGGTTGGTCATTATGTTTGCACCTGCAGTTGGACCCTCAATCTCAGGACTAATTCTTGAAAAACTGACTTGGCATTGGATTTTCTGGGTTTGTCTACCGTTTTTAATTCTTGCGTTGGTATCGGGTATCGTGTATATGCAGAATGTATCAACCATAACTAAACCGAAAATTGATATATTATCTATTGTTCTATCTTCGATTGGTTTTGGCGGGATTGTCTATGGTTTTAGCAGCGCGGGTGAGAATGGCTGGGGAAGCGCGATTGTAATCACGATGATTATAATGGGTCTTACTGCACTTTCCTTGTTTTCTTGGCGACAATTAAAAATGGATAAACCGATGCTTGATTTACGTGTATTAAAATATCCAATGTTTACTCTAGGTTTATTGTCCGTATTTATTTGCTTCATGGTAATAATGTCCACAATGATTTTGTTGCCATTATATTTGCAAACGGGACTAGCATTGACTGCATTCACTGCGGGGCTTGTTTTGTTGCCAGGTGGTGTGCTAAATGGATTAATGTCCCCAATCACAGGTCGTATCTTTGACAAATTCGGACCAAGAGGACTTGTTATACCTGGATTTGCAATCATGCCTATCATGTTATATATCATGTCAAACGTAACCATTGAAACGTCGGTTAGTATGGTGATTGTGATGCATTCCATTCTATTTATAGGTGTATCAATGGTTTTAATGCCTGCTCAGACAAATGGACTAAATCAATTACCTAAAAATCTTTACCCAGATGGGACTGCTTTAATGAATACATTACAGCAAATGTCGGGAGCAATTGGCACTGCAGTTGCAATTACGATTATGTCCGCTTCTCAGAAAAGAAATATGAACAATATAACTGATCTATCAGAACCCTCTTCAATTGGAGCTTCATTAACAGCGGGAGTACAGGACTCCTTTAGATTCACTCTAATTATAGCTATGATTGGTTTAGTTATTTCCTTCTTCATCAAATCTTCCCGTGTTAAATAGGGCTTACTGAATAATTTAAAACTCTCATTTCACGACTCAAAACAAAAATAGAAAAATATCTGCAAATCCTGTATTGTTGTAAGTCCTAATCAAACAAAATGTTTAGTGAATCTGTTACAAGGATAATAAATACGTAGTAAATTCAACAAATAACTTTTGCTCATTTTTATTCATTAAAATAAGCAAATAGAAACTACTTGTCTATTCAAGAAAAAGCTATGATTATGGAATGTTTAAGACGAATTCTGTGAGATACAGCAGGAAGCACAACAATTAAAATTAAATATTTGGTCGCACGATAATTATTTCCAATTAGACAAATCGTCTGCTGTTGAAAATCATTTCATGCAGTAAACTGCCCCATAAAAGTTAGACATAAAATCTAACCTTTACGGGGCGTTTTAATTTTTATTGAATGGAAACTTGTTCCTAGAACTTTGAAGCGTTCTAACAAAATAATTAGGTAAGAGCATATTGATTGAAAACTTCTAATTTAATTTAAGAGATAATCCTTCCTTTACCGAAGGGTATACATAAAGGCGTACCGTATATAGGATCATTTGTCATCTGACATTCTAAATCGAAAACATGTTTTACTAATGCAGTTGTCATAATTTCTTCAGGTTTTCCCTCTTGATAAACTCCTCGATCACGCACCGTAATAATGTGATCAGCATATCGACATGCCAAATTAATATCGTGTAGAACCATAACGATTGTTCTATTTTGTTTATTTAATTCAAAAAGTAAATCTAAAATTTCAATTTGATGTGTTAAATCTAAATAAGTAGTAGGTTCATCTAACAGAATAATATCTGTATCCTGAGCTAGCGTCATAGCAATCCAAGCGCGTTGACGTTGACCACCTGAAAGCTCATCCACTGGTTTATCCTGTAAATGATCCACGCCCGTCGCTTTTAAAGCGTTTAACACTATTTCTTCATCTTTTTCTGTCCATTGTTTTCGCCAGCTTTGATGAGGGTAACGACCTTGTTTTACAAGTTGTAAAACTGTTAACCCTTCTGGTGCTACTGGTGATTGAGGAAGAATAGAAAGCTTTTTAGCTACTTGTTTTGTGGACAATTTAAAAAGGTCTTGTCCATCTAATAATACCGTACCTTGTTTAGGCTTTAATAAACGAGCGATTGAGCGTAAAAGTGTAGATTTTCCACAACCATTGGCACCAATCAACACAGTAATTTCATTCATAGGAATAGATAAATTTAGATTTTCAATAATATTGGAATCACCATAATTTAGTGTAAGTGATTTAGTTTCTAAAGTTTTAGTCATGAAGTTTGACTCCTTTATTTTCTAGGATTTCTCAATAATAAATAGATGAAATAAGGGGCACCAATAGCAGCTGTAAACACTCCTGCTGGCACTTCTAAAGGACTAAATGCAGTGCGTCCAATAATATCTGCAACCATTACTAATAAAGCACCAATAGCAGCGGATGTAGGAATTAATACACCGAATGCTGGACCTACAATACGTCTTGCAATATGTGGCGCCATTAAGCCGACGAAACCAATAGCTCCTGCAAATGAAATGGCACTAGCAACGAGACTTGAACTCAAGAGTAATAAGAAAAAACGAGTTTTTTGTACAGTTTGACCTAAACTTGCAGCTGTGTCATCACCCAATTCTTGCACGTTTAACTGTCTAGTAATAAAGACTGTTAGAAGCAGAAGGATTATAATTATTGGAACGATAATTTGAACTTGATTCCAATCTGCACTTTTGACGCTACCTGTAATCCACTTATTGGCTTCACTAGCTTGATAAATAGGACCGATAACCATCAACATCGTCGTAATAGCCTGCATAAAAGCAGAAACCCCGATACCAATTAATACAAGACGGGTTGCAGTCACACCATCTTTCCAAGCAAATATATAAACAATAAATGCAACGGCAGTAGCTCCAATAAATCCTGCAAGAGGTAGCCATTCAATACTAACTGTTAAAGAATGATTGGAGTCACTGAAAATAGCTAAAAAACCAACTACCGCAGCTCCACCACCAGCAGAAATACCGATTATGTCTGGTGAAGCAAGTGGATTTTTAATCAGACCTTGTAAAATAGCACCTGCCACTGCTAAAGCCATACCTGCAAACGCTGCAATAAAAATTCTTGGCAGTCGAAAGTCAATAATAATTAATTGATCAAAATCAGAACCTTGTCCGATTATCGTTTGCATTACTTTTAACGGATTTATAAATGAATCACCAAACGATGCACTGAAGAAAAAAACAAATAGTGCTGTGATACTAAGAAACGTTAGCTTTTTAGAAGCTTTTACATCTAGTAAAAAAGATATTTTATTTTGTAGTAAACGTACTGTTTTTAATTGTTTCATTATTTTTTTCCACCTTTTCGCGCAAGGTAAATAAAGAATGGTGTGCCAATCATGGCTGTCATTACGCCAACTGGCACTTCTTGAGGCATAATAATATAGCGTGCTGCCACATCTGCTAACAGTAAAAGAATCCCACCTAATATAGCAGCCATCGGAATAAGCCAACGATGATCAGTACCAACAAACTTTCGCGCAAAATGGGGTACTACAATTCCAACAAATCCTATAGGACCAGCTATTGCAACTGAGCTACCTGCTAAAAAAATAACAATAATGCCAACTGCTAATTTCATCATTCCTAGTGGTAACCCGAGACCTCTTGCTATATCATCCCCAAGGGCAAGAATATTCATTTTAGAAGAGATAAGTAGAGCTGCAATCCAACCAATAACTAAATATGGTAACACAGATATTAGAATCTCTAGCTTTCTCCCTTGTACAGATCCAGCTAACCAAAACAGTACTTGCTCAAGTTCTGCTTCGTTTGTTGCAAGTAAACCTTGTGTAAAAGAAGCGAAAAGTGCACTGATTGCGGCTCCAGCTAACGTTATTTTGACTGGAGTTACGGCATCTCGTCCAGATGAACTAATGCCATAAACTGATAGAGCAGCTATTGCGGCACCTAAAAATGCAACCCATGCTAAAGATTGTAAAGCTGAAATATGGAAGAAAATCATTGCAAATACGACTGCAAAGCCAGCTCCAGTATTGATTCCTAAAATTCCAGGGGATGCTAGTGGATTTTTCGTTAATGTCTGCATCAGTACCCCTGTAATAGCTAAAGAAGCCCCCACACATGTAGCAATTAGAGCCCTAGGAATACGAACATTTTGAATAATGATATGCTCGTTTGAATTATTAAACTGGGTAAAAGATTCAATCGTCGTTTGAATGGAGGTATTTGCATAGCCATATACAATACTTATTCCCATGCAAATAAGTAAGAGAAGTGTTCCTACTATTAACGCTAAAGATTTTGAAGAATTATTTTTAAAAATCATATATTCATACTCTTTCTTCTATATAGAATGTACTCGCATTTTATTAAAAATATATTGACAGTAATAAATTCTTGCAATATTATTGACTTCGTTCTTAATAAAAATGATAATCATTATCACCAAACAATTTTATCATATACAATGGGGGAAAAAAAGATGCAAAAAGCATTTCAAAAGTTATTAGTATTGCTAGCTGTTATGGCTATTTTTGTTCTTGCAGCGTGTGGCAATTCTAAAGATAACGAGAAGGAAGAAAGTTCAAAAGAAAGCAATGCTTACAGTGTCGAACATGCAATGGGGACAACTGAAGTAAAAGACACACCAAAACGTATTGTTGTATTAACAAATGAAGGAACAGAAGCACTTTTAGCTTTAGGAATTAAGCCAGTAGGTGCTGTTCAATCTTGGTCAGGTGATCCTTGGTATGATCATATTAAAGATCAAATGGACGGTGTAGAAGTAGTTGGTGTTGAACATGAAATTAATATTGAAAAAATCGCTTCTTTAAAGCCTGATTTAATCATTGGTAATAAACTAAGACAAGAAAAAGATTATGCGAAACTTAGCAAAATTGCTCCAACAATTTTTTCAGAAACATTACGTGGTGACTGGAAAGAGAATTTTAAATTATATGCAAAAGCAGTGAATCAAGAAACAAAAGGTGAAGAAGTATTAACAGCCTACGAAGATAAATTACAAGCACTTAAAGAAGAACTTGGTGATCAAACGAATAAAGAAATTTCGTTCGTACGTTTTATGGCAGATAAATCTCGCATCTATTACACAGATTCATTCTCAGGTGTCATCTTTGATGCATTAGGATTTAAACGTGTTCCAGCTCAAGCAGACTTATTTAAAGATAATGCAAAATTAGGGAAGTTGGCTATTGATTTAGGAAAAGAAGCAATTCCTCAAATGGATGGCGATGTTATTTTCTACTTCACTTACATGCCAACGGGTGATGATTCTGCGTTAGCAACTGAACAAGAGTGGACACAAGATCCACTTTGGAAAAACCTAACTGCTGTTCAAAAAGGCAACGCACACAAAGTGGATGATGTCATTTGGAATACTGCTGGAGGCATTCTAGCTGCTAATATTATGTTAGACCAAGTTAAAGAATATTTTATTAAATAAGATTTTCACTTTCTAACAATTAAATAAGAACTATTTTTAGGCGCTATACAATTCCACAATTGATTGTATAGCGCTTTTAATTTCATAATTTTTTTGAATGTAAAACATCGTTAAAGATACTATATTTTATAGTAAACGTATTGTTTTAATTGTTTCATTATTTTTTTCCACCTTTTCGCGCAAGGTAAATAAAGAATGGTGTGCCAATCATGGCTGTCATTACGCCAACTGGCACTTCTTGAGGCAAAATGATATAGCGGGCTGCAACATCGGCTATCAATAACAATATGGCACCTAAGAGTGCAGCCATTGGAATGAGCCAACGATGATCTGTTCCAACAAACTTTCGCGCAAAATGGGGTACTACAATACCAACAAAACCTATTGGACCAGCGATTGCAACCGAACCACCTGCCAAAATAATAACAATAAGCCCTACTACCATCTTCATGAATCCTAGTGGTAATCCTAGCCCTCTCGCTACATCATCTCCAAGAGCAAGAATATTCATTTTAGAAGAAATGAACAAAGCAGCAATCCATCCAATAACTAGATAGGGTAGTATAGATAAAAGAATTTCAAGCTTTCTCCCTTGTACGGAACCTGCTAACCAAAACAATGCTTGTTCAAGTCCTGCTTCGTTTGTTGCAAGTAAACCTTGAGTAATAGAAGCAAATAACGCACTGATAGCCGCCCCTGCTAAAGTTATTTTGACTGGCGTTACTGCGTCTCGTCCAGAAGCGCTAATACCGTAAACAGCTAGTGCAGCGATTGTGGCACCTAAAAATGCAATCCATGCAAATGATTGCAAACTTGTCACACGGAAGAAAATTATAGAAAAAACGACAGCAAATCCAGCTCCAGCATTAATTCCTAATATTCCAGGTGATGCTAAAGGATTTTTCGTGAATGTCTGCATAAGGACTCCTGTAATGGCTAAGGAAGCTCCCACACATGTAGCAATTAAAGCTCTAGGAATACGAACATTTTGAATAATAATATGCTCGTTAGAATTATTAAAATTGGTAAAAGATTCAATCGTCATTTGAATGGAGGTATTTGCATAGCCATATACAATACTTATCCCCATACAAATGAGTAGGAGTAGCATTCCTACTATTAACGCTAGGGACTTTGAAAAATTATTTTTTAATATCATATAAGTCATACACTTTCTTTCCATTTGATGTGTTTGCATATTCGTAAAATTTTTGACAACGATAGATTATTAATAATATAATTATTTTGTCGCCAACTAATCGATAATGATTATCATTCTCGATAAATAGAATATCATATACATTGGAGGAAGAAAAGATGGGAAAAACATTTCATAAATTACTAGTTTTACTAGCGGTTATGGCCATTTTTGCTCTTGCAGCGTGTAGTAATTCTAAGGAAGAAAGTTCAAAAGAAAGCAGTGCTTACAGTGTTGAACATGCAATGGGGACAACAGAAGTAAAAGACATACCAAAACGTGTTGTCGTATTAACAAATGAAGGAACAGAGGCGATTTTAGCTTTAGGAATTAAGCCAGTAGGTGCTGTTCAATCTTGGTCAGGCGATCCTTGGTATGACCATATTAAAGACCAAATGGACGGTGTTGAAGTAGTTGGTGTTGAACATGAAATTAATATTGAAAAAATCGCTTCTTTAAATCCAGATTTAATTATTGGTAATAAACTAAGACAAGAAAAAGATTATGAGAAACTTAGCAAAATTGCTCCAACAATTTTTTCAGAAACATTACGTGGTGACTGGAAAGAGAATTTTAAGTTATATGCAAAAGCGGTGAATGATGAAGCGAAAGGCGAGGAAGTTATAAAAGCATACGAAGATAAAGTTCAAGCTTTAAAAGAAAAGCTTGGCGATAAAACGACTCAAGAAGTTTCAATCGTTCGTTTTATGGCCGATAAATCCCGCATCTACTACACAGATTCATTCTCAGGCGTTATTTTTGATTCATTAGGATTCAAACGTGTACCAGACCAGGCAGAGCTATTTAAAGATAATGCAAAATTAGCTGTTGAAGTAGGAAAAGAAGTAATTCCTAAAATGGATGGAGATGTACTATTCTACTTTACTTATATGCCTACAGGTGACGATACAGCATTAGCGACTGAAAAGGAGTGGACAGAAGATCCACTTTGGAAAAACTTAAGTGCAGTACAAAAAGGCAATGTCCATAAAGTGGACGATGTCATTTGGAACACTGCTGGAGGCATTCTAGCTGCTAATATTATGTTAGACCAAGTCGAAGAATATTTTGTTAAATAAGATTTTCATAAATCAATTATTTTCAATTTCTAACAAACAATTAATCAATTAACTATAAGAAGCGTTATACAATTATCACAAAATTGTATAACGTTTTTTATTTTGAATAAGGACTAATCACAAACATGGTGGAGCCTATTCAATGCTTAAATAGAAAAAAGCAATTTGTTGAAAATATCATTTATCTTTACTTTTTTATACACAATTATTGTAAATTTGCATAAACCTATCCTAATAAGTTGTTATAATAGTTTTTTAGAAATTTAAGATTTAATCATTCGATATGACTTTTTGTGATAAATTTATTTATGAAATGAAGTAGAGGTGAACGGTAGATGAAACAGGTGTTGGTACTAAAGAATGAACGCTCATTAGCAAAGAAAATCGTAAGCGGACTAAAACAAGAAGGCTATTTCATTTTAACACTTCATAATGAAAACAAAGGTTTAAATATAGTATATGAGCAAGATTGGGATATTATCGTATTGGATTGGGATTCGTTAAGTATATCTGGACCGGAAATTTGCAGACAAATACGGGCTGTAAAAACGACACCAATCATTATTGTGACCGACAATGTATCCGACAAGGATTGCATAGAAGGATTACAAGCAGGGGCAGATGATTATATAAGAAAACCATTTGTGAAAGAAGAATTAGTAGCAAGGATAAAAGTTATTTTAAGGAGAGGGGACGTTATTCAACCAAATGAGACTAATTTCTTTCGGTTTAAAGATATCTTCGTTGATGCATCCCACAATATTGTGACAAAAAGTGGCGAAATACTCCCTCTTACTCAGCGCGAGTATGACCTCCTTATATTTTTAATCAAGAATAAAAATAAAATTTTGAGCCGTGAAATGCTTTTGAATCAGGTATGGGGATATGACGCAGCAGTCAGTCCAAATGTAGTGGATTTATATATTGGGTATTTAAGAAAAAAGCTAAAGTGTGATAAGAAAGATAGATATATTCAAACATTACATGGTAGAGGCTATTCAATGATTGAATAATAAAGTGAAGATAATAGGTCAATCGAGAAAAAAAGAGTAAAAACAGTTTCAAACAGTTTTTACTCTTTTTTTGTTCTATAAAATATATTGAAAATTCTGTTTATTAATTAAAAAGATATGAAAATTACATATTTTATTTTGCATCCAAGCTATGCTTGATGATCAAAAAGTAACTTAATATATCAACCTACAGCCTTCACAAGATTTTCACATAATTAATGACTATACTATACCACAGAACGTTCAAATGAAAATGATTATCAATGGCAATTGAGGTGGATAGTAATTACGATTCAATTCAATCTATAGATTTCATCATTTTCAAAAAAAATCATTATAAGGAGTATATGTATGAAAAAATCTATGTTTTTAAAATTAGTTGGTATTTTAGCAGTTTTGACTTTAATGTTAGTAGCTTGCTCAGATTCAAGTAATAAAACTGATGAAACTAGTCAAGAGTCAAAGGCTAATGAAGATAATGGAAGTGAAGAGGTTACTAAACCTACGACGGTTGAAATCACTGATGCCCATGGAACTGTTACTGTTCCAGTAAACCCAAAGAATGTAGTTGCTTTGGATAATAGAACTTTTGAAACGTTAGCGGATTGGGATATTGAATTAGTAGCTGTTCCAAAAGATGTTATGCCTGCAGATTCACCATATGTAAAGGACGATTCAGTTCAAAATGTTGGAAATCACCGCGAACCAAATCTTGAAATTATAGCAGCTGCAAACCCTGAACTTGTAATTATCGGTCAAAGATTTGCTGGTTATTACGAAGATATTAAAAAATTAGTGCCAAATGCAGCAGTTATCGATCTTAATGTTGATGTTTCTGAGGAAGCTGCAACGCCTGGGGAAAATTTAGAAAATGGACTTAAAAATTCAACAATTGCTTTAGGACAAATTTTTGATAAAAATGAAGAAGCTAAACAATTGGTAGCTGATTTTGATAAAGTGATCGAAAATGCTAAATCTGCTTATAACGGAACAGATAAAGTTATGAGTGTTATCGTTGCTGGTGGGGATATTGGTTTTTCAGCTCCTCATTCTGGACGTGTTTGGGGACCAATGTATGAAATTTTCGGTTGGACTCCAGCACTAGAAGTAACTGATTCTACTTCAGATCATAAAGGTGATGAAGTTTCTGTTGAAGCTATTGCACAAAGCAATCCTGATTGGCTTTTCGTATTAGATCGTGATGCTGCAACATCTGATGCGGGTGATTCAGTTCCTGCTAAGGATGTTCTTGCTAACTCACCTGCTCTTCAAAATACAACTGCTGTTTCTAAAGACCAAATTATTTATGCACCAGCAGATACGTATACAAATGAATCAATTCAGACTTATATAGAGTTATTTGAAAATCTTGCAAATACTTTAGCTAAGTAGTGCAAAGGAGTTTGGAATGGTGCCAAAAAATATAATTTCTAGGGTTGAGAATTTTTCTCAACCCCAGTTTTATAACTACAATAAGATATGGACAAAACCTTTTATATTAGCGATTATCGTTGTTATTATTTTAGGCATTATATCACTGTTTACTGGAGTTTATGATATACGTGGACAAGAGGATGGAATGGAGATGTTTTTCATAACTCGTGTTCCAAGAACTGCTGCATTAATGCTAACTGGAGCTGCAATGTCAATGGCAGGGCTCGTAATGCAACTGATTACACAGAATCGTTTTGTTGAACCTACTACAACAGGGACAATTGAATGGTCAGGTTTAGGGCTGCTTCTTGTTTATTTATTATTTCCTGCCCCGACTTTAGTTCTAAGAATGACTGGGGCAATCATTTTTTCTTTTATAGGAACAATGATTTTCTTTTTATTTTTAAGAAGAGTTAAACTTCGCTCGTCTTTAATTGTTCCGATTATTGGATTGATGCTTGGAGCGGTCATTTCTGCAGTATCCACTTTTATGGGACTCCTTTTTCAAATGACGCAAAGTATTGAAACTTGGTTTGTGGGTTCTTTTGCGCCCGTTCAGGTGGGAAGATATGAATATTTATGGCTAATTGTGATCGTTACGTTGCTTATTTTTATTTATGCAAATCGATTGACTTTAGCTGGACTAGGGGAAGACATAGCAACAAGCCTCGGCGTTAATTACAATAGGATTGTTCTTTTTGGAACTGCCCTTATTTCTGTTGCAGTTGGAATTGTTGCAGCTGTTATTGGTAACTTACCTTTCTTGGGTTTAATTGTCCCGAACATTGTTTCAATGTTTAGAGGTGATGATCTTAGGAGTAATTTGCCTTGGGTATGTGTGATAGGAATGGGGACTATAACTGCATGTGACATAATTTCCCGAACAATAATAATGCCATTTGAAGTACCTGTTTCATTAATACTTGGAACAGTGGGGTCAGTCGTGTTTATTACTATTTTATTGAGACAAAGAAAACCTAGGAGGCTACGATGAACACATTGGATTATAGAAATAAAGAAAATGTCGAAATCGATGCTAGCCTTCATAATGAAAATAGATCAGCTAGGGCTTTTCGTACTAAGAAGGAAGAAAGACGTTATTGGGTTTTGCTAATAACATTGATTGCGTTGGGTATCCTTTCTTCATATGGTCTTTTAGTTTATAACAATCCAGTTCCGATAGATTCGCCTTCTTTTATCCCAGTTGTTATGAGAAGGATTGTAGCGCTTGTTGCAATGATTATTGCTGCAGTTTGTCAGAGCTTGTCGACTGTCGCTTTCCAATCGATTACGAATAATAGGATAATAACTCCGTCGCTTTTAGGTTTCGAATCACTTTACTCAACAATTCAAACGAGTACAATATTTTTCTTCGGTGCTAGTGCATTGATAAATTTTACTGGAATCGGATCATTTTTATTTCAAGTTGTTGTCATGGTTGTGATGAGTTTGATACTTTATGGATGGTTACTTTCGGGTAAATATGGGAATTTGCAACTTATGCTTTTAGTTGGGATTATTATTGGTACTGGGTTAAATTCTGTGTCGACTTTCATGAGAAGACTACTTGCACCTTCTGAATTTGATATTTTACAAGCAAGATTGTTTGGTTCTGTTAATAATGCAGATTCTGCATATTTTCCTATTGTAATTCCTATGGTAATAATTGTAGCAATATTACTGCTTGCTCATTCTAAAAAACTAAATATATTGTCACTAGGAAAAGATGTTTCTACTTCATTTGGAGTTAAATATCAATTTAGTGTAATTTATACGCTTGTATTAGTTGCTATTTTGATGTCAATTTCAACAGCTTTGATTGGACCGCTAACTTTCTATGGCTTTTTAGTAGCAACTTTAAGTTATCAGGCGGCATCAACTTATGACCATCGATATATTTTTCCAATGGCTCTTGCTATAGGATTTTTGATAATAACGAGTGCATACTTTTTGATGTATCATGTATTCCATGCTCAAGGTGTAGTTTCAGTTATTATTGAATTATTTGGTGGAATAATATTTTTAACTGTAGTTTTAAGGAAGAGGGCTTTATGATAAAAATTGATAATGTTAAAAAGTTCTATACTGATAAGGTGAAAATAGGACCTTTGGATATTGAAATACCAAAAGCAGGATTTACTTCTTTAATTGGACCAAATGGTGCTGGAAAGTCTACGACACTTTTAATGATTGGAAGACTCTTAGAGATGGAAGAAGGTCAAATCCAAGTGGCGAATATGGATATTTCTGAAACCAAATCAAAAGACTTAGCAAAAATTTTGACTATATTACGGCAAGAAAATCATTTTGTAACTAGGCTTACTATTAGACAACTAGTCGGGTTTGGACGCTTTCCTTATTCAAAGGGGAGATTGACTAAAGAGGATGAGGTTATTATATCTAAATATATCGATTTTTTAGACTTAACGGATTTAGAGAATAGATATTTAGATGAGCTTTCTGGAGGTCAAAGACAAAGGGCATATGTAGCAATGGTTTTATGCCAAGAGACTGAATATGTACTTTTGGACGAGCCTCTGAACAACCTTGATGTTGCTCGTTCTGTTCAAATGATGGAGCATTTGAGACGTGCTGCTAATGAATTTGGAAGAACAATTCTGACTGTTATGCATGATATAAATTTTGCAGCCAAATATTCTGATAGTATTTGTGCTATGAAAGATGGACAAATTGCCGCTTTTGGAACAGTAGAAGAGGTTATGGACTCAAAAATTTTGACTGATATTTTTGAAACAAAAATAGAAATTATTGAAGGTCCTTATGGGCCAATCGCTGTTTATTAGCTTCAATACTTGTAGATTTTAATAATCGAAGCTGCTGTCAGTATTTTATCGGCGGCAGCTTTTTTAAAGTGGGTAGTATTTCAACCTAGAAGAAGTAAACGAATACAACAGATGAACCATTTACTGTAGAAAATCATTTCATACAGTAGGTGGTTTTTTGCTTCGCGGAAAAAGCGTGTGCTATCGCGGAAAAAAGTGCTCGAATCGCGGAAAAACGGTGTGCAATCGCGGAAAAAAGTATTCGAATCGCGGAATAACGATGTGCAATCGCGGAAAAAGGTGCTCGAATCGCGGAATAACGATGTGCAATCGCGGAAAAAAGTGCTTGAATCGCGGAATAACGGTGTGCAATCGCGGAAAAAAGTGCTTGAATCGCGGAATAACGATGTGCAATCGCGGAAAAAAGTATTCGAATCGCGGAAAAACGGTGTGCTATCGCGGAAAAAGGTATTCGAACCACAGAAAAAAGCACGAACCACAAAAAAGCTCCTCCAATTGTATGGAAATCCCGTCCCTTTTGGATTACATCGCATTCACGGATGAACGCCTATTTGAACAAAATTTGCGCCTCATATTATAGAAAATAGGTAAACGTATTAACTTGCTTCAGCACAAGTCCTTCACTTCTATAAGTGAGGAATGCTTGCCACAAATGTACTTCACGGCCCCGACAGATGTCACAAATTTTGAGAGGATCTTTTCGAGCAGGCTTGAAAAAATCTAGATGCAATTATGCCAAGGCATTATTGACAGGAGGGAAATCATGCATTGGATAACCATCATTTTGATTGGTATAGCTGCCAATTTAGATAATCTAGGGATTGGCCTTGCCTATGGGGTTAAGCGAGTAAAGATACCGATTATATCGAACGCAGTCATTGCTATCATTTCAATGATTGTCACTTATGTGGCAGTGACGGCTGGTAGTACAGTAGTAGAGTATATTTCTCCACACACGGCCAATCTTTTAGGAAGTCTTTTGCTGTGTGCTATTGGGGTATATACATTATTCTCTAATCGTCTTTCCAAAAATGGCATCGCGAAAAATCCTGAAGTGTTTGATGAAGATAAAAATCATATTATTTCAATTAGAGAGGCAATGACACTTGGATTTGTTTTATCAGCGAACTGTTTTGCAGGCGGAATCGCTATTGGAGCAAACGGTATTTCAGCTATATGGACGGTCATCTCGATTGGAACCTTTTCCTTTATAACTGTGGGAGTGGGAATTCATTTTGGTGCCCTTCTTTCAAAAACATATATTGGCGTGTACTCCACAGCAATTTCAGGATGGTTATTAATCTTAATTGGGGTGTTTGAAGTTTTTGCTAAATAATAAAATTGAGGGATATTACTGATGTTTAACAGTAATATTCCTTTTTCATTGAGGTAAATTTGACATATTGAGGACGTTTTTGGATTGCTAGTTGACATAGTAAGGTATCAGAGATTATTCTTTGGTTATATAGTGTAATTGAGAATTATTTTCGTTTTCATTTTCATAATATTGCTTTCATGGAAATATTGAGAATATTATTTGTTTCAATTATAATGTTTAATGGAAAATAAATAAAAATTTTCCATAATTATCGAAGGAGGCGTGCAACACATGAAGAAAATAATGATGTTGGTCATGCTAGTTAGTATGGTTATTTTTAATTTAGCGTTACCACATGCATCTGCTCAAATGGCTGATGGCACATATTCTGTAAAATATCAGGTCAATAAACCGGATAGCAGCTCTGCGTCTATTGCGAATGATTATTTCGTAAAGCCAGCTAAGGTGACAGTAAAAGATGGTACAGCTACTGTGCAAATTACATTAAAGAATAGTGCTTGGATTACTAAATTCCAACCGCCAGGGGGAGCAGCAGTTGTTAGCGAAGATAAAGCAGCTGATACACGTGTTGTACAATTCACTGTAAAAGACTTATCAAAACCAGTTGTAACATCTATGAAAATTGATATCGATGATATTAATTATCACCATGAATATAGCGTTTCACTAGTATTTGATGCAGCGGTATCAGGAAGTTCAGCAGCAACAACAACAACAGCAACAAATAATACGAAAACGTCAACAGCATCTGAAAGTCAAGTGTCTAATCCACAAACAAGCGATGCGATGCCTTATTTGTTATTAGTTGCATTTGCAGGATCAGCATTTTTACTTTATAGAACTAAATACAAAACAAAAATGGAGGGTCAATAATGACTAAAAAACGTCAATCTCGCGCAACAAAAATCGTACTCGCTTCATTATTAGCAGCATCACTTTCAGTTCCAACATTTGCATCAGCAAAGGTGGCTGATACAACAACGACAACTATATCTACAGACGTAAAAGTGGAAGCTACAGCTGAAACAAAAGAAGGGACAGTTGTAAAGTTCCAAACGTTTAAACCTGGTACAGAACAAGCAGGATACATGGATAAATATTTTGCTGGAACAGGCTTACTTGTTGAAAAAGATGGTACATACACAGTGAAACTAACGATCCCAGCTCAATTCGCTGCAATGATTCCTGGTTTCCAAGTAAAACAAGGCGATAAATATGTTGATGCGACAATTGAAAAGCAACAAGATGGTTCAAGCATCGTGTCATTCCCAGTAGATCCAAAGGTGAAAACAGCAGCAAAAGTACATGTAGTTGTTTCACAAGCTAACATGGATACATGGTATGACTTTGATTTCCAACCAGTTGCTACAGATGAAGTAGCAGAACCGACTGAGGAAGTAAAAGAAGAGCAACCTGAAAAAGAGGAAACAGTTGTTACTGATGAAGCTGTATATGAAGGTACTGTAACAGTTTATAAAGATGGTACTAAAGAAGAATCAATGATGAAAAATTATATTAGTCCTGCTATAGCTGTTAGTGAAGTAGATGGCGGTTACGTTGTAGGTATGGTATTCCCTAAAGGTCAATATGTTCAATCATTTAAAGTAGACGGTAAAGACGCTGTATTAGAAGAAGAAGATAAAGAAACAAATGAACGTATTTATACTTTTGAAGTGAAAGATTTAAAAGCACTAACAAATGCACAGATTCATATTATCGTAGATGAGCCTGCAGCAGGAGTTAAATATGATTCAGTTCATACTGTTCAATTTAGCTTTAATGTAGACTTAGACAAACCAGTAACAGATACTGAAGAAACACCAATTGTTAACCCGTTTAAAGATATTGATAACAACGAAAATAAAGAAGCAATCTTAAATTTACTTGCTTATGATATTATTGTTGCGCAAGATAAATTCAATCCAAATAACAATTTAACACGTGCTCAATTTGCATTAATGATTGCACGTACTTTAGAGTTAGAACCTACTGAAGTTGCTGGTTTCCAAGATATTAAAGGCATCGAAGCAGAAAAAGCAATTAACGCTCTTGCTGAATATGGTATCGTAGAATCACGTGAAAAATTCAATCCAAATGGCATTTTAACACGTCAACAAGGTGCATTAATGATTTACCGTGCAATCCAAGCTGTCACTGAAGGCGACTTAAATGTTGAAATTTCATTACCTTATGCTGATGTAGCGACAATTGCGAATGATGAAGCGAAAGAAGCATTCTCATTACTTAACAAAGAAGGCATTATGACAGGTTCTGTTGCTAAAGATGGTAAAACATACATCAATGCAAACAAACCATTAACACGTGGTCAAATGGCAAAAATTTTAAATAACTCTTTACAGTTTTTCTATGAATTTGAAGAATAAGAATAATTAGTAAACGGCAACTTCCTTTCTCACTTTGATGAGGAAGGAAGTTACTGTTGCTTATATAGAAATTGGGGGTATTTGATGAAAACATACAATAGAAAAGGAGTCTTTTTATTAGCTCTTATTAGCGCTATTATCTTGGTGTTTATCCCTCAATTGCCGTTACATGCACAAGCTGAAGTAGATAGGTCATTAGGAAATGGGAGCTATCAAGTTGAACTAAGTTTTTCATCCCTTGATGGAATAGAACAAAACAGATTTTTCAATGAAGAAGCAACACTCAACGTAAAGAATGGCAAATATACATTGTCTATGACAATTAATCATCCATATATTTTACAAGAGGTACATATTGAACAGACGGAAAAAACGTTTTCATCTATTTTGAAGTGGACTGAAAATTTAGTTCAGTTTGATGTAAAAGATTTAAAAGAGCCTATTATGATAAAAGGTCTTTTGGCTTCTGAGTCAGAAGAGGATAGTTTTCAATTTGCACAGGAACTTCGCATCATATTAAAAGCACCCATCGAAGAAAATGAACAAGGTACTATAATAGAAGAAACTACACCTGAAAAAGAATGGTCGATTGATTACATATTGTACGTTGATGGAAAAAAAGAGCAATCAATTATGAATACATATGTCAATCCAGTGGCCAAGATGATAAAAAAAGACGGCAAATACTATGCTCAGATGACCATTTTAAAATCTGCTTGGGTAACGGGGTTAACAGTAGATCAACGAGGGCAACAGGCAGAACCAACGCTTGTATTCGATGTGGAAAATGAGAGAATTGTCGAATTTGAAGTAGTTGATTTAGAAAAACCACTGCGCATGTGGGTACAGGTAGATATACCGGAGATTGCTTATCATCATCAATATTTTGTTGATTTACAATTTGATGAACAACAAGTGGCGAATATTTTAGAAAAGCCTATAGAAACGGAGCCTCCTAAGCAAGACATAAACGTGAAGCCTCCTGTCGTCAATAGTGACAAAATAGAGAAGCCATTAGAGAAAAAAACAGAGGAACCTATAACAAAATCCAACAGCATTTCATTGCCAAAAGTTCAACCTCCTTTCACAGCATTAGTGGAAGAACAGTTAGCTTTTGACCGTACACTTGATGCAAATACTGAAGAAGTAGTAGAAGAAGAACCTACTGTAACTGAAGAAGAAAAGCAACCAAACATTGAGCAGGCTGAAAACAAAACGAATATAGATCAGCAACTTGCCCAGTTAGATAAAGTGAAAATTGTATTGTTAGTGTTGATTTGTATTTTATCGGGCTGGTTACTCGTTCGTCGCTTTAAAAATTCTAAAAATAACTAGGAGGTGACTATATGTGCAAAAAACAAAATAACTGGTTGGCATTGATAGCGCTTATGACCGTATTTTTAATTGCTGGTTGTAGCGGTGGGAGCGATCAAGCAAAGAATGAAGCATCTACTAACAAAGAGGAAGTTACAATAACAGCAAATACACCAAGTGAAAATCGGATTATTGCAGGTACAGTTGTTATAGCTGATATTTTAGATAAGCTAGAGCTTGATGCTATCGCAGTACCGGAAACTGAAAAAGAGTTAGCGAAACGCTTTGAAGGTTTACCTACAATAGGGAATGCTATGGAGCCTGATATGGAAATTGTTAAATCATTAACTCCTACGGATGTATTATCAGTGTCAACATTACAATACGATTTAGAAGATAAATTCGAACAATTAAAAATACCTGTGAATTTTTTAAATTTCCAAAGTGTTGATGCGATGTTAGCTGAAATTAAAACGTTAGGTGAGCGTTATGATCGTAAGGCTCAAGCCGAAGAATTATTAACAGGGCTACAGAAAAACATTGATGCCATACAAACTGTTGCTGCTAATAAAGAAGGACCTCGTGTTTTAATTTTACTTGGTATTCCAGGCAGTTACTTAGTAGCAACTGAAAACTCTTACGCTGGGGATCTTGTCAAACGTGCTGGAGGAATTAATGTGATGGAGGGGCAAGAAGCAGAGTACTTATCATCAAATACGGAGTACTTGCATAATAGCAATCCTGATATTATTTTACGTCTATCACACGGCATGCCCGACGAGGTTGTCAAAATGTTTGATGAAGAATTTAAAACAAATGATATTTGGAAGCACTTTGACGCAGTGAACAATGGTAAAGTGTATGATTTGGAAGAAGAATTATTTGGTACTACAGCTTCTTTACAAGCGCCACAGGCTTTAGGACAGTTGATGGAAATTTTTTATCGCTAATAAGTAAGTTGAAATTGTCGCTCGTATTGCAGGATAAACCTTGCCATAGAGCGCTTTTCTTATATTTCTTGTAGCACAAAGGATATTACATATTACTTTTCGTTCCAAAGCAACCGTAGTGAGCGAATCTTTAAATGAAGTAAAGTCGAAGCAATCGCAACAATGGATGCGCACACTCTGTGCAAAAATATTGTGCGGAATTTGATGAGAAAAAGGAATCCGATATGACTAAAAAAATAATAAGTTTTGCAATGGTAATATTGTTGTTGCTTGTTTCGATGGTTTACTCAGCAACGACAGGTAGTATTAAAATGGGCTTTTTTGAATTTATAGGGGCGTTGTTTGAAGAAGGGAATAGCCAGATGGAGGCAATACGTGATTTGCGATTTCCTCGTATTCTAGTCGCATTATTTGCTGGGGCTGCGCTTTCTGTTTCAGGCGTATTATTGCAATCAGTAATGCGTAATCCGCTAGCAGACGCGGGTGTGATTGGTATTTCATCAGGTGCAGCATTTGTACAATTATTTATTATTTCATTTTTTCCAGCATTATTTTTCATGACGCCGATATTGGCCTTTATAGGTGGGGCATTTGCTTGTGCGCTAGTGTTTGCCTTGTCATGGAAATCGGGATTGAGTCCACTAAAATTAATTTTAGTAGGGATTGCGATTAATGCGATGTTTACTGGTCTAACGGAAGCATTTTTAAGTTTGGGTGGCTCATTAAATACAGCTGCTTCTAGTGTCGTCGGATCAAATTTAACGATGCGTACATGGAAAGATGTTTCGACCATTGCAACGTATGGAACGATAGGCTTAGTTGCAGCATTTGCGTTATATAGCTGGTGTAATCTTCTCGTTCTACAAGATAAAACGGCAAAGAGTCTCGGTTTTAACGTAGCACGTGCTCGTTTAATTATTGCAGCTGTAGCTGTATTATTATCAGCCGTGTCAGTTGTTGTAGCTGGCGTTATTTCATTTGTCGGCTTATTAGTCCCACATATTGCCCGACGTTTAGTTGGACACGATCATCGAGTACTAATACCGTTTACGGCATTAGCAGGAGCCTTATTAATTTTAGTGGCAGATACAATTGGTCGGACGGTCGTTGCACCAATTGAAATCCCTGCTTCAACTATTATGGCAATCATCGGTGGTCCGTTCTTAATATTCCTTTTACGAAAAGAGTGAAGAAAATGGAAATGCACGACATTATCGTCTCTCATGATAATACACGTAATCATTTAGATGGTGTCTCAACGAGAATACGAAAGGGCAAAATCACAACGATAATTGGTCCGAATGGCTGTGGAAAATCGACATTACTAAGTGTGATGTCTCGAAATAATATGCCGAAATCCGGTAATGTTTCTTTGGAAAACAAAGACTTAGTTCATTATAAGCAAAAAGAGTTTGCTAAAAAGCTAGCAATTGTTTATCAACAAAATGAAGTGCCAAAAGATTTAACGATTGAAAAGTTAGTAAGTTTTGGGCGACTTCCGCATAATACAATGTTAAAACGTAATCATGAGGAAGATGAAAAAGCGATTGATTGGGCATTAGCATGTACAAACTTATTAGAAAAGCGAAAAAATGATTTAGAAGCGCTATCAGGCGGTGAACGACAACGAGTATGGATAGCGATGGCATTAGCACAGCAATCTGAAATTTTATGCTTAGATGAGCCGACTACGTACTTAGATATTTATTATCAAATGGAGTTATTGGAACTTGTAAAATCTTTGAATGAAGAACATGGCTTAACAATTGTTATGGTACTCCATGATATTAACCAAGCCATTCGTTACAGTGATCATATTATTTTGATGAAAGAAGGACAAATAATAGCTGAGGGCGCGCCACGTGACGTCATCACAAAGGAAGTTATTAAAGAAGTATATGGTGTTGAAGCAATCTTCAATGAAGATGAACAGCTCGGTCTTTATATGGTGCCTCTTGGTATTTAAGTTGGTGAAACGATGAAAAAATGGAAAACTAATCTATTGACAGTTTTATATTTGGCTATATTTTTATATGCTGGCTTTGCACTTGTAAAGTACGTCTACACGTACTATGAGTCATCAAAATCATTAAAAGAAGTACAAACGATTTATGCTGAAACATTGGCAACGATTCAAAAAGAAGTAGTTGATGAAGAAATATCGGATGCTGAGATAAAATCAAAATATACGATAAGACCTCAATTTCATGATTTACTAGCTGTTAATGATCGCATTGTTGGTTGGATTTCTGTAGATAATACAAAGCTCAACAATCCAATTTTACATGCGGATAATAATGAATTTTATTTGAATCATAATTATAAAGATCGGGAAAGTCGTGCAGGCAGTGTTTTTATGGATTATCGTAATGACACGCTCGATATAAGTCGGAATACCATTTTGTACGGTCATGCCATGAAAGATGGGACGATGTTTGGTAGTTTGAAAAATTACTTGAATCAGGATTATGCCAATGCACATCGTACAATTTATTTGGATACATTATATGAAGGTTATGATGTTGAAGTATTTGCAGCTTATGAAACAACTATTGATTTTTATTATATTGAAACAGAATTTAAAACGGATGAGGAATTTATTCAGTTTATTGGAGAAGTTCAAAAGCGTTCTACAATTGATATGAATGTAGATGTCGGACCAGATGATAAAATCATTACACTTTCTACGTGCAAAGATTCCGTAATAAGTGATGACCATCGATTTGTTGTTCAAGGGAAATTAGTAAAGCGATAACAGATAGAAGCTCGTGAATCGCCGATAAGAGTCCGCCTATCGCCGGTAAGACATGAGAAATCGCCGATAAGAGTCGATATATCGCCGGAAAACCTTTGGAAAACGTCCGCTGTAGCCTTGTCCATGGTGATAAATATTCATAGAAATTAGTAGGAGTTACGTCGATAAATAATTTCAAATAAATTACTTGACGTAAATTAATTATTAATATATAGTAAGTTACATAAAGTAATTGATTACTTTTAGTAACGGAAAATTAAAAAAGAAGCTCTCGAAGTAACTACATATGTTTAGTCCATTTATTTTTGGGTAACATAATTAGTGTAGTTACTTCATATTTTAACATATATCTCGAATTCGAGATATAAAACAATTCAAATTGGAGGAATTTAAAATGGCAAAATGGAATATCGATTTAGGACACTCAGCAATTAACTTTCAAGTAAAACACATGATGGTATCAAAAGTAAAAGGTGTGTTTGATTCTTATTCAGCTGATATTGAAGCAGCAGATCTTGCAGATTTAACTACAGCAAACATTAGCATTACAATCGATGCAGCAAGCATTAACACACGTAGCGAAGATCGCGATAATCACTTAAAAGCAGGTGATTTCTTTGATACAGAAAATTACCCAAATATTACTTTTAAATCAACTAGCATTACAAAAAAATCAGGCGATGAATATGCATTAACTGGTGATTTAACAATTAAAGATGTTACGAAATCAGTTACATTTAATACTGAATTTAACGGTAAAGGTACTAACCCATGGGGTCAGGAAGTATATGGCTTCGAGGCAGAAACGACAATTAACCGTGAAGACTTCGGTTTAACTTGGAATGCAGCTTTAGAAACTGGTGGAGTACTTGTAGGTAAAGATATTAAAATTTCAGTTGAACTAGAAGTAAACCCTGCTTAATATTGCTATCCAGTGTTGTAAAAAAATAAATAATATATTTGTTAAAATCCGCTCGTCTTTCGTGGCAACGTCTGAGTTGGGTCGCTAGTTACCGCTTGCGATTCACTCGTCCGCTTGCTTGAAAGTTTGAGTGGATTTTTATTATTATTTAATTAAAAATAGAATGTTTACTTCGATTTTACCTTTCGTTGATAGTCTGTTAAAATAATCCAATAATAAGTTCCTTGCATATTTTTAGCAATTAATGCATATAAAACATCATATTGTTTTTGGGGGCGATGGGATGAATGTATTAGTGACAGGTGGCTATGGGTTTATTGGCAGTGCAGTGGCGAGGCGATTTTTCGAGGAAGGCGCCAATATTTATATAATTGATAATTTAAGTACAGGACATCTCCGAAATATTGATTTTGAGCATAAATCTTACTTATTAAATGTTGAAGATGAGGTTTGTGAGCATTTCTTTAAAGAAGTGGCTTTTGATGTAGTAATTCATTGTGCAGCGCAAACGAGTGTTCAACTTTCGATACAGGAGCCAATGAAGGATATATTGACAAATATTGTAGGGCTAAGCCAAATGCTCTTTTATTCATCAAAATACAAGGTGAAACATTTTGTTTTTGCCTCTTCTGCTGCGGTGTATGGTAATAGCCACTATCCACCGCTTGAGGAAACAGATGTTAGTGAGCCTGTTTCGATGTATGGACTAAATAAAAGCATTGGTGAAACATATTGTGAAAAGTGGCAACGTGATTATCATTTGCCGACGCTAATTTACCGTTTTGCGAATGTTTTCGGTCCGAGACAGCGTATGCAAGGGGAGGCAGCTGTCATCCCTAGTATGTTGAAAAGTAGTCTTGAAGGTAGACCTTTTACTATTTATGGCGACGGTGAACAGACGCGTGATTTCATCTACGTAGATGATATTGCAGATGCCATTTATGCTGGAGTAGAAGCTAGACTTCAAGGTATATACAATGTTTCAACAAATGAAGCATGGTCACTGCACCAAGTTATATTATTATTACAACATTTAAATCATCCACTAGAGATTCAATATGCCCCTGCAAGAGAAGGGGATATTGAGCATTCATTTTTAAATAATGAAAAGCTTGCCAATGCGATTGGATGGAAGCCGAAGAATTCTTTTGCAGAGGGCATCGAGCGAACTATTCAAGCGCTACAGAAAGAGAAGATTGTAGAAATTTAATAATGGTAAATACAGAAGAGCTGTTCTGAAAATGAAGTCTACTAATCGGTTTATTCGGTCTGCGTTCGATTTTTTCGAGCACAGACCTTTTTGATTCCTGATTTAGGTAAGTTGTCATTTGTTGCTGGATCGATAATTTTGTATTATATTAATTGACGGGTCAATGATTGAGCACTCAATGATTAGTTGACACTTCTATAAAGTTGACCACACAAATTATTAGGAGGGTTATTGATGCAATGTTCACTTTCAAATCATGAACAAATTTTACAGCTTCTTAAAGGGCTTAATAATCAAATTAGCCCTAAATTTGAACGATGTACAGGCATTAGCGCATCACGCTATGAATTGCTACACCAGCTTTATAAAACAGAAGAAATTAATCAATCTACCCTCCAAAAAGCAGTTAATATAGACAGTGGTGCCATTACTCGTCATTTAAAACAACTTGAGGCAAGCGGTATGGTGACAAGACGACGAAACCCCACCGATAATCGTGTAATATTTGTTCGACTGACTGATGAAGGTCGTAAACAAATTGTCGGTTACAAAAAAGAAAAGGTTCGTTTCGTTAACCAAATACTTCATGGTTTTAATCAAGAAGAATTAGAATCCTTATCTGTCATGCTAAATCGCATGCAAAACAACATTATCGATTATTGAATTTTTGACCAATATACTGATTTGAAAATGAAGCATTTAGTTCAATAAATGAATTTAATTAAAAGGATGGGTAACTATGATTATTATTCACGCACACTTACAAGTAAAACCGGAGCAAGAGCAAGCATTCTTGGAAGAAGCAAAGATCCTTCTTTCAGCAACAAGAGCTGAAGAGGGTAACATTAGCTACGATTTGATGAAGTCTACTGAACACGATTGCCATTATACAATGGTTGAAATTTGGAAAGACGTAGAAGCTACTGCAATCCATAATACGAGTGAGCATTTTACTGCTTTTACTCAAAAAGCACTAACTTTTATGGCTGCACCAATGGAACTTAAAGTATTTAGTGGAGAACCTTTAAAAGCATAATTTGTAAAAAAAGCAAACACCTCAAGGAGTTATTCTTGGGGTGTTTGTTTATGTTCATTTTCATCAAATGGATTTTATAGGCACGTACAAATGTTGTATTTAGCATGAGTCATAGTAGCTGCATACAATAAAAGAAAGGCGATTTTTTCTAGTGTACTCATTGCAATACCAGTTATAAATGAATACTTATCCAATCAATATTTACGTGGAGTGGAGGTATTTGACCAGTGAGCGTACATCAACATGGTAATCGGACAATACGTAAAACAATATTAATTTATTGTGAGGGAGAAACGGAGCGCATTTACTTTGAGCAATTGCGTATTTTAAAGCGCTCGAAAACAGTGAGCGTGAAAATAAAAAACGTTAAGCGCTCTGCGATCAAGCTAGCACAACACGCCTTCCGTGATTCCAGCTACCAATATTTTGATGAAGTATGGATTGTTTTTGATAAGGATGATTTAACAGATAAACAGCTAGACGAAGTAAATATGTTCTGTGAGGAAAAAAATATTCATATCGCTTATTCAAATGAGGCATTTGAATTGTGGCTATTACTACATTTTGAAGAAGTAGATGTATCTGAAAAATATCCACGTGCTGTTTTAAACAACAAGATGGAGGAGCATTTAGGGGTAACACGCTATTTTCGTCATAAGGCAGACGAGTCTATTATTGCTCCGATTGCACTACTACATGAGGTAGCCATTAAAAATTGCGCGGAAATGATGTCCCTACGAACGACAGAAAATCGTGATAATCCTTATTGCAATATACATGACATGATTCAATACATATTCTAAATCTGGTGGATGTCTTGTTCAGCTAACGTAATGAGAAAGGTGAAGCATTATTTAAGTACAGGCGATGAATAGTTTGCAGGTTTTTTATTTAAAAATAGAAAACCTGTTTTTTTATGCGAATTGTCGGAATACAAATAAATTTCTTAAAATTAGGTTGAAATTTTAAACTGAGTATAATAAAATAACTTAAAACATATTAAACCTAGTAAAATTATAAGATTAAAGTGTGAGGTGACAATTGCATGATGACAGCACCGTTAATTTCTATACAACAAGTTAGTAAAACATTTGCTGAGCAGACAGTACTTCATGAAATTTCATTGGATATTCAAAAGGGAGAGATTATTGCCATATTAGGAAAGAGTGGTTGTGGCAAAAGTACATTGTTAAATTTAGTTGGGGGTTTTGAGCAGCCATCTAGTGGACAAGTATTGTTAGAAAACCAAGTTGTTACTAGAGCAAGTAAACGTTGTATTATGCTCATGCAAAATTATGGATTATTTCCTTGGCGTTCTGTGCAAAAAAATGTAGAGCTCGCATTAGAGGGAGAGACTTTAACGAAGAGTGAACGACAGCAACGTGCGCATTATTATTTGAAGCTTGTTGGCTTAGAAAATCGATTAAGCGCATTACCTAGTGAATTATCGGGCGGTATGCAACAGCGTGTTGCCATTGCACGCGCATTAGCGATTCGTCCAGAGGTAATTTTAATGGACGAACCATTTGCAGCACTTGATACCTTTACACGTTATTACTTACAGGACGAGCTACTTGCTATTCAAAAAAAGGAGCAAACAACTATTTTATTGGTGACCCATGATATAGACGAGGCTATTTATTTAGCTGACCGCATTTTTATTATGAGTCCAAATCCCGGACGCGTCCATCGTGAATTACATATTCGTAGTACGAAACCACGCGATCGTTCAGATTCGGAATTCCAGCATTTTCGTGAGATTATTTTCAATGAATTTCAGTTTACGCATCCGCAAGATACGATTGAATACAACATTTAAAATGGGGGGAAAACGATGAACAAGAAGGTAGGCATATTTTTACTAGCGTTGATACTATTGCTGACACTTGCGGCATGTGGAACGGATGAAAAAGAGGCAGTATCCCAAACAGAAGGCAATAAAAAGGTAGTGAAAATTGGGTATTTACCAATTACGCATGCTGCACCACTTTACATGCAAACAGATAGAGAATACGAAGGTTATGCCATTGAGCTTGTGAAATTTGGTTCATGGCCCGAACTAATGGATGCTTTAAATACAGGAAAAATTGATGGTGCATCAGTGCTTATTCAATTAGCGATGAAGGCAAAAGAACAAGGAATTGACTTAAAGGCAGTAGCTTTAGGACATCGAGATGGCAATGTTTTAGTGGCAGCCCCTACGATAGAAAATGTGGAGGATTTGAAAGGGCAAAGCTTTGCGATTCCAAATAAATATTCTACACACAATATTTTGTTATATCGGATGTTACAAAATGCGGGCTTAAATTATGAAGACGTAAATGTTGTAGAGCTACCACCAGCAGAAATGCCAGCTGCCCTTGCAGAAGGTCGCATTGCAGGATATGTAGTAGCAGAACCATTTGGTGCTATTTCTGTAGCACTTGAAAAGGGTAAAGTGTTATTCCAATCAGAGGAAATTTGGCCGGATTCAATTGACTGTGGACTAGTCCTTCGTCATGATTTTATCGAAAAAAATAAAAATATTGCAAAACAATTCGTCAAAGATTATGCGGCTGCTGGTGAGCTCATGAATGCAGAGGGAGACCGTGCACATGATGTTGTTGCTAAATATATTAAAGTTGATAAGGATGTTTTAGATTTATCGTTAAATTGGATTTCGTATCATAACTTGAAAATTGAAGCGGATGCGTATGCCATTTTAAGAGATTCATTAATAGAGATGGGCTTGTCAGAGAACCCACCATCATATGAGGAATTTGTTGATACGACATTATTGGAAGAATAGTAGGGTGCATATGTATGAAAAAAATAGGACCAATTTTACTTGGATTTGTGTTATTAATAAGCGTTTGGCAAGTAGTAACGATTATTGGTGATCATGACGTAGCATTATTTCCTCCACCATTAGCTGTTTTTACGGCATTACTGGATATCATCAAAGATGGCTCCATATTCGAGCATATACAAATTAGTTTATTTCGCTTTTTTAGCGGTTATTTATTAGCAGTTGTTGTCGCTGTAATTGTCGGATTAGTTGTCGGGAGATTGGTGAAAGTTTGGGCTGTGCTAGATCCGATTGTACAAATTTTACGTCCTGTATCACCGATTGCCTGGTCACCTTTTATCGTACTATGGTTTGGCATTGGCAATATGCCAGCCATTGTCATAATATTTATTGCAGCCTTTTTCCCCGTGTTATTATCCACAGTGACTGCAGTGAAAAAAGTTGATGCTACTTATTTACGAATCGCGGCCAATTTTGAAATGTCGCAGTTTAACCTATTGCGTAAAATTGTTTTTCCAGCTGCTTTTCCTATGATTGCAAACGGGTTGCATATGGCATTAGGAAGTGCCTGGATATTCTTAGTTGCTGGAGAAATGGTGGGGGCGCAATCAGGATTAGGCTTTTTAATAGTCGATGCTAGAAATTCACTTAGTTTAGATTTAGTTATGGCGGCCATTATTGTTATTGGCGTACTCGGTTTGTTGCTCGACAAGGTCATTCGCTATTTTGAAGGCTGGGTTGCGAAAATTTGGGGCGGACAAGGAGCTTAGAGCGGGCAAAAAAGAGCTAGCCCAATAAATTATTGGTTAGCTCCGTTTTGAATGGCACGTATTTGAATCGTATTGCTACGCTCACCGGTGTTTTTTGAATAGTAACCAATTTCTACTCGGTCACCTGAATGCGCATCAACAATTTCTTTATAGCAAGGGTCCAAATATTCGCTGCCCCATAAAATCATTGCATTAAATACAGATTCTAATGCCTTTCCTGATTCAGTTAATGAATAGGCATAACGCGGTGGATGTGCAGAGTAAAGAGTGGAAGCAACTAAACCTGCTTCTTCTAAAGATTTTAAACGTGCAGACAATAAATTTGCTGAAAGACCTGGCAAATTTAATTTAATGTCATTAAAGTTCGATTGACCGATTAATAGTTCATGTAAGATGAGCAATGTCCAACGATCACCGATAATGTTCAATGTTTGTGCAATATTGCATGGTAAGTCATATCGTGTTTTCATAGTGTTCCCTCCATGCAGTAGTGTAGCACAAATCATAATTTTTAGTAAATTCAGTTGTTTTTATTAAGTAAGTATAATAAAATAACTCACATAAAGAAAAAAACAAACTATTCGGAGGTATTTACTATGAGTTTATTTTTGGTAGAATCAACAGTTAGTGAAATAACGAACAAAGAGCAATTTGCAGCATTAGTAGAGCGTGTAGGACAAGAGCAGGATGTAACTGTTATCGAAGTACAAGTCGCAAAGGATTTTAGTCGTGCGTACTTTATCGTGGAGGCAAATGAAGAATCTCAAGTAACAACTGCACTAGCAGCTCAAAACATTCAAACAGATTTAGTAAAAGAAGTTCGCCTAGTTGGGAAAGAGCTGGATGAAGTTAAAACAAATCAAGAAGTTGTGAACTATTTAGTAGAGTGGGAAATTCCAGCAGAAATTACAATGGATCAATATTTAGCACGTAAAAAGAAAAACTCCGTTCACTATGAAGAAGTACCAGAAGTACATTTTTCTCGCACATATGTATGTGAAGATATGACAAAGTGCCTGTGCTTCTATGACGCACCAGACGAAGCAGCTGTAAAACGTGCTCGTGAGGCAGTGCAAACACCAATTACGTCTTTAACTGAATTAGCTGATAAGTAAAGGATAGGAGTGGAAACCATGGCAGTAGATGCAGTAGCTTTACAAACGTTAATTGAAGAAAAATTAAAACCGTTCGTAAAAAAGATTGATGAGGAAGCTTATTACGCGGAGGATTTTTTATTGGAGCTCGGCAAGGCTGGGTTTTTTGCTTCAACACAAAAAGATGAACAAACAACGCTATTAGATGAGCTAACGATTGTACAAGAGACAGCGAAAGTTTGTATGACAACTGCATTTTGCCTATGGTGCCACCTTGCCGCTTTAACTTACTTACGTAAAACGAATAATATGCAATTACGTGAAAATATTTTACCATTACTAGAACGTGGAGAAGTACTTGGTGCGACAGGTTTATCGAATCCGATGAAGTTTTATGCTGGACTAGAGAAGCTTCATTTATCAGCTGAGCGTGTGGATGGTGGCTATGTCGTAAATGGAGTGTTACCCGCTGTTTCAAACTTAGCGGCGAATCACTGGTTCGGGGCGATTGCCCATAACGGTGAGCAGGAAGTGATGGTATTCGTTAATACAGACAATGAGAACATTACACTAAAGGAAAAAATCCACTTTTTAGGTGTCAACGGCAGTGCGACCTATACATGTAAGTTTGACAACGTGTTTGTTGCTGATAACTATATCATTGCACAAGATGCAAGCACATTTGTAGATACTATTCGCCCGATATTTGTACTGTATCAAATCCCGCTAGGTTTTGGTGTTGTAGACTCAGCCATTGAAGGGATAGAAAAAGTTAAAGCTAAACAAAATGGTTGTAATGAATATTTGCAAGTTCAAGCGGATGAACTAACAGAAAATCTACACTCATTACAAGAAACACTTCAAGCACTAATTCAATCTGGTGAAGTAAATTTACAAGCAATTTGTCAGCTTCGTTTACAAGTCGTTTATAATACATTGGCTGCAGTGCAGGCCAACTGCTCCATAATGGCTCAGCGGGTTATATTGCAGGAAGTACACCATCACGTAAGCTACGCGAGGCCTACTTCTTTGCTAATTTAACACCGACAGTTAGACAGCTTGAGAAGATGACGGCAACAGCGAAAGCGAAATAGAGAATGAAGAAACCTTGACTGGCGTTATTGAGTCAAGGTTCTTTTTTATGAATGGACTCATCCATTCATGTTTATTTCAGAAAAACATACAGTGTATATAGAGCGTAATTAGGACAAAAGGAAAGGGGATCGCGTGGATAAGTCTAAATCAAATCAGGGCAAAGATTTGACTGAGAATGCGAAGGATCAACAACTAGAGGCATTTCGCGTTAATAATGATGGGAAAAAGATGACGACCAATCAAGGGCTGAAGGTTTCCAATGATGAAGATTCATTGAAAGCTGGCGTTCGTGGACCAACCATTATGGAGGATTTTCATTTTCGGGAAAAAATGACGCATTTTGACCATGAGCGGATTCCTGAACGAGTTGTACATGCTAGAGGATTTGCCGCGCACGGAGAGTTTGAACTATATGAGTCGATGAAAGAGTATACGAGAGCAAATTTTTTACAGGAGCCTGGGAAAAAGACGCCTGTATTTGTTAGATTTTCTACAGTCGTAGGGAGCTTAGGCTCAATGGATACGGCTCGTGATGTACGTGGGTTTGCAACAAAATTTTACACTGAAGAGGGCAATTATGATTTAGTCGGCAACAATATCCCAGTGTTTTTTATTCAGGATGCTATTAAGTTTCCGGATTTAATTCATGCTGTAAAGCCTGAGCCTCATAATGATATGCCACAAGCGGCTTCTGCACACGATACGTTTTGGGATTTTGTTGCAAATAATCAGGAAATAGCACATATGATTATGTGGCATATGTCTGATCGAACGATTCCTAGAAGTTTTCGGATGATGGAAGGCTTCGGTGTGCATACGTTCCGTTTTGTAAATGACAAAGGTAGATCCAGATTTGTGAAATTTCATTGGAAGCCAGTGTTAGGTGTGCACTCTCTAGTTTGGGATGAAGCGCAAATTATTGGGGGCAAGGATTCCGATTTTCAACGGCGAGATTTATGGGAATCAATTGAAATTGGGGATTTTCCAGAGTATGAGCTTGGTGTCCAGATGATCGAGCCCGAGGAAGAATTTAGATTTGATTTTGATATTTTAGATGCAACAAAACTATGGCCAGAAGAGCTAGTACCTGTCAAAAGAATCGGAAAAATGACATTGAATCGCAATGTGGATAATGTTTTTGCTGAAACCGAGCAAGTCGCTTTTCACCCTGGAAATGTTGTGCCGGGCATTGATTTTACAAATGATCCGCTGCTACAAGGTCGCTTATTTTCTTATATCGATACACAACTTCTTCGTCTAGGCGGACCAAACTTTGCTGAGATTCCTATTAATAGGCCAGTTTGCCCGATTCATAATAACCAACGAAATGGATTCAGTCGACAAACGATTAATATGGGAAAGGTTAGCTATCATAAAAATTCACTTGCAGGCAATACTCCTTCAACATCAACTGCAAAAGAAGGAGGATTTGTGCATTATGAAGAAAAGGTAGAGGGACGTATTACAAGGACTCGAAGTAAGTCCTTTAATGACCATTTCTCACAAGCTCGCCTATTTTGGAATAGTATGTCGCCACCTGAAAAGCAGCATATCATTGACGCCTTTAGCTTCGAGGTAGGAAAGGTAAAAAGTAAATACGTTCGCCAGCAAGTCGTTGATATGTTTGTCCGTGTTGATAAAGAGATGGCTACAATAGTTGCTGATAATATTGGCGTTAATCGACCTACAGGTGAGCAATCAAACGTTACTATATCATCACCTGCACTAAGTCAGGCAAATACTGTAAAATTGCCACAGACACTTAAAGTGGGGGTATTAATAGGTGATGGATTTGATGCCAATGAGGTTGGAGAAGTACTGAAGTTTTTAACAAGGAACGGTGTTCGATATAGCATCATTTCTGACAGACTCGGTGTTGTGAAAGGCACTAATGGTGTACAGTTAACAGCGAGTGATACATTTATTACGACCGATGCGGTGCTATTTGATTCCTTATATGTTGTCGGAGTTCGAGCTGACAATCAAGCAAAGTTTAACACCTATATTGTCAATTATATTAATGAGGCGTACAGACATTTTAAACCAATTGGTATTGCTTCAACAGGAACAACGTTTTTCAATATGTCGAATGCAAACGTAGGGCCAGGCATTATTTTAGCAACTGGAAATGCTGGATTTGCCAAAAAATTTGTAGATGCCATTGCCCAGCAACGCTTTTGGCAGCGCAATATTTATTAATGATTTCATTTGCTATCGGCGCTATCGTTGGGTTTAGCGGCGCTATCGTTGAGTTTATCGGCGATAGAAGTGGGTTTACCGGCGCTAGGGAGTATCCTTTGGGCGATATGAGTAAGTTTATCTGCGATAGAGAGTATCCAATCCTGTATTAATAAAGAGACTGTTCTATACGAACAGTCTCTTTCAGTCTGTCATTATTTCGTATATACTTGTATGTGGACTATAGTTTGGGAAAGGGACCAATATTATGAAATATATAAGGAAAATACTATTATTTGTTGTACTTGTTTGCTTCTTTATCGCAATGTCAGATCAGGCAATGGCAGCAAAGGCAACAAAATTTTATGAATATAGTAATGCCAAAGGTGTTACGGTCATTAACTATCATTCATTTGGTGAGTATAAGGAAATAGCTAATATAAATATTAATGAAAAGCTATTTCGGGAACAGTTGAAGATGCTTAAGGACAATGGCTATTCAACACTTACGGAAGAGCAGCTAATCGCATATTTACAAGGGCACGGTCGCATTCCTGAGAAATCTGTATTTTTAACGATAGATGATGGCTATGAAAGTGTATATAAAATTGCTTACCCTATATTAAAAGAAATGGGCATGCAGGCGACATTGTTTGTTATCGTAAATGATGTGGAGACAGGTGCTAGAAAAAATGTACCAATGTTGAACTGGCAACAAATAAAGGAAATGTCCGATTCTGCTATTATGCATATCGGCAACCATACATATGATTTACATTGGCGAGGGAGCAATGATAAGTCAAAACATGAGGCAATGATACTTAATCAGAAGAAAAATGGAGAGCCCCTTACAAATGAGGAGCGACTTCAATACATTCAAGAGGATATTACAAAAGCACATCAATTAATTGAAAAATATACAGGGATAGCGCCTAAATCCTTTGCGTATCCATATGGTGTTTATGATCGAGTAGCCGAGCAAGCTATTAAAAAGGCGGGTTACACGATCGATTACTCTACACAGGGTGGCTATAATTTATTTGGACAAGGAACCGTTCATATTAAACGAATTGATTCTAGCAATCGAGTGTCAGCCCATGATTTAAAAAAGATTTTAGAAAAAAACAATACACATGCGGAGCAACAATATCGACAACGGGATATTCAAGTAGAAGCACAAGTTACATCAAATAAAGTGATAGTAAAAGCTTGGTTGAAAAGTGATATGAATAAAGGACCACTGCAAGCTAAAGAGACGCGGTTTGAACTTTATAAAATGGTGAATGGTGAGCGTCAGCTACAACGTGAATTTGGCAGTTACCGATTGGCGGCAAGTACGAATGCAAGAGTGATGTCAACAGAAGAAAATATTGCAAATTACGAAGCAGGAGGCTATTCCGTTAAAACGATTATTATTAAACAAGACGGAAGTAAAGAAGTTTTCTGGATTAATTTCAATAAATAATAAAAACCGCTATGCATCGCGGAAATATTGTGATGTTCCGCGGGAATCCCGCTTCAATTCGCGGAAATCCGGCTTCGTTACGCGGAAATCCGGCTTCGTTACGCGGGAATATAGTGATGTACCGCGGAAATCCGGCTTCGTTACGCGGGAATATAGTGATGTTCCGCGGAAATCCCGCTTCATCCCGCGGAATTACTTTGCTTCAAATAAATCCCGCTATACGCCCATATCCACCTAGTACTACTAGAAGTCTCTCATGTGAGAGGCTTTTTTCATTATGTGAATTTCACCGTCGTATCTTAAGAAAGATATGTCATTGCATTGAAATTTTGTAAATGTTAAGGTGGTAAATGAGGTGAATAGACGTGGAACAATTTGATATCGCTATTATTGGCGCAGGTCCAGGAGGATATGTGTCAGCAATTCATGCAGCTAAAAGTGGTATGAAAGTAGCTTTGGTAGAACGTGATAAAGTGGGGGGAGCTTGCTATAATGTTGGCTGTATTCCTTCGAAAATTTTGTTAGAGCACAGTAAATTAGTGCAAGAAATACAACGTGGTAACGATTGGGGGATTGAAACGCCAGTCGTTAATGTAAACTTCCCTCGTTTAATGCAGCGTAAAAATACAATCGTTCAAGAGCTTTTAGAAAATATAGAACAGTACATTGCGAGCAATCATATTACATTTTACCGCGGAGAGGCGTCGGTAGCTGCCGATTTAACGGTAACGGTCGGTCAAGAAACTTTTGCAGCGAAAGATATTATTTTAGCAACTGGTAGTAAGCCATTTGTGCCGCCATTTAAAGGGCTAGAAAATTCATCATATTATACAACGGATACATTTTTTGATATGAAAGAACTTCCACAACAGCTAACGATTATTGGTGGAGGAGTCATTGCCGTAGAAATGGCATTTAGCTTAGCACCACTTGGAACAAAAGTTACGATGTTGAATCATAGTGAAGATATTTTACAAACGGAAGAACCAGATGCACGACCGATTATTCGGGAGAAAATGAGAAATATCGGTATCGAACTTGTGACAAACTTTCAATTTGAGCAATTTAATGGCAATGAAATTCATACATCTAAAGGAATCTATACATACGAAAACTTATTATTTGCAACGGGACGTCGTCCAAATACGGAAATTGCACAACAGCTAGAGCTTGATTTTGATGGTCGTTTAATAGCGGTAAATAAGCATTATGAAACGAGTCATCCACATATTTACGCAATAGGTGACTTAGTGGGAGGCTATCAGTTAGCACATGCTGCTAGTGCGGAAGGTATTTATGTTGTGGATTATATTTTGGGGGCTAAACGAGCGTTGGTTGACCAAGCACTTATTCCGCGTTGTGTTTACACCCATCCTGAAATTGCAACGTTTGGTTTGTTAGAGGATCAAGTTCATCAAGCGTATACGGTGACAAAAATGCCAATTAACACAAATCCAAAGGCGTTGATGGAAGGAAATGTGGAAGGTTTTGTAAAGCTTGTTGTAACGCAGGAGGAAGGGCATATTTTAGGGGCATGTGTTGTTGCTGATGGTGCTACAGAAATACTCAATGCTATTTTAGCGACGAAAAATGCTGGTGGTACTGCAAATGAATTAGCAAATATGATTTTTCCTCACCCTACAGTATCAGAGCATATTGGAGATGCTGCAAAAGCGGTATTCGGTAAAGCGATTCATCAATAAAATTAAATGGAGAGAAGGTTGTTCACATATTGTTGTGGCAACCTTTTTGTATTCAAATATAAATTCCAATAAAGCTTATTGACTTTATCTAATATTATGGTAAATTAAGTTTATAAGATTACTTGGTATTAGACGATATACGCTGACTAGACATCTAGAGGCTTCTATTTTTCACAACGGCTTAGTTGTTGACTGTAAATATAGAAGCCTCTTTTTGTGTCAACGGGAGAAATTAACGCCAGTAATAAATGACCACTTTGTTAATGATGACAAAATAAATATTTCTTAATTTATCGGGAATGCCTACTACTTCGAGATGGGGTAGTAAATTATTTAATAAAATATAGGGAGTGAGCGAGATGACAAAAGTAGTGATTATTAATGGCAGTAATACGAGGTATTCGCGTGTGACGGCGATTCAGGAGAAGGTCGAGTGTTTTTTCTCAGCTCAAAGTACAACAATACACACAATTCACGTACATGAACTGCCAGCTGCTGCGTTAATAACTGCAAACTTTGCAAGTGAAGACATTAAAGCAGAAAATCAAAAGGTGGAGGAAGCAGATATTGTTGTCATTTTAACACCTATATATAAAGCATCTTACTCAGGAATATTAAAAACCTACTTAGATTTATTGCCACAAAAAGCGTTAGCAGGTAAAAAGATTTTACCTATAGCAGTGGGTGGCTCTATTGGGCATTTACTTGCGTTAGAATATGCTCTAAAACCAGTATTGGCTGTATTAGGGGCAACAGATATTGCCCATTCCGTTTATATTATCGACAAGCAAATTATACGTTTAGAGGACGGCAGCTTTGCTATTGAGGAGGAAGCTATTAATCGTCTAGAGATTGAACTTAAAAAAATACAGCACACTGTAGCTGTGAACTAACATAAAAGCGCATCATAGGAAATAGCCACCTATGATGCGCTTTTTATTAATTTACTTCAGGTTCCTCCAATAAAGTGTCTTTCTCCGACTGCATTGTAGAAAGATATAAAAAAGCCTCATCTTGCAATAACGATAATTTTTCTTCACATATCCCGTGTGATAATGCTCCTGAAAAAATGGATTCCCACCAAGTTCCTGTTGTCGTTGTCATTCTCTACGCCCCCGTTTCGATTCGATATGTAATTGTATATTTCCCGAGTTTCTCAAAAAAAAACATGGCATCATTAGTTACTATTTCTGTTTTTTTACATCATCCCCTATTTCAGAAGGAGGATTTTTATCCTTCAATGTTGTATCGTATAGACAAAGATAGTTTGTTTCAAAAAAGACAAAACTATGTATCGCAATTTTAAAAAAGGGGTGTTTATTTATGAATTTTACGCCACAAGATGTTGAAAATATGATTACAGAGCAGCGACAATTTTATTTTTCTCGCGCTACAAAAGATGTAAAGTTTCGAAAAAATCAATTATTGAACTTAAAGAAAAGTATTTTAAAGTATGAAAAGGATATTATAAAGGCATTGTTTTTAGACTTAAGAAAAAGTGAGTTCGAAGCATATGCAACAGAAATTGGCATTGTCCTTGATAGTATTTCTTATATGGTGAAAAATTTAGAGGAATGGGTGAAGCCTGAAACGGCTAAAACGCCAATTCACCTTCAAATGGGGAAAAGCTTTATTGTTCGAGAGCCGTATGGTGTGACGTTAATTATTGGGCCATTTAATTATCCATTTCAGCTTGTGATGGAGCCTTTAATTGGTGCAATTATTGGTGGGAATACAGCGATTGTAAAGCCCTCTGAAACGTCTGTGCATACAGCAAATATTGTGAGAAAAATTATTGAAGAGACATTCGATCCTTCCTATATACGTGTTGTAGAAGGTGAAAAAGAAGAAGTAACCGCACTTATTCATGCTTCGTTTGATTATATATTTTTTACAGGAAGTGTAGCGGTCGGTAAAATAGTGGCGAAAGCGGCAGCTGAACGGTTAACTCCGATAGCACTCGAACTTGGTGGTAAAAGCCCAGCAATAGTCGACCAAACGGCCAATTTAGAAGTTGCTGCAAAACGAATCGCTTGGGGAAAATTCACAAATACTGGTCAAACGTGTGTAGCTCCAGACTATTTACTTGTCCATAAAGACGTTTATGATCGATTTATGAAATTGTTAAAGGACACTGTCCGTTCTTTCTACGGTAAAAATGCGATAAAAAGCCCGGATTACGGTCGTATTGTAAATGTAAGACAGTTTGATCGTCTGCAAAAAATTTTAGTGGAGGAGCGGGACACAATTACATATGGAGGGCGAACAGATCGTGATGATTTATATATTGAGCCTACCATAATTGAATATGTGGAGTGGTCAAGTCCTTCAATGCAAGATGAGCTATTTGGACCGATTTTACCAGTAATGGTATATGATGATTTACGACTTGCCATACATCAAATTCGTCAATTGCCTAAACCTTTAGCTGCTTATTTTTTCTCTGAACATGAAAAAGCCATTCAATACTTTTTAGAGGAGCTACCTTTTGGTGGTGGCTGTATAAATGATACGGTAACACATGTAGGTAATCAGCATTTGCCATTTGGTGGGGTTGGTCCTTCAGGGATTAATGCCTATCATGGAAAGGCAAGCTTTGATAATTTTACACATCCAAAATCGATATTAAAAAAATCTTCAAAGCTCGAAACAAATATTCTTTTCCCGCCATATAAACAAAAGGTTAAACTTATTCGTACTATTATGAAGTAATGCTGAGGGAGGTGTCTTGTATGTTTAGACACCTCCAACCTCATTGTTTTCTGCTGGTGGTAGTTTTATTTTTATAGTTGAACCACAGTTTAACTTGCTTTCAATAGCAATTGTGCCGCCATGTTCCTGAATAATCTTGTTTGTTATGAGCATACCAAGGCCTGTTCCTGTTGACTTGGTCGTATAAAAAGGTTCAAAAATACGCTTAATTAGTGCCTCGGACATTCCAACACCATTATCTGTAATTGTCACCATAATTAATCCTTCCGCATCTTTAGCAATGAAAATAATAATTTCTCCTTCAGTTGTACGTGCTTCAATTGCTTCAATGGCATTTTTAATAATATTAATGAATACCTGTTTTAACTGATTTTCATTAGCTAAAATTTGGTTATCTTCGCTGACGATATGTAGTGAAAAGGTAATGTTATGTTTTTGAAATTCGAGATGAAATAGTTGACTAATACTGTTAATCACGTCGTCAATCGATACGACTTTTAATTGTTCAACATGAGGCTTGGACAGCACTAAAAATTCACCAATAATTAAGTTAATTCGTTCGATTTCAGATTGAATTATTTCAGTATATGCATAGCAGGTTGAATCTTTTTCCGTACTCATCATTTGAACAAAGCCGGATATAACGGCCATAGGATTACGGATTTCATGTGCTACCCCAGCTGCTATTTCGCCTGCCATTTTTAGCTTTTCTGATTGTAGTAAAAGTAGTTCATTTTCCTTTTTATAAGAAATATCGCGTGAAATAGCAGAAATAGCTATCATTTTGTTTGTGCGATCATAGATAGGTGAGAGTGAAATTTCGACATCGAAAACAGTACCATCTTTACGCATATCTTGTGTTTCTAACAGTTTAAAGCTTTTTCCTTCTAATAAACTTGCATAGCGCTGTTCAGCTTCCAAAACATTTTCTGGAGGGACAAGAGGGATGCTCTTGCCAACAATTTCTGCACTTGTCCAACCATATACTTCCTCAAAAGCAGGATTTACATCAATGACGCGATTATCTAAACTAAAAACCGCAATACAATCATTTGCATGTTGGAAAAACAAATGCAAATAGGCTTCTTGCGAAAGTAGCTCTTGTTTTTTCTGTAAGTTCATCTCATTTAGTCGATACCAAAAATGTTGTAAATGGCGAGATTGAATCCAACCTACAATAGTAAGTAACAGTACAACAAAAATAAATGTTTCGAAGTAGCGTGGATGGACAATAAATTCACTGGAAATGCGGTGAAAATAAGAAAGAGCTATAATTTCCAGCAAAGAAACAATACTAATTAAAGTATTCAATTTTATCGATTGGTAAATAGTTATTAATAATATATAGAAAATAAAGCAAATAAAACTAGTTAAGGAAATGCTGAGAATATTAAGATAAACAATGGCAATATTGCCTGAAATAATTATTACCCATTGCATTGCAATTGGTTTAATTTTAAAAATTTTACCAGCTAGTAGAGGTAGAAATATTATTAACAACACACCGATCAGTACTTCGAGGTTACTATAGAGATCTAGCATAATGAGCACTCCATAGGCAAAAATAGCTGTCACATAAAATAGCAAGATAATCTCATTGCGCATACGTAATAATTCCAATTGTTGCATATTTAGCACCTCAATTTTTAATCGATATTCCCATCATACATGATTCATTGTTGTCGATAAATGCCGATTTTTGATAAGATAGGAAAAATCCAACTTAATTTTTAAAATGGTAGCGTTTTCATTTAAAAAACGTTTCGTGAGGCATTTCATTTCTAGGCGAATAAGTAGTAAAATAAATTCATTAGGTAAGTGGGGGTATTCAGATTGTCTTTTTTTGTCGAAAAACAAGAAATGATGAAATGAATGTTGAGATTGATTGGAGGACTATGAAATGTATGCAGAGGAATTGTTAAGTGCATTACCTTTGAAAAAAATAATTGGCGTGTTACCGGATCAAGTGACGGATATCGTTATCGATTCTCGAAGTGTGCAACCGAACAGCATGTTTGTATGTATTAAAGGTTACACAGTGGATGGCCATGATTATGCGCAAAGAGCTGTTGAAGGTGGTGCAACTATTGTTGTCACAGAACGAGAACTACCATTAGCAGATGCGATTGCACAAGTTGTTGTGAAGGATACAGATCGTGCAGTTGGTTTGTTAGCTGCTAAGTTTTTTGATTACCCTTCAAAAGATATGACAATGATTGGTGTAACAGGGACGAATGGTAAAACATCTGTAACAGGTATTATTCAAAATATCATGCACGGTATGGGCGAGAAATCTGCATTAACAGGAACGATTGGTTTTAATTTAAATGGTATTTTATATGAATCGGCAAATACTACAAGTGATGCATTATCGACGCAACAAATGATTTTCCGTGCAAAAATGGAAGGCTGCCGTTTAATGACAATGGAGGTTTCTTCACATGGATTAGCACTTGGTCGTTTAGCTGGTGTTGATTATGATGTTGCAATTTTTACGAATCTTACTCATGATCATCTTGATTTCCATGGTACGATGGAGGAATATGGGAATGCAAAAGGCTTATTATTCTCTCAACTTGGACAAGACTTAGAAAAAAATAAACTAGTTGTGCTCAATGCGGATGATGCTTGGTCAGAACGCTATGCAGCAATGACACCGTTCCCAGTATGGACTTATGGATTAAACGATGAGACAGCTGATTTCCGTGCCATTAATTGTGAGTACCATGATTACATGACTTCATTTGATGTAGTTATGCCTGAAGGAATATTTCCTGTGAAAATGCATTTACTTGGTGAGTTCAATATTTATAATGTTCTTGCTGCAATGGTTGCATTTTATGGCAGAGGCTATTCAATGGACGCAATTATTGAACAGATAGAGCAATTACCACCAGTAAAAGGACGTATGGAAAAAGTTTGCTCAGATTTGCCAGTGCAAATTTTTGTCGATTATGCGCATACACCAGATGCTATTGAAAAGGCGATTGCCGCAGCTACGCCATATAAAAAAGGTAAGCTTATTTTCTTAGTTGGTACAGGTGGTAATCGTGATAAATCTAAGCGCCCTGCAATGGCTGAAAAAGCATCTGCAGCTGATTATGTAATTTTAACGACAGATGACCCGCGCTATGAAGATTACGATAGTATTACAGGTGATCTTGCTAAAGGTATGCTGCATAAAAACTATGCCTGTATTGGAGACCGTGCAGAAGCAGTCCGTCATGCAATAGAGATAGCTGAACCAGGCGATATGATTATTTTTGCTGGTAAAGGACATGAAGATTATCAAATTATTGAAAATACGAAATATCCACATAGTGATGCGGAAATTGCTATAGAGGCAGGACACTTAAAATTTGTCTAAATTAATTTGTGTCACAACCTTCTATGCGATGAAGGGGAACAGCTAGTGCAAGAAGATATTTCTTCCGACAAGCCCTTCCTTGCAAGTCAGCGTAGTGGAGGCTTCTACGCTCGCACAAAATGTAAACGTATTGTATATGTTTTAATGAATAAAATATTACTTATTGACAGTCTGAACCCTTTTAGTAGTGACTAAAGGGTTTTCTTTTTGGTGAATTCATGTAAAAAGGTTGTACGAAGGGCTAGACTTCTTTTATTATTAGTAGGTATGAAAAAAGGAGAATGAAGAGATGACTTCAAATTTAGAAAAAGATATATTAGCACGACGTACGTTCGCTATTATCAGCCACCCGGATGCTGGGAAAACGACGATTACGGAAAAGCTTTTACTTTTTGGCGGAGCGATTCGTGACGCAGGTACAGTAAAAGGTAAAAAATCAGGGAAATTTGCAACATCGGACTGGATGGAAATTGAAAAACAACGTGGTATTTCGGTAACATCTTCTGTTATGCAGTTTGATTATAGTGGTTCGCGCGTTAATATTTTAGATACACCAGGACACCAAGATTTCTCTGAGGATACGTATCGTACATTAATGGCAGTAGATAGTGCTGTCATGGTTGTAGATGCTGCTAAAGGGATTGAGGCACAAACATTAAAACTATTTAAAGTTTGTAAAATGCGCGGTATTCCGATTTTTACATTTATCAATAAATTAGACCGTCAAGGGAAAGAGCCACTTGAACTAATCGAAGAGCTTGAAGAAGTGCTTGGTATTCAAGCCTACCCAATGAACTGGCCAATCGGTATGGGGAAAGAATTCCTTGGTATTTATGACCGTTATAACAAACGTATTGAGCAATTCCGTACTGATGAGGGCGAACGTTTCCTACCAATCGATGAGAACGGTGAGTTAGCAGTTGACAATCCAATGAAAGTCACTTCATATTACTCACAAGCGATGGATGACATTATGCTACTTAATGAAGCAGGAAATGCCTATTCAGAAGAAAAAATTCGCCGCGGTGAATTAACACCTGTGTTCTTCGGTTCTGCTTTAACAAACTTTGGGGTACAAACATTCCTTGAAACGTATTTAAAATTTGCTCCAACACCTCAACCTCGTATTACAGAAGATGAGCAGTTCATTGACCCTGTTGAGCATCCAGAGTTTTCGGGCTTTATTTTCAAAATTCAAGCCAATATGAATCCTGCACACCGTGACCGTATTGCCTTTGTACGTATCGTATCTGGTAAATTCGAGCGCGGTATGAATATGACGCTATCTCGTACAGGTAAATCTTTTAAAGTGACACAGTCTACACAGTTTTTAGCTGACGACCGTGAAACAGTTGATGTAGCGGTGGCTGGAGATATTATTGGATTATATGATACAGGCACATATCAAATTGGTGACACTGTCGTAGGTGGTAAGAAAACGTTCCAATTTGAAAAATTACCTCAGTTCACACCAGAGCTATTTGTTCGTGTGACAGCGAAAAACGTAATGAAATCGAAGCAATTCCATAAAGGGATTTTACAATTGGTGCAAGAGGGTGCCATTCAATATTACAAAACACTTCATACAGAAGAAGTTATTTTAGGTGCAGTTGGTCAATTACAATTTGAAGTATTTGAGCACCGCATGAAAAATGAATACAATGTTGAAGTAAGAATGGAACCAATTGGTTCAAAAATGGCACGTTGGATTGAAAATGAAGAAGATGTAAAAGAATCGATGTCTTCAAGTCGTTCAATGCTTGTAAAAGACCGCTTTGACAATCTTGTTTTCCTATTTGAAAATGAATTTGCTATGCGTTGGTTCTCAGATAAAAACGAAAACATCAAATTATATAGCCTTCTATAAAAAGAAACACGAATCGACATTTCATCGATTCGTGTTTTTTTACAAGGAAAATTAGAGATTGATGTAGAATATATACAATATAAGGAAATGTTTAATCATTATGAGTACTGGCATCATTGCGCTACAGGCGGACGCTTTCCGCGGGCAAGCACCGAGCCGCTTCCCTCGCTACGCTCAGTCCAGGGTCTCGGTTTGCTTGCTTTTCCCGCAGGAGTCGCCGCCTTCCGCTCCATTGAAATATTTTATTTCTCAAAAAAACAATGATGAAAATGCGAATTATGAAATTGTTTCAATATAATGTATTTATTTATAAAAAATCCCCCTTTTCGGCTATCATAGGAAAGAAGAGAAAGAAAAGGAGTATATACAATGAACATTAGTAACTTTTCGATTAAAAGGCCTGTTTTTACACTTGTTTCGATGCTACTAATAATTATTTTAGGTGGCGTCTCATTGTTAAAAATTCCAATCACTTTAATTCCCGAATTAAATCCACCAATTGGTGTCGTTGTTACCTCCTATCCTGGTGCGAGCTCAACGGAAGTAAATGAAAAGGTAACGAAACCTTTAGAGGCGACATTGGCCACCTTGCCAGGCATTAAAAAACTTCAATCTACCTCTCAGGAAGGTTCAAATTTAATTGTGCTAGAGTTTAATTGGACAACGGATATTGACGAGGTTCAACTCGATATTTTACAGCGAATCGATATGACACCGCTACCGAATGATGCACAAAAGCCAAGTTTTTTAAAATTTGACCCGTCACAATTTCCAATCATTCAGCTTTCTTTACGTGCAGAAAATGATCAGGTGGACGTGCGTATATTAGCGGAATCATTAGAAAAAGAGCTTCGTCGTACTAATGGAGTAGCGAGTGTAAACGTATCCGGCAAGCTGGTAGAAGAAGTACAAGTAACATTGGATGAATCGAAATTAATTGCAAAAGGCTTAACCCAAGCTGATATTATTCAAATTATTCAAACGAATAATGTGTCACTGCCTGGAGAACCTGTATTAACTGCTGATGGCAAAATGTTGACGACACGTATTGTTAGTACGTTAACAAAACCAGAAGATATTGCGGATTTAATTGTCTCCGTCAATCCGATAGATGGTAAAACACTAACGGTAGGAGATGTAGCGACCGTCGAGCGCGCGGAGCAAAAATCTTTAACAGAAACGCGTGCTAATGACCATCCAGCTGTATTAATGTCTGTTTTGCAAGAGTCTGGGGCAAATACTGCTGAAGTATCAAAAGCGTTCCAACAATCTTTACATGACTTACTAGCACAGGAACAATATAAAGGTGTAGTAGCAGACATATTAGTAGATCAAGGTAATTACGTGAATTTAGCGATAAGTAACATAGGTTCTTCATTACTATTAGGTGGCTTATTTGCAATGCTTGTGCTATTTATGTTTTTACGAGGTGTGAAAAGCCCAATTATCATTGGTATTGCTATACCATATTCAGTCATCGTCACATTTGTATTAATGTATTTTGCTCACTTTACTCTCAATATTATGACATTAGGCGCGCTAGCATTAGGCATTGGGATGCTCGTTGATAATGCGATTGTAGTAATTGAAAATGTGGAACGGCATTTAGGGCTTGGTAAGAAACCAATAGAAGCAGCAATGCAAGGCACTAAGGAAGTGGCGCTAGCCATAACAGCATCTACATTGACAACAATTGCTGTGTTCATTCCAGTAATGTTTATCGAAGGTTTAATTGGGCAAATCTTTACGGAATTTGCACTTACGATTTCATTCAGCTTAATTGCCTCGCTATTAGTAGCATTAACAGTTGTACCAATGTTGGCAAGTCGTCTGTTAAAAATGAAAGACAAAAATATAAATGAAATTCGAAAAGCATCGTCCTTTTATAAGCACTATAATGCATCCGTTGTTTGGGTATTAAAGCATCGTTTATTGGTCATTTTTTCGGCTGTTATCCTCTTTAGTTTATCGGTGTTTGGCTTATCGAGAATTGGTACGGAATTTTTACCAGCAACAGATGAAGGTTTTGCTTCTATTAGTGTAGATCTTGATAGAGGGGCTGCAGTCACTAAAACGGAACAGGTTGTCGCAGCAATAGAGGAGCGTTTGAAAAAAGAGCAAGATGTTGACGTCTATGTTAGCCTAATTGGCGGTACGCAGCAGTCGCAATCACGTGGACAAACAACTGCAAATCGAGCGGAAATTTATGTGAAGCTAGTACCACTTGCAGATCGTAAACGCTCAATTTTTGAATTTGTAGAAGAGGTAGAAAAGGATTTAAACAAAGAGCTAGGCGAGCAAGTTGAAATTACATTTAATGTTTCTACATCGTCAGGTTCATCTCCAAATACATTGACATTCCGATTAACCGATTCAAATGAACAACGTTTACAAGAGTCAGTTGAAAAAGTACAGCAAGAGCTAAAGCGCATTAACGTTGTCACAAATGTAATGACAGATTTAGATAATACAGTTCAAGAAATTCAAATTGAAGTAGACCGTGAAAAAGCTAAGGATTACGGCTTTTTACCGGCACAAATAGCCCAAACGGTTAATCAAATGACAAAGGGACAGCTGACAACTCAAATGATTGCTGATGATGGAGCTGTGTTATCGGTGTATACAGGCTTTGGACAAGCATTTAATGAAAGTGTCGAGTCCTTAAAGGCAATGGAGATTCGTTCTCCTGCAGGTCTATTTGTTACGCTTGATGAAATTGCAAACGTATCTATACAAGAAGGGCCAGTATCCATTAGACGTTCTGATCAGGCTGCCGCAGTTGCATTTTTCATTGATTATACAGCGAAGGAGTCACTAGGTGGTATTTCAAAGGAGGTCGATAAGGCTCTTGAAAAAGCTAATTTACCTTCTGAAACGCAAGTTGTTTTTAGTGGCGATCGAGAGCTTTATGATAGTGCAATTGATGACATGCTTTTAGCCGTTGCTTTAGCTGTAGTGCTTGTTTATATTGTAATGGCAGCGCAGTTTGAGTCATTTAAATATCCTTTCGTTATTATGTTTACGGTACCACTTATGATTATTGGTGTTACGATTGCAATGTTTGCTACAAAAACACTACTTGGTGTGACATCTGTTATTGGTATTTTGGTTCTCGTTGGCATTGTTGTGAATAACGGTATTGTACTTGTCGATTATATAAATCAGCAAAAGATGAATGGCATGAAGTCATATGATGCGATTTTACTTGCTACACAAGATCGACTGCGTCCAATATTAATGACAGCATTAACGACAATATTAGGTTTGCTACCATTAGCACTTAGTATTGGTGAAGGTACCGAGATGAACCAGCCTATGGGCATTGTTGTAATTGGAGGGCTTATTACTTCGACTTTGCTGACATTATATATAGTGCCAGCTGTTTATAGCTTAATGGATAAAGAAACTAGAAAATTGCCTTAAGTACAAGGGGGAAATGAGATATGGGTGTTCATTTTTTTACGGGTTTTCCAGGATTCATTTCAAGTCAATTAATACGAGAGCTATTTCAAAAAAATAAAACGCAAAAGGTTATCGCAATAGTGCTAGCAGGGGAATTACCAAAAGCAACTGTTGAAAAAGGCAAGATAGAAGTAGACTATCCTCATTGTACGATACAGATTGTCGAAGGGGACATTACACTACCTAATTTAGGGATGACAAATCAAATAGTACAGGAATTACTGCCTCAAATTGAAGTGTTTTGGCATTTAGCAGCTATTTATGATTTAGCGGTTCCTAGAGATATCGCATGGAAGGTCAACGTACATGGAACAGCGATGGTAAATGATTTTGTACGTACACTTCCAAATTTAAAGCGGTATATGTATTTTAGTACAGCATATGTTGCTGGGCTGCGTGAAGGGATTTTACGTGAAAATGAATTAGTCCGACCGCCTGCTTTTAAAAACTATTATGAGGAAACAAAATATGAGGCAGAGCATCGTGTAGAAGATTTAAAGTCGGAGATACCTATAACGATTATTAGACCAGGAATTGTGCGTGGACATTCAGAGACTGGGGAAACGATTAAATTTGATGGACCATATTTCTTTTTAAATATGGTGGATAAATTAAAACGTTTACCGTTTATACCTTATATAGGGCTGTCGAGCTCAGCCATCAATGTTGTGCCGGTTGATTATATTATAAATGCCGCAACTTATATAGTGGATGAGAAAAGCGCAGAAGGCAAAACGCTACATTTAACAGATCCGAACCCACATCCTGTACAAGAGGTATATCGCACAATGGTAAAGTTATTAACGGATCATTATCCTAAAGGACGTTTTCCTTTGTCGTTTGCAAAAAAATCGTTAAAAATACCTTTCATTCGAAAGTTGCTAGGTGTCGAGCAAGAATCTTTAGATTATTTAACTTGGAATGCTGTCTTTGATACAGCAGAAGCGGTTGCTATTTTACAAAAAGGAAATATTACATGTCCTGATTTTATACAAACAATGCCGAAGATGGTGGATTTTTATCTAGCACATAAAGACGATAAAAACTATCATATTCAAATTAAATAATGATGGATTTCTTTGTCAGCTTTAAATGATAGTGCTATAATAAACGAACAAAAGAAATATCCTTAGACATTTTGTTAAAGGGGAGTAGCTAGCAGATGCGAGCGATGCATCTGATTTCACATTCGTCAAGACATGGTATTTACCATCGGGTGTGATAGCAAATGTTGTTGCTTTGATAAAGGTGCAATGCCGATACCTGTAATGAGAGAAGTGACAAATACAAATTTGCTTAGCAAGACCTTTGCCTTCTTTCAGGCAGGGGTCTTTTCTTTTGCATTTGACTAGTAAATGATCGCAATTTTGGGTATACAGAGTTTAAAGGAGGAACAGAGGATGGAAGCAATATTATTACAATATGGCTGGGTACTGATTGTACTAGTTGTATTAGAAGGATTACTAGCAGCAGACAACGCAGTTGTAATGGCTGTTATGGTGAAACACTTACCGCATGACCTACAAAAAAAGGCACTTTTTTACGGATTATTTGGAGCATTAATATTCCGATTCTCTGCGCTCTTTGTTATTACAATATTAGTTAATTACTGGCAAATTCAGGCGGTTGGAGCAGCCTACCTATTGTTTATGTCAGCGAAAAATATTTATGACTTGAGAAAAGGTAAAGATGAGGAAGAAGAAAATGATGAGGCAGCTGTGAAAAAGGGATCTGGCTTTTGGATGACTGTCTTAAAAGTTGAGGTTGCCGATATAGCATTTGCGATTGATTCAATGCTTGCTGCGGTTGCTATTGCTGTGACGCTTCCACACTTAGGTAATTTTGATATTGGTGGCATTAATGGTGGACAATTTATTATTATGCTATTAGGTGGCTTTATCGGTGTTATAATGATGCGTTTTGCAGCGCAATGGTTTGTGAAAGTTTTAAACGATTATCCTTCACTTGAAACTGCTGCATTTTTAATTGTTGGCTGGGTTGGGGTAAAACTTGTTGTTTTAACATTAGCTCATGAAAAAGTGGGTATATTACCTAAAGAATTCCCTCATTCAACAGGCTGGGAATTAACATTTTGGATTGTGTTAATTGGTATCGCATTTGTCGGTTATTTAGTAGGAGTACGTAATAAAAAACAAACAAAATAACTGCTTGGAATTTTTTGTGAATATATAATGAAATTATTTTTAAATCCGCGTTGCTTTCTGCGGGCAAGGCACGAGCGTATCGCTCGCAACACTAACTGAGCCATGTGCGCTTGCTTTTCCCAGCGAAAGTGTATGCGGATTTTTGCTTTATTTCGAATAAATAGCTCGAGGTGATAGTTTTATCCTGTTTAAAACAGCCTCTTTCTTTTTTTATAGATTTTTTCTATACTAATATCTATCTTGGCATCATGAGTGGAAGGAGTTGATGAGGTGCCTTGGAAAAAATCATCTAATAAATTAATCACACCGTTTCAGGCACTAGTGTCTTATTATTTCATAGCAATAGCAATTTCCTTCCTATTGTTACGACTTCCCGGCGTTCATCAAGCGGGAGTAAAAGTGTCATTATTAGATAGCTTATTTACTGCAGTAAGTGCTGTAAGTGTAACCGGCTTAACAACGTTTAATATTTCAGAGACGTATACAACATTTGGGCTCGTCATGGTACTTGTTATTTTACAGCTCGGCGCGATTGGTATTATGTCACTGGGTACTTTTGTTTGGTTGCTTGTAGGGAAAAAAATTGGGATGCGTGAACGTCAGCTAATTATGATCGATCATAATCAGTATAATTTATCTGGCGTTGTCCAATTAATTCGAGAAATATTGAAAATTTTAATCGGCATAGAATTAGCAGGAGCTATTATTTTAACTGCGCATTTTACGAATTATTTCGATACATTTGAACAAGCGCTTATTCATGGTGTCTTTGCTTCTATATCAGCTACTACTAACGGTGGTTTTGATATTACTGGGATGAGTTTATTGCCATTTCATAATGATTATTTTGTTCAATTAATAACAATGGTGTTGATTGTGCTAGGAGCAATTGGCTTCCCGGTGCTAGTTGAGATAAAAACATTTTTACTTAATCGGCATGCTAATTTCCGTTTTAGCTTATTTACAAAAATAACGACAACTACTTATGCAATTTTATTTGTTGTAGGAGCGCTCGTTATTTTACTGCTCGAGTCTTTCCATTCATTTAAAGGGATGCCTTGGCATGAAGCGATCTTTTCCGCAATGTTCCATTCCATATCTACACGTTCAGCAGGACTTACAACATATGATGTAACATCCTTCAGTGAGGCGACAGATATTTTTATGAGCTTTTTAATGTTCATTGGTTCTTCTCCAAGCTCAGTTGGGGGCGGGATACGGACGACGACCTTCGCTATTGCGATATTATTTTTAATTACGTTTGCAAGGGGTAGAGAAGATATCCAAATTTTCGGACGTGAAATCCATTTAATCGATGTCTTCCGTGCGTTTGTCGTTATTTTAGTAGCTTGTTTTATGGTGCTAATGGCTACAATCATTTTACTAATTACAGAGCCACATGCGACACTTATACAAATCATTTTTGAAATTACATCTGCATTCGGAACATGTGGAATGTCTTTAGGGATTACCTCAGATTTATCGGTCGTAGGTAAAATCATCATTATTATATTAATGTTCATAGGGCGAGTTGGTTTAATTTCCTTCCTGTATTCACTTGGTGGAGGCGGAAGAGGTAAAAAATCTAAATTCCATTACCCTAAAGAACGAGTTATTATTGGCTAAACATTTAGAAGCATAGATATAGAGGGTTTTTAGGGGGCAAATTATTCATTTGCCCCCTTTAAAATTGGAGTCAAAAATTTTATTTGCATAGGCATGGTGAGTCTTGTCCTAATATTCCATGTACATATAGATTTGCGTTACGGGTCGTGCAGGAGCTTAAGCCAACATTGGAGCGGAAAGCACCATCCGTGGGGGAAGTCGACAGTAGTGATCTAATGTTATAAGCTGGTCGACAGTCTGAGGCAAACCTACGCTAATGGAAGAAAATACAATAGCAACATTTCTAAAAAAAAGTTTAGCTGCGTAAGTGTGCGGGTACATCTTATTAAGAGTGGAGAAAGAAAAATTACCATCTTGTACTAGAACTGAGGTATATCTAATACAGCTTTTTGAAAAGGATAGAAGCGGCGGTGAACCCAGTTACGAAAAAGAATCAAAAGGAGAACTTAACAATGACACTTACAAGCACAGCTAAACAAGAATTAAAGGACTTATTAAAAGAGACACATAAACGAGGTATTATGAAAATAGATCATAGTGATCGAGTAAGCAGTATGACAGATGGTGAAGCATTAGGTTTGCTCATTTCGGTAGTAAAACGTACTTTGTAATATTAAACAGAGCAAAATAGCTCCATGACACCTTGGCTTCTTTGTTCATTGGCTATATTCAATTAGGAGAGGGAGTACTTTCACTGCAATATTATTTTTTAATTAGACAATAAAAGTGATTCTCCTTTATGACTTTCTTCTATTATATTGTATTTAATATTTTATATATAAGAAGATGCTGGAAATTTTTCAGATAGAAGACCATGAAGTATGTTCATTTGCTTAACGAAAAATATAAAGAATACGAAACGATAATTCAATTTATTAGCTAAGAAATGATAGGTTATTTTAGGATGTCTGACTGTTTTTTTGTGCAATTTAAAAGAATAAATATAGGTTTAGAAATCATTTAGATTAAGCATTTATTAGTCATACAGCAAATATGTTGAAGATATATCTAAAAATTTAGAAAATTTAACAAAATATTTCCTGATTAAAAATGTTGCTTATTGGGTAATAAGTATTGGTTGCTCATAACTATATTTTAAGTAATTTGAACTAATAGTTTTAATGTGATTGTGAATCCATTACTAGCATTAAAAGTTAGTGGCAGTCGATAGAATTTGTAATTGCTTCGTAATACGAAGAATAGGGGATTAGTTAAAAAATCGAATTATTTTAGTTTCAAAAATAAAAAAACGCTATTCCTTGAATAATTTCAAGTGAATAGCGCTTTTTTATTAAACTGAATGGATTGTTGCAAAATACGGTTCTTGGCCGTGTCGGAAGTAGGTTAAAAGATAGCCGTTTTTTTGTACAATTTTGCCATTTGAGAAATTTTGATAATCCAAGTTATGTGGGATGATAAGTGTATGCTTGAACAGTTCTTTTTCAGTTAAATTCAAGTTGGCAAATTCATCTCCTGCAAGGTTAGGATTTTCACGTAGAGCTGTGTAAAGTGCTTTTTGTTGAACTTCAGTTGGGCGATCTTTCCACCATAATTTACGTGGTTGGAATTGCTGTGCCTTTAAATAATCAAGTTGCATTAAGCTTTGGATAATTTGTAAATTAGCACCTTCCACAGTTTCTAAAAACTCAAGTAAACGGCGGAACAAATCTTCTAGCTGATGACCAATACGAGACCAGCCCTTAGTCTCCCAGTAAGTTCCAAAGTTTTGGAAGAAATCAAATGGTGTCTCAAATACTTCTGTTACTAAATATTCGATTGTATGGTCCATACGGTGAGCATTCCAATATTTCTCAAGTACATCTTCTGCATGTTTAATACGGACAATATCATCGAAGGTTAATACATTGTTCGAAAAGATTTCATAAGGAGATAAATCTACATAGGTATAGCCAAACTTTTCAGCCTCCAAACGAAGACCTGTACCACGCAATAGCTTTAAGAAGCCTAGCTGTAATTCCTCAGGGCGCATAGCAAAAACATCATTAAATGTTTGTCGGAAGCTACTATAATCCTCTTCTGGTAGACCAGCAATTAAATCTAAATGTTGATCTATTTTTCCACCATTTTTGACCATTGTTACTGTACGCGTTAATTTTTCAAAGTTTTGACGACGTTGTACAAGTGTGTTTGTTAAATCGTTTGTAGATTGAACACCAATTTCAAAACGGAAAAGTCCTTTTGGGGCATTATCATTTAAAAATTGAATGACCTCGGGACGCATTATATCAGCAGTAATTTCAAACTGGAAGACTACGCCTTGCTTATGCTCATCTATTAAAAATTGGAACATTTCCATCGCATAGCTACGGCTAATATTAAATGTACGATCGACAAATTTAATAGTTCGCGCACCATTATTCATTAGATAACGAATATCTTCCTTTATACTTTCTCTATTGAAATAGCGTACGCCTACTTCAATAGAAGATAAGCAAAATTGACAGCTAAAAGGACAGCCTCGGCTTGTCTCAATATATTGAATTCGCTTGCTTAGATGTGGAAGGTCTTCTTCAAAACGGAAAGGACTCGGTAATTCTCGTAAGTCAATTTTAGGTGCTTGCGCGTGAATTCGAACTTTACCGTCCTCTAAGTAACAAATGCCTGGAACATCTTCTAAAGGTATTTCTCCATGCAAATGGCGTAGTAACTGCTTAAATGAAGTTTCCCCTTCGCCCATGACAATGAAATCAACTTCTTCAATTCGACGTAACCAATGATGGACATCATATGATACTTCAGGTCCTCCCAGCAAAATTTTAACATTTGGACAAACTGTTTTTAACATTTTAATAACGTGTATTGTTTCTTCAATATTCCAAATATAGCAACTGAATCCTACGATATCGGGGTTTTTTTGAAATAAATCTGATACAATATTAAATGCAGGGTCTTTAATTGTGTATTCTGCAATTACTGGATTGTATTCAGGTAAAGCAGCACATTTTAAATAACGCAATGCTAAATTTGTGTGGATATACTTTGCGTTTAAAGTAGTTAAAATAGTATTCATGCATTAATCTTCCTTTCAACTTCTAATTGTAACAGTCAAGTAGCTGACAAACAATATAATCCTTTAGACCTATTTATTTTGTGAACGGTTCGTGAAATAATTTTAAATACTTAAATTTACTAAATTTTGTAATAATAGAATCGTACAGTCATAAAGTATAGTAAAGGCTCAAAATTCGAATGAGAGGTTTTTTACTCTTTTGAAAGGTTCGGTGAGAAAGTTGAAGCAAAATGATATAAATCAATGTTTTGGAAATCTTATGAAAAGTACTTCGTCACCAACACTTATTCTTAATAAATCAGGGAAAATTTTGAATTGTAATGAGGCAGCTATTAAACTTTTTAATCTTAATTCATCATTTAAAGGTTATATAACAATGGACGAGCCATCCAATATTAAGTGGGCTAAGTTCGTTAAGGAACTACAATGTGAGTTAAGATCAGAAGAAATATTTAATATTCGTAAAAATAACAATGATCTAGAAATGATGTCCTTTAAATGTTTCTATGATCCAAACACAGAAGAAATAGTCGCACAGCTATCCACTATCAATAATGACAGAGCAATTGAATTGTATGTTAGTAAGGAACAGGAACGTTCACAATCCTTCAGCGCATATGATCATTTACCCTATGCTGTTATTGTGAGTGACGCGAGTGGGATTATTCTTGGTTTAAATAAATATGCAGAAATGTATTTGAAAATAGAAAAATCGCAGCTTCTTCATAAAGCGCATCAACATATATTTGATTCATTTACAATGAAGAATGGACAAATTACAACATATTTATCCAAATTGATGGGCGAAAAACATGCCATTATTCATGTCGTAGATGAAACACAAGTAAGTAGAACGTGCTATTACGAAATTTCAAGTGTTTTCGATGAATATAACAATATTATCGTCACTGTTATTAATGATGAAACTGAGAAAAAGCAGTTGCAGCATAAAGTAGAGCATCAGGAAGCATTGAATGTAGTTGGTCAAATGGCGGCAAGTATTGCACATGAGATTCGTAATCCATTAACTTCTTTAAAAGGCTTTACAGAGCTTTTAAAGCTGAATGCGGATGAGGAATCACGCATGTATTTATCTGTTATCGATAGTGAGTTACAACGGATGGAGCAAATTTTGTCTGAATTATTAGTATTGTCCAAGCCAACAAGTATGAAGGTAGAATTAATCGAATTAGATCATATTGTAAAACAAGTGATCGAATTTATGTTACCTGATGCCTTGATGAAAAAAATTATGATTCAATATATACCTTCAGCTACGGGAGTGTTTATTGGTGGCAATGAAAATCGTTTAAAACAAGTATTTATGAACCTTATTAAAAATGCGATGGAAGCTATGCATAATGGTGGCACAATTACGGTTGAAATGAATGTGATTGATTGTACGATTGTAGAGTTAATGATTAAAGATGAAGGCAGTGGAATGGATAGTAAAACAATCCAAAACCTATTCCAACCTTTTTATACGACGAAATCAACAGGGACAGGACTAGGCCTTGCTTTCGTGAAAAAGGTAATCGAAGAGCATGAAGGTGTAATAGGTGTTCAAAGTGAAGTGCAGAAGGGGACATGCTTCCATATGCAGTTTCCAGTTTACACATTCAATCAGTTGGACCCGTTAGATGTTTCGGCGAAGGATTCTGCTTATTTAGTAACCTAAATACAGTGAAAATTATTTCAATAGTGCGCTATTATTGAATGCTTTTGACAATGCTTTTCAAAAGTCGCTATAATGACATGTATAAAGAGCGAATTGAGAGGACTAGGCTATGACGTCAGAAGAAGATTTAAAGCAAACTTTAAAATTATATATAGTATTATCCCGTGCCCATAAAGCAATAAATGAGATGACCAACCATTTTTTTCAAGAGAATGGTGTGAATCCTACTGAATTTGCAGTTTTAGAACTCCTTTATCATAAAGGGAGACAACCATTACAGCAAATCGGCAATAAAATATTACTTGCCAGTGGGTCTATTACGTATGTAATTGATAAGCTTGAAAAAAGAGGCTATCTTTTACGGGTTTCCTGTCCATCAGACCGTCGCGTTACCTATGCAGAAATTACCGCGGAAGGTGAAGCGTTTATGGGCAAATTATTTCCAAAGCATGAACAACATTTACATGAATTGATGAGTGCATTATCAGTCGAGGAAAAAGATCAAACGATAGGCTTATTAAAAAAATTAGGGCTATCAATTAAAGATTTGTCTTATTAAAAAGAGTTGTCTCAAATGGATTTTGAGGCGATTCTTTTTTCTATGCCTAAATATAGGATTTTAAAAAGGAACTTAACGTTGTTTTTTGTAAGGAATCGAATATAATAGCTATTTTTGCCTTTTAGGAAGCTTATTTAAGGGATTAACAATGCCACCCTATGTTTTTTGTTGGTGAATAAAAAAAGGCCTTAGAATGAATTCTAAGGCCTTTCAAACAATTGGTATTATTTTTTAGAAATAGTAGCTGCCATTGCAAGCATTGCAGCAGTTAAATCTTGTTCATCATTATCATGAATTGTTAATTTTGTAATGAGTCCATCTTTTTCAAATACTACGCCAATTACTTTTTCAGTATCAAAGTCTACAACATAGCCCTCAATATTTTTAATATCCTTAAATGCAGAAAGTTCTTCAGCCGATAATGCTACTGGTCCTCCAACTGCATTCATGTAGTCTTGCATAGATGTTTTAACTGCATCATAGCTTGTTTCAGAAGCATTTGTTGTTTCAATACGCATAAATACTTCATCATCAGCATTTGATACTAACATGTCTTTTCCTGGTTCTTCTTGAGAAAGAGTGAATTCAGGTAGTTGTTGGAATTTATAGCCCTGATCAACACTATCAGATTCAGTTGCTGTTTCCTTTTTGTCGACGCCTTTTTGAACGTATTTCACTTCTTGTTCTGGTTTAGCTTGTGTGTCTGTAGTTGCATCATTTGATGTAGGCGTTTCTTGCTTGTCATCGCCTGCAGTTTCATTCTCAGATGGTTGTTGTGAGTTCGCTGGTTCATTTTGTTCAACATCTGATTGTTCTGTCTTATCCGAGGTATTACACCCCACGACAATAACAGCTGTTAGTAATAATGCAAGCATTGAAAATAATTTTTTTTGCATGAAAAGCCCTCCTTTTCTATATTAAACGCTAATAAAAGATAAAATGTTTCCAATTTTTTTTGTTATGATGTTAAAGGTAACACTAAAAACAATAGTAGAACAAAAACAACATGGGCCACAATAACTAAAGGCATACTCTTGCGCCATTCATAAATAAAGCCCCAAATTAGGCTTGTTACAAGAGCTGCGATTATACCTAGCTTAAAACCACTAAATGCAATCGAGATGGCACATAAAATTGCTGTTACAACAACTGCTAAGACAGGGCGCATAAAACGCTTCAATTGCTGTTGTACGTAGCCACGCCAAAATAGCTCTTCGCCAATGGCCACAATAAACACAAGTAAAATATAGTGCCAAATATTTTGTGGACCGTAAACAGTTAAAAACTTTTTCACTGTTACTACTAGCCGATCATTTATATATGGAGCGAGCCAATAACCAAAACGTATAATGCCATATGTGATTGTACCGTATCCTATGCCGAAAATTAGAAATTTCCAAGTAGGTAATTGATCTTCAATTGTACCTGAAAGAATAGCAATAGCTATACATACGAGCAGTGTAAATGCATATAGGTACCAAAATACAGCTGGATTAGCAAATGTAAAAGCAAGCATGCCATAAACGAATAATAAAGAAAGGAGAAGTATTATTGTTTGTTTCGAATTTGTTTGCATAATTCGACCTCCATACTTTAATTTTACCAAAAAAATAGTCCCTTATCATCTATTAAGACAAAAAGGGACTATTCAGAATATTAAGCTTCACTTGCATATAAGATTTTGTAACGTTTATGGTTGACGACCGTTTTCTCTTCAATTTCAAGGGAATCAAAATTCTCCATATATGTTAGATCAACGATCACCGAATTTTCATTTACTTTTTCAACAATACCTTGCAAACCATTTTTAAACTCGATAATATTTCCAACTTCAGCTATTTTCACAGACAGTCAGCTCCTTCATCGACTAATAATATACAGTTTGCATGAAAAAAAGGAAAACGTAAAGCTTTTTTTGAATAATTCATAATTTAATACACAAAATAAGGAAAGAGAAGGGAATAGAAAAAAATGGATCAATATGAAAATATGCTTAAACAATTACAGGAAGGAGAAATACAAAGTATCGAAATTACTAAAGATCAATTTTATGAGTTTCGTGAAGTATTAGTGAAACACCCCTTATTTAAACATTTTAGAGGTGAAGCAAAGCAAAATGGGATTATAATATACACTTATTTGGAAATTCCTAGAAGTTAATTTTGTCGAACATTGTCGTAACTTAATGCTGTAAGAAATGAAATATAAATGTATAATAATGGTATGATTATTTGTATGTTGGAGGGTTGTATGAATGGTCAATCTACTCTTGAAACAAATGGAACAAACTCGTGAGATGATGATTCGCTCTGGTGTTGAAAACGGGTTACAGAATGCAAAAACCATTCAACTGAGTCGCAGATTAGATCAGTTAATGAATACTTATTATAGACAGACAACATTAGAAGAAGAAGAAGATCAAGATGATTTGTTTCAGTATTCAGAGTAAAACTTTTTAGATTAGATGTTTAAAAATGCATTTACTGGGGAATAGTTAATATGAACACAGCAACATTCTCATTTCCCCCTTTAGAGCAGTGATTCCCATCACCTGCTCTCTTTTTTTTTGCTTATTCGGTATATATGCCATACATAATAAAGTTAGTACAAGTATTAAGAAGAATTTGAATTATTGAACTGATTCATCTACACTAAAAACACATCATAAGCTAAGCAAAAATTCTTTAAAGCTCAACTAATCTAAATGAGCGTAAGGAATAAATTGATTAGTTTTACTAAGTGAGTTAGTTTCATTCAATCGTGCGGAAGGCGGCTATTCCAACAAGAAGAGAAGCTTAGCGTGGGAAGTGGCTCGGTACTTGCCCGAAAAAGCGTCCGTCTATAGTGTAATGATGCGAATAAAATTGATTCAAGTAAAGGAGTTATTACATATGGGAAAAGAGCGTATTGCATTTATCGGTACAGGTGTTATGGGTGCTAGCATTATCAAACACTTATTGGAAAATGGCCATGAGGTGACAGTTTATACTCGCACAAAAGAAAAAGCAGAGCCGTTAATGGCATTAGGGGCTAGTTGGGCTAGTTCTCCAGCTGAAGCTTTTAAAGATAAGGATATAGCGCTAACGATGGTTGGTTATCCAACTGATGTTGAGGAAGTTTATTTTGGTGAACATGGTCTATTCAAAACTGCCCAGGCTGGTAATATTGTTATCGATATGACTACATCTGAGCCAACTTTAGCGAAGAAGATTTATACACATGCTCAAACACTAGGAGTGGAAGCATTGGATGCCCCTGTTTCTGGTGGAGATGTTGGTGCTCAGAATGGCACATTGTCGATTATGGTTGGTGGGAACGAACATGCATTTAATCAAGTTGCACCAGTATTACAACAATTTGGTGCAAATATAGTTTACCAAGGTGGAGCAGGTGCAGGACAGCATGCAAAAATGTGTAATCAAATCGTTATTGCATCTGGGATGATTGGTGTATGTGAGTCGCTAGCATATGGCTTAAAGGCAGGGCTAGATTTAGCAACTGTTTTAAAATCTATTTCTTCAGGTGCTGCTGGTTCGTGGTCTTTAAGTAATTTAGCACCACGTATGATGAAGGAAGATTTTGCCCCAGGTTTTTATATTAAACATTTCGTAAAGGATATGAAAATTGCTTTAGATGAATCACAAAAAATGGGTATTTCTCTACCAGGGCTATCATTAGCTTATGAAATGTATGAAAAGCTAATTGCAGAAGGCTACGGTGACAACGGTACACAGGCTCTTCTAAAGTATTATCAATAGACAATTATAATTGAATTCATAGAAGCAAAAGAAGAAAAGTGTTAGATTGACTGCCATCAATCTAACACTTTTTTGCATGCCGTTTTGTTTGAGTGCCTGGCAATACCCTCCGACAATAAACTTAGTGAAATTGCCAGTAAAGATCCGAGAATCGCCCGCAAGGCAGGAGAAATCGCCAGTAAAGGTCCGAGAATCGCCCGTAAGGCAGGAGAAATCGCCGCCAGTAAAGGTCTGAGAATTGCCCGCAAGGCAGGAGAAATCGCCACAAAAGATCCGTAAATCGCCCGTAAACGTTTGAAAAGCATCCTCCATCGCAGACGATCCTCTACTCTTTACTAAAAAGTTGAGAATCTAAGGAGAAGCTAGATGCCCCTGCAAGAGCAAAGTAGAGTGCTATAGCACCTAATGCTAGATCAAGCTCATAACCAGCCAGTCCATCCGCTCCGATAAAACCAATGCTAAGCTTTGCTGTAAAGATAGCAACAATCATTGTAATTGTCAGTAAAGCACCAAAAATTCTTGTTGCTAAGCCTAAAATAAGAGCAGCTCCGCCAACTAATTCAATAACCGCAACGATATATGCCATAAAACCTGGTATACCTAGACTATCAAAGAAGTCAGCAGTGTAGCTGATTCCGCCTTGGAATTTTTGGAAACCGTGCACCGTAAAAATAATGCCGAGAACGACACGTAAAATAGTTGAACCAATGTTTTGCATAATGTAATTACTCCTTTTCTTTAACTTACATTTCGTAACTTAGTTTATTTTTAAAAACAACTTTTGTCAAGTAACTAAGTTGATTTTAAGAACTGATTTTTAAAAAGTGATATAATCTTTTAATAAGAACTAGTAATAATGGAGGGGAGTAAATTGAATCAAAAAAATATTTGTCCACGATTTGAAAAGGCACTTATGCTATTGAATCATCGTTGGAATACTTTGCTTATTTATCAGCTACTTGACGGTCCACAACGATTTTCAACCATTAAAAATCAGTTGAATATTAGTAGTCGTGTGTTAACAGAGCGACTAAAGGAGTTAGAGACCGAAGAAATTGTTCTACGTACCGTGATTCCTTCTACACCAGTCGTTATTGAATATGAGCTTACAGAAAAAGGATATGCAATCACACCCGTGCTAAAAGCAATAGAACAATGGTCTAATAAATGGGTAACTATTACTGAGGAATAATAAAAAGATATTCAAGCGAGGGGCTTGAATATCTTTTTTTATTCTTTGTAAAATGGTTGGTAACGGATTAACCAATTTATGGCCATTTAGCAGTTGTATTTGTTATATTGTAAATAATATTAATTTTTATTAAACAAAAGGTATTTTTTAATACAGATAGGAATTAATTTAATATTATAAGAAGGAAAAGGAGGGATTTAATGAATCAGAGGCAAGCAGGAGAAGCTCAGCATCGCAGTCAGCTGGCACTCTATTTATCATTGCCGATACTATCATGGGCGTTTTACGATTTTGCTAATACGATATTTTCTTCAAATATTAATACAGTTTTTTTCCCATTTTATATGGACGAAGTTTTAGGTACGAATGAAGTCATGCAACAAGTAGCTAGTACATTTATTTCGTATGCCAATGCATTAGCAAGCTTTTTTCTAGTAGTTTTTTCACCGCTTTTTGGGGTATGGATAGATCAAACAGGCTATAAAAAACGATTCATTGTCTGGTTTGCATCGATTTCGATTATATTTACCTTTATGATGGGTGTTTTTGCAAATTTAGAGACAACAACAAATTATTCAGGTGTACCTCTCAGTTTATTTTTAGTTGTTGCAAGCTTTGTCATTGCGAAATTTTTCTTTAATTCGAGTCTCGTATTCTATGATTCAATGATGGGCGATCTTGGGACAAAAGAAGAAATGCCCCTAATTTCTGGTTATGGTGTAGCGATTGGTTACTTAGGTACTATTTTGGGGCTTCTTGTTTATTTATATGTAGGAAACAGTGATTTCCACCGTGCATTTATACCAACAGCGATTTTGTATTTATTATTTTCATTGCCATTATTTTTTATTAATAAAGATACGCCGATACCAAAAGAACAGCGTAAAACGACGAAGTTTTTTGAAGGTTACAAGGAAATTATTAGTACATTTAAGGATATGAAGCAATATAAAGCGATCTTTACTTTTATGATTGCGTATTTCTTTTTAAATGATGCAATTGCCACAACAATTGCAATGATGGCTGTTTACGCAACTACTATTGTAGGATTTTCTTCAGGTCAATTTATTATTCTATATTTAGTTTCCACCGTATCAACAATTATTGGCTCACTCGCATTCGGCTATATTACGAAAGCTATTGGTGCTAAGCGGGCTATTACTATTGTAGCGGTGTTAATGATTATCGCCTTAACCTTTGCTGTTTTTGCGACAGAACAGTGGATGTTTTGGATTGCTGGCAGTATGTTTGGTATTTCACTAGGCTCTATGTGGGTTACATCAAGAACATATATTATTGAGCTATCACCAGATGATAAGCGAGGGCAGTTTTTCGGACTATTTGCTTTTTCTGGTAAAGTTTCATCGATAATCGGACCAGCTGTATATGGAACGGTTACATTATGGATGAGAGATTACGGTACATTAGCAAGTCGCGTAGCATTATCAACATTAATTTTGATGACGGTTATTGGTCTATTGGTTCATCTAAAAGTTAATGATAAAAATGGAAATACCAGATAGGAGAATTGTATCGCCTATGATACAATTGAATTATTATTTGATGTTGAAATAGAAAGGAGCGGGGTTGCTTTGGAACATAAAGGCATATTATTAGAAAGTGGCACAAATGAGCTAGAAATCGTTGAATTTGAAGTAGCTAACAATAAATTCGGTATTAATGTTATTAAAGTAAAAGAAATTATTCAACCGATTCCAGTAACATTTATTCCACACGCGCACCCGCATGTTGAGGGAATTATTCAATTAAGAGGCGAGGTACTCCCAGTAGTAGATATGCTACGAGTACTAGGGATACAAAGTGCAGAACGTAATCCACAACAAAAATATATTGTTGCTGAGTTTAATAAACAACGAGTTGTTTTTCATGTAGATAACGTAACACAAATCCACCGTATTTCATGGAATCAAATCGAAAAACCTTCAGATATGTATCAGGGGGGTACTTCGCAAGTTATCGGTGTTATTAAGCAAAATGAACAAATGATTTTATTACTAGATTTCGAGAAAATTATGGTTGATATTAACCCTGATTCGGGTATTAGTGTAGAGTCAGTAAAAAAACTTGGTAAACGTGAACGCTCTGAAAAACGCATTTTAATTGCTGAGGATTCACCATTATTACGTAAGTTATTATTTGATACGATGAAGGAAGCCGGTTATGAGAATGTTGAGTTCTTTGAAAATGGCCGTGACGCTTATGAATACTTAGAAGCATTGGCGAAAAGTGGCAGTAATGTAACAGAGCACATTCAATTAGTAGTTACTGATATTGAGATGCCACAAATGGATGGTCACCATCTTACACGCAAAATTAAAGAGCATCCTGATTTACAAAAGCTACCGGTCATTATTTTCTCTAGTTTAATTACAGATGATCTTCGCCATAAAGGCGATCAAGTAGGGGCAGAGGACCAAATTAGTAAACCCGAAATTGCAGAGCTTATTTTACGCGTCGATCAACTTATTCTATAAAACTAGCGAAAAGGAACTTCACAATTATAATAATTGGTATCCTGAAATGTTAATAAAAAATGAAAGTCGGATACCTTTTAGGTTCCGACTTTTTTTGTATAAATGACGGTGCTATTAACACAAAATAATTAGACTACCGATTGTTCTATAAAGGAAGTGATTATTTGGATGAATTGAAAACAGCTATCATTGATATTGGTTCGAATACGATTCGTTTAGTGCTGTATCAGTATGATAATGAAGAGGGGCTTAGAGAGCTAGGTAATATTAAAACGGTTGCACGGTTACGTACATATTTGCAACCCTCAGGTGACATGTCAGAAGAAGGTATTCAAGTACTAACGGAAACATTATTAACATTTAAAGCAATGCTTGATGATTTTGAAATTGTAGATGTGAAAGCTGCTGCAACAGCTGCAATTCGCCAAGCAACGAATCGAGAACAAATTATAGCTTTAATGAAAGAGAGAACCGGCATACAAATAGAGCTTTTGTCTGAGGAGGAAGAGGCGTATTTTGGTTATGTTGCTGTAGCGCATTCAATTGGAACACTTTCTGCCGTGACCATCGATATTGGTGGGGGAAGTACAGAAATAACGCTATTTAAAAATAAAGAACTAATTGAATCCTTTAGCTTTCCTTTTGGAACGGTGTCGTTAAAGCAACGATTCGTAAAAGGTGACATTATGAATAGTAGTGAGAAGAAAGAATTGATTGCCTTTGTGAAAGAGCAGTTTAAATCACTTCCTTGGATTCAACAAGTAGGATTACCAATTATTGCGATCGGAGGCAGTGCAAGAAATATTGCGCAAGTTCATCAGCAACGGCATCAATATCCTATTGCGAGTGTGCATGGCTACGAAATATCTAAAGAGGATTTGGATCAGCTCAGTTTGTTTTTAGGTAACTTAAGCTTCCAAGAATTAAAACATTTAGATGGTTTATCGACAGACCGCGCTGATATTATTGTACCTGCTTTAGAGGTGTTTCGCGTGCTTATGGACATTGTCGGTAGTGAAGTGTTCCAGCTAACGAAAAAAGGTTTACGAGAAGGGCTTATTATCCACCGTATTTTGCAAAAAGATGCAAATGCCTTTGATAAATATAATGTTTTTGAGGGAAACGCTAGAAGGTTAGCTAGGCAGTACGGACGCTCTGAGGCAGAAGTTGATTATTTAATGCACCTAGCAGATCAATTATACCGTGAGTGTTGTCATTTGAAATTTTTACAATTTGACGAGATCGATTTGCAATTGTTGAGGAAGGCAGCAAAGATATTTAATATCGGGGAATATATTGAGTTAAGCTCCGCCAGCCAACATACCTTTTATTTAGTTGCCAATCAATCAATTGATGGCTTAAACCATAAGGAAAGACTAAAACTTGCACTTTTAGCATCGTATAAAAATAAAGATTATTTTTACCGATTTGCTGCTCCTTTTATAGAATGGATGAGTCGTGAAGAACATCGTAAAATACGTGATTTTGGTGCATTATTAAAATTTGTCTATGCGTTAAATGTATCGAAAAGAAATATTGTACATGCTATTGAAATGCAACCTAAGGATAATTTTGTCCAGCTAAACATTTACGTTAAAAAAAATGCGGCTGCCGAAAAATATCAAGCTAATCGGCATAAAAAACATCTAGAACGTGCTCTAAAGACACCAATTAAAGTAAATTTTATTGAAGAAGGGTGGAACCAAGATGACAACGGAAGTAACGAACAATCGCTTACATGAAGAAGATTTTTCAGAAGCACATAGCCGTTTGCTCGAAGAAATTGCAAAGCCTCAATATTATAATAATCGTGAATTAAGCTGGTTGGCATTTAATGAGCGTGTTTTAGAAGAAGCAGAGGATGTCAATAATCCTCTGCTAGAACGTTTGAAGTTTTTAGCGATATTTAGCTCCAATTTAGATGAATTTTTTATGGTGCGCGTAGCAGGGCTTCAGGACCAAGTACGTGCTGGTTTTCATAAAGCTGAAAATAAATCAGGCTTAACACCAAAAGAGCAATTGGCAAAAATTGCTGAGCGTACGCAAGCTTTAGTACGTCGACAAACGGAAGTATATAGACATTTAATTTATGATTTATTGCCCCAGCATAATGTACATATTGCGGACATGAAGGATTTAAATAGTACGCAAAAAGCATTTATAAATGAAATGTTTGCTGAGACAATTTTCCCTGTACTAACACCTGTGGCAGTAGATGCTTATCGACCATTTCCAACATTGCTAGGGAAAACTTTAAATTTACTTGTACTATTAGAACAAGATGAAACAGATTTTGAAAGCCGTGAAAGGGTTGCGATAGTGCAAGTGCCATCTGTTTTGGATCGTTATATTAAAGTCCCTTGTGCTGAGGGCGAAACGGTAATCGTACTACTCGAGGATGTGATTGTTGCTCATATTGAAAAGCTTTTCTATGGGTACAGTGTTAAATCTGCACAGGCTTTCCGTCTAACACGTAATGCGGATTTAACGATTCACGAAGAAGGCGCACGCGATTTACTCGTTGAAATTGAAAAAGAACTAAAAAAACGCAAATGGGGAGTCGGTAGTCGACTCGAAGTACGTGTCGGAGAAATGAATGAAGAAGTCCTAGCTTATTTACTAGATGAATTTGAAATCGAGGAGACCGATGTTTTTCATATTGATGGCCCATTAGATTTAACATTTATGTTTTCGTTTGTGAAAGGTATTTCTGTAGGACGAGAACATTTAGAGTATGAAAGCTTTATCCCACAGCCACCTTTAGATTTACAATCAGATGAAAATATTTTTGAAAAAGCGTTACTACAGGACATTTTTTTTCATCATCCATATGAGTCATTTGCACCGATAGTAGACTTTATTTCAGAGGCAGCTGTAAATCCAAATGTATTAGCAATAAAGCAAACATTGTATCGAGTTAGTGGCAATTCCCCAATTATACAAGCATTAAAACTTGCGGCTGAAAATGGCAAGCAAGTGACTGTTTTAGTAGAGCTCAAAGCCCGTTTTGATGAAGAAAATAATGTGCATTGGGCGAAGCAACTGGAACAAGCAGGTTGTCTTGTTATATACGGTATGAATAATTTAAAAACTCACTCTAAAATAACGTTAGTCGTGAGTCGTCGAAATGGGAAAATTGAACGTTTTGTACATCTCGGAACAGGAAATTATAATGATGCAACGGCTAAAATTTATACGGACATGGGCATCATAACATCTGATAAGGAATTTGGTATTGATGCAACAAACTTCTTTAATTATTTAAGTGGCTATACGGAAAAACCTACTTTTAATCATTTAGTCGTTGCACCATTTGATATTCGTGATGAATTTATCCGTTTAATGGATGAAGAAATTAGTTGTCATAAGAAATACGGTAATGGGTTTATTCGAGCTAAAATGAATTCATTAACGGATAAGGATTTAATGATGAAGCTTTACGAAGCCTCTATTGCTGGTGTAAAAGTAGAGCTTATTATTCGCGGTATTTGCTGCATACGGCCAGGCATACCAGGTATTAGTGACAATATCACCGTCACAAGTATTGTTGGTCGATTCCTTGAACATTCACGTATTTATTGGTTCCATCATAATGGTGAAAACAAAGTTTACTTATCATCCGCAGATATGATGACAAGAAATATGATAAAACGAGTTGAAATTCTTTTCCCTGTCTATTCAATTGAAGCAAAAGCCCGTATTATGGATATTATGAACAAACAACTTGAGGATACTGCAAAGGCTCGTATTCAAGATTCCAATGGAAAATATCATTATAAAGAGTTTGATCGAAGCGAAGACCCTATTAATAGTCAGGAAATTTTCTTAAAGGATGCTCTAAAGCCTACGCTAGATGAAGAATAAATAACGAGCGTACTAGACGACTTAGAGTAAACACGCTACCTAGAGAGGGATATAATGAAAAAATATAGAGAAAATGTAGCGCAATTCGCAAACTATCGACAGATGGCACTGCTTAATCCGTTTGATGCAGTTATATGCTTGAAAAAAGCTGATAATGGGGAATTTGAAATTGTTCACTATAACGATAAACTCCCATTAGCTATAGTGTTGCACGATGTGAAAGCAACGAAAGCAGACCGATTCTTTACTAAGCAATGTTGGCAGCAATTATTGAAAATTGTACAACAAGAATTTAACATTGCACGGAAGATTGAGCTTTATTCAGAGACTGAGCAAATGCAAAAATCGTTTGCTGTAAGTGTACAGCAATTGGAAGCATCACTTATAGCTGTTATTTTACGTGAGGAACAGAATGATACGAAGCCTTATTTGCAATTCGTTGAACAACATGTGTGTCCTGTGCTAACGACTGATTTACAAGGTCGTATTATTCATCAAAACGTTGCTGCTACGTCTGTATTGTCGAGGGAACATCACAGTCTTATAGGACTTGATATTTTTTCATTATTGGAGTGCAACTATGTAAACGAAGTACAATTATTATTTGCTAAAACGATTGAAGGCGCTACATTGGATATGGCTAAATGTTTATTTAAGGGCAATTTACTAAGTAGCGAGCCATTTTATTTGCGTATACATCCAACTTATTTTAATGGAGAAATAATAGGGGTACATTTTTTTGTAAAAGACCCGAAATCGTTTAAGAGTGATCACAGTGCTTTTTATTATTTAGCCTTAAAGGACGAATTGACAGGTATTTGGAATCGTAGAGCGTTTAAAGAGCATTGGCAACAGCATTTGAGCGATAAACAAAGTGAAAATCAGCAGGCAACAATTATTTTAGTAGATATAGATCGCTTTAAAAAATTTAATGAGTCCCTTGGTGAAAGTAAGGGTGATGAACTAATGCGGATGTTTAGTCATAGACTTCGTGAACTTTGTTACTCAACATGCTCACTTTATCGTTATAATAGCGACGAATTTATTTTTCTTTTAAAGGATGCAACAATCGATAAAATAGAGCAATTAGCTAATTCAATATTAGAATCGTTGAAACAGCCCTTTATGATTGATGAGCAGGAGTATTTTATCAGTGTTTCAATTGGTATTTCCTTAAGTCCCGCTGACGGTAAGGATATAGAAACTCTTGTGAGAAAGGCCGATCAAGCTTTATTTTCAGCGAAGGAGCACGGACGTTCACATTACCGCTATTATCGGGATGATATGACTAATGTGTTTCCAAATGAGGCATTGATGGAGGCCCATTTACGTCGTGCCATTGAGTTTAATGAGCTAAGTATACATCTACAGCCACAAATGAATTTAAATGATAATAGCATTAATAGCTTTGAAGCGTTATTGCGGTGGAATAATCGTAAATTTGGTTTTGTATCCCCAGCGCAATTTATACCTATTGCCGAGGCGACAGGCTTAATTGTTGAAATTGGTGATTGGATTATTAATGAGGTTTGTCGCTATCAAAAGGAATGGAATGTGAAGGGCTATCGACCAGTCAGAATCGCTATCAACATATCTCCAAAACAATTTAGAAAAGAAAACTTCGCACGGAAGATTAAAGCAACATTGAAAAAATATAATGTCGCACCACAATTAATTGAAGTAGAAATTACAGAAAGCTCAATGACCAATGTCCATGAAACATATTCAATTTTAACGGAACTGAAGCAGCTAGGGGTTTATGTTTCGGTCGATGATTTTGGCACTGGCTATTCATCACTTAGCTACTTGAAACGCTATCCAATCGATATTATAAAAATCGACCAATCGTTTATTGCTGATATTGAAAAGGATGATAAAAATGAGGCGATTATTAAAGCCATTATTTCGATGTCCCATAATTTAGGACTTGAAGTAATTGCAGAAGGCATTGAAGAGCCATCACAAGTAGCATTCTTGAAACGCCATCGTTGTCAAAAAGGGCAGGGCTATTTATACAATAAACCTTTACCCGTTGAAACGATTGTTGCACAATATTTTGTCGGGTAATTGATATCACATTGCCGTTGATTTCCGCTATGGGCGGGCGCTTTCCGCGGGCACGACGTAAGCCACACCCCTCGCTAATGCGCGGTTTGTTGCGATTTACGTTTTGTGCTGTTCCCGCAGCAGTCGCTCACTCTTCGCTCCAATCAACTAATTAAAAAATAGTGAGCAAGAACTTCCATATACCTTCTGTCAACACTCTGAGCACCTCGAGAATATCGAGGTGCTCTTATTGTAATTTTTGCTATTTTGTAGGATGAACCTTCATGCCATTTAGAACAACTGCTGTAAAGTGTGCCATTTCTGAAACTAAATCAAATTCCTCGTTATGAATTAACCAATCATAAACATTCGCGCGCATGCAGCGCTGAATAATTTGTTGCATTTGTTTCGCTTGTAAACCGTTAACAAATTCTCCTTGCTGAACGCCCTCTTCAATATAAGTATTGATAATTTGGAAGATTTTACGTTGAGGGCTAATTAAATAATGGTTTTGTTCAACTTGATTGGTCATTGCGGCAGAATATACTGTTCGCAATAAATCTTTTCCAACAACATTTGTTAAATACAGCATTTGCTCCTTATAAAGCGCGAGAATTTTGTCACTTGCCGATAATGTTTGATCAATATTTTTTTCGACTGTACTATAAAAACTATCAAGCTCCTCGAATTTTTCCAAAATAACATCATATTTGGATGGGAAATGTGTATAGAAAGTCCCCTTTGATACGTTACATGCTTTCGTAATTTGTTCAACAGACACATGCTCATATCCATGTTTATTAAATAAATCTAATGAAGTTTTGAGTAGTTTTTCCCGAGTTTCTAATGCCTTTTTTTGGCGAGTAGTTAACGAATTCATGCCCTTCTGCCTCCGTAATTAAAATATCCTATAATAATGACCATAAAATTTATTCAGAAAATATAAAATTTTTTGATTGACGTGCTATATTAAGTTTGTTTATGATTTAAGTGACCGAAGTCAGTGACTGCGGTCATCAAGAGTATCTCGTTATTAATGTTACGATAAAAACGTAAAGTTTGCTAGTGTATCAGCGCTTATTAACGCAATTCACAGGAAATGGGGGAACTCGAATGAAAGAGAAATTAGGTTTTATCGGCCTAGGCAATATGGGTTTACCAATGTCGATTAACTTACTTCGCGCAGGTTATGAAGTGTACGGTTTTGACACGAATACAAAAGCAATGGAGCAATTTATTGCAGAAGGTGGTATGGGTGTAACAACTGCACAAGAACTTGTAAAGCAAAGTGATGTCATTATGACAAGCTTACCAACACCGCAAATAGTTGAACATGTCTTTACATCAGAAGAAGGGATTTTACAAAATGCTAAGCAAGAAAGCTTGCTGATAGATTTTAGTACAGTAAATCCTGAGCTAAATGATGTGCTACATAAGAAGGCGCAATCATTGGGCTTACGATATCTAGGAGCTCCTGTAAGTGGTGGAGTTATTGGTGCAATCAATGCAACTCTAACAATTATGGTAGGTGGAGAAGAAAAAGATTATCAAAGTGGAGCTGAAATTTTCGGAATAGTTGGAAAAAACGTCTATCATCTTGGTGCATCACCTAGTATCGGTACACGTATTAAATTACTCAACAATTTAATGATAGGTTTTTATACACAGGCGGTAGCTGAAACGATTGTCCTTGGAGAAAATATGGGGATACCAGCTAATACACTTTACGAAGTATTAAGTAATAGCTATGGACAAAGTCGTATTTACGAACGCAATTACTTAGAATATATGAAAAATGAAAATTATGAGCCTGGTTTTTCTACAAATCTATTACTAAAAGATTTAAGGCTAGCTAAAAATATGGCTGATGAAGCAGGTGTGCCTCTTCGGATAGGGGAACAGCTAGTGAATCTTTACAATGATATATCAGCAGAGGGCTATGGTGAAAACGATATGTCGGCAGCTTATTTAAGTCTGAAGGAAAAATGCATTATTAAACAACATTAAAGGAGGAAAATAGTTATGACAACAGCGCAAGAAGTGAAAACTTTAACACATTTTATCGGTGGAGAAATGATTGAGGGGCAAAGTGGTCGGTACGGTTCGGTTTATAATCCTACAACAGGTGACATCATCGCAAAAGTTCCACTAGCAACAGTAGAAGAGACACGGGAGGCAATTGCTAAAGCACAGGCAGCATTTCCTAAATGGCGTGATACATCAGTATCTAAACGTGCGGAGGTCGTATTAAAATTCCGTAATTTAGTGACAGATAATATGGAAGAATTATTACAAATTATTTGTACGGAAAGTGGTAAAACGATTGAAGATGCAAGAGGTGAAATTACACGAGGGCTAGAGTCGGTTGATTTAGCAATTGGTGCTCCCCATCTAGTAAAAGGAGAGTACTCTGTAAACGTTGGCGGTCAAATTAATGCCTATTCGGCTAAGTATCCTTTAGGTGTTGTAGCGGCAATCTCTCCATTTAATTTTCCAATTATGGTGCCGTTAGCGCAAACGAGTATGGCTATTGCTGTAGGGAACGCCGTTGTATTAAAAGCATCGGAGAGAGTACCAATGACAGCGTTATATGTGAGTGAGCTATGGAAAAAGGCTGGGTTGCCAGATGGTATTTGGACAGTAGTGAATGGCGATAAAGATGCAGTAAATGAACTTTTAGAAAACCCAATTGTGCAAGCGATTTCATTTGTTGGTTCAACACCGGTTGCTAAATACATTTATGAAACGGGTTCAAAATATGGTAAACGTGTCACTGCTTTAGGCGGAGGAAAAAATAATATGGTCGTAATGCCTGATGCAGACCTTGAGCAAGTTGCAAATGCATTTATCGGTGCAGCATATGGAGCAGCATCACAACGTTGTATGGCAATTTCTACAATAATGCCTGTTGGTAAAGAAACAGCAGATCGTCTAGTAGCAATATTAAAAGAAAAAATTACAGCATTAAAAGTAGGCGCTTATACAGATAAGGATACAGACTTTGGTCCAGTTATTTCACAGCAATCTAAAGAAGCAATTCTTGCTGCAATTGATAAAGGGGAATCAGAAGGGGCAACTGTTGTTTGTGATGGTCGTGAGCTAGGTATTGTAAACGAATCAAAAGGATTTTTTGTAGGTCCTACATTATTAGATCATGTAAAACCAGGTATGGAAATATATGAGCAAGAAGTATTTGGACCTGCCCGCAATGTCGTACGCGTGGATTCGTTAGAAGAGGCAATCGAGCTTATTAACGAGCATGAGCTTGGCAATGGAGTTACGATCTTTACAAATGATGGGCTTGCAGCTCGGAAATTTACAACAGAGATTGATGTAGGAATGGTAGGTGTGAATGTACCAATTCCAATTCCTGTTGGTTACCATAACTTTGCTGGATTTAAAGGCTCACGTTTTGGTGAGGGGCATATGTTTGGACCGGATCAGGCACGTTTCTTTACAAAGACTAAAACAATTTCTGAACGCTGGATGACAAGTAATGCTTCATCGGCATCTACATTTGCATTCCCAAGTAATAACGATTAATGGATAGAGCTGTATCACTTGAGTTAATTTCATAAATAGTATTAAAAGGAAAATAACGAATTTCAATGGAACAAAAGGTGGTAACTCCAGCGGGAAGAACAAGCGAACGAACAACTCGAGACTAAAGCGTAGTGAGGGAATCTGTTCAATGCTTGCCCGCGGAAAGCTCCACCTATTGCGTAAAAATACGAATAATATTGGATGTAACATAGCACTTTCTATAAAAAGATAGGTGGGATGTGGATGTTAGCGTATATTGGACTTTTTGGAAGTTTAGCACTTTTAGTCTATTTAACAATGAGAGGTGTCAATTTACTTATTTCAGCACCATTAACAGCTTTAATAGCGGCTGTAACGAATGGTCTAGCTTTCTTCCCACAAACTGCAAATGACAATCAAGCTAATTTCTTAACGAGTTATATGAATGGATTTACTGGCTTCGTTGGTTCTTGGTATTTAATGTTCATGGCAGGTGCAATCTTTGGAAAAGTAATGGAAGATACAGGTGCAGCAGATAGTGTTTCCAAATGGATTGTTGAAAAAATTGGCGTGAAATATGCTACTTTTGCTGTGGTGGCTGCAGCAGCAGTTTTAACGTATGGTGGTGTCTCGGTATTTATTGTTGCTTTCTCTGTTTATCCGATGGCTATTAGTTTATTTAAGCAAGCGAATTTCCCGCGTCGTTTTATTCCTGCGGCACTTGGTTTGGGATCTGTGACTTTTACGATGACATCAGCAGGCTCACCAGAGATTCAGAACTGGATTCCGATTGAATACTTACATACGACACCATATGCAGGATGGGAAGTTAGTATTGTGGTCGCAGTATTTATGGCGGTGGGTGGCGCACTATGGTTGAACTGGATGATTAAACGTGCAGTGAAAAAGGGTGAAGTGTTTATTGAACGTTCAACGGATCCAGTAGTTGACGAAACACGTAAGCTACCTAGCCCTATTTTAAGCTTAGTGCCATTATTAGTAGTTTTACTGATTTCGTTCATTTTCCATGACTCACTTGGCACATCGGCTTTAATCGTTGCGCTAACGAGCGGTTGTATTATGGCATATTTAGTAAGTTATAAGTATTCAAAATCTGTTAGTGCGACACTCGCAGCAGGTGCGATGGGTGCTGTTGTAGCTATTGCAAATACGGCTGCAGTAGTAGGCTTTGGGGGTGTTGTAAAAGCTACACCATCATTCGTTGCAACTGTAGATTTAATGACCAATATTCCTGGAAATCCATTAATTGGCGGTGCTATTGCTATCGCTGTTATTGCAGGTTTAACAGGGTCAGCATCAGGTGGGCAAACGATTGCGATGCCATTACTTGCTCCTCATTATATTGACATGGGAGTAAATACGGAAGCATTACACCGAACAATCGCGATTGCTTCTGGCTCGCTTGATTCATTGCCACATGGCGGCTATGTTGTGACGACGATAAATTCTGTATGTAATGAAAAACATAAGGATGCCTATTTGCCTTTCGGGGCATTGACAGTCATTATACCAATTATCGGTACAATTATTGCGATAATATTATTCTCAATTGGAATGTAGGAGGGAAACGAAGTGATAGATGGCAAAACAGTATTTATTACTGGCGCTGCACGTGGAATTGGTCTGTCAATTGCTCAAGCTTTTGCTGAGCAAGGGGCGAATGTTGTTATTTCGGATATGAATGAGCAACGCTTAGCTGAAGCGGTAGAACAAAATCCACTATTAACAGCTTATACATGTGATGTTACAGATGAACAAGCAATTGGCGATGCGATTGCCTTCACCGTTGAGAAATTTAACACAATTGATATTTTAATTAATAATGCAGGATTCCAACATGTTTCTTACATCGAGGATTTTCCGACTGAAATATTTGAACAAATGCAAAAAGTAATGCTTGTTGCACCATTTGTCACAATGAAATATGCATTACCTCATATGAAGAAAAATAAATTTGGACGCATTATTAATATGGCATCAATAAACGGCGTTATTGGTTTTGCTGGTAAAGCAGGATACAATGCTGCAAAACATGGGCTAATCGGATTAACCAAAGTCGCAGCACTTGAAGTGGCCAATGATGGTATTACTGTTAATGCTATATGTCCAGGATATGTGGATACGGAATTAGTCCGTAATCAGTTTACAGATTTAGCAAAGACACGGGGTATCCAAGTAGAAGAAGTACTGGAGCAGTTGTTATACCCTCTTGTCCCTCAAAAGCGCTTGTTAGAAGTTTCAGAGATTACAGGACTTGCACTCTATTTAGCTAGTGATGTAGCAAAAGGCTTAACAGGTCAGGCGATTGTATTAGATGGCGGTTATACTGCTCAATAATGGAGGAGAGATGCGTTATGATTCAAACAAAAACAACCTTCACTGTAAATTCTCCAGGGACGATTATTTATGGAAGAGATGCTTTCGAAGAGGTTGGTCTATATGCTAAAAAACTAGGTACGAAGGCACTAATCGTTAGCGATCCAATAATGGATAGCTTAGGGTTTGTCAATCAGTGTAAGTCATTATTGACAGTCAATGGTTTGGAAGCGGTTTCGTATTTAGGGGTAACAACTGAGCCAGTGGATACGTATGTAGCAGAAGGTCTTGAAATTTTGCTATCTGCGCAATGTGATGTCATCATTTCTGTCGGTGGCGGAAGTTGCATTGATACAGCTAAAGCGATTGCTGTTGTAGCAACAAATGGTGGATACATTGGTGATTACATGAAAATGGCGAAAATCGCTGAGCAAGCGCCTATTCCACATATAGCAGTCCCGACTACAGCAGGCACAGGCTCAGAAGCTACAGATGCTACCGTTATTACCAACACGACTAATGATGTAAAAATGATGATAAAACAACAAGCTTTTATGCCACCAGTTGCAATTGTCGACCCAATGTTAACGATAACTTCTCCACCAGCCATCACAGCTGCGACTGGCATTGATGCATTAAGCCATGCTATTGAAAGCTATTTATCACGTTTAGCACATCCATATTCAAATGTATTAGCATTATCGGCGATGGATTTAATTATTAATAATTTGTTAAAAGTATATGAGCATGGTGATGACATCGATGCGCGAGAGGCGATGTCTCTAGGCTCCATGCAAGCAGGACTATCGTTTTCCAATGCGTCAGTAGCTTTAGTGCATGGTATGTCACGTCCTATAGGTGCACTCTTCCATGTGCCTCATGGAATTTCAAATGCGATGCTGCTACCAGCGGTATTAGACTTTACTAAGGATGCATGTGTGGATCGCTTAGCAGACATAGGACAATTTTTTAATAAGGATGGAAAAAATGGAACACAAGAAGAGCTAGCAAATTTAGCAATTGAATCAATAAAAAAACTGTGTAAAAAGATGAACATTGGCAATTTACAGCAATGGGGAATTGAGGAGGATGCATTTTTTGCGGCAATTCCAAAAATGGCAACCGATGCAATTGCAAGTGGTAGTCCAGGAAATAACCCTAAAGTGCCAACGCACGACGAGTTAATGGCGCTTTACAAAATTGCTTATTATTATGAGTTTTAAACAATTAAGTCTGAGTGTCTTCCTTTATGTAATAGAGGAAGGCACTTTTTATTTGAAATTTTTTGTTGAAAAATAAAAAGGAGTTGATATTACATAAAATTAGACGTCATATTGTGGCATTTATAATGCACAGTTCCTTACACAAATAAAAAATGATATGTATTAATTATACATATATGTGATTGATACATATGTATTGGTAAAATATAATTACCTTATGGACAACAAAAATAATAATACGCAATATCTTAAGGGTTTATTTGAAATTGCTATTTTAATGATGCTACAGAAAAAAACGATGTATGGCTATGAATTGACTAAAGAATTGAAAGAGAGCAAGTGTTTTTCTATTTCTGATGGCTCAATTTATCCAATATTAAAACGTTTGACGGCGAATGATTATGTTGATGTATTTTCAGAAGAATACGAAGGAAGAATTAGAAAGTATTACCGTATCACAGATTTAGGAAAGGCATTAGTAGAAAATCGACTGAAGGAGTTAGAATCAATATTAAAATATTTTGAAGAAATTAAGGGGATGGATTAGAAGTGGATAATCGGAAGATAAATGAATATATACGTCAACTGGAATTTGAGTTGGAGCCATTACCAAAAAAGGATAGAGATCATCATATCGTGGAAGTAAAAGACCATTTATTGCAATCAGTAAATGATGGTAAATCCGTAGAACAGGTATTAAAAAGTTTTCTCCCAGCCAATGAATTAGCGAAAGAAATTAAAGCTGAGTTTCAACAATTGTATAGTGCATCCTTCTCTGAAAATAGGTATCAAATTAAACAAAAGAGTAGCAAAAAAGTATGGATTACAGTAATAGTTTTAATAGGGATAATCTTTATTGCTATATTTTTAGCAATTGCAGTATTTATAGGAAGTTTATCAGATAACCCTACTGACACCAATGGAATAGTTGAGTATGAAGAAATCGGAAATTAATAATTTTAAAAAAATTATTTAACATTTGATTGGAGTGAAAGGCGGTAACTCAAGCAGGAAAGCACAATATGTAAGCCGCAACAAACTTCAAACTAGCGAGGGTTGCGCCTTACGCGTATACCCGCATCGAAAATCAACGGCAGTAATCATCTAATAATTAATATTAAAGGCGTCAAGTGCACTTCTTGACGTTTTTTTTTCGCTACTCTGAATCATGCACCTCTATAAAAAAAGAGTTTTGTAGAATTAATATGACATTTTCGAGAAAATATAGTAAAATAAAATGAATGAGTATTCATTTTTTTGAAAAACGAAGGGGGAAGCAGAATGTTGCAGGGGAAAACGATTATTATTACAGGTGGTTCAAGTGGTATGGGGCTTTATATGGCAAAGCAATTCGTTTCAGAAGGCGCAAATGTTGTTATAGTAGGTCGTAATGAAGAGCGATTAGCAGAAGCTAAAAAGTTTATATTAGAAGCAGGAAAAACAATTGAAACATTCCAAATGGATGTTCGTATACCAGAGCAGGCGGAGGCAATGGTCACGTTTGCTGTTGAAAAATTTGGCCAAGTTGATGGACTAGTGAATAATGCAGCTGGTAACTTTATTGTTCGTGCAGAAGATTTGACGCCTAATGGTTGGAAATCAGTAGTTGATATTGTATTAAATGGTACGTTCTTTTGCTCTTCTGCCATCGGCAAATATTGGATTAAAAATAAAATCAACGGTTCAATTATCAATATGGTGGCGACCTATGCTTGGAATGCAGGCGCTGGTGTAATACATTCATCTGCTGCAAAAGCAGGCGTATTATCAATGACAAGAACTTTAGCGGTCGAGTGGGGGAAACGTTATGGAATTCGTGTAAATGCCATTGCACCAGGTCCAATTGAACGTACTGGTGGTGCAGCTAAACTATGGGAATCAGAGGCAGCTGCTGCTATGACAATTGATTCTGTACCACTTGGACGAATTGGTACACCAGAGGAAGTAGCTGATCTTGCAACATTTATGATGTCTGATAAGGCGCGTTATATGAATGGTGAATGTGTCACATTGGATGGAGGACAGTGGCTAAATCAATCCCCTTTTTAACTTGCTTCAGCAAAAGAATGAATGTCGTTGAATCCAGTTAAATGGACTTGCCGATGTCACAGCTTTTAAGTGAGGCTTTTGAGCAGTCTCGAAAAAAATCATTGCATAATGAAGAGCTGTATTGATGCATACTAAGGGCAAAGAAAGGAGTTTTGTCTATGGGTATGTGGTTAATACCAGCTCTTATTGCAATTACAATCATTGCGGCTATATCCTTTGTGGCGACAATGCGAATTGCCAAGATGACTTCCGAGCGGAAATCGGAAAAAGATACGCCGATTTCAGGGACAGTCGAAGAATTTGCAACAATGCTGAATCCAATTGTTTGGGTGTATATTGTTTTTTTACTGTTTTTAGGGATTATGATTTTTTACTACTGGAGTAAGATAGGATATTAAACGGCTTTAAACGAAGTATCACCATTGCATTGGTCAATGTGATACTTCTTTTTTAATAAAAAATTTCGTCTAAAGCTAAGGTGTTAAATATTATTTTTCCTTAAAATTGCGAATTTATAAGGTGTTTTTTTATTAACTTTAATTTGTGCTTAGCTCAAACATTTTGAGTGACAGCACTTTTTTCTTTTCAACAGTAAATTTTGAAAGGAGCTCCATTTAGTTTAAATAATGCTCCTTGTCTTTGCTCGTAATAATTTTAGGGGCTTTAATTGAGTTATGGACATATTACTTTTTTATTATTAGAATAGTTATAATGATAAGGAGTTTATATTATAAAGTAATAACAAACTTCTTCAAAATATATGCACCATGGGGTTCTCATAGAAAAAGAAGTGATTACGTAAGTATAAGAACTATATACTGTAGAAGAAAAGGAGAATTATGTTAGAACTTATTTCAAGTAAATTAAAAGAAGCACGTAAAGATAGAGGAATTACACAAGCGGAGCTAGCAGATGGAATTTGTACGCAAGCGATGATAAGTAATTTTGAAAAAGGTGAAAGTGTACCATCTAGTGTAGTGTTATTTAAAATTGCTCAAAAATTAAAGTTAGATATTAACTACTTCTTCGGACAAAATTCATTGAAAACACATCAAGATGATAATGAGGAAACAAAAAAATTAATAAGAAAACTAATAAGAAATCGTGATTATCAAGCTATAAATTATATAGTAAAAACGGAAAAAGAAAAGGCGAATTTTAGCAGTAATGAAGACAAACAGTTTTTACTATGGCATGAGGGCATATGTGATTTTTATTTAAATAAAGATAGTGTTAACGCTATAAATATATTAAACAGCGCTTTAAAATTAACCGGTAAGGAAAATTATACAGAGCAGACTATTAGTATAAATAATAGCATTGCGATTATTTATTTTGAAGTACAGCAGTATGAAAATTCTTTAGAAATCTTCCAAAAGTGTAAATCAGAATACGATTTAAGTAATTTAAAAGATAGTGTGCTGAAGATTAGAATTTTATATGGTCTATCTAAAACTTTAGTTGCTTTAAAAAGAGAAGAAGAAGCTATTTTAGAATGTAAGAAGGCAATTAAAATATGCGTTACAGAAGAGTCACTGTATTTATTGGGAGAGCTTTATTTCCAAATAGGTAGGAATTTAGTTATTTTAGATAGAATAAAGGAATCAGAACAATATTTTGAGAAAGCGCAACATATTTTCGAAATTGAGGGAAATTATGAATTCCTTGATGTGATAGAAAAAGTAAAATTAGATTATTTTACTGAAAAACGATAATGATATGGGATTCCTGATTGCATTACAGCTGTCGGGAATTTTTTATTAAAATAAATATTTATATAAAAATACTTATTGAAAAAATCAAAATATTTATGTATAATATTTCAAAAGGAGGGTAATATATGAAGAAAATAATAACGCAATTTTTAGTAGTATCTACTCTTTTCGTAACTTTTATTAGTGGACCAACAACAAAACCAACAGCAATGGTGGACAGTCCTAAAAATATTGAAGTAGTCAATATTATAGAAGTTCTAGATATACCTGATTTACCAAGTCAACACTAATCCTATGATGAACAAGAAGCTATTCCTCCTATATGTGGGGAATAGCTTTTTTCTTTATTTAGTCGACTTAACAAAATTATTAAATGCCTCTTCTTCTTCGACAAATGGATTATGACTACTTTCGTCAAATATCGTTAAGCTAGAATTGTTAATTTCCGTGGCGATTTCTTCAGAAAAAACTAAAGGACATTGTGTATCAAACCTTCCGCAATAAATAAAAGAAGGGCTATCTATTTCTTTTAAGCGATCAGTAATATCATAGTTTTTTAGTTCCGTAGATATAAAATAATCTAATCTTTTGTTTACTGCCTTTCCACTATTAGGTCGAGACATTATGATATCGTAATCTTCTTTTTTATAAATGGACATTAGATTCCATTCTTTATTTAAAGCTCTTCGTTCTTCTAAAGTTTTAGATGGATCTTTAAGAAGTTTTAAAATTTCTAATAACCTTGGATTATTAGGATTACTTTTACAATAAATGCTATCTGGATGCGACATATATTTTGACGATGCGGACAAACCACCTACTATAATTTTTTGTAAAGAATTTGGATTCGTTATCGCATAAATTAAACCCAACATACCCCCAGCAGAATGACCAGCAAAGCTCCACTGTGACAAACCTAGTGATATTCTGATTGCTTCCAAATCTTTAACACTAGTCATAAAACTATAGTCATCAGTTAATGTTGAATCGCTAGAGTTTCCACAGCCTCTTAAATTAATTAAATAGACAGTATAGTGTTTAGTAAAAGGAGCTGCGAATATATTGCCCTTACTATTAAACTCCGTATATTGATGTGTTATACAAATTGGTTCACCATTTCCCATTTTAAAATACTCAAAGTGTCCTCGAGGGGTTTCAATCATATATTGTGTCCACATAGGGTGCCTGCCTCCAATTGTTTTTATTTATTATAACACTATTACAATAAGTTTATTTATAAAATATCCATAAAAATAAGTAATTTTATAATTTAATAAATATATTTATTGTAAAAATATTAAAAATTAGTATAATTATATACAAGGAGGTGTTAAATATGAAATTAACAATTAAAAGTGTAGATGTTCAATCATTAAACACAAAAACTAAAAAAGATTCACAACAATTACTACAAGCTGGTTGCTGTTGTGGAGGTGGAAGTGAAGCTCGTCCATTAAAAAAATAAGAGCAAATATTTTCGTACCATCTAGATATAAAAATTTAAAAAAGTAGCGAATTTTTTAAATTTGCTACTTTTTTGTAACTTTGAGGTGATAAATATGTATATTCAATCAAACGGGGAACTACAACGTTTATCTGAAAAGCTAATATTTATTAATGATCGAGTAGGTTATGAGATAGATGGAGAAGGTGTAACAAATTTTAATCAGTTATTTCCTTATTTAACAGGTACAATTCCTTTGACAAAAATAAGTGAATTAATCCATATGGAAGAACATGAATTATTAAATAATATAAGTGATTTAGAGAAAGTTGGAATTGTTTCGATTAATGATGCACCATTGCTGAAAGTGAGCATAGTTTCTGGAAGTTTAAATAGTGAAAAGTTACAGCGAATTTTTGACATTCCTACTTTAAATCAAATTATAACTTTTACTAATTTAGAAAATATCTCATTAGAAAACACAGACATTGTAATAGCACTTGATAATGATGGTAGTAGTTTTTTTTCACAGGTACATAAACGTTTAAGAGCTATTGAAGTCCCGTGGTTAAAATATTCCTTTAGCTATTCTAAACTTTTTATGGGACCGATTTTCTTTCCTGATGGAGGTCCTTGTTACAATTGCTTCCAAAAACGCCTTAGTAGAGCGGAGGAAGAGCCTATAAAAAATAAAAGTTTAGGCAATTTAGAAGCTTTTTTAGCGCCTTTTATTGAAAAAGAATTATTAAAGTACTGTAGAGCTAAAACGCCAACACTATGCTTTAATACTGAAATCGTTTTTGACGCTGAGGAACTTGAAATTAAAAAATATCCTGTATATCAAATGCCTGACTGTGAGTTTTGTAGGGGTGAGGTTAGTTTATGAGTAATCAAATAATAATTGAGGATACTTTAAGAGCAAGCTTTATTTCAACATTAAACGAAATTTACCCTTTGCCTGGGTCACCTAGGTTATTTCGCTATTTAGCAGTAATTAATGGTGATAATCATTATATAAGTAGTGGCTCTGGCTTTTCAATAAGTAGGGAGCATGCTAAGTCTGCTGCAATTGGAGAAAGTGTTGAGAGGTATTGTGCTAATCAGTTTAATATGAAAGACATTTATATCGGAAAATATGCAGATATTAGTCATCAGGCACTTAATCCTACATTTATTACTCGATATACAGATGACCAATATAAGAATAATACGATGTACAAAGAAGTCGACGTTAACGAACCGAGAGCATGGGTTGAGGCAAAAGATGTAGTAGATAATAAAAAAATATTAGTCCCATTTGAACTGATTTTTCTAACTAGCCCTCCTAGTCATTTGCCATTACGGGATTTAATTTCTACTGGATTAGCTTGTGGCCAAACTTTAGAGAAAGCAATTTTAAGTGGTTTTAATGAATGTATTGAAAGAGATGCATTTGTTAAATTTTGGTTACTTGGTTGCGTACGAGGAGAAATTGATTTAAATACGGTTCACAACGAATATGTAAAAAGACTATTGGAGCTTGCTGAAAATAGCAATCTACAATTGAGGGTGTATGATATTAGCACTGATTTGGAAGTGCCTACAATATTAACTGTTGTAAAAGTTACAGGGAATGCTGGATTTTACTTAGGGTGTGCTAGCTCACTCGAATACTTGCATGCAATTAGAAAGTCAATTGAAGAAGGGTTAGGAGGATTTTCGATTTATTATGAGTTGATAAATCACTATAAAGAGCCTATTCCTAAAAAGCTTGATTATACATCTACTTTAGATGATCATCCACTATATTATTTAGCTGGCAATAATGATGAAATTTTATTGCAGCTCCTTCCTAATTCTATACCTAAAATTGCCGTAGAAGACCTTAGTGTGCAATTTACTGACGCAGTTGAAAGGATTAATCGTCTAGGTCATAAAGTATATTATAGTGAAATTACAACTGAAGATGTAAAACAAATGGGATTATCTGTTGTAAGAGTGATAATACCCACTTTGTGTTTTCTCTCAATTAATGATCCACTACTCAATTGCCCAAGGTTACAAGAAACGGCTTCTAAATTAGGGAGAAAAATAAATACAGAACCGCACCCATTTCCATAAGGAGGGCTTTATTTGAAAGATTCATATATATACGAGTTTTATCATAATAATTCAAAAAACTATCTTTCGCAAATTTTAAATGCTCCGGGGAAAAGTTTTAACATAGATAGTGATGGCAAACTATATCCACTTAGTCATAAAAATTATTGCGATGTGTCGAATGTTAACGGTACTATAACAAGTTCCTTTAGAAGTTATGAAAAAGTGGATTTAACAATGGATGTACTTTTACAAATATTAAAAAAGAGCTACTTTTTAGAGAAAAGGGGGGAAGAAATTAAATCTTTAACCCCCTCAGCTGGTGGATTATATCCAATTGAAATGTATGTGCTAACATCTACTAGCCATTATTTAAAAGGAACATATCATTACCTTAGATCAGAAGCAAAACTTAATTATATACGTGATGCAATAGCGTTTGATTCATTTCTACCTACTAATAATAGTTTTGTTTATAGCGCTCCATTTGTCATAGTAATGACGGCAAGAATGGAAGACATAATTAATAAATACGGAGCAAGAGGGTATAGATACGCCCTTCTTGAAGCAGGTCACATCGGTCAAAATATTTCGAGGGCAATTATGGATAATCCAGATTTAGGTTGTTGTGCTATTGGTGGCTTTTATGATGACAAATTACATAGTGCACTTAATCTACCATTAGATGAAGTGCCACTATATTTATATTGTATTGGTCAAAAGGGGGAGTTTACATGATGGCATATAGAGAATATTTAAGATTATTGAGCATTGATGACTCTATGCTCTTACATTTACCACGTTTTGACTTGCTTTCGCGAATTATCTTAAATCATCAGTTAGCTATACCATTCGATACAGTTAGAAAATCTCAAGATTATAACGCTAAAAAAACATTAAAAGAGAATTATGCAGATGTTAATCAATATATCCAATCTGTTTCTCAAAATGGTTATGGTGGAACATGCTTTCATCTCACGTGGGGTCTTTATAATCTGTTACATTCACTTAATTATGAAGTGAAAATAATTAAATTAGAGGAACTACATTTTGCGTTAGTTGTCAGCTACGATGCGGAAGAGTTTTACGTTGATGTTGGTTTTTGGGCGCCATTATTTAAGCCTTTCCCATTAAGAGAAAATTGGATAGTAACAAATCATGTGCATTCTGTTGAATGGAGGTATATGCCTGAAAATGAAAGCGGCACCCTTCTGTGTGGCGGAGAACCCGCAAAAAGGTGGGATGGTAGCTTCCTAAGTGTTCATGATTTTTGGCGTGAATGGGAAAATTCGATGAATGAAGATAATACCTTTCTTCAAAATTTATATATTAATAAATGGAAAGATGAAGATACTTTTTTATTTCTAGTTAACAATAGCTATAAGGAGTTTTATAAAGGGAAAAAAATTAAAGATGTCCAATATGACTATACAAATACAGTTGAATTAAAAAACATACTTGTCAGTAATTTTAATGTGGATGGGGACGATTATATTTATTTATTGGACCAACATTATAAAAGCAAGATGAGGTGAGTAGCTATAGTTAATGTAATTAATTTAATTGATAAACCTATCGATCAAGTAAAAGAAAAACTTGTTATATTTAGCTCAGCTTTAGATATCAATCAATTAATACAAACTGGTTTTAGTCAAATGATGCATGATAAAAAGGAAAACTTATACGATAATATCGAACATGAAGTGGCGACTTATATAAAGTCAGCTAGTAATCAATTAATGGAAGTTCCTACGAATGTGTTTCTTCTGCCGTTAATTACGAAGGATGTATTTTATTTAGAAAAAATGAACGGAATTTTAGCACATACAGATGGGACATCAAATATTTTTATATATTTAAATGTTGATAAAAGGGTGGATTCAAAATTTATTCAAAGTATTTCCTTCCATGAATACCAGCATGTTGTTCGCAATACAATCGTCAAAAAGAAAGAACCAAAAACTTTACTAGATGTAATGATAGATGAGGGTTGTTCAGAATTATTTGTGGAAGATGCTCTTGGTAAAGACTATGTTGGGGAATGGGCAACGTCGTTAAGTAACAATGAAATAAATCTGTATCTAGAACGTTTTAAGCATAAGCTTTCTTTAACGAAAGCGGATGACATTCAAAAATTTATGTATGGTAATACGTTGGAATACCCATTGTGGTTAGGTTATTCGATGGGATACTACATTGTTAATAACTTTAGGAAGAAAGAGCCACAAATAAAATTCGAACATTTAATACGACTTAATCCTTATCAAATTTATTATAACGCTACTAGTATAGATAGGTGATTAACATTAAAATGAATACAATTTCGTATATATGGAGAAAGTATCCAGATTTTAAAAGATTACAAATGTCCTCAATTTTTACTGGATTAGGATCATGGATTTCGTTTATAGGGATGCTTGTGCTATTAGATAAAATAACACAAAATGGGATACAGTTAGGATTATTATGGTCAATAAGTGGACTTGCACCTATTCTATTTAGCTTATTTACTGGCGTTTTTGTAGATAGGGTGAATATTAGGAAGTTAATAGTTTTTGCTGATTTTTTAAATGCAATATTATTTCTAGTTTATATATTTATTCCACAATTCGATATGAACATATCTTGGGTATTATTTTTTGTTATTCGATTCATAATTGGAATATCAAATTCGTTCTCTTCTATCGCCTCTCAAAAAGTAGTAAAAAATATCGTCAATGGAGAAGATTTAGTTATTGCTAACTCTTTAAGCTATACCATTACAAGTGTTATAAGACTTACAGGAGCCTCAATCGGGGGACTAGTGATTTCGTTTTTTCCTCTAGAGATAGCATGGATTATCGCCTCATTCCTATATTTAATATCAGCAGTTAATATTTATTTATGTAACTGGAAGCATAGTGAGAAAATAAAATCAGAAAAGAATTTTAAAGAAGAATTTATAACGGGTTTAAAAGTTGTTCAGCAAAATAAATTAGTGGGGATCGTATTAATTTCTGCATTAACAATGGGAATAATTATTGGAACCTTTAATTTAATGCTTCAGCAATATGTTACGAATATATATAAAATGCAAAATTATGGGATTAGCATTTTGTATTGCGCTGAAGGTTTAATTGCAATTATTGTTGGGTATAAAATAGCTCAGAAGAAATTTATGCTAAGCAATAAAATTAAATATAGCTTTATTTATGGATTGATTGGATTAGGATGGATACTTTTCGGTTTTACTAATGGTATATATGAAGGCATACTTGCACTAATTATCTTTTCAATCGGCGCAGCGATATTAGCCCCATTTGAAAGATACATTATGCAGACACAGGTTCCAGAAGCATTACAGGGGAGAGTCTTTGGCTTGTGGAATACCGTTACATTGGCTGCAATACAAATTGGTGCGTTATTTACTGGAATCATTATAGAAGGCTTAGGTATCAGATTTGTCCCCATCATAAGTGGTACTCTTGAAATACTAACAGGTATCGTATTTTTTATTATTTTTAGTGCCAGGCACACAAACAATTCTGACAATTAAAAATAACGGCAACAAAATGTCCTTTCCATATGCGAATACATTGTATAAAGCTGAGGATGAATTTTGTATATGGAAAGAGTATTAAAACGAATCAAAGATATTTTAGCATTACATACATAAATAGATATTACAGTGAAGATGCATTATCTATGTAAATGAGGAGAATATAAAAATATTCCTCCTAATATGCTTTGAACAGAAGAAGGTGTTAATGGGAAATGCCCATAATATGCATTGTTTATAAAAAACTCTTCTTGACCTTGTCGTGGTCATATTCGGAAACATTGTGATATGATAAAAGAGAAGGATCCTGTTCTGCAAAGCAAGGACAGAAAAGGAGAAGAATTTCATGATTTCAACTAACAGCAAAGACTTATTAGCAATGCCAATTAGTGATTTTATTATTTCATCCGAAAAGGTCGCGCATGTACAAATTGGTAATAGTGCTGAGCATGCACTCCTTGTTCTAACACGTACGGGGTACTCATCAATACCTGTATTAGATATGAAATATCGACTTCAAGGTTTACTGAGCATGAAAATGATTACCGAATCCATTCTAGGTCTCGAACATATTGAATATGAAAAATTACCAGATATTAAAGTCGATACAATAATGGAGAAAAATATAGCCGTATTAAAGATGACGGATACATTCCAACGCGCTTTAGATTTGGTTATTAACCATGCATTTTTATGTGTTATAGATGAAGATGGTACATTTACAGGAATTTTAACAAGACGCGTTATTTTAAAGCAGTTGAAAAAATATATCTATCAAAAAGAAAAGTAGTGTAAGAGGGAGCTCAGATGAAAATCATGAGGTCCCCCTTTACTTGTATTGGAGGTTTAGGTAATTGATGGCAACAGAAGCGGAAATTTTGAAAGTTTTAGCTGAGGAACGCAATATGCGTAAGGCAGCGGAGCGGTTGTTTTTATCGCAGCCTGCACTTTCACAACGGTTGCAATCGATTGAAAAAGATTGGGGTGCACAGCTTTTTATTCGTTCACAAAAAGGACTAACAGCAACACCTGCAGGGGAGCACGTCATTGCCTATGCAACAGACATGCTCACTAAAAAAGAAGAAATCTTTGAAATGATTCAATCCTTAACGACAAAAGTTAATGGGACACTAAAAATTGCTTGTGCTTCGATTGTAGGGCAAAACTGGTTGCCCCAAATATTAAAGGACTTTGTGACAAAATATCCAGAAGCTAAAATATCACTTATGACTGGCTGGAGTTCAGAAATTGTCAAAGCTTTATATGAAGGAGAGGCTCATGTCGGAATTGTGCGTGGTCAGGTCGATTGGAAAGGAGAAAAGATTCATCTTTTCCGAGACACACTATACTTAGTCGACCAAGAATTAAAAACGATTGAAGATGTGTTAACGACTGATCGCCCATTTATTCAATTCAAAAGTGATTCGAATTATTACCAGGAAATACAGCAATGGTGGCAACAGCATTTTGCTTCAAATCCAAGAAGACAAATTTTAGTGGACCAAATTGAAATATGTAAGCAGATGGCGTTAAATGGCATAGGTTATGCTATCTTACCGTCAATCACATTAAATGAGCATGATAATATTAATAAAATCGCACTAACAAACGATGAAAAAGAATTCGGTTTAACGCGAGATACATGGTTAATTGGCTATGAGTCTTCTTTTGAATTACGACAAGTTGAGGCATTTGTAGAAGTCGTGCAAGATCATGCGCGATGTCTGTTTGACTATACAAAGTAAATATCCCAATGCTAAAAGAGGCTGGGACAAAAGAGAAAAAGTGTTAGATTGACTGTGGTCAAACTAACACTTTTTTGCTGTGCTTATTATGAAGGAGAACGTATATTCTTTCATTTGGCATAGATAAAATTCAATTAGTTGATGGTAGCGGAGGCGGTGACTCCTGATGGAACGCACGCAGCGTAAGACGCGGGCATTCCGCGCGTTAGCGAGGGTTGCGGCTTACGGTGTGCCGCGGAAAGCAACCGCCATAGCGGACATCAACGGGTAGCAAAAATAGGCCCGACCTCTATTTATATTTCTCCCTAAATCTTAAGAGTTTATGAATATTCATGAAGATATCATAAGAAATGGAACAAAATGCCCGATAAAACGTATAATTATGTAATCATCTAAAAGTAAGAAAAAGGGGTTGAGCTTTTGAAAAAAGTAAATATTACAGTACTAATACTATTATTAATGCTTGTTGTAGGTTATGCTCTGCCTGTCTCCGAGGCGAGCGCAGCACCTACTTTAGAGGTACAAGCTAAGGCAGGGATTTCAGGAAAGGCTAAATATCAATCAGTTACACCATTGCAAGTAACGGTAAAAAATAATGGTGCTGACTTTTCGGGAGATATGGCCATTAATACCTTTAATTCTTATCAGGCTGCATCAGCACTAGTCGTTCCAATCGATATAGCAGCTGGTGAAGAAAAAACATTTACATTATATTTAGACAGCTTAGCTGACTATGGATATTCCGATGCCGATTTATTTGCCTTTTATGAGGGCGATATTGAAAAAGGAAAAAAGGTCGCTTATAAAGGAACAAAACGTTTGCAGGCTAATTTTTTAGAAGCAAATTCAACATTTATTTATACGCTAACAGATAAAAGTGACCGATTATCGGCATATTTGCGATTATCACAATTTGTACCATCAAATAGTGTTGAAATTTTTAATTTAAATCAACTAAAGGATTATACATTACCTGAAGTTGCACAAGGCTTTGAGATGGCGAATATCATTGCAGTAGATGAGATAGCCATTGCTGATTTATCACCTAAACAACAGGAAGCATTATTAAAATGGGTACAAGATGGCGGTACATTATTACTTGGAGGCGCTGAGCAAATCAATGCAACAGCGGGCATTTTTAAAGACTATTTACCACTTTCATTATCCCAACAAATGACAAGTGTCTCAGCAGATAGCTTAACAAAATTATCTGGAGGCGGTATTTTCACACAAGCAATACAAGTATATACAGCAACAGAAAATGAAGGAAGTGTCCCAGTATTAAAGGACAATAATATTATTCTAGCAGCTAAGAAACAGGTTGGTAGTGGAGAAATTGTGCAAACAACGTTTTCATTAGGAGATCAGCCTTTAGCATCGATGGATGGTTATGCGGCATTAACGGCGAAAATGCTAGATATTCAAACAATGTCTCAACAAACAACGATGCAAGGTCAATCAACGATGGATCAGCTTTCTTATGAGCTAGGTAGTATTAATGAGTTATTCCCATCATTTGAAGTGTCTGTTACTTATATGCTCATCGTCATTATTCTTTATATTTTAGTAATTGGTCCAATCCTTTACTTTGTTCTAAAGAAAATGGATAAACGTGAGCATGCTTGGTGGGTAGTTCCTGCTATTTCTGTTGTCCTATCGATTGCGCTATTTATTTTTGGTGCAAAAGATCGTATTGTACAGCCACAAGTACAACAATCGGCATTTTTTAAAGTAAATGAAGATAGTAGCGTAAATGGCTATTATGTTGAATCGATTTTAACAAATCGAAGTGGTAATTTTGTTGTGAATGCAGATAAGGCTACGACTGCACTAGCATTCCGTAATAACTATAATCTTTCCGGTGCAGCGGGTTCATTACATGAATCATCGTATATTAAGGAGCACGCAAATGGTTCGACATTAACATTACGTGATTTAAGCTATTGGTCTGTACAATCTTTTGGAGGAAAAACTGCAGCTCAAAATATTGGCAAAATGGATGTTGATATTACATTAAAAGACGAAAAGCTTTCAGGAACAGTTAAAAATAACTTCCCGTTTGCTCTAAAGGATGTCACTGTAATATCGGGCACGAAAGAAGTGAAGCTTGGTGATATTGAACCAAATGCCACACTAACGGTGGATAAAGAAATGAAAACAACGGTTCTTCAAAAGCCTTCAAACTTTAATAATTATAATTATGATAATCCAAAGTCGAAGGAAGAGGTTGACCCAATACGTATTGAACGCATGAAATCTCAGGCACTTCAATTAGTAGAAAATGAAAAACAACCAGTCATTACAGCTTGGGCAGAGCAAGCGATTGTTGGCGTAGAACTTGAAACAAGCGTCAAGATGTCGCCTATTTCTTATTTTGTACAGCCATTCGATGGAAAAGTTGAAATGTCCGGTCCATTTACGATGAAACGCAACAACTTTTCATATAATTTGAGCCCACAATCATCAAATGCCTTTTTTGATAAAATAGATGAACAGTTGAATACTTGGTACTTGTCAGACGGCTTATACGAATTATCGATAGAGATGCCAGACAATTTTATGAGCTTCGTTCAATCTTTAAATGAGCTCACAATTTCTAATAAAGATGTTAAACGTATGCAGCTTTCGATTTGGAATAATACAACGAATGCCTATGAGCCATTAGTGGATACAAAGCAGGTGTTTACAAAAGATATTACTCAGTATTTCAATGAAAAGGGTGAACTGCTTTTGGAAATTAAATTTGGACCAGATCAAACTGGAGAGCAGACAAAATTACCTGAAATAGAGCTGAAAGGAGTGGCGAAGTAATGATTGAGATTCGTGATTTAACAAAAAAGTATGGCTCCTTCATAGCACTAGATCATTTAAATCTATCATTGGAGGAAGGGGTAGTGTTTGGTTTTGTAGGTGCCAATGGTGCTGGGAAATCGACAACATTTTCGATTTTAGCAACATTGCTTTCCCCAACTTCAGGCGATGCATTGATTAACGGAAAAAGTGTCATTAAGGAACCAAAAGAAGTGCGTAAACAAATAGGCTATATGCCAGATTTCTTCGGTGTATACGACCAACTAAAGGTAGATGAATATTTAGACTTTTATGGTGCGAGCTATGGCATTGGAACGCAGGACCGTAAAGTGCTGATACCACAGTTACTAGAGCTCGTTAATTTAACTAATAAACGTTTTGAATATGTAGATTTACTATCACGAGGAATGAAGCAGCGTCTATGTTTAGCAAGAGCCCTCATCCATGATCCAAAGGTATTAATCTTGGATGAACCTGCTTCAGGATTAGATCCACGTGCGCGAGTAGAAATGCGTGATATTTTACGAAATTTAAAATCCATGGGAAAAACCATTTTAATTTCCTCGCATATTTTGCCAGAGCTAGCTGAAATGTGCGATGAAATTGGCGTTATTGATAATGGTAAACTGATTGCCCATGGCAATGTTGCTACTATTCAAGCTCAGTTACAAGGGGAAAAGCGCATTGTCATTAAGGTTTCGGATTGTTTAAATGAAGTACGTGCATTTTTGGAAGAAGATCCACTTATTTCTTCAATAGATGTGATGGACAATCGATTGGAAATTGCCTTTAATTACCGTGGAACGGACAGTGAACAAATCATGTTACTGAAAAAGGCAATGCTTGCGGATTTACCAATTTATGCATTGAGTGAAGAAGAAAAAGATTTAGAGGATGTCTTTATGGCGATTACGAAGGGAGCGGACAATCAATGATGGAAAGGTTTTATAACCCTGTACTTGTAAAAGAATTGAAGTTACGCTTCCGTTCTTTTAAAAGCTTTTCAGGTTTAATGTTTTATCTAGCAGTGATTTGTATTTTTATCGCAGGCTTTTTACTGCTGACGACTGAATTTACCGGCAAAGGCTTCTTCAGACCCGACACAAGCTTTATGATGTTTGCAGTACTGACAATTTTACAAATGGCACTCGTTCTTTTCATTACACCGAGTTTAACTGCTGGGGCAATTAGTAGTGAACGAGAAAAGCAAACGTTAAATATTTTACTAACAACTACACAAAGCTCAACACAAATTATCATTGGTAAATTATTGTCATCCGTGGCGTTTTTAGTATTAATGTTAATCGCGGGGCTACCGTTGTACAGTTTAGTATTTTTATTTGGTGGGGTATCACCTTCACAACTTATTTCAATCTTTTTATTTTACTTATTAACAGTTGTTGCAATTGGCAGTATTGGTGTTATGTTTTCAACTATCACGAAGAAAACAATTGTCGCAATGATAGCTACGTACGGTTCAATCATTTTTTTAGGTGGAATTACGGCGTTTTTCTTCTTCCTATCGATGGCATTCCATCAAATGGGCAATACGATTGCAACAAGTTCTTCATTTATGACATATTTTTGGGCATCTATTAATCCAGGTGCTTTAATGCTTACACTTATTTCTCCATCTATGGGAGACGCGTTAACCGAGCTTAGCGGAGTGAAGTTCCCAGTATGGATTACCTATTTAGTAGTTTATATTTTAATTATCGTGTTAAGTTTATCGATTGCGATTAAAAAATTACGTGCCAATATGAAGAGTAATCGATGAGGAGGAAACAGCATGGAGCGTCGACAGCAATTACGAAAATTTATTCAGCGTGCAAAAAACAGTTTAACATTTGAGAAAAGTCTACCAATTGCACAGTACGGGTTGTTTTTAGCATTGCTTTCGAGTGCTTTGCTCGTCCTTGTATCAAGATTGTTTGTTTGGCCATATTATCGTCAAATTGCGCTTGCTACCTTTATTATTGGCATACTTGCTACAGTTGTTTTAATGTGGTGGCGACGTGTTAAAGAGAAGGAAGCATTGCATGCGTTGGATTATTACTTCGCTCATAATGAATTAGTAACAGCATTGTCATTTAAAGATGACAAAGATCCACTCGTGCAATCTTTACTTGCAAAAGCTGTCCAAAAGTCGGAAAAAGCCTTTGCTGAATTTAAAGCTCGAAAGAAAAATTTGTTTCGAACTCAAGCCTTCGTCGGCCTTTTTGTGACAGCTGTCGTATTAGCAGTACTTTATATGTTCCCAGCGGCAACACAAATTGAAGCGATTGAAGTTGAAAAAGAAAAGGCTGTTATTGAGGACATAAAAAAAGAAGTTGCCAAGTTAGAGAAAAAAGCAGAGACAAAAGAAGTGAAAGAGCAGTTAAAGGAATTACAAAATACATTAAAAGAAACACAAACTGCCGAAGAAGCATTACGTGAAGTTGTGAAAAAGCAGAAGGAATTAGCTCTAAAAGAACAGCAATTAAAAGATAAGCAGACTGCGAGTAAAGAAGGCGCTGCAGACAATAACAATGACGCTTTATCAAAAGAGGAAATCGCACAGTTGAAAGAGCTTGCTCAGATGCAGCAACAGCTTACACAAAGTGCGAATACAACACAAACTGCGATGAGCAATTTAGGGAAACCAGCAAGCAATACATTACAAAATGCTATTGCTAGTGCTAATAGTACAAATAATAACCAGCAGAGCAATTCAAACTCGAATCAACATTCTTCAGGTAACGCACAGCCGAGCAGTCAACAAGGGCAATCGGGACAGCAAGGACAAAATAATTCCCAAAATGGTTCCCAGCAAGCAACAGGCAACGGGCAATCACAAGGCAACCAGCAAGGCCAAGGCCAGGGCCAAGGACAGGGACAGGGTCAAGGTCAAGGACAGGGTCAAGGTCAAGGCCAAGGTCAAGGTCAAGGAAGTGGCTCAGGTTCTGGTTTAGGAAATGGTGCGGGGAGCGGTCAAGGCAGCCGAAACTTATTAACTACACCTAGAATTGGTGGATCTAATGAAACGACTGTCGATGGCGGGCAATTAGGCGACGGTTCGCATGTATCTGAGCAACAAGGAAATGGACCGATTACGAAAGGTTCTATCCGACCGTATGAAGAAGTAATTGGCTCATATAAAGACAGCTATTTAGAAAGCTCAGAGCGTTTACAATTGCCGAAGGATTTACAACAAGTCGTGCAATCATATTTCACGACTATTGAGCAGCAGTAGGAGGAGAAAACATGGCATTTACAGAACAACAGTATGTCGAAATGGGTACGAAATTACAACAAGTAAAAGATGAAATTCATCGTTTTATTGTTGGACAAGAAGAAGCAATTGATTACACATTATATGCAGTCCTTGCAGACGGTCATGCGCTGTTAGAAGGGCTTCCTGGATTAGGGAAAACGATGCTCATTCGTACAATCTCTGAAGTGCTCGATTTATCTTTTTCACGTATTCAATTCACGCCGGATTTAATGCCTGCTGATATTACAGGAACAAGCATGATTGAGCGCACAGCAGATGGCAGACAGCAGTTTGCATTCCAGCCAGGGCCAATTTTTAGTCAAATGGTATTGGCAGATGAAATTAACCGTGCAACACCAAAAACGCAAAGTGCCTTGCTTGAAGCAATGGGGGAAAAAACGGTTACGATTTTAGGGGATACGAAGAAAATGGCAAAACCATTTTTTGTCCTAGCTACACAAAACCCAATTGAAATGGAAGGTACATATCCGTTGCCTGAGGCGCAAATGGACCGTTTCCTTTGTAAAATTCTCGTTCCATATCCAGAGAAAAGTGAGCTTATGGAAATTATGAAGCGGACAACAGGTGCGCAGGAAGTAAGCTTACAAAAAGTTTTGGATACAGATGGACTAATTATGGCGCAGCAAATGGTTAAGGAAGTGATGATTGCTGATGAGATGCTTGAGTTTGCAGCAGATCTTGTTGTGGCAACACACCCTGAAAGCGCAGATACTATCGATGAAGTAAGGCACTATGTTATGTATGGCAGTGGACCTCGTGGCTTGCAAAGCTTAATTAAGTTAGCGAAAGCTAGAGCTTTAATGAGTGGACGCTTTCATGTGTCTGTTGGGGATATTAAGTCAGTGGCGAAGCCCGTATTACGTCACCGAATGCTGCTGAATTATGAAGGGGAGGCTTCAGGTAAAACAGCAGATGATGTGATAGACGTTATTTTAGAAAAAGTACAGCAAGGCGTAAGTCGATGACAAAAAACATATTGCCCGAAGATTGGTTAGCGAAAATAAGTCGTTTCCAAGTGGCGACTGCCTCCAAAATGCGCGGCCAGCATAAAGGCTCGCATCGTTCGCAGCGCTTCGGGGCATCCCTCGATTTCTCTGATTTCCGCGAATATCATTTAGGTGATGATGTGCGACAAGTAGATTGGAACGTCTATGCAAGAACCGATAAATATTTTATTAAACGTTTTTTAGATGAGCAAGAAATGAGAGTGCATATTTTATTAGATGCAACAAAATCAATGGGCGATCAAGCAAAATGGACGTTTGCGCGGCAAATCGTTGCTTCACTTGGATTAATGGTACTTGGGCGTGATGACCGTTTATCGTTTGCTTATGTGCAGGATGACGTGAAGCCACCGTTTCGTCGTAAAGGTGCAATGTATCGTCGTGCCTTTTTGCAAGTTGTAACAGAAATTGAACAAGCAACTTATACAGCAGGCTTTGCACAGGGAGCATTAAAGGCTTTACCAAAGGATAGTACTGTGCTATTCATCGTGACTGATGGGCTTGAACCTATTGAGGAATGGGAGCAGTTATTGAAAAGATTACCCCGTTTTGCAGGAGATGTCCGCATTTTACAAATCGTTACTGAGGAGGAGCTATCCCCTCATTATGCAGGAGATGTGCGTTTACTCGACCGTGAAACAGGGCGTGATGTAAATGTCACGATGTCATCAAAAGTACTAAATACGTATGAGGCAAGACGTCGCCTTCACGAAGAAGAGTTTGAAACCATTTGCCGTCGCTTTGGCGTGCGTAAACTGCAACTCAAGGTGGAGGACGGGTTGCAACATGCAATCTTTCAGCAATTATTAAAAGCACATTGGATTAGGTGAGGTGAGCCGTTTTGGGCTTTAGTCAAATTATTTTTAGCTGGACGGCCATCATCCCGGTCATTGTCCTGCTATATTATTTCTTTCGAAAAAAATATACCGATCAAACGGTGTCCTCAACACTTTTTTGGTCTGAAATTATGCAAGAAACTCGGGTTTCTCCATATTTAAAGCATTTACAAAAAAATGCGTTGCTCTATTTGCAATTGCTAGCATTGCTCCTATTAGTGCTAGCACTGATGAATCCGTATGTGAAAAAAAGCACTATTGCGGGTGCGCAGACGATTTTTATCGTTGATACGTCCGCTACAATGCTAGCCGGTAAAGAGCAATCTACATTTGATGCACATAAAAAAGAAATGCAATCATTAGTGAAGCAACTTGACGGACGACCTGTCACATTAATAACAACGGGCAATACGCCACAAGCAGTACTACAGCAGGAAACTAATGTGAAAAATATTGAAAAAGCGATACAAGATTTACATGTAACGTATGAAACTGCGCAAATGAATAAGGCGCTTGACGTTGCACAAGCATTTGTTGGTGATACGCAAACATCGATTTACGTCTTTACAGATTCACTCGATAAAAAACAATTGCCAATGGAGAAAGATTCAGTGAAATGGCTCGTATATGGTGCTGAAAAGGGATTAACAAATGTTGCAATTACACGCTTTGCGGCAACGACAGACGGTAAATCTACGATGGCGTTAGTGCAACTACAAAACGATACCAACCAGGAGCATGAGCTGACAATTACACTTCAAAATAATCAAGGTGAAGTGATAATGGACGAGCAAATATCTTTATCAGCGAATGAAGCTACGACTAAAACATTTAAAGATTTACCTTTAATGGATACTATAACAGCGAACATTGATGTGAAAGATGATTATGCAGTGGATAATACACAATCGGTTGTGCTTCAAACTGCAACAGCGAATATCGTTGTCGACCAAAGCATGCATCAACTTATTCAAAAGGGCTTTCAATCTATTAATAATAATGTAAAGATTGTACCGTCATTACAACTAGCGGATAACCAAAATGCTACCATCGTAACAAATCAAACGTCATTACTTCAAAAAATACAAAGACCGTTAGTATTAATTGGACGTGATGATGTTGAAAAAAAGGAAATTAATGGTGAGGTAAAAACAACGAGCGATGCTTTATTTGCATTTAGTGAGTTAAATGATATTTATGTAAGTGCTCTGTATCCTGCTTTTGATGGCTATAAAACAATTGCCACAGTAGGTGATAAACCATTTATTCAACGATCACCACAAGGGGATATTATCGTTCTAGCTGATATTGCAGATACGGATTGGCCATTATATCCTTCATTCCCGTTATTTTTATGGAGCGCGGAACAACAATTATCTGAATCAGTAGGATCTCTTGGCATTTTCGCACCAAATGAGCAACGTTCAGTTGCGTTAGCACAAGGAGATTGGAGTGTCTATTCTCAGGACGATGAATTTTTATCGTCAATTACTAACGGTTTATTAACTGCACCGATGCAGCCAGGTATTTACACGGCTCGCTCAAGTAGTGAAGAAAAACGTCTTATCGTGCAACTACAGGCACCTGAACGTGTGATAGAAGAAGGGACGAGCTATACGCTTGGAGAGCTTCAGCAAAATGGCAAAGAAGAAGTATCAAAGGCTTCATTTGTCCCTTGGTTAATACTCATTATTTTATGTTTGCTTGTAGCAGAGTGGGAGGTGCAACGACGTCGTGGATTTACGAATTGATACGCCATTAGCCTTATTGTTATTAGTGCCATTGTTTATGTACTTTGGGTGGACTTATTGGCAAGAGCGTATGCGCCTGAAAAAAAGTCATCTTGTTGTAATGAGCATTCGTGTAATAGCAATCGGTTGTTTGGTCTTTGCACTCGCAGCGCCCTATATTTTATTACCAGTAAAGGACGAGCAAGTATTATATTTAGTTGACCGTTCTGCTTCGATGAATAACACAGAAGCGGAAATGACTAGTTTTATAGAGGAAAGTTTGAAATCGAAAAAGGATGAACAACTTGCAGGGATTTACTCTTTTTCATCAACTCTCCAAACAGAAGCGATTTTATCGAAATCATTAAAGGAAGTTCCCAAATTTACTGAAGTCAAAGGAACAGACCAAACGAATATTGAGCAAAGTCTTCAACTTGCTACAGGTATTGTCGATCCTAAAAAGGCAACAAGACTTGTTTTACTAACTGATGCCAATGAGACACAAGGGAGCGCGCTAGATTTTGCAACGAAGCTAAAGGGCTCCAATATTAGTGTAGATGTCGTTCCATTTCATCAAAGTGTGACGAATGATGTGTCGCTAAAAAGCTTTGTTACACCACAAGTAGCTTACGTAGGTGAACAGCAGCAGCTTGTTACGGAAGTAAATGCTACAGCTGCAGGACAAGGTGAACTATTACTGTACGAAAATGACAAACTCATTCATCGCGAGTCTGTAGAACTTGCACAAGGTTCAAATGTTTTCACATATAAACATACGGCAACTGCAGAGGGGCTTGTAAAATATGAGGCACACGTGCAAGTTGGACAAGATGCTATTTTTGAAAATAATAAATTAACAAGTATTACAATGGTGCAAAGTGAGCCACATTTACTCATTGTTAATGGCTACGATACGACATCACCAATTGCTGCAGCGCTAGGGGCGAATTCAATCTCCTATAATGTGATAGATGCAGCAAGCTTACCAAATGAACTTTCTAGCTATTTGCAATATAACGCTATTATTTTTGATAATGTACCTGGACACTTAGTCGGTGAAGCGAAGATGGGCGTTATTGAGCAGGCAGTCAAAAACTTTGGTGTTGGCTTTACAATGGTCGGCGGTGAAAATAGCTTCGGCTTGGGTGGCTATTTTAAAACGCCGATTGAAACATTATTACCTGTTGAGATGGAGATAAAGGGTAAAGAGCAATTGCCATCGCTAGGACTTGTCATCGTACTTGACCGTTCAGGAAGTATGTATGGCTCAAAATTAGAGCTAGCGAAAGAAGCGGCCGCACGATCAGTTGAAATGTTACGCGATGAGGATACGCTTGGGTTTATTGCCTTTGATGATCGACCTTGGGAAATCATTGAAACTGGACCGCTTGGTAATAAAGAGGAAGCAGTCGATACGATTTTATCGGTAACTCCAGGTGGTGGTACGGAAATATATAGTTCACTTGCAGCGGCATATGATAGTTTGGCAGATTTAAAATTGCAGAGGAAGCATATTATTTTATTAACTGATGGACAGTCGCAATCAGGCAATTATGAGGATTTAATTGAAAATGGTAAGGAACAAGGGATTACACTTTCTACAGTGGCGATTGGACAAGATGCAGATGGCAACTTACTACAGTCATTAAGTGAAATGGGTAGTGGTCGTTTCTATGATGTCATTGATGAACAAACAATTCCTTCAATTTTATCACGTGAGACAGCCATGATTTCCCGTACTTATATAGAAGACAATCCATTTTACCCTACAATTTATAATGCAGCTGGATGGAATGCACTCTTTGCAAATGGTGTGCCACAAATGAATGCATATATTGGTACGACAGCGAAGCAGGGAGCTGCTGTGATTGCCGAAAGCGAGAAGGAAGACCCTGTATTGGCTCAATGGCAATATGGACTTGGTAAAACTTTCGCTTTCACATCAGATTCGACAGGGAAATGGGCTGGTGACTGGGCAAGATGGCAAGGATGGGGATCATTTTGGCAAACAATTATTTCGCAAATGCTACCAAGTTATAATGATGTAGCCTATGATGTACGTCTTGATACAGATGGCTCATTTATCATTACGGACCCGACAAATGAAGCTGCCTTTTTAGATATTGTCGCTGTTGATGAATCTGGCGAGGAGCTTGATTTGCAGCTTGAAACGATTTCTGCTTCGCAAGTACGTGCAGTTGTCCAAGCTAAACCAGGGTTGATTTTTTTCCGTATTGCTGACGAAGAACAGGCGATTTATCAGGCTGGACTAAGCGTACCGTACAGTGCAGAATATGAATTACGTCCTGTGAATGAAACACTTGTCGAGCAACTAACGAAGCAAACAGGTGGCTCTGTCTTGAAAGAACCACAAGATGTGTTCCGTAAGTTCACTAACAAAGGAGCAGAGCGCCAAAATATTGCAACATGGTTATTATTAACGGGGATGCTATTATTCTTCGTAGATATTACGATTCGACGCTTTGGCTGGAGCTTCATAACAAGGCATAAACAAAAAGAAAAGTCTGTAGAAGAAGCAACTGTACAGTCGGAAGACACAAACGTTGCACAGTTATTAAAAGGGATGAAAAAACGCTCTTAATTAAAAAAACGATAGCACATTGCTAAAAGCGTGTGCTATCGTTTTTTTTATAAACATAGCTACTTCGTAATAAGAATATGCGATGCGTTTTTCTTTAGACTGCTAGCAATCATAATACCAAGAAATGCCCCAATTAAACTAGATGTAAAAAATGCAGGCATAAAAAATAATGCTCCTACGGACGTTCCCATTAATAACTGCGCATATGGTACAGCGACTAATGAGGCAAGGATACCAGTGCCAAATACTTCACCAATACCAGCTAGCCAGTTGTTGCGACTGTATTTATAAGCAAAGGCTGCACATGCAGCACCGATGACGCTACCAGGAATCGCTAAAAGAGAGCCTGTGCCTGTTAAGATACGAATTAATGATGTAACTATAGCAACGACGATGGAAGGCATAGGACCTAATAGAATGGCACAGATGACGTTGATCGCATGTTGTACAGGATAAGCACGTGCAATGCCAGTTGGAATGGAGACAAAAATAGAGCCTGCTACTGCAATAGCTACTAATAAAGCCATCGTAGTTAGTTTTCGAATAGACATGATAGATACTCCTTTTAGTTTTGTGCGATGAATCGCCGATAGAACCCAGTGAACCGCCGGTAAAATGTGAGAAATCGCCGATAGAACTTCCGAAATCGCCGATAAAACCGGACAAATCGCCGGTAGACCTCGCAAAATCGCCGATAGCACTGTCTAATGAATACAAAAAAGCCGCTTCCTTGTCACGAAAGGAAGCGGCCTTGCATTTTACATTACACGAAAGCAAGCGTCGCCACTTCCCTCCGCTAGTGTGAACTAGATCAGGTTCAAAGGGTCCGTATATGAGCATATACGTCTCAGCCTTGTAAAGACTCCCCTAGTGGTATTAAACGATTTAATTTTTCGATAATAAATGTACCATATTACAAATAATTGTCAATAGACTAATTTGCATCAGGCTGCATAAGATGCGGCGCCTTTTTCAATGTCCAAATAAGCGCTAGTAAGAAGCATGTCATTAAAATAATTGCCCCAAATATATACGGGCTGTTCATATTCCAATCGAATAAAAGACCCGCAAGTGCAGGACCAATCATATTTCCAAGACTCATATAGGCATTGGTAAGTCCAGCGGCTAAACCTTGTTCATTACCAGCAAGTTTAGAAATCAGTGTGTTGACGGCTGGGCGAATAAGTGTTGTTGCCGTTGAGAAAATCGTTGCGACAACTAAAATAAGTGCGAAGCCAGAAACAAATAATATTAGGAAAATAGCTACAGCAGCAATAAATAAATTGACTAATACAACTTTCATTTCCCCAAAGCGTTTAAAGAGTGGTGTTATGATGAACATTTGCACAACAACACCAAATGCGCCACCGACAGTTAAAATGATCGCAATATCGGTAGGTGTGTAGTTAAATTTGTCTGTCACAAATAATGATAATGTCGTTTGGAAATTGGCGATGCCGAACGAGAACACTAGCATAATTACCAACATAACAAAGTATGGCATTTGGACTGAACGTGCCATCTGTCTTACGAGATTGTCTTGCTTTTGTGCTTTCTGAGCTGCACTTGGTTTTGTAGAAGGTAATAACAACAATGAAAGGATAGAGGCAATAATAGCAGCTCCTCCAGCCATGAAAAATGGGAAATGCAAACTAACTTTAGATAGGAATCCACCAATACCTGGTCCAATCATAAAACCAAGAGACATAGCGGCACCTAACATGCCCATTCCTTTACCTCGTTCTTCATACGTTGTGATATCTGCTACAAACGCCATAATTGGAGGTGCTACAAAGGCAGAACCTAAACCTCCTAAGAATCGAGCAACAAAAAGCATCCATACGTCTGTAGATAGCCCGAACGAAATTTGCCCAATACCAGTTACAATCAGACCAAAAATAATCAAATTTTTTCGACCATATCGATCCGAAAGATTCCCAGCAATTGGAGAAAAAATGAATTGTGCAAAGGCGAACGTTGCAATTAACATGCCAAGAACTTGTCCTGCTGCACCAAATATATGTAAGTACTTTGGCATAACAGGAATAATAATTCCGATACTCCCCATTGCGATAAACATATTAAACATTAAAATATACAAAGCCGCCTTGTTAGACTTCTGCTGGGTCATCGAATACCCCCCTTTTTTCTATTGAAACATTACTCCAGTCTATCATAAAGAAATATTGCTTGGCTATTGGATTATAGTCGTAGATGAATGACCTGGTGATTGGAACAGAGATATTGTTTTTTCCTATGAATAATACCGTTGATTTCCGCTACGGGCGGTCGCTTTCCACGGGTATACTGTAAGCCGCAACCCTCGCTGGCGCGCAGCCTGTTGCGTCTTACGTGTTGTGCGTTCCCGCAGGAGTCGCCGCCCTCCGCTCCAATTAACTGAACATATCGGAAGTGAAATTCTCTATTAGAACTATCAAAAGAAAAAATGACAAAAGACACCAAGTATTTAAACTTTTGATGCCTTTTGTCGACTCTTTGAGAGAGAAAAATATTGTTTTTTCTCTTTAGTATTTATCGAATACTCATTTTAAATTCTAAAAACAATTCATTGTATTTGCCTAAATATTCTGGACCAAGGTTTTTATATACTTCTAATTTTTTGCGTTGCTCCTCGGAAGGGTAGAAGCGCTCATCAGTTACAACTTCTTTATCCATTAAGTTCATCGCTGCAATATTAGGTGTAGAATAGCCTACATAATCAGCGTTTTGCGCACCAGATTCCGCTTTCAACATAAAGTTAATAAAAGCATGTGCACCATCAACATTTTTTGAAGTTTTCGGGATAACCATATTGTCAAACCATAAGTTTGAGCCTTCTTCTGGAACAGCAAAGTCTAAGTCTTCATTTTCAAATAACATATCTGCTGCTTGACCAGACCATGTGAGAGCGACAGCCGCTTCGTTATTAATCATTAAAGGTGTAATTTCATCACCGATGATTGCTTTAACGTTTGGTGCGAGTGTAATTAGTTTATTTGTAGCCTGACGTAACTCATGGTCATCTAACGAGTTAAGGGAATGACCAAGACTATTTAAGCCCATGCCAATAACTTCACGTGCACCATCTACTAAAAAGACTTTACGTTTTAACGATGGGTCCCATAAATCTTCCCAAGAAGAGAAATCTAAGTCACCGACCAAATCTGGATTATAGACAATACCTACTGTGCCCCAGAAATAAGGAACAGAGTATTCATTGTTATCATCAAATGGTAAATCGAGAAAATACGGATCGATATTTTTAAAATTAGGTATTTTCGTTTTATCTAACGGAAGTAGTAAGTTTTCTTCCTTCATTTTTTCAATCATATATTCAGATGGCACTGCAATATCGTAAGCCGTACCACCTTGTTTAATTTTCGTCATCATTGCCTCATTGGAGTCAAATGTTTCGTAAATAACATGGATACCCGTTTCTTTTTCGAATTGCTTTAGCAAATCAGGGTCGATATATTCTCCCCAGTTAAAAATCGTTAATGTATCTTTACCACTTTTACCACCGTTCGCACTCATTGCGTCAGCAGCGTACATTAAAAGGGCGGAAACGACAAGAATAGCGATAGTAGCTTGAATTAAAGATTTCATTGTTGTCCCCCCGTTCTTTTACTTGTACGGCTAGTAAAGAAATAATAGCCGACTACAACTAATATAGTTACGAAGAATACTAAACCAGAAATTGCGTTAACCGTTAAAGAAATACCTGCACGAGCCATCGAGTAAATTTCAACAGATAATGTACTAAAGCCATTTCCTGTTACGAAAAATGTTACGGCAAAGTCATCCAATGAATAAGTTAAAGCGAGAAAGAAACCTGCAAAAATACCAGGCTGGATATACGGTAAAATAACGCGCATCATGACATCTTTTTTTGAAGCGCCAAGATCTAAAGCTGCATCAATTAACGACTTATTCATCTCTAGCAATTTCGGTAAAACCATAAGTACTACAATAGGAACACTAAACGCTACATGGGCTAATAATACCGAAGCAAAGCCTAGTTTAATGCCAACCATTGTAAATAATATTAAAAAGCTTGCGCCGATAATAACATCTGGACTAACGATTAACACATTATTTAAAGAAAGTAGGGTATTGCGCATTTTCGAATCTTTTACCGTAACAATACCAATTGCTCCTAATGTGCCAATAATTGTCGAGATAAGGGCTGAAAGCAGTGCAACAATTACCGTATTAATTAAAATAACGAGTAGTCTTGAATCCTCGAAAACTGCCTTGTAATGGTCCAATGTAAAGGATTGGAAGTTAGTCATGGAATCCCCACTATTGAATGAGTAAAAGACTAAGTAAAGTATAGGTGCATACAGGACGATAAAAACAATCGCTAAATACACTTTTGCAGATGTTGAGAGTTTGCTCATCGTACGCGACCTCCTTTATCCTTTTGACCTGTAATAAGCATAATAATCACCATGAATAAAATTAAAAATACGGCAATCGTTGAACCCATGCCCCAGTTTTGCGTCACAAGGAATTGCTGTTCAATTGCTGTACCCAGAGTAATGACACGATTCCCTGCAATTAAGCGAGTAATCATGAATAGTGATAAAGCTGGAATAAATACAACTTGAATCCCTGATTTAACGCCATCCATCGTCAATGGTAATACGACGCGACGGAACGTTGTAAAAGCAGATGCACCTAGGTCGCGGGCTGCGTATATAAGCGTTGGATTTAGACGATCCAATGAGTTGAAAATTGGTAAAATCATAAATGGTATAAAAATATAAACAGATACAAAGACAAAGCTAATATCTGTGAATAGCATTTGCTTCGGATCAAAGCCGAATACTTCAATCGCTGCGTTAATCGGACCATATAAACCAAAAATCCCTATAAATGCGTATGTTTTTAACAATAAATTAATCCAAGACGGAATAATAATGAGCAACAGCCATAGCTGCTTGTGCTTTGTTTTTGTTAAAAAATAAGCTGTTGGGTATGAAATAAGCAGTGTAAAGAATGTTATTAAAAACGCATACCAAAACGAACTAAGTGTCATTTTTAAATAGACAGAAGAGAAAAATGCTTTGTAGTTATTAAGCGTAAAATTGCCATGTAAATCTAGTAGGGAGTAGTAAACAACGAGAGCAATCGGCGCAATAACAAAAAGTGCAATCCATAAAACATATGGAAATAACGCTGATTTCGAAGTTTTAGTTTGCATCTTCGTCATCTCCATAGGATTCTAGACGTTTATCGAACTCTTCCTCAGTTTCATTTAAGCGCATTACATGAATGGCTTCTGGATCAAAGTCTAATCCTATTTCTGCCCCTACTTCAGCTTTTTTCAATGAATGTACAAGCCACTCATTACCTGCCTTGTCATATGTGGAAAGCTCATAATGTACACCACGGAATAATTGTGTATCTACCTTAACAATTAATTTTCCTTTGTCGACTGTTGTAATTTCTAAATCCTCTGGCCGTATGACAATATCGATTTTCTCATTTGGTTTCATCCCTTGGTCAACACACTCAAACACTTTACCAGCAAATTCAACTGTAAAATCTTCTATCATAACACCGTTAACAATGTTTGATTCTCCGATAAAGTCGGCAACAAAACGGTTAATTGGTTCATCATAAATATCTACTGGCGTACCTGATTGTTGAATTTGACCTTCACTCAGTACGAATATTTCATCACTCATGGCTAGAGCTTCCTCTTGGTCATGTGTAACAAATACAAAAGTTTTACCAAGTCTTTGTTGTAATTCACGTAGTTCATACTGCATTTCAGTACGAAGTTTTAAGTCTAGTGCAGAAAGAGGCTCATCAAGTAAAATTACCTCTGGATCATTCACAATGGCACGAGCGATTGCCACTCGTTGACGTTGCCCACCTGACATTTCAGAAATTTCACGATTGCCGTAACCTGCTAAATTGACAAATTTAAGCGCTTCTGACACACGTTCTTTAATGTTGCTTTCAGGAAGCTTTTTAATGCGTAGTCCAAATGCCACGTTTTCAAAAACGTTTAAATGTGGAAATAACGCATAATCTTGAAATACTGTGTTAACTTGGCGTTCATTTGCTGGAACAGTATTAATTTTTTTATCGTGGAAGAATACATCACCTGTAGTAGGTTCTGTGAAACCAGCTATAATACGTAAAATAGTTGTTTTACCGCAACCAGAAGGACCAAGTAACGTATAAAACTTACCTTTTTCAAGCTCTAAGTTAATATTTTGTAGGACGACTGTACCGTCACTATATGATTTTGAAACATTTTCAAAGCGGATAATTGAATTTGTTGTCATTGAAGCGCCTCCTTAAGCTATAAATAAGAATCAGTTGCGACGAGTAAAATTTTTGTCTCATCGTCATGTGCATTAAAAATTTGATGATGATCGGATGCGTCAAAATAGAGCGCATTACCTTCACTAGCTATATATTGTTCATTCCCTAAAACGAGACGAATACGCCCTTTGACAATATAAATAAACGTTTCTGATAGAGATGGTTCGAATTGTTTAAATTCTCCATCAGCAGCAAGTGTCAAAAAGATGGGCTCCATTTCTTTCTCATTTGAAGTAGGAATGAGCCATTGAATTTCATATTTTTTTTCTTCATCTGTATAGGTCGATTGATCTTCCTCAGTGTAGACAACTTTTTGTTCTGGTGCATCATCATCAAAAAATTCCTTAGGCGTCGATCCTAAAACTTCTAATAATGAAAAAAGCGTTTCAATAGAAGGCGAATTCAAATCTCGCTCCAGTTGTGAAATATAGCCTTTACTTAAATCAGTACGTTCTCCAAGCTCTTCTTGGGTAAGACCTTTTTTCAAACGAAGTGCTTTAATTTTTCCTCCAATTTGCATCCTTTCCCTCCTAGAAGAAGTTTAGCAATCATAAACTTTTAGAAAATGAAGTTTACTTTAACGAAACTTTTAGTTTACTAAAAACATTACTATTATACATAATAATAAAAAATTTGCAATCGTTTTAGATGAAAAAAAGTACAAGAAATTTATAGAAAAAATGCATATAAATTTTCGTGCATATTTTTGGATTTTTCCAGAATAAATTTGCGGAAATTAGCAAATAACTAATTTGTAGACATAATTATTTTTTGGGTATTTGACAAATATTTGTCAATGCATATGCGACGATTAGCGTGGCGAAGTGAACTTCGTTGAAAAACTGTGCTTTCTTTGCTATCGTAGAAGACGGTTCGCATGTGCGAATAGAATATAAAACTACATATTATTCGGAGGGATTTATAATGGCAGAACGCATGGTAGGTAAACAAGCCCCAGATTTCACAATGGAAGCAGTACTTGCAGACAAATCTTTTGGTAAAGTATCTTTAGAAGAAATTAAAGCACAAGACAAATGGACTGTATTATTCTTCTACCCAATGGACTTCACTTTTGTATGTCCAACAGAAATTACTGCAATGAGCGATCGTTATGACGAGTTTGAAGACTTAGATGCAGAAGTAATCGGTGTATCAACTGATACAATCCACACACACTTAGCTTGGATTAACACAGATCGCACTCAAAACGGGCTTGGCGATTTAAAATATCCATTAGCAGCAGATACTAACCATGCTATTTCGAAAGAATATGGTGTTTTAATTGAAGAAGAAGGTATCGCACTACGTGGCTTATTTATTATTAATCCAGAAGGCGAACTAAAATATCAAACAGTATTTGATAATAACATTGGCCGTGATGTAGATGAAACTTTACGTGTACTACAAGCTTTACAAACTGGTGGTCTTTGCCCAGCAAACTGGCGCCCAGGTCAAGCAACACTTTAATTTGATTTAGCAAAAGTCCACTACCTATATAAGTACGGGATGAATGTTAGCTAATTCAGTGGGGGTTCACCCCAACTGAATGAAGCGGATGTCACAGATTTTATGAGGTGATTTTCGAGCGTGCTCGAAAAAAATCTGGACGCAATTACGCCAAGACGTGATTGATGCATAAAATAAATAATGGGTCCCCACGATACGCTTGTGGGGATATTTTTTTCTAGGGAGGATTTTTTTATGAAACTTCGTGAACAAATGCCTGAACTTGTAGGCGCAACAACGTGGTTAAATGGTGAAGTAACAAAAGCAGAGCTAGTTGGCGAAAAACCAACGTTAATCCACTTCTGGTCAGTTAGCTGTCATTTATGTAAAGAAGCTATGCCAGATGTGAATAATTTCCGTGATCAATATAAAGATGAACTAAATGTTATCGCTGTGCATATGCCTCGTTCGGAAGCAGATACTGATTTAGAGACAATTAAAGCTGTTGCGGCAGAGCATGATATTACGCAACCAATTTTTGTTGATAGTGAAATGAAGCTAACAGATGCATTTGAAAATCAATACGTTCCTGCGTACTTTGTTTTCGATAAAGATGGTCAGCTTCGTCATATGCAAGCTGGTGGAAGCGGCATGAAGATGCTAGAAAAGCGTGTAAATCGAGTTCTTGATGAAATGCGTAACGCATAATTTTAATATTTGAAAGACGAGGATGTTCAAATCCTCGTCTTTTTTTATCTTGCTGTAACAGACCTTCTAGTATGTAGGAACTGGCGAATGGTAAGAGGGACTTTTCGAGCAAGTTCAAAAAAAGTTAAGCTGAAGCGTAAATAATTAGTAGTTGTATGATAGAATGTCGAAAGTTATAGATAGAATATATAAAATGGGGAATCGTATCCTGTTTTGACGATACATATGAGTAAATATAAGTTAAAATAAAGTAATTGTAGTTTTCGGAGGGATTTTTAATGATGAAAAAAGAATTTGCTGTCATTGGACTTGGACGTTTTGGGGGAAGCATTGTTCGTGAACTAATGAGTCAAGGAGCGCAAGTTATGGCGATAGATCATTCATCTGAACGGGTGGATGAATTTGCTGCGATTGCTACTCAGGCCGTTATTGCAGATTCAACAGATGAATCGGTATTAAATTCATTAGGCATTCGTAATTTTGAACATGTTATTGTCGCGATAGGCGAAGATATTCAGGCTAGTATTTTAACGACAATTATTTTAAAAGAAATAGGTGTTCAGCAAATTACAGTAAAGGCTCAAAATGATTATCATGAAAAAGTGTTAAGAAAAATTGGGGCAGATTTTGTTGTGCATCCTGAGCGTGATATGGGTATTCGTATTGCCAATAATATGCTGTCTAATACGGTACTCGATTATTTAGAGCTTTCAGATGAACACTCAATCATGGAGCTAAAAGCAAATGATGCCATTGCAGGCTACTCGATTATGGATTTAGATATTCGAGCAAAATATGGCATTAACATTGTAGGGATAAAGCGAGGATCGGATATTATTGTTTCCCCACAAGCGAGTGACAAAATCTTACTAGGGGATATTATGCTTCTTATAGGTGCAGATGTAGATATAAATCGTTTTGTGAAAAAAGCGATGAAAGAATAAATGGGTGCCAGGCACTCAAACAATTTCACGTTGTGCTGTGCGAAAACATCCGCCTGCATCCGAAATCAACGGCAGTTATATTTAATATGCATAATCCCTAAAAGGGTATTAAGAAGTTTGTTCGAATTTTAAACTTTTAAGAAAGCTTGGGGAGTAGGTTTAGCACATGTTCAAAATAAGGAAAGAACCATTAATGCGGTTTCTGAAAATTTTATTTCCAGTCATACTGTTAGCGATAGCTATTTATGAAATTCAGCAATCGCTAAGAGGCGTAGATGTTAATTTACTTCGGAATGAAGTTAGTCAATTACAAATATGGGAACTGTTATTGATTTTTTTCATCGCATTTTGTGCGATTACTCCGATGATTTTTTACGATGTCATTTTAGCTAAACTACTAGGAATCAAAATGAACAAGCGCACTTTGCTGAACAATTCATTTATCGTCAATACATTTTCTAACCTCATTGGCTTTGGTGGTTTAGTAGGCGTTTTTCTACGAAATTATTTTTATTCAAAATATAAAGAGGATCGAGAAGGATTGTTGAAGAACATTGCCTCCGTTACTCTTTTTTATTTAACAGGAATCTCTTTGTTAGCCTGGCTAATGTATGTATTCTTTTGGGACTTCCCATTACTAAAAGAAACTCGGTGGCTTTCAATTGCCGTAATTCTTGTCAGCTTATATGTTCCAGCCTTTATTGGGATGCACCTTATTCGTTATAAAAAAGGTAGTTCTTTATCAATAAAAGTATCTCTTCAATTAATAATTACTTCAGTAGCAGAATGGCTTGCAGTTTTTTTCGTTATTTGGCTGCTAACGTTAATCTTGCATATACCTATTGAGTTATCGACCCTTATACCGATATTTTTAATTGCCTCATGTGCTGGCATAATTAGTATGATACCTGGTGGGGTTGGCTCATTCGACCTCGTATTTCTATGGGGGACGCAAAGTGTTGGAATCGGTGAAGAAAAAGTACTTTTTTTATTAATTTTGTACCGTGTTGGCTACTTCGTATTACCATTTTTAGTATCCGTACTATTATTTATTAAAGACTATTGGGAACGCTGGAATCGATCTTGGGATGACTTACCAAATGTTATTTTTCAAAAAATTAGTCATATGTTGTTAACAATTTTAGTATTTATCTCAGGCATTGTGTTATTGCTATCGGCATCGGTGCCTGGCGTTTTAAGTCGGCTAAAAATAGCTCAGGAGTTTTTATCATCACCAATTATGAATATCTCCCATCAATTGACTGTGGCAGCAGCCTTTATCCTTTTAGGATTGTGTAGGGGAATTAAATATAAAGTGAAAAAAGCTTATCAACTTGCAATCATCGTGCTTAGTAGCTCGGCTATATTCTCGATCATTAAAGGCTTTGATTATGAAGAAGCGATCTTTTTACTAATTGTCGCAGTGTTGCTCATGGCATCGAAAAAACAATTTTATCGAGAAAGTTATGTCCTCACATGGGGCGTCATCCTATTTGACCTTGCTGCCGTTCTTTTTATTACTGCAATGTATTTATTAATTGGATATGTCAACTTACCTACTGCAAAAATTCATATTCCAGCAGCGTTACAATATTATATCCTTACCGACTATCGGGATTTATTTTTTAGTGCAATTATTGGTATCCTCATTGCGTGTGTCATTTTTTACTATGGCTATTTTACGCGCGGAACGAAAAAAATGGAAAAGCTTCTATCAAGAGAGCACGAAGATAAAATTAAAAACCACTTAATGGAATATAAAGGGACTGAGTTTTCTCATTTAATATTTTTACATGACAAATTCATATATTGGAATGAAAAGAATACAGTGTTATTTGCGTATCAAATATTTGCAGATAAAATTGTTGTGTTAGGAGATCCAGTAGGGCAAGAAAGTGATTTTTTATCAGCTATTCAAGAGTTTTTGGAATTGGCAGATAAACATGGATATACACCTGTTTTTTATGAGATAAACAACAATATTTTCCCTTCTTTACATGAGCATGGCTATAGCTTTTTTAAACTTGGTGAGGAAGCATTTGTTGATTTAGATAAATTCACGTTTACTGGTAAAGAAATGAAGAGTAGTAGGGCGGTAAAAAATAAGTTTGAACGAGAGAACTATGCGGTTGCATTATTAAGCCCGCCATATTCACAGGAACTCATGAATGAATTGGAAGAGGTATCAAGTAAATGGCTACAAGGAAGAGCTGAAAAGGGATTTTCTCTTGGCTTTTTCGATGAAAACTATTTGAGTAAGTCAAACATTGCTGTTTTAAGAGGCGCAGAAGGTGTGATAGGCTTTGCTAGCATTATGCCAATGTATGACAATGACGAAAGAATTTCAGTCGATCTCATGCGTTTCAAGCCAGGTGCACCGTCTGGAACGATGGATTTCATTTTTTTATCGCTGTTTGAATGGGCGAAAGAACAAGGTTATCGAGTGTTCAATATGGGCATGTCGCCACTATCAAATGTGGGGCAATCGAGATATTCCTTTTTAAGTGAAAAAATTGCAGCACAAATATTTTTACATGGACATTTCTTCTATCATTTCAAAGGATTAAGAAATTTTAAATTAAAATATGCTGATTTTTGGGAACCTAAGTATGTGGCATATCGTAAAAAATCTTCATTACCATTTACAATGGCACAAGTAACGCTATTAATCGGTCGAAAAAGAAAATAAGTGAATTTTAAATTGCAAGTAAGACATACTATAAATGGTAATGTGCTATAATTTTCCTAATTACAATGGAAGGAATGATGAATATGAAAAAGATACGGAATGTGATTGAGAAGTAGCATATAGAGGATATGCCACTTTTCAAGCAATTAAAAAAAGAAATGAAAATTGAAAAGAGGCTGCTTATGTACACAGATCAAGAATTAAACATTCGTCCTATCATTGAGTCTGATTTAGAGCGCATATGGGAGCTTATTTATAAAGACGAGCAACCAGAATGGAAAAAATGGGATGCTCCTTATTTCCCGCATCAAGCTAAACCATTGAATGATTTTATGTTAATGTCACAGCAATTTATTAATCAAAAAAACTTTTGGGCAATTGAGGTTGATGGCGATATTTGTGGCGTAATCTCATATTATTGGGAGCATGAGCCTTCTAAGTGGTTAGAAATAGGTATTGTTTTTCATGAGTCTCATAATTGGGGCAAAGGACTTGGCACTAGAGCAATGGCACTTTGGATTGATCACTTATTTTCTACGATGCCACTTGTTCGCGTTGGGTTTACGACATGGTCAGGAAATAAACGGATGATTCGCGTCGGAGAGAAATTAGGGATGCAATTGGAAGCGAAAATTCGCAAAGTGCGTTTGTATGAGGGTGTCTATTATGATTCCATACGTATGGGCATGTTAAGAGAAGAGTGGGAAGCTAGAAAAGAATGCTTAAAGGAGCTTTCAACAACTAAATAACAAGCTAGTCATTATGAAATAAGATAGACTTAGTAATTTTGAAAAAATGTTTTAGCCTGTGTTCGATATTGTATCGGACGCAGGCCTTTTATTTTCTTTGAGAGGATTAAAACAAATTAATGTAAAATTGTGTTTGATTTCCTATTATAGCTTTGTCATAATAAAGAAAATTAAAATAGCGAGGCATGTTATGTTAATTACCGAAAATTGTATCATCCAGTCAATAAAGCCAAACCATGTTGAAGATATTTATTCATTGTATTGTAATGAGGATGTCAGAGCCTTTCTAGGAGGGGTACCGGAAAAAAGCTACATCTATTCTTCCTTTGACAGCATGCTACAAGCACCTTTGCCTAATTCATATTTTTATATTTCATTAAAAAACAAAAATGAGTTTATTGGTTTAGTGTCGATTGATGAATATCATGAAAAAACGACATATGAGCTGAGCTATCAATTTTTACCACAATATTGGGGTAAGGGTTATGCATTTGAAGTATTATTAGCCATCATCCATTATGGATTTTCCACCCTAAATTTATCAAAAATAGTAGCGGAAACGCAAACCGCAAATGTTGCCTCCTGTCGTGTACTAGAAAAGTTAGGTATGCAAAAAGTAAAGGTTTTAGAAAGGTTTGGTCATGAGCAAGCTGTCTTTCAGTTATTGAAAACGATAGAAAAAGAATAGGGGTAGCCAATGAGAAATTATATACAATACAATGCCAATCAGCATAACGAGGTTATTATTGCGATTCCAGCTCTTGGGGAACGGAAAGAAATGTATGCTGCATTGGCCAAAGCATTGCCAGAAGTGCATATTGTAGCAATTGATTTACCTGGGCATAATGGGCTGCTAGACAATGATTTTTCGTTTAAAACATATACCAAGAACATTAAAGAAACGATGGATGCGTTAAAAATTGCAAAAGCTCATTTTGTAGGAAATTCAATAGGCGCCTGGATCATTCAAAATTTTTATACAAACTATCGTAATTCAGTAAAGTCGTTAACATTATTAGACGGTGGCCATTATTTTCATGGACAATATCATCTTGATGATGAAATGGAGATAAAATTGCCTATTATTGAAAGCTACGAAGATTTACAAGAGGCGATAAATGAAGAAATAAAGAGCATGGGCATAGCAACAGCTGAACATCGGCAATATTTGTACGAATATTTTATTGGGAATTTTGTGAAAGAGGAAAATATCTACCGTCACCATAGTAAGGAAGAAGCTATAAATTATTTGGCGAAAGCAGTTGACCAGCACGATTATTGCATAGAAACGGAAACTCCTTTGCCAGTTTTATTACTGTTAGCAGATCATCAACAAGACGAATTGTTACATAGGAAATTAACTAATTTTCACGAAAGACAACCAACTGCAAAAATAATAAAAGTTCCTAATGGATTTCATTTTTTACCACTAACGAATCCACAAGAGGTTGCTGGATGGATTCGTAATACGGTACTTTCGGGGCGTAACCCCCAAATGGACCTTAAAGCCTCTACGTGAAAAGGGAGCTTCTAGATCAGAAATCAAAGGTTACGAAGACGATAAAAAAAGGGCACTCCATTATGGGGTGCCCTTTTAGCATTGCGACTATTAATTAATTTTCTTCCATATCTTTACGGTTTTTCTTTAACATTTTTGATAGCATTTCATACACAATTGGTACGACTACTAATGTTAATAATGTTGAAGATAATAAACCACCGATTACTGTAATTGCAAGGTCTTTCGAAATTAATCCGCTACCACCATTACCAAGTGCCATTGGAATCATCGCGCCAATCGTTGCAATTGCAGTCATTAAAATTGGACGTAGACGCGTTGCACCTGCTTCTAAAATTGCTTCACGCATACCCAGTCCATCTCGTTCCATATGGATAATGCGGTCGACAAGTACGATGGCATTTGTTACAACAATACCTATTAGCATCAATAGACCCATCATAACTGAAACAGAAATCGTTTGATTCGTTACATATAAGCCAACAAATGCACCGATTACCGCAAACGGTAATGAGAAGAGGATAGCAAATGGCGCTAAACCTTCACCAAACGTTACGACAAGAATAAAGTAAACGATGGCAATTGCTGCTAACATAGCAATTCCAAGTTGTGTGAATGTTTCTTGCATATCTGCTGCTACACCGGATACGCCTGTTGTCACACCTTTAGGTAAGTCTAACTTATCGATTTTTTTATCAGCTGCAGAAGTTGCTTTTGAAATATCATCACCAATAATTGTGGCAGATACTGTTGCGAAGTATTCACCTTTTGAGCGTGATAATGAATTAAGCGTTGTACCTTCTTCAACATCTACTAATTCACCGATTGTCATCGTTGTGCCTAAAGCTGTTTTAATTTCTGTTTTTAAAATATCATCGATTGATAAGGCTGCTTTCTTTGCATCGCGTTGGACAATGACGTTAATATCTTCACCGTCACGTTCAACTGTTGTTAACACTTCTTGTGAAGCCGTAGAATTTAAAGCCATAACGATTTGAGCAGTCGTTAAACCGTATTGTAAAACATTTTTTTGCTCTACTTTTAATACATGCTCTACATAAGGGTCTTCATAATCAGATTTAACATCCTCTAAGCCCTTAACATCATTTAATGTACCTTCAACATCTTTTACAGCGCTACGAAGATTATCTAAGTTTTCACTGTATAATGTGTAGCTAACTTCATTTGAAGACATAGACATTGATGTGAAGTTTTGGCTTTTCCATTCACCTGATTGGTCAATGTTAAATACATAGTTTTCCACTTCTTCACGAGCTGCTGGGAAGTCTTCCATTTCAGGGTCAAAGATTAGGTACATTAATGCACCACCAGCTCCGCCACCCATCATCATTGTTGCAGGATCTGCGTTTGTAGCATCTGTTATAGAAACTTGTAAAATATCAATATCTTTACGTTTCATTAATTCTTTTTCGACTGTTGCAACATTTGCTTCTGTTTCATCATTTAACTCACCAGTACCAGGTGTATATGTTAAATACATTACCTTTTCCTCTTGAGATCCCATGAAACTAAAGCCGATTAATGGTGTTAGGGCAAGTGAGCCAACAAGCATTAAAATCGCAATTGTAGAAGTGATAATTTTATGATTTAACGCTTTTTCTAATACACCTCTGTACCAAGTAGCTAGTTTACCAACTTCTTGATGTTGGCTTTCCTTTTTCTCTCCATAGATTTTTTTACGGAATAAGAAATGAGATAATGCTGGTACAATTGTAATCGCTACTAATAATGACGCGCCTAAAGCAAATGTCATTGTTAATGCGAATGGCATGAATAATTCACCGACCATACCGCCTACAAACATAAGTGGGGCAAATACCGCAACTGTAACTAATGTAGAAGACAGGATAGGTTTAAACATTTCAATTGTCGCTTCACGAATAAGTGCGCGACCCGTTAATTTTTCTTGTTTCAAATGGATGCGTCGATAAATATTTTCTACTACGACAATGGAGTCATCAATAACGCGCCCAATGGCAACGGTGATTGCACCAAGTGTCATAATATTTAACGTAATATCCATCCAGTTCAATAATAGTAAAGCCATGAAAACAGATACTGGAATAGAAATTATTGAAATAATTGTTGATTTGAAATCGCGTAAGAATAGTAAAATAATTAAAACAGCTATTGCGCCACCGAATACTGCTTTTTCAATCATTGTGAAGACTGAATCTTCAATTGGAGCACCTTGGTCAAGTGAGATATCCACTTTTAAGCCGTCAATTCTTTTTTCTTCATCTTTAATAAGGTCTTTTACAGCATTTACGACAGTTACAGTATTTGCATCTTGACCTTTCACAATTTGAATCGCAATGGCATCTTTACCATTTGTGCGTGAAACAGATTGTACTTTACCTTCAACTTCAATCGTTGCAATATCACCTAAACGAACGAAAGGAGAAGGTTGTGTTGCTGAAGGTGTGACTGGTATTAATAAATCTTTTAATTCATCAACAGATTTAACTTTACCATCTACGGAAACTGCTTGTTCTCCAACAGTAAATTGATATAAACCAAGCGATAATGACATATCACTTGCTTGGATCATTTGCTTGACGGTATCCTCTGTTAAGCCGAGAGCAGCCATTTTCTCTTCGTCATATTTAAACGAAACTTGTTCAATATGTTGACCAGTAATTGTTGCAGAAGCAACACCGTCGATTTTTTCGATTTTAGGAAGTAATAAATCTTCTACTGTTGATGTTAGTTCAACTATATCTTCCTTAGAACTACTTACTGATAATGCGACAACAGGCATCATGTTCATACTTATTGCCATAATTGTAGGTTCTTGTGCACCCTCAGGGAGTTTCACATTATCTAAAGCTGATTCTAACTGGCGTTTTTTCTCATCCATATCGATGCCGTAGTCATATTCAACTTGAACTTGTGCAATGTTGGATGAAGAAGTAGAATAAACTGCCTTAACATCCTCTAAACTTTCGATTGATTTTTCAAATGGAATGGAAAGTTCATTCATGACTTGTTCAGGCGTTGCACCTGGATAAACGCCCATTACAATTAAATATGGAATCGATATATCAGGGATTGATTCCATTTTCATTCTTGTACCTGAATAAATACCTGAGACAGTGATGATAATTGTTAATAACCACACTGCCAATTTGTTCTTCAATACAAAATTAACTAAACCTTTCACCTTCACACCTACCCTTTATTGACTTACTAGATTCAATTATTTATAATAATGACTAATCGGTCATTTGTCAATGAAATGCATTAGGAGAGATTTGAAAATATGTCAAAAAAGCAACTGATTATGGAGAAAGCATTAGAGCTGTTTTCTGAACAAGGCTTTGAAGCAACATCTGTACAGCAAATTACAGAGCGCTGTGGGATTTCTAAAGGGGCATTTTATTTGTCTTTTAAAACAAAAGATGAACTTCTTTTTTCAATGGTTGACTACTACCTACAGCAATTTATAGCTGATATTGACCAAGTAGTCAGAAGCACGAACAAAAAAGATGTCGTGTTGGTAGATTTTTATAAAGGTATTTTTCAAACGTTTAAAAAACATTCAGCTTCTTCACGTGTGTTCTTTAATGAAAAGGTATTTCTTACAAAAAAAGAGCTGTTTTATAAAGTGAGTGCCTATGAAGCGGATATGTCGAAGTTTATCGTCCAAATGCTTGAACAACTTTATCGAGAAGAGCTGCAAGAGACAAAATATGATGTGATGTATTGCGTAAAAGGATTTGTGAAAGGCTATGCCGAGCTGTTTATGTTCTCAAATTTGCCGCTTGATTTAGATCAATTGGCAAAATCATTAGCGGAAAAGACAGATATTATTGCACGTCATACGACAATCCCTTTTATTACCGAAGAACTCGCTCAAATTGTAGCAAGACCCTGTGCAGAGGAAGTTACGCAACAATCGCTTTTGCAGTTAATCGAACAAAACATCCAGAACATAGAGCCATCTATTGAACGTGAATCATTGGAGCTGTTAAAAAATCAAGTAGAGCACCAAACATACAGTAAACCGATTATAAAAGGACTAATTGAAAACATCCGCCTACAGCCAGGGTGTCAATGGATCGCATATGTATTAGAGAAATATTTCCAATTTTAAACATTGAAATAGAATTGTTCACTAGTAAGTTAGAGTGGACGATTCTATTTTTTTGAAATTGTATTCAAAAGGATGTTTCATTTCGAAAAGGGGGAAAGGAATCGTGTTGTTATTACTATATACGTAATTTGTTATCGGAGGTTTCAATATTTTAGAAATTTATTAAATCAAATTTAAACTGAAACGAAAAAAGCTAAGTCACGTAAAAAGTATTGCTGGTGAATTTGTGTATTCTAAATTTAAGGAGGTTAAACTACATCTTACAAAATTAAAGTGGGGAGCTTAGTCTTTCAAACTCTATAATTTTATGCAAATAAAATAGAATGTATATACATAAAAAAAGCTACGCAAATAATGCGTAGCTTCTTAATTTAAAAGATTATACTTCCATAATAATCGGTAAAATCATCGGACGACGTTTAGTTTTCTCAAATAAGTAAGGTCCTAAAACGTCAGTAATTTCATTTTTAAGCTCAGTCCATTGCGGCGTTTTGCTTTGAATTGTTTCGTTAAGATGACGGTTCAGCATTTTTTGTGCTTCATTAATCATTGTACCTGATTCACGCATATAGACGAAGCCACGTGAAATAATATCAGGACCTGAAACAATTTTTTGGTTTTCCATATCTACGCTCACTACAACTATTACTAAACCTTCTTCAGAAAGTATACGGCGATCGCGTAGTACAATATTGCCAATATCTCCAATACCGTTACCATCAATATAGACATCACCAGAAGGGATGCGACCTGCAACATGTGCTTCATTTGCACTTAATGCCAGGACATCACCATTTTCCATAACGAAAGTATTTTCAAGTGGAACATCACAATCTTCTGCTAAATGCGTATGCATTTTTAACATACGGAATTCACCGTGGATAGGCATAAAGAATTTTGGCTTCATTAGTCGTAGCATTAGCTTTTGTTCTTCTTGCGATCCGTGACCAGATGTATGGATATTATTTAATGCACCGTGAATTACTTCAGCGCCAGCACGGAAAAGTAAATTAATGATTTTATTTACGCTAACCGTATTACCTGGTACAGGTGAAGAAGAGAAGATAACAGTGTCGCCAGGCTGGATTTGAATTTGACGGTGTGTACCATTGGCAATACGAGATAGTGCTGCCATTGGTTCACCTTGCGAGCCTGTACATAAAATCATCACTTCGTTGGCAGGTAAACGGTTAATGCTTTGGGCATCAATGAATGTATCTTTTGGTGCGTTGATGTAGCCAAGTTCACGGCCGATTGTAATGGCATTATCCATAGATCGACCGAATACAGCGATTTTTCGTCCGTACTTAATGGCAGCATCTGTTGCTTGCTGTAAGCGGTGAATATTTGATGCGAACGTTGCAAAAATAATACGACTATCAACCTTGCGGAAGATTTCGTCAATACTTTTCCCAACTGTACGTTCAGACATCGTGAAATTTGGTTTTTCAGCATTCGTACTATCAGATAGTAAGCACAGCACGCCGTCACGACCTATTTCAGCCATTTTTGTTAAGTTTGCTGGCTCGCCTACTGGCGTAAAGTCGAATTTAAAGTCACCTGTATGCACGATATTGCCAGGAGGTGTTTTTACGACGATACCATAAGCATCTGGAATACTATGCGTTGTTCTAAAGAAGCTTACAGATGTTTTTCTAAATTTAATAACATCATCTTCTTTAATTTCGATTAGTTTAGTTGTACGTAGTAAACCATGTTCTTCAAGTTTGTTGCGCAATAAGCCAAGTGCAAGCTTACCACCATAAACAGGAACATTCACTTGACGTAGTAAATAAGGGATGCCACCAATATGGTCTTCGTGTCCGTGCGTAATAAATAACCCTTTAATTTTATCGACGTTTCGTACTAAATACGTGTAATCAGGAATAACATAGTCAATTCCGAGTAAATCGTCTTCTGGAAATTTTATTCCGGCGTCAATTAAGATGATTTCATCTTGAAATTGAACGCCGTAAGTGTTTTTGCCGATTTCGCCCAGTCCGCCGAGCGCGAAAACAGCTGCTTGGTCATTTTTAACAAACTTCATGTTTGTTAAATTTCCTCCAAGATGAAGTTCGGACTTGCTTGTTCGTAGTCTAAATAGTTACCTTCAAGCAGTTGAATGAACTCAATGTTGTAATGACGGTCTTGTAACTTTTGACGTACTTCACGTTCTGAAGCAGCTTCAAGGTATAGACTTTTAGTGTTTTCGCGAACTGGAATCTCATTTGCTTTTTCTTGATAATAAACTTTGTAAATCATAGTTTGCTCTCCTTTAATTGCGTACATTATTATTGCAGATTTGGCTATTACCACACACGTACTACAAGAAAAAACCGCGAATTTCTAGTATACTTCAAACTAATAAAGAAATGAGCGTTTGAATTTCTTGTATCTCAATACTTTAATCTTGCACTTTTCATAAAGGCAATGAGACAGTGGTTGCGCATAGACAAATAAATGCATTTCCTTTATATTATCACGCGGCTACTTTAAAATAAAGAAAAGCCCTTCAAATAATGAAGGGCAAATGTTAGGCAATTGATTTTTTTCCGAGTACGCCGCGAAGTTGCTTCAACAATTTTTGCTTTAGTTTCTTCAGCATGGCACATCACTCCTTAGGATCATTATAATTAAAAACGATACCTGTGTAAAGTATTTTGCCTTTGCAACAACAAAAAGAAAGGAATTATAAAATGAATAAAATTTTATTTTTTGATGTAGATGGAACACTTTATAACAGTGAAAAAATATTGCCAGCTTCAGCAAAGGAAGCGTTATTAGAAGCACGTCGTAAAGGCTATGAGATTGCAATTGCCACTGGACGTGCACCTTTTATGATTCAATCATTGTTAAAAGAGCTTGATATTAATACGTATGTGACCTTCAATGGACAATACGTTGTTTATCGTGGCGAGGTTGTCTATACAAATGGTGTTGAAAAAGATGAGTTAGCGAAAATTATTGCCTTTGGTGAAGCGCGAAACGAACCAGTTGTTTTTTTAGACGACAAGCGAATGATCGCGTCAGTTGGAGGGCATAACATGGTATCCGAAAGTCTCGATACTTTAAAATACCCATATCCAGAACTAGACTCATCTTATTATATGCAGAACGATGTGTATCAAACACTGATCTTTATGGAAGAGAAAGATGAACATTTGTATTACGAAGCTTTTCCAAATGTTCAGTTTGTGCGTTGGCATCAATATTCTTGTGATATTTTGCCTAAAGGAGGCTCGAAGGCTGCAGGAATCGAAAAAGTGCTCACAAAAATGGGTCTAACATTAGATGATGCAATTGCTTTTGGTGATGGTATTAATGATATTGAAATGTTAGAGGCTGTTGGCACGAGCATAGCGATGGGGAATGGCCATGAGAGAGTAAAGGCAGTTGCCTCACATATTACAGATCATGTAGATGCGGACGGTCTTGCAAAAGCAATGCGTTATCTGAGAATTATATAAGTGCCAGGCACCCAAACAATTCTGAATTTTACCCGTAAAATATATTTAAAAATCCAATAAGACTCCTAGGGAAACGCACGTAACGTAAGTCGCAACAACCTTTGTGTTAGCGAGGGTTGCGGCTTACGTCGTGCCTGTTAGAGTGTCAGGCACTCAAACAATTCTGAATTTTACCCAACTTCAACAATCTCCAGTTTAATTCCTGCCTCATTATACTGCTTTAGCGTATCTTTAGAGAGCTTGTTATCGGTAATAATCTTGTCGACCTGATTTAACGGGCACACTTGAATCGCGACATCTTTATTAAATTTAGAAGAATCCGTTGCAACATAAACCGTTTGTGATATATTAATGAGCTGTTTCCTCGTCATCGCCTCTTCTAGACTGAAATCGGATATTCCTTTTTCAAGCGTTACGCCACTTGCGCATATAAACGCCTTATTAATATTTAGATGCTCGAATCGGAAAAGGAAATCATTAGAAGTGACCGACTTTTCTGAATGACGTATCTTTCCGCCGATAATCATTACTTCAATATTAGAGCCGATTAAATCAAATGCCACAGGTAGAGAATTCGTAACAACTGTTAGTTTTTCCTTTCCTAAAAGGAATGGCGTCATCTGATAGGTTGTTGTACCACTATCAATAAATATGCAGTCACCATCATCTACTAAAGATGCGCAAGCTTTTGCGATAGCGATTTTTTCTGTTAGTTGCTGCGTCAATCGATTGTCCATTAGCCCTTCGACAGGTTCAATATATTTTACGCCCCCATAAAACTTCTCGATTTTCTTCTCTTGTACAAGTAATTGAATATCTCTTCGGATAGTTTCCATTGATACATTGAATTCTTTTGTCAAGGTAACTAATTTCACTACCTTGTTATTGCGCACGTATTGCAAAATATGTTGCTGCCTTTCTAATGTATACATTTAATCACCTCTATTTGTTATTTACTCAAAGTAGTAATGACTTTGTCAACAGTTGGTCAGAATTTACTCAACATTTACACAAACATGTTATTTCCCTTTACAAATTGCCACTATACTGTGAGTAACAACTCAAAAGGAGTGAGCGACTTGTTGGAACTAAGAAATATTTCAAAAAGCTATAAAAATAAAAAAGTTTTAAAAGATATAAATTTAACAATTGGCTCTGGCGAAATAGTTTCTTTATTGGGGCCGAGTGGTTGTGGCAAAACAACATTACTCAACATTGTTCTAGGTCTTACAGAGCAAACGAATGGGCAACTTTTTTACAATGGACAAGATATATCGAAACAATCGATGCAGGAACGGGGATTTAATATCGTTTTCCAAGATTTCGCGTTATTCCCACATTTAAATGCTTACGACAATATCGTATATGGCTTAAAAAATAAAAAACAGCAAATGACAAAAAATGAGATACAAGAGTATGTTGATTTTTTAGAACTAGCCCCACATTTACATAAGAAGATTCACGAATTATCAGGTGGGCAGAAACAACGTGTATCAATTGCTAGAACACTCGTGATGCAACCGAAAATATTATTACTAGATGAACCATTAAGTGCGCTTGACGGGGTAATCAAGGAATCGATTAAAGAGCGCATTAAATCGATTGCACGGCAATTTAATTTAACGACAATTATCGTGACCCATGATCCTGAAGAGGCGCTTACGTTATCAGATAAAGTACTAATTATTAATGAGGGCACTGTTTCACAATATGGTACACCTCATGAAATATTAAAAACACCAAAAAATCAATTTATCGAAGACTTTATCTTAAGGCAACTTCACATTAAACGTCATAACATTTACCAACTGTTTGGAGAATCCTATGCTTAAAACTAATAAAATGGTGAAAATTTTGTTTATCCCTGTTGCCTTCTTTTTTCTCTTCTTTTTAATTGTGCCATTGCTTTATATGTTTTGGCAGTCCTTGAAAAAAGGCAATAGCATAACGTTACAAAACTATGTAGAAGCATTACAGAGCGTTGAAATTCGTGAAGCGTTTCTCAATAGTTTTCAAGTGTCATTTGTAGCTGCTATTATCACGACTTGTTTAGCGTTTGCATTGGCTTATGCATTACATTTTACGATGATGAATCGGCATGTTAAAAAACTTGTGCATGTAGGAATAACATTGCCGATGTTGTTGCCGACAATCACCTATGGTTTTGTACTGATTTATACATTTGGCAATCAAGGCATTATTACAAAATTAGTAGGTCAGCCTATAGTGACTATTTATGGATTTAATGGATTGTTAATTGGATATGTACTTTACACATTACCTGTTGCCTTTATTTTAATGCATAATTCGATGCAATACATTGATAAACGGTTTTTGCTCGTTTCCATGCTGATGCATGATAGACCATCACGTCGATTTTACCATACCGTACTTCGTCCAATGCTAGGAACAATTGGTGGAGCTTTTATATTAACGTTTATTTTAAGTTTTACCGACTTTGGAATACCAGCGTCGGTAGGTGGAAGTTATAAAGTGATCGCTACAGAGCTTTATCAAGCAATGCTTGGCTCTATCGTGCGATTTGAGCAAGGATCGGTAATTTCTGTATTGATGCTTGTGCCTGCTGTACTTGGGATCGTGATACTAAGTTTGCTAGATCGATTTAATTTTCAATACAAGCATGCTAGTCAAAGTGAGCTAGTAGTACATCGTCTGCGCGATAGTACATTTACAGTTCTTTCATTACTATGTGTGAGTTCGATTTTTATCATCTTCTCAACAATGTTCATCGTGCCATTTACAAAAGGGTATCCATATGACTTTAGCTTCACATTGGAACATATACAAAATGTTTTAGCGGAAAAAAACTTAACTAGAGTTTATTTGAATTCACTCATCGTTGCTTTCTTTACAGCCGTTTTAGGTGTTTGTATAGCATTTGTCTCAGCGCTTCTAAACGTCAGAACGCCACTGAAAGGCAGGAAAACGATAGATATTATGTCAATGGTTACGAACACCGTGCCTGGGATGGTTCTTGGTCTTTCTTATTTATTTTTCTTTAATGGAAGTTCGTTAAAGGGGACCTTCTTCATTATTATTGCCTATACTGTCGTTCATTTTTTTACAACACCGTATTTGATGGCGAAAAACTCTTTGCAAAAAATGGACCCTACATGGGAAGTAACGGGGGAATTGCTAAAAGACTCCTGGATTCAAACAGTGGTACGCGTTATTTTACCAAATATCCGTCCTACTATTTTTCAAATGTTTAGCTACTATTTTTTAAATGCCATGGTGACTGTTAGTGGGGTAATTTTCCTTGTCAGTACGAAAACAATGCTTGTCTCCACGCGCATAAAAGAACTTCAGCATTTTGCGAAGTATACAGATATTTTTGTTCTCTCCATTTTTATTTTATGCACAAACCTCATTGTGAAATTAGGTTGTGATTATATAACAACAACTAAAGAAAAGGTTAAGGAGATGGAATGATGAAAAAGTCAACAATCATGATGTTAGGTACTGTTAGTTCTGCAATTGTATTAGCTGCATGTGGTAGTGCAGAGGCTGATGCAAACAAACAAGTAATCATTTATTCGAATGCAGATGATGAAGCAATTGAGGTAATGCAAGCGACATTAGATAAGGAAGGCTATGAAGGCAAGTATATCATCCAATCTTTTGGGACATCTGAATTAGGTGGAAAAATGATGGCGGAAGGTACTGATATTGAAGCGGATGTTGTAACGATGGCTTCGTATTTTATAGAAAGTGCTCAAACATCTAAATCCATGTTTGTTGACCTGCCCTCTGACTTAAAGCCAATAGATGGTGGATCAACCTATGCATTACCGATTTTAGGGAATGTAGGATCAATTTTTATTAATACAGATTTATTGGCACAAAAAGGACTACCTGTCCCGAAAACAATAAAGGATTTAACGAACCCTAAATTTAAAGATTTAGTTTCATTTCCTAATATTTTAGACTCATCTACAGGTTGGCTATTAGTACAAGCGATTATGAATGAATACGGAGAAAAAGAAGGGAAACAAGTATTAGCGGATTTAATTAAAAATGCAGGTCCTCATATTGAAAGCTCAGGCTCTGGTCCTATTAAAAAGGTAAAAACAGGTGAAGTGGCAGCTGGGTTTGGGTTACGTATTCAAGCAATTGATGCAAAAAATGAAGGCTTACCAATTGATTATATTGACCCTACTGAAGGCAACTTTACGTTAACAGAATCTGTTGCTGTTGTAGATAAAGAGGGCGATGAAGCGTTGGCAATTGAAATGGCAAAGGTAATAGCGACAGAGGCACGAGCAGATTTGTTGAAACAATACCCGGTAGCGCTTTACGAAGGTGAGCAAGTAGATGATGAATATGTACCACAGTATTTGAAAAAGTGGGATACGACTTTAACTGTTGATTTATTAGAAAAACATCAAGCATTCTTTAAAGAAGCACAACAATAAAGGGGCATAACGACATGAATAACTACAAATTATTAACACCAGGTCCATTAACAACAACAGATGCAGTAAAAAAGGAGATGCTAATGGATCGCTGTACATGGGATGACGACTATAAGCAAGTTACACAAACAATACGTAAAAAGTTAGTAGAACTAGCGCAAGTAGATGAAACAAATTATTCAGCAGTACTAATGCAAGGAAGTGGTAGCTTCGTTGTTGAGTCTGTACTAACAACTACTATCGGTGATGCAGATAAAGTTCTTATTTTAACAAATGGTGCTTATGGGGAACGGATAGTCGAAATGGCGAAAGTACTTCAGTTACAGCATATCGTTTATAGTGTCCCGTATAATGAACAACCATCACCGTTAGAGGTGCGAAATATACTAGAAAATGATGCTGCTATTACACATGTCGCTGTTGTACATTGTGAGACGACAACAGGGATATTAAATCCCATTGATGAAATAGGAGAAGTCGTTCGTTCGTTCAATAAAACATTTATTGTAGATGCGATGAGTAGCTTTGGTGGTGTGCCGATGGATTTGTCAAACGGTCAAATTGACTTTTTAATTAGTAGTGCTAACAAATGTATTCAAGGCGTTCCTGGTTTTGGTTTTGTCATCGCGAAAATTGAAGCGTTAGAAAAATGTAAAGGAACGGCCAAAAGCGTTGCATTGGATTTATACAATCAATGGGAAGTGATGAAAGTAGATGGGAAATGGCGTTTTACATCACCGACACATGTTGTAGCAGCTTTTGCCAAGGCACTTGAGGAACTAGCTGAAGAAGGTGGAATTGAGGCGCGCTACAAACGCTATGCTAAAAACAACCTAATGCTGCGTGAAAGATTGTCGCAATGTGGATTTAAGGCTTATATTTCTGAGGAAGTTCAATCACCTATTATTACTACGTTTTTATATCCATATGAAGCATTTTCTTTCGATCATTTCTATCATGAGATGAAAAAAGCTGGCTTTGTTATTTATCCAGGGAAATTAACTGAATTCGATACATTCCGAATTGGGAATATAGGGGATGTTCACGAGGAAGATATTAATACATTATGCAATGTTATTGAAAACTATATGGCGGTGAAAAATAATGAAAATTGAAGCGGTAATTTTAGATTGGGCAGGTACGGCGGTTGACTTCGGATGTTTTGCTCCAGTAAATGTGTTTCTTACAATTTTTGAAGAAGCAGGTGTAACGGTGACGCTGGAAGAAGCGCGTAAACCTATGGGAATGTTAAAAATTGATCATATTCGAACAATGCTTGAAATGACTAGAATAAGTGAGGCTTGGGAACAAGTGTATGGACGTGCATATACAGAACAAGATGTACAAGCGTTATATTCACAGTTTGAAACGAAGTTAATGGAATCACTAGCTATGTACACCGATCCAATCCCACATGTAATAGAAACGGTTAATCATTTAAAACAGGCAGGCATAAGTATAGGCTCTACAACAGGCTATACTAAATCTATGATGGAAGTAGTGACTCATCACGCTCAGGAAAAAGGGTATAAGCCTGACTTTTTAGTTACGCCAACTGACGTAGGAGATAAAGGGCGTCCGTATCCTTATATGATTTTCAAAAATATCGAGGAGCTTGGTATAAAGGCAACAAAGCAAATTGTTAAAGTTGGGGATACTACTTCAGATATTCAAGAGGCACTAAATGCTGGAGTTTGGGCTGTCGGCGTCATTATAGGTAGTTCAGAAATGGGTTTAACGGAACAGGAATTTATGGGCTTATCTGATGATGAGCAAGTCGCTGTTATCGAAAAAACCAAAGCTATTTTTGAAAAAGTGGGCGCGCATTATACTATCCAAACAATGGAAGAACTTCCTGCGCTAATTGAAACAATTAATGAACGATTAGTTTAAAATAAAGCTCTTAAAGCGAAAAAGTGTTAGATTGACTGTCATCAATCTAACACTTTTTGCAATAAATAAAACTTTGCAGAGAGCAATAGTTGATGGTAGCGGAGGCGGCGACTCCTGCGGGAACAGCACACAATGTAAGACGCAACAATCCCGCGCTTTAGCGAGGGTTGCGGCTTACGGTGTGCCCGCGGAAAGCGTCCGCCGTAGCGGACATCAACCAATAGCCACTAGCTTGTCTTAGTCGCGTTCGTACGGTACAGCGTTTGGAATTTCAGCAAACGGATTTTTTTCATTGATACGATCATAAAACATGACGCCATTTAAATGGTCTAATTCGTGCTGGAATGCAATAGCTGGTAAGCCTGATAGGCGCATTTTTTTCTCTTCACCGTCGATTGTTTTAAATTTCACGGTAATGCGTGCATGACGAGGCACGTAACCAGGTACATTACGATCAACAGATAAGCAGCCTTCGCCCGTTGGCAGGTAGGTATTTTCAACTGAGTGGCTAACAATTTTAGGATTGATAGCAACAAAGCTAAGTTGTTCGCCGTTTTCGTCTTTCAAATGAAGAGCGAACATTCGATGTAGGCTGTTTACTTGATTAGCAGCTAAACCGATGCCACTACGCAAATCATACTTATCAGCTATTTCAGGATCTTGGCTGTTAATTAAAAATTGAAGCATATCTGTAGCAAGCTGTTTTATTTCATCAGTTAAAGGGAATAGAACTTCCTCTGTTTTTGTGCGGAGAGTCGGATGGCCTTCGCGAATAATATCATCCATTAAAATCATGAGTAAATCTTCCTTTCAATCTTTGTATTACCTTACTTATAAGTATACATCACCTATCAAAACATGCACATGAAAAAAGACTTTATTTGAATAAGCTTAAAAATATTTTATGTTGCTATTAGATTATAGAGAACTGGGGTATTCTACTATTGGTAATTATGTATTGAAACGTAATGTTTGTGCGCTTGATGAATGTTGTTGTAATACAGATTTTTGAGGTTAGTAATACAGTATAGGACAGTCTGTAATAATCGTTTTTGTAGAAAAATTCTTTGGTATTAGGCGTAATATATGATTGACCGACAGTATTTTATTCAGTATACTGAGTGCTAAGAATAAGTTGTACTAGTTTAAAAGTGATTTATTTTAATACAGTTGAAAGGGAGATGTGACAAATGAGCAAGAAAAACAATAATATTTTTGATCCAAAACAAACGCTAACTGAAATCGAAGAAAAGTTTGAAATGTTTCAAATTTTGAACGAAGAAGGCGAAATTATAAATGAAGAGGCAGATCCGAAATTATCAGATGAAGAGTTAGTTGAGTTAATGACGCGTATGGTATATACACGTATTTTAGATCAACGTTCCATTTCTCTTAACCGTCAAGGTCGCTTAGGCTTCTATGCACCAACAGCAGGTCAGGAAGCATCACAACTTGCTTCTCATTTTGCATTAGAAAAAGAAGATTGGATTTTACCGGGTTACCGTGATGTACCACAAATAGTGTGGCATGGTTTACCGTTAGATAAAGCATTTTTATTCTCACGTGGTCACTTCTTAGGGAATCAAGTTCCTGAAGGCGTAAACGTACTAGCTCCACAAATCATTATTGGTGCTCAATATATCCAAGCTGCTGGGGTGGCACTTGGTATTAAAAAACGAGGTAAAAAAGCAGTAGCAATTACTTATACAGGTGATGGTGGTTCATCACAAGGCGATTTCTACGAAGGTTTAAACTTTGCTGGTGCATTTAAAGCGCCTGCAATTTTCATCGTACAAAATAACCAATTCGCGATTTCAACACCACGTGAATTACAAACAGCTGCAAAAACAATTGCACAAAAAGGTATTGCAGCAGGTATTCCAAGTATTTTAGTTGATGGTATGGATGCGCTTGCAGTTTATGTTGCAACTCGTGATGCACGTGAACGCGCAATTAATGGTGAAGGTCCAACTTTCATTGAAACAATGTGTTACCGTTATGGCCCACATACTATGGCTGGGGATGATCCAACACGTTACCGTACATCAGATACAGATAACGAATGGGCTCAAAAAGATCCTCTAGTTCGTTTCCGTAAATACTTAGAGGGTAAAGGTTTATGGGATGAGAAAAAAGAAGAGGCTGTTATCGAGCGCGCGAAAGAAGAAATTAAAGACGCAATCAAAAAAGCTGATGCTGCACCAAAACAAAAAGTTACAGAGTTAATGGAAAATATGTATAAAGGCGAAATGCCATCTAATTTAAAAGAACAGTATGAAATCTACAAAGAGAAGGAGTCGAAATAACCTATGGCACAAATGACGATGATTCAAGCAATTACAGATGCTCTTCGCACAGAATTAAAGAATGATGAAAATGTTCTTTTATTCGGAGAAGATATAGGCGTCAACGGTGGGGTTTTCCGAGCAACTGAAGGCCTACAAAAAGAATTTGGTGTTGACCGTGTATTTGATACACCATTAGCAGAGTCAGGTATCGGTGGGTTAGCGATCGGTCTTTCTCTTCAAGGTTTCCGTCCAGTTCCAGAAATTCAATTTTTCGGTTTCGTATATGAAGTAATGGATTCTATCAGTGGGCAATTAGCACGTTTAAGCTACCGTAGCGGTGGTGTGTATAATGCACCTGTAACAATTCGTTCTCCATTCGGCGGCGGTGTGCATACACCAGAAATGCACTCTGACAGCTTAGAAAGTTTAATGACAGCTCAACCAGGTTTAACAGTAGTTGTACCATCAACACCTTACGATGCTAAAGGTTTACTTATTTCTTCTATTCGAAATGATAATCCAGTTATTTTCTTAGAGCATTTAAAATTATATCGCTCATTCCGTGAAGAAGTACCTGAGGAAGCATACGAAATTCCATTAGGTAAGGCTGATGTAAAACGTGAAGGTAAAGATTTAACAATTGTTGCATATGGCTTAATGGTACACGAAAGCTTAAAGGCTGCAGAAGAACTAGAAAAAGAAGGACATTCTGTAGAAGTTATTGATTTACGTACAATTCAACCAATTGATATTGAAACAATCATTGCGTCAGTTGAGAAAACAGGCCGAGCAATCGTTGTTCAAGAGGCACAAAAACAAGCAGGTATTGCTGCGAATGTTGTCGCTGAAATTACAGAACGTGCAATTTTGAGCTTAGAGGCTCCTGTTCTTCGTGTAGCAGCACCGGATACAGTGTACCCATTCCCACAAGCTGAAGGTGTTTGGTTACCGAATTTTAAAGATGTAATGGAAACAGCGAAAAAAGTTTTAACATTCTAATGTAACTTGCATATTTGAAGAAGAGCAATGAGAAAGGATGGGTACACATGGCATTTGAATTCAGATTACCGGATATTGGCGAGGGTATTCACGAAGGCGAAATTGTAAAATGGTTCGTTAAAGCTGGGGATACAGTAAAAGAAGACGATATCCTTTGTGAAGTACAAAATGATAAAGCAGTCGTAGAAATTCCTTCACCTGTTGAAGGCAAAGTAGAGGAAATATTAGTAGCAGAAGGTACAGTTGCTGTTGTTGGCGATGTATTAATTCGTTTAGATGCTCCTGGTTATGAAGATTTGAAGCTAAAAGGTGACGATCATGCGGAAGCGAAGACAGAGGCACAAGTGCAGTCAACTGCTGAAGCTGGTCAAGATGTAGCAAAAGCGCCTGCTGCTAAGGAAGAAGCTCCAAAAGCTTCAGCAACAGCGGAGGTAGCAGTAAAGCAAGAAACAACTGATAGTACGAAACGCATCATCGCTATGCCTTCAGTTCGCAAATTTGCTCGAGACAATGATGTTAATATTCATGAAGTATCGGGTACTGGCAAAAATGGTCGTATTTTAAAAGAAGATATTGAGAATTTCTTAAATGGTGGTGGAGCAGTACAGTCTGAAGAAGCTGAAGCTCCAGTTGCAAATGAGGAAGCGGTTGCTCAACAAGAAACTGCACCAGCTGCACCTGTTGTTCTTGAAGGCGACTTCCCAGAAACACGTGAAAAAATGTCTGGCATTCGTAAAGCAATTGCTAAAGCAATGGTGCATTCAAAACAAACTGCGCCACACGTTACACTAATGGATGAAGTTGATGTAACAGCTCTTGTAGCACATCGCAAAAAATTCAAAGATATCGCGGCTGAAAAAGGTGTGAAATTGACGTATTTACCATACGTAGTGAAAGCACTTATTTCAACTTTACGTGAATTCCCAGAATTTAACCGCTCATTAGATGATGCAACACAAGAAATCGTTCAAAAGCATTACTACAATATCGGTATTGCGGCGGATACTGAAAAAGGCTTGCTAGTTCCAGTTATTAAGCATGCTGATCGCAAATCGGTATTTGCGGTTTCAAATGAAATTAATGACTTAGCAACAAAAGCACGTGATGGTAAACTTGCACCACATGAAATGAAAGGTGCATCAATGTCTATTACGAATATCGGTTCTGCAGGTGGTCAATGGTTTACTCCAGTAATTAACCACCCTGAAGTAGCTATTTTAGGTATTGGTCGAATTGCAGAAAAACCTGTAATAAAAAATGGTGAAATTGTAGCTGCACCTGTGTTAGCATTATCATTGAGCTTTGATCATCGCATGATCGATGGAGCCACTGCGCAAAATGCTTTAAATCACTTAAAGCGTTTGTTAAGTGAGCCAGAATTATTATTAATGGAGGCGTAACAAAATGGTAGTAGGAGATTTCCCAATCGAAACAGATACTCTTGTCATTGGTTCAGGTCCTGGAGGATATGTAGCAGCAATTCGTGCAGCTCAAACTGGCCAAAAAGTAACAATCGTTGAAAAAAATGTACTTGGTGGTGTGTGCTTAAACGTAGGTTGTATTCCATCAAAAGCGTTAATTTCAGTTGGTCACCGCTTTGAGCATGCTAAACATTCAGATGACATGGGTATCATCGCTTCTGATGTGAAACTAGACTTCTCAAAAGCACAAGCTTTTAAAGACAGCGTTGTTAAAAAATTAACTGGCGGTGTTGAAGGCTTACTTAAAGGTAATAAAGTTGAAATTGTACAAGGTGAAGCATATTTCGTTGACGCTAATTCAGTGCGTATCATCAATGGTGAATCTGCTCAAACTTACACATTTAACAATGTGATTATCGCAACAGGTTCTCGTCCAGTTGAAATTCCAACTTTTAAATTCTCTGATCGTGTCCTAAACTCTACTGGCGC